>JAXMDG010000002.1:0-525887 GCA_046348955.1 Amaricoccus sp.
CCGAACCGCCCGGCCGTGTCGGCCCAGAAATCCCGCGCGAGGTCGAGATCGGTGTCATAGGCGTTGACCGGCAGCTGGCGGTCGTCATGCGGCGTCTCGAAAGCTCCTCCGGGCCAGCCGATCGCATGCCATTCGACAATCACCGCGAGCCCCTGCGCGCGCGCCGCCGCAACCTCGGACGCCAGCGCCCGCGCGGCCTCGGCCCGGCGCTCGCGCCAGAGAAAGGGATGGACCGACAGCCGCACCAGACCGGCGCGCCAGCCGCCCGCGAGCACCGCATAATCCTCCGCCCCCCGGCCGGCCCGGGCGAGCAGCGCGTCGCCCATCGCAACGCCGCGCAGCCGCGCCGGCTCGCCGCCCCGCAGGAGAAGCGGCCCGGCGAGCCGCAGCGCCGAACCGGCCTCGGCCCGCATCGCCGCCAGCAGGCCGAGCCCGGCCCCGAGCGCCCCGCGCCGCGTCCAGGCCTGAGCCATGAGGGTCGCCTCCGCTTGATCGCGATGCGTGTTTAGGGCATTCCGGCGCGGCCGGGTCAACCGCGGTGGCGTTAACGCCCCGTTAAGGCGAGCGGGCGCATCGCTCGCCGCATGGATGTGTCGCCTTCGACCAAGATTCCGCCCGGCGCCCTGCCCCGGTCCGAGCCCGGGCGGCTCGACTGGCTGCAGCTGACGCGCTCGCGACGGGTTGGGCCCGCAACCTTCATCCGGCTGATCCGCGAGCATGGCTCGGCGGGGGCGGCTCTCGAGGCGCTGCCCGGGCTCGCCGCCGAGGCGGGAGTGCGCGACTATGCCGCGGCTCCACGCGCGGCGATCGAGGCCGAATGGCGGGCCGCTGCGGCCGTCGGTGCGCGGCCCTTGTTGCTGGGCGCGCCGGATTATCCGCCGCTGCTCGCGACGACCGCGGACGCGCCGGCGTTTCTGTGGGCGCTCGGCGATCCGGGCTGGGGCGCACGCCGAGGCGTCGCGCTCGTGGGCGCGCGCAATGCCTCGGCGCTCGGCTGCCGCATGGCATCGCGGCTGGCGCGCGAGCTTGGCGAAGCGGGCTTCACCGTCACCTCTGGTCTGGCGCGCGGCATCGACGCGGCGGCGCATCGGGGGGCGCTCGATACCGGGACAATCGCGGTGCAGGCCGGTGGGGTCGACATCGTCTATCCGCCGGAGAATGCGGCGCTCGCCGCGGATATCGCCGCCCGCGGGCTGCGTCTGTCGGAAATGCCGATGGGCCACGAGCCCAAGGCGCAGGATTTTCCGCGGCGCAACCGGATCATTTCGGGCCTCGCGCTCGGGCTTGTGGTGATCGAGGGGGCGACGCGCTCGGGCAGCCTGATCACAGCGCGCGCCGCGCTCGACCAGGGGCGCGAGATCATGGCGGTGCCGGGCAGCCCGATGGATGCCCGCGCCGGCGGCTGCAACCAGCTGATCCGCGAGGGCGCGACGCTGGTGCGCCATGCCGACGACATCCTGGAGGCGCTGTCCGAAAGCCTCGGGGAGGCCGTGGTCCGCGACCCGGCGCCCCAGTGCCGCATGCCGGAGCCGGAGCCGGTGACGGGCCCGGGCCTCGAGGGCCGGCTGCTCTCGCTGCTCGGCCCGTCGGCGGTGGCGGAGGATCTGCTGATCCGCGAGCTCGGCGCCTCGGCGGCCAGCGTCGCTACGTTGCTGCTCGATCTGGAGCTCGCAGGCCGCGTGCTGCGCCATCCGGGCGGCGGCGTCAGCCTGATACCGGCCTGACGCACGCCGAAGCTTTATTTCCGACTCGGCTGGATCGTGGTACGATTGCGAGTATTGACCAACCTTTTTTCAAGAAGCGATCTAGTCATGAAGGCGATTGTCAACGCGGTCGCGGCTGCGTGTTGGGTCTTGCTTGCTGCCTGCACGCCGCTGGCGCCGGAATACAGCATCGAAGCCTATGGCCAGGCGACGCGTCTCAAGGCTGAGTCGCTCGCCCTCATCGCCGAGGCTACAGGGCCGATCGGGCCCGAGCAGGCGCGAATCGACAGCCTACGCCTTGATGTCGACAGCGCCTACGAATTCGCGCACGGCCTGCCGAACAACGAGATCGTCAGCCAGCAATGGGCGCTGATGCGCGATCCGAACGGCAAGCTGCTCTTCGGCCTGCTGCGGCATTGGGAGGCGCATCCGGCGGGCCTTGGCGCAAGCTTCGTGAATGAGGCTCGCGGCGAGATCGGCGGGGCCTTCGACACCATCATCTGCCTGGAGATCAACAAGCGCGCGGCCAATGCCTGCTGAGCGCGCAGGGGGAGCCCGATGAGCCTGATCGACGATTTCGTCGCCCAGTTGCGGCCTGGACTGGCCGGGCTGGCCCAGACGCTGTTCAGCGACACGGTGGCCGCTGCGGAGAGCGACGGCGAGTCGCTGGTCGCGGATTCGCGAGCCAAGCTTGAGCGCTGGCTCGACCTGCTGGCACAGAAGCAGATCACCCGGGAGGAGTTCGAGTTCCTGCTCGGGATGCAGGCCGACCTCGCGCGGATGCACGCGCTCAAGGCCGCGGGCATCACCCGGCAGCGCATCGAGCGCTTTCGCCAATCGGTGATCAGCCTCCTGATCTCGACGGCCTTCTCGCTCGTTCCGATCAAGTGACCGCGAGGCTCGGGCGGGCGGGGAGCCGGAGGCGCGGTTGACAAGATTTCGGCTTGGCCACATCTAAGCCGCCGGCGCGGGCCCTCCCCGGCCCCGCAGGAGGTTGACTGGTCATGGCTGTTGTCGTTGTCGAATCGCCGGCGAAGGCGAAAACCATCAACAAGTATCTCGGGCCCGGATATACGGTCCTCGCCTCCTATGGCCATGTCCGCGACCTGCCAGCCAAGGACGGGTCGGTCGATCCCGAGCATGATTTCGCGATGCTCTGGGAGGTCGCGCCCGAGAGCCAGAAGCATGTGCGCGCCATCGCCGAGGCGCTGAAGGATGACGACAAGCTCATTCTCGCGACCGACCCCGATCGCGAGGGCGAGGCGATCTCGTGGCACCTCCTGGAGGCGCTGACCAAGCGCAAGGCGGTGAAGAAGGAAACCGAGGTCGAGCGCGTGGTGTTCAACGCGATCACCAAGGCCGCGGTCACCGGCGCGATGGAGAAGCCGCGGCAGATCGACATGGAACTGGTCGACGCCTATCTGGCGCGGCGCGCGCTCGACTATCTCGTCGGCTTCAAGCTGTCGCCGGTGCTCTGGCGCAAGCTGCCAGGCGCGAAGTCGGCGGGGCGGGTCCAGTCGGTGGCGCTCCGGTTGATCGTCGAGCGCGAGATGGAGATCGAGGCCTTCAAGAGCCGCGAATACTGGACGGTAAAGGCGCTGCTCGTGACGCCGCGGGGCGCGACCTACGAGGCGCGTCTCTTCAGCCTGGACGGGAAGAAGCTCGACAAGTTCGATCTCGGGACCGAGGCCGATGCGCAGGCCGCGGTCGCGGCGATCCTGGCGCGCGCGCTCGCCGTCACCGCGGTCGAATCGAAACCCGCGACGCGCAACCCGGCGCCTCCCTTCATGACCTCGACCCTGCAGCAGGAGGCGAGCCGCAAGTTCGGCTTCGGCGCGCGGCAGACGATGAACGCGGCGCAGCGGCTCTACGAGGCGGGCTACATCACCTATATGCGGACCGACGGGATCGACATGGCGCCCGAGGCGGTGATGGCCACGCGCGATGCGATCCGCGCGCGCTATGGCGAGGATTACCTGCCGAAGAGCCCGCGCATGTACAAGAACAAGGCCAAGAATGCGCAGGAGGCGCATGAATGCATCCGGCCGACCGACATGGGCCAGAGCCCGGACAAGGTTCGGCTCGAGCCCGACCAGGCGCGGCTCTATGATCTGATCTGGAAGCGGGCGCTGGCGAGCCAGATGGAAGCGGCGCGCTTCGAGCGCACCACGGTCGATGTGGCGAGCGCCGACGAGGCGGTGGGCCTGCGCGCGACCGGGCAGGTCGTGACCTTCGACGGCTTCCTCAAGGTCTATCTGGAGGGCCGCGACGACGAGGAATTCGAGCTCGTCGACGAGGAGGATGGCGGGCGCCTGCCGGTGATCGTCGCGGGCGAGCCGGCCGAGAAGCGCAGCGTGACGCCCGAGCAGCATTTCACCCAGCCGCCGCCGCGCTATACCGAGGCGACGCTCGTCAAGCGGATGGAGGAGCTCGGGATCGGGCGCCCCTCGACCTATGCCTCGATCGTTTCGACGATCCAGGAGCGCGACTATGTGCGCAAGGAAAAGAACCGCCTGCACCCGCAGGACAAGGGGCGGCTGGTGATCGCGTTCCTGGCCAACTATTTCGGGCGCTATGTCGATTACGACTTCACGGCGGATCTCGAGACCGATCTCGACCGGGTGACGACGGGGGACGAGGACTGGAAGGCGCTGCTCGCGCGGTTCTGGACCGACTTCTCGGCGGCGCTCGGCGAGACGGCGGAGCTGCGCATCACCGACGTCCTGGAGAAGATCAACGAGGTGCTGGAGCCGCATCTCTTCCCGGCGACGCCCGAGGATCCGGAGCCCAGGCGCTGCAAGGCCTGCGGCACGGGGCGGCTCAGCCTGCGGACCGCGCGCTCGGGCGGCGCCTTCATCGGTTGCTCGAACTATCCCGAATGCCGCTATACGCGCCCGCTGGCCGGCGAGGTCGAGGGCGGCGATGCGGCGGGGCCGGACGGCAAGCTGCTAGGCCGTGACGAGGCCGGACTGCCGGTGACGCTGCGGGTCGGGCCGTATGGGCTCTATGTCCAGCTTGGCGAGGTGACCGAGGAGACCCCCAAGCCCAAGCGCGCCTCGATTCCGAAGGGCATGGATGCCTCGACGATCGACTTGGCGCGGGCGCTCGAGATGTTGGCGCTGCCGCGGCTCATCGGCATGCATCCCGACGACGGCGCGCCGATCGAGGCCTCGATCGGGCGGTTTGGGCCCTATGTGAAACATGGCAAGACCTATGCGAACCTCAAGGATCCCGAGGAGGTCCTGACGATCGGCATGAACCGCGCCGTGGAGGTGCTGGCGCAGAAGGCCGCGCGGGGATCGGCCCGCGGCGCCGCGGCCAAGCCGCTGCGCATCGTGGGCGAGCATCCCGACGGGGGCGAGGTCGGGCTTTATGAGGGGCGCTACGGACCTTACGTGAAATGGGAGAAGGTCAATGCGACCCTGCCCAAGGATCAGGCCCCCGACGCGGTGACGCTCGACCAGGCGCTGGAGCTGATCGCGGCGAAGGCCCCGGCCAAGAAGGCCGCGAAGAAGCCGGCGGCCAAGAAGGCGCCTGCCAAGGCCAAGACCGCGGCGACCAAGAAGACGGCTCCGAAGAAGGCGCCGAAATCCGCCGCCGGGTGACCGCGACCGTCACGAGCGCGTGATCGCGCGTGGCATCGACGGTCTCGGCCCTACCTGATTTCAGGTTGGTGGAGGGGAGGTCCGGGCATGCTCTATTCGCGGCGCAGGACGATCAATCTCGGTCTGGCGGCGGGCGGCGTCGCGCTGGCCCTTGGCCGGGCGGCCCTGGCCGAGGCCGTGAGCGGGGAGGCCTATCCAGTGCAAGGCGGCCAGATCATCGTCCATCCCGTGCAGCACGCATCCTTCGTGATGACGACGCCCGGGACCGTCATCTACAACGATCCGGTCGGCGGCGCGGCGCTCTATGACGGGTTGCCGCGGCCGGACCTGATCCTGATCACCCACGAGCATCCGGACCATTTCGACCTGCCGACGCTGCAGGCGCTGGCGGCGGGGGGCGTGTCGCTGCTGACCAATGCGTCGGTGCATGGCAAGCTGCCCGATCCGCTCAAGGCCCAGGCGACGGCGATCGGGGTCGGGGAGAGGGCGACGGTGGGCGCGATCGGGATCGAGGCGATCCCGGCCTACAATCTGAGCCCCGACCGGCTGCAGTTCCACCCCAGGGCGCGCGGCGACAACGGCTATGTGCTGACGATCGGCGGGAGCCGGGTCTATGTCGCCGGCGATACCGAGGACACGCCGGAGATGCGCGCGCTTTCCGGCATCGACATCGCCTTCGTGCCGATGAACCTGCCCTACACGATGGATGTGGCGCAGGCGGCCGCTGGTGTGGCGGCCTTCGCGCCGGGCGTGGTCTATCCGTATCACTATCGGGGCAGCGACCCGGCCGAGTTTGCCCGGCTGCTCGCGGCCTCGGGCACGCCGACCAAGGTGGTGCTGCACGACTGGTACGCGACTGCCTGACCAGGGTCGCCGATTCACCGGTGCCGAGGCCGAACCGCCGTGCTAACGGGACCGAATGAACCAGCTTCCCACAACCGACCAGATCCTCGCCTGGCTGCGCGACAATCCGGGTCAGACCACCAAGCGCGACATTGCCCGGGCCTTCGGGATCAAGGGCGCCGCCAAGGTCGGGCTGAAGCAATTGCTGGCCGAGATGAAGCGCGAGGGCCGCCTCGACCGCGAGGGCAAGCGATCGCGGCCGGCGGGCGACCTGGCGCCGGTGCTGGTGCTGCGGGTGACGGGCATCGATACCGAGGGGCTGGTCTGGGCCGAGCCGGTCGAATGGGAGAGCGAGGAGCCCACGCCAAGGTTCCAGGTGCTCACGCGGCGCGACGATCCCGGCCTGGGTCAGGGCGACCGGCTGCTCGGCCGTCGGCTGGCCGTCGAGGGACCGGAGGCGGTGCCGGCGGTCCGGGTGATCCGGCGGATCGGCATGGGGCCGGCCCGGGTGATCGGCATCTATCACGAGAGCGAGTCGGGCGGCCGGATCGCGGCGATCGACAAGAAGGTGGACCGGGACTGGCGGGTCGAGCCCGGCGACCGGGCCGGGGCGCGCGAGGGCGAGTTGGTCGAGGCCGAGCAGATCGGCAGCCCGCGCGGCTATGGTCTGCCGCGCGCGAAGATCGTGGCCCGGCTCGGCGATCCTTCGGCGCCGCGCTCGGTCTCGCTGATCGCGATCCACGAGCATGGCATCCCGGACGATTTCCCGGACGCCGCGCTGGCCGAGGCGGCGGCGGCGCGGCCGGTCGCGCTGGGGGCGCGCGAGGATCTGCGGGACCTGCCGCTCGTCACGATCGACCCCGAGGATGCGCGCGACCATGACGACGCGGTCGCGGCGGCTCCGGACGAGGATCCGGCCAATCCGGGCGGGCATGTCGTCTGGATCGCGATCGCCGATGTCGCGCAGTATGTGCGGCCCGGCAGCGCGCTCGACCGCGAGGCGCGGCGGCGGGGGAATTCAAGCTACTTTCCCGACCGGGTGGTGCCGATGCTGCCCGAGGCGCTGTCGGGCGATCTCTGCTCGCTGGTGGCGGGCGAGGATCGGCCCTGCATCGCGGTGCGGCTGACGCTCGATGCCGAGGGCCACAAGATCGCGCATCGTTTCGCGCGGGGGTTGATGCGCTCGCCCGCCTCGCTGACCTATGCCCAGGCGCAGGCGGCGGCGGACGGGAGGCCGGACGCGGCGACCGCGCCGCTGGCCGAGACGGCGATCGCGCCGCTCTGGGCGGCCTGGCGCGCGGCGGCGGCGGCGCGGGAGCGACGCCAGCCGCTCAATCTCGACCTGCCGGAGCGGCGCATCGTGCTGAGCCCGGAGGGCAAGGTCCTGTCCGTCGCCTTTCGCGAGCGGCTCGACGCGCATCGGGTGATCGAGGATTTCATGATCCTCGCCAATGTCGCCGCCGCCGAGACGCTGGAGGCCAAGCGGATGCGGCTGCTCTACCGGGTGCATGAGGAGCCGAACCCGGAGAAGCTCGACGCGCTGCGCGAGACGGCGGCGAGCGTCGGGCAGGTGCTGGCCAAAGGGCAGGTGCTGAAGACGGCGCATCTCAACCGGCTGCTCGACGGGGTGGCGGGGACCGAGCACGCGGAGATGATCAATATCTCGGTCCTGCGCTCGATGACCCAGGCCTATTACGCGCCGGAGAATTTCGGGCATTTCGGGCTCAACCTGCCGCGCTACGGGCATTTCACCTCGCCGATCCGGCGCTATGCCGACCTTGTGGTGCATCGGGCGCTGATCCGGGCCCATGGATGGGGACCCGATGGGCTGACCCACGAGGAGGAGATCGCGCTGCCGGAGACGGGCGAGCATATCTCGATGACCGAGCGGCGCTCGATGATGGCCGAGCGCGACACGACCGACCGCTATCTCGCCGCCTATCTGTCCGAGCGGGTGGGGAGCGAGTTCGAGGGGCGGGTCTCGGGGATCGCGCGCTTCGGGCTGTTCGTGAAGCTCGACGAGACCGGGGCGGACGGGCTGGTGCCGATCTCGGCGCTGGGGCGGGAATATTTCCTCTACGATGCCGACCGGCAGACCCTGACCGGCGAGAAGTCGCGCCGGGTGATCGGGCTCGGGGCGCGGGTGACGGTGCGGCTGGCCGAGGCGGTGCCGGTGACCGGCGGCCTGCTCTTCGAGGTCCTGGCGCTCGATGGCCGCAGCCTGCCCTCGGGCGGGCGCTCGTCGGGGCCGGGGACGCCCCGGCGAAAGCTGGTCAAATCCCGGATCCGGCGCTCGGCCGCCCCGAAGCGAGGGCGATAGACCCGTGCGACGGATCGGAGTCGCACGCGTGCGACTCCGATCAACTTATTGATATGAATAGATTATTTTATCGGCATTAACCTGATCTTCATCCCTCTCGCACGGATGCGGCGTGACGGCCCTGCCCCCGGCGCCCCCGCCCCCCGCCCCTCCAAAAGCCGCGGCGATGCGGACGGCATGGGGTGCCATGGCGCAGGAGCCGGCCCGGACGACCACCGTCATGTCAGCACCATGGGAGCGTCACACTGGATTGATATCGAGGGCGGGCCGTTGACCCGGAGGAAGCCATGCCCAGCCGTCTCGCGCTCCTGACCGCGCTTGTCCTGCCCCTGGCGGCCCAGGCCGCCGATCTGCCTGCCGCTTTCGAGACCCTGACCGGCTCGACCGCCTGGCAGAAGATCGGCGACGGTCTGGCCGTCCCGTTCGAGGATCATCACCCCCAAGGCATGGTGAAGATCGGCGACGATTTCTATCTCTCGACCGTCCGTATCGCCGAGCGGCCGGCGCCCTATGCCGCGCCGCAGGACGGCTATGACCGCTCGCCGGGAAAGGGGAGCGGGTTCCTGCTGAAGATTTCCGGCACCGGCGAGCTGCTCGGCACGACCGCGCTCGGCGAGGGCGATATCTACCATCCCGGCGGGCTCGATTTCGACGGGACGTCGATCTGGGTGCCGGTCGCGGAATACCGGCCCAACAGCGCCTCGATCGTCTATCGCGTGGACCCCGCCACGATGAAGGCGACCGAGATCTTCCGCTTCGCGGACCATCTCGGCGGTCTCACCGTCGACCGCGAAAACCATCGCCTGCATGCGGTCAGCTGGGGCTCGCGACGGTTCTATCAGTGGGATCTCGGACCCGACGGCAATCCGGTCACGACCTCGGCCGGTCCGGTCATGAATCCGAGCTTCTATATCGACTATCAGGACTGCCACTATGCCGGCCCGGCGCGCATGCTGTGCGGGGGGCTCAACAAATATGGTCCGGACCAGGCCGGCATGGTGGCTGTGGGCGGGCTCGACCTCGTCGATCTCGACCGCAACGCGCCGGTCCATCAGGTGCCGGTGAAACTCTGGCTCCGCCCGGATCTCGTGATGACCAACAATCCGCAATTCTGCGAAGCCGGCTCCGATGCGCTCGATTGCTGGTTCGCGCCGGAGGACGATCGGACGCGGATCTACCACTATCGCGCCGCGCTCCCGAAGACGAACTGATCCCGATCGGGACGATCGCGCGCCCCGCCGCCGGCCCCCCACCCGCGTGGAGCCGGGGACCGGTTGAACGTGTCGACGGCGCCCGCTCTTCGGACGAGGGACGGATCGCGGAGGCCGCAAGGGGGCTCTTTTTTTCGTGAGGGCTTGCAGCTAGGGTCGGCGGAAAAACCAACCATCGAGCCAGAGGCAGGCTATGTATCGGATATCGACCGCCGCATTGATTCTTGCGCTCGGGACCGCCGGATGCGGCGCGGGCGCCAAACAACCGGTGCAGACGAGTGCCCCGCCGGTGAGCCGCATCGAACCGAGCCCCCAACCCGCCGACTTCGCCGCCTGGCGCGCGGGCTTCCGCACGCGGGCATTGGCGCAGGGGATCAGCCCGGCGACCTTCGACGCGGCCTTCGCCGGCGTGGGCGTCAATGCCAAGGTGGTGGAGCTCGACGGGCGCCAGGCCGAGTTCACCAAACCGATCTGGGACTATCTCGACAGCGCCGCCTCGCCGACGCGCGTCGCGACCGGACGGCAGAAGAGCCAGGATCTGGCGCCGCAGCTCAAGGCGATCCAGGCGCGCTATGGCGTCGACAGCGACGCGGTGCTGGCGATCTGGGGGATGGAGACCAATTTCGGCGCCAATCGCGGCGATATTCCGGTCATCGAGAGCCTGGCGACGCTCGCCTATGACGGGCGGCGCCAGAGCTTTGCCGAGGAACAGCTGATCGACGCGCTGAAGATCCTGCAATCGGGCGACGTCGCGCCGCAAGGGATGGTCGGGTCCTGGGCCGGCGCCATGGGCCATACCCAGTTCATGCCGTCGAGCTATCTCACCTATGCCGTCGATTTCACCGGCGATGGGCGGCGCGACGTCTGGTCGAACGACCCGACCGACGCCTTGGCCTCGGCGGCCAACTATCTGAAACATTCGGGCTGGGTACTGGGCCAGCCCTGGGGGCTCGAGGTGCATATGCCGCCGGGCTTTGACTTCTCGACCGCCGACCAGGGCAACCGCAAGCCGGTCGCGGCCTGGAACAAGCTCGGCGTGCGGCTGATGGACGGGCGCCCGGTGCCGGATTTCGGCCCGGCGGCGGTGATCGCGCCGGCGGGCGCGCGCGGGCCCACCTTCGTGGTGTTCCAGAATTTCTATGTGATCAAGCGCTACAACAACGCGACCTCCTATGCGATGGGCGTCGGGCATCTGGCGGACAAGATCGGCGGCGGCGCGGATTTCCGTGCGCCCTGGCCGCGCGACGAGCGCGAGCTGTCGCGCTCGGAGAAGATCGAGCTGCAGGAGCGGCTGATCGCGGCCGGCTACAATACCGGCTCGACCGACGGGGTGATCGGCCCCGACACGATGCAGGCGATCCGCAGCTTCCAGGCCGCGCAGGGGCTGACGCCGGACGGCTATGCTTCGGCCGGGCTGCTGCAGCGGTTGCGCTGAGCGATGGCGCGGCCGGCGCGGGGGCACCTTGCAGGCCCCCGCCCCGCGCCCTAGATTTGCACCAGGACGCGAGGGAGACGCCCGATGGCGATGGAAGCCGCCGATATCGAACATCTGATCCGGGCGGCCTTTCCGACCGCGCAGATCGAGATCACCGATCTCGCCGGCGACGGCAATCATTATGCCGCGACGGTGACGGCCGAGGAGTTCCGTGGGCTGAACCGGGTGAAGCAGCATCAGTTGGTCTACGCCGCGTTGAAGGGCAAGATGGATGGGTCGAATGGCGAGCTGCATGCGCTCGCCCTGACGACCAAAGCACCGGAGTAGGATTTGATGACCACCACCACCGCCCACGACGCGATCCGCGCCGATGTCGAGGCGAACGATGTCGTGCTGTTCATGAAGGGCACGGCGCAGATGCCGCAATGCGGCTTTTCGAGCCGGGTCGCGGGCGTGCTGAACTATCTCGGGGTCGTCTACAAGGACGTGAATGTCCTGGCCGATCCGGCGATCCGCGACGGGATCAAGAGCTTCTCGGAATGGCCGACCATCCCGCAGCTCTATGTGAAGGGCGAGTTCGTCGGCGGCTGCGACATCGTGACCGAGATGACGCTGTCGGGCGAGCTCGACGAGTTGTTCGCCCGGGAAGGCATCGTCTTCGACAAGGATGCGGCGGAGAAGATCCGCGCGGCGAACCAGTAGGCGGCCGGTTGGAAGTTCCGTGGCGCCCGCCGGGACCGGCGGACGCCGTGTTGGCGGTCCCCCGAGGCGTCAGGCGGATGTCGGGATATCGTCGGCGATGTTGTTGACGTCGGTGACGACGCGCGCCAGCAGGGCGAGGGCGGCGTCATGCTCGTGGCGCAGGGCCTGGACGTCGGCGGCGGAGAGGCGGTGGCTGGCCTCGGTCTCCATCTTGAGCGCGTTGGCCGCGAGCATCGCCGATTTGGCCTCGGCGATGCGCACCCGCTCTTCGGCATGACGGAGCCGTTCCTCGGCGAGGGCCAGCCGGTCCTCGAGCGCGCTGGTCGTGTCGGCGAGCATGAGCCCGGCGAGCAGCAGCGTGCGCTTCTCGGTCGAGCGGCCGATCGCCTCGCTGACGCGGGTCGCCTCGACATCGAGCAGCCGGGCGGCGCGGTGCAGCGAATTCTCCTGGCCGGGCTCGCAGGCGACTTCGAAGACGCGGCCCCCGATTTCAAGCATCAGATCCGGCATGTCAGACCTCCTCGATCAGCGGCTTGAGCTGGGCGATCAGCTCGTCGAGCGCGGCGACGTCCTTGTCGCGCTTCTCGCGAAGCCGTTCGAGCTCGTCTTGCAGGTCGGCATTCTCGGCCTCCAGCGCGGCGATGCGCGCCTGCAGGTCGGGCTGGCCGCTGGCGGCGAGCGCGGCTTCGCGGGCATCGAGCGAGGACCGCAGACGGGCAAGCGCCGTCGAGACCGCCTGTTCGAGCTCTTTGATCTGACTCATGGTTCGCGCTTTCAACTAGGGCCGCATCGTTTTAGGCAGCCCAACCGGACAATGCAATCAGCCCAATCAATCGGCTTTATGGTTGAAGTCCGCGCGTCTGCATTCTGGGCAGAAACTGGCCAGGGCCGGGCCTGATCTGCCTTGACCGGCGACAAAGGGCTGGTATCAGTGCGCTCAGCCCGAGCGCCGCCTTGTCTGGCGCGGAGAAGAAGGCCTGTCCCCGTGAATATCGCAGAGCTCCGCCAGCGCTATCCCGATCACTGGATGAAGGCGGCGGCGCTGCGAATGCTGGCGATCGACGCGGTCCAGAGGGCGAATTCCGGCCATCCGGGGATGCCGATGGGCATGGCCGACGTCGCGACCGTGCTCTATGAGCGGCATCTGAAGTTCGATGCGAGCGCGCCGCGCTGGCCCGACCGCGACCGGTTCGTGCTGTCGGCCGGGCATGGCTCGATGCTGCTCTACGGGCTGCTGCATCTGACCGGCTATGCCGACATGACGATCGGCGAGCTGGAGAATTTCCGCCAGCTCGGGGCCCGGACCGCCGGCCATCCGGAATATGGCCATGCGGAGGGGATCGAGACCACGACAGGGCCGCTCGGCCAGGGGCTCGCGACCGCCGTCGGGATGGCGATCGCCGAGCAGAGCCTCGGGGCGCGGTTCGGGAAGATCGTGGATCACCGGACCTATGTGATCGCCGGCGACGGCTGCCTGATGGAGGGGATCAGCCAGGAGGCGATCACGCTGGCCGGCAAGCAGCGGCTCGGCAAGCTGATCGTGCTGTGGGACGACAATGGCATCTCGATCGACGGCAAGGTGAGCCTGGCGGACGTGACCGACCAGATGGGCCGCTTCGCCGCGGCGGGCTGGTCGGTCCATGCCTGCGACGGGCACGATCCGGAGGACATCAACCGGGCGCTGATCGAGGCGAAGGCGAGCCCCCTGCCCGGCTTCATCGCCTGCAAGACCCATATCGGCTTCGGCGCACCGACCAAGCAGGACAGCAAGGCGGCGCATGGCTCGCCGCTCGGGGCCGAGGAGATCGCGGCGGTCCGCGAGATCTATGGCTGGCCCTGGCCGCCCTTCGAGATCCCCGAGGATATCGCCGCCGCCTGGCGGGCGATCGGCGCCAAGGGCGCGCCGGTGCGCGCCGCCTGGTCGGCGCAGGTCGCGGGCCTGGCGCCCGGCAAGCGGGCCGAGTTCGAGCGGGTGATCGCGGGCGAGCTGCCGGCCCGGCTCGGCACCGCGCTCGCGACCTTCAAGAAGGCGCAGTCGGCGGCAGCCGTCAAGGTCGCGACGCGGAAATCGTCGGAGATGGTGCTCGAGGTCGTCAATGCGGTGGCGACCGAGACATTGGGCGGGTCAGCCGACCTGACCGGCTCGAACAATACCCTGACCAAGGGCCTCGGCACCTTCGAGCCCGAGACGCGGGGCGGGCGCTACCTGCATTACGGGATCCGCGAGCACGGCATGGCGGCGGCGATGAACGGCATCGCGCTGCATGGCGGGTTGATCCCCTATGGCGGGACCTTCCTGGTCTTCAGCGACTATGCCCGAGGCGCGATCCGTCTGTCGGCGCTGATGGGCGCGCGGGTGGTCTATGTGCTGACCCACGATTCGATCGGGCTCGGCGAGGACGGCCCGACCCATCAGCCGGTCGAGCATCTGGCGACGCTGCGGGCGCTGCCGAACCTGCAGGTCTTTCGCCCCGCCGACACGATCGAGACCGCCGAGGCCTGGGAGCTGGCGCTGCAGAGCCGCACGACGCCCTCGGTGCTGGCGCTGACCCGGCAGAACCTGCCGCTGCAGCGGGTCCGGCACACGCGGCAGAATCTGAGCGCGCGCGGCGCCTATGTGCTGGCCGAGGCCGACGGACGGCGGCGGGCGATCCTGCTCGCCACCGGATCGGAGGTCGAGATCGCGATGGCGGCGCGCGGCCTGTTGCAAGCCAAGGGGATCGGGACGCGGGTCGTCTCGATGCCGTGCTGGGAGCTGTTCGCGGCGCAGGACGAGGCCTATCGCCGCAAGGTGCTGCCGTCGGGCCCGGTCCGGGTCGCGGTCGAGGCGGCCCTGCAATTCGGCTGGGAGCGCTGGCTCTGCGGCGAGCGGGGCAACGAGAAGAGGGCGGGCTTCGTCGGGATGCACGGCTTCGGGGCATCGGGGCCGATCGAGGCGCTCTACCCGCATTTCGGGATCACCGCGGAGGCGGTGGCGGAAAAGGTCGAGGCGCTGATCTGAACAAGCGCCGCTCTATGAGCTTGGGGATAGGTATGGCCTGGAAATCGCTGGATGACATCGACCTTGCCAACAAGGTCGTCCTGACGCGCGTGGATATCAACGTTCCGGTCGAGGACGGCGTGGTGACCGATGCGACGCGCATCGAGCGCATCGTGCCGACGATCAAGGACATCCTCGCCAAGGGTGGCAAGCCGGTCCTGCTCGCGCATTTCGACCGGCCGAAGGGCAAGGTCGTCCCGAGCATGAGCCTCGCCGTCACGCTGCAGGCGCTGGAGAAGGCGCTGGGGCAGCCGGTGGCCTTCGCCTCCGACTGCGTCGGGCCGGCTGCGTCCGAAGCGATCGCGGCGCTGCCCCAGGGCGGCGTTCTGTTGCTCGAGAATACCCGCTTCCATGCCGGCGAGGAAAAGAACGATCCCGACTTCGCCCAGAAGCTCGCGAGCCTCGGCGACGTCTTTTGCAACGACGCCTTCTCGGCCGCGCATCGGGCGCATGCCTCGACGGAAGCCCTCGCCCGGCTGCTGCCGGCCTGCGCCGGGCGGCTGATGCAGGCGGAGTTGAGCGCGCTGGAGAAGGCGCTCGGCAATCCCGAGCGGCCGGTCGTCGCGGTGGTCGGTGGCGCCAAGGTCTCGACCAAGCTTGAGCTGCTCGGCAATCTGATCCCCAAGGTCGACAGCATCGTGATCGGCGGCGGCATGGCCAACACCTTCCTTGCCGCGCAGGGGATCGGGGTCGGCAAGTCGCTGTGCGAGCACGACATGGCCGACACGGCGCGCGAGATCATGGAGAAGGCGGAAGCGGCGGGCTGCACGCTGGTCCTGCCGGTCGACGTGGTCGTCGCGGGCGAGTTCAAGGCGGGCAGCCCGAGCGAGATCGTCGCGGCCAATGCCTGCCCCGAGGACAAGATGATTCTCGATGCCGGCCCGGCCTCGATCGCCCGCATCGCCGCGGTCTTTGCCGATGCGCGCACGCTGGTCTGGAACGGTCCCCTTGGCGCCTTCGAGATCCCGCCCTTCAACGAGGCGACGGACGCGGCGGCGCGGCAGGCGGCGCTGCTGACCCGCGCCGGCAAGCTCCTGTCGGTGGCCGGCGGCGGCGACACGGTCGCGGCCCTCAATGCCAGCGGCTCGGCCGACAGCTTCACCTATGTCTCGACGGCCGGCGGCGCCTTCCTGGAATGGCTCGAAGGCAAGACCCTGCCCGGCGTTGCCGCGCTCGACGAAGCCTGAGCCGGCCAACCGCAATTCGCAATAGAGGACCGACCCATGAAGGCCACGCGTACCGTTCAGAAGATCCTGGGCTATTACGAAGCAGACAATCCGGGCGTGAAGGGCAATCTCTGCCGGATGCTGATGAATGGCCGGCTCGGCGGGACGGGCAAGATGATCATCCTGCCGGTCGATCAGGGCTTCGAGCACGGTCCGGCGCGCAGCTTCGCGCCGAACCCGCCCGCCTATGACCCGCACTATCACTACCAAATCGCGATCGATGCCGGGCTCAATGCCTATGCCGCGCCGCTCGGCATGATCGAGGCCGGGGCCGATACCTTCGCCGGGCAGATCCCGACCATCCTGAAGGTGAACTCGTCGAACTCGCTGGTGCCGGGTTCGGCCGCGTCCGACCAGGCGATCACCGCCTCGGTCGACGACGCGCTGCGGCTCGGCTGTGCCGCGATCGGCTTCACGATCTATCCCGGCTCATCGCTGGCGCTCGACATGTTCGAGGAAATCTCGCAGATGCGCGAGGAGGCGGCGGCCAAGGGGATCCCCACGGTGATCTGGTCCTATCCGCGCGGCGAGGATCTGTCGAAGGCGGGCGAGACCGCGATCGATGTCGGCGCCTATGCCGCGCAGATCGCCGCGCTGCTCGGCGCGCATATCATCAAGATCAAGCTCTCGACCGACCATCTGGAACAGGGCGAGGCGAAGAAGGTCTATGAGAAATACGGCATCGACGTGTCGAGCCAGGCCGAGCGCGTGAAGCACTGCATGCAGGCGGCCTTCGGCGGGCGTCGAATCGTGGTGTTCTCGGGCGGCGCCGCCAAGGGCGAGGACGCGGTCTATGACGATGCGCGCGCCATCCGCGACGGTGGCGGCAACGGGTCGATCATCGGGCGCAACACCTTCCAGCGCTCGCGCGAGGATGCGTTGCAGATGCTGGACCGACTGGTCGAGATCTACAAAGGGCGCGCCTGACGCACTCGGAATTCGGGCTTCCTTTCCAGCCTGGATCTGTCATGCTGCCCGGCAAGCAAAAACCGGGCAGTATAGGTTGAGATGTATCCAGAAATCGAGCAGCGCCGCGGAAATTTCGGCGGCGCGATCTTTGGCGCGATCGCGGTCGCGCTGATCTGCTATCTGACCTTTGCCGCGCTTCAGGGCGAGTATGGCCTGTTTCGGCTGTTCCAGATCGAGGCGCAGACCAAGCATCTGGAAGCCGACCTCGCTCGGCTCAAGACCGAGCATGCCGCGATCGCCAACAAGACGCGGCGGCTGTCGCCAGACACGCTAGATGCTGATTTGCTCGACGAACAGGCCCGCAAGATATTGGGGTTGGGTCGGCCGGATGAGATCATTATCCGCTGACGACGGCTCTCTCCGAAAAGCGGCTGCTGGCGATGATTCTAGGGTTTAACTGCCTGGAATGACCGCCTATAATCAGATTTGTTTAATGTTGAACTAAATGCAGCCGGGGGGACATCGCATATGGCTACGGCGCGGCGCGCGACCAAGACGAATGCGTCCAAGGACGAGCTTCTAAAATTCTATCGCGACATGTTGCTGATCCGGCGCTTCGAGGAGAAGGCGGGCCAGCTCTATGGCATGGGGCTGATCGGCGGGTTCTGCCATCTCTATATCGGGCAGGAGGCGGTGGTCGTCGGCCTTGAGGCGGCGGCGAAGGACGGCGACCAGCGCGTCACCTCCTATCGCGACCACGGGCACATGCTGGCCTGCGGCATGGACCCGAAGGGCGTGATGGCCGAGCTCACCGGGCGCGAGGGGGGCTATTCCCGCGGCAAGGGCGGGTCGATGCACATGTTCTCGTCCGAGAAGAATTTCTATGGCGGCCACGGCATCGTCGGCGCGCAGGTTCCGATCGGCGCGGGTCTGGCCTTTGCGAACTGGTATCGCGGCAATGACAATGTGAGCTTCGCCTATTTCGGCGACGGCGCGGCGAATCAGGGCCAGATCTACGAGACGTTCAACATGGCGAGCCTCTGGAAGCTCCCCTGCATCTTCGTGATCGAGAACAACCAGTATGCGATGGGGACCTCGCTGAAGCGGGCGTCGTCGACCCCGGCGCTTTACACCCGCGGCGCGGCCTTCGGGATCCCCGGCGAAGCGGTCGACGGAATGGATGTGCTTGCGGTGCTCGAGGCCGGGCAGAAGGCGGTTGCCCACTGCCGCGCCGGCGAGGGGCCCTACATCCTTGAAATGAACACCTACCGCTATCGCGGGCACTCCATGTCGGACCCGGCCAAGTACCGGACCCGCGAGGAGGTACAGAAGATGCGCGATGAGCGGGATCCGATCGACCATGTGCGCGACATACTTCTCGCCGGCGAATTGGCCACGGAAGACGAACTCAAGGCTGTCGACAAGGATACCAAGGCGGTGATCAACGACGCCGCGCAGTTCGCCCAAGACAGTCCGGAGCCCGCGGTTGGCGAGCTCTGGACCGACGTCTACGCCTGATAGGGAGCAAGCGAACCATGGCGATGCAAATACTGATGCCCGCTCTCTCTCCGACGATGGAGGAAGGCACTCTCGCGAAATGGCTGGTGAAGGAGGGGGACGCGATCACCTCCGGCCAGATCATCGCCGAGATCGAGACCGACAAGGCCACGATGGAGTTCGAGGCGGTCGATGAGGGGACGGTCGGCAAGATCCTGATCTCCGAGGGGACCGAGGGGGTCAAGGTCAACACTCCGATCGCGGTTCTGCTGGAGGAGGGCGAGGATGCCTCGGCGGCCGCTTCTGCGGCCGAGGCGCCAAAGCCTGCCCCTGCTGCCCAGCCCCAGGCCGCTCCGGCGCCGAAGGTCCATGCCCAGCCGGTAAGCGCTGCTCCGGCCGAGCCGGAATTTGCGCCTGGCACCACTTTCAAGACTCAGACCGTGCGCGAAGCGCTGCGCGACGCCATGGCCGAAGAGATGCGCCGCGACGGCGACGTCTTCCTAATGGGCGAGGAAGTGGGCGAGTATCAAGGCGCCTACAAGATCAGCCAGGGCCTGCTCGACGAGTTTGGCCCGAAGCGCGTTATCGACACGCCGATCACCGAGCACGGCTTCACCGGCATCGCGGTGGGGGCCGCTTTCACCGGGCTGCGGCCTATCGTCGAGTTCATGACGTTCAACTTCGCTCTTCAGGCGCTCGACCAGATCATCAACTCGGCCGCGAAAACGCTCTACATGTCCGGCGGTCAGATGGGCTGTCCGATCGTGTTCCGCGGTCCGAACGGTGCCGCTGCCCGGGTCGCGGCCCAGCACAGCCACGATTTCGCATCGATGTATGCGCCGATCCCCGGCCTGAAAGTGGTGCAGCCCTACTCCGCTGCCGACGCTAAGGGTCTGCTCAAGTCGGCGATTCGTGACCCGAATCCGGTGATCGTGTTGGAGAACGAAATCCTCTATGGCCGCAGCTTCGAGGTGCCGGAGACCGAGGACTACACGGTGCCGATCGGCAAGGCGCGCATTGCTCGAGCCGGGACGGACCTCACGATCGTCAGCTTCGGCATCGGGATGACCTACGCGCTGCAAGCGGCCGATGAACTGGCGAAGGAGGGCATCTCGGCCGAGGTAATCGACTTGCGCTCGATCCGGCCGATGGACACCGACGCGGTCATTGCCTCGGTGCAAAAGACCAACCGGTGTGTGACCGTCGAGGAAGGCTTCCCGGTCTGCTCCATCGGAAACCATATCTCGGCGGTTTTGATGGAGAAGGCATTCGATTTCCTCGATGCCCCGGTCGTCAATTGCGCCGGCAAGGATGTGCCGATGCCCTATGCCGCCAATCTCGAGAAGCTTGCCCTCGTCACAACCGCCGAGGTCATCGCTGCCTGCAAGTCTGTCGCCTATCGGTAGGAGAGACGCGATGACGATCAATATTCTGATGCCAGCGCTCTCTCCCACGATGGAGGAGGGCACCCTTGCCAAATGGCTACTCAAGGAGGGTGACAAAGTCGTTTCGGGCTCGGTCATCGCCGAAATCGAGACTGACAAGGCGACGATGGAGTTCGAGGCCGTCGATGAGGGGATTCTGGGAAGGATCGTGGTGCCCGAAGGCACCGAGGGGGTCAAGGTCAACGACCTGATCGCAATCATCCTGGAAGAGGGCGAGAGCGCCGCGGACCTCGATTCGACTCCGGTTTCATCTTCCGCTCCGGCAACCAAAGCCTCGGAGGCTGTCGCAGCCCCGGCAGCTGCAGCGCCTACCCCTGGCGCAGTGGCGACCGATGCGGCCGCTCCTGCAGCGGGAGGCGAGCGCGTCTTCGCCTCGCCGCTCGCCCGGCGGATTGCACGTGAGAAGGGGCTAGATCTGACGCTGGTTCAGGGTACCGGCCCGAATGGCAGGATCGTGAAGGCGGATGTCGAGACCGCACAAGCGCGCCCAACAGCGGCACCAATCGCCGCGAAGCCGGAGGCGAGTCAGCCCACCAAGGCGGCACCGTCGCAGCCGAGCGGTCCTTCGCTCGACCAGATCAAGGCGATGTACGCGAACCGCGAGTATGAAGAGATCAAGCTCGACGGAATGCGCAAGACAATCGCTGCGCGACTGAGCGAAGCGAAGCAGACTATCCCGCATTTCTATCTGCGGCGCGAAATTCGACTGGATTCCCTGCTCGCCTTCCGATCTCAGCTCAACAAGGAGCTGGAGTCGCGGGGAGTCAAACTCTCGGTGAATGATTTCGTGATCAAAGCCAGCGCGGTCGCACTGCAGCAGGTGCCTGAATGCAATGCCGTCTGGGCCGGCGACCGCGTCCTGAAGTTGAAGGCGTCCGATGTGGCCGTCGCTGTGGCGATCGAGGGAGGACTGTTCACGCCAGTGCTTCGTGACGCGGACAAGAAGTCGCTTTCGGCGTTGTCCGCCGAGATGAAGGACCTGGCGGCGCGGGCCAAATCTAGAAAGCTTGCGCCCCATGAATACCAGGGCGGCAGCTATGCGATCTCGAATCTCGGCATGATGGGGATCGAAAACTTCGATGCGGTCATAAACCCGCCGCACGCCTCAATTTTGGCAGTCGGTGCAGGGATAGCCAAGCCGGTCGTCGGATCGGGAGGCGCTATCGAAGTTGCGACGGTCATGTCCGTCACGTTGTCAGTTGATCATCGTGTAATCGACGGTGCGCTCGGCGCGAGCTTCCTCGAAGCCCTGAAGTCCAATCTGGAACATCCGATCGCAATGCTGGCATAGTGCCGACCTGGGCGCTGGAGCTTGTGCTCTAGCGCCCAGAATTGCCTCAACAGCGGCGTCAGAACTCGTTTGGATCGTGGATCAGTTGATCCATTGCATTCGCGGGATCGGCGCACCCTGCTTCGCCGACGACGTGGGCCGGTACGCCTGCGACCGTTTTGCAAGGAGCAACTGCTTCCAACACAACGGAGCCCGCGGCAATTCGGCTGCAGTTGCCGATACTGATGTTGCCCAGAACCGCTGCCCCCGCACCGATTAGAACACCATTTCCGATCTTCGGATGCCGATCGCCATCTTCCTTGCCGGTTCCCCCCAAGGTCACCGAGTGCAGCATCGACACATTGTCTCCGACAACCGCGGTCTCGCCGATGACAATTGAGTGGGCGTGATCGATTAGAACCCCCTGCCCGATCCTGGCATTGGGGTGGATATCAACACCGAACACTTCAGATGTACGCATTTGGACAAAGTAGGCCATATCGCGTCGCTTCTTCAACCAAAGCCAGTGCGCAATCCGATAGCATTGCAGTGCTTGAAACCCTTTGAAGAACAGAAGTGGCTGAATATATCGGTGGCACGCGGGATCGCGCTGGAAGACTGCCATGATATCTGCCCGGGCGGCAGCACCAAGACTTGGATCGTCGTCGTAGGCCTCATTTGCGATCTCCCGGAGGATCAGGTCGCTCATCTCCGGAGAGGCCAGTTTTTGCGCGATGCGATAGCTCAGTGCCCGCTCGAGGCTCCGGTGATACAATACCCCGGTATGAACAAGACTGGCCATGAGCGGCTCGTTCTGGGCGACGTCCTCTGCCTCCTGACGGATCATCGTCCATATAGGATCGAGACTAGCGACATTCGACCGGATCTGTACCATTTCCAACCCCAGCACCTTCTTCCGGGCATTAGTTGTCTGGTGGACCTCAAAAATCAAGGGCGGAAGCAGTGCCCCCGGGAACTCAGGCCCGCGGCGGCGTCAACTGGACAACGTTGAGAGCCAAGCGCACGGACCCCGAAGCGAACACCCCTCCTTCCGCCGTCAGCAGCAACGGTGTATCCGCGAAGTACGTTACTGGCGATCCGCTGAGCCCCACAACGTATGAGTTGCGAGCAAGACCAAGACCCATCCCATACCGGTTGTCGGCACCAACGACGCCGACCCGCCAGCTCGTTAGTCCAGAACCGGACAGCGCGTTGAGAACTCTCCCCGTGATCCCGACAACCTGCGTATGACTTGGAATCACAATCAGCGTTGGGTTGCTCGCTCCAGGCGCAATCACGTGATCGAATTCGATCACCTTCCAGATCATACCCGCGCCATGTTGCGAAGCAACAACTGCATCGGCGATCCAGGCCGTTCCGTCGAAGAAATGCCACCCTTGCCGGCTTGCGTCCCAGACGCGCCAACCGGACCTAGGCGTGAGGAAAATCCATCCACCATTGGACCAAACTGCGATGTTTCCAGACTTGCCCGCCCAGTCGCCATTCGCCGCAGCAGGCAGAAGAAAGCTAGTTCCTTCGGCCGCCGAAGTCGGAGGCGTTGCCACGACAGATGAACTTACGTGCAATTGGGCTGCAACATCCAGAATTGCCAAAGCCTCGTTGACGGTGACATGCTTCTGAGCTTGCGAGGCTGCGAGAAGAGGCAGGCCAAGATGGACCGTACTAGCCATTGAAGAAGATCCTTTCATACGGGCCCGGTCCAAATCGATCCGAGATTTGAGCAACGTCGAAAATCAACGTGGCGGGTGAACCATCCGTCGCTTGGTGCAGGGCGGTGTAGACGGCATTTGGCTCAGTCACAGTGAGCTCCCTCAACAACACGTCCGTTGCCCAGATGCGAAGGCTATAGCGCTCGCGCTCCTCACCGAGCGGCACCTCGGCTCCCTGCCAACTGTCGCCGTCGACCCGAGTTCTACGAATCCAGCTCAACAGAACGTCTCCGCTCTTGTCGCGGACTGCTCGAAAGTGTACTGGCCGGTAGGGTCTTAGTCCGACGCCTTCGAATGCTCTCGTCTCATGCAGATAGCTCGGATCGTCGTAGCCTCTTGTGGCGGGCCCTATCCGATAGTGCCTAAGCAAGCCCCGCGCGGCAGCTGGGGTGTCGAGTTGGACCACCGAACCGTCGATCAATACGAAGTCCGTACCGGAAGGCCACACTGTCGGCATCACCCCGTCGGTACCGGCCTGACCGCGGAGCAGTCCAGTCAGCCGATACGTTCTCGGCTCCACGAGTTCTGCAGTCTGGAACTGAAATACCTCCCAATCCTCATCTTCCGTGGAACGCAGCGCGGCCACATTCGCCCCGTTCAGAACGTCAAGCGAACTCCGGCTTTGCAGCACACCATACTGAAGGTGCACCAAAAGCGACGACGCCATCCAGCGTCCTGGTATACCCTCAGGCAAGTCGCTAAGCGTCCTTCCCATTGTTGCGGGTCGCGTGATCTCTCGGTTCAATGTATAGCCAAAGTCCTGGTTCGAAGCATAAACGGAAACCGGACCGGACCATGGGCGCTTGGCTATCGCCACATAGGGCGAAAAAGGAACCTCGTCTCCATTGAGCAAAGGTAGATCTAGAAACTCGGCAAAGGCTGGGGTTGGCGCGTCGAGAACTGGAGCTTTTGTAGCTCGCGGGCGATGTATCGGCGCGTCATAGATTGAGGGCTCAATGCGCACCGCGGTGATCGAACGATGACCCATCTCATCAATGCGATCAACGCGATAGCGGTCCATCCCCGCTCGCCCCGCCAACTCGATCACATCCCCAACCGACACAGCAAGGTCCGACGGTGGCAGGGCAAACGATGCGGTATCACGCGCAATCCAGCCTTCGTTTAGCCATCGGCCAGCGACCACCTCCGCCTCGGCATCCCAGAGAACCAGTGGCACGCTGGATTGGGACACAAGCGGTTCGGCAGTATCAGGAAATGCAGCTTCGACGGCACCAGCACGATAGTCCAAATCGCCGCGCACAAACCCAAGTGTGACACGCCCGGCCGCTTCCGAGTGTGGCGCCCGCACCAACGAAATGGCGGGATCCTCGCCAACGGCAACGCAATCGCCGGCCTGAACCTCCTTGATGACACGCGCGTTCCGGTTCTGGAACACGAGGAATCCTTCAAGGGAGAAGCTGTCAAAACCATAGGTCAGCATGAGTGGCTGAAGGCTCTGTCGCGCGCTCTCGACTGCCTCGATCAGAAAGCCGGTTAAACCACCGTACAGATCTTCAGTATTAAAACTCTCGAAGCCGGATCTGAGGCATAACTCCGCTACAACTTCAGCCAGAGCCAAAAGGTTCGCGCGCCCATTGAGCCAATGGCCCCTGGCGTAGTTCTCACCGTCGATCCATGTTTCAATTCGATCGGGAAAGTCAGGCCAGGGCCGCGCGTCCCATGCCCAAACATGAGCCCTCGAGAGATCGATCATCCGACCTTCATAGACATCCGAAACCGGATTGTTGGCGTCATCCCCCCAATAGCCAAACATCGCCTGAAGATAGCGATACTGGATAAAGTCATCTCGACTGCCGTTGGAAAAGTACGGAAAAAAACTCTCCGACGATTTTGGGTCGTGGAAAACGTTTGGTTGGTTTGTCCCTTTGTCAACCGCCGGACAGCCGAGCTCGGTAAACCAGATCGGCTTCGACTTCGGTTGCCATTCGGTTGCTCCGCTGAACCGTACTCCGCCCTGCCGATTGTAGTGTGGTTTCGACCACCAGCTCACTAAATCCTTGTAGCGAAAAACCCAGTCTTCACCGTAGAGCCCATCGCCGATCGGCAAGCGGTTCTGTCGTTCTCGCCCGTCCATGTCGGCATAGTACCAGTCAAATCCTTCTCCCCCGGCAATATTACCTCTTAGGTATTCGATGTCGTAGATTGACCCGGCAGCGGCATCTCGATGATTTGACCCATCTCTCCAATCGGAAAGCGGCATGTAGTTGTCTATTCCAACGAAATCAATCGCTTCGTGCGCCCACAGTGAGTCCAGGTGAAAGTTTAGGTCGTTCGATCCGTCAGCTGGTTGATGGCCGAAATACTCGGACCAGTCTGCCGCATAGCCGATTTTTGTTTCCGACCCCAGAATTGATCGAACATCGGTGGCGAGAGAGCAAAATTCGCGGACCGCGGGATAGCTCGCCGTGCCATCCCTGATTTGGCTGAGTCCGCGCATCTCCGAGCCAATGCAGAAAGCGTCGACACCTCCAGCGAGCGAGCAAATATGCGCATAGTGAAGAATAAAGCGTCGATAGGACCACTCCAACTCACCGGAAAAGCGCACCGTATTGCCGTCAACATCGAAATCTGATGGCTGCGCTTGTCCGAAGAAGCGCTCCACTTCAGATGCCGCGGCCGATGTCTGATCGGATGATCCTCCGACCCCGGGAGCCTTGAAGAGCGTGATTCGGCCTCTCCAAGGCACAGGCGGCTGCTCCGAACCATTGCCCCAGGGATCGTCCAGCCCGTTGCCGACCGGCACATCCATCAAAATGAATGGATAGAACATGACCGACAGGCCTTGGGCCTTTAGGTAGCGGATCGCTTGGATCACAGAAGCATCGGCCGGCGTTCCTCCGAAAACTGGACGGCCGTCAACCATGCTCACTGTGCGAGCCTGTCCGCGCCCAACGCCTGAGACCTCCCAGCGCATCGGCGCGCCATCCTCGAGCGTCTGCTCCACCGCCGGTTGGAGCTGGCAATTCCCACACCGTAGATCATCGCCGAACCAACTTACGACGAGCGATACCGATTGCGCGTTCGGCAGGTCGGCGAGCATCTGGTCGATCGAGGCGCGAAGGTCGGCAACACCAAGATCATTGTGGACGTTTAGGATCTGGCTGTCCCCCTTGCCCCGATCGAAGCGCACTGGCTCCGTAGCCAGGGCATACTCACCGGTACCTGGGACAAGAGCGACGCCACGAATATCGAGCGCAGGTGGTCTCGGAACGCCGGGCAGCTCCGGTGGACGTCGAAAGACCTCAAAATTGAACTGAGGGATCCGGCTGCCAAATTGGGTCAGATCGAGATGCTCGAAAACTACATATGCTGTCCCGCGATAGGCTGGAGCATTTCCTTCGCCCTCGATTGCGGAAATTATTGGATCCGGTAACTGATTCTGAGTGCCGGCATGAAGGCGCACGGTCAGGCCGGATTGGTCGAGCGGAATCCCATCCGCCCAGATGCGGCCGATACGCGATACCTCGCCCTCACAGAGTGCAACTGCAAGGCTTATGGAGTAGCTGAACTCCCGGACTTTCTGGCCCCCTCCCTTGCCGCCAACGTTCTGGGTGTTGGAGCTTTCGAGAAAGCGGCTGGACCAAATGATCTGGCCCGCAATCCGCATCCGGCCGAAGACGCGGGGCAACACCGCACCCTCGCTTGAACCCATGACCCGGAACCGATCGACCTTGCCAGTCTCCACCGGTTCCGCACCGGCCCCAAGCAAGCGCTGATCGACGATCGAGCCCAGTGCTGCCCCTGCAGCCTTGCCCAAAGCCAGCGATGTCAAGCCAGCAACTGACCCGCCAAGGGCACCACCCAAGGCAGAGCCCGCAGCTGCAAGAACCAAGGTCGCCATCAGAGCCTCCTTGCCGGAAAACGGAAGGCGCCAACGACACGCTTGGCCCAAGCCGGTGTCAGCGGCGATTCAACGACGCCCTGCCCAGAGTAGGCATGGATCAACGTGTCGTAGCGAAGCTGCGCATGCGCTCGTATTCCGACATGCTTGGCTAGCCCGGTCTCGCTCATACGAAGCACCAAGACGTCTCCGGCCATTGCATCAGCCTGCGCGACAGCCAGCAAGTTGCGGCCTGCCGCGGCGAGAAGATCCTCCGACCCGCCCGTCTCGAGCCAATCGGGGGTATAGGCGGGGACGGCCTCCGGCTCTTCGCCAATCAGTTCGCGCCAAAGTCCGCGCAGGAGCCCAAGACAATCCGTTCCCGCTCCGCGGCAGCTTGCTTGGTGGCGATAGGGGGTGCCGATCCACATCCGGGCACGGCGGACAACCTCATCGCCAGATATAGCTGCTGGGCTACTGTGTGCTTCCGCCATCGTGATTTGCACCGTCCTTAGGATAGGCCGCAACCCAATCCTCGCCAGGAATATGCGGAAAACCGCGAAAATTCAGCAAGTTGCTGAACTTGCTCTTGCAAGTCGACATTTGCTTGTCACAGCCAGCCAGCAGCCGGAACCGGTCGCCGACGCTGAGCGGTCGAGCGGGCTCGCGCCAGAGGGCTACGATGCGTGCGCCTTCCCCACTCAAGACGTCCGATTTGACGATCGCGCGTTCTCCGAGGTTCCCGCCGGACAACCACACGAGGTGCCCGTTGGTAAACCAGCCTTCCGAGAATTCGCCGAAGCCCGCCGTGACGATCCGCGCGCCGTCACTTCCGGCCTGCACCGACGTTTCAACCGAGAATCCGGCTTGCGCAAGATCGAAGCCACACCTCTCGTCACCGAGGACGCGGTCACAAGACCGTAGGATCGACCTGCCAACTGTCGTGCCCAGCGCCTCGGCAAGTCCCCTCAGCTCAACCTCGAACTTGCCGTCGGACCGTCGAATCTCCCCGAACCAGCCACGAAAGAGAAGGACCCGCAGCTCTGGCTGGGTCCAGTCTACAAGCCATTGATGGACTTCCGCACGATCGAACTTGCCCGCGCGAATGTCCTCTTCGGTGACCGCCGCGTCGCTCAACGCGCCGACGGCTTGGCCGTTGTCGACGCTGAGCCCGGTCGTCGTCTGTAGCGCGCTCGCATCAAGGCCGGTGTTGGCTCGGAATACCAGTCCGTCAAAGGTCAGGTCGCGATCATGGTCCGTGAAGCCGAGTTCGACGCCGTCCGCCCGCTGAACCCTCCAGCACCGGCACATCTGCGTCGCTCTGCCGTCCAGCCGAGCTTGGAACTCCGGATCAATCTTGCGCATCAAACGCGCACCTCAACCACCGGAATCGACGGAATTTCTCCTGCCGCGAACCCCGCCAGACTAGCAGTTATCCGGTCCGTGTCGAACCGCACCGGCACGTCATACTCGAAGCCAGCCGTCAGGAAGGCGCCTTCAATCGGCGCTGCAACCAGCGACAGTGTTCCGGAGGCGACGTCCACCGTAAAATCTGTCTCGGCCTTCAGAACGCGTCCGGCCACCGCAACCTGAACCGTGCCCGAAACCGGCTTATTGATTGGTCGCAGGTAGGATTGTGCCCCCGAAGCGTACCGTTTCGTGAGCGAGAAGACCTTGGTTACGCCGTCGCCTGTCGCGAGCACCTGGTCCAAGGCACCGGGCCGTGCGGACGGAGTGCACGACTTGAAATCTGTCCAGTCCTTCCAACGAAATCCGAAGAGTTGGCCAAATCGGGCCTCGAAAAAAGCAATCACATCTGCCAAATCATCGAGAGAGCGGATCCCAAGACCGGCGTCGTATCGTCGGCGAGAGTTTGCCCATGGTGAATTTCGTTCTTCGAATCCGTTGCTGAGCGCTACAATCTCGGTGCGCCGCTCTGGTCCCCCGCTTGAACCGACCGACAGCGGCGCCGGGAAACGGACTTCGTGGAAGTTCATGGTCTTCCCCTTAGAGGTTGCGACGACCGCGCTGGATCGCACGCGTCATTTCGGCTGCAACCTGCGTTTGCGAACGCTGGAAGCTCGCCGCATCGGGCGCGCTGATATTCATCGTCACGTGCACCGCGCCGCCGGCGGCGCCGTTGGTGCGCACGCCCAACCTGCCATCGGCGCCGCGGGCAAGCGGCATGATCGCCTCGGGACCTGCCTCTCCCATCAAGCCAGTGCCGCCGCGCATAGGAAAATTGGTCGGTTGGTCGACGACACCCCCGCGTGCAAAGGCCGAAACGCGCCCCCCGCGAAAAGCCGCACCGTGGGAAAAGCCAAGCAGTCCGCCGAGCATTGATTGCAGGCCCGAACTCACCGCCGATCCCACCGACTTCTGCACTGGGGCCAGAGCCTGGGTCAAGACTGAGCCGGAGATGCTTTTGCCGACCCCGGCGAGAGCGTCAGACAGCTTTTGACCGCCGAAGAGAACGCCCTCGAACGCTTTGGTAAATGATGAGGAAACCGAGCGCGACATGCTGGTCGCCTCCCGTCCGGTGTCCTTGAGACTGCCTTGCATCCCATCAAGTTCGCGGCGGAAGGATGCCGCGACGCTGCCCACTCCCGACATACTGCCTTCGAGCCCGATGAACTGGGACTCGAGTTGGTTCAGATCCGCATCATGGTTCGCCATGATCACTTCCCTTATTCGATCGCACCCTCGGGCCGTCGGGGAACTGCGCGACCAGCGCCTCGAACTCCGCTCGTCCGAGCACCGCAGCGCCTTCGCCCAACCCCGCCATCACCATCAGTTCTGCGGGTGTCAGATCCCAGAATTCCGCGGGACGCAGACCAAGTTGCGCCAGCCCCAGCCTCATCAACCGGTGCCAGGCGATGCGCTTCATGCCTCTTCGCCCTCGCCGGGCAGGGTGAAGGTAATCTTCAGCAGCTGCGCAGCGGCCTGGGCAGCGGCCAGCGGCCCGCCGTCGATCTGCCTCCGCACGAGATCGGTTTCCGTAATCGCCCAGCCGCCGCCATTGAGCCCCGCTGTCAGCAGGCTGATAAGGTCACGGACCCGGAAGGCTCCGGTCTCGAATCGTGCGATCATGTCGAGCAACGAGTCGCATTTCAGCCGCGCTTCGAGCTCCGCCAGTGCTCCGAGCGTCAGACGCATCACCCGTGGGCTGCCATCGACCGACAGCTCCACTTCGCCGCGGAACGGATTGACCATCAGAGCGCCGTGAAGCTCACCGAGCCGGCGGAGGCCAACGACAGTTCGTAGGTCGCCTCGCCGTCGTGCTGGCCGGCATATTCTATGCTGGTGATCTGGAACGGCCCCTCTACCACACCGAAGTTCGGAATGATCACCTGGAACTTCGGCGTTTCTCCGGCGAAGAAGATTGCCCGCGCTCGCTCATCGGTGACGGCATCGCGAAATACGCCGGAGCCGCTAATCGCCGCGCTACGGACCCCCGCGCCGGCAAGCAACTCCCGCCACTGGCCTTCGCTCCCAAGGTTGGTGACATCAACCGTTTCGGCGTTGAAGGTGATGCGGGTCGCACGCAGTCCCGCTACAGTCTCGAACGCCCCGCCGCCGGTCATGTCGAGCTTGATCAGCAGGTCCTTGCCTCTCTGGGCCGCCATTTCGTTGTCCTCGCAAAAAAGAAGAGCTAGTCGTCCTGGTCCACCACTGCTCGGAACTGCAGCGTCACCTTGCGCTTCTCGGGGGCCGGCCCGCGTTCGGCTCGCGCCAGCAGGAACCGCAGCCCCACCAGATGGCCCCGATCAAGCGTCAGTGGTGCATCGACCAGCGCATCGCAAACCGCCGCGGCAATCCGCTTCACTCGATCGAACCCATCGCGTCCGGAATGGATCGTGACGCTGAAATCGTGGATCGCGCCGGCGCTCGTCTTGGTATCGTTCGGGCGCGCCCGCTCCTCACCGAGCGTCACGTAGTCCGGCGTTGCGTCGTCGGGACGGTATTCCAGCGGTGCGTCATAGACCGCCGTGCCCACCAGTTCCCCCAACGCTGCATCGGCCGCGAGCCGCCGGTAGACGGCGGTCTGCAACCCACCCGCAAAGAGATAGGTCACGGCAGGACTCCCTCCTCGGCGTAGACTTCGAGATACCGCCCGCGCGGATCGAATTCCGCTACCGTCAGGATGTTGAAGATCCGGGTCCCGTCGCGGAAACGCTGGTCGGGCCGTGGGCGGGAGGCGGAACCCAGCGGAGCCCCCCGCACCAGAATGCGATACTTGATCCGCGGCCGGACTTGGCCGCCGACGAAATCCTCACTGCCCGTCCGCGCCGCCACGTCGGCCCAGAGCATGCCGAGCTCTTTCCAGTCGACCACGAACCCGCCTGCTCCGTCTGGCGTGCTTACGCGCTCCTCAAGCGCAAGCCGGCGCGACAGGTTGACCGAGCCGCTCAAGCGGCACCCGCCCCGAGCCGGGTCACTCGATAGGACTCGATCAGAACCAGCACCCCGAACGGGATCGAGGTCCCGGAGACCGATCCCTCCGAACGATTCTCGTAAAAATGCGCGGCGAGCATGAAGACTGCCTGTCGCAAGTCAGCGGGAATGTCGGTCCAGGCCGCTCCATAGCCGGCGTCGAAGCGCACTTCAGCATGGCCGCCGCGCGGAATGCGCGGCAAGTTTCGCCCGAACCTGCCAACCAAACGCGGCCGCTGGCTGTCGCGCAGCACGGACCAGCTCTCGGGATCGATAACCGTCTCGACCCCATCTGCGGCAACCAGCGTGATCGACTCGACCGAGTTCACCGGGCCGATGGGCAAACCCTGACAGCTATCTTCGCGCCACCGGGTAACCGTCCAAGAGAACTCCCGCGACAGCAGGGCCCGCCCGATCCGTGCCTCGATCGCCGCCATTGCCGAGCGCAGATAGAGTTCCAGGATCGCATCTTCCGATCCGTCGTCGGCAAAACCGGTTCCCAGCCGCAGATGCTCGCCAAAGGCCCGCACCGGCACGGTCGCCGCCAAGGGCGCGGTCACTTCCGTCAAGATCATCGGGAACTCCTCAATGCGGGCCTTGGCCCAAAGCGATCCGTACGACGACGCTTCGACAGAGCACGCGGTCGTCGCTCGTCCGGACGCGGTTCGACAGGAAATAGAAGCGCCCCGGCCGTCCTCCGGCGAGGGTCGCCCAGGACCGGAACCGGTCATTCTGTTGCACAACCACGACCAGATCGCCGGCTCCGGCCTGATGAGGCTGCACCCCCCATCCCAGATCCGAGATGATCCGCTCACGTCCCACCAGATATCCGTTCCGCCAATCGAACCGGCAGGTCGCAGGCGCGTCGGCCGCCTTCAGCACGTATCCACTCACGCCGCCACCACCCCCGGGCAGGCCGCCCGACCGGACCGCACAGATAGACACATCCCCGTGCCGCCCGAGCGGAGGGAGGAGCAGCGACTGGAAGGCACGGGGGATGTGTCCGATCTGCCCCGACATTCTGCCGGGACAAACCATTTGCTTTGGCCGCGAACGGATTGATGCCCGCGCGTCAGCTCGCCGCAAATTTCAGCAGCTTGATCGCCGCAAAGTCCGAAACGTCGCCGCCGATCCGCTTGGTGGCGTAGAACAGCACATGCGGCTTGGCCGAGAACGGATCGCGCAGGATCCGCAGGTCCGGGCGCTCCGCCACGGTATAGCCGGCACGGAAGTCGCCGAAGGCGATCGCGAAGGCATCCGGCGCGATATCCGGCATGTCTTCGGCGATCAGGACCGGATAGCCCATCAGGCGAGCAGGCTCGGCCGCCGCCAGGCCGTCCGACCAGAGGAACCGGCCGTCCGCATCCTTCATCTTGCGAACCGCGCCAGCGGTCTTGGAATTCATCACGAAGGTCGCGTTGGCGCGGTAGCGCGCGCCCAGCGCATAGACCAGATCGACGATCGCGTCGGCCGGCTCGCCGGCCAGGAAGTCGCCGACCGCGCCGGTCGGCACATAGCCGAGCGAGCCCCAGGCCCACAGCTCGCTATCGACCTTCGGATAGTTCAGAAAGCCCGTCGGCTTGTCGATTCCGTCGCCCTTGACGAAAGCCTCGGCCTCGGCGCGGCTGAACTTGTCCGCGATCCGCTGCGCCAGCCAGCCCTCGACATCGAAGGCGCTGTCGTCGAGCAGCCGCTGGCTTGCCTTCGGCAGCGCCGAGAGTTCATGCAGCGGGATCGAGATCCGGTCGACCTGCGGCGTGCCGGTCTCGGCGGCGGTGGCCGTCTCGGTCGCCCAGCCGGCGCCGGCGTCGGTATGGTCGACCAGCACGTCGAAGGCGCTCGCTTCGACGCTCACCACGCTCGCGATCGTCCGGATCGAAGCCGACGAGCGCAGCACGCCGACGATCTCGGCCGCGGTCTGCGGATCGACCAGATAGCCGCCATCGGCGGCGACGGCGGTGGAAAGCGCCTTCTCCTCGACTGTCAGGCTGCGCAGCCCGTCGTCGTTGCCAGACCGAAGATAGGCGGCGAACGCCTTCTTGTGCGGGACGTCGGTCTCGGCGCCGCGCGCCAGCTGCGGACGGGACATGGCGATGGATTTGCGGTCGAGCATGGCCAAAAGGGTTTCCTGTTCCTTGAGCTTCGCTTTGATCTCAGACTGAAAGGCATTGAATTCGCCCAGGAACCCGGACAAGGCGGCCTTGACCTCCAAATGCGGGCTCTGGCCCGGCGCGGTGCTCCCCGCCCAGGGTTTGGCTTCAGGTGTCTGCATCAACTTGGTTCCTCGACGTTGATATCCCTGGCACTAGCTCACGCCAGCATGCCCCTGGCTTCGCGAAAGGTATCCGCCAGGGCCCGCGCCAGGTCCGCGTCCGGGTCGGCGACCTCGGTCTGGACCCGCGCCTCGGGAAGCATCGGAAAGGTCACGAGCGACACCTCCCAAAGCTCGATCTCGTGCAGGAGCCGCCCTGCGGCGGCCTTCTCGGCGCGGAGCGTGCGATAGCCGATCGACAGACCGTCGATCGCCCCCGCCTGCAGCAGCACCAGCGCCTCGCGCGCCGCCTGAACCTCGGTCAGCAGCCGGCCCCGGACATAGAGGCCCCGGGAATCCTCGCGGACCTCGTCCCAGACGCCGATCGGACGGGTCGGATCGTGCTGCCACAGCATCTTCACGGTCCCGCCGCCCTTGAGCAGCCGCGCCAGCGACGCGCCATAGGCGCCCGGCTGGACCACGTCGCCACCCTGGTCAGCGGCACCGAACAGGCTGGCATAGCCGGCGATCTCGGCATCGTCCTTCAGCGCCAGATCGCTGTCGAATTTGCGAAACTTGGTCTCGAGCGACCCCTGGATCCCGAACGTCTGCATCTCTTCTCCCTCAGGAAACCGTGATCTTCAGCAGCCCGTAGGCGATGTCGGCGAGGATCAGCGAGGCCGCGCCGTAGACCGCGAGCCAGATCCGCTTCTCCAGCCGATCCAGAGCCACCTCGATCTGCCCCAGCCGTCGCTCCAACTGCTGCCAGCGCTCCTCGGCGATGCGCTCGTTCACCTCGATCCGGGCCGAAGCCACGTCGAACGGCTCGTAGAGAAAGCGCGACCCGCCGCCGCGCACCACATTGGCCCGCATCAATCCTCCCGCTGCTTCGGCAACCCGAGCAGCGCGCGCTTCTCGGACTCGCTCAGGAAGTCCGCCGCGCTGATCCGGCTCCACAGCGCCTGCCGCTCCTCGGCCAGGGCAGGAACATTGTCCTCATCGACCTTGATGCTGACCGCCGTGCCGTAGAACCCCTGGAGCCAGGCGGTGAGGGCCGCCAGGCTCTTGGACACCAGCGGCAGCACGGTCAGCCGATAGAAGGCACGGTGCGCCTCCTGATAGTTGGCGTAGGTGTTGTCGCCCGGCAGGCCGAGCAGCATCGGTGGCACGCCGAAAGCCAGCGCGATGTCGCGCGCCGCGGCCTCCTTGGTGCGGTGGAACTCCATGTCCGAGGGCGAGAAGCCCATCGGCTTCCAGTCGAGCCCGCCCTCAAGCAGCATCGGGCGGCCTGCATTGCGGGCGCCCTGGTGATGGGTCTCGAGCTCCTCGATCAGCCGCTCATACTGATCCGACGCAAGCGACCCTTGGCCGTCCGCACCCTTGTAGACGATCGCGCCGGACGGGCGCGCCGCGTTGTCGAGCAGCGCCTTCGACCATGCGGCGGCGGAATTGTGCACATCGACCGCCGCGCCGGCGGCCAGGAGCGGTGTCAGCCCGTAATGGTCGTCCGTCGGGTGGAAGCTCTTCACATGCAGCACCGGAACCGGGTCCTGGCGCAGGTCGAAGGAATGCTTGGCCGCGCCGACGCTGTACTCGTAGGCGACCGGCCATCCGTCGCTGCCCAGAACCACCCGCATCCGGTCCGAGCGCAACACATAGAGCTCGCGCGGACCGCCCGATCCGTGCCGCCCGGCAGCCTCGATATAGCCGTCGCCGGTCAGCAGCAGATTGCCGTAGAAGCCCTCGAACAGGGCCGCGCGCCCCTGCCCCGGATTGGGCGCGGCGAGGAGGTCGAGGATCGGATGCAGGTCGAACCGGGTCGCCGCGTCCTGAACCACAACCGGGACCGCCGCGGCCGCCTCGGCGATGATCTTGACGCAGCGGAAGCCTACCGGATTGTTCAGGAACCCGACGCGGGTCAGCGTGGCGGCATCGCGCGCCGACCAGGCGACCCGACCAGCCCCCTGGATCGCGACCAGCGGCGCCGCCGCCGAAGCCTTCGCCTCGGGTGCGGCCGGCTTCGCGGCGCGGAAAATCTGCAAGACCATGGCAGCCTGCTCCTGAAATTGGAAAGAGTGGGCCCGAAGACCCGCCGCTCAGAGCCCGCGGACGCGCGGATTCCGCCAGCCGGCCGCCGGGTCGAGCATCAGGTCGGTTATCGCCCAGACGAGCGCGTCCACCCGGTCGGGACTGCCCCGGCCGGCATAGCCGCCCGGCGTCATCGCCGACATCTGGTCCTCGAGCTCGCGGAAGGCGTTGCGATGGGTCACCCGCCCCTGCTCGTAGAGCGCCGCCACCGGCTCGGCCCGCGCTGCCTTGCCGCGCGCCGCGCGAACCGCGCGGAACGCGATCATCGGATCGATCTGCCGGATCATCGTTCCGACCAGGTCGCCACCCTGATTGACCTCGGCGACCAGCCGATCGGCGCTGTAGCGGTGGTAGAGCTCGACCGCCCGCTGCGCCCAGGCCTGCGGCGAGGCCCCTGCGACGCTGCCGTCGAAGATCACCTCCGCCACCCAGTCCTGCGGCGGCCCCACCTGCGACACGCCCGCGACCACGATCCCGCATTCGTCGGCATCGGCGCCGCCGGTCACCGGCGGATCGATCGCCACCACGATCCGATCGAGATCGAGATGCCGCGGCGACCGCGCCGCCTCGAGGCTCGCCCAGCTCCACAACGCCCCCGGGATCTCCTTCAGGATCTCGCCGTCGAGCTCCTGGCGGCCGAGGAAGCTGCCGGAATATTTCCGCGTCACGGTCTCGAGGAAGCTCTTGGCCAGATGCATCCGGTTGGCACTCGTCGGCGCCGAGGTCGTCACCGTCGCCGGATCGTCGAGGATCGCCTGCAACAACGGGTTGTTGCGCGGCGTCGTGGTGACGAGCTGACGCGGCCGCTCGCCCAGACGCAGCGCGAATTGCAGCATGTCCCAGGCATCCGCGCCCTTCTTCCACTTGGCGAGCTCGTCGCTCCAGGCGCAATCGAATTGCGGTCCCCGAAGGCTCTCGGGATCGCTCGCCGAGAAGATCTGCGCCACCGCGCCGTTCGGCCAGACCAGCCGCTTGCGGGTGGCCTGCCATTCCGGGCGGCGGTCGGGCGGCGAGGCGTTGAGGATGCCGGATTCTCCGAACACCATCACCTCGCGCGCCTGATCGAGGGTCTCGGCGACCAGGGCGACCCGGGAACAACGTCCCGGGTCGCCCGGCCGGCCGCCCTCCACCTGCGCGCGGATCCATTCCGAACCCGCGCGGGTCTTTCCTGCGCCGCGCCCGCCGAGGATCACCCAGGTGGTCCAGTCGCCCCCGTCCTTGGTGGAAACGGGAGGCAGCTGATGTCCCTCCAGCGCCCAGTGCTCGAAGAGCCAGGGCAGGGACATCAGCGCGTTCGGCGTCAGGCTCGACAGGAAGCGCTCCAGCTCACCCTTCGGCAGGCCAGAGAGCAAGTCTCGCAAGGATCTCGGCGCGGGCGGCGTCGAGGTCGAGTTCACCCCCCGACCCCGCCCAGGCTCTGCTTCGTTTGACAAGACCAGCCTCGATTTCGAGAACAGTAAGCAGCACTTTCTGGTGCGCCCTTACGGCCGCATCCATTTCCTTCGTGCCATCGGTGCTGTCGCCGATGCCACCCTTGAACCGCGTGATCTGTTCGCGAAGTGCCACGGACAGATCACGGTACAATTCGAGCGTGCGCTCGAGCAGATCGCCCTGCGCCGCCACACCTTCCGCTGAAATAACCATGTGATGTTTGCCCTGGCTGCTCCGCCCGGGCAGAAAAAGAAACGGCAGGCCGCGTCTTGCGACGCGCCTGCCGACCCACTTCTTCCAGCTTGCCTGTCTTATACCCTAGGGCGTACGCTCTGTCAAGAGCTAAATTCCAGGTTGCGCGCTCGGCCGAAGCCGGTCCTGCGTCACCACGCCCGAGCCCGGTCAGCCCCCAAAATTCGCGACCTCGAAATCCGCCGGCACCGAGCCACGCGTCACCAGCCGCACATTCGGCAAGTCGTTCCCCTCCATCTTCTCCGTCAGCGCCGCGCCCGCGAGCCCGTAGCCGCGCCAACGCGCCTCCAGTCGCGCCTCCAGCTCGTCCTCGGGCACCCGGAGGCACACCGTCACGTCGAAATTCGACCGCAGACGCGCCCAGTTTGGATCATCGAGCAGCAGATAATTGCCCTCAACGACGACCAGCCGCACCGAGGCCGGGATGATGCGCGCGCCCGCCCGCGCGATCTCGATCGACCGGTCGAAGACCGGCACCGCGACGTCGCGCCCGTCATCGGCCCGGAGCCGCGCCAGCATCGCCCCGAATCCATCCACGTCGAAGGTGTGCGGCGCCCCTTTCCGCGGACGATCCCCGCGCGCGGTCAGCACCACGTCGTCGTAGTGATAGCCGTCCATCGGCAGAACCTCCGCCAGCAGCGACGGCGCCAACGCGGCCTGAAGCCGCTCGGCGAAGGTGCTCTTGCCCGATCCCGGAGGCCCTGCGACCGCAACAAGCCGCCGCGCGCTCCCCTGCCCCGCAGCGAGCGCCGCGGCAAGGCTCGGCAGATCCACCTGACGCGTCATCCGCTCAGCCTCGCTCGCGCGGATCGCCCGTACCTGCCCCAGCCACGCATCGCGGTCCTCCCCATGCCCGCCCTCGGGCGGTATCGTCGACGTCCTCACGATCCAGGACACCGCGCTGCTGTTCTGCATCTGCCCGATGGCCAGGTCCAGATCGGACCGACCGGCGGCCGCCAGAACGCCCTTGACCCCGACGCGCGCACCTCCAGATTCGAACGGATGGAGCACCCGCAAGGAACCGACCAATGCGACGCTGGCTGATGGCCGTGGTCCTGGCAGCGGCCCTGCTCCCCTCGGCGGCGCGATCCCAAGACGCGGCGCCGGAGATCCGCGCCGCGATCTCCGACCAGATCGCCGCCTTCCAGACCGAGGATATCGACCGCGCCTTCGCCCATGCCTCGCCGGCGGTGCGCCACCGGTTCCGCAGCGCGGAGCGCTTCTGCCGGATGGTGCGCGACGGCTTCCCGATGATCTGGCATCCCGCCAGGCTGCAATTCGCCAGCAGGACCGAACGGGATGGCCGGACGTTCCAGAACGTGCTCATCACCGACCGCTCCGGCACGCTCTATGTCGCCGAATTTGCCATGGTTCGCGTCGATGGCGATTGGCGGATCGACGGGGTCGAGGTCCGCTTGGCCGAAGGCACCAGCGCCTGACGGGTCCGCGGCTGGCGATCAGAATTCCAGCCAGAGCGCGAGCTTCGCCCCGATCGAATCGTCGCCGAGCACCGTGCCCTCGACGCCGAGCTGCAGATGCGTGCTGGGCGTGATCGCCCGCACCACCGACGGCGCGATCCGGATCAGCGCCTCGGTCCCGGGATAGCGCCCCGTCTGGATCTGCCCGATCAGCATCCATTGGTCGTTGGGCTTGATCCCGGCGGTGAAGTCGGCCTTGTAGATTTGCTGCCCCGAAGGGACCAGGAAGTTGGCCGAGGCCTCGATCCCGAGCCAGCCCTGCTCCCAGCGGCTGTCGAACCCCATGCCCCAGGCGATCCCCGGCCGCAGCCGCAGATCCTGACCCTGGTCCGCGTCGCTGCGCCAGCCGACGCCGAAATCCAGCGCCACCCGCTGTCCGCCCGTACTCTCCCAGACCGGATAGCGCGCGAAGGCGACACCCGTGCTGACCCCGCTGTCGGGCCCGGCGCCATAGCCCGCGTCGAGCCCGATCGTGAGCTTCTCGGTCAGCCCATATTCCGCATAGAGCGAGCTGTAGGACGTGACCATCTGGCCCGGCGCGATCAGCGTCTCGACCTCGGTGGTGAAGACCTGGCTCAGCGACAGAAAGGTCTTGCCCTGCTCGCGCGGCCAGGCGCCCGCCGAGGCAGGCCCTGCCCCGGCCAAAAGCAGCAATCCGACCCGAAGCAGCAGCGCGCCCCGCATGAGCCCTCTCCCGTGCTCCCGCATTGGCGGGCGCCGGGGTTAACAAACCGTCACCGCGGGCGCGATCGGACGCCGCGTCACCGTTTGCCATCCCTGCCCCGAGCCCGTAAAGACGGGCGCAATTCCCGAGCGAGAGGCGAGTCATGGCCACCCCCCAATATGTCTTCCACATGGACGGCCTCACCAAGGCCTATGCCGGCGGCAAGAAGGTCTTCGAAGGCATCCGCCTCTCCTTCCTCCCCGGCGTGAAGATCGGCGTCGTCGGCGTCAACGGCTCGGGCAAGTCCTCGCTGCTGCGGATCATGTCCGGCCAGGACAAGGACTTCCAGGGCGAGGCCTGGGCCGCCAAGGGCGTCACCGTCGGCTACCTCCCGCAGGAGCCCGAGCTCGACCCCGCTCTCGACGTCCGCGGCAACGTCATGGAAGGCGTCGCCGCCAAATCCGCCCTCGTCACCCGCTACAACGACGTCGCGATGAAGGTCGCCGAGGACTACACCGACGAGCTCATGGAGGAGATGACCGCCCTCCAGGACCAGATCGACGCCCAGAACCTCTGGGACCTCGACTCACAGGTCGACGTCGCCATGGAGGCGCTGCGCTGCCCCCCCGACGACGCCGCCGTCGACAGCCTCTCCGGCGGCGAGAAGCGCCGCGTCGCGCTCTGCAAGCTCCTGCTCGAGAACCCCGACGTCCTCCTCCTCGACGAGCCGACCAACCACCTCGACGCCGAGACCATCGCCTGGCTCCAGAAGCACCTGATCGAATACAAAGGCACGATCCTCATCGTCACCCACGACCGCTACTTCCTCGACGACATCACCGGCTGGATCCTCGAGCTCGACCGCGGCCGCGGCATCCCCTACGAGGGCAACTACTCCGCCTGGCTCGAGCAGAAAGCCAAGCGCCTCGAGCAGGAAGCCCGCGAGGACAAGGCCCGCCAGAAGACCCTTTCCCGCGAGCTCGAATGGATCCGCCAGGGCGCGAAAGCCCGCCAGACCAAGCAGAAGGCCCGCATCAACGCCTACAACGAACTCGCCTCCAAGTCCGAGCGCGAGAAGATCACCACCGCCCAGATCGTCATCCCGAACGGCCCCCGCCTCGGCCAGAACGTGATCTCCGTCGAGAGCCTCGAAAAGCACTACGGCGACCGCGAACTCGTCTCCGACCTCACCTTCGCGCTGCCCCCCGGCGGCATCGTCGGCGTCATCGGCCCGAACGGCGCCGGCAAGACCACGCTCTTCCGCATGCTCACGGGGCAGGAACAGCCCGACGCCGGCACCATCACCTACGGCGACTCGGTCCAGCTCTCCTACGTCGACCAGTCCCGCGACGCGCTGGACCCGAACAAGACCGTCTGGGAGGAAATCTCCGACGGCCTCGACGTGGTGAAGCTCGGCGACGCCGAAATGAACTCCCGCGCCTACTGCGGCGCCTTCAACTTCAAGGGCACCGACCAGCAGAAGAAGGTCGGTCTGTTGTCGGGCGGCGAACGCAACCGCGTCCACCTCGCCAAGCTCCTCCGCGCCGGCGGCAACGTCCTCCTCCTCGACGAGCCGACGAACGACCTCGACGTCGAGACCCTGCGCGCGTTGGAGGATGCGTTGGTCGACTTCGCCGGCTGCGCCGTGGTCATCAGCCACGACCGCTTCTTCCTCGACCGCATCTGCACCCACATGCTCGCCTTCGAAGGGGACGCCCACGTCGAATGGTTCGAGGGCAACTTCGAGGACTACGAGGCCGACAAGATCCGCCGCCTCGGCCCGGACGCGGTGGAGCCGAAGCGGATCAAGTATAAGAAATTTGCGCGGTGACACTTCCCGCCACCGTCCCGTCATGGATTCAGGCTCTAAATGCCGTTGCAACGCCCATGATAGCGGCGCTTGTCGCTTATGTCGCGTGGAGACAATGGCAGACAAATCGAGACACGCTGAAGGAACGACTCTTCGAGCGGAGGATGGAGGTCTTCCGGGAGACTCAGACGTATCTTAGCGAAATCCTCAGGGAAGCGAAGATCTCCGACGATTCGATATGGAAGTTCAACAAGACCCACCAGAACGCGCTCTTCCTTTTCGGACCAGAGATGCAGAAGTATCTCATCGAGATACGCAGCCGCTCGATCGACATGAGCTCATATCAAGCACAGCTTGAGGGGGTGCCTGTGGGCTCAGAGCGAACAAAGCTTGTTGAAAAGGAGCATCGTGAATTAAAGTGGCTGATTGAACAACTTGACGTAATATTTGATAGATTTAGTCCCTTTATGTCTTTTAGGTAGTAAGCGTAGCAAGCGTAGTGGGGTGGGTGCTCGCACCCACCGCTTTCCCTCTCTCACTCCCCGAACTCGCCTTCGTCGGCCGCTCCGCGCCAGTCCGCCGGCACCAGGCCGCGCCGCACATCGCGGTGAAAGGACGATAGCGGCCAGTCCCGCACGGCGCCGACCAGCCCGTGCCTCACCGGATTGAACCAGCAATATCCGACATGCCGCCGCCAATCCTCGGCGTCCCGGATCATGTGCTCCCAATAGCGCCGCTGCCAGAGCCCGCGCTCGCCCTTCCGGACCTTGCTCTCGCTGCGTCGCCAGGGGGTGGGTGAATCACCCACCCTACGCCCGACCGCCCGGGTGAAGCGCGTCTTGAGCTTGCGCCCGCGCAGCGGAAAGTCGGCGTCGCCCTCGGGCAGCCGCCAGACCGCATGCAGATGTTCCGGCAGCATAACCATCGCATCCACCCGTACCGGATGCTCGCGCGCCGTCGCGACGAAGGCGGCTCGCAGAGCGTCCGCATGCTCCACGAGCGCTTGACTCCGCCAGCCAGCCAGCCTGACGGTGAAGAAGGAGATCGCTCCGGGGACGGCCACGCGGCGATAGGTCGACATGGCCCACATTGTCGGCGCCGTTGGTGTAGGGTCCCGCCGTGAAGCCGCGCTCGGTTCCGGCCGACGAGGGCCCCTCACCATCGCGGTCACGGGCTCCCGACGGCATCGCTGCCCCACGATCCGCTCCCGCGCGACACGACGCAACCGCGTCTTCGCAAGAACAGGCCATCCGCGCCCCATGGCCGCCCGCGCCCCGATCGGCTAGACCAGCGCCATCCCCATCCCGGAGCCGGTCCATGCGCCTCCCCATCCTCGTCGCCGCCACCTTCGCCCTCGCCGCCTGCGCGCCGAGCTATCGCGATGCCACGACGCCAATCGCCGCACAGCGCGATGTCGCGCCCGAGCGCTATCTCGGGCGCTGGTACGAGATCGCGCGCTTCCCGGTGATCTTCGAGCGGGGCTGCACCGCCACCACCGCCGATTACGGCGCCATCGACGCGCGGACCATCAGCGTCCTCAATACCTGCCGCAAGGACAACCCGGACGGTCCGGCCGAGAGCATCGCCGGCACGGCAACGATCGTCGCGCCCGGCGAGCTCAAGGTGCGATTCGCCAGCGTCCCCTTCGTCGCGGCCGATTACTGGGTGCTCTGGGTCGACAAGGATTATCAGACCGCGGCCGTCGGCGTCCCCTCCGGCCGCGCCGGCTGGATCCTCGCCCGCACCCCGACGATCGACCCGCAGCGCCGGGCCGAGGCGGAGGCCGCGCTGGCTCGGAACGGCTATGACACGACGAAGCTCTACGACGTGCCGCAATCCCCCGCGGCCCGGTGACTCCCGCCCCCGGGGCACGATGGCCGGTCAGCAAGAGTAGGGTGGGTGCTCGCACCCACCACTTTTCCTGTCTCACTCCCCGTACGCGCCTTCGCCGGCCGCTCCGCCCCAATCCTCCGGCACCAACCCGCGCCGCACGTCGCGATGGAAGGATGACAGCGGCCAGTCCCGCACGGCGCCGACCAGCCCGTGCCTTACCGGATTGAACCAGCAATACTCGACATGCCGCCGCCAGTCCTGAGCGTCCCGGATCATGTGCTCCCAGTAGCGTCGCTGCCAGAGCCCGCGCTCACCCTTCCGGACCTTGCTCTCGCTTCGCCGCGCCTTCCGCCCCCTCATCCGGGAGGCGGAGCCCAAGGCCGCCGGCGCGACCACCTGCCGCAGCCGCTAGGTGACGTCGGCCCCGACTCCCCGCATCCAGGCCTCGATCGCCGCCGCCGGCTGCGCCCCGGCCTGCCGTGCGGCCTCGCGGCCGCCCCGGAAGGCGATGAGCAGCGGGATCCCCCGGATGCCGAACCGCGCCGATACCGCCGGCTCCGCCTCGGTGTCGAGCTTCGCGAACCGCGCTCGGCCGCGCAGCGCCGCGGCCGCCTTCGCGAATTCCGGCGCCATCATCCGGCACGGCCCGCACCACGCCGCCCAGAAGTCGACGACGAGCGGCAGGCCGTCGTTGCGCACCGCCTTGTCGAGCGTCGCAGCATCGATCGCCGGAACCTTGCCGTCGAGCAGCGCCGCGCCGCAGGTCGCGCATTTCGGCCCGGCGCCGAGGCGGTCGTCGGGCACCCGGTTCACCTGCCCGCAATCGAGGCATGTCAGCTTCATCGTCGCTCCCCCGTCCTCCGCCCGGCCGGCGGCAGACGCCCGTCCGGCGCCGGCGTCACATCGGCGCCTTGACCCCGTCGTAGCGGACGGTCATCTCCATCGGCTTGCCCTCGGCCGTCGTGGTCATCCGATAGGGCAGGCCATCGGCATCGCCGATCCAGAGCTTCTGCGCCTGCGGCACCTCGCCGGCGAAGGAAGGCGGCACATACTGGTAGATCGTCATCGCCAGCCCGTCGATCGCGTCCGCCCCCGCCGCCTGGCAATCCTTGAGCGCCGAGGGGTCCGGGATCGCCTGCTGCATCATCGTGGCTCGCATGCCCGGCTGCATCGGCAGCTTCATCCAGCCGCCCGCGCCCTGATCGACATACATCGCCTCGCCGACCGCGATGAGCTGCATCTGCGGACGGTCGCCCATGCTGATCGTCTGATGCACCGCCGGCGCCGCGGCCAGCCGCCCGAGCGCGTCGGTCACGGTATCACAGGCGCTGGCCCAGGCAGCGCCCGGGACAAGGGCGCAGAGGATCGGCAGGGCAGTTATCCGCATCGCGCGTCTCCGACGAGGGTCCTGCCGCCACACTAGGCGGTTCCCGCGCCGATGGCGAGGCGGTTAACCTTCCTTGCGGAACCGTTGACGGATTTTCGATCTATCAGCAATATCATGAACTTGATCTTTGTCGCACGCGTGCGACGGGGATCAGATCGCGGCCCAGTCCGGAAAGCGCGGGCTCGGCGGGGCCGGACGCGGCGGCTGGGCCGGCGTCTCCTTGCTGTCCTTGGCGGTCTTCATGGTCGCTCCCTTTCCCGAACCAGCGGCCCCACCCCGGGCCGGTCTTCTTAGCTGGTAGTCGAGAACGGTTTCGGAAGGGCTGAGATCCCGGTTACAATTGTCAAAGAACCGCGATTTCTCCGGGAGGTGTCCGCGATGCCGCCGATCGACATCCATATCCCCTGCCCCGACCGCGCGACCGCCGAGGCGATCGCCCAGGCGCTGCTCGAGCGCCGGCTGGTCGCCTGCGCCAATATCGGCGGCCCGATGGCGAGCCTCTATCGCTGGAACGGCGCGATCGAGCGGGCCGAGGAGGTGCCGCTCGCCCTCAAGACCCGGAGCGAGCTCTTCGAGGCGGTCGCCGAGGCGGCGGCGGCGCTGCATCCCTACGACCTGCCGGCGATCCATGCCGTCGAGGCGGTCGCGGCCACCGACGCCTATTTCAGTTGGATCCTGTCCGAAACCGGCGCCTAGGCGTGCGCCCCGGCGCGCCCCTTGTCAAAAAAGGCCCCTGCCCATGCTCGACCATATCGGCCTCAAGGTCTCCGACCTCGCCCGGGCGCTGGCCTTCTACGACCGGGCGCTGGCGCCGCTCGGCCTCGCGCGGGTCATGAGCTTCGGCGGCGACGCCGATCTGCCGGCCGGCGCCGGCTATGGCCGCGACGGCAAGCCCGCCTTCTGGATCTCGGCCGGCGCCCCGGTCTCTGGCCCCCTCCATGTCGCCTTCGTCGCCGCCGACCGCGCCGCGGTCGACGCGTTCCACGCGGCGGCCTTGGCGGCCGGGGGGCGCGACAACGGCGCCCCCGGCCTCAGACCGCACTACCATCCGCGCTACTACGCCGCCTTCGCCCTCGATCCCGACGACAACAATATCGAGGCCGTCACCCATAGCGGCTGACCCGCACCGCGCCCGCCCCCCCCGAAAATGCGCGCGAAGTCCGCTTGATCACGGGCCGGACATGGAGATACTTCGCGGAGGCGGCGGGCTCCGCCGAGGGGGATGAAACACTCGTTCGACGGACAAGACGGCGCTTCAAGCACCGCAACGGCTGTAACACGCAATGGGCCAGCCGGCCCCGGGGACATGATATGAACCAGCCACAGCAATCCCTCCCGCTGTCGAGCACCCGCTCCACCGACCCGGAGGATCTCGCCAACGAAATCATCGACCGGCTGATGTACCGCATCGGCAAGAATTCCCGGGCCGCCAAACCCTATGACTGGCTCGACGCCGCCATCCTGGTGATCCGCGACCGCGCGATCGAGCGTTGGATGGAGACGACGACCGACACCTATGCCCAGGGCACCAAGCGGGTCTATTATCTCAGCCTCGAATTCCTGATCGGCCGGCTGATGCGCGATGCGGTCAGCAATCTCGGCCTGCTCGAACCGATGCGCCAGGCGCTCAAGATCCTCAAGGTCGATTTCGACGTCGTTTCCGAGCTCGAGGCCGATGCGGCGCTCGGCAATGGCGGCCTGGGCCGGCTCGCGGCCTGTTTCATGGAGAGCATGGCGAGCGTCGGGCTGCCGGCCTATGGCTATGGCATCCGCTACCGCCACGGCTTGTTTCGCCAGAAGATCGTCGAGGGCAATCAGGTCGAGCTGCCCGAGACCTGGCTCGAGCACGGCAACCCTTGGGAGTTCGACCGGCGCGAGGCGGCCTACGAGGTCGGGTTCGGCGGCTTCGTCGAGTTCCACGAGGCCGATGGTGCGGAGGAGCGCTTCGTCTGGAAACCGGCCGAGCGCGTCATCGCCACTGCCTATGACACGCCGATCGTCGGCTGGCGCGGGGCCCGCGTGAACACGCTGCGCCTCTGGAAGGCCGAGCCGATCGACCCGATCCGGCTGGACGCCTTCAATGCCGGCGACCATACCGGCTCGCTCGCCGAGAGCAACCGCGCCGACGCGCTGACCCGCGTGCTCTACCCGGCCGACACCTCGGCCGCCGGCCAGGAGCTCCGGCTGCGGCAGGAATATTTCTTCTCCTCTGCCTCGCTCAAGGACATCATCCGCCGCCATCTGCAGCAATATGACAGCCTCGACAATCTGGGCGACAAGGTCGCGGTCCATCTCAACGACACCCATCCCGCGGTCTGCGTGCTCGAACTGATGCGGCTGCTCGTCGACGATCACGGCATGGATTTCGGCAAGGCCTGGGAAATCACCACCGCGACGATCGGCTATACCAACCATACCCTTCTGCCCGAGGCGCTGGAGAGCTGGCCGGTGCCGCTCTTCGAACGCCTGCTGCCGCGCCACATGCAGATCCTCTACGAGATCAACGCGCGTCTCCTGCGCCAGGCGCGCAACGAGTTCCAGATGTCGGACGAGCAGATCCGCTCGATCAGCCTGATCGACGAGACCGGCGAGCGCCGGGTGCGCATGGGCAACCTCGCCTTCGTGGGCGCGCATTCGATCAACGGGGTCTCGGCGCTGCATACCGAGCTGATGAAGGAAACCGTGTTCCACGATCTGCACACGATGTTTCCCAAGCGGATCAACAACAAGACCAACGGCATCACCCCGCGCCGCTGGCTGATGCAATGTAACCCGGAGCTGTTCTCCCTGATCCGCGAGACGATCGGCGACGGGTTCATGGACGATATCGACAAGCTCCGCGACCTCGAGCGCTTCGCCACCGATCCGGCCTTCCAGAAGAAGTTCGCCGCCGTCAAGCATGGCAACAAGGAGCGGCTCGCCGCCCTGGTGCGCGAGCGGATGGGGATGCGGATCAACCCCGACTCGCTCTTCGACATCCAGATCAAGCGGATCCACGAATACAAGCGCCAGCTCTTGAACATCATCGAGACCGTGGCGCTCTACGACCAGATCCGGTCGCATCCCGAACGCGACTGGGTGCCCCGCACCAAGATCTTCGCCGGCAAGGCCGCACCCACCTATTACAACGCCAAGCTGATCATCAAGCTCGCCAACGACGTGAGCCGCGTGATCAACGCGAACCCGGCGGTGCGCGAGGTGCTGAAGGTCGTCTTCGTGCCGAACTACAATGTCAGCCTCGCCGAAATCCTCGTCCCCGCGGCCGATCTCTCCGAACAGATCTCGACCGCCGGCATGGAGGCCTCCGGCACCGGCAACATGAAGTTCGCCCTGAACGGGGCGCTGACGATCGGCACGCTCGACGGCGCCAATGTCGAGATCAAGGAACAGGTCGGCGACGACAATATCGTGATCTTCGGCCTGACCGCCGCCGAGGTCGCCGACCGCCGCTCGAACGGCCACTCCCCGCGCGAGGTGATCGAGAGCTCGCCCGAGCTCAGCCAGGCCCTGTCCTCGATCGCCTCGGGCGTGTTCTCGCCCGACGATCCGGGCCGCTATGCCGGGCTGATCGGCGGGCTCTACGAGCATGACTGGTTCATGGTCGCCGCCGATTTCGACGCCTATGCCGCCGCCCAGCGCGACGTCGACGCGATCTGGCGCGAACCCAGCCTCTGGTGGGAGAAGGCGATCCTGAATACCGCGCGGATGGGCTGGTTCTCGTCCGATCGCACGATCCGGGAATATGCTGGAGACATTTGGGGCGTCAGATTGTAATCCTGAACCATAACTTCAAAAGACGGGGGAGCGCGGGCATGATCAAAGAGCCGACCAAAACCAAGGCAAAGCCCACCCCCCCGGCCTATCTCGAAGCGCCGCAGGTCGAGGCGATCGTCGCCGGCAATCACGGCGATCCGTTCGCGGTGCTGGGCATCCAGACCGTCGGACGCAAGCTCGTCGCGCGCTGCTTCATCGACGGAGCGGAGCGCGTCGCGGCCTTCACCCTGGACGGCCAGCCGGCCGGGGATCTCGAACGCCGCCACGAAGCCGGCTTCTTCGAGGGCCCGCTCACCATCACCACGCGCCAGCCGCTCAAATACCAGGCAAGCAATGCCGGCGGCGAGTGGTGGGTCGCCGACGCCTATTCCTTCGGCCCGGTGCTCGGCCCGATGGACGACTATTACATCGGCGAGGGCAGCCATCTCCGGCTCTTCGACAAGATGGGCGCCCACCCGATCAGCCACGAGGGCGCGGAGGGCGTGCATTTCGCGGTCTGGGCCCCCAATGCCCGCCGCGTCAGCGTGGTCGGCGACTTCAATGGCTGGGACGGAAGGCGCCATACCATGCGCCTGCGCCGCGATACCGGGATCTGGGAAATCTTCATCCCCTGGGTCCATGCCGGCCTGCCCTACAAATACGAGATCATCGGCCCCGACGGCACGCTCCTGCCGCTCAAGGCCGACCCGTTCGCCCGGGCGGCCGAGCTCCGGCCCGCCACCGCCTCCGTGGTGGCTCCCTGGCTCGACCATGACTGGGGCGACGCCGCCCATCGCCGCTTCTGGGCCGACACCGACGCACGGCGCCAGGCGATCTCGATCTACGAGGTCCATGCCGGCTCCTGGCAGCGGCACTGGGATTCGAGCTTCCTCTCCTGGGACGAGCTCGCCGACAAGCTCATCCCCTATGTCGCCGATCTCGGCTTCACCCATATCGAGTTCCTGCCGATCAGCGAACATCCGTTCGATCCGTCCTGGGGCTACCAGACCACCGGCCTCTATGCGCCCTCCGCGCGCTTCGGCGCGCCGGAGGGATTCGCGCGGTTTGTCGACGGCGCGCACCGGGCCGGGATCGGCGTCATCCTCGACTGGGTGCCGGCGCATTTCCCGACCGACGCGCACGGGCTCGCGCATTTCGACGGCACCGCACTCTACGAGCATGCCGACCCGCGCCAGGGCTTCCATCCCGACTGGAACACCGCGATCTACAATTTCGGGCGGCGCGAAGTGATGAGCTATCTCGTCAACAACGCCCTCTACTGGTCCGAGACCTTCCATATCGACGGACTCCGCGTCGATGCGGTGGCCTCGATGCTCTATCTCGATTATTCCCGCAAGGAAGGCGAGTGGATCCCGAACAAGTTCGGCGGCCGCGAGAATCTCGAGGCGGTCGAGTTCCTGCAGGCGACCAACCGCGCGGTTTATGGCAGCCATCCCGGCACCATCACCATCGCCGAGGAAAGCACCTCCTGGCCCAAGGTCAGCGCCCCGGTGCATGAAGGCGGGCTCGGCTTCGGCTTCAAGTGGAACATGGGCTGGATGCACGACACGCTGCAATATCTGTCGCGCGATCCGATCCACCGCACCCACCACCACAACGACCTGACCTTCGGCCTGCTCTATGCCTTCTCGGAGAATTTCATCCTGCCGCTCAGCCATGACGAGGTCGTGCACGGCAAGGGGTCGCTGATCGCCAAGATGCCCGGCGACGGCTGGCAGAAATTCGCCAATCTCAGGGCCTATTACAGCTTCATGTGGGGCTATCCGGGCAAGAAGCTCCTGTTCATGGGCCAGGAATTCGCCCAAGGGGCCGAATGGTCGGAGGCGCGCGGGCTCGATTGGTGGCAGCTCGACATCGCCGAGCATCGCGGGGTCCAGGCGCTGGTGCGCGATCTGAACCGGGCCTATCGCGACCGCCCGGCGCTGCATGCGCGCGACTGCGAGGGCGAGGGGTTCGAATGGCTGATCGCCGACGATCACCAGAACTCGGTCTTCGCCTGGCTGCGCAAGGCGCCCGACGAGCCGCCGGTGGCGGTGATCTCGAACTTCACGCCGGTTCCGCGCTCGGGCTATCGCGTGCCGCTGCCGCGCGCCGGGCGCTGGCGCGAGATCCTGAACAGCGATGCGGCCAGCTATGGCGGCAGCGGCGTGGGCAATCTGGGCGGGGTCGAGGCGATCCAGGACGATCAGGGGATCGGCGCCGCCGTGACCCTGCCACCGCTCGCCACGATCTGGCTGGAATTCGAACCGGCATGACCAAGGGCCGGGCCAACGACATATCGGGGAGGGTGACGTGGAAAAGAGAACGCAACCGCTGGCGCGCGATGCCATGGCCTATGTGCTGGCCGGCGGCCGTGGCAGCCGCCTGAAGGAACTGACCGACAAGCGGGCCAAGCCGGCCGTGTATTTCGGCGGCAAGACCCGGATCATCGACTTCGCCCTGTCGAACGCGCTGAATTCCGGCATCCGGCGCATCGGGGTCGCCACCCAGTACAAGGCGCACAGCCTGATCCGGCATCTGCAGCGCGGCTGGAACTTCCTCCGGCCGGAGCGGAACGAGAGCTTCGATATCCTGCCCGCCTCCCAGCGCGTGAGCGAGACGCAGTGGTACGAGGGCACCGCCGACGCCGTCTATCAGAACATCGACATCATCGAGGCCTATGACCCTGAATTCATGGTCATTCTGGCTGGCGACCACATCTACAAGATGGATTACGAGCTGATGCTCCGCCAGCATGTGGATTCGGCTGCCGACGTGACGGTCGGCTGTCTCGAAGTTCCGAGGATGGAGGCGACCGGCTTCGGCGTGATGCATGTCGACGGCGAAGACACCATCACCGCCTTCGTCGAGAAGCCCGCCGACCCGCCCGGCATCCCGGGCCAGCCCGACCTCGCGCTGGCCTCGATGGGCATCTATGTCTTCAATACCCGCTTCCTGATGGACCTGCTGCGGCGCGACGCGGCCGATGCCAATTCCAGCCGCGATTTCGGCAAGGACATCATCCCCTACATCGTCGAGCACGGAAAGGCCGTCGCCCATCGCTTCAGCCAGTCCTGCGTGCGCTCCAGCAAGGAGGCGACCGCCTATTGGCGCGATGTCGGGACGGTCGATGCCTATTGGGAAGCCAATCTCGATCTGACCGACGTCATCCCCGAGCTCGACCTCTACGAACATAGCTGGCCGATCTGGACCTATGCCGAGATCACCCCGCCGGCCAAGTTCGTGCATGACGAGGACGGGCGCCGCGGCTCGGCGGTCAGCTCGCTCGTCTCGGGCAACTGCATCGTCTCCGGCGCCTCGATCCGCCGCAGCCTGCTCTTCACCGGCGTGCGGGTGAATTCGTTCTCCGAGCTCGAGGAGGCCGTGATCCTGCCCGAGGTCGAGATCGCCCGGAATGTCAGCCTGCGCAAGGTGGTGGTCGACCGGGGCGTGATCATCCCCGAGGGGCTGGTGGTCGGCGAGGATCCGGTGCTCGATGCCAAGCGGTTCCGTCGCACCGACAATGGCGTCTGCCTGATCACCCAGCCGATGATCGACCGCCTGGTGCTCTGACGCGATGAAGGTCCTTTCCATCGCCTCGGAGGTCTATCCGCTGATCAAGACCGGCGGGCTCGCCGACGTGGCGGGGGCGCTGCCCCCGGCGCTGGCGCGCCAGGGCATCGCGGTGCGCACTTTGATGCCGGGTTATCCGAGCGTGATGGAGCGCGTCGGTCCCGACGCCTGGCAGGTCTATCAATATGCCCACCTGCTCGGCGTCCCCGCCCGGCTGATCTTCGCGACGATCGAAGGGCTCGACCTCTATCTCCTCGATTCCCCCGCCCTGTTCCATCGCGCCGGCGGCCCCTATGCCGACGCGTCCGGCGCCGATCATGCCGACAATTGGCACCGTTTCGCGGCGCTGGCGCGCGCCGGCGCCGACCTTGCCGGCGGGCTCGATGCCGGCGGCTTCCAGCCCGACATCGTGCATGTCCATGACTGGCAGGCGGCGCTCGCGCCCGCCTATATGCGCTATTACGGCATCTGGCGGCCCTCGGTCGCCACGATCCACAACATCGCCTTCCAGGGCCATTTCGGCGCCTCGGTCTTTCCCGGCCTCGAACTGCCGCCGCAGGCCTTCTCGCTCGACGGGGTCGAATATTACGGCGGAGTCGGCTTCCTGAAGGCCGGCCTCGCCAATGCCTCGGCGATCACCACCGTCAGCCCGACCTATGCCGAGGAGATCCGCGGACCCGCCTACGGAATGGGGCTCGAAGGCCTGATCAACACCCGCGCGCCCGTCCTGCACGGCATCGTCAACGGCATCGACACCGAGGTCTGGAACCCCGAGACCGACCGCCTCCTGCCCGCCCGCTTCTCCGCCAGCACGCCCGGCGATCGGCTCGGCAACCGCCGCGCCATCGAGCAACGATTCGGCCTGCACCAGGACGACGACCCCCTCTTCGTCGTGGTCAGCCGCCTCACCTGGCAGAAGGGCATCGACCTGATGGCCGAGACGATCGGCGACCTCGTCGCAGCCGGCGCCAAGCTCGCGGTGCTCGGGGCCGGCGATCCGGGCCTCGAGGCCGCCTTCCTCGCCGCCGCCGCCCAGCATGCCGGCCGGGTCGGCGTGGTGATCGGCTATGACGAGCCGCTCGCCCATGTGATGCAGGGCGGCGCCGACATGATCCTCATCCCCTCCCGCTTCGAGCCCTGCGGCCTCACCCAGCTCTACGGCCTGCGCTACGGCGCGGTCCCGGTGGTCGCGCGCACCGGCGGGCTCGCCGACACGATCATCGACGCCAACTCCGCCGCGCTCAATGCGGGCGTCGCCACCGGCTTCCAGTTCCTCCCCGTCGATGCCGACGGCCTGCGCGGCGCGATCCGGCGCGCCGTCTCGGTCTTCCGCAACCCCCAGGCCTGGGCGGCGATCCGCGCCGCCGGCATGGCCTCCGACGTCTCCTGGGACCGCAGCGCCGCGCTCTATGCCGACCTCTACGCCTCCCTCGCTCCCGCAGCCGCAGGACAAGCCCAATGATCAAGACCGTCCCGACCCACCCTTACGACGATCAGAAACCGGGCACTTCGGGCCTGCGCAAGAAGGTGCCGCATTTCCAGCAGCCCAACTACGTGCAGAACTTCGTCCAGTCGATCTTCGACAGCCTCGACGGCTTCGAGGGCAAGACGCTGGTGATCGGCGGCGACGGCCGCTACTTCAACCGCGAGGTCGTGCAGATCGCCCTCAAGATGGCCGCCGCCGCCGGCTTCGGCAAGGTGATGGTGGGCCGGGGCGGCCTCCTCTCGACCCCCGCCGCCTCGAACGTGATCCGCAAATACGGCGCCTTCGGCGGCATCATCCTGTCGGCAAGCCACAATCCCGGCGGCCCGACCGAAGATTTCGGCATCAAATACAATATCGGCAATGGCGGCCCGGCGCCTGAAAAGATCACCGACGCGATCTATGCCCGCACCAAGGCGATCACCCAGTTCCGCATCCTCGATGCGCCCGACATCGACCTCGACCGGACCGGCAGCCAAAGCCTCGGCGCCCTGACCGTCGAGGTGATCGACCCGGTCGCCGACTATGCCGAACTGATGGAGAGCCTCTTCGACTTCCCCGCGCTCAAGGCGCTGTTCGCCGGCGGCTTCACCATGGCCTTCGACGCCATGTCCGCCATCACCGGCCCCTATGCCACCGAGATCCTCGAGAACCGCCTCGGCGCGGCCAAGGGCACGGTCCGCAACGGCACGCCCCTGCCCGATTTCGGCGGCCACCATCCCGACCCGAACATGGTCCATGCCAAGGAGCTGTTCGAGACCATGTTCGCCCCCGACGCCCCCGATTTCGGCGCCGCCTCGGACGGCGACGGCGACCGCAACCTGATCGTCGGCAAGGACATCTTCATCACCCCCTCCGACAGCCTCGCCATGCTCGCGGCCAACGCCCATCTCGCGCCCGGCTATGCAGCGGGCCTGAGCGGCATCGCCCGCTCGATGCCGACGAGCGGCGCGGCCGACCGCGTCGCCGAAAAGCTCGGCGTGCCGCTGTTCGAGACCCCGACCGGCTGGAAATTCTTCGGCAACCTGCTCGATGCCGGCATGGCGACGATCTGCGGCGAGGAAAGCGCGGGCACCGGCTCGAACCACGTCCGCGAAAAGGACGGGCTCTGGGCGGTGCTGCTCTGGCTCAACATCCTCGCGGTGCGCAAGGAACCGGCCAAGGCGATCGCCGAAGCGCATTGGCAGGATTATGGCCGCAACTACTATGCGCGCCACGACTATGAGGGCATCGACAGCACCGCCGCCAACGGCCTCGTCGACGCGCTGCGGGCCAATCTCGCCACCCTGCCCGGCACCAAGGTCGCCGGCCTCACCATCGCCACCGCCGACGATTTCGCCTATCTCGACCCGGTCGACGGCTCGACCAGCGCCAAGCAAGGCATCCGCATCCTGTTCGAGGGCGGCAGCCGCGTGGTGTTCCGCCTGTCCGGCACCGGCACCTCGGGCGCCACGCTGCGCGTCTATATCGAGCGCTACGAGGCCGATCCGGCCAAGCTCGCCCAGGAAACCCCTGCCGCGCTCGCTGACCTGATCGCCGCCGCCGAGAAGCTCGCCGAGATATCGAGCCGTACCGGCCGTACCCGCCCGGATGTGATCACCTGAGCGTGGAAACGCCCCCGCCTTCGATCCGCCTCGGCGCCGCGCCGGGGCGCAAGGCCACGCGTTTCGCCGTCTGGTCGGGCGCCGCCGACGCGATCGAGCTCTGCCTGTTCGACGCGACCGGCGCCGAGACCCGCCATCCGCTCCAACGCGGCCCGGACAATGTCTTCGCGGCCGAGATCGCCGGCATCGGCCCCGGCGCGCGCTATGGGCTGCGCGCCGACGGCCCCTATGACCCGGCCTCCGGCCTCTGGTTCGACCCGGCGAAGCTCCTGGTCGACCCGGCCGCCCTGATCCTCGACCGGCCCTTCGCCTACGATCCCCGCCTCGGCGCCCCGCGCGAGGCCGGCATCGACACCGCCCCCCTGATGCCCAAGGCGGTCGTCACCGCCCTGCCTCGCCCGGTCGCGCCGAGGCCGCCGCTCTTCCGCCCCGGCGCGCTCGTCTACGAGCTCGGCGTCCGCGGCTTCACCATGCTCCATCCCGACATACCGGAGGAGCAGCGCGGCACCGTCGCCGCGCTCGCCCACCCCGCGATCCTCGCGCATCTGAAATCGCTCGGGGTAGGCGCGGTCGAGCTGATGCCGATCACTGCCTGGATCGACGAGCGCCACCTCCCGCCGCTCGGCCTCTGCAACAGCTGGGGTTACAACCCCGTCGCGCTGATGGCGCTCGATCCCAGGCTCTGCCCCGGCGGCCTCGCCGAGCTGCGCAGTACCGTCGCCGCCTTGCGCCGCGCCGGAATCGGGGTGATCCTCGATCTCGTCTTCAATCATACCGGCGAGAGCGACATTTTCGGCCCCACCCTCTCGATGCGCGGCCTCGACGCGCGGGCCTATTTCCGCCATGCGGCCGATGGCACGCTGATCAACGATACCGGCTGCGGCAACACCCTCGATTGCGATCATCCCGCCACCCGCCGGCTGGTGCTCGACACGCTGCGCCATTTCGTGTCCCAGGCCGGCGTGGACGGTTTCCGCTTCGATCTCGCGCCGATCCTCGGCCGCGGCCCCACGGGCTTCGATCCGAACGCGGCGCTGCTCGCGGCGATGCGGGCCGATCCGCTGCTCGCCGACCGGGTGCTGATCGCCGAGCCCTGGGATATCGGCCCCGGCGGCTACCAGCTCGGCCAGTTCCCGGCGAGCTTCCTCGAATGGAACGACCGCTACCGCGACCGCGTGCGGCGCTTCTGGCGCGGCGATGGCGGGATGCTGGGCGACTTCGTCACCGCGCTCGCCGGCTCCTCCGACAGTTTCGCGCCCCCCGCCACCCGCAGCGTGAATTTCATCGCCGCCCATGACGGGTTCAGCCTCGCCGATCTCGTCGCCTATGCCCACAAGCACAATGCGGCGAATGGCGAGGACAATCGCGACGGCCACAACGAGAACCTGAGCTGGAACAACGGGGCCGAGGGATCGAGCGACGATCCCGCGATCCTCGCCGCCCGGGCGCGCGACCTGCGCGCGCTGCTCGCCACCCTGTTCGCCTCGCGCGGCACGATCATGCTGACCGCTGGCGACGAGTTCGGGCGCAGCCAGTCCGGCAACAACAACGCCTATGCCCAGGACAATCCGATCACCTGGCTCGACTGGTCCGGCCGCGACGCCGCGCTCGCCGCCTTCACGGAGGAGCTCGCCGCGCTGCGTCGCGCCTGTCCGGCCTTGTCGGACCCCGCCTTCCTGACAGGCGGCCCGCCTGAAGGCCCGGATGTCCGCTGGCTGGCGCCCTCCGGTGCCGATCTCGGCCCGCAGGATTGGCAGGGCGCGGGCACGGTTTTCGGCATGCTGCTCGCCGCCGGCCCGCTCGTGGTCCTGTTCAATCGCGGCTGGCACGATGTCGCGTTCCACCTGCCCCCTGGCCCCGCCTGGGACGGCGCCCCCGACGGCGTTGCCTCTCTCCCCGCCCGCACTGTCCTCTTCCTCACCGAGAAGCCCGCCAAGCGCCGCCGCTCGACATAGTGCCGGCGCGCCCCAGCCCTGCCCGGTGCGCCCGCGCGCATGGCTTCCCGGTTCGGGCGCCCGACCGGGCACGTCTCCGCCTGTCGCCCATCCGACTGCGGTCGTTCGTTCCTTGCGCCGCTCCTTTCCGCCGTTCAGCGGGATTCCTTCCCATTTCCGCCCGATGGCGGCCGGCCGCGCCGCCTTCCCCGGCCCATCTTCCCCTCAACTCCAGCCGCGCGCGCTTAACCTTCGTTGCGATCCGGTGAACGGATTTAAAATTATTGTTTAAAAATAATGCATTGACCTTTGTCGCACGCGTGCGACAGCCGATTTCGCACGGGTTGCGTGCGCGCGTCCCGACGCCGCGCGCTGGACTTCGCCGTGCGGTTGGGCATGATCGCCGCCCGAAGCCATCCGAGGGACGATGCCAATGCCGGACTTGACCGAGGGCCAGCGGATCTACGCGATCGGCGACATCCATGGCTGGCTGACGCTGGCCTCGGCCATGGTGGACCGGATCCGCGCCGATCTCACCGCCCGGCCCCATCCCCGCCCCCTGGTGATCTTTCTCGGCGATTTCTGCGACCGCGGGCCCGATACCCGCGGCGTCTATGATTTCCTGCTGCGGCTCGAAGCCGCGACCGACCTGCCGGCGCGGTTCCTCCTCGGCAACCACGACAGCTATATCCCGGCCTATCTGCGCGACCCGGACTGGTACGACCGGACCTATCACTGGCTCAACCCGGCCATGGGCGGCAACACCACGCTCGCCTCCTACGGCGTGCCCGGCGCCACCGACCTCGACCCCGCCGCCACCCGCGACGCCTTTGCCGCCGCCCTGCCGCCCGCCCACCTCGCCTTCATCGAACGCTGCCAGCTCTGGCTCAGGGTCGGGTCCTATGTCTTCGCCCATGCCGGCATCCGCCCCGGCATCCCGATGGAGCGCCAGAGCCGCGACGACCTGATCTGGATTCGCGACGGCTTCCTGAACTCACCCGCCGATTTCGGCTTCAAGGTGGTGCACGGCCATACCATCGTGCCGATGGTCGAGCATCATCCGAACCGGATCGCGGTCGATACCGGCGCCTTCCGCACCGGGACCCTGTCCTGCCTGGTGCTCGAGGGAGAGGACGTCTCGCTGCTCGAACCCACCGGCTTGCGCCCCTGGCCGCAGGGCTCGGGCCTCCCCGCGCCGATGCGCCTCGGCGGCCTCCGCCAGGGCCTGCGGGGGCTCCTGTCGCGGCGTTAGCTGGCGGAAGACGATCCTTGCCCCCCAAGGCGGCACCGCTACGGCCGCCTCCGCGAGAATCCCCCCTTGCGGCCAAGACTGACAGGCCATATGTCAACGCCTGCATGCCGGCCCGCAGGGGTGTAGCTCAGTTGGTAGAGCATCGGTCTCCAAAACCGAGGGTCGTGGGTTCGAGTCCCCCCGCCCCTGCCAGCATGCAAACGTCCGCAGCAGCGCTGCGCAAAAGGGTGAGCCCCGCAATGGCCAGGACCAATCCGCTGCAGTTCATCCAGCAGGTGCGCGCCGAGACCGCCAAGGTCGTCTGGCCGAACCGGCGCGAGACCGGGCTGACCACGCTGATGGTCATGATCATGGCGACGATCTTCGCGACCTTCTTCTTCCTGGTCGACCTGCTGATCCGGTTCGGGCTCGAGTCCATTTTGAAGATGGCCTCTTGAACCTGGCGCGCCGGGGCGCTATTGCGGCGCTCCGCAGACGGACGGGGGCGCAGGTCGATTCGATGCTGCGCCGTTTTCCATTTGCGCGCCGCGGAACCTATCCCGTTCCCGGATGAAGAAGACCGCGGGCGGGGGCCGAACCGCTCCAGGATTGAGGTGACGATCAGATGGCGATGCGCTGGTATTCGGTGAGCGTGCTCTCGAATTTCGAGAAGAAGGTCGCCGAGGCGATCCGCGAGGCAGTCGAGCAGCAGGGTCTCGCCGACGAGATCGCCGATGTCATGGTCCCGACCGAGGAAGTCATCGAGATCCGCCGTGGCAAGAAGGTGCAGACCGAGAAGCGCTTCATGCCAGGCTATGTACTGGTCCGGATGGAAATGACGGACCGGGCTTACCATCTGATTAACTCGATCAACCGGGTTACCGGTTTTCTGGGGCCGCAGGGCCGGCCCTCACCGATGAAGGACGACGAAGTCGCCCGGATCCTGAATCAGGTCGTCGAGGGTCAGGAGCGGCCGCGCTCGATCATCACCTTCCAGACCGGCGAGCAGGTCAATGTGACCGACGGTCCGTTCGAGGGTTTTGCCGGCATGGTCGAAGAGGTCGATCAGGCCAGCAACCGGCTCAAGGTGTCGGTGTCGATCTTCGGCCGGGCGACCCCGGTCGAGCTGGAATTCACGCAGGTCTCCAAGGCCTCGTGATCGTTCGTGGGAGGCTTTCGCGGCGCGCCGCGGGGGCCGGACCACGTGTTTGAACGCCCGACCGGACGCGTCCCAACGGGCAGGACAAAGGAGAGGCCGACATGGCCAAGAAGGTTGCAGGCAGCTTGAAGCTGCAGGTCGCCGCCGGCAAGGCGAACCCCTCCCCGCCCGTGGGCCCCGCCCTCGGCCAGCGGGGCATCAACATCATGGAATTCTGCAAGGCGTTCAATGCGCGCACGCAGGAGATGGAAGTCGGCACGCCCACGCCGGTGATCATCACCTATTACACCGACAAGTCCTTCACGATGGAGATCAAGACGCCGCCGGCATCCTACTATCTCAAGAAGGCGGCCGGGCTGAAATCGGCGTCGAAGGCGCCGGGCAAGGCCAGCGCCGGGTCGGTGACGCTCGCTCAGGTGCGCGAGATCGCCCAGGCCAAGATGAAGGATCTGAACGCGACCGACATCGAGGCCGCCATGAACATCATCGCCGGCAGCGCCCGGTCGATGGGCATCGATGTGAAGGGCTGAGACGATGGCGAAGGTAGCAAAGCGCATCTCGGCCGCGCGCAAGGCCGTCGAAGGCAAGGAGAACCTGCCCCTCGCCGAGGCCGTGGCCCTGATCAAGGCCAACGCAACCGCGAAGTTCGACGAGACGCTCGAGATCGCGATGAATCTCGGGGTCGACCCGCGCCATGCCGACCAGATGGTCCGCGGCGTGGTCAGCCTGCCGAACGGCACCGGCAAGACCGTCCGCGTCGCCGTCTTCGCGCGCGGCGCGAAGGCGGACGAGGCGACGGCGGCGGGGGCGGACATCGTCGGCGCCGAGGATCTGATGGAGACGATCCAGGGCGGCAAGATCGAGTTCGATCGCTGCATCGCGACCCCGGACATGATGCCGATCGTCGGGCGCCTGGGCAAAATTCTCGGCCCGCGCAACCTGATGCCGAACCCGAAGGTCGGCACGGTGACGATGGATGTCGCGACCGCGGTGAAGAACGCCAAGGGCGGCGAGGTCCAGTTCCGCGTCGAGAAGGCGGGCGTGATCCATGGCGGCGTCGGCAAGGCGAGCTTCACGCCCGAGGCGCTCATCGAGAACGTCAAGGCCTTCGTGCAGGCGGTGAACCGGGCGAAGCCCGCGGGCGCCAAGGGCACCTACCTCAAGAAGATCTCGCTCTCCTCGACCATGGGGCCGGGCGTGACGGTCGACATCGCCAACGCGGTCACCGAATGACGAATTCCCTCCGGGCGACCGGGGGGTGACTTGGGGTGGCCACAGGGCCGTCCCGCTGTCCGAGACGGTGGGTTGGGCGAAGGGAGCGATCCCCGGACCCGGAAATCCTGCCTGAGACGGGAAACGATCAGGATCGAACAGGACGCCTGTCCTGGGCTGTTCTTGGCGGGACCCGGAAACGGACCCGAGACGCCGGGCAACCGGCGAAACTGAGCCGGCGGGGGCGACCCCGCCAAACTTGGAGAAGCAGACGTGGATAGAGCCCAGAAAGAAGTTGTGGTCGGGGATCTCGGCCAGATCTTCGCGGACTCTGGCGTCGTCGTGGTCGCGCACTACGAAGGCCTCACGGTTGCCGAAATGACGGACTTTCGCCTCCGCATGAAGAATGCGGGTGGCGCGGTCCGTGTCGCCAAGAACAAGCTCGCCAAGATCGCCCTGAAAGGCACCCCCGGAGAGAAGATGGGGGATCTGCTCAAGGGCATGACGGTGCTCGCCTATTCCGAGGACCCGGTCGCCGCCGCGAAAGTGGTGGAGGCCTATGCCAAGGACAACAAGAAGCTTGTTGTTCTTGGGGGTGCGATAGGGGCGACGCCGCTCGACCAGGAGGGGGTCAAGGCTGTCGCTTCCATGCCGTCGCGCGAGGAGCTCATTGCTTCCGTCGTGGCCTGCATCGGGGCGCCGGCCGGCAACCTCGTCTCGGCGATTGGCGCGCCGGCCGCGAATATCGCGGCCATCCTCACCACGCTCGAAGAGCGTGAGGCGGCTTGAGGCAAACCTGGAGGCCGGCGGGTCGAGACGCGCACGCCGGACAAAGACAACGAACCTGATTGGAAACGGAAAAAATGGCTGACCTGAAGAAACTGGCCGAAGAGATCGTGGGCCTGACCCTGCTCGAAGCGGCCGAGCTGAAGAAGATCCTCAAGGACGAGTACGGCATCGAGCCGGCGGCGGGCGCCGTCGCCGTCGCGGCCGGTCCGGCCGCGGGCGCCGCGGCTGCCGCCCCCGAGGAAGAACAGACCGAGTTCGACGTCATCCTGAAGTCGGCCGGCGCGCAGAAGATCAACGTGATCAAGGAAGTGCGCGCGATCACCGGCCTCGGCCTGAAGGAAGCCAAGGACCTCGTCGAGGCCGGCGGCAAGGCCGTGAAGGAAGGCGTGTCCAAGGCCGAGGCCGAGGACATCAAGAAGAAGCTGACCGACGCCGGCGCCGAAGTCGAGTTGAAGTGATCCGCCGCAGCATTATGTTGCGCTAGCGAATGCGGGCTGGACCTGCCCTTTCGGGGGTGGGTCCAGTTCGACGTTGACGATGGGTCTTTCCGGGCGCCTGCGGGCGGGCTCCCTGACAGACGCATCCGATCCGGGTGTGCGAAGTGGGACATCGCACAAGCATGGGATCGACATGGTCGGGCACCGCCGAGCCCCCGTTCCCCGCCGGGGCGGCTCGGATGCGAGGCAAGAGGTTACGAGAGCATGGCTCAGACGCATTCCGGTCACAAGCGCATTCGCCGTTTCTATGGGCACATCCGCGAGGTCGCGGAGATGCCGAACCTGATCGAGGTTCAGAAGTCGAGCTATGACCTGTTTCTGCAGTCGGGTGACCAGGACGTTCCGCAGGATGGCGAAGGGCTGAAGGGCGTCTTCCAGTCGGTCTTCCCGATCCGCGACTTCAACGAGACTGCGACGCTCGAATTCGTCAAGTACGAACTCGAGCCGCCGAAATACGACGTGCAGGAATGCATGCAGCGCGACATGACCTTTGCCGCGCCGCTGAAGGTCACGCTGCGCCTGATCGTCTTCGAGGTCGACGAGGAAACCGGCGCGCGCTCGGTCAAGGACATCAAGGAGCAGGACGTCTATATGGGCGACATGCCCCTGATGACGCAGTCCGGCACCTTCATCGTCAACGGCACCGAGCGGGTGATCGTCTCCCAGATGCACCGGTCTCCGGGCGTGTTCTTCGATCACGATCGCGGCAAGACGCATTCCTCCGGCAAGCTTCTGTTCACCAGCCGGATCATTCCCTATCGCGGCTCCTGGCTCGATTTCGAGTTCGACGCCAAGGATATCGTGTTCGCGCGCATCGACCGCCGCCGGAAGCTGCCGGTGACGACGCTGCTCTATGCGCTGGGGCTCGATCAGGAGGCGATCTGCGACGCCTATTACGAAACCGTCAGCTTCCGCAAGGAAGGCACGATGTGGGCGACCCGCTTCTTCCCCGAGCGGCTGCGCGGCACCAAGCCGACCCATGACGTCATCGACGCGGCGACCGGCGAGGTGATCGCGCCGGCCGGCAAGAAGATCACCCCGCGCATGGTCAAGGAATGGCGCGACCGCGGCGATATCGCCGAGGTCCTGGTGCCGTTCGACACCCTGATCGGCCGCTTTTCGGCCAAGGACATCATCAACGAGCAGACGGGCATGATCTGGGTCGAGGCCGGCGACGAGCTGACCTGGGAGATCGACGCCAAGACGGGCAGCATCACCGGCGGCACGCTGAAGACCCTGCTCGACAACGGCATCACCGAGATCCCGACCCTCGATATCGATAACGTCAATGTCGGCGCCTATATCCGCAACACGATGGCGGTCGACAAGAACATGAACCGCGATCAGGCGCTCATGGACATCTATCGCGTCATGCGCCCCGGCGAGCCGCCGACGGTCGAGGCGGCCAGCGTGCTGTTCAACAGCCTGTTCTTCGATCCGGAGCGCTATGACCTGTCGGCTGTGGGCCGGGTCAAGATGAACATGCGCCTCGATCTCGACGCGCCCGACACGATGCGCACCCTGCGCAACGCCGACATCATCGCCGTCATCAAGGCGCTGGTGGAGCTGCGCGACGGCAAGGGCGAGATCGACGACATCGACCATCTCGGCAACCGCCGGGTGCGCTCGGTGGGCGAGCTCATGGAGAACCAATACCGCGTCGGCCTGCTTCGCATGGAGCGCGCCATCCGCGAGCGCATGTCGTCGGTCGAGATCGACACGGTGATGCCGCAGGATCTCATCAACGCCAAGCCGGCGGCGGCGGCGGTGCGCGAGTTCTTCGGCTCGTCGCAGCTCAGCCAGTTCATGGACCAGACGAACCCGCTCTCCGAGGTGACGCACAAGCGCCGCCTGTCGGCGCTCGGGCCGGGCGGTCTGACCCGCGAGCGGGCGGGATTCGAGGTCCGCGACGTTCACCCGACCCACTACGGCCGGATGTGCCCGATCGAGACGCCGGAAGGCCCGAATATCGGTCTCATCAACAGCCTCGCGTCCTTCGCGCGCGTCAACAAGTACGGCTTCATCGAGACCCCGTACCGGCGGGTGATCGACGGCAAGGTCACCGACGACGTGCAATACATGTCGGCGACCGAGGAAATGCGTCACACCGTGGCGCAGGCCAACGCCGAGCTTGACGAGGATGGACGCTTCACCTCCGACCTCGTCTCGACCCGCAAGGCGGGCGAGTTCATGTTGAACCCGCCGGCGAACATCGACCTGATCGACGTGAGCCCGAAGCAGCTCGTCTCCGTCGCCGCCTCGCTGATCCCGTTCCTCGAGAACGACGACGCGAACCGCGCGCTGATGGGCTCGAACATGCAGCGGCAGGCGGTGCCCCTGCTCCGCGCCGAGGCGCCGTTCGTCGGCACCGGCATCGAGGAGATCGTTGCGCGCGATTCCGGCGCTGCGATCACCGCGCGCCGGGCGGGCGTGATCGACCAGGTCGACGCGATGCGCATCGTGGTGCGCGCGACCGAGGACCTCGCCCCCGGCGATCCCGGCGTCGACATCTATCGGCTGCGCAAGTTCCAGCGCTCCAACCAGAATACCTGCATCAACCAGCGCCCGCTCATCAAGGTTGGCGACGTGGTGAAGAAGGGCGAGTTCATCGCGGACGGCCCCTCGACCGACCTCGGCGAGCTTGCGCTCGGCAAGAACGTGCTCGTCGCGTTCATGCCCTGGAACGGCTACAACTACGAGGACTCGATCCTGATCTCCGAGCGGATCGTCAAGGAGGACGTCTTCACCTCGATCCATATCGAGGAGTTCGAGGTCGCCGCCCGCGACACCAAGCTCGGGCCGGAGGAGATCACCCGCGACATCCCGAATGTCGGCGAGGAGGCGCTGCGCAACCTCGACGAGGCGGGTATCGTCTATATCGGCGCCGAGGTCGGGCCGGGCGACATTCTCGTGGGCAAGATCACGCCCAAGGGCGAAAGCCCGATGACGCCGGAGGAAAAGCTCCTGCGCGCCATCTTCGGCGAAAAGGCGTCCGACGTGCGCGACACCTCGCTCCGCCTGCCGCCGGGTGACTACGGCACGGTGGTCGAGGTCCGGGTCTTCAACCGCCACGGCGTCGACAAGGACGAGCGCGCGCTGCAGATCGAGCGCGAGGAAGTCGAGCGCCTCAGCCGCGACCGCGACGACGAGCTCGCGATCCTGGAGCGCAACATCTATGCGCGCCTGCGGGACCTGATCCTCGGCAAGACCGCGATGAAGGGCCCCAAGGGGATCAAGTCCGGCTCCGAGATCACCGAGGAGCTTCTGGGTACCCTGTCCCGCGGCCAGTGGTGGCAGCTCGCCCTTGGCGACGACGCCGACGCCCAGGCGCAGGAGGCGCTGCACGGCCAGTTCGAGCTGCAGCGCAAGGCGCTGGAGCGCCGCTTCGAGGACAAGGTCGAGAAGGTCCGCCGCGGCGACGACCTGCCCCCGGGCGTGATGAAGATGGTCAAGGTCTTCATCGCGGTGAAGCGCAAGCTCCAGCCCGGCGACAAGATGGCCGGCCGCCACGGCAACAAGGGCGTCATCTCGCGCGTGGTCCCCGAGGCCGACATGCCGTTCCTCGCGGACGGCACCCCGGTCGATTTCGTGCTGAACCCGCTCGGCGTGCCCTCGCGCATGAATGTCGGCCAGATCCTCGAGACGCATATGGGCTGGGCCGCGCGCGGCCTCGGCAAGGCGATCGACCAGGGCCTCGGCGAATACCGCCGCACCGGCAACATGACCCCGGTGCGCGAGGCGATGAAGGTCGCCTATGGCGAGCGGCTCTATAACGAGGTGATGTCCGAGATGGACGAGGACGATTTCCTCGAAGTCGCGGGCAACGTCACCTCGGGCGTCCCGGTCGCGACCCCGGTCTTCGACGGCGCCAAGGAGGCGGACGTGAACGACGCCCTGCAGCGCGCGGGCTTCGACACGTCGGGCCAGTCGATCGTCTATGACGGCCGCACCGGCGAGCAGTTCACCCGGCCCGTCACGGTCGGCGTGAAGTACCTGCTGAAGCTGCACCATCTCGTGGACGACAAGATCCACGCGCGGAGCACCGGCCCCTACTCCCTCGTCACCCAGCAGCCGCTGGGCGGCAAGGCGCAGTTCGGCGGCCAGCGCTTCGGCGAGATGGAGGTCTGGGCGCTCGAAGCCTACGGCGCCGCCTACACGCTGCAGGAGATGCTGACGGTGAAGTCGGACGACGTCGCCGGCCGGACCAAGGTCTACGAGTCGATCGTCAAGGGCGAGGACAATTTCGAGGCCGGCGTGCCGGAATCGTTCAACGTGCTGGTCAAGGAAATCCGCTCGCTCGGCCTGAATATCGAGCTGCTGGATTCGGAAGCGGAGTGAGGGCGGTCCGCGCCCTCCCCTCCTAGAGACGTGTTTGAGGATTCTAGATGAACCAGGAAATCACCAACCCGTTCACTCCGGTCCAGCCGCTGCGCACCTTCGACGAGATCAAGATCTCGCTGGCGTCGCCGGAGCGTATCCTTTCTTGGTCCTACGGCGAGATCAAGAAGCCGGAGACCATCAACTACCGCACGTTCAAGCCCGAGCGTGACGGCTTGTTCTGCGCGCGCATCTTCGGTCCGATCAAGGACTACGAGTGCCTGTGCGGCAAGTACAAGCGCATGAAATATCGCGGCGTCGTCTGCGAGAAGTGCGGCGTCGAGGTCACGCTGCAGAAGGTCCGGCGCGAGCGCATGGGCCATATCGAGCTCGCCTCGCCCGTCGCGCATATCTGGTTCCTGAAGTCGCTGCCCTCCCGCATCGGCCTCATGCTCGACATGACGCTGCGCGACCTCGAGCGCATCCTCTATTTCGAGCAGTACGTCGTCATCGAGCCGGGCCTGACCGACCTCAAGCACGGGCAGCTGCTCGGCGAGGAGGAGTATCTCGAGGCCCAGGACCGCTATGGCGAGGACGCCTTCCGCGCCGGCATCGGGGCGGAAGCGATCCGCGAAATGCTGGCGGCGATCGACCTCGACCAGGAGGCCGAGACCCTGCGCGCCGATCTGGCGGAAGCCACCGGCGAGCTGAAGCCCAAGAAGATCATCAAGCGGCTGAAGCTGGTCGAGTCCTTCCGCGAGAGCGGCAACCGTCCCGAATGGATGGTGCTGACGGTCATTCCGGTGATCCCGCCGGAGCTGCGTCCGCTGGTGCCGCTCGACGGCGGCCGCTTCGCCACATCGGACCTCAACGACCTCTACCGCCGCGTCATCAACCGCAACAACCGCCTGAAGCGGCTGATCGAGCTGCGGGCGCCGGACATCATCATCCGCAACGAGAAGCGGATGCTGCAGGAGTCGGTGGACGCCCTCTTCGACAACGGCCGCCGCGGCCGTGTCATCACCGGCACCAACAAGCGGCCGCTGAAGTCGCTGTCGGACATGCTGAAGGGCAAGCAGGGCCGGTTCCGCCAGAACCTGCTCGGCAAGCGCGTGGACTTCTCCGGCCGCTCGGTGATCGTGACCGGCCCGGAGCTCAAACTGCACCAGTGCGGCCTGCCGAAGAAGATGGCGCTCGAGCTGTTCAAGCCGTTCATCTACTCGCGGCTTGATGCCAAGGGCCTCTCCTCGACCGTGAAGCAGGCGAAGAAGCTCGTCGAGAAGGAGCGCCCGGAGGTCTGGGACATCCTCGACGAGGTGATCCGCGAGCATCCGGTGCTCCTCAACCGCGCGCCCACCCTGCACCGCCTCGGCATCCAGGCCTTCGAGCCGGTGCTGATCGAGGGCAAGGCGATCCAGCTGCACCCGCTCGTCTGCTCGGCCTTCAACGCCGACTTCGACGGCGACCAGATGGCCGTGCACGTTCCGCTGTCTCTCGAAGCGCAGCTGGAAGCGCGCGTCCTGATGATGTCCACGAACAACGTGCTGTCGCCGGCGAACGGCAAGCCGATCATCGTGCCGTCGCAGGACATGATCCTCGGCCTCTACTATCTGTCGATCATGCGCGACGGCCAGCCCGGCGAGGGCATGATCTTCGGCTCGATCGAGGAGGTGGACCACGCGCTCCATGCGGGCCTCATCAACCTGCACACCAAGATCATCGCCCGCATCGAGCAGATCGACGACCAGGGCGACGCCTATCTGAAGCGCTACGAGACCACGCCCGGCCGGCTGCGGCTCGGCGCGCTGCTGCCGAAGAACTTCAAGACGCCGTTCGACATCGTGAACCGCCTCCTCCGCAAAAAGGAGGTCGGCGAGGTCATCGACACCGTCTACCGCCACTGCGGCCAGAAGGAATCGGTGATCTTCTGCGATCAGATCATGTCGCTCGGCTTCACCGAGGCCTTCAAGGCCGGCATCTCGTTCGGCAAGGATGACATGGTTATCCCGCACAAGAAGTGGGAGATCGTGAACCGCACCCGCGACCAGGTGAAGGAGTTCGAGCAGCAATACATGGACGGCCTGATCACCCAGGGTGAGAAGTACAACAAGGTCGTCGATGCCTGGTCGAATTGTTCCGACACCGTCGCCGAGGCGATGATGGGCGAGATCTCGGCGGTCCGTAAGGACGATGCCGGGCGCGAGCTCGAGCCGAACTCGGTCTACATGATGTCGCACTCGGGCGCCCGCGGCTCGCCCGCCCAGATGAAGCAGCTCGGCGGCATGCGCGGCCTGATGGCCAAGCCGTCGGGCGAGATCATCGAGACGCCGATCGTGTCGAACTTCAAGGAAGGCCTGACCGTGCTCGAGTACTTCAACTCGACCCACGGCGCCCGCAAGGGCCTGGCCGACACCGCGCTCAAGACCGCGAACTCGGGGTATCTCACCCGTCGTCTCGTCGACGTCGCCCAGGACTGCATCGTCAAGATCGACGATTGCGGCACCGACCGCTCGATCACCGCGCGCGCCGCGGTGGCGGACGGCGAGGTTGTGGCCTCGCTCGCCGAGCGCATCCTCGGCCGCGTCGCGGCGGAGGACGTGCTCGACCCGAAGACCCAGGCGGTGATCTTCCGCCAGGGCGACCTGATCGACGAGCGCGCCGCCGACCTGATCGAAGGTGCGGGTGTCCTCGAGATGCAGATCCGCTCGCCCCTCACCTGCGAGGCCGAGGACGGGATTTGCGCTCAGTGCTACGGGCGCGACCTTGCCCGCGGCACCAAGGTCAATCCGGGCGAGGCGGTCGGCATCATCGCGGCCCAGTCGATCGGCGAGCCGGGGACGCAGCTCACCATGCGCACCTTCCATATCGGCGGGATTGCGCAGGGCGGCAGCCAGAGCTTCCTCGAGGCGAGCCAGGAAGGCATGCTGACCGTTCGCAACGGCAACACGCTGACCAATGCCGACGGCGAGCAGATCGTGATGGCCCGCAACATGGAGCTCGTCATCGTCGACGAGAATGGCGTCGAGCGGGCGGTGCACAAGCTCGCCTATGGCTCGAAGCAGCTGGCCAAGGAAGGGGTGCGGATCGCGCGCGGCGACAAGCTGGCCGAGTGGGATCCCTATACCCTGCCGATCATCGCGGAGAAGGCGGGTGTCGCGAAGTTCGTCGACCTCACTCCCGGAATCTCGGTCCGCGAGGAAACCGACGACGCGACCGGCATCAGCCAGAAGATCGTCTCGGACTGGCGCGCCGCCCCGCGTGGCAACGACCTGAAGCCCGAGATCATCGTGATGGATCCGCTGACCGGCGAGCCGATGCGGCTCGCCAACGGCAATCCCGAGGTCCATGCGATGTCGGTCGACGCGATCCTCTCGGTCGAGGACGGCCAGGAGGTGCGCCCCGGCGACGTGCTCGCGCGTATCCCGCGCGAGGGCGCCAAGACCAAGGACATCACCGGCGGTCTGCCGCGGGTGGCCGAGCTTTTCGAGGCGCGCCGTCCCAAGGATCACGCGATCATCGCGGAGATCTCGGGCCACGTGCATTTCGGCAAGGACTTCAAGAACAAGCGGCGGATCACCATCATCCCGACCGAGGAAGGCGCCGAACCGATCGAGTACATGGTCCCGAAGGGCAAGCACATCCCGGTGCAGGAAGGCGACTACATCCAGAAGGGCGAGTACATCATGGACGGCAACCCTGCCCCCCATGACATCCTCGCCATCATGGGCGTGGAGGCGCTGGCCGACTACCTGATCGAGGAGGTGCAGGAGGTCTATCGCCTGCAGGGCGTGAAGATCAACGACAAGCACATCGAGGTGATCGTCCGCCAGATGCTGCAGAAGTGGGAGATCGCGGAGTCCGGCGGCACGACCCTCCTCAAGGGCGAGCAGGTCGACAAGCAGGAGTTCGACGAGGAGAACGAGAAGGCGATCGCCGCGGGCCGCGAGCCGGCCAAGGGCGCTCCGATCCTGCTCGGCATCACCAAGGCGAGCCTGCAGACCCGGTCGTTCATCTCGGCCGCGTCGTTCCAGGAGACGACCCGCGTCCTCACCGAGGCGGCCACCCAGGGCAAGCGCGACAAGCTCGTCGGCCTGAAGGAGAACGTCATCGTCGGCCGCCTGATCCCGGCCGGCACTGGCGGCGCGACCCATCAGATCAAGCGCATCGCCGCCGAGCGCGATTCGGCGATCATCGCGCAGCATCACGACGAGGCCGCGACCGCCCTCTCGGTCGACGAGTCGCCCGAGATGATCTTCGACGGCGAATAATCCCGCCGGACCTCAAGCCATCGGAAGGCCCCGCCAGCCCCTGGCGGGGCCTTTGCTTTGCCGCTTGCGCAACTCCGGCGCCGATACCACGTTGAAGGGCCGACCTGCTCGAAGGGAGACATGCCATGAGCCGCGCTTTTGTCCGCGAGGATGACGGATCCCGCCCGGATCTGCCGCCCGAGCACCCGGTCAGCACCGCGCCGAACCTGGTGACGACGCGCGGGCTGCGGCTGATCTCCGAAGCGATCGCGGGCCTCGAACGCGCGCTCGCCGCTCAGCCCGAGCCGGAGGCCACGGCCCGGCTCCGGCGCGACCTGCGCTACTGGAACCTGCGCCACGCGACCGCGCGGCTGGTGACGCCCGACCCGGCCGATCCGACCGTGCAGTTCGGCGCGCGGGTCACCTATCTCTCGGCGGAGGGCGAGACGAAGACCCTGACCATCACCGGCGAGGACGAGGCCGACCCCGCTGCCGGCCGCGTCGCCTATACCGCGCCGGTCGCTCGCGCGCTGATCGGCGCCGCCGTCGGCGACCTCGTCACCCTGCGGCTCGCCGGCCGCCCGACCGAGCTCGAAATCCTGCAGATCGGGATTCCGGCCGACGCGGACCCGGTTTGATCCCAGGCCGGCACCGGGCGGTCGTCAAAGGAGGAGGAGATGTCCGGACCATGGCGCGTGCTGGCGATCGCAGTCGCGCTGATCTCGGGCGGCAGCCCGGGCGCGGCGATCGAGGTCTGCCGCCCCAACGCGCTCGGCATGATCGCCTGCAGCGGCCAGCCGACCCATGGGCTCGACCCCTTGGTCGTCTTCCCGCCCCGCCGGCAAAACCTGTCCCGCGTCGCACCGGCCAATCCGAGCTTCGTCTCCGGAACCCGGACCAACCAGTTCGGGGACACCTTCCTGCGCGAGGGCGAGATACCCCCGCCCCGCCCCCGCCTCTGCCGAACCGACACGCTCGGCAACATCCATTGCTGACCGGCGCTTCGCCGCGAGCGGCAAACCGGAGCCCCCGGCCCCCGCAGCGGCATCCGCCGACCGACGCGCCTCCCTACAGGACGGGGCGCCCCACCGCCTCGGTCGCGTCAGCGACGACCGCTCCAGGGCGGGGCGTGACCGCCTGGGTCGGCCTGTCCTCGGCAAAACGCAGCAGGAAGGCCAGGGCGATGATCGCCCCCGCGATCAGGCTGCCGAGCAGAACCGCCCCCAGCACGGAATAGTGCGCCGCCTTGGGCCGCCCCTGCGCGGCCCCACCGGTCCGAGCGACCGCCGCCGGCCCCACCAACGGCACGGGTTCGGCGGCCAACGGCCTGACCGGATTGGTCAGCACCAAGACGGCCTCTGCCCCCCCGAGCGATGGGGCGCGCAGATCCCCCTCCCTACCCCGCTCCCCGACCTGCGGCAGGGGATGCGCCGACGCGGACGCGGCAGCGGCATCCGGCGGGCGCGGCGCGCTGCGCCACGGCCCCGAGACCGCTCCGGCCCGAATTCCGTCCCGGCGCTTCCAGGTCTCGCCCGCCCGCTCCACCGGACGGATCCCCTCTCCATCCCTATCCTGACCCACCTCGATGCCCCCAAAACCGCCAGCCATCCGCGGCTGCCGGCGCTACCCCACCCCCGGATCAGGTTAGGCCAGAACGTGGCCCGGCCGAAGAGGGAAATTTACCGATCCTTAACCACGCCGCCCACGCCGCGCGCCGGCACCTGGTTGCGCTCGCCGCGAAGGCGCTCTAAACTCGCCCCCGCATCCGTTGGGGTGCCCCGGTCGGGGCTGAGAGGCGCAGACGCGTCAACCCATCGAACCTGATCCGGGCAATGCCGGCGTAGGGAACGGGCACCGCACTTCCGGCAGCTATTCTCTTGCCCTTTGCCCCCGAAACCGAGGGGAGCAACCATGCCGGCAACGCCGATCGCCCTTACGATTGCCGGTTCCGACAGCGGCGGCGGCGCCGGGATCCAGGCCGATCTCAAGACCTTCTCCGCCCTCGGCGTCTATGGCGCGTCGGTCCTGACCGCGATCACCGCCCAGAATACCCAAGGGGTGACAGCACTCGCCGAGGTCGCGCCCTCGATGGTGCAAGCCCAGCTCGACGCCGTCCTCGACGATCTCGCGGTCGGCGCGGTCAAGATCGGGATGCTGTTCTCGCCCGCGATCGTCGCCGCGGTTGCCGCCGGCCTCGCCCGCACCGTCGCCCCTGTCATCCTCGATCCGGTAATGGTCGCGAAGTCGGGCGACGCGCTGCTGCAGCCGCCGGCGGTCGCGGCGCTCGTCGACAGGCTGCTGCCGCGAGCGACGCTGCTCACGCCCAACCTGCCCGAGGCCGCGCGCCTCCTCGGCGAGCCGGAAGCCGCAAACCCTGAGGAGGCCGCCGCCCAGGGCCGGCGCCTCCTCGCCCTCGGCCCCGGGGCGGTGCTGATGAAAGGCGGCCACGGCCGCGGGCCGGCCTGCACCGACCTCCTCGTGACCGAAGCCGGCATCGTCGGCTTCGAGGCTCCGCGGCTCGCCACGCGCAACACCCACGGCACCGGCTGCTCGCTCTCCTCGGCGATCGCCGCAGGGCTGGCCCGCGGCCTGCCGCTGGTCGAGGCGGTCGGTGCCGCCCATGCCTGGCTCAATGCCGCAATCCGCGCGGCGGACGGGCTCGCTATCGGCCATGGCCGCGGCCCGGTGCACCATTTCCACGCGCTCTGGCCCGCGCCTTCGCCCGAAGCGGTGCCTGTCGATGCCTGATCTTACCGTCCTCGGCGCCGGCGTCGCCGGCCTCGCCGTCGCGGCGGAGCTCGCCGACCGCGGGGCCGCCGTCTCGATCGTCGACCGCGGCGGCGGGCCGGGACCGCATGGCTGCTCCTGGTGGGCGGGCGGCATGCTCGCGCCCTTCTGCGAGGGCGAGAGCGCCGAGGAACCGGTCGTCCGCCTCGGCCAGGAGGCGGCAGGCTGGTGGCAGAGCCATGCCGGCACCGTGCGGACAGGCGGCACCCTCGTCGTCGCCCTCGGTCGCGACCGGAGCGACCTCGATCGGTTCGCGCGGCGCACCCGCCGCCACACCACGCTCGACGCGGCCGGGATCGCCGCGCTCGAGCCCGACCTCGCCGGGCGCTTCCCCCGGGGCCTCTACTTCGCCGACGAAGCCCATCTCGATCCGCGCGCCACCCTGTCCGCGCTTCGCAGCCGGCTTGAAGGTCAGGGCGTGCCGATCCGGACCGGCGAGGAAGCCGCGGGCACCATCCTCGACTGCCGCGGCCTGGCCGCGCGCGACGCGCTCGCCGATCTCCGCGGCGTCAAGGGCGAGATGCTTGTCCTGCGCTGTCCGGACGTGACGCTGTCGCGGAGCGTGCGCCTGCTCCACCCGCGCATCCCGCTCTATGTCGTGCCGCGCGGCGACGGCGTCTACATGCTCGGCGCGACGATGATCGAGGCGGGCGAGCGCGGCCGGATCACCGCGCGCTCGCTGCTCGAGATGCTGACGGCGGCCTATGCGCTGCACCCGGCCTTCGGCGAGGCCGAACTCGTCGAGATCGGCGTCGACGCCCGCCCGGCCTTTCGCGACAACCTGCCCCGCATCCGCCGCCGGGGCAGCCGCATCTATGTCAACGGCCTCTATCGCCACGGCTTCCTCCTCGCGCCGGCGCTGGCGCGGATGGCGGCCGATCTGGTGCTGGACGGCCAGTGCCCGGAGGTGATGGATGAGGATCGTCCTTAACGGCGAGCCGCGCGAGATCGGCGCGCGCGCACTACACGACGCCCTCGCCGAGCTCGGCTTCGCGGGGGCGACCATCGCCACGGCGGTCAATGGTCGCTTCGTCCCGGCCACGGCCCGTATGGCGACGGTGCTCGACGATGGCGACCGCGTCGAAGTTCTGGCGCCACGGCAGGGGGGCTGAGCGATGCCGACCTTTTACGGAACCGATCTTGGCTCGCGGCTGATGCTCGGTACGGCCGGCTATCCCTCGCCCGCGATTCTCGCGGAGGCGTTCCGGGCGTCGGCGGCTGGGGTCGCCACCGTCTCGTTGCGCCGCGAGAGCGGCGGCAGCCGGGCGGGCGAGGATTTCTGGGCCATCGTCCGCGAGCTCGGCGTCCGGGTGCTGCCGAACACCGCCGGTTGCCACAGCGTGCGCGAGGCGGTGACGACGGCCCAGATGGCGCGCGAGATCTTCGGCACGGCCTGGATCAAGCTCGAGGTGATCGGCCATACCGACACGCTGCAGCCCGATCCCTTCGCCCTGGTCGAGGCGGCGCGGATCCTGGTGGCCGAGGGCTTCCAGGTCTTTCCCTATACGACCGAGGATCTGGTGCTCGCCGACCGCCTGCTCGATGCGGGCTGCGAGGTGCTGATGCCCTGGGGAGCGCCGATCGGCTCGGGACTCGGGCTCGTCAATCCCTATGGCCTGCGCGCGCTGCGCGCCCGCTTTCCGGATGTGCCGCTCGTCATCGATGCCGGCCTCGGCCTGCCGAGCCAGGCCGCTGTGGCGATGGAAATGGGCTATGACGCGGTCCTGCTCAACACCGCGGTGGCGAAAGCGGGCGACCCCGCCGCCATGGCCCGCGCCTTCGCGCATGCGCTCGAGGCCGGCGCGCTCGCCCGCGCCGCCGACCCGATGGAGCCGCGCGACATGGCCACCGCCTCGACGCCGGAGATCGGGAGGGCGTTTCTCGAATGACACCGCCTCCGCCCGACCGGGTCGCCCTGCCGGCCGAGGCTGCGACGCCGCCCCGCCCGGCCGCCGGCAAGCGGGGCCGCCGCGCGCTCGCCCGGACGGCGATCGTCTGGCGCGCGCCGGCCGTGCGAAGTCCCGCGACGCGCCCTGGCGCAAAAGCCTCACGCCGCCAGAGGCGGCGTCCCGCAGCCAGGGTTAATCGGTTAACGCCGCAAATCCCCTTCAAGAGGGTGCGCCCAGCACCGGGCGAAGGAAAGCGCGGTCGCGCGACAGGGTTACCGCCGCGCGGCCGGGACTTCGCTCCATGCCCACCCGCCAACCGCGTTTCCCTGCGCCAAGCGGCCGCCGGTCTCGGGGGCCGGCTCGGCCCCGAGGGCGCCAGGCCAGCGCCGAACGACCGGAACCGCCCATGACCCTGCCGCGCTTCTATCCCATCGTCGACACGGCCGCCTGGCTGCCGCGGCTGCTCCTGCCCGGCGTCCGTCTCGTCCAACTGCGCATCAAGGAGCGCCCCGAGACGGTGCTTCGCGCCGAGATCGCCCGCGCGCGCGACCTCTGCGCCGCGGCCGGCGCCACCCTCGTCGTCAACGACCACTGGCAGCTCGCGATCGACGAGGGCTGCGATTTCGTCCATCTGGGGCAGGAGGATCTCGACACCGCCGACCTGCCATCGATCCGCCGCGCCGGAATCCGCCTCGGGCTCTCGACCCATGACGAGGCCGAACTCGACCGCGCCCTCGCCGCGGCGCCCGACTATGTCGCGCTCGGGCCGATCTACCCGACGATCCTCAAGGCGATGCGCTTCGCCCCGCAAGGCCTCGCCCGCATCGCCGACTGGAAGCGGCGGGTCGGCGCGCTTCCCCTCGTCGCCATCGGCGGCCTGACCGTCGAGCGCGCGGCGGGCGTGCTTGCCGCCGGCGCCGACAGCCTCTCCGTCGTCACCGACATCACCCGCAATCCCGACCCCGAAGCCCGCACCCGCCAGTGGCTGGAGGCAACCCGATGAGCCGCTACGCCCGCCAGATCATCCTCCCCGAGATCGGCCGGGCAGGCCAGGACCGCCTCGCCGCCGCCCATGCCCTCGTCGTCGGCGCGGGCGGCCTCGGCGCCCCGGTCCTGCAATATCTCGCCGGCGCCGGCATCGGCTGCCTGACGGTCGTCGACCCCGATTGCGTCGAGCGCGGCAACCTCCACCGCCAGCCGCTCTATGGCGAGCGCTTCGTCGGCGCGCAAAAAACCGCCGCCGCCGCCGCCGCCCTGCGCGATCTCAACCCCGAGACGCGTGTCCACCCCCTGCCCTGGCGCCTCGACCCCGCGAACGCGCCGGCGCTCGTCGCCGCCGCCGATCTCGTGCTCGACTGCGCCGACAGCTTCGCGGCGAGCTACACCCTGTCCGACGCCTGCCGCGACGCCGGCAAGCCGCTGGTCAGCGCCTCAGCCCTCGGGCTCGGCGGCTATGTCGGCGGCTTCTGCGGCGGCGCCCCCTCGCTGCGCGCCGTGTTCCCCGACCTCCCCGCCCGCGCGGCGACCTGCGCCACCGCGGGCGTCCTCGGGCCCGTCGTCGGGCTGCTCGGCTGCCTGCAGGCGCAAATGGCGCTCGCGATCCTGCTCGGGATCGCCCCCTCGCCCCTCGGCCAGCTCGTCAGCTTCGAAGGCGCCGGCCTCCGCTTCGGCGGCTTCCGCTTCGACGGCGCGCCCGAACCCGCCCTGCCGCGCGGCTTTCTCGCGGCAGACGCCATCACCCCCGCCGATTTCGTCGCCGACCTGCGCGGCGCCGACGAGGCGCCGGTCCCCGCGGTGCCCTGGGCCCGCCGCCTCGCCGTCGCCGAGTTCGGCCCCGACGGCCCGATCCCGGCCCCGGGCCAACGCGCCATCCTCGCCTGCCGGAGCGGCCTTCGCGCCTGGCAGGCCGCCGACCGCCTCGCCGCCGTCTGGACCGGCGAAATCAAGCTCGTCGCCCTCGGAGAGCCCGAGCCCGACCGCCAAAGGGAACCCGCATGAGACCAGTCCTCGCCGCCATCCTCGCCGCCATCCTCGCCACCGGACCCGCCGGGGCCGCGGACAAGATCACCCTCATGCTCGACTGGTTCGTGAACCCGGACCACGGCCCGATCATCATCGCGCAGGAAAACGGCTACTTCGCCGACGAGGGCCTCGACGTCGAGATCGTCGCCCCGGCCGACCCGGCCGACCCGCCGAAGATGGTCGCGGCCGGCAAGGCCGACCTCGCCGTCACCTACCAGCCCCAACTCCATCTCCAGGTCCAGGAGGGGCTGCCGCTCGTCCGCGTCGGCACGCTGATCGCCACCCCGCTCAACTGCCTGCTCGTGCTCGATGACGGGCCCATCACGTCCATCGCCGATCTCAAGGGCCGCAGGATCGGCTTCTCGGTCGCCGGCGTCGAGGAGGCATTGCTGACCGCGATCCTCGCCAAGGGCGGCCTCACCCTCGCCGATGTCGAGCTCGTCAATGTCAATTTCTCGCTCTCGCCCGCGCTCATGGCCCACCAGGTCGACGCGGTGATCGGCGCCTACCGCAATTTCGAGCTGAACCAGATGGCGATCGAGGGCAGGCCCGGCCGGTGCTTCTATCTCGAGGAGGAGGGCATCCCCTCCTATGACGAGCTCATCTATGTCGCGAACCCGGCGCGCCTGGACAAGGCGGTGATCTCCCGCTTCCTCGCCGCCACCGAGCGGGCGGCCGAATATATCACCAACCACCCGCAGCAGGCGTGGAAAACCTTCGCCGCCACCGCCCCCGAACTCGACGACGCGCTCAATGCGCGGGCCTGGACCGACACCGTCCCGCGCTTCGCCCCAAGCCCCGCCGCGCTCGATATCGGCCGCTATGCCCGCTTTGAGAGCTTTCTCCACCAAGCCGGGCTGGTCCCGCAGCTGCGCCCGGTCAAGGATCTCGCGATCGACGTGAACGCCCAATGACCGCGGCCCCCGGCATCGCCGCCTATGGGCTGACCTTTCCGCTCTGGCGCGCCGCGGCGGGCGCCGACTGGGATGCCTATACCCGCCATCCCTTCGTCGAGGGCCTGCGCGCCGGGTCGCTTCCCCGCGCCTGCTATCTCTTCTATCTCGTGCAGGACCATCTCTTCCTCTTTCATTTTGCCCGGGCCTGGGCGCTCGTCGCCGCCAAGGCCGAGACGATCGACGAGATGCGGACGGCCGCCCGCATCCTCGACACGCTCGCCAACGAGGAAACCCGGCTCCATGTCGCGACCTGCGCCGCGGCCGGCATCGACGCCGCGGCGCTCGCGGCCGCCGAGGAACGGCCCGCGACGCTTGCCTATACCCGCTTCGTGCTCGATGCCGGCTGGTCGGGCGATAGCCTCGACCTGCTCGCCGCCCTCGCCCCCTGCATCCTTGGCTATGGCGAGATCGGCCTGCGCCTCTCGCGCGACGGCGCCGCCCCCTATCGCGACTGGATCGACGCCTATGGCGGCGCCAGCTACCAGGCGACCTGCGCCGAGATGGGCGCGTTCATCGACACCATGCTCGCGCGCCGCCTCGGCCCCGACCCCGCCGCCGCGCCCCGCTGGCCGGCGCTCGCCGCCCGCTTCCGCACCGCGTCCCGGCTCGAAGCCGAGTTCTGGGACATGGGGCTCGCGGCGTGACCGGCCCCGCCGTCCGGGTCGCCGGCGCCGCCAGCCTCGAAGGTGCGCCGCTCTTCGGCCCGCTCGACATCCGCCTTGCCCCCGACGCCTGGACCTGCCTGCTCGGCGCCTCGGGGGTGGGCAAATCCACCATCCTGCGCCTGATCGCCGGCTTGCCGACCGGGGCCGATTTCACCGGCACCGTCACCGCCGAGGACGGGCAGCCACTCGCGGGCCGCGTTGCCTACATGGCCCAGGCCGACCTGCTCTTTCCCTGGCTCGACGTCCTCGGCAACGTCACCCTCGGCGCCCGCCTGCGCGGCGCGCCGCCGGACTTCGCCCGCGCCCGCGCCCTGATCGAGCGCGTCGGCCTCGGGGCGCGCGCCGACCGCCGGCCCCGCACCCTCTCGGGCGGCGAGCGCCAGCGCGCCGCCCTCGCCCGCACCCTGATGGAGGACCGCCCGGTGATCCTGCTCGACGAGCCCTTCTCGGCCCTCGATGCCCGGACCCGCGCCGAGATGCAGGAACTCGCGGCGGAGCTGCTCGCCGGCCGCACCGTGCTTCTCGTCACCCACGACCCTGCCGAGGCCGCGCGCCTCGGCGACGCCATCCTGCTGATGACCCCGGCCGGCGTCACGGCCGCCCCGGTTCCGTCCTCGCCGCCGGTCCGCCCGGCCGACGACCCCGCGACCCTCGCGGCGCAGGGCCGGCTCCTTGCGATGATGCGGGCCGCCTGATGCGCGCGCTTGCCGTCACGCTCGCCGCGTTGCTGGCCTGGCAGGCGCTTGTCAGCCTCGCCGCGCTGCCGCCCTTCATCCTGCCCGGCCCGCTCCGCGTCGCCGAGGCGCTCTGGACCAACCGCGCGCTGATCGCCGCCAATGCGCTCGTCACCATCGCCGAGGTGCTGCTTGGCCTCGTGCTCGGCGCGGCTCTCGGCGCGGCGACGGCGATCTGGCTCGCGGCCGCGCCCCTCGCGCGGTCCTTCGTCCGGCCGGTCCTGGTCTTTTCCCAGGCGGTCCCGGTCTTCGCGCTCGCCCCGATCCTGACGCTCTGGCTCGGCTACGGCCTGCTCTCCAAGGTGGTGATGGCGGTTCTCATCATCTATTTTCCGGTGACTTCGGCCTTTCTCGACGGGCTCGACGCCACGCCCCAGGGCTTTCTCGACCTCGCGCGCACCATGGGCGCCTCGCCCGCCGGCATCATGCGCCGGGTCCGCATCCCGGCAGCGCTTCCCGCCCTCGCCTCCGGCCTGCGCCTCGCCGCCGTCTATGCCCCGATCGGCGCGGTGATCGGCGAATGGGTCGGCGCCTCGCGCGGCCTCGGCTATCTCATGCTGCTCGCCAACGGCCGGGCCAAGACCGACCTGATGTTTGCCGCGCTTCTCGTTCTGGCCGTTCTCACGGTGGCGCTGCACGCCGCCGTCGATACCGCCGCCCGCCGCCTCGACGCCCGCACCGCCTGAGCCGCCGTCGCCGTCGCCGTCGCCGTGGTCCGCAAGAAGGCGCGTCGACCCGCGCCTCGCCGCCCAAGCCGCGAGGGCACCCTCCACCAGCGCAACGGTGCAGCGCGCCGCGAGCGCAACGATGTCACCAGCGAAACGTCGCCGCGGCGCTCTAGAAAGCGCGCAGGTCTCGCCGCGCCGCGCGCGCCCCAAGCCTGCCGCCAGGTTAAAAACTGGTTAGCGCCAGAAATTATATCGTTTTATATCAGATAGTTAGCCAGAGTCGCACGCGTGCGACTCCCGGTTTTCGCACGGGTCTCAGGTATCCTTGACCAGCTTGGCCAGCTGGGCCTGCATCGCCGCGAGCTGGCCCTTCAGCTCCTCGAGCTCGACATCCTTCGGCCCACCCTTGGTCCGCGGCGCCATCCCGGTGGCGAAGGGGGCGAACATCCGCATGGCATTCTCGAACCATTCCATGTTCGACCGGGCCAGCGCCTCGAAATTCGCGAGCGCCGGATTGGCCTCGAAGGCCTGCCGCACCTGCTCGCGCATCTTCTCCTGGTTGCGCGCGAAAGTCTCCATCGAGGCGTCGAGATAGCCCGGGACGAAGCCCTGCAGCGTGTCGCCATAGAGCCGGATCAGCTGCCGCAGGAAGTTCGCGGGCAGCATGGTCGGCCCCTTGGCCTCCTCCTCGAAGATGATCTGGGCCAGCACCGCCCGGGTGATATCCTCGCCCGTCTTGGCGTCGTTGACCAGGAAGTCCTGTCCGTCCCGCACCATCTGGGCGAGGTGGTCGAGCGTCACGTAGCTGGATTTTGCCGTGTTGTAGAGCCGCCGATTGGCGTACTTTTTGATGATGATCGGCTCGTCCGCATTTTCGTTCTTCTCAGCCACGCGTATGTCTCCTAGTGAATGTGCGCTTGGGGATGCGCTCCACCGCGGCACAGCTTACCGTCGGAGCGCGGCGGCGGAAAGGCATTTTCGCATGTGCGAATATGCGCTTGCAGCAAGGTCGGAGCGGCAATGAGGCAGGCGGAGACCAGGCTCGACCGGGACGAGGCCGACGATTCGGGTGAAGCCGCTGCCGATATCGGCATTCCGGGCCTGTCGGAACGCGCGCGGGCCAAGGCCTATCTCGACCTCTGGGAGCGGCATGTAAGTGCCGCGGCGGTCCGCGGCCGCGGCGTCTCAGCGCCGTGGTTCGCGCGGTGACTGACGCGCCGGCCCCGCACCGTGTCGGCCAGCCAAGCCCGCTGATCTTCCATCTCGGGGCCGCCCTCTCGACTTACAGCCAGGCGCTGCTCGCCGCGCCCCGGGCCGATTCCGCGAGCTTCCCTTGGTCCGACCGGCTGGGGGCCGAGGCGGCCGAGCTCGGCCCCGATCTCGACCAGATGGAGATCGCCGCAGAGATCGCGGACCGGTTGCAGCTGACCGTGCGCGGGCTCGAAATCTGGCAATCCCATCCCTACCGCCGAGCTCTCCTCGATCCGCCGGCGCTCTGGCAGGACGGATGCTCGCGGCTGCTCGACTATGGCCAGGCTCCCGAAGCGAGCCGTCCCGACGGCCATCCCGTCCTGGTGGTGCCGAGCCTGATCAACCGTGCCTATATCCTCGATCTGGCGCCCGGCCGCTCGATGCTGCGCTGGCTCGCGGCGCGGGGCTTCCGGCCGCTCCTGCTCGACTGGGGTGCGCCCGGACCCGAGGAACGGGGCTTCGATCTCGACGACTATGGCACACGGCGCCTGCTGCCCGCCCTCGACTGCGCGCACCGCGCGGCCGGCGGCGCGATCCCGATCATCGGCTATTGCATGGGCGGAACCCTCGCGGCCGGCCTCGCCGCGCGCCAGCCGCGGGCCGTGTCGCGGCTCGTCACAATCGGCGCGCCCTGGGACTTCGCCTCGACGCTCGGCATCGCCGGCGGCTTCCGTGCGATGCTCCGCGCCCAGGGCAGCGCCCGGATCGAGTCGCTGCTCGACTTTCTCGGTGATGCGTTCGGCAGCATCCCGGTCTGGCTGTTCCAGATGCTGTTCGCGCTCATCAACCCGATCCAGGCCGCGGTGAAGTTCCGCCGCCTGGCCCAACTCGACCCGGCGGGCCCGGAGGCGATGCTCTTCGTCGCGATGGAGGATTGGCTTGCGGATGGCATCACGATGCCGGCCCGGGCCGCCAAGGACCTGCTGGTGGGATGGCAGATCCACAACCTGACCGCCCGGCGGCAATGGTCGTTCCTGGGCGGCCTGGTCGACGCGCGATCCATCACCGCCCCGAGCCTTGTCGTTTGCGCTCGAAGCGACTCGATCGCCACCCCGTCGCTGGCGCAACCGCTCGCGGATGCAATCCCCCATGCACGTATGACGCGGCCGGGTACCGGCCATGTCGGAATGGTGGTTGGCAGCCTCGCGGTCGAGCAGGTATGGCGACCCGTGGCGGACTTCCTGGCTGCTAGTTGAGCCCTGTGGCGACTTGTGCAACACGGGGACCACGGTGCGGGGACGAATCGCCTGAATTTTGGCGCCTTGCCGGTTCATGGATCGGGGGGCGATCCACTCAAGGAGGGAACGCATGACCAATGTTGTAATCGCGTCGGCAGGCCGCACGGCCGTCGGCAGCTTCAGCGGGAGCTTCGCCGCAACGCCGGCGCATGACTTGGGCGCTGCCGTCATCCAGGGCGTGCTCGAGCGCGCGGGTGTCGCGCCGTCCGACGTTTCGGAGACCATCCTTGGCCAGGTTCTGACCGCCGGCCAGGGCCAGAACCCCGCCCGCCAGGCGCATATCAAGGCCGGCCTGCCGATCGAGAGCGCCGCCTGGGGCCTCAACCAGGTCTGCGGCTCCGGCCTGCGCGCCGTCGCGCTCGGCGCCCAGCATATCCTGCTCGGCGACAGCGAGATCGTGGTCGCTGGCGGCCAGGAGAGCATGTCCCTCTCGCCGCATGCCGCGCTCCTGCGGCCCGGCCAGAAGATGGGCGACATGAGCTTCACCGACACCATGATCAAGGACGGCCTCTGGGACGCCTTCAATAACTATCACATGGGCACCACCGCCGAGAACGTCGCCAAGGAATGGCAGATCACCCGCGAGGAGCAGGACGTCTTCGCGGTCGCCAGCCAGAACAAGGCCGAGGCGGCGCAGAAGGCCGGCAAGTTCGCTGACGAAATCATCCCCTTCACCGTCAAGACCCGCAAGGGCGACATCGTCGTCGACAAGGACGAGTATATCCGCGCGGGCGCCACGCTCGAGGCCATGCAGAAGCTCCGGCCTGCCTTCGCCAAGGATGGCACGGTGACGGCTGGCAATGCGTCGGGCCTCAATGACGGCGCCGCCGTCACGCTCTTGATGACCGCCGAGAATGCCGAGAAGCGCGGCATCGAGCCGCTCGCCCGGATCGTGAGCTACGCCACCGCCGGCGTCGATCCGAAGGTCATGGGTGTCGGCCCGATCTATGCCAGCCGCAAGGCGCTCGCCAAGGCAGGCTGGAAGGTCGAGGATCTCGACCTCGTCGAAGCCAACGAGGCCTTCGCCGCCCAGGCGCTCGCGGTCAACAAGGACATGGGCTGGGATCCGGCGATCGTGAACGTCAATGGCGGCGCAATCGCGATCGGCCATCCGATCGGCGCGTCGGGTGCCCGGGTGCTCAACACCCTGCTTTTCGAGATGAAGCGCCGCAACGCCAAGAAGGGCCTTGCGACGCTCTGCATCGGTGGCGGCATGGGTGTGGCGCTCTGCGTCGCGCGCGACTGACGCCTGCCGGCGTGACTCGACAAGGGGCGGCAGCTATGCCACCCCTTGGTAATAAAATTTCGTACTAGGGAGAAGAGAGCTATGGGACGCGTGGCGCTTGTCACCGGTGGATCGCGCGGCATTGGCGCGGCCATTTCGGTGGCGCTGAAGAATGCCGGTTATACTGTCGCGGCGAACTATGCCGGCAACGACGATGCGGCGAAGGCTTTCACCGAAGAGACCGGAATTCGCACCTACAAATGGTCGGTCGCGGACTATGATGCGTGCACCGCGGGGATCCGGCAGGTCGAGGCCGATCTCGGCCCGGTCGAGGTGCTGGTCAACAATGCCGGCATCACCCGGGACGCGATGTTCCACAAGATGACCCCCCAGCAGTGGAAGGAAGTTATCGACACCAACCTGACCGGCGTCTTCAACATGACGCACGGGGTCTGGAATGGCATGCGCGACCGCAAGTTCGGCCGTGTCGTGATCATCTCGTCGGTCAATGGCCAGAAGGGCCAGGCTGGCCAGGCGAACTACTCCGCCTCCAAGGCTGGCGACATCGGCTTCACCCGCGCGCTCGCCCAGGAAGGGGCCCGCGCGGGGATCACCGTCAATGTCATCGCACCGGGCTATATCGCGACCGAGATGGTCCGCGCGATCGACGAGAAGGTGCTGAAGGAACGCATCATCCCGCAGATCCCGGTCGGCCGCCTTGGCGAGCCAGAAGAGATTGCGCGCATCGTGGCCTTCCTCGCTTCCGACGATGCCGGCTTCATCACTGGCTCGACGATCTCGGCAAACGGCGCGCAGTTCTTCAGCTGATCGCCCTCCGGTTGACCTCTATTGCCCCGCGGCTCCGCGCCGCGGGGTTTTTCGTGCCCATTCAGGAATTTCCCTGCCTTGCAAGCGGCGCATCCATCAAATGAAGGATGCGCGCCGCGATGGACATGCGAGCCTAGCCCTTGTGGCGACAAGCGAGGGGGGCTGCTGTGAGAGGCTTGCAGAAGATCTGCCGGGAGATGGGTTCGTCGTGGGGTGGCCTGCCGCCCGCGATTGCGGGCTCCTCGCCGATGTGGGACGGCGGGGTGCCGGAGGGCCCGGGCGAGGATCTTGCGATCCAGCAGGTCGGCTTGGGCACAATCCTGACCACCGCGCCGGATCTGGCCTATAGCCGGGCGATGGCCGCCTTCGTCACTGCCAGGGACGAATGGAATCGGCTGGCGGAAGCCGGGTCGGGGATCGCCGCAGAGGCCTATCGCGACAACCTCCCGGCGCGCTACGAGGCGATGTTGGCGATCTACCGGCTGGCCCGGGACTTCCATCACGCATGCGGGCTCGACGGCTGCGCGGACGAGGCACCGCACCGCTGGGCCTCCCTCGATCCCGACCCACAACCCTGAGGGGCGGATCAACGCGGCGGCGCGCCTGTCCCGCGCCGTCGGACGACGCGGCGGCCGCGTTCCGAGGCATCCGACGCCCGATCCGGGCGGTTCCGTCCGCGCAGCCCGGCATACCGGGACGATGCGATGGACTTTCCATAAGGATTTTGTCATATTTACGCATACTTGACCGGCGCCCGGTTGAATTGCCCCCGAGCAATCGCGATATTGCCTCAGGAGCCGCGTGCACGACCGCGGGTTTCCGGCTGACACGGAGGAACCAATGGCCGAATACGAGACTATCCGTCGGACTGGCGCCGGCGCAGGCACCGCGCAGATCGACGAGGGTCTGCGGTCGCACATGAATCAGGTCTACGGCCTGATGGCCGTGGCGATGGTGATCACCGGCCTCGTCGCCTGGATCGTCGGGACCGATTTCGCGCGGCTCGTCGCTGGCGAGCAGACCATGATCCTGCCCGCGGGCCTTCTGCAGGCGATGTTCACCTCGCCGGTGAAGTGGATCATCATGTTCGCGCCGCTGGGCTTCGTGTTCGCCATCTCGGCCGGCATGAACCGGATGAGCCAGGGCACGCTGCAATTGCTGTTCTGGGCCTTCTCGGCGGTGATGGGCCTGTCCATCGCCTGGATCTTCGCCGTCTTCACCGGCGCCTCGATCGCGCAGACCTTCTTCGTGACCGCGATCGCCTTCGCGGGCCTCAGCCTCTATGGCTACACGACCAAGAAGGATCTGTCCGGCATGGGCACCTTCCTGATCATGGGCGTGATCGGCCTCATCGTCGCCTCGCTGATCAACATCTTCGTGGCTTCCTCCGCGCTGCAATTCGCGATCTCGGTGATCGGCGTGCTGATCTTCGCGGGCCTCACCGCCTATGACACGCAGAACATCAAGACCACCTATCTGCAGCTGCGCGCGGCGGAAGGTCAGGAATTCCTGGGCAAGGCCGCGATCATGGGCGCGCTCAGCCTCTACCTCAACTTCATCAACATGTTCATGTTCCTGCTGCAGCTCTTCGGCAACCGCAACTGACGGGCTCGACCCGAATGCCAGGGCCCCGAGGGAAACCTCGGGGCCCTTTGCGTTTCGGCGGTCAAGTCCAGAACGGACGGGCGTCGGCGAGGGTGCGCCAGCGCTCGAAGATGCGCGGCCGATCGTCGGCGACCGTCACCGACAGGCAGCCAAGCACCCAGCCGGTCGCGCGCTGCACCTCGGCACTCTTGCGGCCCGGCGCGTCCTCGCCGGTCAGGAGGCCGGCTGCCATCGCCGCGTCGGTCAGGCTGCCGAAACTGTCCTGAAGATCCTTCAGCCGGCGCAGATACTCCGCCACCTTTCGGCCAGGATAGATCGGCGCCAGCATCTCGGCGCCATAGCGCAGCTTCTTCAACTCCTTGCGCAGCGCGTGCAGCGCGTCGTGATCGAGCTCCTCGAGGCCGCGCGCCAGCCTGCGAACCCTTCGGTAGCGCTTGGCCAACAAAGCCGGCGCCGCCTCGGCGATCGGCGTTGCGAGCCGGGCGGACTGAGTAAAGTCGGCCGGTGCCAGCCAACCCCGCGCCTCGATGAACCGGGCGAGATCGAACAGGAACGCAGGCACCTCCGGCGCGACCAACGCCCGGCGCAGCTCGACCCGCAGCGCGCGCCGACGGCTATCGAGCTCGGCGATCAGCGCATCCCGTGCCGCCTGATCGAGCCCCCCTTCCGCGAGCTTGCCCACATCGCCGATCAGGACATCGAGATCGCGCAGCCCGCTGACCTGCCGCCCGAGATCGCGCGCCATCTCGTTGAGCGCGGGGGCATCCCCGAGATAAGGCTTGAACAGACCGAGCGCGCTGCGCAGCCGCCGCAGACCCACGCGCAACTGGTGCGGCCCCTCGGGCATGTCGCTGTCGGCCACAACCGCCAGATTGCCGGCGATCTGCGCGAAACAATCGCGCAGCACATCGCGCGCGACGCTCTCCACGCTCGCCTCGGACGGATAGTCGAGCGCGCCGGCCAGTCGTGGCCGGATGGCTTCGGGCTTGCTCTCGCCCCGGGCCAACGCGTAGCCGCGCGCCGACTTGTTGGAGGCGGCAAAACGAACGGGACCGTCGCGGAACAGGCAACGGGCAAGCGAATAGACGGCACCGACATCGCCCGACACGAGCTCCAGCTCCGCCTCGAGGATCGGCTCCCGGTTTTCGCCCGCGACGATCTCGCCCTGATCGATGGCCAACTCGACCTCGCCGCCGCCCGGAGGGGTCAGCCGCTCGACGATCCGCCTGACTCGCGTCTCAAAGACCGGCGCGAGCCCCGCATCGCCCCGTGCCGCGGCGATCGCCGCAAAGACCGGATCGGCCCCCTTCAACACCAGCCGCCCGCCGGGCGCCGGCTGCTCGATCTCGCGATTGGCAAAAAGCCCACTCGCCGAGGCTGTCTCGGCACGGCTCTTGATCGTCTGAATCCAGCGCCGCCCATCGCGCCGAAGCCGCAGCGCGATCCCGGCGCCGGCCAGCGCATGATCTTCCGTGTCATAATAGACCGAGACCAGCTGCTTGGTCTGGCGCGGCGCCACGCGCATCGCCCGAAGGCTGGCATTGCGCGCCAGCTTGACCTCGCCGGCGGCATCGAGACTGATCTTCAGCTCGGTCTCGATCATTGTGTCGCCTGCGTCACAATTTGCCGCGTCGGCCGACGCTCTCCTGTTTTCGATGAAGTTTTCATGATAGCCTGAGCCCGGTAACGCGTTCCCAGTGACCGGACCCGATGGCAGCACGCACGCCCACCCCGATCTCCACACTGCGCCGCGTCGCCGCCCTTTCCCGCACCCTCCACGTATCGCCCTTCGGGGCTGCCTGTTCCATCCGCCAAACAGCGGGGAGCGTTAACCAATGGCGGATATGATTTCCTGCATCAAGGTCCCATGGGACCACGCGACATGAGGTGACAATGCAGCGACCCGTCCCCTGGACCCATCGCGACCGCCCCCGGGCCACCGGCCCGAGCGTCTCGACACCTTCCAGCGGATCGGAGCGCCTCGCATGACCCCCGCGACGCTCGGCATTGCCTCGGACTTCGTCAAGGCCGGCATCGCGACCGCCGGCATTCCCCTCACAGAGACGCTGGAAGCCTATCTCTCCATCACCTTCGCCCGGTTCCTCGGGGCCGAGATCCGGGTCGATCTGCTGACGGTGCGGATCACCCGCGCGATGGATGAGGGCGCGCCGCGCGGCACGATGCGTGATCTCGCCGACGAATGCCTGATCGCCACAGCCTTCTTCCAGGATCGGCTGCGGCGCGGCGGCGCGATCCGCCACTATGTCGCCCTGGGCCAGATGACCTATGACGCCGCCGATTTGACCGAGCAGGCCTATGGCTTCATCCATATGCGCGACGTGATGGCCAGCGCCGCGAACCAGCGGCCGCGCAGCATGCAGCATTTGTTCGACGAGGCGCGCGCAGGCAGCACCACCGCGCGCGCGGAACTCGCGGCCGACAATGTCGTGCTCGGCCCTTGGGCGAAGCCGGCCAAAGGCGGGTTGCTCTGGCGCTGAGCCGCCGCGTGATGCAGATCAAGGGCTCGGCCCGCGGCTGCCATCAAGACTGCGGCCAACCAAGCCGTGGAGTCGCCAGGTGGGCTTCCTTGAGATCGTTGTCCTGTCGCTGGTGCTCGTGGTGCTCGCGGTTTTGCTGCATTACGAGGTACTGCGCGCCGCGTCCGGACTGACGCCCTCGCTGGTCATTCCACCGCGCAGCCGGATCCTCGTGGTGATCTTCGCTGCGTTCTTGGGCCATATGATGCAGATCTGCCTCTATGCCGGCGGTTTCTGGTTTGCCGAGCATATTCTGCATCTGGGGTCGCTCACCGGCGCGGTCGAAGGCAACCCGCTCGACTATTTCTATTTCTCCGCCGCTACCTTCACCACGCTCGGGATCGGCGACGTGGTGGTCGTGGGCTCGCTCCGGTTGCTCGCGGGGACCGAATCCCTCAACGGGCTGGTCCTGATCACCTGGTCGGCTTCATTCACCTACCTGTCGATGGAGCAGTTCTGGAAAGATCACCGCTAGCTAAGGCGATGGCGATCCCGGCCGAACCGTCCGCGATTATCTCTTCACTACTGATACCTTAGCGGCCGGACGTCGCGCTGGCGAGGTCGAGCCAGCCCCCGAAATCGAGCTCGGTCCGCCAGCGATCGCCTTGGTCGAGCAAGGCGCAGGCCGCCCGGACCACGCCGGAATGGCAGACCCAGAGCGTCGGCGGATCGCTTGGCTCGACATCCCCCAGCGCGGCGCCGACGCGCTCGGCCAGCATCGTCAGGTTCTCGCCGCCATGGGGCCGCGCCCCGTGGAAATCGGCGGCCCAGGCCGCGAGCTCGATGCGCGGGATCGACGCCCAGGCGACGCCTTCCCAGCGGCCGAAATCGATCTCCGCGATGCGGGCATCCTCCTCGAGCGCCAGCCCGCGGGCCGTCGCGACCCGCTCGGCCAGCAGCCGCGCCCGGCGCAGCGGGCTCGTGACCACCCGCGCCACCGGGGGCAGGCCCGCGACCACGGCCGCCGACGCCGCCTCGAAATCGGGACCGGGCTCCAGATCGCTGCGACCGTAGCAGATGCCGGGCGCGATCGCCGGGCGGGTATGACGCAGCAGAATCACAGGCATGCAAGCACTCCGAGATAGAAACCGATCTCGCTCGTCTGCTGCACCGCGCCGAGGCAGTCGCCGGTATAGCCGCCGAGCTGCCGCTCGAAGGCGCGGCGCATCAGCAGATGCCCGAGCGCCAGGCCGGTGCAGCCCCCGGCAACCGCGGCCCAGGGCAGCCAAAGCCCGAGCGCCGCGACCGGAAGGGCCGCGGTCGCGAGCGCGATGCCGAGACCGCGCGAGCCGATGCCGCTCGCGATCGGCTTGGCCGTCCCCGCGCTCCGCCGATAGCGGCTGGTCGCGATCACGATCACGCTCGATGCCCGGCTCGCGGCGTGGCCCGCGACCAGGATCGGCGGCACGGCGAGCGGCGGCAACGCCCCGAGGCTCAGCACCTTGGCCGCGAGCATCAGCCCGAGCCCCGCCGCGCCATAGGTGCCGAGCCGGCTGTCGCGCATGATCTCGAGCTTGCGCTCGCGCGTCGCGCCGCCGCCGAGCCCATCGCAGGCATCGGCGAACCCATCCTCGTGAAAGCAGCCGGTGACGAGTATCCCGACCGCGGTCGAGACCAGGGCGGCGAGGCTGGGCGAAAAGACCCAAGACCCCGCCCAATAGGCCAGGCCGGCGATCGCCCCGACCAGCAGCCCTACGGCGGGATACCAACGCGGGGTCGCCGCCATGCGGGCGGGCGTCCAGGCACCCTCGGGCACCGGCAGGCGCGTCAGGAACTGCGTCGCGACGAGCAGCACCGCGCCTTCCTCCCGCAGCCGCGCCTTCATGCCGGGCCGCTCACCCCGGCGCTCTCGAAGCTCGCCATCTCGCGCAGCATGGCCGCCGCGGCACGCGCCAGAGGCCAGGCGAGCAGCGCCCCGGTGCCCTCGCCCAACCGCATGTCAAGCGCCAGCAACGCCTTCGCGCCCAGCCAGTCGAGCAGCGCCGGATGGCCAGGCTCGGCCGAGACATGGGCGAAAACCAGCGCGCCACGGATGCCGGGCGCCAGCCCGACCGCGACCAGAGCCGCGGCGCCCGCGATATAGCCATCGACCAGCACCAGCTTGCCGGCCTCGGCCGCGCCGATCATCGCGCCCGCCATCATCGCGATCTCGAAGCCGCCGAACTCCGCCAGCGCCGCCGCGGGGGTCAAGCTCCCGGCGACCCGCTCCGACGCCGCCGCCAGCAGCCGCGCCTTCTGCGCCAGCCCCGCATCATCGAGCCCCGTCCCCCGGCCGGTCAACCGCGTCAGCGCGATCCCGGTCAACCGATGCACGATCAGGGCCGCCGCCGAGCTGTTGCCGATCCCCATCTCGCCGAAAGCGGCCGCCTCGCCCTCCGACCCGGCACCGAGCGCGCGGCCGAGATCGAGCGCCCGGTCGCGCTCCGCCTCGGTCATGGCGGGCTCGCGCAGCGCGGACCGCGTGCCCGGCCCGATGCGCCGCGAGATCAGCCGCGGATCGTCGATCGCCTCACCCGCGACACCGGCATCGACAACGCGCACCCCGACCCCGAGACTCGCGGCAAACACGGTCGCCGCCGCCCCCCCCGCCAGGAAATTCAGCACCATCTGGCGCGTCACCGCCTGCGGATAGGCCGAAACCCCCTCGGTCGCGAGCCCATGATCCGCCGCGAAGATCGTCAGCGTGCAACGATCCATCCGCGGCGCCAGGCTGCCCTGCAGCCGCGCGATCTGCGCAGCCAACTCCTCGACCCGGCCGAGCGCGCCGAGCGGCTTGGTCTTGCCGTCGATCGCCGCCCGGATCGCCTGCTCGAATTCTGATCCCGGCATGCCGCTTCGCCTCGCTTCGTATCCGTCTTGCCCGACCCCGGTCCCCGGCGCAATGCCTTCAGCGCGCCGCGCGCGTGGCCGGCGCGCGCGACAACTGCACCGCCAGGATGCCCGCCATGATGATCGCGACGCCCACCAGATCGCGCCCTCCGACCGGCTCGCCGAGGATCAGCGCCGCGGTCGTGACCCCGAAGAACGGATTGAGGAAATGGAACGAGGCCGCCCGGGTCGCGCCCACCCGCCGCACCAGGATGAACCAGATCATCGTCGCGGCGATCCCCGGCGCCAGCACGGTGTAAGCCATCGCCCAGAACAGCGCCGGCGCCCAGTCGACGCGCCAGACCTCGCCAAACCAGGCGATCGGAAACAGGGCGATGGCGCCGACCAGCATCTGCAGCCCCACGATCATCCAGAGATTGCCGCCGGATGTCGTGTTGCGCAGCATCAGCGTGGCCACGCTCAGCGCCAGCACGCCGACAAGGCACAGCGCCAGTCCGACGGGATCGGCGCCGTGACCAAGGCGCGAGACCATGATGACAAGCACGCCGGCAAAACCCGCCAGAAGCCCCGCCAGTCCGAGCGGCGACAGCCGGTCACCCAGGAACACCCGACCGAGTCCCGCCACGATCAGCGGCAGCAAGCTCGCGATCACCGCCGCGACGCTGGCATGGACGGTCTGCATCGCCTCGAAATTCAGCCCTAGATAGAGCGCGTTCTGGCAAAGGCCGAAAATCACCACCGCGAGCCACTGCGCCCTGGTCAGCCGGATGCGCTGGCCGCAGGCCCAGCCGATGGCGAGCGCGATGCAACCCGACAGCAGGAACCGCGCCGACAGCGCCAGGAAAGGCGGGGCATGGGTGACGACGATCCGCGCCGAGGTGAAGGCCGAGCTCCACATCGCCACGAAGGTCAGGCCGAGAACCAGCGCGCGCACATCCATTTCCACCCCCGGAAAAGCCACAGGCCGCGTCCGGAGACGCGGCCTGGCATGCCGTCACCCGAACTTGGATCAGGCGTTGATCACGTCCTTGAGCTGCTTGGCAATGGTGACCTTGGCCACGCGGTCGGCCGGCTTCTGCATCTGCTCGCCGGTCGAGGGGTTGCGCACCGTGCGCTCCGGCCGAGCGCGGCAGGCGAACTTGCCAAGGCCGGGCAGGCTGACCGCGCCGCCCGAGGCGACTTCGCGGGTGACGACGAGCGTCAGCGCATCGAGCGCGCGGTTTGCGCTGGCCTTGTCCAAGGCAGCCGTCTCGGCGATTGCGGCGACAAGCTGCGTCTTTGTCATCGGCTTCTGTGTCATTTCGATGTCCCTGTCCGAGCCTCTCTCTGACCGTCGGCGCAGCTCCGCGCCGGGGGTGCCGCGAACTAAAGCGGCTCGCCCCACGAAACTCAATCGCCGAATCGGCCGAAAACCCCCGAATCCTCAAGATTCACTCAATCTATGCGCGACTGTTGCCAAAAATATTCACGTTCCACGCCTGAAATCCGGAACGGTGGTACCGACCAAAACGCTTGGCCCGCCTCCTTGGCCGCGCGCTCGAAGCGACGCAAGAGGGCTGGTGAAGCCGCAGCCGGCGCGCTAGGCTCGAAGGGTCCGCAAGCCACGGAGCTTGGTTTGTCCGCCCATTCCACGACCTTCGAAGCCGATCTCGCCGCGCTCACCTGGCTGGTCGAGCTCGGCGCCGACGAAGCGATCGGCGAAAGCCCGGTCAATCGGTTCGAGGCGTCTCCCGCGCCCGCCGCCGCCCCTGCCCCGGCCCCGGCGATCCCGGCGGCTGAAGCCCCGCCGGAGGCGGCGACGGCCGAACTCGCCGCCGCCTGCCCCGACCTGCCCGCGCTCAAGGCGGCGATGGCTGCCTATGACGGCTGCAGCCTCAAGCAAGGTGCCCGCAATCTGGTCTTCGCCGACGGCAATCCCGCCGCTCGGGTGATGATCGTCGGCGAGGCGCCGGGGCGCGACGAGGATCTGGCGGGCCTGCCCTTTGTCGGGCGCTCCGGCCAGCTGCTCGACCGGATGTTTTCCGCCATCGGTCTTTCGCGCGGCAGCGACGACCCCTCCGCCGCGCTCTACATCACCAACGTCCTGCCCTGGCGGCCGCCGCAGAACCGCGACCCTTCCGGGGCCGAAGCGGTCATGATGCTTCCCTTCCTTTTCCGCCATATCGTGCTCGCTGCGCCCGAGATCGTGGTGGTTATGGGCAATCCAGCGCTTCGCGCGGTGCTCGGCGGCACCGGCGGTATCACGCGGCTGCGTGGCCAATGGGCGGAATGGCGCGGGATCCCGGTCCTGCCGATGCTCCACCCGGCCTACCTGCTGCGCACCCCCGCCGCAAAGCGCGAGGCCTGGGCCGACCTCCTGACGCTCCGGGTGCGGCTCGATGGTTAAGGCAGACGGCTTCGTGCCGCTCAACATCGCGATCCTGACGGTTTCCGACACGCGTGGGCCCTCGGACGACCGTTCGGGCGACTTTCTCGTCCATCGGCTCGCCACCGCCGGGCACCATCTTGCGGCCCGCGCATTGCTGCCGGACGATCAGGCGTCGATCGCGGCCCAGCTCGCCGTCTGGATCGCCGATCCCGCCATCGACGTGGTGATCTCCACCGGCGGAACCGGGCTCACCGGCCGCGACGTCACCGTCGAGGCCCATCGGTCGGTCTATGAGAAAGAGATCACGGCCTTTGCCACGATCTTCACCCTGATCTCGTTCGAGAAGATCGGGACCTCGGCGGTGCAGAGCCGCGCTTGTGCGGGCGTGGCCAACGGCACCTATCTCTTCGCGCTTCCCGGCAGCCCGAGCGCCTGCCGCGACGCCTGGGACGCCATCTTGAGCTTCCAGCTCGACTGCCGGCACCGGCCCTGCAACTTCGTTGAAATCCTGCCGCGGCTGCAGGAGCATCGCGGCCGCTGAGGGCCGCGATGATTTCAGGCTTGGACGGCGATCCGCCGGCCACGGATCAGAGCGAAGCTCCCGATCCCCGCGAGCAGCAGCAGGCCCGGCATCGGCAGCGGGACCGGCGAGACCTTGGCCACGGTCAGGTCGTCGATGCCGAACCCATCGTTGTGATTGCTGGTGAGCGTGACGGTCGCGCCATCCACGAACCCGTCCAGCAGGATCTTCACCAGATTGATCGCGCCATTCTCCTGCGGCGAGATATGCGCAATCGACTTCGCGATCCCGTTGCCCGTGACCTGCACGGTGAAGTTGGTGCCCTCGATATCGCCGACATCGGTCAGGAAGAAGCTCAGCCGGTCGAACTTGCCAACATCCCCGACCTTCCAGACCATCTGGGTCAGGTCGTTGCTGTCGAGCCAGTTCTTGCCGCCGGTATCGAGATTCTGCCGCCCCCAGACCGACGGGAAGTCTTCCATCCCTTTCAGCGTCGCGTCGCGCACCTGCAATCCGTGCCCGCCATTGATCGCGGTATAGCCCGAGCCCGGCTCGGCGCTGATCCCCTGGATGGTGCCCGCGCCGGTCTGAACCGCGTTCTCGGTGCCCTGCACCCCGTTCCAGGCGCTGAAACCCTCGAAATCCTCGGCCTTCCGCATCTGCGCGCCGGCGCTGTAGGCGTCGTAAGCCGCCCGCGCCGCCGCGGTCTCGCCCTGGCCGAAGCTGTCGACCGTCAGATTGACGCTCGCGGCGCCGGCCGGCAGCGCCAGCAGGCCCATCGCCGTCAGCGCGGCGGCAAATCCCTTGGAACCCAGGACCATCGAACTACTCCCGTGACTGCTTGTCCGGGACGCATAAACCATAATGCGAGCCCGTTCAAATCTAATCAACCATAAGGAGAAATTTGGCCATACCCCTTGTGGCGGTGCAACGTGGTGGCGCACAGGGAGAAGGCGGCGGGCTGGCGTTGCCGATACTAGGCGTCGGCATGCATTCTCGAATGGAGTGACCAACGATGAAGTTGAGCCATGGCTGCGTCAGCGGCCTCGTCCTGGCGCTGTTCCTGACGCCGGCCTGGGCGGATGGGATCTCGCCGGACACCCTGAAATCCCTGTCGACACCCGACAAGGTCGAGTCGACGATCGGCACCCTCGGCTTCCGCGACGGCGCTCCGGACGCCGCCACCCTCGCCAAGGTCTATGACAATCTCGACTTCACCCACGCGCTCAACGCCTTCCTCGACACCATGCAGGGCGTGAGCATCGAGGCCATCATCAAGGGCTTCGAGAGCGTGGGCGTGAAGGACAACGAGGTCCTGATCTTCTCGAACCTCATGGACGCGAAGTCCCTGTTCCTGACCGCCAACGCCGACACCGTCTATGCGCTCGGCACCCTCGACCTCTCCAACGGGCCGGTGGTGCTCGAGGTGCCGCCGCGCTTCCTCGGCACCATCGACGACCACTGGTTCCGCTGGGTGATCGATATCGGCGCCCCGGGCCCCGACCGCGGACTCGGCGGCAAGTACCTGATCGTGCCCCCGGGCTATGACGGCCCCCTGCCCGACGGCGGCTATTTCGTCGCCCATGCCCAGACCGACCGCGTGCTCTGGTTCGGCCGCTCCTTCCTCGACAAGGGCGCCGACCCGAAGCCCGCGGCCGACACCATCCGCGACTTCACCAAGATCTATCCCTACGAGCCCGGCGGCTACGGCACGAGCATCGCCACCTTCCTCGATGCCAAGGGTCCGCTCGCCCCCCTCAAGGAACCGCCCGCGACCGTGTTCCACGAGGGCAGCGGCCTTGCCTTCAACACCGTCCCGCCCTCGGACTGGACCTTCTACGACTATCTCAACGACGTGGTGCAGCAGGAACCCGCAACCGCGCTCGACCCCGAGCTCATGGGCCAGCTGAAGGCCATCGGCATCGCCAAGGGCGAGCCCTTCGCCCCCGACGCCCGGATGAAGAAGATCCTGACCGAAGCGCTCGCCGTCGGCAACGCCACCTCGCGCAGCCTGCTCCTCAACCCGCGCGATCCGAGCTGGTTCTACTACCCCGACTCCGCCTGGTTCAACTTCCTCTTCGAGACCGGCTACCAGTTCGAGACCCCGATCCCGGCAATCACCAAGGAAGGCGTGAAACCCTTCCCGCCGACCGGCTACCGCACCCTCGATGCCCGCTCGAACTTCTTCTACGGGATCACCGGCATCACCCCGGCGATGGCCATGCGCCTGCCCGACATCGGCTCGCAGTACCTGCTCGCCTCGCTCGACGCGAACAAGGCCTATCTGGACGGGGCCAAGACCTACAAGGTGACGCTGCCGAAGGGGATCCCGCAGGGCAACTTCTGGTCGCTCACCCTCTACGACAACCAGACCCGCTCGATGCTCGACACGCCCCAGCGCTTTCCGCGCGCCGGCAGCCAGAGTTTCCCCTCGCCGGCGGCCGAGGCGGCCGAGGACGGCTCGACCACCGTCTGGTTCGCGCCCGAGCAGCCCAAGGGCGTCGCGCGTGGCAACTGGATCCAGACCGACCCGGAAAAGGGCTTCTTCGTGGTCCTGCGGCTCTACAGCCCGCTGGAGCCCTTCTTCGACAAGTCCTGGCGGATCGGCGAGATCGAACCGGTGAAATAAACGCCTGCCCCGGGGAGGCTGCCCCCCCGGGGACCCTACTTGCCCCGGAACAGCCCGCCGAGAATGCCGCGCACCAGCGCCTGCCCCTGACGGGTGCCGAGCTGCTTGACCACGGTCTTCGCGATCTCGGCCCCGAGCGACGGCTCCGCCCGCCGCGGCGCAGGTGCCGGCTGATAGCGCTGGCCCCCGCCGGCGCCACGCGGCGCCGAGCCCTGGGCCTCGCGCAGCATCTTCTCCGCCATCGCCGCCTGATCGGCCTTGGCCGCCTCCGCCCCGCGATCGGCCGCCCGCTTGGCGAGGATCTCGCTCGCCGATTCCCGATCGACCGGCGTGTCGTAGCGTCCCGCCACCGGCGAGCCCGCCATCGTCTCGGCCCGCTCCGCCTCGGTCACCGCCCCGAGGCGCGATTCCGGCGGGCGGATCAGCGTGCGGCTGACCATCGCCGGCACGCCCTTCTCCTCCAGCAGCGACACCACCGCCTCGCCGGTCCCGACCTCGCGGATCGCCGTCTCGGTGTCGAAATCGGGATTGGGCCGAAAGGTCTGGGCCGCCGCCTTCAGCGCCTTGGCATCGCGCGGCGTGAAGGCGCGCAGCGCGTGCTGCACCCGGTTGCCCAGCTGCGCCAGCACCGCCTCGGGCACGTCGTCGGGATTCTGGGTGATGAAGAACACCCCGACGCCCTTCGACCGGATCAGCCGTACCACCTGCGTGACCTTGTCGACCAGAGCCTTCGGGGCCCCGTCGAACAATAGATGCGCCTCGTCGAAGAAGAAGACGAGCTTCGGCTTGTCAGGATCCCCGACCTCGGGCAGCGCCTCGAAGAGCTCGGACAGAAGCCACAGCAGGAACATCGCATAGAGACGCGGCGCCTGCATCAGCTTGTCCGACATCAACACATTGACCCGCCCCATGCCGCTCTCGACCGCCATCAGATCATCGAGCTTCAACGCCGGCTCGCCCAGGAACTGCGCGGCGCCCTGATTCTCCAGCACCAGCAGCGCGCGCTGGATCGCCCCCACCGAGGCCGGCGCGATATTGCCGTATTTCTGCCCGACCTCGCCGGCATTCTCGCCCAGCCAGACCAGCAGCGCCTGCAGGTCCTTCAAGTCGAGCAGCGCAAGCCCCTGCTCATCGGCGACCCGAAAGGCGATGTTGAGCACGCCCTCCTGCGCGTCGGTCAGCTCCATCATCCGCGCCAGCAGGAGCGGGCCCATCTCGCTCACCGTGGTCCGAACCGGATGGCCCGCCTTGCCGAACAGGTCCCAGAACACCACGGGATAACCACGATAGGCAAAGTCCGCCATGCCCACCTGCGCCGCCCGCTTGCGCAATCCCTCGTCAGCCTTGCCGTTTGGATCGCCCGGGCGCGACAGGCCGGAAATATCGCCCTTGGCGTCCTGGACGAAGACCGGGACCCCGGCCGCCGACAGGCCTTCGGCGATCACCTGCAAGGTTACGGTCTTGCCGGTGCCGGTCGCCCCGGTGATCAATCCGTGCCGGTTGGCGTAGCGCAGCAGCAGCTCTCTCGGCTCAGCGTAGTCCTTGCCGCCGCCCCCCACGAGAATCCGGTCCTCGGCCATCGGCACGCTCCCACGAAATCGTTGATTTCGAACCGGATATTAATGTCTGGTCCCTAGAGTTCAATCCTGTATCCGGGCGTCGCTTGCTGCACGGATGCGCGACTTCCTCCCTGTTGGACTGGGCCGCGAAGCTTGGCTTCGCGGCCTTTTTTCCATGTCCCTTCCGTCTTACCCATGACGCGCTGGCACGCTTGACCGCATAGCCCATCTGCCGTAGCGTCCCGCGCATGACGTTCGGCCCGTCCGACAGGGAAAATCGCCCGCGAAAAATCGCGGATGCGGGAAAAGGGTGCCGAAAGGCACCCTTTTTACTATATACCGGTAACGTTTTCGCAACGATCGAGGAACGGCCCGCCATCGCCTTCCCGGCTTGGGACGGCCCGTGCCGAGCGGCGCGGCACACAGGGGCTTGACGCCGGCGGCGTTGACTTGCGGTCCGACTAGTGACAATCCCCGCGAACGAAAACAGCCAGGGAATGCGAACCGATATGCGTTTCGACCGATACCGCCTGACCCTCGTCGCGGCGCTCAGCCTCGGCCTTGCAGGTTCAGCCTTGGCCCAGCAGGCGGCGGCGCCGCAGCCGGCCCCGGCCACTGATGCGCCGGCCGCGACGGCCCCCGCTGCGGACGATGCCGCCAAGCCCGCCCAGACCGGGACAGCCACGCCGGCCCCCGGGACCGACGGCAATCCCGCGGCCCCCGAGGTGCGCGAGATCATCAAGGACACGTTCGGCGACTGGCAGGTCCGCTGTACCCCGGACGGCAAGGAATGCTTCCTCTATCAGCTCGCGGCGGATTCGAACAAGAATCCGGTGGCCGAGGTCAGCCTGATCAAGCTGCCCAAGGGCGGCGAGGCCGTGGCTGGCGTTACCGTGGTCAGCCCGCTCGGGACGCTGCTCACCCAGGGCGTCGGGGTGCAGATCGACAACGGTGAAATGCGGCAATATCCGTTCAACTGGTGCAGCCAGGTCGGATGCTTCGCCCGCTTCGGCCTGACCGACCAGACGATCGCGGCGCTCAAGCGCGGCAAGGCCGGCAAGCTGATGCTGGTCTCGGTCGGGGCGCCCGAGCATCCGCTCGCCCTCGACCTGTCGCTGAAGGGCTTCACCGCCGCCTTCGATGCGCTGGAGACGCCGCCCGCCCCTCCCGGCGCGCCGGTCGCGCCCGCCACGGGTGGCCCCGCCGCGGCCCCGGCTGCCGCCAACCCGGCCCCGCTGGCCTTGCCCGCAAAATGATCCCGGCGCGGCGCCCCACGCCCGGGGCGCCGTCGCTCAGGACGCTTTCTTCAGGATCAAGACGGCATTGAGCCCGCCGAACGCGAAGGCGTTGCTCATTACCGCGTCCACATGCCGCTCGCGCGCCACGTTGGGCACCACGTCGAGATCGCAATCCGGATCCGGGATCTCGAAATTGATCGTCGGCGCGATGGTGCCCTCGTTCAACGCCATCAGGCAGGCCAGGAGCTCCACCGCCCCGGTACCGCCGATCAGATGGCCATGCATCGACTTGGTCGACGAGATCATCAGCCGGTCCGCCTCCGACCCGAAGACCTCGCGCACCGCGGCGCATTCGGTGCGGTCGTTCACGCTCGTCCCGGTTCCGTGCGCGTTGATATAGCCGATCGCTCCCGGCGCGAGCCCGGCATCGCGCAGCGCGCCCCGCATCGCGCGCACCGCGCCCTGCTGGTTCGGTGTCACGATGTCGGACGCGTCCGAGGTCATCGCGAAGCCCGCGACCTCGGCCAGGATCGAAGCGCCCCGCGCGCGGGCATGCTCGTATTCCTCGAAGACGAAAACCGCCGCGCCCTCGCCCTGCACCATGCCGTTGCGGTTGAGCGAGAACGGCCGGCAGCCGTCGCGCGACATCACCCGCAGCCCCTCCCAGGCCTTGATCCCCCCGAAGCACAGCATGCTCTCGCTGCCCCCGGTCAACACGACCTTGGCCTGCCCGGCGCGGATCAGGTTCAGGGCCTGGCCCATCGCGTGGTTCGACGAGGCGCAGGCGGTCGCGACCGTATAGGTCGGCCCCTGCAGGGCATGGACCATCGAGACATGGCTCGCCGCGGCATTGTTCATCAGCCGCGGCACCACGAAGGGATGAACCCGGTTCTTCCCCTCCTGATAGACCAGCCGGTAATTCTCGTCCTGGGTCTGCAGCCCGCCGCCCGAGGTCCCGAGCACCACGCCGGCCTGCTCGCTCAACTCCTCGGTGATATCGAGCCCGGATTGCGCCATCGCCTCGCGCGCGGCGAGCAGCGCGAACTGGGTGAACGGATCATAGAGCACCAGCTCCTGCCGGCCGAAATGATCCTCAGGCCGATAGCCGCGGATCTGCCCGCCGATCCCGATCGACAGCCGGTCCATATCCGCGAAATCCAGCGCCCCGATGCCCGAGCGCCCCTCGCGCATCGCCGCCATCGTCGCGCCGGCGCTCGGGCCAAGGGCGCTGATCGCACCCTGGCCGGTGATGACGACGCGCCGCCCCGTCACGCTATTTCTGCGCCGCGATCAGGGTCTCCACCGCGCTGACCATCGCGTCGACGCTGCTGATGTCGAAATCGGACTCGGTGGGCTCGTTGGCATTGAACGGGACCTGAATGTCGAACGCCTCCTCGATCGCGAAGATCGCCTCGACCAGCCCGAGAGAATCGATCCCGAGATCGGCCAGCGTCGCCGTCCCGGTCACGGCGCCAGGCTCCAGCACGGCCTGCTCGGCCAGGATCGCGACCACCCGGTCCCTGACTGTGTCCTTGACTGCTTCGGGCATGCTGCCTCCGTCGGTCGGTCCGCAGCCCGAAGCTCTAATCGGTCCCACCAGGATTGGAAACCGATTTCTGCGCCGGCGCCAGCCGCGCCAGCAGCCGCGGCAGCCGCCTCAAGGCCTTGTACATCTCCACATTGACCTCCATCGGCACCGCCGGATAGCCCATCATGATCCGGTTGGGCGGCACCGTGCTCGCCACGCCCGAATTGCCGGTGATCACCGAATTGGCCCCGATCGTCAGATGGTCGGCGATCGCCGCCCTGCCCCCCAGCACCACCCGGTCCTCGATCACCGTCGAGCCGCCGATCGCCACATGGCCGCAGATCAGGCAGGTCCGCCCGACCCGCACGTTATGCCCGATCTGCACCAGGTTATCGATCTTGGTCCCGTCGCCCACCACCGTGTCGGCCACCGTGCCGCGATCGATGCAGCTGTTCGCGCCCACCTCGACATCGTCGCCGATCCGCACGGCGCCGAGCGAGTTGATCCGCACATAGGTCTCCTGCGCCTTGGCGCTGATCACCCCGACGGCGCGCGCCTCCTCGACATTGCCCGGCGTCGGCGTGACGAAGGAAAACCCGTCCGCCCCGATCACCGCGCCCGGCTGGGCGATGAACCGATCGCCGATCCTGACCCGCGCCCCGATCCGCACGCCGGCCAGGATCAGGGCCTCCGCCCCGATCGCCACATCCTCGGCAATCACCACCTGCGGAAAGATCCGCGCCCCCGCCCCGATCCGCGCCCGCGCCCCGATCACCACGAAAGGCCCGATCCGCGCGCCCGCGCCGATCTCGGCCGTCGGGTCGATCACCGCGCTCGGATGCACGCCGTCCGCAAGCTCGGGCGCCCGCTCGAAAACCCGCGTCACCCCCGCCAGCACATAGCGCGCGCGCGGCGCCACGATCGCGGCCGCGAGCCCCAGCGCCTCCCAGTCCGCACCGGGCCACAAGACCGCCGTCCGCGCCTTGCCCTGCGCCAGCCCGCCGGCATAGCGCGGATCCATGGCGAGCGCGATCTGGTCGGGCCCCGCCTCCGACGGCTCGGCCGGCCCCGACACTTCGAGGCCGGTGTCGCCCAGCGCCTCGGCGCCGAGCGCCCGGGCAAGTTCCGCAATCGAAATCATCCCGCGTCCCCCTTCGGCCCGCCCGGGCCCCGGGACAGGCTTACCCCTCGGCAGTGGGCAAAGTCACGCCCGCATCCTGCAGCGCGCGGAACACCTTGGCATCGCGGCCATAGACATCGTCGCGAAACCGCAGCGCGCCGCCCTGGTCGAGGAACACGGTCCGATAAACCAGGTTCACCGGGATCGGGAATTCCAGCATCACCGTCTTCTCGACCTTGCCGTCGACCCACTTGTCGTAGGCCGCGACCGGATCGGCCACCTGGTCGCGCAACAGGAGATGCGCGAGCCCGTCCGGATCGGCCAGTCGGATGCAACCGTTCGAGAAAGCGCGCGAATCCTTGGCGAACAAGTCGCGATGCGGCGTGTCGTGCATGTAGATCGCATGATCGTTCGGGAAGATGAACTTCACATGGCCGAGCGCGTTGCCGTCGCTCGGGCTCTGGCGGATACGGAACGGAAAGCTGCCATTGAGCGCGGCGAAGTCGATCAGCTTCGGATCGATCACCGTGCCGCTCTGGGTCATCAGCTCCATGTTGGCGCGGGCGAGGATTCCGGGATCGCGCTGCAATTGCGGCAGATAGACCCGCTTGGCGATGCTGATCGGCACATGCCAGCTCGGATTGATCACCATATAGGTCATCAGGCCCGAGAACTCGGCGCTGCGCGTCTTCTGCGCCTCGCCGACGACGACCTTGCTCTGCCAGACCGGCTTGCGGTCCTCATAGACCGTCGCCACGAAGTTCGGGATATTCACCAGGATGTAGCGCGGTCCGAAATCGCGGTTCAGCCAGCGCATCCGCTCCAGATTGACCACGACCTGCTCCAGCCGGTCCTTGGCGCTGGTATTGATTTCGTCGAGCGTGTGCTGGCCGACCACACCGTCGGCATTGAGCCCATGATCGCGCTGGAACTGCTCGACCGCCGCGCTCAGCGCCGGGTCGAAATGCGGCGATGCCGCATCGCCCGCCGGCGCGCCATAGCCGAGCCGGGCCAGCCGCGCGCGCAAGGACGCGACCCGGCCGTCATTGTCGCCCGGATGCAGCGACGGGCCCGCGGCCACCTGCGGCCCCCAGGCTGCACCCTGCACCAGCCCTTCCAGCCGCGCCTTCTCGGCGATGAGCGCGCGATAATCCGGGCTCTGCGGCTCGAAGCCCGTCAGGACCTCGGCGAGCGGCGCGGTGTCGAGCCGAGCCAGCATCGCGGTCGGGGTCGGCCGCACCGGCGTGATGTCGATCTCGTCGTCGATCCGGCTCGGCCGCAGCATGCCGGCGCTGAGATCGCCGGCAAAGCGCAGATAGGCCCGGATCGCCGCGACCTCGCGCAGCGCCGGCGTCGCGGCGGGCTCGGTCCCGAACAGGGCTGCCAGCGCCACCGGATCGTAGCGCGCGGCAGGCAGACCCTGAGCCGGCGCGGCCTGCAGGGCCGCGACCAGCACATTGACGCTGTCCGATCCCGGCGCGGTCCAGTAGGGGGCGAAGTCGCGCGCCGCGTAGTAGCTCTCGATGCCGGCCCGGTCCGCGTCGGGCAGGTCGGCCGCCGCCGCGCGCACCGCGCTGCGGAACGCGTCGGCCTCGGGCGGCAGAATCGGATCGGGCGGCGTGGTCGGCATCGCTTCGACCGCGGCACCCAGGGCGGGCGGCGGCGCGTCGAGCATCGCCGCTTCGGCATCGCTCGGCAGGCCTTGCGCGAAGGCCGGTGACAGGCAGGTGCCGGCCAGCAGGACGGCGTGAAGGATTCCTTTGGTCGGAATGGAACGCATGCCTGCCTCGTGCCTCGTTTCGTGTTTTGCCGCAGGGTACCGCGCGGGGCCCGCCATGACAAGCACACCCCCGAAGAGATTGAAGAAACTCGTTGAACCCCATCATGCTTAACGAAAAGTTCTCGGCCATTTTCCGCCGATCCGCGCTCGGCCGCAAGCCGCCCTCCGCATGCGGCGCTTGGAAAGCGTCCGCCGCTGTGGCATCACATGGGGCAAGGAGCGCCGACAGAGCGCCCTGGCAGGCAGTGATCGAGGCAGTGACGACAATGGAAATGGATGCCCTTCGTCCGACACGCAGAGGCGTGCTCGGCGTGTTCGCGGGATTGTGCGCGGTGGCTGCCGCGCCGGTCTATGCCAAGGCTCCCGGATTTCTTCGGGGCGCGGGCGACATCCGCCAGATCCGGATGTACAGCCAGCGCACCGGCGAATCCGTGAACACGGTCTATTTCGCCGACGGGAAGTACATCCCCGAATCGATGACCGAGATCAGCTACTTCATGCGCGACTGGCGGCAGAACGAGGTCAGGACCTACGCGCCGCAGAATATCGACAATCTGGCCGCGACGCTGAAGCTGATGGACACGTCCGAACCCTATCTGATGATTTCGGGCTATCGCACGCCGCAGACCAACCGGATGCTTCCGGGTGCGGCGAGCAATTCCTTCCATCTCCGGGCAATGGCTGCGGATATCCGGCTGCGCAGCCGCGACATCCGCACCATCCAGCGCGCTGCGCTGAACTGTGGCGGGGGTGGCGTCGGCTACTACGCCCGCTCGAATTTCGTGCATATCGACTGCGGCCCGATCCGCACCTGGAACGGCTGACCCGCAGCGGCGCGCCCCCTTCGCTTCTCCCCCTCGTCGGGGGCGCGACGAAACGGCCAGGCCGCGCGGGGTTACCCCTCCCCTCCCCGTCCCCGCGCGAGGCCCACGGCCGGATTTGCCCCGATCCGGCCGTACTTCTTGTTGCGATGATGGCTCCGCCATCCGGTTTCGCACGGTAATCTTGATGAAGATTGCGTGTATGATTTTGAAAAATGCGTTGAATTTCAGATGCTTGGCCTTTGTCGCACGCGTGCGACTCCGGGTTTCGCACACCCGGCCCTCCCGAACTTGATGCCGCTGGCGGGATTCGCTAAGCCAATCCCGAGGCAAGCAGGCGCCGTCGGAGAGACCATGATGATTACCGCAGCGGACTTGCCGAGGGCCGTCGGCCGCACCCCGCTGATCCGCCTCCGCCGCGCCTCCGAGGCCACGGGCTGCGAGATCTGGGGCAAGGCCGAGTTCATGAATCCCGGCCAGTCGGTCAAGGACCGGGCCGCCCTCTTCATCATCGCGGACGCCGTCGCCCGCGGCGCGCTGCTTCCCGGCGGCACCATCGTCGAGGGGACGGCCGGCAATACCGGGATCGGGCTCGCCCTGATCGGGGCCGCCATGGGCTTCCGAACCGTGATCGTGATCCCCGATACCCAGAGCCAGGAAAAGAAGGACATGCTCCGCCTCGCCGGCGCCGAGCTCGTCGAGGTGCCCGCGGTCCCCTATCGCGACCCCAACAACTATGTCCGCTATTCCGGCCGGCTCGCCGAGGCCCTCGCCGCGACCGAGCCCCAGGGCGCGGTCTGGGCCAACCAGTTCGACAACACCGCCAACCGCCAGGCCCATCTCGAGACCACCGCGCCCGAGATCTGGGAACAGACCGGCGGCCGGATCGACGGCTTCATCTGCGCGGTCGGCTCGGGCGGCACCCTCGGGGGCGTGGCCGAAGGGCTGCGGGCGCGCCATCCCGGCATCAAGATCGGCCTCGCCGACCCCGACGGCGCCGCCCTCTATCACTATTACAAGCATGGCAGCCTCAAGGCCGAGGGCTCCTCGATCACCGAGGGGATCGGCCAGGGCCGGATCACCGCCAATCTCGAGGGGCTGACGGTCGATCTCCCCTACGCGATCCCCGACGCCGAGGCGCTGCCGGTGGTCTTCGACCTGCTCGCCGAGGAAGGTCTCTGCCTCGGCGGCTCGTCCGGGATCAATGTCGCGGGCGCGATTCGCATGGCCCGCGATCTCGGGCCGGGCCACACCATCGTCACCGTCCTCTGCGACTACGGCACGCGCTACCAGTCCAAGCTCTTCAACCCCGCCTTCCTGCGCGAGAAGGGCCTGCCGGTCCCGCCCTGGCTTGAGCGCCCCGCCTCCGGCCTCCCCGATGTCGCGACCAGGTAGCGCGCTCCGCGCCACCGCGCTCGCCGTCCTCCTCGCGCTGGCGTTCGCCCCACCGCTGACGGCGCAGTCCGTACCGGATGCCCAGCCGCCGGCACCGGAGCAGCCGGCGCCGCAGTCGCAGCCGACCGAACCCCCGTCACCGCCATCCGTTGACGAGCGGATCGACCAGTTCTACGATCAGCTCGACGCGACACTCGCCGCCGCCCGCGTCATCATCGCCTCGCCGCACTCCGATTCGCACGAACTCGACAACATGCGCGAGCGGCTGCTGCAGCTGCGCGGCCAGGCCTCCAGCGCCGCCCAGCGCGCGCAGGACGGGCTGAACGAGGCCAACGCCCGGGTCAAGGCGCTCGGTCCCGCCCCGGGCGAGGGCGTCACAGAGCCGCCCGAACTCGCCACGCACCGTGCCGAGCTCGCCCAAGCCGTCGCCGATGCCCAGGTCCCGGTGCTGCGCGCCCAGGATGCCCAACGCCAGATCAACGATCTGATCACGCGCCTCGACCAGCAGGTCTGGTCCCGGGTCGCGGCCGACCTGCGCACCCTCGGACCGAGCCCGCTCGCCCCCGCCAACTGGGCCGAGACCGCCGACACGATGCGGCAGCGCATCGCCAATACGAGCACGATGCTCCAAACCGCTTGGGCCAACGACCAGGTGCGGCACGCCCTGCAGCAGCGCCTGCCGCGCACGCTCGGTTTGCTGGTGCTTGGGATCGCTGTGACCTTCGGGCTGCGGCTCCGGCTCACAGGGTGGGTCGAGCGCAGGCTAGCCCATGCCAGCTCGGCTCGCGCCGTCGCCTGGCTGGTCGCGCTGCGCAACGTCGCCCGGCTGCTCGTGCCGGCCGTGGGCGCGGGCCTGCTCTTCGCCGCCCTCGATCCGGCGATGCTCACGCAGAACGGGACCGTGCAGCTCTTCCGCCTGCCCCCCTTCGTCCTGTCGATCATCGCGGCCGACTGGCTCGCCCACAGCCTGTTCTCGCCGCGGCTGCCGGCCTACCGGCTGGTCTCGCTCAGCGATTCCCAGGCCCGGCGCGGTCTCTGGGTGGCCCGGCTGCTCGGCTGGGTGCTCGCCGCGCACTTCTTCATCATCAATCGCCTCGCCGACTGGGATATGTCGCCCGCGGTCAATGCGACGCTGCATTTCCCGCTGACCCTGCTCGGCGGCTACGGGCTCTGGCGCGTCGCCAAGCTGCAGCGCTCGGTCCGGCGCAATATCGTGAAGGCCGAGGCCAACCTGCCGCCCGAACAGCATATGAGCACGTTCGGCCGCCAGCTCCTCGCCTTCATCGAGAGCCTGGTCTGGTGCGTCGCCTTCGTCGCGCCAACCCTGGCGGCCATCGGCTTCTACGCCGCAAGCCAGGCGCTGCTCTACCCGATGATCCTGACGCTTGGGCTGTTCGGCGCCAACCTGGTGCTGTTCGACCTGCTGATGAAGACCGGCCTCGGCCTCTCGGCAGCGCGTCCCGCGGCGGCCTCTCCGAATGGCGGCCTCGGCCCGGTGATCGTCGTCCTGTTGCTGATGCTCGTCTCCGCGGCGCCGCTCGCGCTCATCTGGGGCGCGCGCCCCTCCGACTTGTCGAGCTTCTGGCTGCTGCTGGTCGAGGGCGGCACCATCGGCGGCATCAACGTCTCCGCCAGCACGGTGCTGAGCTTCGCGCTGGTCTTCGGCCTCTGCTTCGGCATCACCCGGGCGCTGCAATCGGTGCTGCACAACTCGGTGCTGCCGCGCACCCGGATGGATGCCGGCGTGCGCAACGCCGTGCTGTCGGGCGTCGGCTATCTCGGCTTCGCGCTTGCCATGCTCGTCGCGATCTCGGCGACCGGCATCAACCTTTCCAACATCGCCATCGTCGCCGGCGCGCTGTCGGTCGGCATCGGCTTCGGCCTGCAGACCATCGTCTCCAACTTCGTCTCGGGCATCATCCTGCTGGTCGAGCGCCCGATCAAGGAGGGCGACTGGATCGAGGTCGGCGGCTATGCCGGCTATGTCCGGCGCATCTCCGTGCGCTCCACCGAGATCGAGACCTTCGAGCGGGCGAGCGTGATCCTGCCCAATTCCGACCTGATCTCGGGCACCGTGCTCAACCGCACCCATGTCGGCCGCTCCGGCCGCATCCAGGTCCCGGTCAGCGTGACGTACGATGCCGATCCCCGCAGCGTCGCCAAGGTTCTGCTCGACATCGCCGAGAACCATCCGCTCGTGCTCGAGGATCCGGCTCCCCGCGTGCTCCTGCTCAATCTCGGACCCGATTCCCTCGATTTCGAGATCCGCTGCTATCTCCGGGACATCAACTTCTCGCTGTCCGCGAAGTCAGACATCAATTTCGAGATCGTCGAGCAGCTTCGCGCGGCGGGTATCCGGCAATGGCTCTGGCAGCGCGATACCCGACCGCCCCCGCGCGCCATGGCGATCGACCCCGCACCCATCCCCGACTTGCCAGCTTGACAGCATCCGACGCTTCCGCGATATACGCGTCTCCCTCGTGCGCCCGACCGGCGCGCGGGGGTCAACGCTTTTGCAGAGCGCGCAGTCCGAGGTGCGGGATCTCCCGCGAAACGCCGGCCAGGCCGGGACCGCAGGGCGCGGATCGTAGGAAGGATGACGCGAATGTTCGCGGTGCTGAAGACGGGCGGCAAGCAATACAAGGTCGCCCAGAACGACGTTTTCCTGGTCGAGAAGCTCGTGGCCGAGCCTGGCGAGACGGTGCAGTTCACCGAGGTGCTGATGCTGGGCGGTGACACCGTCACCGTTGGCGCGCCTCTGGTCGCCGGCGCCTCGGTCTCGGCCGAGGTGCTCGAACAGACCAAGGGTCCGAAGGTGGTTTCCTACGTGAAGCGCCGCCGGAAGCATTCCTCGCAGCGCAAGCGCGGTCACCGGCAGCAGCTGACCCGGGTGCGGATCACCGCGATCCTGGCACCGGGCGCCGCCGCCGCCGCGACCGCCGCCGCCACCATCGAGGCCGATGCCGGGCTGACCGAGCCCGTGGCCGCGAACTGAAGGAGCTGAGCCAATGGCACACAAGAAAGCAGGCGGCTCGTCCCGCAACGGCCGCGACAGCAAGGGACGGCGCCTCGGCGTCAAGAAGTTCGGCGGCGAAGCCGTGATCCCGGGCAACATCCTGGTGCGTCAGCGCGGCACGCAGTTCTGGCCCGGCGCCGGTGTCGGGCTGGGGCGCGACCATACGATCTTCGCCGTGACCGAGGGCCGGGTGACCTTCCATAGCGGGCTCAAGGGCCGGACCTTCGTCTCGGTGCTCCCGCTGCCCGAGGCCGCCGAATAGCCGCAGCCGACCCTGCAGACTCTGTCACTCAGGAAGGCCGGCGGCCGCGCCGGCCTTCTTCCGTTCCGGATCAGGAGATCCCGGCGATGGCCGATATTCTGATGCTGCAGCCCGATCTCGTGACCCCGCGTCTGGTCCTGCGCCGGCTGCGGCCGTCGGACGCCGCGCTGATCGGGCTCTATGCCAGCGATGCCCGTCTGGCGCGCATGACGGCCTCGATCCCGCATCCCTATCCGCCCGGCCAGGCCGAGGCCTTCGTCGACCGGGTCCTGGGGCGCGCCAGCCGCGAGACGGTATGGGCCATCGACAGCGGCCCGGACGGCGAGAACGGGCTGATCGGTCTGATCGGTCTTCGGACCCGCGACGGGACCGAGGCCGAGATCGGCTATTGGGTGGCGGCCGCCTTCTGGGGCACGGGCTACGCCTCCGAGGCCGTCGAGGCCGTGGTGGCCGAGGCCGGCCGTCGCGGTCTCACCGCGCTGCTCGCGCAGGTGATCCAGGACAATGTCGCTTCCGCCAAGGTGCTGACCCGCGCGGGCTTCGCCTATGTCGGCGACGGCTCGATCTATTCGGTCGCCCGCGCCACCATGGTCCCCACCTTCCGCTACCGCCGCGACTTGGCGGCGGCGGCCGGGTGACCGCGATGATCGTCCGTCAGCAAGGGAGGCTCGGGTGAAGTTCCTCGACCTCGCCCGCGTCGAGATCCGATCCGGCGCCGGTGGCCACGGCTGCGTCAGCTTCCGCCGCGAGAAGTTCGTCGAGTTCGGCGGCCCGGACGGCGGCGATGGCGGCAATGGCGGCGATGTCTGGGCCGAGGCGGTCGAGGGGCTGAACACGCTCATCGACTATCGCTACCAGCAGCATTTCTTCGCCCGGAACGGCCAAGGCGGCATGGGCCAGCAGCGCACCGGCAAGAGCGCCGACGCCGTGGTCCTCAAGGTCCCGGTCGGAACCGAGATCCTCGAGGAGGACGAGGAAACCCTCGTCGCCGACCTGACCCGCCCCGGCCAGCGCGTCCTGCTCGCCAAGGGCGGCAATGGCGGCTGGGGCAATCTGCGCTTCAAGTCCTCGACCAACCAGGCGCCGCGAAACGCCAATCCGGGCCAGGAAGGCGTGGAACGCACCCTCTGGCTCCGGCTGAAGCTCATCGCCGATGCCGGCCTCGTCGGCCTGCCCAATGCCGGCAAGTCGACCTTCCTCGCCGCCACCTCGAACGCCAAGCCCAAGATCGCCGACTATCCCTTCACCACGCTGCACCCCAATCTCGGGGTCGTCGGCATCGACGGCGCCGAGTTCGTGCTGGCCGACATTCCCGGCCTGATCGAAGGGGCGCATGAAGGCCGCGGCCTCGGCGACCTGTTCCTCGGCCATGTCGAGCGCTGCGCGGTGCTCCTCCATCTCGTCGACGCCACCTCCCCCACCCTCGCGGCCGACTACCGCACCATCCTGGCCGAGCTCGAAGCCTACGGCGCCGGCCTGGCCGAGAAGCCGCGCATCACCGGCCTCAACAAGATCGACGCGCTCGACGCCAAGGCCCGCGCCGCCGCCGAGAGGGCCCTGCGCAAGGTGGCGCGCGGCCAGACGATCTATCCCCTCTCCGCGGTCACCGGCGAAGGCGTGCCCGACATCCTGCGCGCCCTGCGCGCCGAGATCCGCGGGGCACGCGCCACCGAGGCCGCCCCCACCGGGCCGGACGCATCATGGACACCCTGACCGCCACCACCTCGGCCACCCGCCTCGCGGCAGCCCGGCTCGTGGTGGTCAAGATCGGCTCGGCCCTGCTCGTCGATGCCGAGACCGGCCGGCTGCGCCTCGACTGGCTCGAAGGCCTCGCCGCCGACGTGGCGGCCCTGCGCCAGGCGGGCAGGGACGTCGTCCTGGTCTCCTCCGGCTCGATCGCCCTCGGCCGGCGGGTGCTCGGACTGGCGGCCACCGGCGAGCTGTCGCTCGAACAGAGCCAGGCGGCGGCGGCGGTCGGCCAGATCCGCCTCGCCCAGGCCTACGAGACCGTGCTCGCCCCGCACGGCATCACCACCGCCCAGATCCTCGTCACCCTCGAGGACAGCGAGAATCGCCGCCGCTACCTCAATACCCGCCGCACCCTCGGCACCCTGCTTGAGCTCGGCGCCGTGCCGATCGTAAACGAGAACGACACGGTGGCGACCGACGAAATCCGCTACGGCGACAACGACCGGCTCGCCGCGCAGGTCGCGAGCATGGCGGGCGCCGACATCCTGGTGCTGCTCTCCGATGTCGACGGGCTCTATACCGCCAATCCCCGCGAGGATCCGGCCGCCCGCCGCCTGCCGCTCGTCGAAACGATCACGCCCGAGATCGCCGCGATGGCCGGCGGCACCGGCTCGGCCCTGTCGCGCGGCGGCATGAAGACCAAGCTCCTCGCCGCCGAGGTCGCGACCCGCGCCGGATGCGCGATGACGATCACCTTCGGCGCCGTGCACCGCCCGCTGCAGGCGCTGGCCGAGGGGGCGAACTGCACCTGGTTCGAGGCCGACGGCGATCCCCGCGTCGCGCGCAAACGCTGGATCTCGGGGATGAAGCCGCGCGGCCGCCTGACCGTCGATGCCGGCGCGATCGCGGCGCTGGCCCGCGGCAAGTCGCTGCTGCCTGCGGGCGTGCGCGCCGTCGAGGGCGCCTTCTCGCGCGGCGACCCGATCGAGATCGCGGGGCCCGATGGCCGGGTGGTCGGCAAGGCGCTGGCGGGCTATGATTCCCGCGAGGCGCGGCTGATCATCGGCCACCGCTCCGACCGGATCGCCGACCTGCTCGGCCATGCCGGCCGCGCGGCCCTGGTCCATCGCGACGACATGGCGCTCTAGGAGGATTCAGGGGTGGAAATGGCGGTTCTCGACGTCGCGGCCGAGATGCATGCGATCGGGCAGGCGGCGCGAGCCGCGGCGCGCGAGCTGAGCTACGCCTCCTCCGCGCAGAAGGACGCAGCGCTGCGCGCGGCAGCGGACGCGATCACGGCGAGCGCTCCGGCAATCCTGGCGGCGAACGAGGCCGACATGTCGGCGGCGAAGGCCAAGGGGCTCGGCCCCGCCATGCTCGACCGGCTGCTGCTCACGCCCGCGCGCATCGAGGGCATGGTGGCCGGGCTCCGCGCGATCGCCGACCAGCCCGATCCGGTCGGGACGGTGCTCGCCGAATGGGACCGCCCGAACGGGCTCCATATCCGCCGGGTACGCACCCCGATCGGCGTCGTCGGCGTGATCTTCGAGAGCCGGCCCAACGTCACCGCCGATGCCGGAGCGCTCTGCCTCAAGGCTGGCAATGCCGTCATCCTGCGCGGCGGCTCGGAAAGCTTCCGGAGCAGCCGCGCCATCCATGCCGCGCTGGTCGCCGGCCTCCGCGCAGCCGGGCTGCCCGACGCGGCGATCCAGCTCGTCCCGACCACCGACCGGGCGGCGGTGGGGGCGATGCTCACCATGACGGACTTTATCGACGTGATCGTGCCCCGCGGCGGCAAGGGCCTGGTCGCCCGCGTCCAGGCCGAGGCGCGCGTCCCGGTCTTCGCCCATCTCGAGGGCATCGTGCATATCTATGTCGATGCGGCCGCCGATCTCGCCAAAGCGCGGCGGGTGATCCTGAACGCCAAGACCCGCCGCACCGGCATCTGCGGCGCCGCGGAATGCCTGCTGATCGACCGCGCCTTCTTCGAGGCCGAGGGCGCGCCGTTCATCGCCGACCTGATCGCGGCGGGCGTCGAGGTCCGGGGCGACGACGACCTCCAGGCGCTGCCCGGCGTCATCCCGGCCTCGCATGCCGACTGGGGCCACGAATTCCTGGATGCGATCATCGCGGCGCGGCTGGTGGACGGGGTCGATGGCGCGATCGACCATATCCGCCGCTATGGCTCGAACCATACCGACTGCATCCTGACCGAGGATGACGAAGCAGCGGATCGGTTCTTCGCCCGTCTCGACAGCGCGATCCTGATGCGCAACGCCTCGACCCAGTTCGCCGATGGCGGCGAGTTCGGCATGGGGGCCGAGATCGGCATCGCGACCGGCAAGCTCCATGCCCGCGGTCCGGTCGGCGCCGAGCAGCTGACAAGCTTCAAGTATCTGGTCGAGGGCGACGGCGCGATCCGATCCTGAGAGAGCCGCCCCATGCATGTTGCCGGGGCGGCTCGGGGATTTCCGGGCTCAGAAATGCGCGATTGATCCGGTCTGGGTACGGCGGCCGGTCAGCGCGCGTTGCAGCCGGCCGAACCAATTGGCGCCCCGGTCGTATTTGGCGCGTACCATCTCGGGCAGAGCCACGTCCCGGTTGAGCTGCACACCCCAAACATCCTCGATATAGCGGCCGTCGCGCTTGAGCGCCGCGAAGAACGAGACGGCGCCGGCATAGCTCATCCCCGCCTCGCGCTGCAGGATCTGCAACAGACGCTCCTCCACGTCCTGGGCCATCTTGGCGTCGCCACAGATCAGGAACCGCGCCTCGGGACGCGACAGGATATCCCAGACCATCGCGCCGTCGGCGTCGATCGCATCCTGGACATAGGCCTTCACCGGCCCCTGGCGCGAATAGGCGACCGCGAGCCGGCTGAGGAAGCCCTGCTCGCGCCAGCCGAGCAGCGCGGCTTGCTGCAGGAATTCCTCGTCGCCGCGGCAGCCGAAATAGAGCGCCACCGGGGATGCCCCGCTCGCCGGGACCTGCCGCGCCACCCGATCCTCGATCATGCCGAACAGCGGCGCGAGCCCGGTCCCCGCGCCGACCAGCAGCAGCGGGCCGGAAAAGTCGGCCGGGATCGGATGCGGCGCCGGCTTCAGCGAGATGCGCAGCCGGTCGCCCGGCTTGCGCTCGGCCAGGTAGTGCGAGCACAGGCCCCGGCGGACACGCCCGTCGCGCTGCGGCACGTTGAGCACGCCCGCCATGATCCGAACCTGGCGCGGATGCAGCGTCGGACTCGAGCTGATCGAATACATCCGAGGCTTCAACCGAGGCAGGATCTCGATCAGCACGTCGAGCGGCGGGACCGATTGCGGGAAGGCCTCGAAGAGATCGAGCAACGTGATGTAGGTCTCGCGCAGCCAGTTGCGCAGCTGGCGTCGCGACGGATTGGCCTCTTCGAGATTGAGCACGTCGAGCCAGTTGCCGAGCTGGGCCTGGTCGTCGAGATCGCTGCTCGCCGCCCGCATCGCCGTCATCAGCTCTTCGGGCGCCTCGGGCATCATCAGGTCCAGATCCTCGGCCAGCAGCTGGCGCAGCGGATAGCCGTCGCGATAGCGCTCGAGCGCCGGGGTCGAGGCGCCGAGCACCCGGAACCAGGCATCGGATGTCAGGCCGAGCCGGGCGCAGATCCCCTCGACCAAGGCGGGCGGGTTCTCCGGATGCACCGCGACATGGTCGCCCGGCACATAGGCGGGCGCGCCGGCGCCGAGATCGATCGCGATATGCCGGGTGGAACGGCCCTGAGCGGCGCCCATCAGCATCTCGTCGTTGAAGGCGACGATCCCGGTCCGCGCCGAATCCGGCGCCGGCATCCGCGCCGGCGGGATCAGCTCGACAAGGGCGCGATGCGCCTTGACCGTCTGCTCGTCGGCGGCCCAGAGCTTGGCGAACATTTCGAGCCACTGCTTGACGGTATCGGTCTGGCCGGCGATCTCGTCGGCCAGCGCGAGCGCCGACAGGCGCTGCGCGCCGGCCGTCTCGAACGCGGCATCGAAGGCGAGCGCCGCGGCGCAGAAGTTCGGATAGATCCGGTTGCCGATCCCGAGCACCGCGAAGCTCAGCCCGCTCAGCGCGGTCGATGACCGGCTCGAGAGCCACTGCATCAGCGCCTGGCCGTTGGCCGGGACCTCGCCGTCGCGGCAGGTCGAGGTGATGAGCAAAGCCAGCGATTCGCGGCCCAGCAGATCGACATCCACCTCGTCGAGCGCCAGAACCTGCGGCGACAATGCCGCGAGCCGCCGGGCCGCCTGCCGGGCATAGCCCTCGGCGGTGCCGGTCTCGGAAGCATAGAGGATCAGCGGCCGCCGGGTCTTCTGCTGCGCCGGCATCAGCATGCGCGCCGGCGCGATGTCGCGCTCGATCACCGCCCAACGGTCGGCGGCATAGGAATAGCAGGGCCGCAGGTGGAAATCCCGCGTCTCGTGATGCCAGACCGGCGTCGTCGAGCCGCCGGCGGCCGGCGCGATCCAGGACCATTGCGCCGGGCATTCCCGCCCCGCCTTCTTCTCGCGCAGGTCGTGGATCATGAACTGGCGCGACGCGGTCTGATGGTCGACCAGCGTCACCCGCGCCTGGCTGAACGAATGCAGGATCGCGGTGTTGAGCTCCAGAAACGCCCGGTCGCGCCACAACGTCATCTCGCTCGACGTGTCGAGCCCGAAGGCCGCCGCGATCTCCTCCGCGCGGTCGTAGCGCTTGTCCTCGAACAGGTTGCGCGCGATCTCCGTCCCCATGAACCAGCCGTTGAACGGCAAGCAGCCATAGTCGATGCCGCCGATCTCCATGCGGAAATTGGCGATCGCGGGCACCGCGCACCATTGCAGCGCCAGCTCGGCCAGGCGCGGCTCGGTCGGATGGCTGATCGGCACCATCACCACGTCGGCCGGATCGAGCTCGTAGAGCCGCGGCTCGTGACCCGGCACGTCGATCACCAGCGGCAGCAGGTCGAAATCCGACGGCTCCGACGGCGGCTGCCAGCCGAGCCGGCGGATCGCGGCGGTCAGGTCGAGATTGGCGCGGTCGCCCTGCACGCGGCCGTCGGGCAGGCTATAGCCGGCGAAGCGGATCAGCTGGCTGTTCCAGATCCGCGGTCCCCAGCGCTCCTGCGGCCGGGTCGGACGGAACACGGTGATGACGATCTCGATATTGCCGCCATTGGTCGCGGCCCGCAGATGGTCCACGCATTCCTGGAACATCTCGTCGGGCTCGGTCACATGCCGCCGGTCGCGCACGATCAGGTTCTTCCAGCTGATCCGCCCGATGCATTTCGGCGCGTTGCGCCAGGCGAGCTTTGCGCCGTATTCCAGCTCCTCGAACGTGTGGGTGTAGGTGCCGGTCGCGCGGATCTCGTGCGCGATCTCCGACCAACGCTTCTCGAACTTGGTGGCGGGCCAGTTCAACTCCTCGGCGACTTGGCCGACAAAGTCGCGGGCCTGCTCGATCAGCCGCTCCTGCTGGGCCATCGGCTCGGAGATCACCCGGATCACCCGCCCGAACAGCACGCCCCATCCCCGCCGCATCCGCTCGCTCAGGGGCTGGCCGAAGGTCGACAACGTCTCCAGCAACGGCCCGGCGATCTTGGGATAGTCCGCGGTCGAGATCTGGTTGATCTGATGCACCGAGGCAAGATTGCGCAATTCGCTGCGCAGGCTGCGCGGACGCGTCGCCACCCGGCTCAGGAACACCACCGTCTCGATCAGATGCCGCGACAGCATGTCCATGTCGGCAGTGCGGAAATGACGCAGCACCTCGGGATGGGTCCGAAACAGCGTCTGATAGAAGAAGATCCCCGCCTCCTGCGGCTGGGCCAGCATCTTCTCGGCCCCCGCCTGCATCTCGGCGACGACCTCCGGGGTCAGCGCGCGCTCCTCCTCGATCGCGTGATTGATCATCGGCAGCGCAATATGGCTCGCGAAGAACCGCCCCAGCGCCGAATCCTGCTTGCGCGCGAGATCGGCCCGCTCGAACTCCTCGAGATAGGGCACCTTGCCGAAGACCCAGAGAAAGGTCTCCTGCGCGATCCGCCACTGGTCGGGGGTCAGGCCATAGGCCGAGAAGAACGCCCCGCATTCCTCGATCGTGCGGCAGCGCGCATTGCGCGCGCCCGGCGCCACGGCATAGGCCTCGCGCAGCACCGCCTCGGTGCGCGGGTCGGCGGCCCGCACGGCAAGATCGAACAGCTTCAGGAACTCGGACGCGGCCTGATCGAGCGCCATGCCGAACTGATCGGCGATCTCGGGCGCGTCGAGCACCAGCCGCTCGACGAACATCTCGACAAACATCTCGTCGAAGGCGAGGAACTTGTTCCAGCTGTCCTTCACCATCACGAGGTCGATCCTGGAGATCTCCGACGCGCCTTCGAACGAGGCGGCACCTTGATCCAGAATCGATTCGGTTGGTTCTTCCGAAAACAGCTTGCCGACAGCGCCATTCATTCTCATTACTCGGCCCTTCGCCTTAGAATTCCCACCCGGGCGTTCACTCGTTAACGCGAGATTAACTACTGAGATAGTATCCGATCAGTTGTTAATGCATCGCCAATGCAGGTGTGAAACCAAGCTGCACGATCCGGCGTGCGGGACACCGCGAAGGAGACAGGTTCTGTACGGGATGATCCACCAGGCAGCGCGAAACATGGCGGTCGCGGAGCTCGGCGAGACCGAATGGGAGGCGCTGGCGGCGCGCAACGCGCTTTCCAGCCAGCATTTCATCGGTGTCGACTATTATTCCGACGCCGAAACGCTTAGCCTCGTCTCCCTCATCGCCAAGCGGCTCGACCTGCCGATGGAGCGCACGCTCTATGAATTCGGGCGCCATTGGGTCGCCTTCGCCGAGGCCTCGGCCTATGGGCGAGTGCTGCAGATGGCCGGCAGTGATCTCGAAAGCTTCATCGAAAATCTCGACCGGATGCATGCCAGCATCAAGTCGAACATGCCGCTGGCCTCGCTGCCATCCTTCCGGGTGCTCGATTCCGATCCCCGCACCATCCAGGTGCTCTATGTCTCGGAGCGCGACGGGCTCGCCCCGTTCGTACAGGGTATCCTCAGCGCCATCGCCGAACGATTCGGCGAACCGGTGATGATCGACTACGAGCTCAAGGAAGGCGGCGTGGTCTTCGAGATTGCCCGGATCGCCGATGGCGCCTGATGGCGGGATCGGCGCCACGGACAGCCGACATTCCCTGACATTGATGGCCAGCGAGCTCGCCGAGCTCTTCCCGGCCTATCTGCACCTCTCCGCCGACGGCGTCATCGTCGCGGCCGGACCCTCGCTGCTCGCCCATGGCGGCGTCGACCTGCAGGGGGCGGCGTTTTTCTCTCGGTTCCGCGTCGAGCGCCCGGCCAACATCCTCGGCATGGAGGCTCTGCGCGCCCATGGCCGCCCGGTCATCGTCGAGCTGCTCGCGCCGCGGCGCATGCGCCTGCGCGGGGTCCCGATGGACCGCGGCGACGGGCTCTGGCTGATGCTCGGCCATATCCCCGACGCCGAGGCGACGGCGGGCGGCGCCCAGCTGCATTTCTCGGACTTCTCGCCCACCGACGGGACGCTCGACATGCTGCTCTCGGTCGAGATGCATTCCGGCCTGCTGGCCGAGGCCCGCGCGCTCGCCGCCGCGCTCCAGGAGCAGAAGAAGGCGGCCGAGACCGCCAACATGGCCAAGAGCGCCTTCCTCGCGACCATGAGCCACGAGATCCGCACGCCGATGAATGGCGTTCTGGGGCTTGCCTCGATCCTCGCCGGCACCGAACTTTCGGCCGAGCAGCGCGAGATGCTCGACGTGATGATCGCCTCGGGCCATTCGCTGATGGAAATCCTCAACGATGTGCTCGACCTCTCCAAGATCGAGGCCGGCCAGATCGACATCGAGCGCACCGTCTTCGACCTGCCCGAACTCGCGCGGGCGGCGCGGGTCCTTTTCGCACCGGCTGCCTCCTCCAAGGGGCTGAAGCTCGACATGCGGCTTTCGGTGCCGATGCCGCATTGCGTCGGCGATCCGGTGCGCATCCGGCAGATCCTCGTCAACCTGATCTCGAACGCCATCAAGTTCACCGATGCTGGCTGCGTTTCGGTCGAGGTCACCGTCAGCGGCGAGCCCGGGGCCGAGAGGCTGCGCCTCGTCGTCTCCGATACCGGGATCGGCATGTCGGCCGAGGCCATGGACAAGCTGTTCCAGCCCTTCGTGCAGGCCGACAGCTCGACCACCCGGCGCTTTGGCGGCACCGGGCTCGGCCTTGCGATCGCCAAGCGGCTTTGCCAGCAGATGGAAGGGAGCATCCGGGTCGAGAGCCGGCTCGGCCGCGGCTCGCGTTTCGTGGTCGACTTGCCGGCCCAGGCGGTGCCGGCGCCAGCGGCTGACGCGCTGCTGCCGGACGAGGATCCGTCCAGCGAGTTCGGCATCCCCCATGTCCTGGTCGTCGAGGACAACGTGACCAACCAGTTCGTCTTCACGCTCTTCCTGCGCAAGCTCGGCATGACGTTCGAGGTGGTGTCGAACGGGGTCGAGGCGCTGGCCGCCTGGGAGGCACATCCGTTCGACGTGGTGCTGATGGATATCGAGATGCCGACGCTCGACGGGTTCGAGACCACCCGCGAGCTCCGGCGCCGCGAACAGTCCTTCGCCCGCGAGCGGACCCCGATCATCGCGCTGTCGGCCGACGCGATGCTCGAGAACCGCGAGCGCGCGCGGCTTGTCGGCATGGATGAGTTCATCACCAAGCCGGTCGAGATCGACCGGCTGAAGAAGCTGATCTGGACCGTTGTCCGCCGCGGCGCCAGCCAGGCCCGGGGTCAGCTCGGCGCCCCTGACGAACTCCGCCGCCGCCAAGGCTGACCGCCCTCCCGCCCGACGGCCGGAGGCCCGCGGGCAAGGCCGCTCCGCCATATCCTGGTGGAGCCCTGGCGGCCCCCTCGGCGGGCCGATCCCACCCGCCGCGACCGCGCTGCGCGCGACGGAATCCGTCGAATTCACGCATCCGTCCTTTTCACGGGGCCGTCATCGCACGGTAACCTTGGTAAAACTTCGGTGAAGGCATCAGGAATATCGTTTTATTTTCAATGTCTTGACCAGAGTCGCACGCGTGCGACGCGCACACCCCTGGCCTGCGGCGCAGCAAACGGACCATCGACGCGCCGTTTCCCACGGGGTAGGTTGGCTGCATGGCGATGACGCGGATCATTGCCGCCGGGCCCGAGCGCTCGGGCGGCCCTATCGGCAAGCGGGCTGGGCTCGCTTTGGCAGTCGTCGCCGCCCTCGTCCTGACCGGCCCCGATTTCGCCCAGACCCGGGATCGGATCTGGGTCGTCGGCTCCTCCACGGTCTATCCCTATTCCAAGACGGTCGCCGAGCATTTCGCCGACATGACCGGGGCGCCAGCGCCAGCGATCGAATCGACCGGAACCGGCGGCGGCATGAAGAGCTTTTGCGCCGGGATCGGTCCGGCCACCCCCGACATCGTCGCGGCCTCGCGCCCGATTCGGCCCTCCGAGACGACGCTCTGCGCCGCCCACGGCGTCGGCGAGATCGAGCGGATCCAGATCGGCTACGACGGCCTGACGCTCGCCCAGTCGGTCGACGCCCCGGACATGACCCTGACCCGTGCCGAACTCTACCAGGCGCTCGCCGCCCGCATCGCGCTCGACGGGCGGATGGCCGACAATCCGTTCCGCCGCTGGAGCCAGATCGCCCCGGACCTGCCCGACCGACCGATCACCGTGCTCGGCCCGCCGCCGACCTCCGGAACCCGAGACGCCATCGTCGACCTGGTGATGGAGCCCGGCTGTGCCTTGCTGTCGGGCGAGGACGACGTCCCCCTGAATTCCAACCGCGACCGCCAATGCGGCCAGCTCCGCCAGGACGGCAGATTCGTCGAGGCCGGGGAGAACGACAACCGCATCATCCAGCGCCTCGAGGCCGATCCCTCGGCGATCGGGATCTTCGGCTATTCCTCGCTGCACGAGAACGGCGACAGGCTGAAGGCCGTGGCGGTCGACGGCATCCTGCCCAACCCCGCCACGATCGCCGACGGCCGCTATCCGCTGGCCCGGCCGCTCTATCTCTACGTGAAGACCGCGCACCGGGAGATCGTGCCGGGGCTCGACGCGTTCCTGGCCGACTTTGTCTCCGACGCCAGCATCGGCCCAGCCGGATCGCTGGTCGAGGACGGGCTCACCCCGCCATCCGACACCCCGCGCCGCGCAATGCGGGCCGTCCTGCCCGCGCCCAACGAAACTGTCGGGTTCAACTAACCCTTCAGTTGTGTATTCTGGCGCGACGGACCATTGAAGGACCCGCCCCCCGTGCCTGCCCTGCTGCTCCTGCTCGTCCTGCTGGCATCGTTCACCGCCTATATGCTCGGCCACGCGGCCGCATCCCGCTTCGGCGCCACGGGCGGACGGCATTCGACCGCGCCCTATCATGGCAGCTACGCCGCCTTCTGGGTCGGCGTCCCGGCCACCGCCCTGGTGCTGATCTGGACGCTCCTTCAAGGCTCGGCGATCGACGCCCTGCTGATCCGCACCCTGCCCGCGCCGCTGCTCGCGAGCACAAGCGACGGCCTGGTGCTGGCCGAGATCCACGATGCCGCGGCCGGACGCTCGCCCGTCCCGGCGACGCCCGAGATCGCGGCTGCCGCCGGACGGCTGGTGGCGTGGCAAACCATCGCCCACACGGCGCTGCTCGTCATGGTCCTCGCGACCATGACCCTCGGTGCCTTGATCGCGCGGACATGCATCGCCCCGCGCTTTCGCGCCCGTATTGCCGTCGAGCGCGCCCTGTCCAGCCTGATGGTCGCCTGCTCGCTCGTTGCGGTCCTAGTAGCCCTCGGCATCGTCGCTTCGCTGCTCTCGGAGGCGGTCGGCTTCTTCCGACAGGTCGCCCCCCACGATTTCTTCCTGGGTCGGCACTGGGAGCCCCAGATTGCCATCCGCGACGACCAGATCGCCGGACCTGGCGCGTTCGGTGCGCTCCCTGTCTTTGCCGGCACCGCCCTGATCGCCGCGATCGCCATGCTCGTCGCCGTCCCGATCGGACTGCATGCCGCGATCTACCTCACCGAGTACGCGTCGGACCGAACCCGCCGCATGGTGGCGCCGTTGCTCGAGATCCTCGCCGGCGTGCCGGGCGTGGTCTATGGCTTCTTCGCGCTCGTCTCCGTCGCTCCGGCCGTCCGCCTGGCGGGCGCGTCCCTTGGCCTGCCCGTCTCGCCGAATTCAGCGCTGGCAGCGGGGGCGGTGACCGGGATTATGATCGTCCCGCTGATCGTCGCGCTCGCCGACGACGCGCTGCGCGCCGTACCAAGTGCGATCCGCGATGGCTCGCTCGCGCTCGGTGCGACCCGGGCCGAAACGGTCATGCGTGTGCTCCTGCCCGCGGCGCTGCCTGGCATTCTGGCTGGCCTCATGTTGGCGCTGAGCCGAGCGATCGGCGAGACGATGATCGTCCTGATGGCAGCCGGCCTGATCGCCACGCTGACCCTGAACCCGCTCCAATCGGTGACGACCGTGACGGTCGAGATCGTGGCGACGGCGACGGGCGACGTCGATTTCACCGGCACGGGCACCAAGGCGGCTTTCGCGCTCGGCAGCGTGCTGCTCGGCGCGACCCTGGCGCTGAACCTCCTCGCCCTGCGATTGACGCGCCGAAACAGCCGGCGGGAGGACCCGCGCTGAACCAGGACGCCACCCTTCCCATCCCGCCTTCGCCCGAGGCCGCCGCGTCGCATCGACGCCGGCGCCATCGCCGCGACCGGCGGCTGCGCCTGTGGGGCAGGCTCGCGATCTCGGCGGCGCTGGGGCTGCTCGGCCTGCTCCTCGCGACGCTGGTCGGCGCCGGGCTGCCGGCCTTCACCCAGACGCTGGTTCGCGTCGACTTCCCGATCCGCGCGGACCTGGTTGACCCGGCCGACCCGGCCTCGGGCGACTATCGACAGATCGTACGACTTGGCGTCGCCGCCCTGTTGCCCGACCGGGTCGGCCGACCGATCCTCAGCGGCAACGCCGCCTTCTTCGTGCGTGACGCCGTGGTGGCACATCCAAGCTCCGTCGGCACGACGCTGACGCTCGCGGTTCCGGCAGCCGACCGGGTCGACCAGATCTACAAGGGCATGGCCGATCGGAGCCGCGCATCGGAGGCAGATCTCGAGGCGCTGGACGCGCTCAAGGCGCAGGGAAGGCTGTCCAGGCCGTTCGACGCCGCCCTCTTCACCCGTTCCGACAGCCGGCTGCCCGAGACCGCCGGGCTCGCGGGCGCGATGCTCGGCTCGGCTTATATCCTGCTCGTCTGCTTCGCGGTCAGCCTGCCGGTGGGGCTCGCTGCGGCGATCCATCTCGAGGAATTCGCCCCGCGCAACCGGCTGACCGCGCTGGTCGAGCTTACGATCCGCACCCTGTCGGACGCGCCGCCGATCCTGTTCGGGCTGCTCGGGCTCACGATCTTCGTCCATATGCTCGGCCTGCCCCGCGCGACGCCTCTGGTTGGCGGGCTGGTTCTCGGGCTCATGACGCTGCCCTCGATCATCCTCGCCGCGCGCGCCGCGCTAAGGGCAGTGCCGGTCAGCCTGCGCGAGGCGGCCTATGGCGTCGGGGCGTCCCGGCACCAGGTGGTGCTGCACCATGTCCTGCCTCTGGCCTGGCCTGGCATCCTGAGCGGCACGATCGCGAGCCTCGCGCGCGCGCTCGGCGAGGCTGCGCCGCTCTTGCTCGTGGGCATGAGCGCCTTCATCGCCGATCCGCCGAACGGCCTGCTCGATGCCGCGATCACGCTACCGACACAGATCTATCTGTGGGCAACCGATCCCGCGCCGGGCTTTCAGGCTCGGGCGGCTGCGGGGAGCCTGGTGCTCCTCACTTTGCTGATCGCGATGAACGCGCTCGCGGTCTTCCTGCGTCGGCGCGCCCGGCTCGCCGGCGCGGGCCACGGGACCGTCGCATGAACGCGCCGCTCGTGCCCAAGATCGAGGCGCGCGCCGTTTCGGTCCGCTATCGGGACCGTCAGGCGCTTACCGACGTCGATCTCGACATCCCAGGCAACCGTGTCACCGCCCTGATCGGGCGCACCGGCTGCGGCAAGTCGACCTTCCTGCGCTCGATCAACCGGATGACCGACACGATCCCGGGATGCGAGGTCACCGGTTCGATCCGCATCGACGGGCACGACATCCACGACCCCGACATCGACGTCGTCGAGCTGCGCGCCAGGGTCGGGATGGTCTTTCCCACCCCCAACCCGTTCCCGAAATCCATCTTCGAGAATGTCGCCTACGGCCCACGGATCCATGGGCTCGCGCGCAACCGCGCCGAACTGGAGGCCCTGGTGACGCAGGCGCTGCGGCTGGCGGGGCTGTATCGCGAGGTGAAGGACCGCCTGCACGCGCCCGCGACCAGCCTGTCGCTCGGCCAGCAGCAGCGCCTCTGCATCGCCCGTGCCCTCGCCACCGGCCCCGAGATGCTGCTGATGGATCAGCCGGCCTCGGTCCTCGACCCGGTGGCGACCGCGATCATCGAGGACCTGATCGACGAGCTCCGCGCGAGCCATACCATCGTCATCGTGCCCCATTCGATGCAGCAGGCGGCGCGGGTCAGCCAGCGCACCGCCTTCTTCGAGAAGGGCAGCGTGATCGAGGCCGGCGATACCGCCGACATCTTCTCGAACCCGCGCCAGAAGCAGACCGAGGACTATATCACCGGCAAGATCGCCTGATCGAAGCGCGGCAATCCGTGCGGAGTCGCACGCGTGCGACTCCGATCAAGTCATTGATATCATTGATAAACAGCTGCGCGCAGTAACCTGATCTTCATGAAGGTTAACGCGCATCGGCACGCGAGACGCGCCGTTCCGGCGGCCAGCCGGGCCGCCTCGCACGACATACCAGACGAGGGCTCGCCGCGCGGCAGGTCCCTGCGGTACCCCGTCCCGAACACCGAAGGCCCACTCGGCCGCACATCCTCATTGGGCGAGGACGGCCCTCCCGTCAGGGGCGCGGCTTGGCACCATAGGCGGCCAGCAGCACCGCCACGGCCGCCTCGGCGATCCGGCGCGTCTCGTCCGCATCGGGCGCCGGACGCGCGCCGAGGACCACCCGCGTCATCGCCGGATGATGGCACATGCCGAGAAACTGCCAGGCCACCGCCTCGGGATCGGCCATCTCCAACCGGCCCCGCCGCCGCTGTTCCTCGAAATACCGGGCAAGACGGCCGGCGCCATGCGCCGGGCCGGCCTCGAAGAAGCTCCTGGCGATACCGGGAAACTTCTCGGCCGCGCCGATCACCATCCGAACCAGCGCCACATGGTCGGGCGCGCTGAGCTTGCCGATGAACCCGATCGCGAAATCGGTCAGGGTCGCGGCCACATCGTCGTCCGCATGCTCGTCAAGCTCGATCAGCCGCTCGGCGCTGGCGCGCTTGGTCTGCTCGACCAGCGCGGTGAACAAAGCCTCCTTGCTGTCGAAATAGACATAGAGCGTGCCCTTCGAGACCTTCGCCTCGCGCGCGATCTCGCCCATGCTGGCCGCCTCGAAACCCGAGGCCAGGAAGCAGCGGCGGGCCCCCTCGATGATCTGCCTGCATTTGGCCGTCTCCGCCGAGATCTCGGGCCGGGAGTCGGGCTGCGTCGGCGAGGCAAGCGACATGAAAATGGATCCCTCCTCTGGGACAGGCTCGTCGGACCTGCGGACCACGCGCGCGCCCTGGATGCGACAATACCACGGGACCGGTCGGCGGGGGCAAGCGATGCTTTCTTGACCGAACGGTTCGGTCAGCTTGATTTCGGCTTTCGATGGCGCTATGTCAAGAGCCGAACTGAACGGTTCGGTCAGCACTGATTCCCCGATCGCCAAGCCCGCCAAGAGGATCCGCCCGCAATGCCCAAGGATTTCGACGCCCTTCCCGAACCGCGCCGGACGACCCTCGCCGAGGCGGCGCCCCTGCAACAGCCTGCCGAGACCCCTGCCCCGGCGACACCAGCGGCCGCGACCATCCCGGTGGAGCCCAAGCCGCGTGGCAAGCTCGCGCGTCGGATGATCCTCGGGCTGCTGGCGACGGCCGCGCTTGGGACGGCCGTGTGGTACGGGCACGGCTATTGGACCGACGGCCGGTTTCTGGTCTCGACCGACGACGCCTATATCGAGGCGGATTTTGCCGTGCTCGCCCCCAAGATCACCGGTTATGTCGCCTCGGTGCCCGCGGTCGCGAACAGCACGGTCAAGGCGGGCGATCCGCTCGTCGTGCTGCAGGACGGCGATTATCGCAATGCGCTTGATCTCGCCCAGGCGCAGCTGACCGCGCAGCAGGCGACGGTCGCGCGGATCGGACGGCAGCAGCAGGCGGGCCAGGCCGGCATCGCCCAGGCTGAGGCCCGGGTCGCCGCCGCCCAGGCGACGCGCGTCCAGGCCGATGCCGACCTCGCGCGCTATGTCCAACTCGCCTCGAGCGACGTCGCGAGCCAGCAAAAGCTCGAGGCCGCGCGCGCCGCCAGCGCCACCGCCGCCGCGGCGCTGCAGGAGGCCCAGGCCGGCGTCGACACCGCCCACGCCGATCTCGAGGTCATCGCCGCCCAGGAAGCCGAGGCCGAGGCGCTGATCCCGGGCCTTACCGCCACCCGCGACCGCGCCCAACGCGATCTCGACGACACGGTGCTGCGCGCGCCGGTCGATGGCGTCGTCGGCAACCTGTCGGTCGCGATGGGGGACTATGTGACGCCGGGCAAGCGGCTGCTCGCCGTCGTGCCGCTCGGCGGGGTCTATGTCGAGGCGAACTTCAAGGAGACCCAGATCGAGCGGCTGGCGCCTGGGACCGAGGTCCGGCTGACCGTCGACGCCTTCCCCGACCGGCCGCTGACCGGCACCGTCCAGGGCGTTTCGCCGGCTTCGGGCTCGGTCTTCAGCCTGTTGCCGCCGGAGAACGCCACCGGCAATTTCACCAAGGTCGTCCAGCGCCTGCCGGTCAGGATCGCGGTGCCGGCCGATATCGCGGCGGAGGGCTGGCTGCGGCCGGGCCTGTCGGTCGCCGTCTCGGCCGATCCGCGCACCGCGCCCGTCCAGACCACCGCCACCGCCTCCCGCTGATCGAGCTCACCCATGAACCTCGCCGAGCCGCATGTCACTCCCCGCCGGCTGATCGCGTTCTTTGCGCTGGTCTTCGGCATGTTCATGGCGATCCTCGACATCCAGATCGTCTCGTCCTCGCTGAGCCAGATCCAGGCGGGCCTTTCGGCCGCGCCCGACGAAGTGTCCTGGGTGCAGACGAGCTACCTGATCGCGGAGGTCATCATGATCCCGCTCTCGGGCTTCCTCGCCCGGGCGCTCTCGACCCGGGTGCTCTTCACCATCTGCGCCGGTGGCTTCACGGCGGCGAGCGCGCTCTGCGCGACGGCGACCAGCCTCGACCAGATGATCCTCTATCGCGCCTTCCAGGGCTTCATCGGCGGGGGCATGATCCCGACCGCCTTCGCCGCCGCCTATACCGTGTTCCCGAAGAGCCGCCAGGGCATGGTCATGGCGCTGGTCGGCCTGACCGTCACGCTCGCGCCGACCATCGGCCCGACGGTCGGCGGCTACCTGACCGAGCTCTTCTCCTGGCACTGGCTGTTCCTGGTCAATATCATCCCCGGCATCCTCGCGACCGTGCTTGCCTGGACCCTGGTCGATTTCGACGAGCCGGAGCCCGGCCTGCTGCGCCGCTTCGATTTCGCCGGGCTCGCCTTCATGGCGGTGTTCCTCGGCAGCATGGAATATGTGCTGGAGGAGGGACAGAAGAACGACTGGTTCCAGGATCCGTCCATGGTCGCCTTCGCCGCGGCCGGGATCGTCGCCGGCATCCTGTTCTTCTGGCGCGCCTTCACCGCCAAGACCCCGATCGTCGATCTGCGGACCTTCACCGACCGGAATTTCGCGGTGGGCTCGGTCCTGACCTTCGTGCTCGGGATCGGGCTCTACGGGCTCACCTATCTCTATCCGCTCTATCTCGCCCGGATCCGGGGCTATACCGCGCTCCAGATCGGCGAGACGGTGTTCGTGACCGGCGCCTTCATGTTCCTGACCGCCCCGGTCGTCGGCGCGCTGTCGCGCAAGGTCGATCCGCGCAAGCTGATCTTTCTCGGCCTTGTCGGCTTCGCGATCTCGAGCTTCGAGCTGACGCCGATCACCCAGGATTGGGCCTTCAGCGAGCTGTTCCTGCCGCAGGCCCTGCGCGGCATCTCGCTGATGATGTGCATGGTCCCGATCAACATGATCGCGCTCGGCACCCTGCCGCCGCAGCGGATCAAGAATGCGAGCGGGCTCTTCAACCTGACCCGCAATCTCGGGGGGGCCTTCGGGCTGGCCGCGATCAACACGATCCTGGTCAGCCGGTCGGACATCCACAATTCCCAGCTGGCCGAGCATGTCCGCTGGGGCTCGGCGGTGGCCGAGGAGCGGCTGGCGGGCCTCGGGGCCTCGCTGCGCCCGGTGCTGGGCGACGCGGCCGATGGCGCGGCTTTGGGCCGGATCGCGGGGATGGTGCGGGCGCAGGCCCAGGTCATCGCCTTCTCCGACGTGTTCCTGATCCTGTCGCTGATCTTCGCCGCGATGATCCTGCTGGTCCCCTTGGTCCAGAAGCCCCGCGCCGCCGCCGGAGGCCCGGCCCACTGAGCCGGCCGGCGACCCGGAGTCGCACGCGTGCGACTCCGGTCAAGTATTTGAAATCACTGGGTATCGCCCCGTGCTGTTAACCGGATGGCAATCTTGGTTGACGGCTGGCACGCGCGCAGGCGGCCGTGTGCGAACGCACCCACAGGGCGACCTATTTACATCAAAGACGATTGGGTCGATGCTCGCGATCACAAAGACGCGAGTCGTCGGCCGGTAGTTTGCGACCGGCTCTGCTCCAGCAACTGCATTTAAGAAGCTCGCCTCGGCGAGCGAATTGGCGTGGGGATCTGCAAGATGGCTGATGATTTCAGAAGCGTTCTCGACGGCGACGGCCCGCTTGGCTTGGTTCAGTCCAACGGAGGGTCTTGGGGCGATATTGAAACGTCTGGTGATCGGGATCTTTTTGCCACGACGCTTGTCGAGGGCCTGACATATACGATCGAGCAGAAGGGAAGCATTGGGACGCTCATCGACTCCTATCTCTACCTTCAAGATGATTCTGGCGCGCCAATCGCCAGCAACGATGACTATACAACGCTTGACTCGTTGCTGACCTTCACGCCAACATTCACCGGAACGTACTATCTTCAGGCCGCTGGCTTCGGCTCCCATATTGGAACCTATGGCGTTTATGTTTCCATTGGCTATGGCACAGCGGACGATGACGACATAACCGGATCAACTGACAACGATGCAATCAATGCCGGCGCCGGGAACGACGTCATATATGGCAACGGTGGCCACGACACGCTCTACGGGGATTCCGGCAACGATTCACTATGGCTCGACGCTGGAACGGCCTATGGCGGCGAGGGCAACGACTCTCTCACCGGGGGCTACTACTCCGCCGGAGTAACGTTGGTGGGTGGAACAGGAAATGACACCTACACCATCCACTTTCAGGAGGGACAGCCGCTAGCTGGAATTGTTGAGCGTGCCGGGGAAGGGACCGACACTCTCTGGATCGAGGACTTCAGCGGAGCCTATGTTCTGCCTTCCGAGATCGAGAACCTCAATGTACGCGCCGTCGATGCCGTATTCATCTATGGAAACGAAAAGGCGAACGCGATCAGCCTCTACGGCTACGAGTGGGGTTCCTCACTTGGAACCTTCTATGGCATGGGCGGCAATGACACCCTTGTGGGCGCCGACAATGCGGACATTCTGGATGGTGGTTCTGGCGCCGACTTGCTTCAGGGCGGGTACGGAAACGACACTTACTACGTCGACAATGCGCTCGACCGCGTTGTCGAAGTCGCGGATAGGTACAGCCCATATTACGAAGGTTGGTTCTATGGTGGGACCGACAGCGTTTTCTCTTCAGTCACTTATACCCTTCCGACGCTCGTCGAGAACCTCACGCTGACCGGCAGCGCGACTAACGGGACCGGGAACAGCCTTGCCAACGCGCTGACCGGCAACGGGATCGCGAATAGCTTGAGCGGGCTTGCGGGCAATGACACGCTCGCCGGCGGCACCGGGAACGATACGCTGTCGGGGGGCGATGGGGCGGATTCGCTGAACGGGAATGCTGGCGCCGACAGTCTGGCGGGCGGCACCGGCAACGACACCTATTATGTCGACAACATCGCGGACAAGGTGACGGAGACCACGGCCGGTACGAGCGGGGGGACGGATATCGTCTATTCGAGCGTCAGCTTCACGCTCGGGACCAATGTCGAGTCGCTCCGGATGATCCCGGGCAGCGGCAATGTGAACGGTACCGGCAATGCGTCGGACAACGAGCTCTGGGGGACGTCCGGCGTCAATACGCTGCGCGGGCTCGGCGGCGCGGACAGTTTCGACAGCGGGTCGGGCGCGGATGTCATCGTCGGCGGCACCGGCAACGACGTCTTCAAGTTCAGCTCGACCGTGGGCTCGGACCAGACCGCGCGGGACCGGATCGTCGCGGGGGATGGGGCGGTCGCGTTCGAGAAGCCGGGAGCTTCGCTCGGCGACCGGTTCGATTTCTCGAAGATGGACGCCAATACCGGCGTCGCCGGGCAGCAGCATTTCGTCTTCGGCACCTCGACCGGGGTCGGGCATATCTGGGCCGTCACCTCGGGCACCGACACGCTGATCCGGGGCAATGTGGACGGCGACGCGGCGGTGGAGTTCGAGGTGGCGATCGCCGACGGGTCGGTCAGCCACACCGCCTATAGCGCGGCGGATTTCATCCTCTGAACGGCTCGCGGCGGTCCGGAACCTGGAGCGGCGGCGTGTTGGGGCTGATCCCGCTCGCTCATCGGGCAAGGCAAGGTGGGAGCAGGCGGCCAAGCCATCCGCTTCGCGCTCCATGGCTTGGGCCTGGCAGAACGAGGGGGGACAAGCGAGCGTAGCGGCCCCCGGGGGGGCGGCGGCGGGGGGAGCGGCCGGGCCGTAGCGGATTGCGGGGGGAGGATATCGGGAGGGGAAGGATCCTCCGGGCTTGCGGGCCCGGAGGATCGCGTCGCGTCAGTTGCTGAGATTGAGCGCGACGAAGCGGGGGCCGCCCTCGTGGTTGACGAGGATCAGGATGCTGTGGCGACCGGCCTTCTCGGCCGAGGCGATCTTGTCGTGCAGGTCGCGGACCGAGACCACCGGCTCCTGGCCCGCCTTCGCGATCACGTCGCCCTCGCGGATGCCCTTGGAGAAGGCGTCCGAGCCCTCGTCGAGATCGGTCACGACGAGGCCCTGGGCGTCATCGGGCAGCGAGTACTGCGCGCGCAGGTCGTCGCTGAGCGGCGCCAGCGTCATCCCGAGCACCACCGACTTGCCGGGCTGGGCCTGCTCGCTCGGCGCCTTGCCGGGGGCGGCGGCCAGCGTCGTCTCCTCGAGCTTGCCGATCGCGACATCGAGCGTCACGTCCTTGCCGTCGCGATAGACCACCACCGGGACCGTGGTCCCGACCGCGGTGTCGGCCACCATGCGGACGAGCGCGCGGGTGTCCTCGACCGGCTTGTCGCCGTATTTGAGGATGACGTCGCCTTCCTTCATGCCGGCGCTGAGCGCGGGACCCTCCGGCACGTCGGTGACGAGCGCGCCCTTGGCTTCCTTGAGCCCCATCGCGTCGGCCACGTCCTGGTCGACATTCTGGATCCGGACGCCGAGCCAGCCGCGGCGGGTCTCGCCATATTGCTTGAGCTGGTCGACGACGCGGCTGACCACGTCCGAGGACATGGCGAAGCCGATGCCGATCGAGCCGCCATTGGGCGAGAGGATCGCGGTATTGACGCCGATCACGTCGCCCTCGGTATTGAAGAGCGGACCGCCGGAATTGCCGCGGTTGATGGCGGCGTCGGTCTGGATGAAGTCGTCGTAGGAGCCCTGCAGCGTGCGGTTGCGCGCCGAGACGATGCCGGCCGAGACCGAGAAGCCCTGGCCGAGCGGGTTGCCGATGGCCATGACCCAGTCGCCGACCCGCATCTTGTCGCTGTCGCCGAACTTGACGAAGGGCAGCGGCTCGGGGCTGTCGACCTTGAGCAGCGCCACGTCGGTGCGGGGATCGTGGCCGATCAGCTTGGCGTCGAGCTGCTTGCCGCCGAAGAGCTCGACCTTGATCTCGTCGGCGCCGTCGATGACGTGGTTGTTGGTGACGACGTAGCCGTCGGGCGAGATCAGGAAGCCCGAGCCGAGCGCGGTGGATTTCTGCTGATGCTGGGGCCCGCCTTCCGCGCCCGGCGGCAGCTGGCCGTTGCGGTCGAGGAAGTCGCGGAAGAACTCCTCGAAGGGCGAGCCTTCGGGCAGGACCGGGCGGGGGCCGCGCTCGACCTCGGCCACGGTGGTCGTGGTGGTGATGTCGACGACCGCCGGGCTGACCCGGTCGGCCAGGTCGGCAAAGCTCGGCGGGATGGCCCCGGTCGCCGGGGCTTCGGCGAAGGCCGGCAGCACCGAAGCTGTGGACAGCGTCAGCATCACCGCCAGTCCCAGCGAGGCCAGGGCCTTGGCCGGTCCGCTCCGCGCGCGCGCGATGGTGGGAGCTACGGTCAGACTATCCAATTTACTTCCTCCTTTGGTTTGCGATCGGCAAGGGAGTCATGCCAGGACCGCTCAGCCCTCAGTTGAAGTTCTTCGGGCGGGAGCGCAAGTCACGCCTTTGTGCCGTCACGGGCCCGTGACGCTCGTCGCGCAGAAGCCGAGGCTTGGCCCCGGTTGCAGTAGCGAGAGCGGCGGTCGGTTCTTGGACTATTCGGGGCAGAACGTTGGCGATCTGCGCCAGCGCGGGGTTTATTCTGGCACTGTCGCGCGGCGTCTCGGATTCAGCCATGGCCGACCCAGACCATGAGGATGCCGAAGGCCACGGCGATCAGGCCGATCGCCCGTCGGCGCTCGCGGTCGAGGCGCGCGAGCGCCTCGAGCAGGGATTGCAGGCGTCCTCCGGCGAGCGCCAGCGCCAGCCCCTCGATGATCGCGACGAGGCCGAGGCCGACCAGCAGGAACGAGAGCGGGCTCGCCATCGCGCCGCCGCCGCCGCTCAGCCGCCGAGCCCGGCCGGGGCGTCGGGTGCCGGCGGCGGGGGCAGGACCGGCTCGGGCGGCGTGCCGTGCGGCGCGCGCAGATAGGAGAAGAACGCGTTGTCGGGTTCCATCATCACCGTGGCGTTCTCGCCCTTCAGCGCGCCGCGATAGGCGTCCATCGAGCGCTGGAAGGCGAAGAATTCGGGATCGACCGAATAGGCCTCGGCGAGGATGCGGTTGCGCTCGGCGTCGGATTCGCCGCGGATCACGTTGGCATCGCGCTCGGACTCGGACACGATCTCGATCGCGGTGCGGTCGGCCTGGGCCCGGACCCGCTGCGCCGCCTCGTTGCCGCGGGCGCGCTCGTCCGCCGCCTCGCGCTCGCGCTCGGCCTTCATCCGGTCGAAGGTCGCGGTGAGGTTCTGCTCGGGCAGGTCGGCGCGCTTGAGCCGCACGTCGATGATGTCGATGCCGAGCGCCCTGGCCTCGACGATCGCCTGGTCGCGGATCCGGTTCATCAGCCCGACCCGGTCGGCCGACAGCACCGCCTGGGACGGGACCGAGCCCAGCACCTCGCGGACATTGGCGTTCAGGATCGAATCGAGCCGCTGGCTCGCCGCGGTCATGCCGCCATTGCCGACCGCGCGGCGGAATTGCGCGACATCGGCGATGCGCCAGCGCGCGAAGGCGTCGACGATGAGCCGGCGGTCGTCGAGCGGCGTCACTTCGAGCGCGTTGGTGTCGAGCCCCTGGATGCGCCCGTCGTAATAGACGACGTTCTGGATGAAGGGGGTCTTGAAGGCGAGGCCGGGCTCGGTCTTGATCGCCTTGACCTGGCCGAATTGCAGCACCATCGCCTTCTGCCGCTCGTCCACGGTGAAGACCGCGTTGAGCGCGATGAAGACGAAAGCGACGAGGATCGCGACGAGGATCGGAATCCGGTTCATGGCTGCTTGACCTCCGCCGGCGCCGCCGGCTGCTGGCGCAGGGCATCGAGCGGCAGATAGGGCACGACGCCGCTGCTGCCGGTGGCGTCCTTGTCCATCAGGAACAGCCGCACATCGCCGAGCACGTCCTGCATGGTCTCGAGATAGAGCCGCTCGCGCGTGATTTCGGGCGCCTTGACATATTGCTTCTGCACCGCGGTGAACCGGCTCGCCTCGCCGGTGGCGGCATTGACGACCTGGGCGCGGTAGCCTTCGGCCTCCTGCAGCTTCTGCGCGGCATTGCCGCGCGCGGCCGCGAGCGCCTTGTTGGCATAGGCGTCGGCCTGGTTCTGCAGGGTCGAGCGCTCCTGGCGCGCCGCCTGGACCTCGCGGAACGCGTCGATCACCTCGGCCGGCGGATCGGCGCGGTCGAAATTCACCCGGACGATGTGAACGCCCGACCCGTATTCGTCGAGCGTGGCCTGGATCAGCTGCTGCACCTCCTGGCTGATCACCCCGCGATCGCGGCTGAGGATCGGCGACAGCTCGGAGCGCGACACGACCTCGCGCATCGCCGATTCCGACACCGCCTGGATCGTCGAGGTCGGATCGGCGAGGTTGAACAGGAACTGCGCCGGGTCGCGCACGTTCCAGACCACCTCGAAATTGATATCGACGATGTTCTCGTCGCCGGTCAGCATCAGGCCCGGGCGCGCGCCGCGGGTGGCCGAGCTGCCGATCTCCTCGGTATTCTCGCGCGTGACCGGGATGATCTCGTGGGTCACGATCGGCCAGGGCGCGAAATTGAGGCCGGGATTGCCGATGCAGTCGCCCCGGCACTTGCCGAAGGTGAGCTCGACCGACTGTTCCTCGGGCCGCACGGTATAGACCGACATGAAGAGCCAGAGCAGCAGCGCGGCCCCGATCAGCGCGAGCACGAGCCCGCGCCCGCCGATCCCGCCACCGCCCGGGCGCGCACCGCCGGGCCGGCCGCCGCCGATCAGGATCTTCAGCTGCTCCTGGCCCTTGCGCACGATCTCGTCGATATCGGGAACCGGCGGCTGGCCGGACCCGCGGCCCTTGTCGCCCTTGTCGTTCTTGTCGCCGCCGTCCCAGGGTCCCCGCCCGCCGCCCTTGTCGCCTCCGCCGCCGCCCCAGGGGCCGCCATTGTTGCTATAGGGCATGGGCTGCGGTGCTCCTCTCGTGGTCCGTCGGTCCGCGGTGACAAGTGACCCCTGACACGCCGAATTCAAGATGCAAAGTCAAGCCCGCCGAGCCAGAGCCCGGCGAGCCCGCGCACGGGTCGGCTGCGGCGGTTCGGTAAAGCGCCGCGGCGACGTCGCGCCAGCGGCGGCGCTCCGCGCGCGGCGCGCGGCGCCGCCACGGCGGCTCAACCGTCTCGTCGCTCCGGGGCGTGGGTTCGGGCGGAGAGGCGCAGCCGCGATCTCGCGGCTGCCCGGAGCGGGCCGTTGCCCGCGGAGTCTTTGGTCTCCCCATCTGTTGATGGGGCCCCTCGGACTGCCCGATAGGGTTTCTGCCCATATGAAATCCTCGCAGAGGCCAGACGGTACCGGGGCGCGAGGGGACGGCACGCAGGCGGGCGGCGGCGCGCATTGCACCGCCGCCCCTTCCGGACGGCCTGGCCGTCGCGGTGCGAGAGCGGGGACCGCCGGCGGCAAGGGCGCGGCGGTCGGCCCGATCGCGGGGTCAGAGCAGGCGGCTGCGCAGCTTGGCGTATTCGGCTTCCGAGATCGCGCCGGACGCCTTGAGCTTGCCGAGCTTCTCGAGTTCGTCCGCGGCGCTGAAGCCCACCACGTTGCGCAGCTCGTCGCGCGCCGCGGCGGAGCGCGCCGCGCTGCGCTCGGCCATGCCGCCGCCCTGGGTCAGCAGATAGGCGAAGACCCCGAGGAACGGCAGCAGGATCAGAGCGATCACCCAGATCACCTTGCCCCAGCCCGAGACGTCCGAGCGGCGGAACAGGTCGCTATAGACCGTGATCAGAAGCCACAGCCACAGGATGAAGATGAAGATGGCGAACACGTCCGCCAGGAAGTTCCAAAAAGTAAAGCCGTGGCTCATCGCCATGAAACATCTCCAGAGCAGGGCGGGCCGGCATTGACCCGATGCCGGCCTGTTAGGCGAGCCGGGCCGGCATTGCCAATGAAACTTCGGTGTATCGTCGGGCGAAAGGACGCAGCCGCCTCAAGAGGCGCGGCAGGCGCGCGGCGGAGGCGCGGGTCAGGCGGCGGGCATCGCGGTCTCGACCAGGCGGGCCCAGTAGGAGCAGCCGATCGGGATCAGCTCGTCGTTGAAGTCGTATTGGGGGTGATGCAGGCCCGCGGTCTCGCCGTTGCCGACAAAGACGAAGGCGCCGGGCCGGGCGTTCAGCATGAAAGAGAAATCCTCCGCCCCCATCACCGGCGGCGCCTCGGCATCGACCCGGGCATCGCCGACCAGATCGCGCGCCACCCGGGCCGCGAAATCGGTCTCGGCCGGGCTGTTGGCGGTCACGGGATAGCCGCGGCGATAGCGCAGCCGCGCCTCGGCGCCATGGGCGCGCGCGGTATGGGTGACGACCTGCTCCATCCGCGCCTCGATCAGATCCTGCACCGCGGGATCGAGGCTGCGCGCGGTGCCGCGCAGCTCGACCCGCCCGGGGATCACGTTGAAGGCGTCGCTGTCGGTGCGCAGGCTCGTCACCGACAGCACGGCCGAGGCGAGCGGATCGACATTGCGCGCGGCGATGGTCTGGAGCGCCAGCACGATATGGCTCGCGACCGGCACGGGGTCGATCGTCTCGTGCGGCATCGCGCCATGCCCGCCCCGCCCGGTGATCTCGATGGTGAAATCGTCGGAGGCCGCCATCAGGGGCCCGGGCCGCATCACGAAATCGCCGACCGGCAGGCCGGGCATGTTGTGCATGCCATAGACCTGCTGGATGCCGAACCGCTCCATCATCCCGTCCTCGACCATCTCGCGGCCGCCGCCGCCCCCCTCCTCGGCCGGCTGGAAGATCACCACGGCGGTGCCGTCGAAATTGCGCGTCTCGGCAAGATATTGCGCGGCGCCGAGCAGCATCGCGGTATGGCCGTCATGGCCGCAGGCATGCATCGCGCCCGGGACGCGCGAGGCATAGGGCAGGCCGGTCGCCTCGACGATCGGCAGCGCATCCATGTCGGCGCGCAGGCCGATCACCCGGCCCGAGCCGCGGGCGCGGCCATGGATCACGCCGACGACGCCGGTGCGCCCGATGCCTGTCACCACCTCGTCGAGCCCGAAGCCGCGGAGCTTCTCGGCCACGAGCGCGCCGGTGCGCACCGTGTCGAACAGGATCTCGGGATGGGCATGGATGTCGCGCCGCCAGTCGGCGATGGCGGGCGCGAGATCGGCGAAGCGGTTGACGACGGGCATGGGGCTGGCCTTTCCGGCGCGGGATGGGACGCATGATTGTGCGCCCGGAGGGCGGCGGCTTTCAAGAGCGCCCCGGCCCGAGGGCGGCCGGCGGGTGGCCGAAGTTCCTGATTGTGGTGGCGGAAATCTTGCTGTTAACTCGGCCGTGAACAGACCGTCCGGGGGGCGAGCCGGGCCGGGCCCAGCGCCGGGCCCGCGGTCGCCGCAGGGGTACAGGCATGCTTGACGGACCAGCGCCGGTCCTCGAAGTGTCCGATCTCAGAACGATGTTCCGAACCCGCGATGGGGCGGTGCATGCGGTGAACGGCGTTACCTTCTCGGTCGGGCATGGCGAGTTGCTCGGCGTCGTGGGCGAGAGCGGGTCGGGCAAGTCGGTGACGATGATGTCGCTGATGGGCCTGCTGCCGAGCCCGCCGGCCGAGATCACCGGCGGCAGCATCCTCTATCAGGGCCGCGAGGTCCGGGCGATGAGCGAGGCCGAGCTGCGGTCGTTGCGCGGCGGCGAGATCGGCTTCGTGTTCCAGGATCCGATGACGAGCCTCAATCCGGTCTTCACCGTCGGGTTCCAGCTGATGGAGCCGCTCAGGGCGCATCTCGGCCTGAGCAAGGCGGCGGCGCGGGCGCGGGCGGCCGAGCTCCTGCGGCTCGTCGGGATTCCCGACGCGGAGAGCCGGCTCGACGCCTATCCGCACCAGTTCTCGGGCGGGATGCGCCAGCGGGTGATGATCGCGATGGCGCTCAGCTGCGATCCGAAGGTGCTGATCGCCGACGAGCCGACCACGGCGCTCGACGTGACGATCCAGGCGCAGATCCTCGAGCTGGTGCGCGAGCTCCGGGCCAAGATCGGCATGGGGATCATCTGGATCACCCACGATCTCAGCCTGGTCGCCGGGATCGCCGACCGGGTGATGGTGATGTATGCGGGCCTGGTGGTCGAGCAGGGTCCGGTCGCGGCGATCTTCGCGGCGCCGCGTCATCCCTATACGCGGGCGCTGCTGGCGACGCGGCCCAGCGTGACGGGCGCGCGGGCCCGGCGGCTGCGCACCATCGAGGGCCAGCCGCCGCTGCTCACGGCACCGCCCAGCGCCTGCCCGTTCGCGCCGCGTTGCGCCCACGCCTTCGCCCGCTGCCGCGAGGCCAATCCGCCGCGGATCGCGGTCGGGCCGGGGCATGACGCCGCCTGCTGGTGGGACGCCGAGACCAACGCCCCGCGGGAGCTCGGCGATGGCGTTTGACGGGAACGGCGCTGCGGGTGCCGGGGAGCCGCTGCTGCGGGTCGAGGGCCTCCGGATGCATTTCCCGGTCTTCAAGGGCCTGCTGCGCCGCCAGGCCGGCTGGATCAAGGCCGTGGACGATCTGAGCTTCGAGATCGCGGCGGGCGAGACCCTGGGGCTGGTGGGCGAGAGCGGCTGCGGCAAATCGACCGCCGGCAGGGCGATCCTGCGCCTCTACCCGGTGACCGGCGGGGTGATCGCGCTCGAGGGCCGGGATATCGCGCATCTGGAGGGCAACGCGCTCCGGGCGATCCGGCCGCGGATGCAGATGATCTTCCAGGACCCGCAGGCGAGCCTCGATCCGCGGATGACGGTGGGCTCGATCATCGCCGAGCCGCTCGACGAGCATGCGCAGCTCACCCGCGCCGAGCGGCGGGCGCGGGTGCTGGAGCTGATGGAGCAGGTCGGGCTGAGCCGGCGCTTCGCCAACCGCTATCCGCACGAATTCTCCGGCGGCCAGCGCCAGCGGATCGGCATCGCCCGCGCCCTGGCGCTCAATCCGAAATTCATCGTCTGCGACGAGCCGATCGCGGCGCTCGACGTGTCGATCCAGGCCCAGGTCGTGAACCTGCTCGAGGATCTGCAGGAGCGGCTGGGCCTCACCTATCTCTTCATCAGCCATGATCTCAGCATGGTGCGCCATCTCGCGACCCGGGTCGCGGTGATGTATCTCGGGCGGATGATGGAGCTCGCGCCGCGCGACGCGCTCTATGCGCTGCCGCTGCATCCCTATACCCAGGCGCTGATCTCCGCGGTGCCGAGCCCCGATCCGGCGGTCGAGGCGCGGCGCCAGCGCATCATCCTGAAGGGCGACGTGCCGAGCCCGGCCAATCCGCCCAAGGGCTGCGTGTTCTCGACGCGCTGCCCGAAGGTGTTCGACCGCTGCCACCAGGAAGTGCCGGCTTTCCGCGATCTCGGCCGGGGCCGGTTCGCGGCCTGCCACCGGGTCGAGACGGCCGAGACGCCGGCATGAGCGACATCTGACAGCCACGACGAGGAGCGAACCATGCGATTGCGCAACATCCTGATGGGGGCCTCCGCGGCGGCCTTGATCGCCCCGGCGGCCTTCGCCGCGCGAGGGTCGGACGGCGAGGTCAAGATCCTCTACTGGCAGGCGATCTCGATCATGACGCCCTACCTGTCGCAGGGCACCAAGGATCTCGAGGCGGCGAGCCTCGTGATCGAGCCGCTGGCGCGCTACAACGAGAAGGGCGAGCTGGTCCCGTTCCTGGCGGAGTCGATCCCGACGGTCGAAAATGGCGGCGTCTCGGCGGACCTCACCACCATCACCTGGAAGCTGAAGGACGGGCTGCTCTGGTCGGACGGCACCCCGGTCACCGCCGACGACGCGGTGTTCAGCTGGCAGTATTGCACCGCCGAGGGCGGCGGCTGCGCCCAGATCACCAATTTCGAGAACGTGAAATCGGTCGAGGCGGTCGATCCGAAGACGATCAAGATCACCTTCACCGTGCCGAAGCCCTTCCCCTATGGCCCGCTCGTCGGCGCGCAGTCGCCGGTCATCCAGAAGGCGCAGTTCGCCAATTGCCTCGGGCCGAAGGCGCCGGAATGCACCGAGGCCAATACCAAGCCGATCGGCACCGGCCCCTTCATGGTGACCGACTTCAAGGCGAACGACGTGGTGACGCTGGCGGCGAACCCGCATTTCCGCGACCCCGCCAAGCCCGCCTTCGCGACCGTGCTGCTCAAGGGCGGCGGCGATGCGGCCTCGGCGGCCCAGGCGGTGCTGGCGACCGGCGAGTTCGATTATGCCTGGAACGCTCTGGTCGAGCCCGAGATCCTGGCGCAGATGGCGTCGGCCGGAAAGGGCGAGGTGATCTCGGCCTTCGGAACGCTGGTCGAGCGCATCCAGGTCAACCAGACCGACCCGAGCCCGACACTCGGGGCGGCCCGCTCGACGGTCGCGCATGCGCATCCGTTCCTGACCGACGAGCGGGTGGTCAAGGCGCTGAGCCTCGCGATCGACCGCGACATCCTGGTCGAGACCGGTTATGGCGAGGCGGGCCGGCCGACCTGCAACCTGGTGCCCGCGCCCGACTTCAACGCGTCGAAGAACAACAATTGGTGCCTGAAGCAGGATATCGACCAGGCCAACAAGCTGCTTGACGAAGCCGGCTGGAAGATGGGCCCGGACAATATCCGCACCAAGGACGGCAAGAAGCTGTCGCTCCTGTTCCAGACCTCGGTCAATTCGGTACGCCAGGGATCCCAGGCGCTGATCAAGCAATGGTGGAACGAGATCGGCGTCGAGGTCGAGCTGCGCCAGATCGACGGCGGGGTGTTCTTCGGTGGCGACCCGGGCTCGCCCGACACGCTGGAGAAGTTCTTCGCCGATGTCGAAATGTATGCCAACAATTTCGACGGGACCGACCCGGCCAAATATCTCTCTGACTGGCAGTGCGGGCAGGAGCCGCGGCCCGATACCCAATGGCAGGGCGGCAATGTCTCGCGCTGGTGCAACAAGGATTTCGACGCGCTGATCGCCAAGTTCGCCACCACTTCCGGCGTCGAGGCGCGCGGCAAGATCGCCATCGAGCTCAACGACCTGATCGTCAATTCGCCCTCGATCATCCCGCTGATCCATCGCGGACGCGTCTCGGCCAAGTCGAAGACCCTCGGCGGCGTCCTGATGAATCCCTGGGACAGCGAGCTCTGGAACGCAGCCGACTGGTATCGGCTGAAATAAACCCACAAGACAGCCGGGCCGCATCCGCGGCCCGGTCCCACGGGAGAGCGAGGATGTTCACCTACACGCTGCGGCGGATCCTGTTCGCGATTCCGACGCTTCTCATCATCAGCTTCATCATCTTCGCGCTGCTCGATCTCGCCCCGAGCGACCCGACCGCCAACCTGCCGCTGACCATCCCTCCCGAGGTCCGCGAGCAAATCCGCCAAAGCCTCGGGCTCGGCGAGCCGTTCCATGTCCGCTATCTCAAATGGCTGGTCCAGTTCTTCGTGAACGAGCCCCTGAACGTGCTCGAGAAGATGACCGGCTGGACCATCGGCGACAGCGCGCACCGGCTGAGGGTGATCAGCTGGCAGACCCGCTCGCCCGTCGTCGACCTGATCCTGCAGCGCCTGCCGCAGACGCTCTGGGTCGTCGGCCTCTCCTACCTGGTCGGGATCCTGATCGCGGTGCCGATCGGCGTCATCTCGGCCTACAAGCAATATTCCTGGTTCGACCAGATCGGCACCCTGTTCTCGCTGATCGGCTTCTCGGTCCCGACCTTCTTTTCCGGCCTCGTGCTGATCGTGATCTTCTCGGTCAATCTCGGCTGGCTGCCTTCGATCTACGACACCAACCTCAAGGTCACGAACCTCGAGACCTTCTGGATGCAGGTGAAGCAGATGATCATGCCGGTCACCGTGCTCGCCCTCTATAACGCGGCCCAGCTCAGCCGCTTCATGCGCGCCTCGATGCTCGACAATCTGAGCCAGGATTATGTGCGCACCGCCCGCGCCAAGGGCATGCGCGAGCGGGTGGTGCTGCTCGTCCATGTGCTGAGGAACAGCCTGATCCCGGTCGTCACCGTGATCGCGCTCGGCATCCCCGGCATCTTCTCGGGCGCGATCATCACCGAGCAGATCTTCCGGGTGAACGGGCTCGGCCAGCTGCTGATCACCGGCATTCAGGGCGCCGACATTCCGCTGGTCCAGACGCTCACTTTCATCTTCGCCTTCCTGATCGTGGCCTTCAACCTGATCGCCGACGTGCTCTATGGCGTCCTCGATCCGAGGATCCGCTATGAGTGAGGTGGGCGCGGATGCCGGCGCGGCGCTGGCCGGCAATATCGACACGCCCGAGCGCAGCCAGTGGAGCGATGTCTGGTACCAGTTCCGCCATCATCGCGGCGCGATGGTGGGCGTCGTGGTGTTCGGCCTGATCCTGATCCTGGTGGTCTTCGGCCCGCTGTTCTTCACGCTCGACCCGACCCATATCGACACCAAGGCGCGCAATTCCTGGCCGAGCCTCGCCCATCCGATGGGAACCGACAATCTCGGGCGCGACACCTTCGCCGGGATCATCCGCGGCGGGCGGGTGTCGCTCGCCGTCGGCATCACCGCGATGCTGCTGTCCTTGTTTCTCGGCACCACGATCGGGGTGCTGGCCGGCTTTTTCCGGCGGCTCGACGGGCCGCTGATGCGCCTCGCGGACCTGTTCCTGGCGCTGCCGATCCTGCCTCTGCTCCTCGTCATCATCATGCTGTTTCGCGACACGCTGCGCGCGGCCTTCGGGCCCGAGACCGGGATCTTCCTGCTCGTGGTCTTCGTGATCGGCATCACCAGCTGGATGCAGACCGCGCGCATCGTGAGGGGCGACGTGCTGGTGCTGAAGGAGCGGGAATTCGTGCTCGCCGCCCGGTCGGTCGGGGCGCCCAGCCGGCGGATCATCCTGCGCCATGTCCTGCCCAACGTGTTGTCGCCGATCCTGGTCTCGGCGACGCTCGGGGTCGCGACCGCGATCATCACCGAGAGCGCGCTCAGTTTCCTCGGTCTGGGCTTCCCGTCGGATTTCCCGACCTGGGGGCGGCTGCTCTATGACGGGGCGAATTTCATGTCGCTCAATCCGAGCCGGGTGATCTGGCCCGGGCTCGCGATCTCGCTCACGGTGCTGTCGATCAACTTCATCGGCGACGGGCTGCGCGATGCGCTCGATCCGCGCATTCGCGGGCGATAGTCACGCTCCTTCAGGCTGCGGCGCTTCGCCATCGCAACAATTTGTGAGCACACGCGGTATAGCCTCCCGGCCGGGCCCGCCTATCTCGCGGCGGAGGACGGGAGGTGCGATGGCGTTCGGGATGCCCAATATCAGCTATATCGGCTATCCGGTCTCGGTGCCCTGTGCGGGGCATGGCGGGCTTGGCTTTCGCGAGGCCCTCCGGACCGATGCGCCGCGCCTCGTCGAGCATCTGGTCCGGCTCGAGCCGGCCGACCGCCGGCTGCGCTTCTGCGCCACGCTGGGCGATGATGCGGTGGCGCGCTATGTCGAGGGGCTGTGGCGGGGCGACGCCTTCGTGCTGAGCGCGCAGGACGGGCCGCTCTGGCCGTCGGCGCTCGGGCCGGCCGGGCCGGTGCGGGCGGCCGCGATGGTGGCGATCGCCGGGAGCGATGCCGAGATCGGCATCAGCGTCGATGCCGGTTTGCGCCGGCACGGGATCGGCGCCTATCTGACGCAGACGGTCGGGCATCTGCTGGCCCAGCGCGGGGTGCGGCGGCTCCATGCCCATACCCTGCCCGGCAACCGCTCGATGGTCGCGCTCGGCCGGACCTGCGGCGCGGCGATCGAGAGCGGCGGCGGCGAGGTCGAGATCACCTTCGCGGTCGGAGCGCTGCATCGGGCCTATCTGCGGCGCCGCCTCACCGACCGGGTGGGCGCGCGGGTCCCGCCCGCCCTGCGCGCGGTTCTGAGCCTGTCGCGCTAGGCGTCGGGCTGGTTCACGAAGATCAGCACGAGCAGGATCGTCGCATAGAAGCGGAAGGCGGCCTGCTGGCCGTTCCAGGTCTGCGACTGCCACATCTCGAACCATTCGCCGCCCACGACCATGAAGCCCAGGAACCAGACCAGAAAGCCCAGCGCCGCGCCGAGCGCCACCAGCGCCTTGGCCTTGGCGAAATCCGGGCCGGGCGCGCGGATCGCCGCGAGCATCGCGAGCCCGCCCGCCAGCAGCAGGAGCCCCGTCAGGATCTCGCCCGCGATGATCGCCCCATAGCCGAGCGCCCAGAGCCTCGGCGCGGTGATCGCCCGCCAGCGCTCCGGATCGCCGGGAAAGGTCGTGTCCATGCTGAGCACATGCTGGACGAACGCATGGTTCGCGCCATAGTCGGTGATGTTGGTGATCCCGACCAGCAGCGCGAAAGCCGCGAGCGACAGGGTCATCGCGATCTTCGCGGCGCGCACCGGCATGGCGGTCCTTTCCCGAGGCGGTTTCCGTTTCCATATCCGCCCCGATGTGATAGCCCGCCGCGTCACGAGCCGCGAGCCCATCCGATGCCGAGACCACGATGACCGAGATCACGCTCTACAACACCCGCAGCCGGCAAAAGGAGCTGCTGCGGCCGCTCGATCCCGCCAATGTGCGGATGTATGTCTGCGGCCCGACCGTCTATGACCGGGCGCATATCGGCAATGCCCGCGCGGTGGTGGTGTTCGACGCGCTCTACCGCCTGCTGCGCCATGTCTTCGGCGCCGACCACGTGACCTATGTGCGCAACCTCACCGACGTCGACGACAAGATCAACGCCCGCGCCATCGCGACCCTGCGCGAAGGCGAGAGCGAGCTCGACGCGATCCGGCGCATCACCGACGAGACGATCGGCTGGTACCATGCCGACATGGACGCGCTCGGCGCCCTGCGCCCCGGCGTCGAGCCCCGCGCCACCGGCTATATCGGCGAGATGATCGCGATGATCGAGCGCCTGATCGCCGGCGGCCATGCCTACGAGGCCGAGGACCATGTGCTGTTCTCGGTCGCGAGCGATCCCGACTATGGCAAGCTCGCCCGCCGCAGCCTCGAGGACATGCGCGCCGGCGCCCGGGTCGAGATCGCGCCCTACAAGCGCGACCCGATGGATTTCGTGCTCTGGAAGCCGAGCCCGCCCGAACTGCCGGGCTGGCCGAGCCCCTGGGGCCGGGGCCGGCCGGGCTGGCATATCGAATGCTCGGCCATGGCCTACAGCCTGCTCGGCGCCAGCTTCGACATCCATGGCGGCGGCATCGACCTCGCCTTCCCGCACCATGAGAACGAGCTCGCCCAGTCGCGCTGCGCCCATCCCGAAGGGGATTTCGCGGCGATCTGGATGCATAACGGCATGCTGAATGTCGAAGGCGACAAGATGTCGAAAAGCCTCGGCAACTTCTTTACCGTGCGCGAGCTGCTGGACAAGGGCGTGCCGGGCGAGGTGATCCGCTTCGTGCTGCTCTCGACCCATTATACCCAGCCGATGGACTGGACCGAGGCCAAGGTCCACGACGCGACCGTGCTGCTGACCCTCTGGGAGAAGCTTCTGCGCGACGAGAAGCGCCTCGGCTCCGTGCCGGCCGAGGCGCCGCCGGCCGAGGCGGTCGTGGCGGCACTCGCCGACGACCTCAACACGCCGCTCGCGCTCAAGGCGCTCCGCGACCTCGCCTCGGAGGTGCGGCTCGGGGGGCCGCGCGCCGGCCAGGCGCTCGGCGAGTTCCGCGCCTCGCTCGATCTGCTCGGGATCAGCCCGGACGGGTTCCGCACCGCGGCGATCAAGGCATCCTTGTCGCTCGCCTTCGAGAGCAGCGGCCTCGCCGATTTCGACCAGCGCGTCGCCGCCTTGCTCGCGGCGCGCGACAAGGCCCGGGCGGCGCGGGATTTCGCCCGGGCCGACGCGATCCGCAACGGCCTCGTCGCCGCCGGCATCAAGATCATGGACCGGACCGGCGCCGCCACCGAATGGGAGCTCGGCCCCGACTTCAATCCCGCCAGGCTCGACGAGATCGACGCATGACCCGCGAGCGCCTCACTCTCTACGACACCACGTTGCGCGACGGGCAGCAGAGCCAGGGCGTGGATTTCTCGGTCGAGGACAAGATCCGCATCGCCCAGGGCCTCGACCGGCTCGGCCTCGACTATATCGAGGGCGGATGGCCCGGCGCCAACCCGACCGACAGCGCCTTCTTCGCGGCCGCGCCGACGCTCGGCAAGGCCCGGCTCGCCGCCTTCGGCATGACCAAGCGCTCCGGCCGCTCGGCCGAAAACGACGATGTGCTGGCCGGCGTGATGAATGCCCGGACCCCGTCGGTCTGCCTGGTCGGCAAGAGCCACGTCTTCCAGGTCGCCACCGCGCTCGAAATCCCGCTCGAGGAAAACCTCGCCAATATCGCCGCCTCGATCGCCCATGTCGTGGCGGGCGGCCGCGAGGCCCTGCTCGATGCCGAGCATTTCTTCGACGGCTACCGCGCCGATCCCGGCTATGCGCTCGCCTGCCTCTCCGCGGCGTTGGAGGCCGGCGCCCGCTGGGTCGTGCTCTGCGACACCAATGGCGGCACCCTGCCGGCCGAGATCGGCCGGATCACAAGCGAGGTGATCGCCGCGGGCATCCCCGGCGACCGGCTCGGCATCCATACCCACAACGACACCGAGAACGCGGTAGCGGGCAGCCTCGCCGCGGTCGATGCCGGCGCGCGCCAGATCCAAGGCACGCTGAACGGGCTCGGCGAGCGCTGCGGCAACGCCAATCTGGTCAGCCTGATCCCGACCCTGATCCTCAAGGAACCCTATGCCAGCCGGTTCGAGACCGGCATCGCCAAATGCGACCTGCCCCAGCTGATGGGCCTGAGCCGGCTGCTCGACGACATCCTGAACCGCGTTCCGAACCGGGCCGCGCCCTATGTCGGCTCGGCCGCCTTCACCCACAAGGCCGGCCTGCATGCGAGCGCGATCCTCAAGGACCCGACGACCTACGAGCATGTGCCGCCGCAATCGGTCGGCAACAGCCGCTTCATCCCGATGTCGAACCAGGCCGGCCAGTCCAACCTGCGCTCGCGCCTGCAGAAGGCCGGGATCGCGGTCAAGCCCGGCGATCCGCGCCTCGCCGCGATCCTGAGCGAGGTCAAGGCGCGCGAGGATCGCGGCTTCGCCTACGACACCGCCGCCGCCAGCTTCGAGCTTCTGGCGCGCGACATCCTGGGCGAGCTGCCGCATTATTTCGAGGTCGAGCGCTACCGCGTCACAGTCGAACGCCGGCACAATGCGCTCGGCGACACCGTCACCGTCTCCGAAGCGGTGGTCGTCGCGCGCTTCGGCACCGAACGGGTGATGAGCGTGTCCGAGAGCCAGGACCCGCTCACCCATGCCGATCAGGGGCCGGTCAACGCCCTGTCGCGGGCGCTCGCCAAGGATATCGGCCCCTACCAGTCCTATATCGCCGACATGAAGCTTGTGGATTTCCGGGTGCGGATCACCAGCGGCGGCACCGAGGCGGTGACGCGGGTGCTGATCGACAGCGAGGACGGCGAGGGTCGCCGCTGGTCCACGGTGGGCGTCTCGGCCAACATCGTCGATGCGAGCTTCCAGGCGCTGCAGGATGCCATCGTCTGGAAGCTGGTACGCGACGGCGCTCCGGTGGCCGGCGCCCCTGCTCCCGTCACCGCGCCGGCCTGACGCGCCTGCCCTGGGGCAGGCGCGCGCGGATGGTCGCGGCTCCGCTCTTACGCGCGAGGCCGGCCCAAGCCGCCGTCAGGCCGCCTTGCGGCTCCGGCGCGGCGCCGTGGTCCGGGTCGACGCCTTCAGCCAGGCCTCCGCCGCGTCGCGCCCGCGCGCATAGCGCTGCATCACCCCGTCATACGAGAAATCGTGGTCGCCGCTGAACGGCGCGTGCGGTGCCTGGATCACGTTGACATTGGCATAGGCCCGCTGTCGCAGGAACGCCTTCACCGTCTGGTTCTTGGCGAGCTCGGGATTGTCCTTCGTCGCCTCGGCCAGCAGCCGCACCATCTTGCCATGCGCGTCGAGCCCGGTCGCGCCGCCATACTCCGCCTCGATCCGGTTCTCGTAGGTGATCTCCTTCATCCGGTTCTGGATCTGCAGGATGTTGGACGGGGTCGCATCCTTGGCGGGGAACAGGTCGAGCATGAAGATCGGCAACGTATCGAGCTGGCTGTCGTCGAGCATGGCGAGCAGCTGATCGAGCGGCGTATTCGAGAAGACGCCGCCGTCGATATAGAACTCGCCGTCGATCTCGGTCATCGGAAAGCCCGGGGGCAGGCTGCCGCTCGCCAGGATATGGCGCGCATCGAGCCGGTACTCGGTATTGGCGAAGCTCAGTCCCATCCCGTCGCGGACCCGGGTCGCGGTGACGGCGACCTTGTGCAGGCGCAGGTCGTTCAGCCGGCCGAAATCGACGATCTCGTTCAGCGTGTCGCGCATCGGATCGACCGAATAGAAGCTCGGCCAGCGGGTCATCGCCCAGATATCGGTGCGCGGCCGGAAGAAGCGCGGATTGCCGAACAGTGACAATTCGGCCTGCGCCTGCGCCGGCATGAACGGCACCGCGCGCAACGTGATCGCCTTCCAGAGCGCATCGAGGCTCGCCACGATGTCGCCGCCTTTCGCGCCCGCGATCACCGCGGTATTGATCGCGCCGATACTGACCCCGGTGATCGCCACGGGCCGCATGCCTGCCTCGACCAGCCGCGAGACCGAGCCCCATTCATAGGCCCCGAGCGCACCGCCGCCCTGAAGCACCAAGCCGATATCCATGATCCAATCTCCTCAGCGTCACTGGGATCGCGATGAGCGAATCCCGCACAACAGACCGCCGGGAGGGTATCGTCTGAGCTGAACCGTTCGACATAAAATTACCTAAAACTATAGGTAACGGCCGATATGGTCCGGCCTATATTTATGGTTTAGTCGTCATGGCAAGATGTTGTTCATGAATATTACGATTTCCCTAACGGGAATTTCAAGATCGTTTGAAATCAAACACTTACTCGGAGTCGCACGCGTGCGACTCCTGCTCAGTTGCCGTCGGAGCGAGCGGCGAACAGGACGGCATCGCGCGCCGCCTGGATCAGAGCCCGGGATTTGTTGACGGTCTCCTGGACTTCGGCCTCGGGGTCGCTGTCATAGACCACCCCGCCCCCGGCCTGGACATAGAGCGTCCGGTCCTTGATCACCGCGGTCCTGAGCGCGATGCAGATATCCATGTCGCCCTGGGGCGCGAAATAGCCGACCCCGCCGCCATAGACCCCGCGCTTCTCGGATTCGAGCTCGTCGATGATCTGCATCGCCCGGACCTTTGGCGCGCCCGACACCGTCCCCGCCGGCAGCCCGGCCAGCAGCGCCGACAGCGCATCCTGCCCCGCCGCCAGCTCGCCGTCCACGTTCGAGACGATGTGCATCACATGGCTGTACCGCTCGATGATGAACTGCTCGTTCGGGTCGACGGTCCCGATCTTCGCCACCCGGCCGACATCGTTGCGCCCGAGATCGAGCAGCATCAAATGCTCGGCCCGCTCCTTCGGATCGGCGAGAAGCTCGGCCTCGAGCGCCAGATCCTCCTCCGGCGTCGCACCGCGGGGCCTGGTGCCGGCAATCGGGCGGATCGTCACCCGCTTCCCCTTGACCTGGACCAGGATCTCCGGGCTCGCCCCGATGACCTGAAAGCCGCCGAAGTTGAAATAGAACATGTAGGGCGACGGATTGGTCCGCCGCAGCGCCCGATAGAGCGCGAAGGGCGGCTGCGCGAAGGGCATCGACCAACGCTGGCTCGGCACCACCTGAAAGATGTCGCCCGCCCGGATATAGTCCTTGGCCCGCTCGACGATCTCCACATAGCGGTCATGGCTGGTATTCGAGACCGGCTCGCCCGGCGCGGCATCGGCGCCGAGATCGGAGGCCTGAACCGGCGTGCGGCCGAGATCGCGGACCGCATCCATCACCCGCTCCGCCGCCTGGGCATAGGCCGCCCGCGCGCTGAGCCCTGACCCGGCCCAGGCCGGGCTCACCACCAGCACCTCGCCCTTGACCCCGTCCACCACCAGGACCACCGAGGGCCGCAGCATCACCGCGTCGGGCAGGCCGAGCGGATCGGGATTGATGTCGGGCAGATGCTCGACCAGGCGCACCATGTCATAGCCGAGATAGCCGAACAGGCCCGCGGCCATCGCCGGCAGCTCAGGCGGCACCGCGATCCGGCTCTCGGCGATCAGCGACCGCAGGCTGGCGAGCGGATCGGCCGCCTCCTCCACCCAGGCATCGGGATCGAACCGGGCGGCGCGATTGATCCGCGCCGTGGTCCCGCGGCATTCCCAGATCAGGTCCGGCTTCATGCCCATGATCGAATAGCGCCCGCGGATCTCGCCCCCTGTCACGCTCTCGAGCAGAAAGCTGTGCTTGCGCGCCTCGGTCAGCTTGAGCATCAGGCTGACCGGCGTGTCGAGATCGGCGACCAGGCGGGTCCAGACCAGCTGGTTCTCGCCGCGTCCATGGGCGTCGGAAAAGGCGTCGAACGGAGGAAAGAGCGGCATGGCGGCGCGTCTCAGGGAAAACGCGCCAAGGCAGCGTCGATCTGGCTCTGGTTCACCGCGACCCCCACTTGGTTGCGCACCGCCGAGGTGTAGAGCGCCAGCACATCCCCGGCAACCTGGCCGCGCAACTGGGTCTCCGCATTGGTCACGATGGTCTGGTTGTCCGAAGCCGCGAGGTCAAACGGCGCGATCTCGGTGACCTGGGCGAGCAAGGCCGACGCGCCGTCCGCGGCAACCACCGTGCCCCGGGGCGGTGCCGCGAAAATATCCGCGAGCGTCGCGGCGGGGACGCCGGGCACCTGGGCGGCGCGGGCGACCGGCCCCGCGGCCTGGGGCACGAGTTGCAGGCGAGAGGCCAGCGCCGTGAAGGCCAGCCCGCCCTCAAGCTCCTTGGCGAAGCCCTGGGCGAGCGCGGTCAGCCGGCGCGCGGTCTCGCCCGCGGTCCAGTCGGCCGCGACCTTGTCGCGAACCTGATCGAGCGGCAACAGCGCAGGCGGATCGATCCGGTCCACCCGGAGGCTGACGATGCCGCCATTGCCGAGCTGGGTGAGGTCGGTCTCGCTGCCGGGATCAGCCTTGGCGGCCAATGTGCGGAAGGCGGCATCGTCGGCGACCCCGCCCGTGGTCTCGGCGTTCAGAGCCACGGTGCCGAGCTTGAGATCGGTCTCGCTCGCGATCTCCTCCAGCGTGGCCCCGCCGGCGATCAGATCCTCGACCGCCGCGGAGTCGCTGGTGATCTTGTCGGCCGCGAGCTTCAGCGCCCGCTCCTGGTGCAACTGGTCGCGCGCAGCCTCGAAGGGCACGTTGCTCGCCGCGAGGATCGCGTTGATCCGATAGAGCGAGGGGCCGAGCGGGGTCGGGACAGGGCCGACGATCCCCGGCCCCCCGGCGCCGAACACCGCGGCCCGGGCCTCGGCGCCCAACGCGTCGGCCGCGACGGCCCCCTGGTCGATCTGGGCCGCGCTCAGCCCGCGCTCGGTCGCGAGCGCGTCGAAATCCACGCTGCCGGCATCGAGCCGGGCCCTGGCGGCGGCCGCATCGGCGTCGGTTGGGAAGCCGATCCGGTCGAGGATGCGCTTCTCGGGCGTGTTGAACCGGTCGGGCGCCGCGTCGTAGGCCGCGCGCAGATCGGCCTCGGGCACCTCGATCGAGGCCGCGAGCACCTCCGGCGCAAGGCTGACATAGGTGATCTGTCGGGTCTCGGGGCGGGTATAGAGGTCGGGATGGTCGCCGTACTGAGCGGCGATGTCGGCATCGGTCGGCGCCGGCACCGGCTCGGGCAACAGCGATGGGCCGATCGCCAGCCAGTCGAAGCTGCGCCGCTCACCGACATAGGCAAGCAAGGCCGCCGCCGCCCCCTTGGGGTCTGCCACGGGCCCCTCGACGCTGCCGGCCAGCAGCGCGCGCGTGGCCTCATGGCGCAGATCGGACTCGAAGATCGCCGGGTCGAGCCCGTTGCGCTTCAGCATGTCGAGATAGGTGGCGCGGTCGAACTTGCCATCGGCGCCCCGGAAGGCCTGGATCGAGAGCAACTGATCGCGCACCGCGCCGTCGCCGGTCGAGAGGCTGAGCCGCGACGCCTCGTTGTCGAGGGCGGCGTCGTTGACCAGTTGGGCGAGGACCAGGTTGGGCAGGTTGTACTGCCGGGCCTCGGACATGGGGAGCGAGCGGCCGATCTGGCCCGAGACCGCGCGCAGCTCGCGCTCCATGGCCCGGGCGTAGGTGACGCCGTCGATGCTCTCGTCTCCGACGGTGGCGACCTTGCTGCTGTGGAAGGCGCCGCTGTTGCCGATGCCGAACCCGGCCAGACCGACGACGATAAGGACGAGCAGCGTCCAGACCAGCATCCGGGAATGTTTGGCGCGCAGCAGGTTCAGCATGGCCGGTCGGCGTCCCCTCGGCAGTTGCCCGGGCCTTCTAGGCCGTCGCCTCCGGGGTGGCAAGGGGCGGCCCTGCCCCCCCGGTCAGCCGGTCAGCGCGCCCAGCCGGTCGACCAGGGTCGCGAGCCCGGCGATGCCGCTATTGGCGAAGGCGATCCGGAGCTGGCGGCGGGCGCGGGGATCGTCCTGCGGGGCGAACATCGTCCCAGGCAGCATCAGGAGCGACTGGTCCGCGACCAGCCGCTGGGCCAGCCGGTCGGACGGCTCGGCCAGCGGGTGTTCGACATAGGCGAAATAGGCGCCGCAGCCGAGGACGCGCCAGCCGGGCAGCCGGGCGAAGCCCTGGAGGATGGCGTCCCGGCGGCGCAGGATTTCGAGCCGCTCCTCGGCGACCCAGGGCCCGAGATGCCGCAGGCCCCAGAGCGCCGCCTTCTGGCCCAGGGTTGGAGCGCAGATCGCGACGGAATCGAGGAACTTCTCGGCCTCGGCCAGCCGCTCCGGGGCGGCGATCATCGCGCCGGTCCGGTGACCGGTGAGATGGAAGGCCTTGGAGAAGGAATAGAGATGGATAAGCACGTCCCGCCAGTCGGGGTCGGCGAAGAGGTCGTGCGGCCGGTCCTCGCTGCCATGGAAGTCGCGATAGGTCTCGTCGAGGATGAGCGCCGCGCCATGGGCCCGCGCGAGCGCCGCGAAGGCCGCGATCAGCGCCGGGGGATATTCCGCGCCGGTCGGGTTGTTGGGGCTGACGAGCACGATCGCCTTGACCCGCGGGCCCATCAGGGCCTTCGCGGCCTCGAGGTCGGGCGACATGTCGGGACCGCAGGCGAGCGGGATCGCCTCGACCCCCACCGTGTCGAGCCACATCTTGTGATTGAAGTACCAGGGCACGGGCAGGAGCACGGCGTCGCCGGGGGCGGCGAGGGTGGCGAGGGCCGTGCAGAAGGCCATGTTGCAGCCGGCGGTGATCGCGACGTCGGCGGGGGCGATCTCGCCGCCATAGGCCATGCTCCAGCGGGCGGCGAGCTCGGCGCGCAGGGCGGGCAGGCCGAGCACGGGGCCGTAGAGATGGGTGTCGGGCTCGCCCAGGATCATCTCGGCCATCGCGGCGCAGAGGCTCTCGGGCGGGGGCTCGGTCGGGGCGGCCTGGCTGAAATTGAGCAGCGGCCGGCCGGCGGGGAAGGTCACGCCCTGCAGCCAGCGCCGCGCCTCCATCACCGGTGGCGGCAGGGTGGCGCGGATCAGCGGGCTGTAGGATGGCATGGGCGGCCCCTCCTCGGGCGGGCCGAGCCTAGCCAAGGGCCGATCGGATGCGCAAGCGGGGAACGGGCCAGACCCGGCCGAAGGCCGTGCGAGTCGCACGCGTGCGACTCCAGACAACACATTGATTTCATTGAAACATGCCCGTGCACGTTAACCCGATCTCAACCGAGGTTAACGCGGTGGCGCGCCGATGCGGCGCCGGCCGGTCAGTAGGTGCGGATCAGGCCGACCAGCTTGCCCTGGATCCGGACCTGATGGTCCTGGTATAGACGGGTCTCGTAGGCGGGATTGGCGGCTTCGAGCGCGATCGTGCTGCCCCGGCGGCGGAAGGTCTTGAGCGTCGCCTCCTCACCTTCGATCAGGGCGACCACGATCTCGCCATTGTTGGCGGTCGATTGTTCCTGGATCACCACGACATCGCCGTTGTTGATCCCGGCATTGATCATCGAATCGCCCTTGACCTCCAGCGCATAGTGCCGGCCGGCGCTGGCCAGCATGCTGGACGGAACCGCGATGTTGCGCGAAGCATGCTGAATCGCCTCGATCGGGGTGCCGGCGGCGATCCGCCCCATCACCGGAAGCTCGACCGAGGCGGACGAGGCGAATTCGATGGGCAGCGCCGCCGCTGGGCGCTCCGGCCGGCCGCCCTCGATCAGCGCGGGCTGGAAGGCGGGTGCCGCCGCCTCGAGGCTGTCGGGGAGCTTCACGATCTCGATCGCGCGCGCGCGATGCGCGAGCCGGCGGATGAACCCCCGCTCCTCCAGAGCGGTGATCAGACGGTGGATGCCGGATTTGGAACGCAGATCCAGCGCCTCCTTCATCTCGTCGAACGAGGGCGGAATGCCGTCCTTCTGGAGCCGGTTATGGATGAAGTGCAGCAGATCATATTGCTTGCGCGTCAGCATGCCGGGGCTCCCGAGGACGATCCTCGGGCTATGTTCTAGATACGTTCATGTTTTGTGTCAAGATCTATTCGCGCATTACAATCATAGGTTTAGTCGATCCACATGTACTCAACCGGATCGCCCGAGTCTCGGGATGGATCCCCGGGCGGACGCACCAGCAAGGCGTTGGCCTCCGCCAGGACCGACAGGAGCGCGCTGTCCTGGCGGGCGAAGGGCGTGCAGATCCAGCCCTGCGGCCCGGCCTCGACACGCGCGCGCATATAGTGGCGGCGGGGTCCGTTCGGCTCGACCGGGGCGGCGAGGCGGGCCGGCAGGAGCGGCGGCAGCCCGGCGGGCAGGCCGAGCATCGCGGCGATCGCCGGCACGAGGAAGAGCCGGCCGCAGACCAGCGCCGAGACCGGGTTGCCGGGCAACCCGATCAACGGCGTCGTCCCGAGGCGGCCGGCGAGCAGCGGCTTGCCGGGCCGGAGCGCAACCTTGTGGAAGGCGAGCTGCATCCCGAGCGCCCGGGCGGTGCCGGCGACGAGATCGTGGTCGCCGACCGAGGCGCCGCCGAGCGTGACGATGAGATCGGACCCGCGCGCGAGATCGAGCACGGCCCCGAGGCTCTCGGCGCTGTCGCGGGCGATCGGCAGGAGCCGCGGCTGGGCCCCGGCGCGGGCGAGCATGGCCTTGAGCCCGAAGCTGTTGGTGCAGACGATCTGGTCGCGGGCCGGCTGCTCGCCGGGCATCACGAGCTCGTCGCCGGTCGCGATCAGCGCGACCGTGGGACGGCGCGTCACCGCGACCGAGCCGGCATTCATCGCCGCGAGCAGCGCCATGTCGGTGCTGCCGATCCGCCGGGGCGCCATGAGCCGGTAGCCGGCCGGAAAATCGGCGCCGGCGGGCCGGATATTGCGGCCGCCGCCCGGATCCGCGAGCACCGTGACCTGGTCCTCGACCTGCCGGGCCTCCTCCTGGATCAGAACGGCATCGGCGCCCTCGGGGACCGGCGCTCCGGTGAAGATGCGGACCGCCTGGCCGGGCCCGACCGCGCCGGCGAAGCCCTGCCCGGCGAGCGCCGCCCCGACGACCCGGAGCCGGGCATCGCGGCGCCAATCCTCGGAGCGCAGCGCGTAGCCGTCCATGGCCGAGGCGGGGAACGGCGGCTGCGCGCGATCGGCGGTCACGTCGCGCGCCAGCACGCGTCCCGCCGCCTCGGCAAGCGGCACGATCTCGGGTTCGAGCGGCGCGAAGAGCGCCATCAGCCTGGCATGCGCCTCCTCGACGCTGAGCAGGCCGGTCACGGCGCCTCGAAGCGCCCGGATTTGCCGCCCTCCTTCAACACCACGCGCACCGCCTCGATGATCATGCCGCGATCGGCGGCCTTGAGCATGTCATAGACGGTGAGCGCGGCCACCGAGACCGCGGTCAACGCCTCCATCTCGACGCCGGTCGGGCCGGTGGTGCGGACCCGCGCCTCGATCAGCACCGAGGCGGAGGCGGGATCGGGGACGAGATCCACCGCGACCTTGCTCAAGGCGAGCGGATGGCAGAGCGGGATCAGGTCGGCGGTCCGCTTGGCCGCCATGATGCCGGCGAGGCGCGCCACGCCGAGCACGTCGCCCTTGCGCGCACCGCCCTCGGCGACGAGGGCGAGGGTTGCGGGCGCCATGCGGACCGCGCCGCGCGCCACCGCCTCGCGCGCCGTCGCGGGCTTGTCGGAGACATCGACCATGTGCGCGGCGCCGGCTTCGTCGAAATGGGTGAGATCCGGCATCAGCCGGCTTCCGGCGTCCAGGGGCTGCGCAGGAGCTCGCGCGTGGCGCCCTCGACATTCTCCTGGCGCATCAGCGTCTCGCCGATCAGGAAGCAGCGCACGCCGAAGCTCGCGAGCTGGGCCAGATCCTGCCGGGTGGCGAGGCCGCTTTCGGAGATGATCATCCGGTCGGCCGGAACGCTCCGCGCCAGCTTGCGCGTGGTCTGCAGGCTGACCTCGAACGTGTGGAGATCGCGGTTGTTGATGCCGACCATGCGGGATTTCAGCTGCTTGGCCCGTTCGAGCTCGCCCGCGTCATGGACCTCGAGCAGCACGTCCATGCCCCAGTCGATGGCGGTGTCCTCGAGCTCCGCCGCCTGGCTGTCGGTGACGCTCGCGAGGATGATGAGGATGCAGTCGGCCCCGAGCGCCCGGCTCTCGACCACCTGCCAGGGGTCGTAGAGGAAGTCCTTGCGCAGCACGGGCAGCGCCGTCGCGGTGCGGGCGATCGCGATATAGCTGTCGTCGCCCTGGAAGCTCGGCCCGTCGGTCAGCACGGAGAGGCAGCTCGCGCCGCCCTTCTCGTAGGCGATGGCCAGCGCCTCGGGGTCGAAATCGGCGCGGATCAGGCCCTTGGAGGGGCTCGCCTTCTTGATCTCGGCGATGAGGCCGTAGCCGCCGGTCGTGGCATCGTGGCGCAGGGTCTCGGAGAAGGGACGCACCGCGCCGGCCGCGCGGGCCGCCGCCTCGATCTCGGCGAGCGGATGGGCGGCCTTGCGCCCGGCGAGGTCGGCGAGCTTGTAGGCCTTGATATCGTCGAGGATGCTCATCGTGCCGCTCCCGCCTCGGCCTGGGTGAGGGCGGCCAGCCGCTCGGCCTTGTCGCGCGCCGCGCCGGATTCGATGCTTGCGCGGGCGATCTCCGCGCCTTCGGCCAGCGTGGTCGCTCGATTGGCGACGAGGAGCGCCGCGGCGGCGTTGAGCAGCACCGCGTCGCGATAGGCGGAGGGCTCGCCCGCGAGCAGCGCGCGCAGGGCGGCCGCGTTGGCGGCGGGCGTGCCGCCGGCGATGGCGGCGAAGGGGTGACGCGGCAGGCCGGCCTCCTCCGGGGTGACGGTGAAGTCGCGGATCCGCCCGTCATCGAGCTCGACGACCTGGGTCGGTCCGGCGATCGAGATCTCGTCGGTGCCGTCGGCGCCATGGACCAGCCAGGCGCGGTCGGAGCCGAGCTCGCGCAGGGTTTCGGCCATCGGGCGGATCACCGCGGCGGAATAGGCGCCGGTCAGCTGGCGGCGGACCGAGGCGGGGTTGGTGAGCGGCCCGAGGATGTTGAAGATCGTCCGGGTACCGAGCTCGATCCGGGCCGGCATCACGTGGCGCATCGCCGGATGGTGCATCGGCGCCATCATGAAGCCGATCCCGACCTCGTGCAGGGCCCTTTCGACGATCTCGGGGCCGACCATGACATTGACGCCGAGCTCGGTCAGCGCGTCGGCGGCACCGGATTTCGAGGAGAGGTTGCGGTTGCCGTGCTTGGCGACCGGGACGCCGGCGCCGGCCACCACGAACGCGGTGGCGGTCGAGATATTGAGCGTGCCCTTGCCGTCGCCGCCGGTGCCGACGATGTCGATCGCCCCGTCGGGGGCGTGGACCCGCAGGCATTTGGCGCGCATCACGGCGGCGGCAGCGGCATATTCGGCGACGCTCTCGCCCCGGGTGCGGAGCACCATGAGGAAGCCGCCGATCTGGGCGGGCGTCGCGTCGCCGTCCATGATGGCGGTGAAGGCGGCTTCGGCCTGGCCGCGGCTGAGCGGGCCCTCCGCGGCTTTGGCGATCAGCGGCTTCAGGCGGTCGCTCATGCCGCAGCCGGGACTGGCGGCAGCGCGGCGATGCCGGGCCCGAGGAACCTGCGGCCAAGATCGTGGAAAAGGCTTCCGATGAAGCCGTCGCAAGTCTCAGTCAAAAGCAGCATGGCCGCGTCCCGCTCCAGTACAGGACCTTCATGGCCCGCGCCGTCACATGGGGTCAAGTGGTCCCCGTCTCGAACCCGTCTCGAACCCGTCTCGAACCGGCTCGAACGGGCGGGCGGCCCGGCGAGGGAGCCGGGGCGCAACAATGTTTCAGGGCGCTTGCGTCGAAGCCGGAGCCCGCGCGATAGTCCGTCCGGGCGTCTCCGCCGGCCCTGAGGCCGAGCGGACCGTTCGCCCGCAACGCTCGGTTTTGCCCGCGCCGGGAGCCAAATGCGCCCCGCGTGGGAGGCTCAAGGAAGCGCCGGCCACGAAGCTGGCGCGAAGGGGGACAATATGACGGATTCAACGGCGCCGCGGCGCCATCCTCTCGATCATTGGCTGGTCTGGGCGGCCTTGTCGGTCCTCGCGGCCGTCGGCCTCGCCCAGGTCTCGATCGCGCGCGGCGAGCATGTGAACGCGCTCTGGATCGTCGTCGCGTCGGTCTCGATCTACCTGATCGCCTACCGCTACTACAGTCTCTTCATCGCCAAGAAGGTGATGCAGCTCGACGACAGCCGGCCGACGCCCGCGCATCGCTTCAATGACGGGCTCGATTATGTCCCGACCAACAAATACGTGCTGTTCGGCCACCATTTCGCGGCCATCGCCGGCGCGGGGCCGCTGGTCGGGCCGGTGCTCGCGGCGCAGATGGGCTATCTGCCCGGCCTGCTCTGGATCCTCGCCGGCGTGGTGCTCGCGGGCGCGGTGCAGGATTTCATGGTGCTCTTCGTCTCGATGCGGCGCGACGGACGCTCGCTCGGCGACCTGGTGCGCTCCGAGCTCGGGCCGGTTCCCGGGCTGATCGCGCTGGTCGGCACCTTCCTCATCATGATCATCATCCTCGCCGTCCTCGCCCTCATCGTGGTCAAGGCGCTGGCCGGCAGTCCCTGGGGCATGTTCACCGTCGCGATGACGATCCCGATCGCCGTCCTGATGGGCGTCTACATGCGCTATATCCGTCCGGGCGCGGTGGCCGAGGCCTCGATCGCCGGGTTCATCGCCCTGATGCTCGCGATCGTCTTCGGCGCGAACGTGGCGGCGAGCCCGACCTGGGCCGCCGTCTTCACCTTCACGCCCACGCAGCTCTGCTGGCTGCTGATCGGCTATGGCTTCGTCGCCGCCTCGCTTCCGGTCTGGCTGATCCTCGCGCCGCGGGACTATCTCTCGACCTTCCTCAAGGTCGGCGCGATCACCGCACTGGCGCTCGGCATCATGATGGTGGCGCCTGATCTGAGGATGCCGGCGGTGACCCGCTTCATCGACGGGTCGGGGCCGGTCTGGTCGGGCAACCTCTTCCCCTTCCTCTTCATCACCATCGCCTGTGGCGCCGTCTCGGGCTTCCACGCGCTGATCTCGTCGGGCACCACGCCGAAGCTCATCGACAGCGAGGGGCATGCCCGCTTCATCGGCTTCGGCGGCATGCTGATGGAGAGCTTCGTCGCGATGATGGCGCTGGTCTCGGCCTCGATCATCGACCCGGGCGTCTATTTCGTGATGAACAGCCCCGCGGCCGTGATCGGCACCACCGCGGAAAGCGCCGCCGCCAAGGTCTCGGACTGGGGCTTCACGATCACGCCGGAGACCATCAACGAGACCGCGGCCGATGTCGGCGAGACCACGATCATCTCGCGCGCCGGCGGCGCCCCGACGCTCGCCGTCGGAATGGCGCATATCTTCTCGAACGTGATCGGCGGCAAGGCGATGATGGCGTTCTGGTACCATTTCGCCATCCTGTTCGAGGCCTTGTTCATCCTGACCGCGGTCGATGCCGGCACCCGCGCGGGTCGGTTCATGCTGCAGGACCTGCTCGGCATCTTCGTGCCGGTGATGCGCAAGACCTCCTCGCTCGGCGGCAATGTCACCGCCACCGCGCTTTGCGTCACGGCCTGGGGCTTCTTCCTCTATCAGGGCGTCACCGATCCGCTCGGCGGGGTCAACACGCTGTGGCCGCTGTTCGGGATCGCGAACCAGATGCTCGCGGCCATCGCTCTGATGCTCTGCACCGTCGTCCTCTTCAAGATGAAGCGGGAGCGCTATGCCTTCGTGACGCTGGCGCCGGCGACCCTGCTCGTCGTCGTCACGCTGACAGCGGGCTGGCAGAAGGTGTTTTCCAGCGTGCCGGCGGTCGGGTTCCTCGCCCATGCGCGCCGCTACCGCCAGGCGGCGGCGGAGGGCCAGATTCTGGCGCCGGCCAAGACGCCCGACCAGATGGGGCAGATCGTCTTCAACGACATGGTCGACGCGACGATGGCCTTCATCTTCGTCGCGCTGGTCATCAGCATGATCTATTTCAGCGTCCGGGCCTGCATCGACGCCTATCGTGCCCGCGGTTGGACCGCGCAGGAGACGCCGTCGGAGCGGAACCACCCGGTCGCCATCCCGGCCGAGTGAGGAGGGTCCCAGCATGGAAGCGACAAGCAAGACCAACCTGCGCGAAACGCTCGCCCTCTGCCGCAGGAGGCTGCGGGAGGGGGCAAGGCTGATGATCGGGGTGCCCGACTACGACGCCTATGTGGCGCATCGGCGCGCGGCCCATCCTGGCGAGCCGGTCATGACCTATGCCGAGTTCTTCCGCGAACGGCAGGCGGCGCGCTATGGCGAGGGCGCGGCGGGCTCGGCCCGCGGGTTCCGCTGCTGCTGAGAGCGTGGCCGGCGCGGCTCTGGTCGCGCCGGCCTGTCGACCCGATCGGCGGCGTTCGCGGGTCGGTCAGGCCGGGACGCGGGCGGCGCTTTCGAGGAAGGTCCGGAGCAGCGCATAGCCGTGCTCCGAGGCGATGCTCTCGGGGTGGAACTGGACGCCGTGGATCGGCAGCGCGCGGTGCTGGAGGCCCATGATGGTGCCGTCCTCCAGCGCCGCGGTGACTTCGAGCGCGGGCGGCAGGCTGTCGCGATCGACGATCAGGCTGTGATAGCGCGTCGCGTGGAAGGGCGAGGGCAGGCCGGCGAAGAGGCCCTTGCCCTGGTGGTGGATGGTGCCGAGCTTGCCATGCACGATCTCGCTTGCGCGGACCACGCGGCCGCCGAAGGCTTGGCCGATCGCCTGGTGGCCGAGGCAAACGCCGAGGAGCGGCGTGCGGGTCTCGGCCGCCGCCGCGATCAGCGCGAGGCAGATGCCGGCCTGGTCGGGATCGCAGGGTCCGGGCGAGAGCAGGATGGCGGACGGGTTGAGCGCCATCGCCGCCTGGACGTCGATCTCGTCGTTGCGGCGGACAGTCACCTCGGCGCCCAACACTCCGAGATAGTGGTAGAGATTGTAGGTGAAGCTGTCGTAATTGTCGATCAGCAGCAACATTGCGGGTCTTTCCAAGGGCTTTTGGGGCTGTCGGCGACAGGGTGGCGGGCTATAGAGGATAGGTTCATACATGGCCCCTGCGATCTGACCGGGTCAAGGGGAAGCTGGCCGGCGCGGTAAGGGATTTCGAGTTGGCGGTTCGTGCGCGACCCCGGAACCGGGGCTTCTGGAAGGGGGTGCTGGTCGGGATCGGGCTGGCGCTGCTGCTGGTGCTCGCGCTGGCGCTGGCCTTCCCGCCGGTCCGCTACCTGCCGCCGCAGATGCCGCAGGTCGCCCCGCCCGCCGCGCCCTCGGCGGTACCCTCGGCCCGGCCCGGCCCGGCGGGCGTGGAGCCACGGCCGGCGCCGCCGCCAGGCGGGGGCCTCCTGCCCTATCGCGCGCCCGGGCCGCTGATCGCCGACCGCCCGGACGACGACCTGCCCGCGCCCGCCTTTCCGCTGCCGGCCGCGCCCGATGTGTTCGAGGGCGGTCCCGCCGGACAGCCCTCGCTCACGCCCCTTGCCCGGTGATAGGAGGGGTGGCCGTCATATCCCGAGGAGCCCCCGACCCCGTGACCGCGACAGTATCCTCGACCTTCGACCGCCACGCCGCCGATTATGACGCGATGCGCCGGCGCCTCATCCCCTGCTTCGACGCGTTCTATGGCACGCTGATCGCGCTGCTGGCCGAGGCGGGCCTGCCGCCGGCCCCGCGCATCCTCGATCTCGGCGCCGGGACCGGGCTGCTGTCCGCCCTGGTTCTGGAGCGGTTCCCGGACGCGGCCTTGCATCTGGTCGACGCCTCGCCGGGGATGCTCGACCGGGCCCGGCAGCGTTTCGCCGGGCGGACGGGCATCGGCTTTGCGGTCGCCGACATGGCCGGTACCGATCTGGGAGGCCCATGGGACGCGATCGTCTCGGCGCTGGCGATCCACCATCTCGACGACGCGGGCAAGCGCGCGCTCTTCGGCCGCATCCGGCGGGCGCTGGTGCCCGGCGGCCTCTTCGTCAATGCCGAGCAGGTTCTCGGGCCGACGCCGGAGGCCGAGGCGCGCTATGGGCGGACCTGGCATGCCGAGATCCGCGCCGCCGGCGTGCCGGAGGAGGAGGTGGGGCGCGCCGCCGAACGGATGGCGCATGACCAGTGCGCCACGGTCGAGGACCAGCTCGGCTGGATGCGCGAGGCCGGCCTCGAGGAGGTGGATTGCAGCTTCAAGGCCTGGCGCTTCGCGGTCCTGAGCGGTCGGGCGCCGGGCGAGCCGCGCTAGGTCGGAAACCGCCGCTCAGCCGGCGTCGGCGGTCTTCGCGCCCGCCTCGTCCTGCTGCGGGTCCAACGCGCGCGGCGCCGGCTCGGCCGGGCGGGTCCAGGGGCGGCCGTCGCGGGCCAGCGCGCCCTCGACGCGCATGGCGCCGTCCTGAACCCGGATCGCCAGCGCGCCCTCGCGCCGGAGGGTCTCGGCATTGATGAAGAGGCAGCGGCCGCGCGGTTTTTCGGACCATTTCGGCGCGATCAGGATCGCGGCCTCGGTGCATTCGCGATCGCCGGCGGCCGGATCCTTCGAGCCGTTATAGACGATCGGACCGAGGCCCGGGACCGTGCCCTCGATCCGGCCGCGGCCGCGCTGGAAGCGGCCGCGCATGGCCGCGTCGGCCTGGCTCGCGGTGTCGCCATCGTTCTCGAGCCAGCTCGCGGCCGCATAGCCACCGCCGCGATCGGTGCTGAGCGCCCTGCCCTGCGCCGTCATCACGCCAAAGAGCCGGCCATTCTCGGCGATCAGCACCTCGGGGCGGGTGGCGGCGACCCAGAGCAGGAAGCCCGCCGCGATCGGCGCAAGGCCGGCCCAGCGCCCTGGCCCGCACCAGAGGACGAGCACGAGCCCGCCGAGCGCGATCAGGACCAGGCTGATATCGGGCCCCGAATGCACGCCGGTCGCCGCGCCGCCCAGCCCGGCGATGAAGCGGGCGACGGCCAGCACATAGGCATTGCCCCATCCCATGACGGTGAAGGGCAGCCAGTCGAGGCCGAAGGGCGCGGCGACGAGCCCGACCACCGCCGCCGGCATCACCACGATGCCCATCGCCGGCACGCCGAGCAGGTTGGCGAACAGGCCGTATTTGGCGACGGTGTTGAAATGGAAGGCGGAGAAGGGCGCGGTGGCGGTGCCCGCGACCAGCGAGGTCATCGCGACCGCGAGGACCGGCTTGACGAAGCGCCAGCGCCGGTCGGTCTGGGTGACGCGCCACCAGGCCATGCCGCGCAGCGCGTCGAAGCCCGCGACCAGCGCGATGGTGGCGGCGAAGGACATCTGGAAGCCCGCCTGCATCAGGCTTTCGGGCGCGAAGAGCAGCACGACCATGGCGGCGAGCGCGACCGAGCGCAGGGTCAGGGCGGGCCGGTCGAGCAGGATGGCGCAGAGCACCACCGCGGTCATGATGTAGGAGCGCTGCGCCGCGACATCGAGGCCGGAGATCACCAGATAGGCCCCGGCGCCGATCAGCGCGACGACCGCCGCGATCTTCTTGAGCGGCCAGTGCAGCGCGAACCAGGGCACCACCGCGAGCCCGTAGCGCACCATGGCGAAGACCGCCGCGGCGATCAGGCTCATATGCAAGCCCGAGATCGAAACCAGGTGATAGAGGGTCGAACGGCGCAGGTCGTCGTTGGTCTGCTGGTCGATGTTCGACCGGTCGCCGGTCAGGATCGCGGCACTGAAGGCGCCCGGCTGGCCCGGCACGAGGGACTGGATATGCGCCGACAGCGCCATCCGGGCGCGGAAGGCGACCTGATGCAGCCACGAGACGTCGCTGCCCTCGACCTCGAGCATCGGGGTCCGGGCATAGCCGACCGCGCCGAGCCGGGCGAACCAGGCGACCTGGCGAAAGTCGAAGCCGCCGGGCTCGCTCGGGCCGGCGGGCGGCGACAGGCGCGCCGTGCCGGTGATCCGCCGGCCGGGGCTCAGGATCGACGGGTCGGGCAGCGCGCCGAGCGAGATCCGCACGGTCTGCGGGGTCTCGGCCGGGTCGAGCCCGTAGATGACCAGGCGATCGAGCAGGACCTGGGGCAGGTTCGAGTTCGAGCGCGAGAGGCCGATGATCCGCCCCTCGACAACCAGGCTGCGCTCGTTCGTCAGGACCGGGGCCGCAACGATCATCGTACGCACCGCACCGGTGAGGAAGCCCGCCGCCGGGATCAGGACGAGCATCAGGGCGACGCGGCCGAGAAAGCCCACGCGCAGCAGGGTGAGGCTGCAGAGCCCCGCCAGGCCGCAGAGCGCCGCCAGCATCCAGGGTTCGGGCTCGAAGGGCAGCGCGAAATAGACGAGGATGCCGGCGGCGAACAGCACCGGCACCCAGAGCGCGAGATTGGGGCTTTGCCGCTCAATGGCGAGCGCGATCCGGGCCCAGGCCACCTCCCTTGTTCTCCGCTCGCAAATTCGCCTAAGACAAGGGTCGCCCCGACACGGTTTCCAGAAGGTTAAGGCATGCCATCCGAACCCAATCCCAAGGGCGTCGTCACGCGCTTTGCCCCCTCGCCGACCGGCTATCTGCATATCGGGGGCGCGCGCACGGCGCTGTTCAACTGGCTCTATGCGCGCCATACCGGCGGGCAGTTCCTGCTCCGGATCGAGGATACCGACCGCGCGCGCTCGACGCCCGAGGCGACCGAGAAGATCTTCGAGGGCATGCGCTGGCTCGGGCTCGACTGGGACGGCGAGGCGACGAGCCAGTTCGCGCGCGCCGACCGGCATGCCGAGGCGGCGCACGGCATGATCGCGGCCGGCACCGCCTATCGCTGCTATGCGACGCCCGAAGAGATCGAGGCGTTCCGCGAGGCGGCGCGGGCGGCGGGCCAGCCGCCGCTCTTTCGCTCGCCCTGGCGCGACGCCGATCCCGCGACCTGGCCCGACCTCCCCTTTGTCGTTCGCCTGCGTGCGCCGCGCGACGGCGAGACGGTGATCGAGGATGCGGTTCAGGGGACGGTGACGTTCCGCAACGAGACGCTGGACGACCTGATCCTGCTGCGCTCGGACGGGACGCCCACCTACATGCTGGCCGTCGTGGTCGACGATCACGATATGGGGGTGACGCATGTCATCCGGGGCGACGACCACCTGACCAATGCCGCGCGCCAGACACTGATCTATCAGGGGCTGGGCTGGGCGGTGCCGGCCTTCGCGCATATCCCGCTGATCCATGGCGCGGACGGGGCGAAGCTCTCGAAGCGCCATGGCGCGCTCGGGGTCGATGCCTATCGCGACATGGGCTTCCTGCCGGAGGCGATGCGCAATTATCTCGCACGGCTCGGCTGGAGCCATGGAAACGATGAATTCTTCACCACGGACCAGGCGGTCTCTTGGTTCGATCTCAATCATCTCGGCAAGGCGCCGGCCCGATTCGACTTCGACAAGTTGCGGGCGCTGTCGGGGCAGCACATGCGGGCGACGGACGACGAGGCCCTACTAAAGGAGGTGGAGGCCTTCCTTGTCTCGCAGCATCGCCCCCCCCTGGACGAGCAGCAGCGGTCGCAGATGCTCGCCGCGATGCCCGGTCTGAAGGACAGGGCCAAGACCCTCCCGGAACTGCTTGAAATGGCGCATTTCATCCTGGGCGAACGGCCGTTCCTGCCCGACGAGGCGGCGGGCAAGACGCTGGCCGCGGCACCGGCCGGCTGGCTGGAAGCGCTGACTTCGCGCCTGCAACAAGTTCGCTGGATTAGCGGCGATATTGAGGCTACTGTCCGGTCCTACGCGGAGGGCGAGGCGCTTTCACTCGGCAAGGTGGCCCAGCCCTTGCGCGCTGCATTGACGGGCCGGACGATCTCTCCCGGCGTCTTCGACATGATGGGCATCCTCGGGCGCGAGGAGAGCCTCGCCCGGCTCAGGGACTGTGCGGAGGCGCTTCGGACGGGTTCCTGACGGTCCTTGAGGCTCGAGTCGAGGACGCGGGGCAGCACGCGTCGGGGTTTTGGCACCCGCGTCAGTCGGGGCCGAGCGAAAGGGGACGACGAATGACCAATCAGGCCCACCATACCGCCAAGCTCAGCCTGGGCGACAAGACCCTGGACCTGCCCATCTATTCGGGGACCATCGGGCCGGACGTGGTCGATATCCGCCGGCTCTATACCGATGGCGGCGTCTTCACCTACGATCCGGGCTTCACCTCGACCGGCTCCTGCGAGAGCGCGATCACCTATATCGACGGCGACAAGGGCGAGCTGCTCTATCGCGGCTACCCGATCGAGCAGCTGGCGGAGAAGTCGTTCTTCCTCGAGGTCTGCTACCTGCTGCTCTATGGCGAGCTGCCGACCGCGGCCCAGCTCGAGGATTTCGAGAGCCGCGTCACCAACCACACGATGCTGCACGACCAGATGTCGTACTTCTTCCGCGGCTTCCGCCGGGACGCGCATCCGATGGCGATCGTCTGCGGCGTGATGGGCGCGATGTCGGCCTTCTACCACGACTCGACCGACATCAACGATGCCTGGCAGCGCGAGGTCGCCTCGATCCGGCTGATCGCCAAGATGCCAACGATCGTCGCCTGGGCCTACAAATATTCGGTCGGCCAGCCCTTCGTCTATCCGCGCAACAACCTCGACTACGCGTCGAACTTCCTCAACATGTGCTTCTCGGTTCCGGCCGACGACTACGTGGTTGACCCGATCCTGAGCCGCGCGATGGACCGGATCTTCACGCTGCATGCCGACCATGAGCAGAACGCCTCGACCTCGACCGTGCGGCTCGCCTCGTCGTCGGGCGCGAACCCCTTCGCCTGCATCGCGGCGGGTGTGGCCTGCCTGTGGGGGCCGGCGCATGGCGGCGCCAATCAGGCCTGTCTTGAGATGCTGCGCGAGATCAAGACGGTCGACCGGATCCCGGAATTTATCGCCAAGGCTAAGGACAAGAACGACCCGTTCAAGCTGATGGGCTTCGGCCACCGGGTCTACAAGAACTTCGACCCGCGCGCCAAGGTGATGAAGCAGTCGGCAGACGAGGTGCTGGGCCTGCTCGGGATCGAGGACAACCCGACGCTTCAGGTCGCCAAGGAGCTCGAGAAGATCGCGCTCGAGGACGACTATTTCATCGAGAAGAAGCTCTATCCGAACGTGGACTTCTATTCCGGGATCATTCTCGACGCGATCGGCTTCCCGACCTCGATGTTCACGCCGATCTTCGCGCTCGCCCGCACCGTGGGCTGGATCTCGCAGTGGAAGGAGATGATCTCCGACCCGCAGCTGAAGATCGGCCGGCCGCGCCAGCTCTATACCGGCGCGACCTATCGCGACTATGTGGATGTCGAGAACCGCTGAGCCGGAACGCGCGGCGGGCGGCGCCTCGGTTGCCCGTGTCGCGGCGGATGCCGAGCGGCGTGGGCTCGGCATCGAGATCCGGCGTCTCGATGCCGGGACCCGCACGGCCGCCGACGCGGCGGCCGCCTGCGGGTGCGAGATCGACCAGATCGTGAAGTCGATCGTCTTCAAGCAGGTCGGCAGCGACCGGCATGTGCTGTTCCTGACCGCCGGCGGCAATCGGGTCGATCCCGGCAGGGCCAGCGCCGTCTCCGGCGCTCCGCTGGAGAAGGCGGATGCCGCCGGGGTCAGGGCCCATACCGGGTTCGCGATCGGCGGGGTCTCGCCGCTCGGCCAGCTGACGCCGATCGAGGCCTGGTTCGACCCGGCGCTGCTGCGCTTTCCGCTGGTCTGGGCGGCCGCGGGGACGCCGAACCATGTCTTTGCCGTCGACCCCGCCGCGCTCGTCGCCGCGACCGGGGCGACCGTCGTGGATTTCACCGCCTGAGAGGGTGTGCGAAAGCCCGAGTCGCACGCGTGCGACTCTGGTCAAATACCTGTTTTTAAACGATATTTTCTGAAGCGTTTACCAAATCACAATCCTGTTATATAGATCGTGAATTCGGGGGGGTGTGCCTGAGGGGATTCCAGCAATTCCCGCCAGGCCTGGATTTGAGGTGGGTATTGGCCATGGCAAAATGGCTGCGGCATCACCTTTACATCGCGGCCAGCGCCGTGCGCGCCTGGCGGTTTCGCCGGAAGGGGATGCGGATCGGGCGCTGGTGCAAGATCTCCGGCTCGGCCAAGCTCGACATGACGCATCCGCGCGGCGTCGTCGTGGGCGACTATACCGCGATCTCGTTCGACGCCGCGATCCTGACCCATGACTTCATCTCGGGACGGCACGTGACCACCGAGATCGGCACCAACTGCTTCGTCGGCGCCCGCAGCATCGTCCTGCCCGGGGTCCGGATCGGGGACAATGCGATCGTCGGAGCGGGCAGCGTGGTCTATACCGATGTCCCGCCCCGGACCGTCGTCACCGGCAACCCGGCGCGCGCCGTCGAGACCGGTATCGTGACCGGCAAATGGGGCATCCGAAATCCGAAATTCCTGGACCAGGAAGGGATCGAGCGGCCGACCAAGGCGCCGAGGCGGCATGAATCCGAGGCGACCGCCAGCCGCGCCACCCTGTCGGCGGAAAACGGACTCGCCGCCTATCTGCCCGGCATTGCGCTCGACCGGCCGTTTGCCGACAGCGGTATCGACAGTTTCGCCCTGATCACGCTGCGGGCCCAGATCGAGGAGGGCGAGGGGATCGCGATCGCCGACGAGGATTGGATGACCGTCGAACGCCCTTCCGACCTGCGGCGGTTCCTGGGGGGCGCGCGACGGGTCGGCGCGCCCCCCACCCCCCAAGAGGCCGCGACGGTCATCCGGCGGCATCAGGTCAACATGCCGCAGATGAGCATGAACGGCCTGTCCGAAGCCTGGCTGTTCAAGGAAATCGGCGACATGCATTGGTCGCTGATCACCGGCGCGCTCCATATCAAGAGCGCGGCGATCGCCGATCAGGAAGGCAATCGGCTCTATGCCACCTTCACGCGGATCCGCTATGCCTCGTCCGCGCCGTTGTCGGCCTTTCCCGAGAATGCCGATCTGACGCTGGAGGCGCGCATGACGCGCTTCGGCGCCGGCATGTTCTTCTCCGAGATCGAGGCCAGGACCGCCGATCACCGGATCCGGTTCGAAGTCATGTCGAGCTTCTCGCGCTTCGGCAAGCAGGGCGACAATCGCTCGCTGCTGAAGGGGCAGCCCGCCATCCCGCCCGGCTTCGCGATTCCGAGCGTGCCCGAGCTGCCGGATTTCGCGGAGGGCTATCGCGAGGCGCGGTCGAGCACGGTTCCATCCGAGCTGTTCTCGACCGACTATCAGATCGTGCCGATCCATGACATCAACGGCGTCGGCCTGCTATATTTCGCGGCCTATCCGATCATCAACGACATATGCCTCGGCCGCTATCTGAGCAAACGGACCCGGTTCTCGCCGCTTTCCCGAGATATCTGCTATTTCGCCAACAGTTCCAGCGACGAGAGCATCCGCTTCGCCATCGCCGAATGGACGCAGGATCGCGATGTCGCGACCTGCACCAGCACCCTGACGCGTGGCGACGGAACCAGGATGGCGCTGATGAAGGCCCGCTACGCGGTCGCGGCCGGGTAGGGGCGAAGCTCAGCGACCGATCGCCCGCAGGACGGACCGCGCGGCGCGCAGGCCGGGGGGCTCGCCACCGCGGCCAAGACGCTCCATGGCGAGGGTACCGGCCGCGCGTTGCCGGGCGGCGGCGTCGGGATCGTCGAGCAGCGCGGCGACGGCGGCGGCGATCCGGTCGGCGGTGAAGTTCTCGAAGAAGAATTCGGGGATAGCCCGGCTGTCGGTCACCAGATTGACCAGGGTCGCGGTGTCGATCCGCGCCATCCGCCGGGCGATCCATTCCGTCACGGGATGCGCGGCATAGGCGATCACCATCGGCGTGCCGGCGGCCGCGAGCTCGAGACTGACGGTGCCCGAGGCGGCGAGCGCGGCGGTCGAGGCGGCGAAGGCGGCGCGCTTCTCGGCCGCGACCTCGGCCGGCGCGCGGCCACGCGGATCGAGGATCCGCGGCCAGCCGGCGGCGTCGGGGGGCATCAGGCCGATCACCGTCTCCGCCACCGGAGCGGCGGCGGGCACGATGGCGGCGAGGTCGGGACGATCGGCGCGCAGGCGGGCCAGCACCTCGGCGAAGACCGGCGCGATCCGCGCCACCTCGCCGCCGCGCGAGCCGGGCAGGATGGTGAGGAGCGGCTGGCCGGGCGCGAGGCCGAGGCGCGCGCGGAGCGCAGCCGCTTCCTCTGCGCCCGCCTGCGGCTCGGTCGCGATCGGATGGCCGACGAAATCGCAGGTCATGCCGGCCGCCTCCATATAGGGCGGCTCGAACGGCAGGAGCGCCAGGACGTGATCGACATGGCGCGCCATCTTGGTCGCGCGGCCGGGGCGCCAGGCCCAGACCGAGGGGGCGACATAATGGACCACCTTGAGGCCGGGCAGCCGATGCCGCGCGGCCTTGGCGACGCGCAGGGTGAAATCCGGGCTGTCGATGGTGATGAGCGCGTCGGGTCGCGCCGCCACGACCGCGTCCGCCGTCTCGCGGATCCGGCGCAGGAGGCCGGGCAGGCGGGGCAGCACCTCGGCAATGCCCATCACCGACAGTTCCTGCATCGGAAAGCGGCTGGCGAGACCCTCGGCCGTCATGGCGGGGCCGCCGATCCCCTCGATCTGGAGCCCGGGGCCGCAGAGCGTCCGCAGGCCGGCGATCAGAGCCGCGCCGAGCAGATCGCCCGAGGGCTCGCCGGCGATCAGGAAGAAGCGGGGGCCGGTCATGCGGGGGCGGAGTCGACGGGGCGGCCCCAGAGGAAGAGGCCGGCCTGGTCGGCGGCGGCCACCGTCTCGTCGCGGCCGATCAGCAGCACCGAACCCGCCTGGACCACAACGCCGGCGAGCCCCGCGGCGGCGGCGCCCTTGATGGTCTGCGGTCCGATCGCGGGCAGGTCGACGCGCCAGTCCTGGCCGGGCTTCGGCGCCTTGAGCAGCAGGCCGCGCGCGCCCTCCGGGTCGGGGCGGAAGCCGGCGCCGGTGCGCGCGACGAAATCGAGCAGCGCGTCGGTGCCCTGGATGGTTTCGAGCCCGAGGCAGAGGCCCTGGGCCACCACCGCGCCCTGCCCGACATCGGCGGCGCCGAGCGCCTGGACGATCGACGCGGCGCGGCGCGCATCGGCACGGTCGGCCTCGGTGGGCGCGCGCCGGGTGAGCAGGCCCTCGGGCGCGAGCAGGCTCGCGAGGATTTCGTGGGGGGCACGGAGGGTCAGACCCTCGGCCTCGAAGATCTCGGCGGCGAGGCGCAGGGTGGTGTCGTCCCCGGCGCGCAGGCCGGCGAAGAGCTTGGTCGCGAGGCCGAGCGCCTTGAGGTCGAAGCGCAGCGGATTGAGATGCGGCCGCTTCATGCCGCCGGCGAACGTGACCTCGCCGCAGCCGGCCGCGCGCAGGGCGGCGAACAGCCGGCCGGGCTTCTCGAAGGCGGCGGGAAGCACGGGATGGCCGTCGAGCCAGTCGAGCGCGATCCCCTCGAACTGCACGACGCGATAGGGCCGGCCCCGCCGGGCGCAATCCTCGGCGATCAGCCGCGGCAGCGCGCCGCGGCCGGCGACGATGGCGATCCCGCTCTCGGCCATCGCGGGATCAGTCCGGCGGCAGGGTGAAGGAGCGGGTGGTTTCCGAGTTCACGAAGCGGATGATCTCGGCGACCAGCGCATTGTCGGAGAAGCGGTCGGCCACCGTGGCGATCCGGTCCTGGAAGGTGCCCTGCCCGTGGAACATCGCGTCGAAGGCGGCGCGCAGTTCGGTGATCTCGGCGCGGGGCACGCCGCGGCGCTTCAGCCCGACCAGGTTCAGGCCGGCGAGATGCGCGCGCTCGCCCGCGACGAGGCCGTGCGGGATCACGTCGGCGACCACGCCCGACATGCCGCCGATCATCGCCCCGCGCCCGATCCGGACGAACTGGTGGACGCCGACCATGCCGCCGAGGATCGCGTTGTCCTCGGCCACGCAATGGCCGGCGAGGGTGGCGCAGTTCGACATGATCACGCCGTTGCCGACCTGGCAGTCATGGCCGATATGGGTGTGCATCATGAAGAGCCCGCCATCGCCGATCCGGGTCACGCCGCCGCCGCCGGCGGTGCCCGGGCTCATCGTCGCATATTCGCGGATGCGGTTGCGGGCGCCGATGACGAGCTCGGTGCGTTCGCCGGCATATTTGAGATCCTGCGGCACGGTGCCGAGCGCGGCGAAGGGGAAGATCTGGGTCGCCTCGCCGATCCGGGTGATGCCGGCGATCACCACATGGCTGTGGAGCTGCACGCCCGCCGCCAGCTCGACCTCGGGGCCGATCACGCAATAGGGGCCGACGCGGCAGCCCGGGCCGATGCTGGCGCCGGGCTCGATCACCGCGGTCGGGTGGATCTCGGCGCTGGGATCGATCGCCATGGCGCTAGGCCCCCGCCTCGTCCGAGGGGGCGTCCATGATCATCGCGGAATAGACCGCCTCGGCGCAGAGCGTGTCGCCGACCCGGCCCTCGCCACGGAACTTCCAGACCCGGCCGCGGCCGCGCAGGATCGTCACATGCAGTTCCAGCACGTCGCCGGGGGTCACGGGCTGGCGGAACTTCGCCTCGTCGATGCTCATGAAATAGACGAGATGGTCATGGTCGATCAGGTCGAGCGTGCGGATCACCAGGACGGCGGCGGCCTGGGCCATCGCCTCGATCACCAGGACGCCGGGCATGACCGGCCGGGCGGGGAAATGGCCCTCGAAATGCGGCTCGTTGGCGGTGACGTTCTTGATCCCGACCGCCGACTTGCCGGGATCGAGATTGACGATGCGGTCGATCAGGAGCATCGGATAGCGGTGCGGGATCATCCGCTTGATCGCCAGGATATCCGCCTGGCCAAGCTCGGGGTCGATCACCAGTGCCATTCGCTCCTCCCTCACTGCTGCGCGCCGGTCGGCCGCGGCTCGGGTCCCGGGCCGGCGCCCTCCGTCGCCTGACCGTCTGGCGGCGCGGGGGAAAGAGCTAGCCCCTGCGGCCCCTGAGCGTCAACCTCGGCAATGACATCGGATGTGATGTTCAGCGTCTCGTCGGCGAGCAGCACGCTGTTCTCGTCGAAGATCGCATGGGCATGGTAGCGGTCCATCACCTTGACCAGGATCGGCGCAACCGTGGCGTAGAACTGGCGCCGGCGCTGGTCGAGATCCTGGGCGAGCGCGTTCGAGCGCGCATCCTGGTCCTGGCGCGCCTTGACGACGCGGGCGTCGAAATCGTCGGCCTTGGCGCGGAAGGCCTCGGCGCTCATCGTCTTGCGCAGCTCGTTCAGCTGGCGCTCCTCGGCCTCGAAGGCGGAATCGATCGCGCGCGCATCGCTGCGCAACGCGTCGCGCGCCGTCTCCTCGTCCGCGAGCACCTTTTGGCCGGTCTTGGACCCGGTCAGGATCCGCTCCTGATTGACGAAGAGGAACGGGCTCGACACCCGCTCCTGCGCCGCGAGCCCGCCCGCCGCGAGCAGCGCCACGGCGAAGACGACGCCGACCAAGCGGGGCCGACCGGCCGGCACGGGTCAGAACCGCGTCTGGATGGTGAAGCGGAACCGCTCGAGCTGGTCATAGGACATCTTCTGGATCGGAACCGCATAGTTGAAGCGCAGCGGCGCGAACGGCGTGTCGAAGAACAGGCTGACGCCGACCGAAGAGCGGATATGGAACGAGTCGTCGACCGGGGTCGGCTGGCTGCCGTCGGTATTCGGGAGGCTCCAGAGCGAGCCGATATCCGAGAACACGCCGCCATAGATGCCGTACTGCTCCGGCAGGCCGAGCGGGAAGCTCGCATCGAGCCGCAGCACCGAATAGAAGTCGCCGCCGAGCGCGTCATTGACGCTGAGCTCCTGCTGCGGGTCCTTACACTGGCCGACATCGCACTTGTCGCGCGGGCCGACGCCGTTGCGCGCAAAGCCGCGCAGGCTGTCGCCGCCGGCATTGAACCGGTCGGTGATCCGGGTCCCGTCGCCGCCGGCAAAGATCATGCCGCCTTCGAGCGCCGCGGACAGGATCAGCGCCTCCTCGAAATAGGAGGTATAGGCCTTGGCGCTGCCGCTGGTCTTGCTGAGCTGGACATCGCCGCCGAGCCCGGCAAATTCCTGGTTCACCGACAGGATGAAGCCCGCCGTGGGATCGACCACGGAATTACGCCGGTCATAGGCGTAGGTGAAGGCGAGCGCCGAGGTGATCTGCTTGCCCTGCTCCTCGAAGATGATCCGCGAGGTATCGGGCTGGACGTTGAAGATGTCATCCTGCGAGATCTGGTACTTGATCGTCAGCCGGCCATTCTCGCTGAGCGGGAAGCCGATGCGCGGCTCGAAGCCGAGATTGGACGTCTGCCAGGATTGCTCGCTATAGTTGGTCTCGCGGTAGTAGATGTTGAACCCGGCCAGCAAGTCGCGGTCGAACAGCGCCGGCTCGGTAAAGCCGAATTCGAGATTCTGGTTCTGGCTCGAGCCGGTGACCGAGGCCTGGACCGTCTGGCCGCGGCCGAGGAAGTTGCGCTCGACGATGCTGACCTGCGCGGTGAGGCCCTCCGAGCTCGAGAAGGCGCCGCCGAGGCTGAGGCTGCCGGTCGGCTGTTCCTCGACCTTGACATTGACGAGCGCCTGCTGCGGCGAGGTTCCGGGCTTCACGTCGACCGTGGCGGTCTTGAAATAGCCGAGGCCGCGGATCCGGTCCTGCGCCTGGCTGATCTCGCGCGTGTTGAAGGCGTCGCCCTCGACGACGTGGAACTGGCGGCGGATCACCCGGTCGAGCGTGCGGGTGTTGCCGCTGATGTCGATGCGCTCGATGAAGACCCGGTTGCCCTCGACCAGGTTGAAGTTGATGTTGACGATATGGTTGGCCGAGTCCTTGTTGACCTCGGGCCGGATCTCCACGAAGGCGTAGCCCTGCTGGCCGGCCTGATAGGTCATGCGCTCGATGACGCGGTTGACCTGTTTGACGTTGTAGACGCCGCCGCCGAGCAGGGGCGTCAGGAACTGGGTGAAATCGTCGGCATTGAGGCCGGGCGTCGAGGACGTCACCGTCATCTTGCCGAAATTGTAGCGCGCGCCCTCGCTGAGGGTGAAGTTGAGGAAGAAACCGTTCCGCTCGCGGGCGAGCTCGGCGGTGGCGGATTCCACCTGGAAGTCCACATAGCCGCGTTCCAGATAGAACTGGCGCAGCTTCTCCTTGTCGACCTCGAGCCGGTCGGCGTCGTAGTTGACGTTGCCGAACAGGAAGCTCAGCCAGTTGGCCTGGTTCGTTTCGATCACCCGCCGCAGCGCCCGGTCCGAGAACACCTCGTTGCCGACGAAGTTGATGCGCTGGACCTGGGTGACCCGGCCCTCGAAGATCTCGAAGACCAGATCGACGCGGTTGTCGGGCTGGCGGATGATCACCGGATTGACGCTCGCCGCGTAGCGTCCGGCCTTCTGGTAGGCGGCGATGATCGCCTGGCTGTCCTGCTCGGCGGCCGCCACCGAATAGGCGTAGCGGGGCTTGAGCTGGATCACCCCCTGCAGCACCTCGTCCTTGAGCGACTTGTTTCCCTCGAAGGCGATCTGGCTGATCGTCGGATTTTCCTTGACGGCGATCACCAGCCGCCCGGCCTCGGGCATGACGTCGACATTCTCGAACAGGCCGGAATCATAGAGTTTTCGGACCGCGAGATTGAGCTGCTCGGGCGTGACCGGCTGGCCGGCCTGGATGCCGGCATAGGAGCGCACGGTATCGGCCTCGATCCGTTGGTTGCCGGTCACGTCGACCCGGCTGAACACCACGGTGCCCTGGGCATGCAAGGCGGCGGAGGGGAGGAGGAGAACCAGCAGAGCCGCCAGAACAAAAAAGCGGGGTATGGCCCGCATCAACCACCGCTGCGCCATGCCGTGCTGCCCTCTTGCCCTGCTGGGGCGGTATGCCCGCCCCTGTTTTCAACTCACCATTCGCATGATGTCGTTGTAGGTAGCAAATACCATCAGCAGCAGGATCAAGCCAAGGCCTATCGACATCGCGACCTGCATCGCCGCCTGACTGGGCGGGCGCCCCCGCACCGCCTCGATCAGGAAGGCCACGAAATGGCCGCCATCGAGCACCGGGATCGGGAACAGGTTCAGCAGGCCAATCGCCGTCGAGATCACCCCGATCAGGATGATGAAGTCGGGCAGGCCCTGCGAGGCGGTCTCGCCCGAGATCTGGGCGATGCCGAGCGGGCCTTGCAGATTGTCCGCCCCGAGCGAGCCGTCGAGGATCGAGCGCATGCCGCGCAGCGACTGGCTGATCACGTCATAGACCCGGCCGGCGCCGAAGATCGCGGCGTCCCAGGGCGCGGGCGTGCGGGTGGCGGAGATATAGAGCGGTCCGCCCGCGACGCCGATCATCACGCGCCGCTCGAAGCCGCCATTGCCGTTGTCGGCCTCGCGCTCGGTGGGGGTGATGTTCAGCACGAGTTCCCCTCCGTCGCGCCAGACCCTGAGCGGGATGCTGCGACCGCCCGAGGCCAGCACGACCTGGCGCAGCTCGGCGAAGGCGTCGAGCGTCTGCCCGTCGGCCGCCAGGATCACGTCGCCGGTGCGCAGGCCGGCCGCGCTCGCGGGCGACAGCGGCTCGACGCTCTGGACGATCGGCGGGAAGGGATAGGGCGCGTCGAGATCGAGGGAGCGGCCGTCGCGCTCGACCAGCAGATGCAGCGGCCCCGGCTCGGGCATTTCGTCGGCGATCTTGTAGAGGTCGGAGAAGGCGTCGATGTCGCGGCCATTGACCGCCAGCACCACGTCGCCGGCCCTGAGCGGCTGCTCGACGCCGGGCAGGTCGGCGATCGTGCCGATGGTCGGACGCTCGGTCGGCACGCCCTGCCACATCGAGAGCCCGGTGAAGATCACCGCGGTCAGCAGGAAGTTCGCGGCCGGGCCGGCCAGCACCGTCAGCATCCGCCGCCCGACGCTCGCCCCGTGGAAGCTGCGCGCCCGCTCGGCCGGCGAGAGTTCGGCCAGCGCGCCGGGATCGGCCCGGCTCGCCCCGTCGCTGTCGCCCAGGAACTTCACGTAGCCGCCGAGCGGCAGGGCGGCCAGCTGCCAGAGCGTGCCGCGCCGATCGCGGCGCGACCAGATCACCGGGCCGAAGCCCATCGAGAACACCTCGGCATGGATGCCGCACCAGCGCCCGACGATATAATGGCCGTATTCGTGGACCGCGACCACGATCCCGAGCACCACGACGAAAGGCAGCACCGTCGAGAGGAAGCCGCCGAAGAACGGGATGCTCGCGATCAGATCCATTCGGTCACTTTCCGCTGAAAGCCTCGACCCAGAGACCGGACAGGTCCCGGGCCGCGGCATCGAGCTCCATCACCGCGCCAAGATCGTAGTCGGGCCCGTGCGCGGCGGCGGCGGGGCCCAGCTTCTCCAGCACATGCTCAACGAGCACCGCCATGTCAAGAAAGCCAATCGCATTAAGGATAAAGGCGTCTAAAGCCGCCTCCTTCGCCGCATTGAGCACGGCCCCGGTGAGGCCGCCGAGCCGCATCACCTCGCGCGCGAGGCGCAGGGCGGGAAAGCGCTCGGGATCGGCGGGGGCGAAATCGAGCCGGCCGAGCCGGGCGAAATCCAGCCGCTCGACCGGCAAGTCCTGGCGCTCGGGCCAGTTGAGCGCGAAGCCGATCGGGCCCTTCATGTCGGAGGGGCCGAGCTGGGCGATGATCGAGCCGTCGCGGAAGCCGACCATCGAATGGACGATGGATTGGGGATGGACGACGACCTCGACCCGGTCCGGCGCGACCTCGAACAGCATCTGCGCCTCGATGAGCTCGAGCGCCTTGTTGAACATGGTGGCGCTGTCGATCGAGATCCGCTCGCCCATGTCCCAGTTCGGATGCGCCCGCGCCTGGGCCGGGGTGACCATCGCCATCTGGCGCGTGGTCCAGTCGCGGAACGGCCCGCCCGAGGCGGTCAGGATGATGCGCTCGACCGCGTCCGGCGCCTCGCCGCGGAGCGCCTGGAAGATCGCGCTATGCTCGCTGTCGACCGGGATCAGCGCGGTCCCGTGCGCGGCGCAGACCCGCTTGAGCAGGGCGCCCGCGCAGACCAGGCTCTCCTTGTTGGCGAGCGCCAGCACGCCGCCATGCTCGGCGGCGCGCAGCCCGACCTCGAGCCCGGCGGCGCCCACGATCGCCGACATCACCCAGTCGGCGGGCTCGGATGCCGCCTCGATCAGCGCGGCCCGTCCGGCCGCGGCCCGCGTGCCGCTGCCGGCCAGGGCGTCGCGGAGCTCGCCGAGCCGGGCCGGATCGGCGGTCACGGCGATCCTGGCCCCGAGCCGGCGCGCCTGTTCGGCGAGCAGCGCCACGTTGCCGGCACCGGTGAGCGCCACGATGTCGTAGGCCTCGGCCCCGCCCTGCCCCTCGATCACCGCCACGCTGTTGCGGCCGACCGAGCCGGTCGCGCCGAAGATGCTGACCCTGCGCCGCATGACGATCGCCTATCCGAGGGAACCCAGACCGACCATGCCACAGATCGCCACGAACCACACGCCCCCCATGACGCCGTCGAGCCGGTCCATCACGCCGCCGTGGCCCGGGATCAGGTGGCTGGCATCCTTGACCCCGAAGCGGCGCTTGACCGCGGATTCGAGCAGGTCGCCGGCCTGGGAGGCAACGCTCGTCCCGAGGCTGAGCGCCGCGGTCTCGATCGGGCCGAGCCCGGCCGCGATGCCGATCGGGAGCCCGACCAGCACCGCGAAGGCGAGCCCGCCCAATGCGCCCGAGCGGGTCTTGCCCGGGCTGACCGACGGCCAGAGACGCGGGCCGCCGACCATCCGGCCGACGAAATAGGCACCGACATCGGTGGCGACGACGACAAGGATCAACCAGAGCACGAAGAGGATGCCGTTGGGCTCGAGATGGCGCAGCGGGATCAGCGCGCACATCGCGACGCCCATATAGAGGAGACCGGCCGCCATCCAGCCCGCGCCACGCCCGGTCAGTACCGCGGCGAGGGCAGCCCCGACCAAAAGCACGGCGATGCCGATGGCGATGCCGGCGACGAGGGTGGTGAAGACCGCGGCGGCGCCGGCCAGGGCCGGGATCAGAAAGGCCGGCGCGTCGAGATCGCCCTTGCCGGTGACCATCTGCGCCAGTTCCCAGAGCATCAGCACCAGGGCGAGGGCGACGAGCGCCGCGACCCAGAAGCCGCCGAGCCAGACATCGACGAGCGCGACCGCCGCCATCGCCAGCCCGGAGGCAAGGCGCAGCCCGAGGTCGCCGAAGCGCACCGGCTTCGGCGGCGCGTCCTTCATCCGGCCACAGCGCCGAACCGTCGCTCGCGGCGCCCGAAGCTGCGGACCTGGTTGGCAAACATCTCGGCGGTGAAATCCGGCCAGCGCGTCTCGACGAAAGCGAATTCCGAATAGGCCGACTGCCAGGGCAGGAAGCCCGAGACCCGGTATTCGCCGGACGTGCGCAGGATCAGGTCGGGATCGGGCAGACCGGCCGTGTCGAGATGGTCGTCGATCATCTGCGGCGTGATGTCCTCGGCCCGGATCCGGCCGGCCTGCACCGCCTCGGCCAGCCGGCGGGTCGCGCGCAGGATCTCGTCGCGGCCACCGTAATTGATCGCAACGGTCAGATGCAGCCGGTCGTTGGCGACGGTCTGGGCCTCGAGCCCGGCCATCAGCGCCTGCAGGTCGGCATCGAGCGCGGCCCGCCCGCCGATAAAGCGGACCCGCACGCCTTCGGCCACCAGCCGCGCGCCTTCCTTCTTGATATAGCGCCGGAACAGCCGCATCAGCCCGATCACCTCGGCCACCGGCCGCTTCCAGTTCTCGGTCGAGAAGGCGAAGAGCGTCAGATGGGTGATCGCGAGATCAGGGCAGCTCTCGACGATCTCGCGGACCCGGTCGGCCCCGCGCCGATGGCCCGCCAGCCGCGGCAGGCCGCGGCTCTGCGCCCAGCGGCCGTTGCCATCCATGATGATCGCCACGTGGGAAGGTGATTCTTCGCCGGTCGACCCCTTACTATTGTACATCGCTACGCCACCTCGTGCCCGATCATCCGCGAGTCGCAATCCTTCCCCGGGTCTCTGATATCAGACCTGCATGATTTCTTCTTGCTTACTTTCGAGTGCCGCGTCGATCCGGGCGATCGTGGCATTGGTCAGATCCTGGATCTCGTCCGACCAGATCTTGTGATCGTCCTCGGCCATCCCCGCGGCCTTGGCGCGCTTGAGCTGGTCCATGCCGTCGCGCCGGACATTGCGAACCGCAATCCGCGCCTGCTCGGCATAGTGGCCGGCGACCTTGGCGAGCTCGCGCCGGCGCTCCTCGTTGAGCTCGGGGATCGGCAGGCGCAGGATCGTGCCGTCCATCTGCGGATTGATCCCCAGGCCGGAATTGCGGATCGCCTTGTCGACCGCATTGGCAAGGCTCTTGTCCCAGACATTGATCAGGACCATCCGCGGTTCGGGCACGGTGATGGTGCCGAGCTGGTTGACCGGGGTCGGGCTGCCATAGGCCTCGACCATCACCGGATCGAGCATCGAGGCGGACGCGCGACCGGTGCGCAGCGACGCGAACTCGTTGCGCAACGCCCCGAGGGCACCATCCATGCGCTTCTGCAGCGCGGTAACGTCGATCTCGATATCGGCATCCGACATGGGCACCCTCCTCTTCGGCGGTCAGTCGGGCTCGACGACGGTGAACCGGCCCCGGCCCTGCACCACGCCGGCGAGCCCGTTGGGTTCGTCGAGCGAGAAGACCACGATCGGCAGGTCGTTGTCGCGCGCCAGCGCGATCGCCGCCGCATCCATGACCTTCAGATTCTGTTGCAGCACCACGTCGTAGCTCACCCGGTCGTAACGCCGCGCGTCCGGGTTCTTCTTCGGGTCGCTGTCATAGACACCGTCGACCTGGGTGCCCTTGAAGATCGCCTCGCAGGACATCTCGTTGGCGCGCAGCGTCGCGGCGGTGTCGGTGGTGAAATACGGATTCCCGGTCCCGGCGGCGAAGATCACCACCCGGCCCTTTTCGAGATGGCGCACCGCGCGGCGGCGGATATAGGGCTCGCAGACCTGGTGCATCGGGATCGCCGACACGACGCGGGTATGGATCCCGAGGCCTTCGAGCGCCGATTGCATGGCGAGCGCGTTCATCACCGTCGCGAGCATGCCCATATAGTCGGCCGTGGTCCGCTCCATCCCCTGAGCGCTGCCCTGCAGGCCGCGGAAGATGTTGCCGCCGCCGATCACCATGCAGATCTCGACCTTCAGCTCGTGGAGCGCCTTCACCTCGCGGGCGATCCGCTCCACGGTCGGCGGGTGCAGCCCGAACTGCTGCGGCCCCATCAGGGCCTCGCCCGAGATCTTGAGCAGAACGCGGTTGTAAGCCGGACGGGCCGCAGCACTCGGTTGAGGCGCAGGCACGCTCGCCAAACCCTCGGTCATCTCGCCACCGCTCCACAAGGTACACATCCGTGGTTGCCGGTAAACCGGCCCGCCCGCAATGTCAAACGCCGAGGTGCCCCGCGACCGCTGCTCCGCCGATTGTTCGAAACCCAGGCAGCGGCGGAGGATTTGCCGCGGGTTTCGGCAGCGGGCCGCGCAGGCGAGGCCGGCGCGACGATTCGTCGAGGCAAGGCGGCGCCTAGCCGTCCCCCGGCGGCTCCTGCTTCGGATCGGGGCGGGCGATGCCGGCGAACACCATGCGGAACGGCAGCGCCCAGAGCAGTCCGAGCCCGAGATAGATCGCGAATTCCACCCAGAGTCCCGGCCGGTCGATCAGCGCCACCAGGCTGACCGCCGCCACGATATAGAGCGGCAGGCCGACGAGCAGGATGACGAGCGACCAGCGCCGACGGGCATGCCAGCTGAGCGCCATCAGCCGGAGAACGGGTCGGTGACCAGGATGGTGTCGTCGCGCTCCGGGCTCGTCGAGAGCATGGCGACCGGGCAGCCGATCAGCTCCTCGATCCGGCGCACATACTTGATCGCCTGGGCCGGCAGGTCGGCCCAGGAGCGGGCGCCCGCGGTGGTCTCGGCCCAGCCCTCCATGGTCTCGTAGACCGGCAGCACCCGGGCCTGCAAAGCCGCGGCCATCGGCAGATGGTCGATGCGCGTCCCGTCAAGCTCGTAGGCCACGCAGATTTTCAGCGTCTCGAACCCGTCGAGCACGTCGAGCTTGGTCAGCGCGATGCCGCGGACCCCGCTCGTGGTGCAGGTCTGGCGCACCAGCACCGCGTCGAACCAGCCGCAGCGCCGCTTGCGCCCGGTGACGGTGCCGAACTCGCGGCCGCGCTCGCCCAGCCGGGCGCCGTCGGTGTCATGGAGCTCGGCCGGGAACGGCCCCTCGCCGACCCGGGTCGTGTAGGCCTTGACGATGCCGAGCACGAAATCGACCGCCCCGGGGCCCATCCCGGTTCCGGCCGCCGCCGCGCCCGCCAGGGTGTTCGAGGAGGTGACATAGGGATAGGTGCCGAAATCGATGTCGAGGAGCGCGCCCTGCGCCCCCTCGAACAGGATGCGCCGTCCCTCGCGCCGCTTCTCGGCCAGCGTGCGCCAGACCGGCCCGGCATAGGCGAGCACCCTCGGCGCCACCTCGAGCAGCGCGGCCCGCAGCGCGTCGCGATCGACCGGCTCGGCGCCGAGCCCCGCCCGCAGCGCGTCGTGATGCGCGAGCAGCCGGTCGAGCCGGGTCTCGAGCGTCTCGGCATCGCCGAGATCGGCGACGCGGATGGTGCGCCGCCCCACCTTGTCCTCATAGGCCGGCCCGATGCCGCGGCCGGTCGTGCCGATCTTGGCGGTCCCGGCGGCCTCCTCGCGGATCCGGTCGAGATCCTGGTGCAGCGGCAGGATGAGCGGGGTGTTCTCCGCGATCATCAGGGTGGCGGGGGAGATCTCGACCCCCTGCCCCGCCAGCTTCTCGATCTCGGCGAGCAGCGCCCAGGGGTCGAGGACCACGCCGTTGCCGATCACGCTGAGCTTGCCGGGCCGGACGATGCCGGAGGGCAGGAGCGACAGCTTGTAGACGGTGCCGTCGATGACGAGCGTATGGCCGGCATTGTGCCCGCCCTGGAAGCGGGCGATCACGTCGGCCCGCTCGCTCAACCAGTCGACGATCTTGCCCTTGCCCTCGTCGCCCCATTGCGCGCCGACGACCGCCACATTGCCCATATCTTCCCCAGCCCCCGTTTCCGACGCGTCCCGCTTATATCGCCCAACCGCCGGGGCCGGAACCGAAAAAGGCGCGGACGCGGGCCCCGCCGGCCATGTCCGGGCGACAGGCGCCATGGGATTGATCTTGCTGGCTTATGAACGCGTTCCAGCCGCCCGGCACCGTTGCTTTCGGTAAAGCGCCGCGGCGACGCCCCGCGAGCGGCGCCGTTCGGCTCGCGGCGCGCGTCGCCGTCGCGGCGGCTCAGCCGTCTCTCGGCTCCGAAGCGGTGGCTCGGGTGGAGAGGCGCGGCGCCGCGAGGGCGCGCTCGGGCCTGATCCGGCCTCAGGGACGGGACAGCGCCAGATAGACGCTGTCGTACCACGCGTCGCCGACTTGCACGGTGCGCGCGGCCCGGCCGGTCTCGCGGAAGCCGAACCGCGCGAGCAGCGCCAGGGCGGCCGCGTTGCGCGGATCGACGTCGGCCTCCAGCCGGTCCATCTCGAGGGTCGCGAAGGCGTGCGGGATCGCCGCCGCCAGCGCCTCCGTCGCGAGCCCCTGGCCCCAATGGTCGGGATGCAGGATGAAGCCGATCTCGCCGCGCCGCCAGCAGCCGGCCTTGCCGATCGCGCGCCCGTCGCGCTCGAGGATGAAATCGTCGCTCTCGCCCGGCGGAGCGGCGACGACCCGCTCGAGCCAACCCCGCGTCGCGGCGATCTCGCGATGCGGCAGGCTGTCCCAGTAGCGCATCGCGCGCGGATCGGCGAAGACCTCGAACAGGTCGGCGGCGTCCTCGATCCGCGCCCGGCGCAAGCGCAGCCGGGCGGTCTCGATCACCGGGCCTTCAGAGGATCCCGGCATAGATCGCGCGCAGCCGGTCGAGCGCGGCCGCGGGCGAGAGTTCCTCGCTCTCGCCGGTCCGGCGCGAGGTCAGTTCGACCTTGCCGGCCGCGAGACCGCGCGGGCCGACCGTGATCCGCCAGGGCAGGCCGATCAGGTCCATGGTGGCGAACTTCGCCCCTGCCCGCTCGTCGCGGTCGTCATAGAGCGGATCGAGCCCGGCAGCGGCGAGATCGCGATAGAGCGCGGCGCAGGCGCCGTCGGCCGCCGCGTCGCCCTGCTTGAGATTGACGAGCCCGACGCGGAACGGCGTCACGCCCTCGGGCCAGATGATGCCTTTCTCGTCATGGTTCGCCTCGATCAGCGCGCCGACGAGGCGGCTGACGCCGATCCCGTGGCTGCCCATCTGCACCGGCACCCGCTCGCCGGCCTCGTTCACCACCACGGCCTTCATCGGCGCGGAATATTTGGTGCCGAAGAAGAAGATCTGCCCGACCTCGATGCCCCGGCCCTCGATCCGCCGATCCTCGGGGATCGTCGCGAACTCCGCCGGATCGTGGCGCTCGTCGGTCCGGGCATAGGGCGCCGTCCAGGTCTTGACGATCTCGCTCACCTGCCCGCGGTCGGCGAAGTCGATCTCCCGATCGCCGAGCGTCAGATCGGTCACGGCGCGGTCGTAGAAGACGCCGCTCTCGCCCGTCGGCGCCAGCACCAGGAATTCGTGGGTATGGTCGCCACCGATCGGTCCCCCGTCGGCCCGCATCGGGATCGCCTTCAGGCCCATCCGCTCGTAGGTGCGGATATAGGTGACCATATGCCGGTTGTAGGCGTGGATCGCGTCCTCGACGGTCAGGTCGAAATTGTAGCCGTCCTTCATCAGGAACTCGCGCCCCCGCATCACCCCGAAGCGCGGCCGCACCTCGTCGCGGAACTTCCACTGGATGTGGTAGAGCGTCAGCGGCAGGTCCTTGTAGCTCGACACGGCCGAGCGGAAGATGTCGGTGATCAGCTCCTCGTTGGTCGGACCATAGAGCATGTCGCGCTCGTGCCGGTCCTTCATCCTGAGCATCTCGGCGCCGTAATCGTCGTAGCGCCCGCTCTCGCGCCAGAGGTCGGCCGATTGCAGCGTCGGCATGAGGAGCGGGATATGCCCGGCGCGCTGCTGCTCCTCATGGACGATCTGTTCGAGCCGGCGCAGCACCTTGAAGCCGAGCGGCAGCCAAGAATAGATCCCGGCGCTCGCCTGCCGGATCATGCCCGCGCGCAGCATCAGCCGATGGCTCACGATCTGCGCTTCGGCGGGGTTTTCCTTTAGGACAGGAAGGAAATACTGGGTCAGGCGCATCGGGCTTCTCTCCGGTCGGCGCGGCGGCTCAGCCGATTTAGGCGAACCTCCGGTGCCATGCAATCCGCGCTGAAGGCGTCCTTGCTGGAGTTTTCCGTGGCATGTGGGCCGCGCAGCGCCGATCGGCGGTCGGTGGCGCATTTTGCGACGCTATGCGCTGCGCGAATTTCAGCGTTGCATTTTCTGCGCGGTGCTGGTTATTTGCCCATCGGCTAGATGGGCTGATCGGGGGTGAGAATCGGCTGCTTAGCGCGGTCCCTCCGATCGAACGAGACCCATTGGCGGCCCAAGTCTTAGGGGGGGCGTTGAAAAGCGGCCTGCGCGTGCAGGCCGTTTTTTTCTGCCCGATTTCTGCCCAAAGCCCCCCACCAAGGCGGTCCGGCGCCGACCCTCCTAGTCGACCAGCGCAATCGCGTGGCCGCAATCGAGGCGCGCCGCGAGGCTTTGCAGACGGCGCTCCACCGCCTCGCCGGCGAATTCGCGCGCCGGGCCGCGCAGGGTGAGGGTGAGGCCGGCGGGGCCGAGCGACAGACCGGCATGGTCCAGCACCCCGATCGAGGAGCCCGACAGCATGGCCCCGAGCCGAAGCGCACGGCCGAGCACCACGGCCTCGGCCGCGCGGCTCGGCGGCAGAAGCCGGGCATAGCGCCCGGCCCCGTCGGCCGGACCGGTGGTCTTGTAGCGGTTGAGCAGCGCGAGGCCAAGAAACACCCGCTCGGCATGGTCGATCCCACCGATATTGGCCCGCGTGACCGATTCGAAGCCGAGCTCGGCGCGGTAGTCGGGATGCGCTCGCCAATTGACGTCGTGCAGCAGGCAGGCGGCCCGCACCAGGCGGAGCTCGGAGGGCGAACGGTCGGCATAGAGCGGCAGCAGCCAGTCATAGAGCGCGTCGCCGAAGCCGGGGGCGCGCGCGGCGCTGAACTCCATCTGGCGGCAGGCATCGATCAGCGGGTCGAGCGCCCGCATCGCCTCGGGCATCTGCCGATAGAGCAGCCCCTCGCGCAGGCCATAGCCGGAGATCGTCACGGTCGCGGGCTCGACCCGGCGCAGCAGCTCGCCGAGAACGAGGCTCGCCAGCGGCACCAGCGACAGCCGCGCGGTCGAGGTGCCGGTCATCGCGGCCAGCGCCCCCGGTTCCTGCTCGCGGATCCAGCCAAGCGTCTCGACCAGCTGCGCGAGCGGCGGCTCGTAGCCGTGCAGCACCTTGAGCGGATAGCCGATCCGCTCCATGTCGAGCCGGGCGATCGCCCGCCAGGAGCCGCCGACGAGAAACAGCCGTCCCGCCTGCGACCCGACCTCGGTCCGCAGCGTCTTGACGGCCTTGCGGATATACTTGTCGCGCTTTTCCGGATCCGCAATGTCGGCGACCTTGAGCGGGCCGAGCGGCGAGGTCGCGGCCTGGTGGATCGCGCCGCCGCGAAGCTCGGCCAGCTCCATCGAGGCGCCGCCCATGTCGCAGACCAGCCCATCGGCGTCGGGCCAGCCGAGCAGCACGCCCTGGGCGGCCAGCCGCGCCTCCTCGGCCCCGCTCGCGACATGGAGCTGCAGGCCGGTCTCGCGCACGACCTGGTCGCAGAAGGCCGGCCCGTCCGCGGCGTCGCGCACCGCGGCGGTCGCAACCGCGATCATACCCGAGAGGTTCATCCGTCCGGCCAGCGCCACGAAGCGGTGCAGCGCGTGCAGCGCCCGCTGCCAGCCCTCCTGGCTCAGCCGCCCGGTTTCGCCGAGCCCCGCTCCGAGACCGCAGAGCACCTTCTCGTTGTAGAAATAGGCGGGGCTGCGCGCCATGCCGTCGAACACGACCAGCCGGACCGAGTTCGAGCCGACATCGATCACCCCGATATGGCTGAGCCGCTGCGCGCCCGGTTCGGGCAGCACGATGCGCGGCACGTGGCTCTCCCCGCGCCTGTGGTGGCTGGTCACGGACAAGGCCCCCGCTGCTGTTCCGCTGCCGCAGGTCTTGCATCCCGGAACCCGCCCGGTCAATCGCGGCGTCGTGATCAGACCCGGAGAGGTCGCCCACGATTTGCGCTCGGCGCCCCGGACGCGCATAGTATCGCGAAAGGCTGGGAGAAGGCGGTACCGATGCCCGAGGAGATGGACCCCGACGCGCGGGAAGCGACCGCGATCTGCGCTCGCCACGGCGACGATCCGTCGCAGCTCCTGGAGATCCTGCACGACCTCCAGGATGCGCGCGGCGCCGTCGCCGAGGCCGCGCTGCCAGCGATCGCGCGCGCGCTCAACCTGTCGCGCGCGGACGTGCATGGCGTCGTCAGCTTCTATCACGACTTCCGCCGCGCGCCGGCGGGCCGCGTGGTCGCGCGGATCTGCCGGGCCGAATCCTGCCAGGCCATGGGGGCGCTCGCCCTGATCGAGCGCGCCTGCGCGCGGCACGGGATCGCGCTCGGCGAAACCTCGACGGAGGGGCTGACCCTGGAGCCGGTCTATTGCCTGGGCAATTGCGCGCTCTCCCCCGCCGCGATGATCGGCGACCGCCTGCATGGGCGGCTCGATGCGGGCAGGCTCGAGGCGCTGCTCGCGGAGGCGCTGGCATGCTGACGCTCTATGTCCCCGCCGATAGCGCCGCGCTCTCGGTCGGCGCCGACGAGACCGCGGCCGCGCTCGCCGACGCCGCCGCCGCGCGCGGGGTGCCGCTCACGCTCATCCGCACCGGCTCGCGGGGGATGTTCTGGCTGGAGCCGCTGGTCGAGCTTCGCGCCGGCCATGGTCGCGACGGCTTCGGCCCGGTCACGGCCGCGGATGCCGACGGGCTGATCGCCGCGATCCTCGCCGGCGCCGACCATCCGCTCGCGCTCGGGCCGGTCCGCGATATCCCCTGGCTCGCGCGGCAGGAGCGGCTGACCTTCGCCCGGGTGGGCGTGATCGACCCGCTCGACCTCGCCGATTTCGAGGCGCATGCCGGCCTGACCGGGCTGCGCAAGGCCTTGGCGATGGACCCCTCCGCGATCTGCGCCGAGGTCACCGCCTCGGGCCTGCGCGGGCGCGGCGGCGCCGGCTTTCCGGCCGGCATCAAGTGGCAGACCGTGCTCGACCAGCCCGCGGGCCAGAAATACGTCGCCTGCAACGCCGACGAGGGCGACAGCGGCACCTTCGCGGACCGGATGCTGATGGAGGGCGACCCGCTGCTGGTCGTCGAGGCGATGACGATCGCCGGGCTCGCGACCGGTGCGACCGAGGGCTTCCTCTATATCCGCTCGGAATATCCGCGCGCCATCGCGCAGATGCGGGCGGCGATCGGGGTGATGGAGGCGGCGGGCTGGCTCGGCGACAGCGTCGGCGGTTCAGGCCGCGCGTTCCGGCTGCAGGTTCGCAAGGGGGCGGGCGCCTATATCTGCGGCGAGGAAAGCGCGATGCTCGAAAGCATCGAGGGCCGCCGCGGCACCGTCCGGGTCAAGCCGCCGATCCCGGCGATCTCGGGCCTGTTCGGCCGCCCGACCGCCGTCAACAACGTGCTGACGCTCGCCAGCGTGCCGCTGATCCTCGATCGCGGCGCCGCCTTCTACCGCGATTTCGGCGTTGGCCGCTCGCACGGAACCCAGGCCTTCCAGCTCGCCGGCAACATCCGGCATGGCGGGCTGGTCGAGAAGGCCTTCGGCGTCACGATCCGCGCGCTGATCGAGGATTTCGGCGGCGGCACCGCCTCGGGCCGCCCGTTCCGCACCGCCCAGATCGGCGGGCCGCTCGGCGCCTATGTCTCCGAGGCGATGCTCGACCTGCCGATGGACTACGAGACCCTGGCGGTCAACCAGGCGATGGTCGGCCATGGCGGGATCGTGGTCTTCGACGACAGCGTCGACATGGCCGCGATGGCCCGCTTCGCCTTCGAGTTCTGCGCGATCGAGAGCTGCGGCAAATGCACCCCTTGCCGGATCGGCGCGGTGCGGGGCCGCGAAACCGTCGCGAAGATCGAGCGTGGCGAGGATGTCGCGCAGAACGTCGCGCTGATCGAGGATCTGTGCGAGGTGATGCGCGACGGCTCGCTCTGCGCGATGGGCGGGCTGACACCGATGCCGGTCCTGTCGGCGCTCAGGCTCTTCCCCGAGGATTTCGACCGCGCCCCGCGCCTGGCGGCGGAATAGCCGATGGCGGCGCTCGCCCATCCCGGGATCCGCGCGGCCCTCGCCGCCGCGCTGCTTTTTGGGCTCGCGGCGCCGCTCTCCAAGCGGCTGCTCGGCATGGTCGATCCGGTCCTGCTGGCGGGTCTGCTCTATCTCGGTTCGGGCCTCGGCCTCGCGCTTTGGCGCCGCGCGTCCGGCCAGCCGGCGGCGCGCCTGCCGCGCGCCGACTGGCCCTGGCTCGCCGGCGCGATCCTCTCGGGTGGCGTGGCCGGTCCGGCCCTGCTGATGCTCGGCCTCGCCGCGATGCCCGCCTCCGCGGCGGCGCTCCTGCTCAATGCCGAGGGCGTGCTGACCGCCTTGATCGCCTGGTTCGTGTTTCGTGAGAATGTCGACCGCCGCGTTGCGATCGGCATGGCGGCGATTTCCGCGGGCGCGGTGCTGCTCGCGACCGGCGGGCGGCTCGGGCTTGGGCTCGGGCTCGGCGAAGCGTTGCCATCCGTGCTGGTGCTCGGCGCCTGCCTCGCCTGGGCGATCGACAACAACCTGACGCGGCGCATCGCGTTGACCGACGCAGCCTGGCTCGCCAGCGTCAAGGGCCTCGCCGCCGGCAGTGTTACCACCATGCTGGCGCTCGCCGCCGGCGCGAGGCTGCCCGGCGGCTCGGCCACCCTCGGCGCCCTGGCCCTGGGTTTCGTTGCCTATGGCGTCAGCCTGACCTTGTTCGTCGTGGCGCTGCGCAGCCTCGGGACCGCGCGGGCAGCCGCCTATTTCGGCACCGCGCCGTTCTTCGGGGCCGCGCTGGCGCTCGCGATGGGCGATCCCCTGACGCTGCCGCTGGCCGCGGCCGCGCTGCTGATGGGGCTCGGCGTCTGGCTGCACCTGACCGAGCGCCACGCGCACGAGCATCTGCATGCCGCGCTCGAGCACGATCATTGGCACAGTCACGACGACCACCACGATCACCAGCACCAGCCGCCGGTACCAGCCGGAACCCGCCACCGCCATCCGCACCGGCACGACGCGCTGCGCCACAGCCATCCGCACTATCCGGATGCGCACCACCGCCACGCCCATTGAGAGGACCCGTTCCATGACCCTTCAGCAGGACATCGACCGCGGAACCCCGGCATGCGAGGGGGCACTGGTCTCGCTCGTGATCGACGGGATCACGGTCAGCGTCCCAGAGGGGACCTCGGTGATGCACGCCGCCTCGCTGGTCGACCGGCCGGTTCCGAAGCTCTGCGCCACCGACAGTCTGGAGGCCTGGGGCTCGTGCCGCATGTGCCTCGTCGAGATCGAGGGGGTGAAGGGCACCCCCGCCTCCTGCACCACACCGGTGCGCGAAGGGATGCGCGTCACCACTCAGACCGCGCGGCTCGAAAGGCTCAGGCGCGGGGTGATGGAGCTCTATATCTCCGACCATCCGCTGGATTGCCTGACCTGCCCGACCAACGGCGATTGCGAGCTGCAGGACATGGCCGGCGTCGCCGGCCTGCGCGAGGTCCGCTATGGCATGGAGGGCGCCAGCCATTTCGCGCCCAAGCCCGCGATCGACGTCTCGAACCCCTACTTCCAGTTCGACGCGTCGAAATGCATCGTCTGCTCGCGCTGCGTCCGCGCCTGCGACGAGGTCCAGGGCACCTTCGCGCTGACGATCGAGGGCCGCGGCTTCGACAGCAAGGTGTCGGCCGGGCTCGCGTCGGACGACTTCTTCCACTCCGACTGCGTGTCCTGCGGCGCCTGCGTCCAGGCCTGCCCGACCGCGACGCTGGTCGAGAAATCCGTCGCCGCGCACGGGATCCCCACCCGCTCGGTCCTGACCACCTGCGCCTATTGCGGCGTCGGCTGCTCGTTCCGCGCCGAGTTGCAGGGCGAGACGCTGATCCGCATGGTGCCCTCCAAGCAGGGCGGCGCCAACGAGGGCCATAGCTGCGTCAAGGGCCGCTTCGCCTTTGGCTATGCCACGCACAAGGACCGCCAGCTCGAGCCGATGGTTCGCGAGGCGATCACCGACCCCTGGCGCAAGGTGTCCTGGGACGAGGCCATCGCCTTCGCGGCCAACCGGTTCAAGGCGATCCAGGCGGCGCATGGCCGGGACGCGATCGGCGGCATCACCTCGTCGCGCTGCACCAACGAGGAGGTCTATGTCGTCCAGAAGATGATCCGCGCCGCCTTCGGCAACAACAATGTCGATACCTGCGCGCGGGTCTGCCACTCCCCGACCGGCTACGGGCTGAAACAGACCTTCGGCACCTCGGCCGGCACCCAGGACTTCCGCTCGGTGGACCAGGCCGACGTGATCCTCCTGATCGGCGCCAACCCGACCGACGCGCATCCGGTCTTCGCCAGCCGGATGAAGCAGCGCCTGCGCCAGGGCGCGCGCATGATCGTCGCCGATCCGCGGCGGATCGACCTCGTCCGCTCGCCCCATATCGAGGCGGCGCACCATATCCAGCTCCGCCCGGGCGCCAATGTCGCGATGCTGAACGCGCTCGCCCATGTGATCGTTACCGAGGGGCTGGTCGACGAGGCCTTCGTGGCCGAGCGCTGCGACCCGGTCGAGTTCGCCCGCTGGCGCGCCTTCGTCGCCGAGGAGCGCAACAGCCCCGAGGCGCTGGCCGAGGCGATCGGTGCCACGCCCGAAACCCTGCGCGAAGCGGCGCGGCTCTATGCCACGGGCGGCAACGGGGCGATCTATTACGGGCTCGGCGTGACCGAGCACAGCCAGGGCTCGACCACGGTGATGGCGATGGCCAATCTCGCGATGGCGACGGGCAATATCGGCCGCGAGGGCGTCGGCGTGAACCCGCTGCGCGGCCAGAACAACGTCCAGGGCTCCTGCGACATGGGCTCGTTCCCGCACGAGCTGCCCGGCTACCGCCATATCTCCGACGAGGCCACGCGGCGCCAGTTCGAAGCCGATTGGGGCGTGACGCTCCAGCCCGAGCCGGGCCTGCGCATCCCCAACATGTTCGCCGCCGCGCTCGACGGCTCCTATCGCGGCCTCTTCGTGCAGGGCGAGGACATCGCGCAGTCCGACCCCAACACCGCGCATGTCACCGCGGCGCTCCAGGCGCTCGACTGCCTCGTGGTGATGGACCTGTTCCTCAACGAGACCGCGGCCTTCGCCCATGTCTTCCTGCCGGGCTCGAGCTTCCTCGAGAAGGACGGCACCTTCACCAATGCCGAGCGCCGGATCAACCGCGTCCGCCCGGTGATGGCCGAGCAGGCGGGCCTCAGCGAACACGAGGCCGTCTGCCGCCTCGCGACCGCGATGGGCTATCCGATGCAGTATGACAGCGCGGCCGCGATCATGGACGAGGTCGCGCGGCTCACCCCCTCCTTCGCCGGCGTCAGCTTCGCGCGGCTCGACGAGGCGGGCTCGCTGCAATGGCCGGTCAATGCCGACTATCCCGACGGCGCCCCGATCATGCATGTCGGCGGCTTCGTCCGCGGCAAGGGCCGGTTCATGATCACCGAATATGTCCCGACGACCGAGCGGACCAGCCGCTATTTTCCGCTGATCCTCACCACCGGCCGCATCCTCAGCCAGTACAATGTCGGCGCTCAGACGAGGCGCACCGACAACACCGCCTGGCACCCCGAGGATCTGCTCGAGATCCATCCCCACGATGCCGAGGAGCGCGGGATCGCCGACGGCGACCTGGTGCTCGTCGGCAGCCGCGTCGGCTCGACCACGCTTCGCGCCAGCATCTCGGACCGGATGCCGCAGGGCGTCGTCTACACCACCTTCCACCATCCGTTCTCGGGCGCCAATGTCATCACCACCGAAAACTCCGACTGGGCGACCAACTGCCCGGAATACAAGGTGACGGCGGTGCAGGTGACCCGGTCGAACCGGCCCTCGGACTGGCAGGCCGAGCGCGAGAGGCTCGGCCACACGAACTACAAAGTGACCCTGCCCGCGGCGGAGTAGAGCCATGACGACGACAGTGCGACGGCTGGCTTCGATCGGCGCTCCCGCAGCGCTCGCCTTGGCCCTGTCGACCGCGGCCTCGGCCGAGGTCGCGGTCCAGGCCGGCGCCTCCGGTCCGCAGGCGGTGACGGGCCTCACCGATCCGGCGGATCCGGGCTGCGCCTATCTCGCCTATCGGGGATCGGTGGCCCAGCGCAAATTCGCGAAGGATGGCATGACCATCGATGGCTTCATCCTCGAGCAGGCCGACGGCACCCGGATGTCCATCGATGTCTATCTGCCCGACGATCTGGCGCGGGCCCCGCGGATGACGGCCATGCAGGCGCTGCAGGCCCTGCTCAAGGAAGGCAGCCCGGTGGCCGGCCGGGCGCAAGCCTGTGGCAGCGGACCGATCATCATGCTCGATTCCGTCGCCCGGACCACGAAATGACGCTCGAGATCCGCCGCCTCGATACGGGCCCTCACGAGGTCTCGCCGGTTGCGGCGGGGACGCTCCTGCGGGCCGATGGCGCCGAGCCGGCCTTGTGGCAGGTCGCCGAGGAGATGCCGGTCGCGATCCTGCTCAATGGCGAGACCTTCGCGGTGATGATGGCGACCCCGGCCGATCTGGAAGATTTCGCCGTCGGCTTCGCGCTGACCGAAGGCATCGCCGACCGGGCGGAGGCGATCGACGGCCTGCGCATCGCCGAGGCCGCCGACGGGCTCTTGATCAATCTCGCGCTCGATCCCGCGCGGCTCGAGGCGGTCGCGCACCGCCGCCGCACCCTGGCCGGCCGCGCCGGCTGCGGCATCTGCGGCGCCCAGAGCATCGAGGCGGTGCTGCCTCGCCTGCCCCGGCTGCGGGGCCCGAGGCCGGACCGGGCAGCGATGCGCGCCGCCTTCGACGCGCTGCCCGCCGCCCAGGTGATGAAGCGGCGCAACCACACGACCCATGCCGCGGCCTTCTGCGGCCTCGACGGGTCGATCGGGCTCATTCGCGAGGATATCGGCCGGCACAACGCGCTCGACAAGCTCGCCGGGGCGCTGGCGCGCGCCGGCCGCGACGCCTCGGGCGGTTTCGTGCTGTTGTCGAGCCGTGTCAGCGTCGAGATGGTGCAGAAGGCCGCGATGATCGGGGCGCCCCTTCTCGCCGCCGTCTCGGCCCCGAGCGCGCTGGCGCTGCGCCAGGCGCGGGGCGCGGGGATGGCCGTCGCCTGCCGGGCCGGCGACGACCTGATGCTGTTCGAGCCCGGGGAGACACGGCGATGAGCGACGGAACCGAGGAGCTGGTTCGCATGGCCAACCAGATCGCGGACTTCTTCCGCGCCTATCCGCCCGAGGAGGCCGAGGCGGGCATCGAGGATCATATCCGCGACTTCTGGGACCCCCGGATGCGCCGGGCGCTGGCCGCCCATCTGGCCGGGGGCGGCGCCGGCCTCGACCCTCTCGCGCGCGCCGGCGCCGCCCGCGCCGTTCCCGCCCCCTGACCTCGCGCGCGCCGCAACCGGCGCGCGCGAGCGCGAAGCCGCCGCGGCCGGTGACCCCGGCGGTCCGCCGCCCACACCCGCCTCAGCCAACCGCACACCGCCAGCGCCACAAGGCAGCCTCCGCCTTGCGCGCATCGGCCCGGCCTGGCTTCTTCGAGGATTTCATAGAGGCAGAAACCCTATCGGGCAGTCCGAGGGGCCCCATCAACGGATGGGGAGAAAAAAGGACTCGCGGGCAACGGCCCGCTCCGGGCAGCCGCGGATCTCGCGGCTGCGCCTCTCCGCCGGAGCCCACGCCCCGGAGCGACGAGACGGCCGAGCCGCCACGACAGTGCCGCGCGCCGCGCGCGGAACGCCGCCGCGAGAAAGGCGTCGCCGCGGCGCTTTCCGAGGCGCGACGGCGACGCCTGGCTCCCGCTGCGCCGATCTTGCGCCGACGGCCTCCTACAGCAATTGCCCCTGGTCCGGTTCGGCCTTGCCGCGACCGCGCTTCGGGGCGGGGCGGTCGGGGCGGACGCCGAGCCGTCCATCGGCGAAATGCAGCTCGAGCCGGGGCTCGGCGCTCGCCCGCGCCGCGCGGGTCACGACCGTCCCATCGGCGCCGCGCACGATCGCATAGCCACGCGCGACCACCGCCTCGGGATCGAGCGTGGCGAGCGTGCGGGCCAGCGCCTCGACCCCCTGGCGGGCCCCGAGCGTCAGCCGGGCGCCGCAGCGGGCGAGCCGGTCCGACCGCGCCTCCAGCCGCTCGGCCAGCCGATGCAGCCGCTGCTCCATCGCCTCGCCGCGCAGCCCGAGCCCGGCGCGCAGCAAGGCCTGCTCGCGCCGGCGCAGCTCGTGCACCAGCAGCCCCGGCCCGAAGCGGCCGGGCGCCCCCCGCGCCAGGTCGAGATGGCGCGCCCGCACCAGCCCGGACGCCGCGCGCGGCAGGCGGATCGCCAGCGCCTCGACCCGCTGGCCGCGCCGCGCCAAGCCGTGCAGCAGCAGCGATGGGCCGAGCCGCCCGGCGGCGCCCTGCGCCAGCGCGAGCTCGCGCGCCCGCACCAGCCCGGTGAGCGCTCGCGGCAGGCGCAGCGCCAGCGCATCGAGCCGCTGCGTCCGGTCCGCGGTCAGCGCCTCGGGCCGCGGCAGCCCGCGGGCGAGGTCGCGCAGCCGCTGGCCGCGCAGCGCCAGCCCGCGGGCGAGCGCAAGACGCCGCCGCTCCTCGAGCCCGGCCAGCGCGGCGGAGAGGTCGAGCCGTACCGGTACCGCGATCTCGGCCGCCGCGGTCGGGGTCGGCGCGCGGCGGTCGGCGGCGAAGTCGATCAGCGTGGTGTCGGTCTCGTGGCCCACCGCCGAGATCAGCGGGATCCGGCTCTCGGCCGCTGCCCGCACCACGATCTCCTCGTTGAAGCCCCACAGATCCTCGATCGAGCCGCCCCCCCGCGCGACGATCAGCAGATCGGGCCGCGGCACCGGATCGCCGGGCCCGATCGCGTTGAAGCCGCGGATCGCCGCCGCCACCTCGGGCGCGCAGCGCTCGCCCTGCACCAGCACCGGCCAGAGCAGCACCGGCACCGGAAAACGCTCGCGCAGGCGGTGCAGGATATCGCGGATCACCGCGCCCGAGGGCGAGGTGATGACGCCGATCGTCCGGGGCAGGAACGGCAGCGGCCGCTTGCGCGCCGCATCGAACAGGCCCTCGGCGGCGAGCGCGAGCCGGCGCTTCTCCAGCATCGCCATCAGCGCGCCGGCGCCGGCCGGGGCGATCTCCTCGATGATCATCTGATACTTGCTGGAGCCCGGAAAGGTGGTCAGCCGCCCGGTGGCGATCACCTCCATCCCCTCCTCGGGCCGGGCGGCGAGCCCGCGCACCGTCCCCTTCCAGATCACCGCGGCGAGCACGGAGCGCTCGTCCTTGAGGTCGAGATAGAGATGCCCGCTCGACGGCCGCGACACCCGCCCCACCTCGCCGCGCACCCGGACCCGGCCGAACTCGCCCTCGATCACCCGGCGCACCGCGCCGGCGATCTCGGAGACGGTGAATTCGGGCGCGTTCTGCCCGGGGCGGGCTTCCTCGAAGAGATCCATCTGTCCTCGCCTGGGCTGGGGGAGGCGGGACCCTATCAGGCGCCGCCCGGCCTGATAAGCCCGGTCAGGCGCCGCAGCGCGGCCAGCGGCCGCCCGTCGATCGCGGCGAGGCCGAGCGCGATCAATCCCATGCCCCAGACCTGCCGCGCCAGCAGCGTCTCGCCCAGGAACAGGACCCCGAGCAGCACCGCGCCGACCGGCACCAGCAGGGTGACGAGCATCAGGTTCGTCGCGCCCGCGCTGGCGAGCAGGCGGAAGAAGATCACATAGGCGAAGGCGGTCGAGACCGTCGCGAGCCCGACCAGCGCGCCCAGCGCGGGCAGGCCCGGCGCCGGCAGCGTCCAGGGCCGGTCGATCGCCAGCGCGAGCGGCAGCAGCACGGCGGAAGCCGCGGCGAGCTGGCCCGTCGCCGTCGCCATCGGCGCGACCCCCATGGCGCGGAAACGGCGGCCGAAGATCCCGGCGCAGGCATAGCAGAAGGCGGCGGCCAGGCAGGCGAGCTCGCCGAGGACCGCATCGCCGCCCCGGACCGCGCTGCCCATCATCACCGCGACCCCGGCAAAGCCAATGACGACGCCGGCCAGCCGGTTGGCGGTCATCCGCTCGTCCGCGGTCAGGATATGGGCGAGCAGCACCCCGAAGAGCGGCGTCGCGGCGTTGATCACCGAGGCGACGCCCGAAGGGATCCGGGTCTGGCCCCAGACGATCAGCGCGAAGGGCAGCGCGTTGTTGAGCATCCCCATCGCGAGAAGGGCCCCCCAGACCCGCCGCTCGCGCGGCAGCCGCTCGCCGGCGAGCCGGAGCATGGCGCCGAGCAGAACCGCCGCCAGGATCACCCGCGCGGTCACGATGCTGAGCACGGGCAGGTCGCGCACCGCGACCGCGTTGAAGAAGAAGGAGCCGCCCCAGACGCTGGCGAGCAGGACGAGGCTCGCCCATTCGCCGGCTGTCATGGGACGGTTGGCGGGGATCTGCCCCATCGCGCGGCCTCGCTGGTTGCTGCCGACGCAGATGCCCGATCCCGGCCGCGCCGGCCACCCGTTTCCTGCGCAAGCGCCGCCCGCCTTGCGCCGCCGCGGGCGGCCCCCTAGAAACGGGCCCCGGAACCCGGCCAGCGGAGCGACCGATGAATATCCTGATCCTCGGCGGCGGCGGGCGCGAGCACGCGCTGGCCTGGGCCTTCGCGCAGAATCCCAAGACCGACCGGCTCTGGTGCGCGCCGGGCAATGCCGGCATCGCCGAGCAGGCGACCTGCGTCGCGCTCGACATTCTCGACGGCGACAAGGTCGCGGAATTCTGCGCCGAGAACGGCATCGAGTTCGTGATGGTGGGACCCGAGGCGCCGTTGGTCGAGGGCGTGGCCGACCGGCTGCGCGCCGCCGGCATCCCGACGCTCGGCCCCGGCCGCGAGGCGGCGCGGCTCGAGGCGTCCAAGGCCTTCACCAAGGATATCTGCGCAGCCTGCGGCGCGCCGACCGCCGCCAGCCAGACCTTCACCGACGCCGCGGCGGCGCGGGCCTATGTCGCGGCGATGGGCATGCCGATCGTCGTCAAGGCCGATGGGCTCGCCGCCGGCAAGGGCGTGACCGTCGCCGAGAGCCTGGCCGAGGCCGAGGCCGCGCTCGACGCGATCTTCGCCGAGGGGCCCGATTCAGCTGGGCTGGGTGCCCGCGTGGTCATCGAGGAGTTCATGGCCGGCGAGGAAGCGAGCCTCTTCGTGCTGGCCGATGGCGAGGCCTGCACGGTGATCGGCTCGGCCCAGGACCACAAGCGGGCCTTCGACGGCGATCGCGGGCCGAATACCGGCGGGATGGGGGCCTATTCGCCCGCCCCCGTCCTGACGCCCGAAATCACCGAGCGCGCGCTCGCCGAGATCGTGCGCCCGACGCTCGCCGAGCTCGCCCGCCGCGGCGCGCCCTATCAGGGGGTGCTCTATGTCGGGCTGATGATCGAGGCGGGTCGGCCGCGCCTTGTCGAATACAATGTCCGGCTCGGCGATCCCGAGGCGCAGGTGCTGGCGATGCGGCTCGGGGCGCAGCTCCTCGACCTGATGCTGGCCTGCGCCGAGGGGCGGCTCGCCGAAGCCCATCCCAACTGGGCCGAGGACCATGCGCTGACCGTCGTCCTGGCCGCGCAGGGCTATCCCGGCGCCTTCGCGCGGGGCGAGCCGATCGGCCTGCCCGAGACGGCCGGGCCGCTGGTCCAGATCTTCCATGCCGGGACCCGGCTGACGGAAGGGCGGCTCGTCTCCAATGGCGGGCGGGTGCTCAATGTCACCGCCCGCGGCGCGACCCTGGCCGAAGCACGCGACCGCGCCTATGAGGCGGTCGCGCGGATCGACTGGCCGGGCGGCTTCCACCGCTCGGATATCGGCTGGCGGGCGCTGCGCTGAGCGCGGCCGATCCGTCGCCGGGGCTGCAGCGGGCGCGCGGCCGGGCCGAGATCGGCGTCGCGCTGCGCGGCGGCGGCGCCCGGCTCGCCCGGCTCTATCAACAGGGCTGCTGCAAGGCGCTGCTGCCGCGCAGCCATGGCGGCCCGCCCGAGGCGGTGCTGGTCAATACCGCCGGCGGCGTCACAGGGGGCGACCGGCTCGACTGGCGCCTCGAGGCCGGCCCGGGTGCGGCTCTGGTCGCGACCAGCCAGGCGGCGGAGCGGGTCTATCGCTCGGCCGGAGGCGAGGCGGAGGTGACGGTCACACTCGTGCTCGGGGCCGGCGCCAGCCTCGACTGGCTGCCGCAGGAGACCATCCTCTTCGATGGCGCCCGGCTCGGCCGGCGGCTCGAGGCCGACATGGCCGAGGATGCGCGCCTGCTGCTGCTCGAAACCGTGGTGCTCGGCCGCGCCGCGATGGGCGAGACCGTCCGGACCGGCGCGCTCCGCGACCAATGGCGGATCCGGCGCGGCGGCCGGCTTGTCCATGCCGAGGCCCTGCGGCTCGGAGGCGGCCCGGCGGACGCCATCGCGCGGGCGCAGTCCGGGATCGCGACGCTCGGTGGCGCCCGCGCCTTCGCGACGCTGGTCGAGATCGGGCCGGACCCGGTGCCGCGGCTCGACGCGGCGCGCCGGCTGCTCGCCGGCCTGCCCGGGGTCGTGGCGGCGGCCTCCCTGCGCGAGGGCGCGCTGATCCTGCGCTTCCTCGCCGCGGACAACGCGCCCTTGCGCGCCGGCCTCATCCGCTTTCTGATGGGCTTCCGCGCGGAACCGTTGCCGCGCGTCTGGTCGCTCTGAAAGGCACGAGGATGAACCTGACCCCCCGCGAGAAGGACAAGCTCTTGGTCGCGCTGGCCGCCATGGTGGCGAGGAACCGCCTCGCGCGGGGCGTCAAACTCAACCATCCCGAGGCGATCGCGCTGATCACCGACTTCGTGGTCGAGGGCGCGCGCGACGGCCGCGCCGTCTCCGAGCTGATGGCCGCCGGCGCAGAGGTCGTCGCGGCCGAGCAATGCATGGAGGGCGTGCCCGAGATGATCCCCGAAATCCAGGTCGAAGCGACCTTTCCCGACGGGACCAAGCTCGTCACCGTGCACAGCCCGATCCGCTGACTGCACAGCCTTTGGGCAGTTCCGGCGCGGCGGACCGCCCGACGGCGTTTCGCGCTTCCCTTGGCCCGTTTCCCCGCTAGGCTCGACGGCGACCAGCCTGTGAGGACCCCGATCATGCGCCGAGCCCCCCTTGCCGCTGCCCTTCTGCTGCTGCCGGCCGCCGCCCGCGCCCATACCGGCATCGGCGCGCATGACGGCTCGCCGATGGCGGCGGGTTTCCTGCATCCGTTCCTCGGCGCCGACCACATGATGACCATGATCTCGGTCGGCCTTTTCGCCGCGATGATCGGGGGGCGCGCCCGCTGGGCCTATCCGACAGGCTTCGTCGCCGCGATGGTGGCAGGCGGCTTCCTGGGCTTCGAGGGCGCCGATCTGCCGATCGTCGAGCCCACCATCCTCGCCTCCATCGTCGTGCTGGGCGCCGCCATCGCCTTCGCGATCCGCCCGTCCCTGCCGCTCGCCTGCGGGGTCATCTCCGTCTTCGGCCTGGCGCATGGCTATGCCCACGGCCTCGAGACCCCCGAGCTCGGCGGCTGGCCCTTCGCGCTGGGTTTCGTCGCCGCCACCGCGATCCTGCACGGGATCGGCCTCGGCCTGGGCTTCGGAATCGGCGCGCTCCGCCGCCCGCTGCTCGCCCGTTCGCTCGGCGCCCTCGCCTGCCTCGGCGGCGTGGCGCTCATCCTGACCTGAGGAGCGGTCCATGATCCCCGGAGAGATTTTCCCCGCCGCCGAGCCGATCACCCTCAATGCAGGCGCCGCGTCCATCACCCTCACGGTCGCCAATACCGGCGACCGGCCGATCCAGGTCGGCAGCCACTATCATTTCGCCGAGACCAATCCCGGGCTGGATTTCGACCGGGCGGCGGCGCGCGGCATGCGGCTCGATATCGCCGCCGGCACCGCGGTGCGCTTCGAGCCCGGTCAGGTGCGCGACGTGAGGCTCATCCCGATCGGCGGCGCGCGCCGCGTCTACGGCTTCAACGGGGCGGTCATGGGGCCGCTCTGACACCAAGGGGGAAGCGCCATGGGCGAAGCAAGCTCGCATCAAGGCCTGCATCACGGCGGCCTGCATCACGGCGGCCTGCATCACGGATCATGCCAGTGCGGCGCGGTCGCCTTCGACGTCACCGTCGACATCTCGAAGCCCGTCACCTGCAATTGCTCGCGGTGCCAGCGGCTCGGCTCACGGCTGGCCTTCGCGCCCGAAAGCGCCTTCACCCTGCTCCGCGGGGCGGAGGCGCTGACCGAATATACCTTCAACCGCCACGTCATCCGGCACCAATTCTGCCGGATCTGCGGCATCGAGACCTTCGCCTTCGCGCCGGGGCGGGACGGAACCCCGATGGTCGCGATCAACGTGAACTGCCTCGACGGCGTCGATCCGACCGCGCTCGAGACCCAGCATTTCGACGGGGCCGCGGCCTGACGATGCTCCAGACGAGCCGCCCATCGCTCCGGCCTCCGGCGTCACCGCTCCTCGGGCACCGTCCGGAGATAGGCGATGACCGCGGCCAGATCCTCGGGCGTCAGCCGCAGATAGTTGGCATAAGGCATCGGCGGGCCGAGCAGGGCGCCGTCGGGACGCACGCGATAGCGGATCATCGTGCCGATCGCCGCATCGCTGTCGCCCGCCAGCCGGTCCGCGGTCAGAGCCGGGGCCACCGCGACGCCCCAGGGACCATCGAACCGCGCCCCGCCCTGGCCGAGCGCGCTGGCGAGCAACGGCTGCCCATCGCGCCCCCGCGGCGTATGGCAATCGAGGCAGGCCATCACCGGACCGGCCAGATAGGCGCCATAGGCGGCGGTCGGCCCGCGCGGGATTTCGGCGACATGACCGACCGGGAAGCCATAGCTCGCGGGTGGCGGACGCGGATTGGCGGCCCCCGGCGGGTCGCCCTCGACCGGCGGCAGCGTGCGCAGGAAGGCGACGATCGCCGCCAGATCCTGGTCGCTCAGGCCCCGATAGAGCGCGATCGGCATCGGCCGTCCGATCCGCGTGCCGTCGGGGCGGATGCCCTCGCGGATCGCCCGGCCGATCGCCGCGTCGCTCCAGGCGGCAATCGCACCCGCCGAGGTCAGGTTGGGTGCCCAGGCGCTGTGGTCCGGCCCGTCGCCGACCAGCCGGCCGGTGAATTCCCGGTTGCTGGCGCTGAGCTCGGAGGGCGAATGGCAGGCGCCGCAGGCCATGATGCCGCGCACCAGATAGTCGCCCCGCTCGACCAGCGTCTCGCCCCGCGCCATGCCGGCACAGAGGCAAGCCGCGCAGATCACACCCCGCCACCAGGACATGCGCCCAGCTCCACCGGGCGAGGGCGAGCGGGGCAGTGCCACAGGATATCAATGACTTGCCCAAGGATTGACGCCATCGCGCCCGGCCTGCCCGGCCCCCTCGCCTGAGCCTGCAACGATACCACGGAAGGGTTCCCGATGCCAGTTGCCATCTCCCGTGCCGCCTATGCCGACATGTATGGGCCGACCAAAGGCGACCGGGTTCGGCTCGCCGATACCGACCTGATCATCGAGGTCGAGCGCGACCTCACCCGCTATGGCGAGGAGGTGAAGTTCGGCGGCGGCAAGGTGATCCGCGACGGAATGGGCCAGAGCCAGCTCAGCCGCGCCCAGGGCGCGGTCGATACCGTGATCACCAACGCGCTGATCGTCGACTGGACCGGCATCGTGAAGGCCGATCTGGCGCTCAAGGACGGACGAATCGCCGCGATCGGCAAGGCCGGCAATCCCGACACCCAACCCGGCGTCGACATCATCGTCGGCCCCGGCACCGAGGTGATCGCCGGCGAGGGCAAGATCCTGACGGCCGGCGGCTTCGACGCCCATATCCATTTCATCTGCCCGCAGCAGATCGACGATGCGCTGCATTCCGGCGTGACGACCCTGCTCGGCGGCGGCACCGGCCCGGCGCACGGCACGCTCGCGACGACCTGCACCCCCGGCCCCTGGCACATCGCGCGCATGATGCAGGCGATCGACGGGGTGCCGATCAATATCGGCATCGCCGGCAAGGGCAATGCCTCGCTGCCCGCCGCGCTCGAGGAGCAGGTTCTGGGCGGCGCCTGCGCGCTCAAGCTGCACGAGGATTGGGGCACCACGCCCGCCGCCATCGATTGCTGCCTGTCGGTCGCGGACGCGCTCGACATTCAGGTGATGATCCATACCGACACGCTGAACGAGTCGGGCTTCGTCGAGCATACTATCGGCGCGATCAAGGGCCGGACGATCCACGCCTTCCATACCGAGGGCGCGGGCGGCGGCCACGCGCCCGACATCATCAAGGTCTGCGGCCTGCCCAACATCATTCCGTCCTCGACCAACCCGACCCGGCCCTACACCGTCAACACGCTCGAGGAACATCTCGACATGCTGATGGTCTGCCACCATCTCGACCAGGGCATCCCCGAGGATATCGCCTTCGCCGAGAGCCGGATCCGCAAGGAGACCATCGCGGCCGAGGATATCCTGCACGATCTCGGCGCCTTCTCGATCATCTCGTCCGACAGCCAGGCGATGGGCCGGATCGGCGAAGTCGTGATCCGCACCTGGCAGACCGCCCACAAGATGAAGCTCCAGCGCGGCCGCCTGCCCGAGGAAACCGGCGACAACGACAATTTCCGCGTCCGCCGCTATATCGCGAAATACACGATCAACCCGGCGGTCGCGCATGGCGTCAGCCGCGACATCGGCTCGGTCGAGATCGGCAAGCGCGCCGACCTCGTGCTCTGGAACCCCGCCTTCTTCGGCGTGAAGCCCGAGATGGTGCTGGTCGGCGGCTCGATCGCGGTCGCGCAGATGGGCGACCCCAATGCCTCGATCCCGACGCCGCAGCCGGTCTATAGCCGGCCGATGTGGGGCGCGATGGGCCGCTCGGTCGAGCGCTCTGCGGTGATCTTCACCTCGGGCGCGGCGCTCGCCTCCGGCATCCGCGAGCGGCTTGGCCTCGCCAAGGAACTGCTGGCGGTCGAGAATACCCGCGGCGGCATCGGCAAGGCGGCGATGAGGCTCAACGACGCCTGCCCGGTCATCGAGGTCGATCCCGAGACCTACGAGGTCCGAGCCGACGGCACGCTGCTGACCTGCGAGCCGGCGGAGGTGCTGCCCATGGCCCAGCGCTACTTCCTGTTCTGAGCGGGCTGGGCTTCCGCCCGGGACCGGTCTAGCATGGCAGAAACGCAACGATCGGATCCCCAGAACCAATGCGCCTCGCCCTCCTTGTCGGCCTCTTCGGCCTCCTCCTCGCCGGCTGCAACGCCAAGGCGGTCAATGGCCCGCCGGGGATGGACGATCCCGGCGGCGGAGCGGCGGCCACCAAGGGTCCGCTCTATTGTCAGACGATTCCGAAGAACATCTATGACCGGGCCGAATGGAACCGCGTCTGCAAGCCGTTCGATTGAGAGACCGCCCATGAAACTCCTCCTCGCCCTCCTTGCCGCCTCGACCCTCGCCGCCTGCACGGTCGGCGCGCCGATCCGGCAGGAGAGCGAAGGCCCGGCCCGGTCGCAGGGCGGCGGCTCGGCCGGCTCGCGCGGACCGCTCTATTGCCAGACCGTGCCGCAGGACCTGTCGGCGCGCGGCGACTGGAACCGCATCTGCAATCCCTGGGACTGACCGGCACATGACCCGCCTCATCGCCCGCGCCGTCGAGCGTGCCGGCCGCGGAGAACCCGCGCGCGTTCCCCCGACCGATCGCGTCGTGCTCGACTATGAGGGCCGCTTCCTGCGCCGCAAGACGCTGACCACCGCCGGCGGCACCCCGCTGTTCGTCGATCTCGCCGAAACCCTCTCGCTCGCCGACGGCGACGCCTTCGTCACCGAGACCGGCGCCCGGATCGAGGTCGAGGCGGCGGCCGAGCCGTTGCTCGAGATCCACGGCTCGCCCCACGCGCTCGCGCGCCTCGCCTGGCATATCGGCAACCGCCATATGCCGGCCCAGATCGAGCCGAGCCGCATCCTGATCCAGGAAAACCATGTGATGGCCGACATGCTGGCCCGCCTCGGCGCCCATACCCACCATGTTTCCGAACCGTTCCGCCCCGAAGGCGGCGCCTATGGCCATGGCAGGACCCAAGGGCATCATCATGGCGGCGCCACCGACGATCCGCACGGCCATATCCATGACTGAGCCGCTGGCGGCGATCCAGACCCTCGCCGCCTGGCTCTCCCCCGCTTATCCCGTCGGCGCCTACAGCTATTCGCACGGGCTCGAATGGGCGGTCGAGGCCGGCACCGTCCATGACCGCGCCGGCCTGCAGGACTGGGTCGCCGACCTCCTCGAATTCGGCGCCGGGCGCAGCGACGCGATCCTGCTCGCCCACGCCTTCGCGGCCGAGGATCCGGCCCCGCTCGCCGAGCTCGCCGCGGCGCTCGCCCCCTCGGCCGAGCGCCATCTCGAGACCATGGCCCAGGGCACGGCCTTCGCCCGCACCACCGCCGCCGCCTACGGGCTCGCGCTCGGCCCGCTGCCCTATCCGGTCGCCGTCGGCCGGGCCGCCCGGCTCGCGGGCCTGCCGCTGCTGCTGACCGCCACGCTCTTCGTCCAGGGCTTCGCCGCCACGGTGATCTCGGCCGGCATCCGGCTCGTGCCGCTCGGCCAGACCGACGGGCAGCGCATCACCGCGTCGCTGATGCCGCTCGCCGCGCGGGTGGCGGCGGAGGCGGCGGAGGCGCCGCTCGACGCGGTCGGCGGCTGCGCGCTGGCGGCCGACCTGGCCGCGATGCTCCACGAAACCCAGTATACGAGGCTCTATCGCTCATGAAATCGCCCCACGGCCCCCTGCGCGTCGGGATCGGCGGCCCGGTCGGCGCCGGCAAGACCGCGCTGATGACCGCTCTTTGCCGCGGCATGCGCGACCGCTGGTCGGTCGCGGCGATCACCAACGACATCTATACCCGCGAGGATGCCGAATTCCTGATGCGCGCCCAGGCGCTCCCGCTGGAGCGCATCGTCGGCGTCGAGACCGGGGGTTGCCCGCATACCGCGATTCGCGAGGATGCCTCGATCAACCTCGCCGCGGTCGACGACCTCGTCACGCGCTTTCCCGATCTCGACCTGATCCTGATCGAATCGGGCGGCGACAACCTGTCGGCGACCTTCTCGCCCGAGCTCGCCGACCTGACGCTCTACGTGATCGATGTCTGCGCCGGCGACAAGATCCCGCGCAAGGGCGGCCCCGGCGTCACCCGCTCGGACCTGCTCATCATCAACAAGACCGACCTCGCCCCCCATGTCGGGGCCTCGCTCGAGGTGATGGAGCAGGACAGCCGCCGGATGCGGGGCGAGCGCCCGTTCCAGTTCTGCCAGATCCGCAACGGCGTGGGCGTCCCCGAGGTGATCGCCTTCATCGAGACCGCCGGCGGCCTCGGCGACGCCGCCTGACGGGCTCCCCCCATCCGCGCGGATTGGCCGCATTCGGACAGGCGTGGCGCTTGATCGTCCGACGCTGCGGCTCTCCGTAGGGCGCCGCGGCGACGCCGCTCCACCGGCGCCGTTCGGCTCGCGGCGCGCGGCACCGCCGCGGCGGCTCAGCCGTCTCTCGACCTGGAGCCGCCCCGCCGTCAGGAGCCGGCGGCGAGCAGGTCGCCCGCGAGCGCGCGCTCGATCAGCGCGATCGTCTCGGGGATGCCGTAGAGCGCGACGAAGCCGCCGAAACGGGGGCCCTGCTCGGCGCCGAGCAGCACCTCGTAGAGCGCGCCGAACCAGGCGCGCAGGGGCTCGAAGCCATGCGCCTTGCCGACCTCGAAGACCAGGTTCTGCAAGGCCTCGGCATCGGCCGGCTGGTCCCAGGCCGCGAGCCGGTCGCGCAGGTCGGCGAGCGCGGCGGCCTCGCGCGGATCGGCGGCGCGATAGACCTTGGCCGGGCGGACGAAATCCTCGAAATAACGCACGGCCTGGCCCGCGGCGGCGTCGAGCCCCGGATGGGTCTCGGGCGTCGCGCCCGGCGCATACCGGCGGATGAAGCCCCAGAGCACGCCCTTGTCATGGGCATTGGCCGCGCTCGCCAGATTGAGCAGCATCGAGAACGGCACGACCATGTCGCTCTCGGGCGGGGTCCCGTGATGGATATGCCAGACCGGGTTGCCGAGGCGCTGGGCCGCGTCCTGTCCGGGATAGGCGCGCAGCTGCTGGTGATATTCGTCGGCCGCCTTGGGGATCACGTCGAAGAACAGCCGCTTCGCGGTCTTGGGCTTCTGATACATGAAATAGGCGAGGCTCTCGGTCGAGGCATAGGCCAGCCATTCGTCGATGGTGAGCCCATTGCCCTTGGACTTGGAAATCTTCTCCGCCTTCTCGTCGAGGAACAGCTCATAGACGAAATGCTCCGGCTTCCGGCCCCCGAGGATCTCGCAGATCGAGTCGTAGATCGGCGTGTTCGTCGAATGGTCCTTGCCATACATCTCGAAATCGACGTCGAGCGCGGCCCAGCGGGCGCCGAAATCCGGCTTCCATTGCAGCTTCACATGGCCGCCCGTCACCGGCAGCGTGGTCTCGGCCCCGTCCTCGTCGTCGAAGGTGATGGTGCCCGCGTCCGCGTTCACCTCCTTCAAGGGCACATAGAGCACCCGGCCCGAAAGCGGCGAGATCGGCAGGAAGATCGAATAGGTCTTCTGCCGCTCCTCGCGCAGGCTCGCCAGCATCACCTCCATGATGGCGTCGTAGCGCTCGGCGGCGCGGCGCAGCACCGCGTCGAACCGGCCGGAGCGGTAGAAGTCGGTCGCGCTCTGGAACTCGTATTCGAAGCCGAACGTGTCGAGGAACCGCCGCAGCATCGCATTGTTGTGCGCGCCGAAGCTCTCGTACTCGCCGAACGGGTCGGGGACGCTGGTCAGCGGGCGCTGCAGGTTCTCGCGCAGCATCGCCTGGTTCGGCACATTCTCCGGGACCTTGCGCATCCCGTCGAGATCGTCCGAGAAGCAGATCAGCCGCGTCGGGATGTCCGAGATCAGCTCGAAGGCGCGGCGGATCATCGTGGTGCGCGCGACCTCGCCGAAGGTGCCGATATGCGGCAGGCCGGACGGGCCATAGCCGGTCTCGAACAGCACATAGCCTTTCGCGGGCGGCGCCTTCTCGTAGCGTTTGGCGAGCTTGCGCGCCTCCTCGAACGGCCAGGCCTTCGATGTCAGGGCGGTTTCGCGCAGGTCGCTCATGGGCAGGGTCTCCGATGCCGGCGCGAGGGCGGGCGCCGGGAACGGCCGGCTCTACCGCGAACCGGCGCGCGGTTTCAAGCCGCGGGCTGCGATCTGGCGGCCTCGGAGGGCATTGGCCGGACGATCGCGCGGTGCCAGAGAACGAAGAGGATCACCGCGACGACCGCGATGGCGCCGCTGAAGACATGCGACAGGCCGTAGCCGCCGCGGGTGACCAGATAGCCGGCGAGGACATTGCTGAGCGAGGCGCCGACGCCCTGGATCGTCATCACCGCGGCGAGCCCGACATTGAACCGGCCGGTGCCGGAGAGCAGGCGCTCGACCGCGATCGGGGTCACGATCCCGAGGAGCCCGGCGCCGATCCCGTCGAGCGCCTGGACCGGATAGACCACCCAGAAGCCTGCGACGGCGCCGGCGAGCAGACCGCGCAGCGGCAAGGCGACAAGCCCGATCAGCATCACCGAGGTCAGGCCAAGGCGGCGGATCAGCCAGGGCGCGAGGGCGGCGACGAAGATCATGCAGAGCTGCGAGACGCCGGTGATGATCGCCGTGGTGCGGAACGGCGTGCCGAGCTCGATCGAGAATTGCTGCGCGATCAGCCGGCTCATCGGCGCGTTGCCCCAGTGGAAGATCAGCAGCACGAGCGCGAGCAGGAGCAGGCCGCGCCGCTCGAACAGGACCGCGAGGCCGGAGGGACCGGGCTCGCCGTCATCGTGGCTGAGGCCCCGGGCCGCCAGGTGGTCGATGCGCGACGGGTCGATGGCGGCGACCGCGCCGAGCGTGCCGGCGGCGGTCGCGATCATCAGCCAGATCATGCCGGGCAGGCCGAACAGCGACACGGCGGCGAAGACCGCGACCAGGGCCGCGAGGTTGCCGCTATGGTTCCAGAACTCGTTGCGGGCGATCTGCTGCGAGAAGAGGCGCTCGCCGACCAGGCCGAGGGTCAGGCCCGCGAGGGCGGGGCCGACGACCGATCCGACCGCGGCGGTGCCGATCTGGCCGATCCAGACCACGGCGGGATTCGGGCTCACCAGGGTCGCGAGGGCGGCGGCGGTGACGAGCACGACCGGGCCGGCGATCAGCGCGCGCTTCCAGGTCGACGCGTCGACCAGCGCGCCGGCGAGGGGGGTGGCGGCGAGGCCGATCAGGCCGCCGACCGTGGCGATCAGCCCGAGGGTGAAGGTCGGCCAGCCATGGGTGGCGAGGAACGCGTCGAGGAACGGCCCCAGTCCGTCGCGCGCGTCGGCGAGGAAGACGTTGAGCACCGCCAGGGCGATGAGAGATCGGTCGGAGACGGATCGGGCCGGTTCGGGGCCCAATGCTGTGCCGCTGGTCAATCCCGTCCCTCCCTGCTCGGCCGGCCTCAACGCGGGCCGAGGTCCAAGGTTTCGCATCGAGGGCGATTTCGCGCCACCGCCCCTTGCCGCCCCGGGGTGGGTTTCGGTACGATTGGGGCCTTCCCGCAGCCAGGAACGCATCAGGACCCGCCATGCCTACCGATTTCACGCCGCCGTCCTTCTCGGCGCAGGATGCGTTGGTCGCGGTGATGATCGCGGTCTCGGCCTCGGACGAGAACATGACGACCAAGGAGCTTTTGTCGATCAGCCGGATGGTCGACACGCTGCCGGTCTTCGAGGGTTACGACCGCGACCGGATCCCGGTGGTCAGCCAGACGGTGTTCGACCTCTTCACCGAGGAGGAGGGCCTTGACGCGCTGTTCGGGCTGGTGCGCGCGGCCTTGCCGCCGGCCTTGCAGGAGACCGCCTATGCGCTGGCCTGCGACGTGGCGGCGGCCGACGGCCATCCGTTCCAGGCGGAGCTGCGCTTCCTGCTCGAGCTGCGCCACGAGATGAATCTCGAGCGCCTGCATGCCGCGGCGATCGAGCTCGGCAGCCGGGCGCGTCATCGCCGGCTGCCGCGGGACTAAGCAGGGATCAGACCAACAGCAGCTGGTCCGAATGCGCCACGAGATCGGCGAAGCTGTCGATATGGCCGGTGCCGATCCCGGCAAAGTCGATCTCGGCGCCGGAATGGAAATGCGCGACCACTGTGCCGCCGGCGCCATGGTCGGTCAGGCCGGCCAGGGCGTCGAGGGCGGCGGCGACGCTTTGCCCATGCGCCAGCGTCACGCCGTGGAAGGCCAGCCGGTCGAGCGATCCGGCGAAATCCGCGACCGTGTCCTTGCCCGACGGCCGGCTGAGATCGAAGATGAAGGTGTCCGCCCCGCCGCCGCCCAGCAGCCGGTCGTCGCCGCCACCGCCAGCGAGCCGGTCATCGCCCGTCCCGCCGGACAGCCTGTTGTGGAAGCCGCCATAGACGGTCAGCGAATCGTTGCCGGCGCCGCCGTCGAGCTTCAGCGTCGCGCTGCTGCCGGCATTCACCGTGGTTGCGGTCAGGCTGTCGTTGCCGGTGCCGCCGGTCAGCAGGCCGAGCGCCGACACGTTCGGATCCGGCATGCCCCCGGTCGGTGAGTCGAGCTGCGCGTCGAGCTTCAGGAACAGCCGGTCATTGCCGGCGCCGCCATCGAGGGTCTCGGTGGCCTTCACCCTGTCGAGGGCATAGGCCGAGATATCGGCCCGCAGCGTGTCGTTGCCGTCGCCGCCGAGCAGAGTTCCGGTCAGGGTCGAGCGGCCATCGCCCGATGCGGTTTGCTGCAAGGTGACGCGGTCGTTGCCGGAGCCGCCGATGCCGGTGTCGCGCAGCGTCGAATCCGAGTTGTTCGAACTCGCGCCCGAACCGATGGTGATCGTGTCGGCGCCCGCGCCGCCATCGACCCAGTTCGTCGCGAGGTTTCCGCCATTGCCATAGGCCGAGGCATCGCTCTCGATCCGGTCGTTGCCGGCTTCGCCGAAGATCGCGTTCTTGGCGGTGTTGTCGAAGCCGGCGAAGCTGGTACCGGCGCGGGCGACCACGTGGTCGTTGCCGGTGCCGGCATGGACAATGTTGAGCGCCTGCAACGGCGTGGCATGCATTGCCGCCGTGCTCCCGCTCGAGGCTGCGGCCGGCCCGGCCGCGCGGCTCGCCTCCTGCCATTGGTCGGTGTCGGCGGCGACCCAGATGTCGTCATTGCCGTCGCCGCCCGAAATATCGACGAGCGATTGCGGGTCGAGACCGATGCTGAGCCCGATCGCCACATGGATCCGATCGTTGCCGCCGCCGCCGACGGCGATGGCCTCGACCGGGCTGTCGGCCGCGATCGTCAGGCTGTCATTGCCGTCGCCGCCATATTGGGCGACATGCTGGACCGGCAGGCCGCCGATATCGGCGCGCCCGAGCAGCGTCGAGAGCGTGTCGTCGCCGGCGCCGCCGTCAAGGACACTGCCGTCATGTCGGCTGCTCAGCCGATCGGCGCCGCCAAGTCCGAACAGCGTCTGGCCGCTGCCGGTAGTCGCCAAGATATCATCCCCAGAAGTTCCGTAGCGGATGGACATGCAATACCCCCCTGCGCCCGATAGGGACCGGGCTCACGTGAACACAACTTGCGATTGAAGGCAGGCGCGTAAGAAAAGGGATCAGCCAATCGCGAAATGATGGGGGCTGCAAAGAGTCGTGTCAATGCGGCGCGCGGCTCGGTCCGGACGGTCCCGGCCAGCGGCATGCCGTCGCGGCGGTCGGCCCGGCCGGCTGGACCTGCCGCGACCGGGCCCGTGGCGCGCGCGTCAGGCCTTGGCGTACTTGGCGTCGACCGCCTCGATCGCCTTCACATTGCCGGCCGAGCGGCCCTCGGCATCGAAGCTCTGGGCCAGGAAGGCGTCGGCGATCGACTTGGCGAGCTCCGACCCGATCACCCGCGCGCCCATCGTGATGATCTGCGCGTTGTTCGACAGCGCGGCCCGCTCGGCCGAATAGGTGTCGTGGGTCAGCGCGGCGCGGATCCCCGGCACCTTGTTGGCCGAGATGCAGACCCCGATGCCGGTGCCGCAGACCAGGATCGCCCGGTCGTAGGTGCCGTCCTTGACCTGGCTCGCCACGCGGTCGCTCAGATGGGCATAGAGCTTCTCGGCCTCGTTCTGCGGACTGCTGACCTCGGCAACCTCGAACCGGCCCTTCAGATGCTCGGCAAGGATATGGGCGAGCTCGGCGCCGGCGCTGTCGCCGGCCACTGCGATCTTCATGTCTTCCTCCTGGTGGTGTTTTGCTCAGGCAAGGTGGAGCGCCGCGGCGCCGCTTCAATCCAGCGCAGCCGCGGCCCGGCGCAGGATGTCGATATAACCGGCCGGGTCCCAGGCCGAGCGCCCGATGAAGAGCCCGTCGACATGCGGCTCGGCGATCAGCTCGGCCGCATTGCCGGGATTGACGCTGCCGCCATAGAGCACCGGCAGCACGCGCCCCGTCGCGGCCTCGGCCACGCGCTTGATCAGCGCCTGCTGGCGGTCGGCATAGTCGGCGCTGGCGGGGATGCCCTTGTCGCCGATCGCCCAGACCGGCTCATAGGCGAACAGGATCTCCCGCGCCTTCTGGCCCGGATCGAGCCGGGCCAGCGCCCCCTCGGTCTGGGCGGTCAGCACGGCGTCGGCCCGCCCCGCCTCGCGCTCGGCCAGCGTCTCGCCCACGCAGATCAGCGGCACGAGGCCGTGGCGAATCGCCGCCTCGGTCTTCAGGCCGACGGTTTCGTCGGTCTCGCCGAAATGCGCGCGCCGCTCGCTATGGCCGAGCTCGACCAGGTCGAGCCCGCAATCGCGCAGCTGCAGGGGCGAGACCTCGCCGGTCCAGGCGCCGGCATCGGCCCAGTGCATGCTCTGCGCGCCAACCTTGACCCGCGTCCCGCCGAGCGCCCGCTTGACCTCGCGCACCGCGGTGAAGGACGGGATGACGAACGGCTGGATGCGCGGATCGACATCCGGCGCGAAGGCCGCCAGCACCTCGGCGAAGGCGAGGCCCTCGGCCAGGGTCTTGTTCATCTTCCAGCTGGTGCCGACCCAGATCATGGTTCTTGGTTCCTCCCGTTATCCGACCACCTGCAGGGATATCCCGGCGGCGTCGAGCACCTCCTGATGGGCCGGATCCGGCGCCTGCCCGGTCAGCACCGAATCGAAGGCCGTCAGGTCGCTCAGGAAATAGAGCGCCGGCCGGCCGAACTTGGTGTGGTCGACCAGGAGATGCCGCCGCTCGGCCGAGGCGATCATCAGGCGCTTGGACTGCACCACCTCCTGGTTCTGATGGAACGCCGCCGCGCCGTGAATCGCCGAGGACGACAGAAACACCACGTCCGCGCGCAGCGCCCGGAGCGCGTCCTCGCACGCGATCCCGAAGAAGCCATGGAACCTTCGGCTATACTGCCCCCCGAGCGCGATCAGGTTGATCCCCGGCGATCCGGCGAGCGCGTTGACCACCGTCAGGTTGTTGGTGATCACCGTCAGCGGCCGCAGCTCGGTGAGATGGCGCGCCACGCTGCCGGCGGTCGAGCCGTCATCAATGATCACCGTCTGGCCCGGCTCGATCAGCCGCACCGCCGCCGCCGCGATCCGGTCCTTCTCGGCGGCCGCGAGCGTCTGGCGATAGCGGAAATCGCTCTCGAACTGCGCGCTCGACTGGATCGTCGCCCCGCCGCGCACCTTGCGCAGCAGCCCGCCGCCTTCGAGATCGTCGAGATCGCGGTGGATCGTCATCTTCGACACGCCGAAGCGGGTCGCGAGCTCGTCGACCGTCGTCGTCCCCTCTTCGAGCAGCAGATCCATGATCGCCTGCCTGCGCCCCGTCAGCTTCATCACCCCGATCTCCTCGACTGCGCCCCCTTGTCTTGCCGTGGCGGCGGCGGTCGTGTCGATGAAAGACTCATAACATGGATTGTGTGATATTCAACATTCATGTTGTTATAAGAATGATTTTTGGTTGTGACGTCGTCCTGGCCGAGCTATGATGCCAAAAACCAGGAGAGGAAGACATGGGCCGCGAACCGAGGGAACAGCAGCTTTTCGAGTTGGCGAACTGTATCCGCGCGCTGTCGATCGACGCGGTCGAAAAGGCGAATTCCGGGCATCCCGGGATGCCGATGGGCATGGCCGACGCCGCGTCGGTGCTTTTCGCCAACCATCTGAAATTCGACGCGGCCGATCCGGCCTGGCCCGACCGCGACCGGTTCGTGCTGTCGAACGGCCATGGCTCGATGCTGCTCTACAGCCTGCTGCACCTGACCGGCTATCCGGGCATGACGATCGAGGAGATCAAGGCCTTCCGGCAATGGGGGTCCAAGACCGCGGGCCATCCAGAATACGGCCATACGCCCGGGGTCGAGACCACGACGGGACCGCTCGGCCAGGGGCTCGCCAGCGCGGTCGGGATGGCGATCGCCGAGCGGGTGCTGGCCGCGTCGTTCGGCTCGGATCTGGTGGATCACCGGACCTATGTGTTCTGCGGCGACGGCTGCCTGATGGAGGGGGTCGGGCAGGAGGCGGTGTCGCTGGCCGGACATCTGAAGCTCGGCAAGCTGACCGTGCTCTATGACGACAACGCGATCAGCATCGACGGGCCGACCAGCCTGTCCTTCACCGACGACATCCCGGCCAAGTTCGCCGCCTGCGGCTGGCGGGTCACCCGGATCGACGGGCACGACCATGCCGCGATCGACGCGGCGCTGACCGAGGCGCGGGGGCAGTCCGAGCGCCCGACCCTGATCGCGATGAAGACGATCATCGGCTATGGCGCGCCGAAGAAGGCCGGCACGTCGGGGGCGCATGGCGCGCCGCTCGGGGCGGAGGAGGCGGCGGCGGCCAAGGCCGCGATCGGCTGGACCGCCGCGCCCTTCGAGATCCCGGGCAATCTCGCCGAGGCCTGGCGCGCCATCGGCAGCCGCGGCGCCGAGGCGCGGGCCGCCTGGGCCGCGCGGCTGGCGGCCGAGCCGGCGGCGGCGCGGGCGGAGTTCGAGCGCCGGGTTCGCGGCGACCTGCCCGAAGGGTTCGACACGGTGGTCGCGGCGGCCAAGGCGGCCCTGTTCGACAAGCCGCAGAAGGTCGCGACCCGCAAGGCGAGCCAGATGGCGCTCGAGATCCTGACCGACGCGGTCCCCGAGATGATCGGCGGCTCGGCCGACCTCACCCATTCCAACCTGACCCGGGTCAAGGCGGTCGACAGCGACTTCACGCCCGAGCAGAGCGGGCGCTATGTCAGCTACGGCGTGCGCGAGTTCGGGATGGCGGCGGCGATGAACGGGATCGCCGTGCATGGCGGGCTGATCCCTTATGGCGGGACCTTCCTGGTCTTCTCGGACTATGCCCGCAACGCGATCCGGCTGTCGGCGCTGATGGGGCTGCGGGTGGTCTATGTGCTGACCCACGATTCGATCGGGCTCGGCGAGGATGGGCCGACGCATCAGCCGATCGAGCATCTGGCGAGCCTGCGGGCGATCCCGAACCTGCTGGTCTTCCGCCCCGCCGACACGGTCGAGACGCTGGAATGCTGGCAGATCGCGCTGCAATCGCGGCACCGGCCGGCGATCCTGGCGCTGTCGCGGCAGAACGTGCCGCAGCTGCGCCAGCCGGACCAGAGCGACAATCTCAGCGCGCGCGGCGCCTATCTGCTGCGCGGCGGGGTGGAGCGTGACGTGACGATCCTCGCCACCGGGACCGAGGTCGCGCTGGCCGTCGAAGCGGCCGAGACGCTGGCCGGCCGGGGCATCACCGCGGCGGTGGTCTCGATGCCGTCCTGGGAGCTCTTCGAGGAACAGCCGGCCGACTACCGCGCCGAGGTGCTCGGCACGGCGCCCCGCGTCGCGGTCGAGGCGGCCGGCAAGTTCGGCTGGACCCGCTATGTGGCGAGCGAGGCCGACGTGATCGGCATGACCGGATTCGGCGCCTCGGCTCCGGCCGAGATCTGCTACGAGCGCTTCGGGATCACGCGCGCCGCGGTCGCCGACCGCGCGGCCGCCCTGGTCGCGGCAGGCTGAGCCGCCCTCCCCCTGCGAAAGACCGGGGTCGCGGATGCGCGGCTCCGCATCGCGGCGCGATGCAAGGCGCGGGCCGCACCCGCTCCGAGCCGCCGCGGATCTCGCGGATGCGCGCGCCCCCGACGAAGAGCGCGTCCAAGCCGCCGCGACGGTTGCGCGCGCCGCGCGCCGAACGGCGCCGCTCGCGAGGCGTCTCCGCGGCGCTCTGGCGAAAGCGGCGGTGACGCTCACGCCTCCCCGTTCGTGCGAAGACCGGCGTCGGGGCCGAGCGGCAAGGCCTTAACCAAGATTGCGATTCGGTGAATCGATTTAAAATTATCATTTAAAAACAAAACACTAGCGATTGTCGCACGCGTGCGACAATCGCTGTTTCGCACACCCGCCCCTACCAGAAGCGGAAGATCTGCGATGGATAGGGCGCGATGAACCCGGCCTGCCGCGCATAATCGGCCGCCTGGTCCATCGCGCCCTGACTGGTGAAGGGCCCGATATAGAGCCGCCGCCCCAATCCCGCCGCGCCGATCGTGCGGGTCCGGTAGCCCAGATTGTTGAAGAAGACCGTCGCCCGGGTCACGTCGGTGATGCTGGTCAGCACCCCGACCTGGAGGGCCACCGGCTTGATCGCCGCGCCGCTGTCCTGGGGCTTGCGGAAGCCGAGCTTCGCGCTCAGCTGCTCCATCCCGGCGATGTCGCTCGAACTGGTCAGGCAGCCGTTCGAGATGACCTGCTGGGCCAGCCGCCCCAGATTGCCGGGCAGCACGACATTGGCCGCCTCGTCGGCCCGGGGCGCCGGCGCGAGCTGGCTGTAATAGTCGAACTGCTCGAACAGGACCCGGCAGGTCTCGGCGGGCGTCGCCTGGCCGGTCATCGGCGTCACCGATCCGCAGCCGGCGAGCAGGGCCAGCGCAGCCAGGGACGTCAGGGATCGCGCGAGCCTGCCCATCGATGGTTCCTCAGAAACTGGCTGGATAGGGATAGGCGAAACCGGCCTGAACCGCCAGATCCCGCGCCGCATCGAGCTGAGCCTGCGAGGTGAAGGGACCGACATAGATCCGCCGCCCGAGCAGCGCCGCCCCGATGCTCCGCGCCGGGAAGCCGTGCCCCTCGAAGAAGGCGATGGCGTTGGCGTCGTCCTCGCTCGTCGTCACCACGCCGGCATGCAGGTAGACCGGCGCGATGGAGGCCGGGGCCGGCGCATGGCTCACCGTCTTGAGGCTGGCCTGGGTCATGCCGGCGAGCGCGCCGCTGAAGGTCAGGCACCCCCCTGTGCGCACCCATTGCGCCGCGGTGACGACCGCGGGCCGTGCCGAGCGGCCATGCCCCCTGGCGTCGCTGCCATGCAGCCGGAGCTGGGTGTCGTAGTTCTGAAACAGGGCCACGCATTGCGGATTGTCCGTCGTCTGCGCCTGCGCGGGCCGAGCCGCAGCCGCGTTCAGCGCCACGATGGCCATCACGGCGACCGAGGCGAATGTCGACGAAAAAAGACGGCGCACCATCATCTGGTTCCTTGTCGCTTACCAATCGAGCATGTAAGGCGCCGGGGATCTCGCCGCAATGACCGGGATCAAACGCGCGAGCGGAAGAAGGGGTCACATCATGGAGAAGTCGATCAGCAGCTCCCGCGACTGGATCGCGACGGCGCGAACCCTGGCGGAGGCCCTGCCCTTCCTGCAGCGCTATGACGGCGCGACGATCGTCATCAAGCTCGGCGGCCATGCGATGGGCAGCGACGCGGCGATGGAGGAATTCGCCCGCGACGTGGTCCTGATGAAACAGTGCAACGTCAACCCGGTCGTGGTCCATGGCGGCGGACCGATGATCAACGAGATGCTGAAGCGGCTCGACATCCAGTCGGAATTCATCGACGGCAAGCGGGTCAGCGACGCGGCGACGGTCGAGGTCGTCGAGATGGTGCTGTCGGGCCGGATCAACAAGCGGATCGTCCAGGCGATCAACGGCCAGGGCGGCAAGGCGGTCGGACTCAGCGGCAAGGACGCCAACCTGATGGTCTGCGAGCGCGACCTCAAGCGGGTGGAAAAGGACGGGCGCGTGGTCGAGATCGATCTCGGCTTCGTCGGCCGGCCGGTCGAGGTCAATCCGGACGTTCTGCGCAGCTTCCTCGGCTCGGACTTCATCCCGGTCGTGGCCCCCCTCGGGACGGGACGGGCCGGCGAGACCTACAATGTGAACGGCGACACCGCGGCCGGGGCGATCGCCGCGGCGATGCAGGCGGACCGGCTGCTGCTCCTGACCGACGTCTCCGGGGTCAAGGACGGACAGGGCGAGCTCCTGACCCAGCTGAGCGCGGCCGATGTCCGGGCGCTGACCGAGAGCGGGGTGATCGCGGGGGGCATGATCCCCAAGACCCAGACCGCGCTCGATGCCATCGCGGGCGGCGTGCGGGCGGTGGTGATCCTCGACGGGCGGGCGCCCCATGCCGTGCTGCTGGAGCTCTTCACCGCCCATGGCGCCGGGACGCTGATCAAAGGCTGAGAAACGGGCCGTCGCACGCGTGCGATTCCGACTAACTAACTGATATGACAGGATTTTCAAAAAAGCCTTTACCCAATTTTAACCCGGGCGCGCACGGGCTGGCGATCCTCGGGGGATGCGTGCCGGACCCCGGCGACGGCGCGCCCGAGGGATGCCGGGCGCTGCTGCTGCTGGGCCCTGGCCCGGGCTTCTGGGCGATCTTCGCCGCCAGCGCGGAATATGCCGACGGCGCAGCCGATCCGCTCGACCGCTGGTCGCGGCGTGTGATCGGGGTCCTGGCCGAGGAGGCAGGCGCGGTCGCGCTGTTTCCGTTCGACGGCCCACCCTTTCGCCCGTTCCAGCGCTGGGCCCGGGCCAGCGGGCGGGTCTGGGAGTCGCCGGTCGCCTTGCTCGTCCATGCCGAGGCCGGGCTCTTCATCTCGTTCCGTGGCGCGCTCTGCTTCACCGAGCGGGTGGCGATGCCCATCGCCCGCGAGGCCCCCTGCCCCACTTGCGCGGCGCCGTGCACGAGCGCCTGCCCGGTCGGGGCGCTGGGTCCGGCCGGCTACGACGTGGCGCGCTGCCGGACCCATCTCGACAGCCCGGCCGGGCGGGACTGCCTGGACCGGGGATGCCTGGCTCGGCGAGCCTGCCCGCTGGGCGCCCAGACGCCGGAACAGGCGATGTTCCACATGGCGGCCTTCCACCCGCCGGGATTCCATGGCAGGCAGAACCGATGAAAACCCTGATCCTGATGCGTCATGCCAAGTCGAGCTGGGACGACCCGGCCGAGGCCGATATCGACCGCCCGCTGAACAAGCGCGGACGGGAGGATGCCGGAAAGGTCGGCCGCTGGCTCCGGAAACGCGGCCTGGCGCCCGACCTGGCGCTCGTCTCGACCGCGGAACGGACACGCGAGAGCTGGGCCGGGGTCACCGCCGAGCTTGGGACCTGCCTGGTCGATTTCCGGCCCGAACTCTACCATGCCGATGCCCCGACCATGCTCGCCGCCCTGCGCCGGGCGGAGGGCGAGCGGGTCCTGATGCTGGGCCACAATCCCGGGATCGGCGAGTTCGCGCGGCGGCTGCTGGCTGAGATGTCGACGGCGCAGGGCTTTGCCGACTATCCGACCGCGGCGACCGCCGTGATCGCGTTTCCGGTCGGGTCCTGGGCCGAGATCGGCTGGAGCAGCGGCCGCCTGATGGACTTTGCCATCCCCCGGGCGCTCGGCTAAGCGCGTCGCATCCGGGGGGAGAGAGCCGCCCCTGGGCCTGGTCTGGTCAGTAGGGCAGGCCGACATAGTTCTCGGCCAAAGCGGTGCGCGCCGCGACCGAGGAGAGGGTGTAGGCGAGCTCGGCATCGTGGATGCGACGGCCAAAGGCGTCGTCCTCGGCAAAGGTGTGGAGCATCGTCGTCATCCACCAGCTGAACCGCTCCGCCTTCCAGATCCGCGCCAGCGCCCGGCCGGAATAGGCCTCGAGCCCGGCATCGGAACGGTCGAGATAGTGCTCGCGCAGCCCGTCGAACAGATAGCGGATGTCGGAAGCCGCCAGATTCAGCCCCTTCGCCCCGGTCGGCGGCACGATATGCGCGGCGTCCCCCGCGAGGAACAACGTGCCGAACCGCATCGGCTCGGCGACGAAGCTGCGCAGGGGCGCGATCGATTTCTCGAACGACGGGCCGGTCACCACCGCGTCGGCGACCTGCTCGGGCAGCCGCCGGCGCAGCTCGTCCCAGAAGGCTTCGTCCGACCAGTTCTCGACGCGATCGGTAAGCGGCACCTGGAGATAGTAGCGGCTCCGGGTCTTCGAGCGCATCGAGCAGAGCGTGAACCCCCTCGCATGCTTGCCATAGACCAGCTCGTCCCGGGCGGGCGGCACGTCGGCGAGCAGGCCGAGCCAGCCGAAAGGATAGACCCGCTCGAAGGTCTCGATCGCCTTAGGCGGCACCGCCTTGCGCGAGGCGCCGTGGAAGCCGTCGCAGCCGATGATGAAATCGGCGTCGATCCGGTGGCGCGCGCCGTCCTTCTCGTAGCTGATCCAGGGGGTTCGCCCGGCGAAGTCGCGCGGCGTCACATGCTGGGCGTCGTAGATCGTCGGCGCACCATCGGCCTCGCGCTTGTCCATCAGGTCGCGCGTCACCTCGGTCTGTCCGTAGATCGTGACGCGCTTGCCGCCGGTGAGGCGCGCGAGATCGATATGATGGAGCGAATCGTTGAGCGCGATGTCGAACCCGTCATGCGGCAGGCCCTCGGCATCGAGAGTCCCAGCGGCCTGGGCCTCGCGCATCATTTCGACCGTACCCTGTTCGAGCACGCCCGCGCGCACCCGGCTGAGGATATAGCCCCGGTCGACCCGGTCGATCAGAACATTGTCGATCCCCGCAAGGGTCAGGAGACGGCCGAGCAACAATCCCGACGGCCCGGATCCGATGATGGCGACTTGCGTCCGCATGGGAGTTCCTCCGCTTCGTTGGCGCGCGACGCTGCTTCGCCGGCTCCGCGGCACAGGACTGGCCTATCGCGAGCCGCGGAGCAAGGGGCCAGCCGGACGGCAGGTCCGGCCGGGCCAGGGACCACGCCTCGGTCTAGTGGCCGAGGATCTGGCTGAGGAACAGCTTGGTGCGTTCGCTCTGGGGATTGTTGAAGAACTCGTAGGGCGAGTTCTGCTCGACGATCTGGCCCTGGTCCATGAAAATGACGCGGTTCGCCACCGCCTGGGCGAACCCCATCTCGTGGGTGACGCAGAGCATGGTCATCCCCTCCTCGGCGAGCTCGATCATCGTATCGAGCACCTCCTTGATCATCTCGGGATCGAGCGCGGATGTCGGCTCGTCGAAGAGCATGATCTTCGGCCGCATGCAGAGCGAGCGGGCGATCGCCACGCGCTGCTGCTGGCCGCCCGAGAGCTGGCCGGGATATTTGTTCGCCTGCTCGGGGATTTTCACCTTGCGCAGGAAATGCATCGCCGTCTCCTCCGCCTCTTTCTTCGGGACCTTGCGGACCCAGATCGGCGCGAGGGTGCAGTTCTCGAGGATGGTGAGGTGCGGGAACAGGTTGAAATGCTGGAACACCATCCCGACTTCGGACCGGACCTTGTCGATGTTCTTGAGGTCGGAGGTCAGTTCGATGCCGTCGACGACGATCTTGCCCTTCTGATGCTCTTCGAGTCGGTTGATGCAGCGGATCATCGTCGACTTGCCCGAGCCCGAGGGCCCGGCGATGACGATCCGCTCGCCACGCATCACCGTGAGGTTGATGTCGCGCAGCACGTGGAACTGGCCGTACCACTTGTTCATGTTGACGATCTCGATCGCCACCTGGTCGAAGACATGCAGCTTGGAAGTATCGACCGGCTCGAGCTCTTCTACAGATTCCATGGGATGCTTCCTCAGCGATGGTCGGTGCGGAGCTTGCGCTCCAGATACTGCGAATATTTCGACATGCCGAAGCAACAGATGAAGAACATCAGCGCCACGAAGCCGTAGAGCTCCCAGATCAGCCCGTTCCAGGCGGCGTCGGCGCGGATCGCGGTGGTCAGCCCGATCGGGTCGAGCAGGCCGATGATCGCGACGAGCGTCGTGTCCTTGAACAGGTCGATGAAGGTGTTGACGATGCTCGGGATCGAGATCTTGAGCGCCTGCGGCATGATGACGAGCCGCATCGCCTTGGGATAGTCGAGCCCGAGCGCGTCTGCCGCCTCGTACTGGCCCTTGGGCAGGGCCGCGAGGCCGCCGCGGATCACCTCCGCCATATAGGCCGAGGCGAAGAGCGTCACCATGATGATGACCCGCAGGATGATGTCGAAATTGGTGCCCGGCGGCAGGAAGATATTGAGCAGGAACGAGGCGACGAGCAGCAGCGTGATCAGCGGCACGCCGCGGATGAACTCGATGAAGCCGACGCTCATCGCCTTGACGAGATACATGTCCGAGCGCCGCCCGAGCGCCAGCAGGATGCCGAGCGGCAGCGAGAAGGCGATGCCGGTGACGCCGATGGTCAGCGACAGCATGAAGCCGCCGAACTGCTTGGAGCTGACGGGCGTGAGCGCCAGGACGTCGCCAAGCAGCGCGGCGACCGGACCGGCGAGGTAGATCCACCAGAGCAGGCAGGCGAGCATGGCCAGGAGGCCGGGCAGGAGCCCGCTCGAGAGGCGCTGGAACACCAGGCGATAGACCAGCGCGCCGACCGCGAACCCGGCATAGATCGCGATCGGCAGGAAGGCCGAGCCGCCCCAGAGCAGCCAGTAGGCGACGCCGGGGAAGGCGAGGGTGAACCAGATCATGCGGCGCGGCAGGTGCTGGAACAGGACCGGCGCCATGGCGACGAGCATCAGCAGGAAGGCGAGGGTCGGGCGCCAGTAGAGTTCCTGCGGGTAGAAGCCGAACAGGAACTGGTTCCAGCGCTGGTGGATCACCGCGAAACAGGCGCCGTGCGCGCCTTCGCCCCAGGTCGCGGCGATGATCTGGCGGCACTCGGCCAGCGAGTTGGCATTCCAGACCGAATGCAGGAACCAGGGCGCGATCGCCATGACCAGCCACACGACGAAGGCGGCCGCGACGAGGGTGAGCAGCGCGTTGAAGGGGCCGGCGAACAGGTTCTCGCGGGCCCAGCGGACGGGACCGACCGCGCTGCCCGGCGCATCCTCCGGCGGCAGCATGGTTTGGCGAACGAAGGCGATGTCGGCCATCTCAACGCTCCTTCAGGGCGACGCGGCTGTTGTACCAGTTCATCGCCGTCGAGATGGACAGGCAGATGATCAGGTAGAAGGCCATGAGCAGCAGCATGCATTCGAGCTCGCGCCCGGTCTGGTTCATGGTGATGCCGCCCAGCGTGGCGCGCACGTCCATGTAGCCGACGGCGATGGCGAGCGAGGAGTTCTTGGTGAGGTTGAGATATTGCGAGATCAGGGGCGGGATGATCACCCGGAGCGCCTGGGGCAGCACGACGAGGTTCATCACCCGGTTGGGCCGGAGGCCGAGCGCCCCCGCCGCCTCGGACTGGCCGCGCGACACGGAGAGGATGCCCGCGCGCACGATCTCGGCGATGAACGCGCCGGTATAGAGCGAGAGCGCCACCCAGAGCGCGAGAAAGGATTTGTCGACGAAGCCGCCGCCCGAGAAGTTGAACCGGCCGAGCACCGGGAAATCGAGGCTCATCGCGCCGCCAAGCGCGAAATCGACCAGCACCGCCGGCAGGATCAGCAGCGCGAGCTTGATCCAGACGGTGGGCAGGGTCTCGCCGGTCTCCTCCTGGCGGCGGGCGGCGTAGCGGCCGAACAGCCAGATCGCGATCAGCGAGCCCACGAAGGCCAGCGCCACGATCTGCCAGCCGGGTCCGAAGACCGGCCAGGGCATGTAGAGCCCGCGATTGGTCACCGCGAAGGAGCCGAAGATCATCGAGGCGGTGGCGTTGTCGCCGCGGAAGGCGGTGGGGGGCGGCGCGGTCTCGGTGATCATCGCCATGATGGCGACGATCCAGAGCAGGACCGGCACATTGCGGAACGCCTCGACATAGATCGAGGCGAGGCGAGCGATGATGAAGTTCTTCGACAGGCGCAGCACGCCCATCACCACGCCGATCAGCGTGGCGGTGATGCATCCGACGAAGGCGATCAGAAGGGTGTTGAGGATACCGACGACGGCCGCCCGGGCATGGGTGTCGTCGTTGGTATAGGGGATGAGATGCTGATTGATGTCATAGCCGGCGCGCATGCCGAGGAAGCTGAAATCGAAGCTTTTGCCCAGCGCGTCGAGATTGGTGACGGTGTTGTTGACCAGCCAGGCGGCGGCGACCATGAACAGGATCGCGGCGATCGCCTGGATGGTCAGCGATCGGTAGCGCGTGTCGTAGAGCAGCATGCTCAGGTGAAACTGTCCTGATTTGCCCTGCATATCGACGCTGGTCATCGGCGATCATCCCCCTCTCGCGGCGCTCCGGACCCGTCGGACCCGGGCGCGCCGCTTTCCCCTCGATACGGCGCGCCGGAAGCCCGGCGCGCCCGGATGGCCGTCTCAGCGGAACGGCGGAGCGTATTGCAGGCCGCCCTGGTACCATTGCGCGTTCAGGCCGCGGGCGAGGTTGATCGGGGTGCCCTCGCCCAGATACTTGGCGAAGATCTCGCCGAAATTGCCGTTCGCGGCGATCGCCCGCTTGGCCCAGTCATTGTCGAGGCCGAGCTTCTTGCCGAGATCGCCCTGGATGCCGAGGATCCGCTGGACCTCCGGATTGTCCGATTTGGCCATCTCGTCGAGATTGTTCGATTTGATGCCGTATTCCTCGCCCGCGACCAGCGCGAAGAAGACCCAGCGCACCGCGTCGGCCCAGGGATCGTCACCCTGGCGCACCAGCGGCCCGAGCGGCTCCTTCGAGATGATCTCGGGCAGAATGACGAAATCGCTCGGATTGGAGTAGGACGCGCGATTGGCGGCGAGGCCCGAGGCGTCGGTCGTGTAGGCGTCGCAGGCCCCGGCCAGGAACTGCTGGCTCGCCTCGGCCTCGGTCTGGATCGGGACCGGCTTGTAGCTGATCTTGTTCTGCTTGAACCAGTCGGCGAGGTTGACCTCGGTCGTGGTGCCGGTCTGGATGCAGACCGTGGCGCCGTCGAGCTCCTTGGCCGAGGTGACGCCGAGCTCCTTCTTCACCATGAAGCCCTGGCCGTCATAATAGTTGACGCCGGTGAAGGTGAATTTCAGGTCGACGTCACGCGTGAAGGTCCAGGTGGTGTTGCGCACCAAGAGGTCGATCTCGCCCGAGCCCAGCGCCGTGAACCGCGTCTCGGCCGTGGTCGGCACGAATTCGATCTTGTCCTGGTCGCCCAGCACCGCCGCGGCGACCGCACGGCAGAGCGCGACGTCGAACCCCTCCCAGCGCCCCTTGGCATCCGGCGCCGCGAAACCGGGCAGACCGGCATTGACGCCGCATTTCAGCTTCCCCCGCGCCTTCACATCGTCAAGGGTCCCGGCGGATGCAGCGCCGGCGGCCAGGAGCGCCAGCGCTGTTCCGAGAATGAAGGTCTTTTTCATGACTACCTTTTTCGATTGGATCCATTCCGGCGACGGCCGGATGAGGCGCCGGCCGCACCCCAGCAGCCGTTCACCGAAAATTCACCCATGAACCGAAAAGGTCAAGGAAAACGCAAGGACTTGGGGAAGCTCCGCCCCGCTTGGGCGCGCAGTAGGCAGCCTGGGCAGTTTGACGGCATCCGGGACAACCGTCCCCGCTTCAAGAAAGCGATTCGCTGCTGCGCAGCAGGCCGAGAAGCCGATCCGCGCCGAGAAAGGCGCGCCGCTTGAGGGCTGCGGCGGCCTCGGCCTCGTCGTCCGCGCCCCATTGCTCGGCCTGCCATTCCTCGTCGATCCGCGACAGCCGCCAAGCCTCGGCCGCGTCGAGCGCCCGGCGCGCGACCGCGAGGCCGAGCACCAGCGAGCCCGACAGGGTGACGAGGTCGTGCAAGCCGGTCAGCGCGAACGGATCATGCTCGGCGACGGCGTCGCGCAGCGCGGCGAGGCTCGCGGCCGGCTGGGCGCGATGCATGACACCGGTCACGCCGGCGAGCGGCGCGCCGAGGCTGTCGGCCGACCAGGCGAGCCAGGGATCCCAGGCCGCCGCCTGGCGTCGGCAGAGCGCCTCCGGCCCCTCGGCGCGGTAGCAGATCAGATCGTCCTCGCCGTAGGCGGCGATCGCCGCGACGACGCGCGCGGGCTCGCGCGCCACCCGGTCGATCGCGGTATTGGCGGCCCGGGTCAGCGGCAGGGTTTCGGGGTCGATCTCGGCCTCGATCGCGCGCCATTCCGCCGCGACCGCCCGGGCAAGCGCCGCGCCCGGCAGCACGAGCGGCGCCTTGGCCGGGGTTTGCAGCGCGCGCCCGTCGAGCAGCACGATGAAGCCGCCGGCATCGGCCTGGACCGCGACCTCGGACCAGAAGCGGCGGCGGGGCTTCCAGCTCATCGCCCCGCCCCGAGCGCGGCGAGGGCGGCGCCGAGCGCGTCGAACCGGTCGATGATCAGATCGGCCCCGGCCGCTTCCAGCCGGGCGCGCGGATGATAGCCCCAGCTGACGCCGATCGTGGCGACGCCGGCGGCGCGGCCCATCAGGATGTCGAACTCGGTATCGCCGATCATGACCGCGTCGCCGGCCTCGCAGCCGGTCTCGGCCAGGGCGGCGAGCAGCATGCCGGGATGCGGCTTGGAGGGATGCAGGTCGGCGGTCTGGGCGGTGACGAAATAGTGCCCGAGATCGTGGACCGCGAAGACATGGTCGAGCCCGCGCCGCGCCTTGCCGGTGGCGATGCCGAGCAGCAGGTCGGGCGCGGCGGCCAGGTCGTCGAGCGCGTCCCGCGCGCCGGGATAGAGCGGGGCGTGGGCCTCGGCCCCGCCGGCCGCGCGCAGCTCGACGAAGGCGACGCGATAGGCCTCGGCCAGCGCGCGGGTCTCGGCGTCGGGCAGATGCGGCGCCAGGCGCTGCATCGCCTGTTCGAGCGACAGGCCCACGATCGCCAGCACCGCCTCGGGCGGCGGCATCTCGTGCCCGACCGAGGCGAAGGCCGCGCGCATCGCGGCCAGGATCACATGCTGGCTGTCGATCAGCGTGCCGTCGACATCGAACACCACGAGGCGGGTCATCGCATCTCCTCGAACGGATCGGCCGGCGCGTCCTGCGGCCGCCAGCCGAACAGGTCCCAGGTGCGCGCCATGTGCGGCGGCAGGGGCGCGGTCAGGTCGAGCCGCGCGCCGGTCCTGGGATGGACGAGGCTCAGGCTGCGGGCATGGAGATGCAGCTTGCGGCTGACCCCGCCGCCGAGCTGCGCGCCCCAGCCCTCGCCGGTATTCTCCTGGCTGTTGCCGCCATATTTGCCGTCGCCGACGATCGGGTGGCCGATCGCGGCCATGTGGGCGCGCAGCTGGTGGGTCCGGCCGGTGATGGGCGCGAGCGCTAGCCAGGCGGCGCGCTTGGCGGCGGCCTCGATCACGCGATAGTCCGTGGTCGCGCGCCGCGCCCCTTCGGTCGCCGCGACCTGGTCGAAGGGCACGACATGCATCTTCTCGCCCTCGCCGCCCGAGCCGTGGCCGGCGGCCTTGACGAGGCCGGTGCGGATGGTGCCGGCCTCGGGCGAGGGTGCGCCCGCGACGGCCGCCCAATAGACCTTGCGGGCCTCGCGCGACTGGAAGGCCCGCGCGAGCCCGGCGGCCGCGCGGGCATTGCGCGCGAGCAGCAGCACGCCCGACGTGTCGCGGTCCAGCCGGTGGACGAGCCGCGGCTTGTCGGGCGCATCGAAGCGCAGCGCCTCGGCCAGGCCGTCGACATGCCGGGTCTGGCCCGAGCCGCCCTGGACCGCGAGCCCGGGCGGCTTGTCGAGCGCCAGGATGTCGGCATCGCGGTAGATCACGCAGGCCCGGATCATCTCGGCATCGGCCTCGGAGACGGCATGCGGCCGCGATTCGGTCGGCGCGGCGCCTTCCGGGATCGGCGGCAGGCGGACGACCTGGCCCGCCTCGAGCTTGGTCGAGGCGCGCACCCGGCCGCCATCGACGCGGATCTCGCCCTTGCGGCACAGGCGCTCGACCAGGGATTGCGGGACTTGCGGATAGAGGCGGCGCAACCAGCGGTCGAGCCGCTGGTCCGACGCCTCGGCGCTGACCGTGATCTGCCGGACCCCGCTCATGCGCCCGCGCCCCAGGCGCTGATCTCGATCCCCTTGAGCACCCTGGCCGCCCCGCAATACCGCCCGTTCAAAAGCGGTCCGTGGGTCCGAAAGTCAAGGGGCTCGGCGACCGGGTCAGGGCGCGACGGAGGCCCCGCGCGTCGCGACCGCGGCGCCCTTTCCGGCGATGGCGGCGATCAGCGGCATCAGGCAGAGATTCGCCGCCGCCGCGACGCCAGCCGACAGCGTCCCCGAGGCCGCGATGCCCGCGCAGTTCCAGTCGGCGAAGCGCCGGGCGGCGATGGGGCGGAAGCTCAGAACCTCGATCTGGCCGTGGCGCCGGTCGGTGAGGATGCGCGCAACCAGCGGCAGCATCGCATCGCCCGCCCCCTCGATCACCTGGGTGAAGCGCCCATCCGCCAGGCGCAGCGTCCCGGTGATGCCGCGCCGCGCATTGAAGAGCGCAGCCTGCTGGGCGAGCCGAAGCAGCGCCGCCTCGGGAAGACCCGCGGCGACCCGCGAGCTGAAGGCGAATTCCACGAAGGGACCGATGCAAGCAGAACTGGTCGTCAATGCGTCGTCCCCCAAGCGATGTCCGGGATTGGCCCCCCGGACGTCGAGCAAAACCTCTTGGGGAGCCATGATCGCCTTCCGACAGGACGGGCGCGGCATACTCCCGATGCGATCAATCAACTACAATTGAGCGCGAGTCAAGGTGCGGCGCAAGATCGCAGGCGAGCCGCCCGCCCGGAGGGGTCCGGGCCGGCAAAGCGCTCAGCGTAAACGGTTCGATAAGATATGGAGAAATTCGCTCTGCGAGGGCAGAGGCGCCAGATGCTGGGCGGAATGTGGCAACGCAGAAAACGTCCAGGTCGCAAACCGTCTTTCCCTGGTCTCATGCTCGCGCAGGATGTGCAACTCCCGGTGGCGTTCGTCGGTGATGATCACTTCCATCCGCCGCAGAACCCGCGAGGCCTGCCCCTCCAGCACGCCGTGAAAGAAGCCGCCCTGATACAGCAGCAGGCCGGTCAGACCCGCGGCGGCGTTGTGGCGCCGCGACGCCTCGGCGATCGCGTGAAGATCGCAATCGGCCAGCCGACGGGTCGCCGTGCTGACATAGACCAGCTGCAGCAACTTCGCCGGCTTGCGCGGCGGCTTTTCCTGGTCCGGATCGTTCTGCAAACGCACTCCTGCGCGTCGGACTAGTCGTCTTCCGAGTTGTGCAGTCTAGCGCGCTCCTCCGTCAAGAAAACCATTCTTTCGCGCAGCGCGCGCTCGTCGCCCGATTCGGTCGGCTGGTAGAAGCTCGGCCGCGCGATCTCGTCCGGAAAATAATCCTGGCCGGAGAAGCTGCCCGGCTGGTCGTGATCGTAGAGATAGCCCGCGCCATAACCCTCCTCGCGCATCAACCGGGTCGGCGCGTTCAGGATATGCTTGGGCGGCATCAACGAGCCGGTCTTCTCCGCCGCGGCCATCGCCGCCCCGAAGGCGCGATAGGCCGCGTTCGACTTGGGCGCCAGCGCCAGATAGATCACCGCCTGACCGAGCGCGAGCTCCCCTTCCGGCGAGCCGAGCCGCTCGTAAGTGGCCCAGGCGTCCAGGCACAGCCGCTGCGCCGCAGGGTCCGCAAGACCGATGTCCTCAATCGCCATGCGTGTGATTCGCCGGGCGAGATAGCGCGGATCCTCGCCCCCCTTCAGCATTCGCGCCAACCAATAGAGCGCGGCGTCGGGGTCGGACCCGCGCACCGACTTGTGCAAGGCGGAGATCAGGTTGTAGTGGCCGTCGCCCGACTTGTCGAAGATCGCCGCGCGGCGGGTCAGCCGGCCGGCCAGCGCGGCCGCGTCGAGCAGGCGGGTCTCGCCCGCGACCTGCTCGATCAGGTTGAGCAAGGCCCGCCCATCGCCGTCGGCCATGGCCACGAGCTCGGCCCGCGCCTCTGCGGTCAGGGCCAGCGGACGGCCGAGCGCCGCCTCGGCGCGCGCGACGAGCTCGCCCAAAGCCATCTCGTCGAGCCGGCGCAGGGTCAGGACCTGCGCCCGGGACAGGAGCGCCGCATTGAGCTCGAAGGAGGGATTCTCGGTGGTCGCGCCGACCAGCACGATGGTCCCGTCCTCCATCAGCGGCAGGAACGCATCCTGCTGCGCCCGATTGAACCGGTGGATTTCGTCAACGAAAAGCAGGGTACCGCGGCCATTCTGACGCCGCAGCCGGGCGGAATCGAAGATCTTGCGCAGATCGGCGACGCCGGTGAAGATCGCGCTCACCTGGACGAAGGCAAGCTCCGTCGCGTCAGCCAGCAGCCGCGCGATGGTGGTCTTGCCGACCCCAGGGGGCCCCCAGAACACGATCGAGCCGAGCTGACCGTCGGCCAGCATCCGCCCGAGCGGGCCGCTCGGCCCCAGCAGATGCCCCTGCCCCACGACCTCCTCAAGCCGCTGCGGCCGCAACCGATCGGCGAGCGGGCGAGGCGCTGGCGGCGGCGCGGGACGCGGGCGCGGCTCGGCGGGCGGCAGGTGATCGAACAGGTCGGCCATGAGCGCATATAGTCCCGGATCGGGCGGTGCGAAAGGCGTCAGGGGGTGCGCGTCTGCCAGAGCAGCGGCCAATCCTCGGGCAGCACGCCGGCGCAGGTCTGCAGCTCGCGGTACTGCAGCAGCTCGAAGCCCTTGCCGTCCCAGCCCCAATCCGCCTGATCGCCGCAATCCCCGACGCCCCGTCCGAGATCGAACGCGTCGAGGCCAAGCCCGTCGGGGTTGAGGCTGGGCTCGGTCAGGACCGCCGGATCATCCGCCGCCCGACCGGGCAGCCGGAAGCTCGCCGGCCGGGCGCCGGACGCGTCGATGAGCCAGAGCCGGTAGCTGGTATTGTAGGCCCCGGCGATCTCGCAGAGCCCCCAGAGCTGGGTGCCGCCCCCGAGATCGAACGCCACCGGATCGACACCGTCGCAACTCGGCTCGCTCGACGCCTTCAGCCCGGCAGGCAGCGCCGGGACGGGGTCGAGCTCCGTCATCGTCTGGCGCGGAACCGCCGGCAATGGCGGCGGGGCCGGCACCGTCGAGGCCGGGGCGTCGCCCGGCCGGGCCAGAGCGGTCACGCCGCCGATCCGCTGCTGGCGGTCGTCGAGATACAGCAGCGCCGCCGCCGCACCGCGCAGCGAAACCACCTCGGCCGCATGGTCGTGACCCGGATCGACGATGGTCAGGCGCAGCTCCGTCCCCTTGAGCAGCGCCGCCGCCAACGCCGCCACATCCTCGGGCGGAATCGAGGCCTGGAGATAGTCGCCATTCGCCTCGACCGGATAGAGCTTCGGCCCGAAGCCGCCAGAGCCGGGGACCAGCACGCGCAGCGAGGGCTTGCCGAGCTTGCCGGAGGTCATCACCATCACCGCGATGGTCGGCGCCGCATCCGGTCCGGCATCGCGGCGCAGCGCCAGATAGGCGCCGCCGGCCTGGTCGGCCTCCAGCCCGAGCGCGGTGCACCCATTGGCATTGTCGCAGCCGATCGCCCAGTCGCGGAAGGCCCGGACCTCGCCAACCGTCGCATCCCCCGCCAGCGCCGGCCCAGCCGCCAGCGCAAGAACAGCGAGCCCAACCCGAACCATCCCGCCCCTCCCCGGTTGCCACGTGCGAGCTTGCGGAGAAGGCCGCTTTGGCGTCAAGCGGCCACAACGAAAAGGCCGGCCCCGAGGGGGCCGGCCGAGACAGTGCGGGATGGCGCGCCGATCAGGCGGCGGCTTCGGCCTTCGCCTCGGCTTCGACCCGGGCCTTGTCGGCGGCGCCCTTGGCGGCCGGGTCGCGATCGACCAGCTCGACGATCGCCATCGGCGCGGCATCGCCATAGCGGAAGCCCGCCTTCAGCACGCGGGTATAGCCGCCATTGCGGTCCTTGTAGCGGGGCGCCAGCGTGGCGAACAGCTTGGCGACCGCCGCCTCCTGGCGCAGCTCGGCGCTCGCGATGCGGCGGGAATTGAGATCGCCGCGCTTGCCGAGGGTGATGATCTTGTCGGCGATGCGCTTCAGCTCCTTCGCCTTCGGCAGGGTCGTCTTGATCTGCTCGTGCTCGATCAGCGACGACACCATGTTGGCGAACATCGCCTTGCGGTGCTCGTGGGTGCGGTTGAGCTTGCGGTAACCGTGACCGTGACGCATGTCGGTATTCCTTCGGTTTTGCTTTGTCCGGCGATCCTTGCGCGGAACCGCCTCCTTGGGGCGGGATTGCCCGGGGGTGGTGGTGGTGGTGGTGGTGTGGGGCGGACCGAGGTCCGCCCTACGACACGCCGGGTGGGGCGGCCCGCGGCCCCCCCTACGTAGCGCCGGGTAGGGCGGACCTCGGTCCGCCCTTTCTCAGAACTGGTCCTCGTACTTCTTGGCCAGTTCCTCGATATTCTCCGGCGGCCAGTCGACGATCTCCATCCCGAGATGCAGGCCCATCGTGGTCAGGACCTCCTTGATCTCGTTCAGCGACTTGCGCCCGAAGTTCGGGGTGCGGAGCATTTCCGCCTCGGTCTTCTGGATCAGGTCGCCGATATAGACGATATTGTCGTTCTTCAGGCAGTTCGCCGAGCGGACCGAAAGCTCCAGCTCGTCGACCTTTTTCAGGAGCAGCGGATTGAACTCGAGATCGTCGTCGGCGTCGATCCGGGCGCCGGCGGTCGGCTCCTCGAAATTGACGAAGACCGAGAGCTGGTCCTGGAGGATGCGGGCCGCGTAGGCGATCGCGTCCTCGGGCTTGACCGAGCCGTCGGTCTCGACATTGAGGGTGAGCTTGTCATAGTCGAGAACCTGGCCCTCGCGGGTCGGCTCGACCTTGTAGCTCACCTTCTTGATCGGCGAGAACAGCGCGTCGACCGAGATCAGGCCGATCGGCGCATCCTCGGGGCGATTCTTGTCGGCGGGCACGTAGGCCTTGCCCGATTCGACCGTCAGCTCCATGAAGAGCGAGGCCCCGTCGTCGAGATGACAGATCACGTGATCGCGGTTCAGAACCTCGATCCCGTTGGTCGTCGCGATGTCGCCCGCGGTGACGACGCCGGGTCCGGTCGCGCGGATTTCGACCCGCTTCGGCCCCTCGACCTCCATCTTGAGCGCGACGCCCTTGAGGTTCAGCACGACGTCGGTCACGTCCTCGCGGACGCCGGGCACGCTCGAGAATTCATGCAGCACGCCGTCGATCTGCACCGAGGTGATGGCGGCGCCCTGAAGCGAGGAGAGCAGCACGCGGCGCAGCGCATTGCCCAGGGTCAGGCCGAAGCCGCGCTCCAGCGGTTCGGCGACGGCGGTAGCCTGGCGGAGGGGATCGGCGCCGACCTTGATCTCGAGCGCGGTCGGCCGGATCAACTCCTGCCAGTTCTTGTGGATCAACATGCCTGCATCCTCCATTCCTGTTCGCCGGCCGATCCGGGGCTGCCGGCGAACGCCCGAGGTAAACGCAAAAGCGGGCCGCACGTCCGGCAGAGGGGACGCGCAGCCCGTATTCCAAAGATCCGTCAGACGCGGCGGCGCTTCGGCGGACGGCAGCCGTTATGCGCGATCGGGGTCACGTCGCGAATCGCCGTGATCTGGAAACCGACGGCGCCGAGGGCGCGCAGCGCGCTCTCGCGGCCCGAGCCCGGACCCTGCACCTCGACCTCGAGGGTGCGCACGCCGTGCTCCTGCGCCTTCTTGCCCGCGTCTTCGGCGGCCATCTGGGCGGCGTAGGGCGTCGACTTGCGCGACCCCTTGAAGCCCATGGTGCCGGCCGAAGACCAGGCAATGGCGTTGCCCTGAGCGTCGGCGATCAGGATCTTGGTGTTGTTGAAGCTGGCGTTGACGTGGCAGACGCCGGTCGAGATGTTCTTGCGTTCCTTGCGCTTCACGCGCGCCTTCTCGCGAGCCATTATCCGGCCTCCTTATTTCTTCTTGCCGGCGATGGCCTTCGCGGGGCCCTTGCGCGTGCGTGCGTTGGTGTGGGTGCGCTGGCCGCGCACCGGCAGGCCACGGCGATGCCGCAGGCCGCGATAGCAGCCGAGATCCATCAGCCGCTTGATATTCATCGAGACTTCGCGCCGCAGGTCGCCCTCGACCGTCAGGTTCGCGTCGATGAACTCGCGGATCTTCAGCACTTCGGCATCGGTCAGGTCGTTGACCCGCCGATTGTCCGCGATACCGACGGCCTCGCAAATCGTCTTCGCGGTCGGGTTGCCGATACCAGCGATATAGGTGAGGGCGACCTCAACCCGCTTGTTGGTTGGAATGTTAACGCCAGCTATGCGCGCCAAGTCTCTGCTCCGTTCATCCTCCGGGCATCACCGCCCGGCCCAGTCCAAAAAGCCACAGCCCCACCATGTCCGGATGGCGGGCTTCCCATACCCATGTCCCTGGGCCAAGCATTCCGCGTTCCCCGAGTCAAAGCCCGAGGGAACGACTCTCCCTTGCGAGAGAGCGCGGAGTATAGAAATCCCTAATGCCGCGTCAAGGCCGGATCGGGCAATTGCTCACAGCCCCAGCTGGCCACGGATCTCGGCCGCGATCCCGTCGATCTCGCCAAGCCCGTCCACGGTCCGGAGCTTGCCCTTGGCGTGGTAATAGCCGATCAGCGGCGCGGTCCCGCGATAATAGGCCGCCAGCCGCGAGCGCAGCGTCTCGGCATTGTCGTCGGCGCGGCGCACGAACTCGGTCGAGCCGCATTTGTCGCAGATGCCGGCCTCGGCGGTCGGCTTGGTCTCGTCGTGATAGACCTCGCCGCATTTCGCGCAGGTGAAGCGGCCCGACACCCGATCGACCAGCGCATCGTCGTCGACCCGCATTTCGATCACCGCATCGAGGCTCTTGCCCTTCTCGGCCAGCAGCGCCTCCAGCGCGTCAGCCTGGGCGAGGGTCCGCGGGAAACCGTCGAAGATCAGCCCGTGCTTGCCGGCCTCGCCGTCGAGCTGCTCGGCGATCAGGCCGATCACGATATCGTCGGTGACGAGCTCGCCCCGCGCCATCACCTCGGCAACCTTCTTGCCCATCTCCGTGCCGGAGCTCTTGGCCGCGCGCAGCATGTCCCCGGTGGACAACTGCACCATCCCATAATCGTCGACGAGGATCCGGGCCTGCGTTCCCTTGCCCGCGCCCGGCGGCCCCAGCAGAATGATGTTCATCGTCTTGGCTTCCCTCGTCCCTTGCCACGCAACCGTGACTTTTCGATCAACCCTTCATACTGGTGGGCCAGCATGTGGGACTGAATCTGCGTTATGGTATCCATTGTTACCGAGACGACGATCAGCAGGGAAGTGCCCCCGAAATAGAAGGGCAGCGAAAACCGGGAGATCAGGATCTCGGGCAGCATGCAGACCGCCGCAAGGTAGGCCGAGCCGATGACCAGGATGCGCGTCACCACGTAGTCGAGATACTCGATGGTCTTCTGGCCGGGCCGGATGCCCGGAATGAAGCCGCCCTGCTTCTTCAGATTGTCCGCGACATCGTCGGATTTGAAGGCCACATTGGCGGTGTAGAAATAGGTGAAAAAGACAATCAGCGCCCCGAAAAAGACCAGATAGAGCGGCTGACCGTGCCCCATATAGGCCGCAACGTAGGAAAGCCAGCCGCTGCCGCCCGCCTGCCCCGAGAACGTGGTGATGGTGGCGGGCAGGAGCAACAGGGACGAGGCGAAGATCGCCGGGATCACGCCGGCCGGATTGACCTTGATCGGCAGGTTCGAGCTCTCCCCGCCATAGATCTTCATCCCGATCTGGCGCTTGGGATACTGGATATGGATCTTGCGCAGCGCGCGCTCCATGAAGACCACGAAGGCGATCACCGCCACCACCAGCACCATCACGCCGAGGATCACCGCCGGGCTCAGCGCGCCGCTGCGGCCCTCCGAGAAGAACCGGGCGAGCGCCGCCGGGAACTGCGCCACGATGCCGACAAAGATGATGAGCGAGATGCCGTTGCCGATGCCCCGCGCGGTGATCTGTTCGCCGAGCCACATCAGGAACATCGTGCCGCCGACCAGCGTGATCACCGCGCCGATGCGGAAATACCAGCCCGGATCGGTGACGAGCCCCTGGCTTTCCAGCCCCACCGCGAGACCGTAGGCTTGGAAGGTCGCGAGGAACACGGTGCCGTAACGGGTATATTGGTTGATCTTCTTGCGCCCCGCCTCGCCCTCCTTCTTCAGCGCGCCGAGCGAGGGGACCATGGAGGTCAGAAGCTGCACGATGATCGAGGACGAGATATAGGGCATGATCCCGAGCGAGAAGATCGCCATCCGAGCGACGGCCCCGCCGGTGAACATGTTGAGCATGCCGCCGATCCCGACGCTCTGCCGCTCGAAGAAGGCCTGCAGCTTGGAGGCGTCGATGCCCGGGACCGGGATATAGGTACCGATCCGGTACACGATCAGCAGGCCGATCGCGAACAGGATGCGATTCTGGAGATCCTTGGCCTTGCCGAAGGTGCTCCAGCTCAGGTTGGCGGCCATCTGTTCCGCTGCCGATGCCATCGAGGCCCCCATGAAGTGCGGCGCCGCCGGGACCCGTTTTCGGGGGGCCCGGCGGCGCGAAAACAGCTTTGACTTAAGCTGCGGATTTCTCCGCCACAAGCCTCATTCGGTCGCAGTGTCCGCCTTGGCCGGACGGGTGACGGTCACCGAGCCGCCGGCCTTCTCGACCGCCGCCACCGCCGCCGCCGAGGCGCCGGTCACGGTGATCGCGACGCTCGCGCTGATCTCGCCCTTGGCGAGCAGGCGGATGCCGTCGAGCTTGCGGCGCACCAGGCCCGACTCCACCAGGACCGCCTCGGTGACCGGCTGGGTCGGGTCGATCTTGCCCGCATCGATGAATTTCTGCAGCAGGCCGAGATTGATCACCGCATGGTGCCGGCTGCTGATATTGGTGAAGCCCCGCTTCGGCAGGCGCATGTAGAGCGGCATCTGGCCGCCCTCATAGGCGTTGATCGCCACACCCGAGCGCGACTTCTGGCCCTTGATGCCGCGGCCGGCGGTCTTGCCCTTGCCCGAGCCCGGGCCGCGCGCGACGCGCTTGTGGGACTTGGCCGCGCCTGGATTGTCGGAGAGTTCGTTCAGCTTCATGTCGCTTCTCCTCTGGCCGGAAATGCCCCTCGAGCGACGAAAGCGGGCAAACACGGCGTGATGGACGGGATCCGGCCCCCCGAACGGGAACCGGCCCGGGCCTATACGCGCTTCCCCTGCGCCTGGCAAGACGTATCCTGCGCGCCGGTCTTGGCGAGGGGGGGGCGACATGGCGGAGCGCGACGGGGTGATCGATTGGCTGCTCAGGTCCGATCCCGCCCTTCGCTGGCAGGTGCTGCGCGATCTCGCCGGCGCGCCCGAGGCCGTGTGGCGGGCAGAGCGCGCCCGGGTGGAGCGGGAGGGCTGGGGCGCGCGGCTGCTCGCCTGCCAGGATCCGGACGGCCAGTGGGCCGGGGGCGCCTTCTGGCCGGCCGATTTCACCCGCGCGCAAGGGGAGGCGGAGGGCCAGGCCTGGACCGCGACGGCGCATGCCCTGACGCAGCTCCGCGACTTCGGCCTCGACCCGGCTTCGGCCTCGGCCCGGCGCACGGTCGCGCTCGTCGCGGCCAATGCGCGCTGGGAGGAAGGCGGCCGGCCCTTCTGGCAGGGCGAGGTCGAGGAATGCATCAATGGCCGCACCGTGGCGGCCGGCGCCTATTTCGGCGCCGATGTCGCGGGCATCGTGGCGCGGCTGCTCGGCGAGCGCCAGCCCGATGGCGGCTGGAACTGCGAACGCCGCAACGGGTCGGCGCGGTCGTCCTTCCACAGCACGATCAACGTGCTCGAAGGATTGCTGGACTACGAGCGGGCGACCGGCGGCAGCGCGGCGCTGCGCGAGGCGCGGCGCGCGGGCGAGGTCTTCCTGCTCGAGCGGCATCTGTTCCGCCGCCTGAGCACGGGCGCGACGGCGGATGCGCGCTTCCTGCAGCTCCGGCATCCGAGCCGCTGGCGGTACGACGCGCTGCGGGGGCTCGACTATTTCCGCGCTGCCGGCGAATGGGCCGGAATCGCGCCGGACCCGCGGCTGGCGGACGCGATCGGCTGGCTGCGCGAGCGCCGGCGCGCGGACGGCACATGGCCGCTCGACTGGACCGAGCGGGGCCGTGTCTGGTTTGCTGTCGACGCCGCGCCGGGTGCGCCCTCGCGCTGGATCACGCTCGCGGCGCTGCGCGTGCTCCGATGGTGGGACCGCGCCAATCCGCCCTCCGTCTGACCGGAGCGAACCATCCGTCCGGCCCCCCCCCGCCGGCGGCCCGCCTTGCCTCGGTCTGGCCAAACCCAATCGGCAGCGGGCACCGGCGCGGCCCCGCATCCTGCTTGGCCGCGCCCACGCGGCTGCCGCCTCGCCACCCGAACCGCCGCCGCGAAGCCGAGAAACGGCTGAGCCGCCGCAACGATGCCGCGCGCCGCGAGCCGAACGGTGCCACAAGAGAGGCGTCGCCGCGGCGCTTTACCGAAAGCAACGGTGCCGCTGCCCGGCGCGCCGAGGCGTTCACCTTCCTTGCGATCGGGTAAATGCCTCTGAGAAAGGCTAATGTTATCAATATAATAGCCAGAGTCGCACGCGTGCGACTCTGGCTATGGCTCAGGCCTCGACCGGCTCCTTCGCGCCGTTCTTCTCCTGCAGCCGCTCCGGCAGGCCATGCGCCCAGGCGCTGATCGACCCCGCGCCAAGGCAGACCAGCATGTCGCCCGGCCGGCACTCGGCCTTGACGAAGGCCGCGAGCGCCTCCTCTCCGCTCAACGGCAGGGCGCGGCGATGGCCATGCGCGATCAGCCCGCCCACCAGCGTATCGCGGCTGATCCCTTCGATCGGCGCCTCGCCAGCGGAATAGATGTCGGCGATCGCCACCACATCGGCATCGTTGAAGGCGGCGCAGAACTGGGTGAAGAGGTCGCGCAGCCGGGTATAGCGGTGCGGCTGGTGCACCGCGATCACCCGCCCCTTGGTCGCCTGCCGGGCCGCCTTCAGCACCGCCGCGATCTCGACCGGGTGGTGACCATAATCGTCGATGATGGTGACCCCGTTCACCACGCCGACCTTGGTGAAGCGCCGGCTTACCCCCGCGAAGCCCGCGAGCGCCTTGCGGATCGCCTCCTTCGAGACCTTCAGATGCCGCGCCACCGCGATCGCGGCCAGCGCGTTCGAGACATTGTGGTCGCCCGTCATCGGCAGGGTCACGCCCTGGATGGCCTGGCCCTCGGCATTGAGGCTCACATCGAACCGCGCCCCGCCATTCTCGAAGACCAGGTTCCGGGCCTGCACGTCGGCCTGCGGGCTGAACCCATAGGTCACCACGCGCCGGTCCGAGATCCGCCCCACCATCGCCTGCACCTCGGGATGGTCGATACAGGCGACCGCGATCCCATAGAACGGGATGTTCGAGACGAAGGTGTCGAACCCGCTCTTCAGCGCCTCGAAGGTGCCGTAATGGTCGAGATGCTCGGGATCGATATTGGTCACGACCGCGATGGTCGCCGGCAGCTTGACGAAGCTGCCATCGCTCTCGTCGGCCTCGACCACCATCCAGTCGCCCGTGCCGATCCGGGCGTTCGAGCCATAGGCGTGGATCACCCCGCCATTGACCACGGTCGGATCCATCCCGCCCGCATCGAGCAGCGCCGCCACCATCGAGGTCGTCGTGGTCTTGCCATGGGTGCCCGCGACCGCGACGTTGGATTTCAGCCGCATCAGCTCGGCCAGCATCTCCGCCCGCCGCACCACCGGCAGGTTCTTCGCCCGCGCCGCGTCGAGCTCGGGATTGCCGGGCTTGATCGCCGAGGAGATCACCATGACCTGGGCGCCGTCGATATTCTCCGCCCGCTGACCGATGAAGATCCGCGCGCCCTTCTTCGCCAGCCGCTCGGTGATCGGGCTGGCCTTCAGGTCCGAGCCCTGCACCGTGAAGCCGTGATTGAGCAGCACCTCGGCGATGCCGGACATGCCGATGCCGCCGATGCCGGTGAAATGGATCGCCCCGATATCGTGGGGGAGCCTGGTCTGTCCGTTCATGCCCTGCCTCCTTGTTGGGCGAGATGCTCGACGAGCTCCGCCAGATCGATCGTGGCGTCGGGGCGCCCCTGGCCGAGGCTCGCCTCGGCCATCGCCGCCGCCCCCTCGGGGTCGGACAGGATCGCGGTGATGTGCCCCGCCAGCAGGTCGGCCGTCAATTCCCCCTCGCGGATCATGAAGGCCCCGCCGGCGGAAACGAGCCCAGCCGCATTGGCAGCCTGATGGTCGTCCGAGGCGAACGGATAAGGGATGAGAATCGCCGGCCGCCCGATGGCCGTGATGTCCGCGATCGACCCGGCGCCCGCCCGGCTGATCACCAGCGTCGCGCCGGCCAGCCGCTCGGGCACGTCCTCGAAGAAGCCGCGCAACTCGGCCCGGATCCGGAGACCCCGATAGCTGTCCTGGGCGCGTTGCATGTCCTCGGGCCGCACCTGCTGGGCGAGGCGCAGCCGGTCGCGCAAGGCAGGCTCGAGCAGCATCAGCGCCTCGGGCATGATCCTGGAGAACAGCCCCGCCCCCTGACTGCCGCCGATCACCAGCAGGTTCATGCCGCGATCCCCCGGCACGGGATAGGGCGCGCCCCGCACGGCCAGCACCTCGGCCCGCACCGGATTGCCGACATGGACATGCCGAACCCCCGCCGGCAGCGCCGTCGGCCAGGTGCCACAGGCCACCACGTCGACCCGCTTGGCGAAGGCCCGGTTCACCCGGCCGAGCACACCGTTCTGCTCGTGGATCAGCCGCGGCGCCCGCAGCAGCCAGGCCGCGATCATCGCCGGCAGCGCCGGATAGCCGCCGAAGCCGGCGACGCAGGCCGGCTTGTCCCGCAGCATGCTCCAGAGGCTGCCCACGGTCCCGAGCGCCACGGTCAGCGGCGCGAGCAGCCGGGCGAGCAGGCTGCCCTGCGCGAAGCTGCCGGACCGCGTCACCCGCCGCTCGACCGCCTCGGGAAAGCCGCCGGTATAGCGCGCGCCGCGCCGATCGGTCGACAGGCGCACCCGCCAGCCGCGTGCCAGCATCTCCTCGGCCAGTGCCTGGGCCGGAAACATGTGCCCGCCGGTCCCGCCGGCGGCGATCACGAGCAGCGGCGGGCGGTCAATGGGCGCGGCCAAGGAACTCTTCCACATCCTGCTGGGGCCGGCGCCGGGTCATCGCAAGCAGCACGCCGAGACCGAGCCCGGCGGCGATCAGCGACGACCCGCCATAGGAGATCAGCGGCAGCGTCATCCCCTTGGCCGGCAACAGGCGCACCGCGACGCCCACATTGATCATCGCCTGCATCCCGAGCATGACCGCGAGCCCGGTGCCGGCGAGCCGGATGAACGGGTCACGCTCGCGCACGAGGCGCATCAGGGCGCGGACCACCACGGTCATGTAGAGCGACAGGATCAGCGCGCAGAAGATCGCCCCGAACTCCTCGGCCGCCACCGCGATGATGAAATCGGTATGAGCGTCCGGCAGGGTCCATTTCACCGTCCCGTTGCCGACACCGACACCCCAGAGCCCGCCCTCCTGGATCGCGTTGGTCGCATAGCCGATCTGGGTCAGCGGATCGACGTCGGAGGAGAGGAAGCCGTTGATCCGCCGCGCCACATGCTCGGAATGGTGATAGGCGAACCAGCCCGCCCCCATCACCGCGCCGCCGATCCCACCGAGCAGCAATACCGGGGCGCCGGCCGCGAAATACATGAGGCCCCAGCCGGCGATGATGAGCCCGGCCTGCCCGAAATCCGGCTGCAGCGCCAGGATCGTGGTGAGGACCACGGCGATGCCGAAGCTCAGCAGCTTGCCCGGTGGGCCCTTGAGATCGTAGCCCGCGGCCATCAGCCAGGCCGCAAAGATCGCGAAGGAGGGCTTGAGGAATTCCGCCGGCTGGACCGAGATGAAGCCGAGCGAGTACCAGCGGATCGCCCCCTTGCCGAAATCGGTGCCGAAGACCGGCAACAGCGCCAGCGCGGCGAAGGAGCCGGCGAAGGCGATCACCCCCCAGCGCCGCAGGGCCCGGGGGCCCGCCATCGAAACCCCGAGCATCAGGAAGAAGGCGACGATGCCGAAGGCGACCTGGCGCCAGACATAGTGGAACGGCTCGAGCCCGTTCTTGACCGCGAGCGGCGGGGAAGCGGCCAGGCAGAGCAGCAATCCGATCAGGAACAGACCGACAATGGCGCCGAGCGACCAGCGGTCGACGGTCCGCCACCATTCGGGAATGATCGCCTCGCCGGGCTTCGCCGGCACGGCGCCGTAGACCATCTCGGTCATGGGGAACTGCCCTTTCCCGCCTTTACTTGCCTGCCTCGTCCGTCGCTCCCGCCCAGGTTGACCGAGGTGCGGGGATATTCTCGTGGCACTGTAGCCGTTTGCCCCATGCTTTGCCAGCACTTAGAAAGCGATCGCGCCGCGCGCGCCTTTCCGCCGATCGGCCCGATCGCGTCCTATCCGGCGCGGATTTGGTGCATTGCTCTGGGGCACAATACTTGCGCTCGATATTGCCGCTTGCCGAATTGCGCGCTCCGGGCCCGTCGACTGCTCCGAACTCACCGAAGATCGCGCAACCAGAACTTGGCCGGTCGCGGCGGCACGCTCCGTCCGGAAGCGCAAGGGCAGCGCGCGGATCGCGGGTGGGTGGGCGGGGCGATCCGCGCGCTGCCCGGCCTCCGCGGTCAGGCGCCGATTGCCGCCCGCACCCGCGCCACGAAATCCTCGCCGCGCGTCTCGAAGCTCGAATATTGGTCGAAGCTCGCGCAGGCCGGGGCCAGCAGCACCGTGTCGCCGGGCTCGGCCTCGGCGAGCGCCGCGGCAACGGCCCGCTCCATCGTGCCGAGCACCGCGCTCGGCGTCTCGCCCAGGGTCGCCGCGAAATCCTCGGCCGCCTCACCGATCAGATAGGCCTTGGCGACCCGCCCGAAGAGCGGCCGCAGCGCCTCGATCCCGCCTTCCTTCGGGCGCCCGCCGGCGATCCAGCGGATGCGCTCGAACGAGAGCAGCGCCTTTTCGGCGGCGTCGGCATTGGTGGCCTTGCTGTCATTGACGATCCGGACCCCGTTCCAGGTCGCGATCAGCTGGCTGCGATGGGCGAGGCCTGGATAGGTCGCGAGGGCCGCCTCGATCTGCTTCGGGCCGAGCCCGAGGCTGCGCGCCACGCCATAGGCGGCGCAGGCATTCTGGTGATTGTGCGCGCCGGGCAGCGTCGGCATGGCCCGCAGGTCGATCGCCGCGACCTGCCGCCCGCCGCGCCATTCGGCGAGAAAGCCCTTGCGGGCGAAGATCGACCAGCCCGGGCCGGCCAGCTTGCGGGTGACCGACACGGCGATCACCGGATCGCCCGTCCCGGCCTCCTCGCGCATGACGTTCGCGAGGAAACGGCCCTCGTTCTCGTCGACGCCGATGACGCTGCGCTCGGGGCCGCCCTGGGTGAAGAGCCGGCGCTTCGCGGCGAAATAGCCGCCGATGCCGCCATGCCGGTCGAGATGGTCGGGGGAAAGGTTGGTGAAGACCGCGATATCGGGCTGCAGCGCGCGCGCAAGGTCGATCTGGTAGGACGAGAGTTCGAGCACCACGACCATGCCGTCCGAAGCCGGCGCCAGATCGAGCGCGCCGCGGCCGAAATTGCCGCCGATCTGCACCGGACGACCGGCCGAGGCCAGAATATGGGCGATCAGCGCGGTCGTGGTCGACTTGCCGTTCGAGCCGGTGACGCCCACGACCTGCGGCGTCCGATCGAAACTGTCCCAGGCCGGTGTCGCGAACGACCGGAAGAACAGGCCGATATCGTTGTCGACCGCCACGCCGGCATCCCAGGCCGCGACGATCGCCGGATGTGGCGCGGGATAGAGATGCGGGATGCCGGGGCTCACGATCAGCGCCGCCACCCCGTCGAAGGCCCGCGCCCGCATCGGATCGACGAGCGCGACCCCTTCGGCCGCAGCCGCCTCGCGCGCCGCCGCGCCATCGTCCCAGGCGATCACCTCCGCGCCGCCCGCCTGGAGCGCGCGCACCGCCGGCAGGCCCGACCTTCCGAGCCCGAGCACCGCGACCCGGTGCCCGTCATAGCCGCGCACCGGGATCATCGCGCCCCCACTCCCCTCGTCGCGTCCACGGCGCTCAGCGCAGCTTCAGCGTGGCAAGCCCGATCGTCGCGAGGATCAGGCTGATGATCCAGAAGCGGATCACGATCTGCGGCTCGGCCCAGCCGAGCTTCTCGAAATGGTGGTGGATCGGCGCCATCAGGAAGACCCGCTTCTTGGTCCGCTTGTAATACATGACCTGGATGATCACCGACAGCGCCTCGACCACGAAGAGCCCGCCGACGATCGCCAGCACGATCTCGTGCTTGGTCGCCACCGCGATCGCGCCCAGCGCGCCGCCGAGCGCGAGGCTGCCGGTATCGCCCATGAAGACCGCGGCGGGCGGGGCGTTGTACCAGAGAAAGCCCAGCCCGCCCCCGATCAGCGCCGCGACGAAGACGGTGATCTCGCCGGTTCCGGGCACGTAATGCACGTCGAGATAGGTCGAGAAATCGGCCCGCCCGACCACATAGGCGATCACCCCGAGCGCGGCCGCGGCGATCATCACCGGCATGATGGCGAGCCCGTCCAGCCCGTCGGTCAGATTGACCGCATTGGCCGCCCCCACGATCACCAGCATCGCGAAGGGCAGGAACAGCAGCCCGAGATCGAGGAGCAGGCCCTTGAAGACCGGGAAGGCCAGCATGCCGGTCAGATCCCCGGGATGCAGATACATCGCCCAGGCCCCGGCGAGCAGCGCGATCGCGAAGCCGGCGGCGAGCCGGATCCGGCCCGAGACCCCGTCGACATTCTGCCGCTTCACCTTGGCATAGTCGTCGGCGAAGCCGATCAAGCCGAAGCCGGTGGTGACGAACAGGACCAGCCAGACATAGCCGTTGTCCCACCGCGCCCAGAGCAGCGTCGAGACGAAGGTCGCCGACAGGATCAGCAGCCCGCCCATGGTGGGCGTGCCCGCCTTGCTGACGATATGGCTCTGCGGCCCGTCGCTGCGGATCGGCTGGCCGCGACCCTGGCGCAGACGCAGCAGGTTGATCAGCGGCCGCCCGAACAGGAAGCCGAAGAGCAGGGCGGTGATGAAGGCGCCGCCCGCCCTGAAGGTGATATAGCGGAAGACGTTGAACAGGCTGACATCATGCGACAGCTGCGCGAGATAATAGAACATCGGGGCCGCTAACTCTCCAGGCTTTCGGGCGGGCGGGCCTCGCCCAGGCCCTTGATCGCCTCGACCACCTTGCCGACGCGCGAGCCGAGCGAGCCCTTGACCATGGCGATGTCGCCGGCATCGAGCAGGCGGCGCACCCGCGCGGCCATCTCCTCGGCGGTCTCGAACCATTCGCCGCGCTGGTCGGGCGGCAGCACGGCATGGAGCGCCCGCATCCGCGGGCCGGCGCAATGGACCTTGCCGACCGCGCCGAGCGCCGGCACCCGGGCAAGGCCCTCATGCATCGCGAGCTCCTGAGGCCCCAGTTCCAGCATGTCGCCGAGGAAGGCGACGCGGCGGCCCTCGGCGACCCGGCCAACCCCGTCCTGCGGCTTCTCGCGCGCGAAGACCTCGAACGCGGCAGCCATCGCGGCGGGATTGGCGTTGTAGCTCTCGTCGATCAGCCCGATCGAGCCGTCGAGCCCGTCGGGGCCGAGCAGCACGGTCCAGCGCGCGCCACGCCCCTCGGGCGAGCGCCAGCCGGCAAGGGCCAGGCTCGCGCGGACTAGGTCGGCGCCGAGCGCCTCGACCGCGGCGAGCGCGCCGAGCGCGTTGAGCGCGAGATGCGCCCCGGGCGCTCCGAGCTTGAAGAAGAAATCCTGGCCGTGGGCGCGGGCGGAGACCGAGGTCGCGCTGGCCGCGACCTGGGTCTCGCGCAGCAGGAATTCGGGCCGCCCGGTGCGGCCGAACCGGACCGGACGGGCGCCGGCCCGGCGCGCGGCGCGCAGCAGGATCGGATATTGCGCGATATCGCGATTGAGGACCGCGGTGCCGCCGGGCTCCAGCCCCTCGAAGATCGCCGCCTTCTCGCGGGCGATGCCGGCAAGGTCGCGGAACGCCGCGAGATGGACGGCGGCGATCGTGGTGATCATCGCGACATGCGGCCGGGCGAGCCGCGCGAGCGGTGCGATCTCGCCGGGGGCGTTCATGCCGATCTCGATCACGGCGTAATCGACCTCGGCCGGCATGCGCGCGAGCGTGAGCGGCACGCCCCAATGGTTGTTGTAGCTCTTCTCGGCGGCATGAACCCGGGCCTGGGCGCCGAGCGCGGTGCGCAGCATCTCCTTGGTGCCGGTCTTGCCGACCGAACCGGTGACGGCGACCAGCCGGCCGCGAAGCCTCGCCCGGGCGGCACGGGCAAGGCCGCGCAGCCCCTCGAGCACATCGGGGACGACGAGGAGCGGCGCGTCGGGCGCGACCCCTTCGGGGCGCCGCGAGACCAAGGCTGCCGCAGCGCCGCGGGCCAGGGCGTCGGCGACGAAATCATGGCCGTCGCGGACATCGCGCAGCGCGACGAAGAGATCGCCGGGCAGGAGGCTCCTCGTATCGATCGAGACGCCAGAGGCCTGCCAGTCCTGGGGGCAGGTTCCGCCCGTCGCGGCCACCGCCTCGTCGCGGGTCCAAAGCATGCGCTATCTCCCCGTCGGAATACCGGAAGGCAGGGAGCCCGGCATCGGCGGCACCGTCCTCGCCGGAGCAGCGCCGGCCTCAAGCTGCCCCACGAGGGGGCAGCCCTCGGCCGGCGCTTGACGGTCGGCCGCCTTTGCGGCCTCCCTGCGATGGAGACGGCCCCAAGGGGCCGTCGAGTGAGAGTTTTCTCCCCGCCCGTTGGCGGGGCCCCGGAACTGCCCGATAGGGTTTCTGCCCATATGAATGCCTGAAGACGCCAGACCGGGCCGGAATGGCATCACGGCCAACAACCGGCGAGCGGTCAGGGGGCTGGGCGCATCCGAGGCGATCATGCGCCAAGCCCGTCCAGCGCGGCGACGGCGACGCTCGCCTGCTCGATATCGTCGAAGGGAAACACGTCCTGGCCGATCACCTGGCCGGTCTCGTGACCCTTGCCGGCGATGAGCAGGGCGTCGCCGGGCTGCAGCGCGTCGACGGCGGTCAGGATCGCCTCGGCACGGTCGGCGATCTCGGTCGCTTCCGGCGCGCCGTCCCGGACCGCGGCGCGGATCGAGGCGGCATCCTCGGTGCGCGGATTGTCGTCGGTCACATAGACGAGGTCGGCGGCGGCGGTCGCCGCGGCGCCCATCAACGGCCGCTTGCCGCGGTCGCGGTCGCCGCCGGCGCCGAACACCACCAGGAGCCGGCCCATCACGTGGGGACGCAGGGCGGTCAGCGCGGTCTTGAGCGCATCGGGGGTGTGGGCATAATCGACGAACACCGCGGCGCCGTTCGCCCGCGTCGCGGCGCGCTCCATGCGCCCGCGGACGGTGCGCAGACCGGGCAGCGCACCGAAGACCGCGGCCGGGTCGCTGCCCGAACCGATGGCAAGGCCGGCCGCGACCAGGACATTGCTGGCCTGGAAGCCGCCGATCAGATCGAGCCGTGCCTTGTGGCTGCGGCCGGCCCAGGCGAACAGCAGGTCCTGGCCGGTCGCGTCGAAGCGCTGGCCGATCAGCCGCAGGTTGGTGCCCTCGGCATGGCCGACGGTCAGGAGCTTCTGACGCCGCTCCTCGGCGACGGCGCGGACCCGCTCGCCATGCGGATCGTCGAGATTGATCACCGCGGTGCCGCCGCGCGGCAGGACGCGGGAGAAGAGACCGAGCTTGGCGGCGAAATAGGCCTCGAAATCGGGATGATAGTCGAGATGGTCGCGGGTGATGTTGGTGAAGCCGGCCGCCTCCAGCCGCACTCCGTCGAGCCGGTGCTGGTCGAGCCCGTGGCTCGACGCCTCCATGGCGGCATGGGTGACGCCCTGGTCGGCCAGGTCGGCGAGAAGCGCGTGGAGCGCGATCGGCTCGGGCGTGGTATGGCCGAGCGGGGCGGCCACCGCGCCCTCGACGCCGGTCGTGCCGAAATTGACCGCGCGCTCGCCCAGCGCTTCCCAGATCTGGCGGGTGAAGCTCGCGACCGAGGTCTTGCCGTTGGTGCCGGTCACCGCGACCATCACCTCGGGCTGGCTGCCGTGCCAGCGGCTGGCGGCGATCGCGAGTACCCGCCGGGGCGAGTCGGCCAGGATCACCGGCAGCTTGAGCGGGCCCTCCGCCTCGGCCCGCGCCAGGCCTTCGGCATCGGTGAGGATCGCCGCGGCGCCCATTCGCAGCGCGTAGGGTATGAAATCGGCGCCGTGCATCCGACTGCCGGGCAGCGCGGCAAACAGGTGGCCCGGTCGGGTCTGGCGGCTGTCGACCGAGAGGCCGGTCAGGTTGGGCAGCGGCCCGGACCAATCCCCCGCCCGACGCGTCCCGGTCAGCAGGCCGAGCCCGTCGAGTCCCATCAGCCGGTCGCTGCGATCGGTTCCCGCCATGCGTCAGCGCCTCCGGCGTCGCTCTCGTGGGGTTGCGCCGCGGGGCGGTCCTGCCGCTCCGCGCAGCCTTCGGCTAGTCGTTTCTCGCAACGGTGTAAAGCGGGGCGAATTGCTCGCCGTCGTCATCCTCGTCGTCCGGCAGGGCGGCAGTGAGCGGCTGGTCGTTGACCGTGCCGTCGGGCCTCAGCCCGAGCACCGGGGCGAGCCTCCGGATCGCGTCGGCCGCCACCGGGACGGCAGTGAGGCCGGCGGTGCGGAACGACGTGCCGTTGATGATCGTGTACGGCTCGTCGAGGGTCACGACCAGCACGTAGCGCGGCTTGCTCGCCGGAAAGAAGCTCGCGAAGGTTGCGATCGTCCGGTCGCGGGCATAGCCGCCATGGGCGAGCGGCTTGTCGGCGGTACCGGTCTTGCCGGCCACCTCGTAGCCGGGGATATTCGCCTCGGTCGCGGTGCCGCGCACCACGACCTGGCGCAACATCTCGCGGATCTGGCGCGAGGTCTTCTCCGACACCACGCGGTCGGCCTCGGTCGGGCGGGCTTCGCTCGCGACCAGGCTCGGATGAACCCGGTAGCCGCCATTGACGAGGCTCGCATAAGCGGTGGCGAGATGCAGCGGCGTGACCGAGATGCCGTGCCCGAAACCAATCGTCATGGTCGAGAGGTCTGACCAGCGCGTCGGCACCAGGGGCGTGGTGCGCGCCGCCTCGCTCAGCTCGACCGGTACCGGGTCGAGCATGCCGAGCTTGCCGAGGAAGGCCTTCTGCGAGGCCGCCCCGCTCTCGATCGCGAGCCGCGCCGCACCGATATTCGAGCTCTTGACCAGGATGTCCTCGACGCTCAGCCGGGCGCCGTAATTGTGGAAATCGTGGATGGTGAAGCGGCCCCAATGCATCGGACCCTTGGTGTCGATCATGGTCTGGGGCGTCACCAGCCCCTTCTCCAGCGCCAGCGCCACGGTCAGCGGCTTGAAGGCCGAGCCGAGCTCGTAGCGCCCCTGGGCAGCGCGGTTGAAGAGCGGGCTGTCGGCCGGGTCGCCGGCGGTGGGCAGCGGCGGGCGGAGATTCGGGTCGAAATCGGGCAGGCTCGCCAGGGCGCGGATCTGGCCGGTGTCAGCCTCCATCAGGATCCCGACCGCGCCCTTGGCATGCATCGCCTTCATGCCGGTATCGAGCACCTCTTCGAGCGCCACCTGGGCGTCGAGATCGAGCGAAAGCTGCAGCGGCGTGTCGACCTCGGCCGGATCGCGCAAGCGCTGGTCGAGCATGCGCTCGATCCCGGCGGTCCCGACGATCTCGGCCGCGTCCACCCCCTCGCGCCCGAAACTCGCGCCTCCGAGCACCTGCGCCGCCACCGCGCCGTTCGGATAGAGCCGCACGGCGCGCGGTCCGAACAGCAGCCCGGGCTCGCCGAGATCATGGACCTGCTGCTGCTGCTCGGGCGAGAGGGTGCGCTTGATCCAGAGGAACTTGCGCCCGTCCGTGAAGCGCGCCAGCAGCGCCTTGGCGTCCAGGTCGGGGAAGATCTTCGCCAGCGCGGTCGCTGCCGCCGCCGGGTCGATCATCTCGGCCGGCTGGGCATAGAGCGAGGCGGTGACGAGATTGGTCGCCAGGATCGCGCCGGTATGATCGGTGATGTCGGCACGCTGGGCCTGGATCGGCTCGGCGGCGACCTCGTCGCGCGGCTCGCTCGGAACCGCGGCCGAGAGCAGCGCCATCCGGCCCGCGACCGTGGTGAAGCCGAGGATGAAGACCGCTCCGAGCAGGATCAGCCGGCTCTCGGCCTTCTGGCGCTCGGCGCGGTGGCGCTGCGCCAAACGGGCGGCGCGCTCCTCGGCCTCGATCATGTCCGGGTCCTTGCCCTCGGCGCGGGCCGAGAGGATGCGGGCGAGCGGACGCAGCGGGCGGCGGATCATTCGACGTCTCCGGCGGGGTTCGGCGCGGCATGGGCGGTGTGCGCGGCAGCCGTCCGGGGCAACGGCCCCTGCCCGGCTGGCGAATGCGCGGCTCCGGTCGTGGGCGCGGCTGGCCCGCCGGCACCCGGCGCGGCGGCCTGCGCCTCCGCCAGCGCCGCCGGATCGGGCGGCATCGCGACCTGCGCCACCTCGCCGAACTGGTCGGGGGTGAGCGGGTGCAGGTCGAGCCCGTGCGCATTGGCATCGACCAGCGCGCGCAGCCGGTCCGGCCGGTTGAGATAGGCCCATTCGGCATTGAGCACGCCGATCGCCTCATGCTCGCGCGCGATGGCGATATCGAGATCGGCGACGCGGTTCAGCGCCTCCTGGGTCGCGTAGTTCACCCGATAGGCCCAGGTGGCGCAGACCACGACCAGCACGGCAGCCGACAGATAGAGCAGGTACTTCATGCCAGGAGCTCCTTGCCGGCGAGCGGCGGCAGGCCGAGCTCGGCCGCCCCGACCATACCCGCCGGCGCATCGAGCCGGCGGGCGATCCGGAGCTTGGCCGACCGGGCGCGCGGATTGGCGGCGATCTCCGCCTCCGAGGCGGCGACGGCCTTGCGGGTGGCGAGGGCGAAGCGCGGCGCCTCGGGCAGGATCTCGGGCGCGTGACGGCTGGCGCGCGGCGCCGCGCCGGATCGAAGCTGGAGGAAGCGCTTGACCACGCGGTCCTCCAGCGAATGGAACGTGACGACCGCGAGCCAGCCGCCGGGCGCAAGCGCCGCCTCGGCGGCGGCGAGGCCGCGGGCGAGCTCGCCCAGCTCGTCATTGACCGCGATGCGCAGCGCCTGGAACGAGCGGGTCGCGGCATGCGGCTGGCCGGGCTTCGGGCGCGGCAGCTGGCGCTCGATCAGCCCCGCAAGCTGCAACGTCGTCTCGAAAGGCGCAGTCCGCCGGGCGGCGACGATGGCGCGCGCGATCCGCCGCGCGGCGCGCTCCTCGCCGAACTGATAGAGAATGTCGGCCAGCCGCGCCTCCGGGGCCTGGTTCACCAGATCGGCGGCCGAAGGGCCCGCCTGCTCCATCCGCATGTCGAGCGGGCCGTCCTTCTGGAACGAGAAGCCCCGCGCCGCCTGGTCGAGCTGCATCGAGGAGACGCCGATATCGAGCACGACCCCGTCGAGCCCCGGCGACCCGGCCGAGGCGGCGATCCGGTCGAGCGCGCTGAAACGCCCGGCATGCAGCGCGATCCGCCCCCCGAAATCGGCGATCCAGGCCGCCGCCAGCGCCTCCGGATCGCGGTCGATGCCGATCACCCGCTCCGCCCCCGCCTCGATCAGCGCCAGCGCGTAGCCGCCGGCCCCGAAGGTCCCGTCGAGCCAGGTCCCGCGCACCGGCGCCACCCGCTCCAGAATCGCGCCGATCAGCACCGGCACGTGACGGAAGGCGGCGCACATCATTCGTCGTCCTCATCCTCGAGCGCGCCCAGCGCGGCATAGGGGTCGCTCGTCGGGTCGCCCGGCACCATGCGCGCGGCGAGCTCGGCCTGCAGCACCTCGAAGGCCGGCGGCGTGGTGATGCGGAACGTGTCGAGCTCGCCCAGGAACAGCACTTCCTCCTCGGCCCCGATCCGTTCGCGCAGCTTCTGCGGCAGCACGATGCGCCCGGTCGGGTCGAGCTCGACCTGCATCGACTGGGTCAGGAAGGTGTAGGTCGCGTTCTTCCGCGCGTCCGAGAATTGCGGAAGCTTGCGGATCTTGCGCTCGAGCCGCGCCATCGATTCGAGCGAATAGCATTCGAGATAGCTGGTATCGGCGTGGCCATAGACCAGGATGAAGCGATGGATCTTGGTCGCCTCGAAGTCCGGATCGCCCTTTTCGAGCTCGCGCCGAAAGGGAGCCGGGATCGACAAGCGACCCTTGCTGTCCAGCTTGTGGACCGACTCGCCGCGAAACGACGCCTTCACCGGCTCCTACGCTCCTGTCTCGACCCGTCCCTCAGCCCGTCTTTCGACCCGTCTCTCTGAACGAAAGACGGGCCGTGCTGCCTGAAAGCACGACCCGTCTGCCGGTCCTCTTGGGGCCTCGCGCCCGACTGCGCCACGTGCCTGCTCGCTTATCAGCCGCGTCGGGTCTGTCTTCATCGGGGAAAGCTGCGGGCCTGTATGAAACCTGCCGAGTTTCTGGTGGGTCTTTAGCGCCCTTGTCCGAATACCGCCGCCTTCCGTGATTTAGGGAATACCATGGGACCGCATGGGATTCAATGGGATTTGACTCCACTGCCGCCCGTAGAGCCCTGTCCCTGCTGGATTTGCTGCGCCTGTTGCGCACGCGCCCACTTGACTGCGCATTACTGGTGGAATCGCGAGAACGTGACCACAATATCTTGCACAATCCTGGATTGCTCAATCCGAGTGAAAACTTCCTAAAGTTGTAATGATTGCAGAGTCGGGACCTTCGCACCTGCACCTAAAGTGATTTTCCGCCGAATCGGGCGCCGACTCCTGCCGGCGCCCACGGGATCCCATGGGACGATCGCTCACCGAGTCACGGAACCGTGATCGCGATTCTCGAGCCGAGTGGCTCCGCGATCCCGTCTCGGGCGGGCACCGGGGCGTCGGCCGAGGGTATCGCCGGCGTCCGCGCCCTATCGTGGCGCTCGCGCCGGACCGGGAGCGCGCTCCCCCCGGGGGTTGGGGCGTCACCGGGAGATCGCTGACATCGCCGGGCGCCCGCCCGATGCGATCGGCCGGCGCCGGGATGAATGCGCGGACAGCCTGTAAGCCGGATTCTGTGACCCGCCGCTGGCGGGCCGACGACCATTCCTCTAGGCCCGCCGTCGCCGGCGGGCTCCAGCAGCCAACCCGGACCGCTCGGGGGAAGGTCCCCTGGAGCCGAGGCCCCGCGCGATCCCTATTCGGCCTTGCTCCTGGCGGGGCTTGCCGTGCCACCGACGTTGCCGCCGGCGCGGTGGGCTCTTACCCCACCGTTTCACCCTTACCGTTCCGGAGAACGGCGGTCTGATCTCTGTGGCGCTTTCCCTCGGGTTGCCCCGGGCGGGCGTTACCCGCCGCCATTCCTTCCTGGAGTCCGGACTTTCCTCGCCCCGGTTGCCCGAGCCGCGGCCGTCCGGCCATCCGCGCGGCGCCCGGCTTAGGCAGGAAGCGGGCCCGCGTCAATGCAGGGATGCGCCGCCGCAACGGCCTCGGCGAGGACCGTGTCCGCGGTATCGAGCCTGCCCACGCCCCAGGGCCTGAACCGCAGGCGAAAGGCGGCGAGCACCGCGCCCCAGTCGCCGCCCGGCGCCCGGTATCCGATCGCCTCCGCCGCCGCGCGAAAGCCGACGGGGCCGGCCGGTGCCGCGGCGCACGGCTCCGGCCAGATCGCGCGCCCGCCCAGCGCCAGCCGGCGCCAGTCGAATTTCGGCCCGGGATCGGCCTTGCGCCCCGGCGCCATGTCGGAATGGGCAATGACGCGCGCCGGCGCGATCGTCCAGCGCGCCGCGATTGCGTCGAGCAGCGCTTCCAGGGCCGTCATCTGCGATTCGGGGAAGGGCGGGAAGCCGTCGAGCGGCCCGGGATTGACGAGCTCGATCCCGATCGAGCGGGAATTCACGTCCGTGACCGCGCCCCACTGCCCGGCCCCGGCATGCCAAGCCCGCTCCGCCTCGTCGACCAGCTGCCAGACCGCCCCGTCCTCCGCGATCAGATAATGTGCCGAGACCTCCGCGGCCGGGTCGCACAGCCGGTCGAGCGCCGCCTCGGCGCTCCGCATCGCGGTGTGATGCAGCACCACCAGATCGGGCCGAGCCCCATCGCGGCGCGGCCCGTGGTTAGGACTTGACCGGACACGCGGCACCATGGGTCAGTGCTCCCCGCCATGCAGCCCAGCCGCCCCTCGCCCCTGCAGAACCGCTGCGCCCCCGATGGCAGCCTGCAGGCGGTACCCGTCCGCGGCCTCTTCCTGGGGAATCGCGGCGGCCGGCTGCATCGAGACGACGGGACGCTCGGACCCGCGCGCTGGCGAAGCCGGGCCTGGATCTGCTGCCGTCTCGCCTTTCGCGACCGGCACCGCCCGGTGATGGGCCCGGGCTATACCGAGATCTTCTTTCTCGACGAGGCGACGGCGCTCGCCGCCGGCCACCGCCCCTGCTACGAATGCCGCCGCGCCGAAGCCCGCGCCTTCGCCACGGCCTGGGGCCGGGCGCAGGGCGTGCCGCCTCCCGCCGCGCCCGAGATCGACCGTATCCTGCATGCTGAGCGCCTCGGCCCCCGCATCCCCGTTCCGGCCGCCTCCGTGCCGCCGGGCGCGATCTTCGCGCATGCCGGAGCATGGCAGCTGCGCACCGCGGCCGGCATGCGGCCCTGGAGCTTCGCCGGCTACGGCGCGGAAGCGCCCCTGCCCGTGGCAAGGGTCACCTGCCTCACCCCGCCCGCGACCTGCGCGGCGCTGGCGGCGGGCTATGCGCCCCACCTGCATCCGAGCGTCAGGACTTGAGCGCGCGATACGGCGTCGGATCCCACTTGCAGGCGAACCCGTCGCCATCGGGATCGAGCCCATATTTGTCGGTCTCCGGCCCGCCCCCCGCCAGGAAGGCGCGCTGCGCGTCGTCGGGATTCTTGAAGCGCGAGCAGGCCGAGCCGATCCCGAGGCTGCCGGTGCGGCTATAGATCCGGTTGCCCACCGGATTGGTGCTCTGCTGCGCATAGAGCGCGATATTCACCCCGTCGACCTTGTCGGGCAGCGCACCGGGCTGGACAATCACCAGCTGCGCGCGATCCTGCTCGAGCTTCTTCTCGGCGATCGCGGCATCGACCTTCTGCTCCTCGAGCGTGGTCTGCAGCAGGTTGAGCTTGTCGTCATCGAGCTTGCGCCCAACCCCGGGCGCGGCCTCCGCCGTCGTGGTTCCCGCGGGCGCCACCGCCATCCCCTCCGGGATCTCGACCCCGCCAATCGACGAGGCGGCCGCCGAAGCCGACGCGCCGGCCGAAGCAGCCGGGGCGGCCGTGTCGAACGGAACCTCGGTGACGCTCGCCGTGTCGGGCATGGTGACCGCGCTCGAAGTGCAGCCGACCAGAAGGCCACTCGCCAGAACCGCCGCCAGACGCTTCGTCATTGCTTGTACTGCCTCGTTGGTGCCCGTTTTGCCCGTCTTACCACCATTTCTCCGGCTTTGCAGCAAATCCGCTCGCTTTTTCCAGAGCATAGGCCACATCGAGCATCCCCGCCTCGTCCCAGGGCCGCCCGATCACCTGCAGCCCGAGCGGCAGGCCTTGCGCATCGAGCCCGGCGGGGACACTCGCCCCCGGCAGGCCCGCAAGGTTAACGGTAACGGTAAACACATCGTTAAGATACATCTCGACCGGATCGCTCGCCGCCATCTCGCCCAGACCGAAGGCCGCCGATGGCGTCGCGGGCGTCAGGATCGCGTCGATCCCCGCGGCAAAGACCTGCTCGAAATCGCGCCGGATCAGCGTCCGCACCTTCTGCGCACGCAAATAATAGGCGTCGTAATAGCCGGCCGACAGCACATAGGTGCCGATCATGATCCGCCGCCGCACCTCGCGCCCGAACCCCTCGGCCCGCGTGCGCTCATACATCTCGGTGATGCCTTCCTGCGCGCCGATCGTCGCGCGATGGCCATACCGAACCCCGTCATAGCGCGCGAGGTTCGACGAGGCCTCGGCGGGCGCGATCACGTAATAGGCGGGCAGCGCATATCTCGTATGCGGCAGGCTGATCTCCACGATCTCCGCCCCGGCATCGCGCAGCATCTCCGCGCCCCGATGCCAAAGCGCCTCGATCTCGGCCGGCATCCCCGCGACGCGGTACTCGGCCGGAATGCCGATCCGCTTGCCCCGCATGTCGCCCTTCAGCGCCGCCTCGAAATCCGGCACCGCAAGATCGGCCGAGGTCGAATCCCTCGGGTCGTGCCCGGCCATCGCCTTGAGCAGGATCGCCGCATCGCGCACGGACTTCGCCATCGGACCCGCCTGGTCGAGCGACGAGGCGAAGGCGACGATCCCCCAGCGCGAGCACCGCCCATAGGTCGGCTTCACGCCCACGATCCCGGCAAAGGCGGCCGGCTGCCGGATCGACCCCCCGGTATCCGTCCCGGTCGCGCCGAGACAGAAATCCGCCGCCACCGCCGACGCCGAGCCGCCCGACGAGCCGCCGGGCGTCAGCTGCACCTCATCACCCGCCCGCCGCCACGGGCTGACCGCCGGCCCGAAGGCCGAGCTCTCGGTCGAGCTCCCCATCGCGAACTCGTCCATATTGAGCTTGCCGAGGCAAACCGCGCCCTCGCCCCAGAGCTTGCGCGTCACCGTGCTCTCATAGGACGGCACGAAGCGCTCCAGGATGTTCGAGGCCGCCTGCGCCGGCAGCCCCTCGACGCAGAACAGATCCTTGATCCCGAGCGGGATGCCGCAGAGATCGGGCGCTCCCCCCTGCGCCAGCCGCTCGGCCGCGCGCGCGGCATCGGCCCGCGCCCGCTCGGGCGCCAGCGGCGTGAAGGCGTTGAGCGCGCTGCCCGCCTCGGCGGCGGCCAGACAGGCCTCGGTCAGCTCGACGGCCCCGAGACTGCCGCTGCGCAGCGCGTCGCGGGCTTCGGCCAGGGTCAGGCGGGCGGGATCGGACGCAAGATCGGACATGACGCTACTCGACCACCTTCGGGACGGTGAAGAAACCCGCCCGCGCCTCCGGCGCGTTGGCGAGCACGCGCTCGGGGTAGCCGCCATCGGTCACGACATCCGCCCGCAGGGGCAGCGCCATCGGCGTGACCGAGGTCATCGGCTCGACCCCCGCGATATCGACCTCGGCGAGCTGCTCCATGAAGCCCAGGATGGCCGAGAGCTCGGTCGCGAGCGGCCCGAGCTCGGCCTCCCCGACCTCGATCCGGGCGAGATGCGCGACACGGCGCGCGGTGTCCTTGTCGATGGACATGCGTGGGCTTCCCGATGCGGCTTGAAAAGCGTGGCGCCCGGCTTACCTCGCGCCGCCCCCCCGCGCAAGGCCCGGCCCCGAATCAGCCTCTGATCAGGCCCCTGATCGAGCCTCGTGTCGCACCAGCGTCGCGATCATCCATCCGAGCAGGACGGCGTTCAAGAGATGCCAGAGGAAATGCGTCCCGAGCGGAAAGACCGGGCAGAGATCGGCATCGAGCGTCCGAAACCCGAGCGAGATCGCGAAGAGCCCCGCCCCCATCGCGAGCCGTCCCGCCGTCGCGGGCGCCCGCCGGCGCAAGGCGAGCGCATAAAGCGCGAGCGCGACCAGGACCGGCAGATATCCTTCCGATCCGTTCAGCCCGCCGAACAGCCGCGTGGCGAGACCCGAGACCAAAGCGGCGAACGGCAGGAACGATGCGGCCGCCACGGCCCCCGCCCAGACGGGCAGGCCGAAGAACCGGACGGTCGCGAGCCCCAGATAGAGCAGCACGAAGACCAGGATCGGCAGCACGTCCGCCAGCCCCGCCCAGGCCTCGGCCACCGTGTGGAACAGGAACGAGCCCACCCCGATCGCCGCCAGCAGGAGGACGAGCAGGCGTGCGCCGGGATCGCGCCGATCCCCGAACATCCGCCAGCAGACCAGGGCCGCCACCAGGAAGGCCGCGTTCGACAGCGCGTTGACCGGCTCCGACCAGAAGCCGGCATCGGTGCGCTCGCAATAGAGGTTGACGGCGCGAGTCCAGTCCATCGACAGTCCCCCTCGTCCAGACGCCTCGGGGGGGTGTCTATAGCGGACGAGGGGAGATCGCCATGAAGATTGTCTGGCTGGGCCATTCCGGCTTCCGGATCGAGATCGCCGACCAGGTGCTGCTCGTCGATCCCTGGGTGACCGGCAACCCCGCCTTCCCGGCCGAGCGGCGGGGCGAGGCGATCGCGGGCGCGACTCATATCCTGATCACCCACGGCCATGGCGACCACACGACCGGCGCCCCCGAGATCGCCAAGGAGCTCGGGATTCCCGCGGTCGGCATCTACGACCTGATGAGCTACTGGGCCGAGATCCACGGCATCGCGACCGTGGGCTTCAACAAGGGCGGCACGGTCCGGCTGGGCGAGGTGGCGGTGACGCTCGTCAATGCCACGCATTCCTCGTCGTTCCCCGGGCCGAACGGTCCGGTCTATGGCGGGCACGAATCGGGCTTCATGATCGCGGGCGAGGGCCGGACGGTCTATGTCTCGGGCGATACCGACGTGATGGCCGACATGGAGGTGTTCGAGGCGCTGCACCATCCCGAGATCGGCATCCTCGCGGCGGGCGGCCATTTCACCATGGACATGAAGCGCGCCGCCTACGCGGCCAGGCGCTATTTCAACTTCAAGACGGTGATCCCCTGCCATTTCCAGACCTTCCCGATCCTCGAACAGAGCGCCGCGGCGCTGCAGGACGCCCTTCCGGGCGTCCAGGTGATCGAGCCCAAGGTCCTGGAGCCGATCCAGCTCTGAGGCCCGGGGGTCCTTCACTCCCCGCCGCGACGCTCCCGGAGCGCCGCGGCGACGCCGCGCCGAGCGTCACCGCACCGCGCGCGGCGCGCTGCAGCGTTGCAGCGGCTCAGCCGCGCTCGCCGCTTCGGGACGCAGGCATTGGCGGAAAGGCACAGCCGCGGGCGGCTCCTTGCGGCGGGCGGTCGCCTCCCTTGCCTTTCTGTCCGTTGGTGGGGCCCTCGGACTGTCCGATAGACCTCTACCTTGTGTGTAGGTCGGCCCCGCGCGAGGGCTCACCTTATTGGATGGCCTGGGCGTGCGGAGACTAACAAAGGGTTAGCGGAATTTTCAATGTTGTTTAATATCAATATGTTGACTGGAGTCGCACGCGTGCGACTCCGCGCAGCGGTGGCCTCTTGAGGAGAGTTCCGGCGATGACCGCCCTGATCGACAGCCTTGCCGCCCCCGCGCCCCCTCCCGCCCTCGCCCCGGCGCTCCAGGCGCTCTGGTGGCTCGCCAAAGGCCAGTTCCGCACCGGCCCGGCCTGGGAGAGGGCCCATGCGATCTGCCAGGACTGCGAGGGCGACCCCGCTTGCGACCGGGTCCATGCGCTGGCCCACCTGATCGAGGGAGACCGGGGCAACGCGGCCTACTGGTATCGCCGGGCCGGGTCCGCGCCGGCCGGGGCCAGCCCGGAAGAAGACTGGGCTCTCCAGGTCGCCGATCTCTGAGCCTCAGCGCAGCCCCTTGAAGAAATTCCGCAGCAGCGCTGCAGCCTCGGCCTCGGCGATGCCCCCGAAGATCTCCGGCCGGTGATGGGCCTGCGGATGGGCAAAGACCCGCGCCCCCTGCTCGACCCCGCCCGACTTCGGATCGGCCGCCCCATAGAACAGCCGCCCGATCCGGGCCGCCGCGATCGCCGCCGCGCACATCGCGCAGGGCTCGAGCGTCACATAGAGGTCAAGCCCAACCAGCCGCTCCGAGCCCAGCGCGGCGCAGGCCTGCCGGATCGCCAGCATCTCGGCATGCGCCGTCGGGTCGCGAAGCTCGCGGGTCCGGTTGCCGGCCCGGCCGAGCACCCGGTCCGATCCCGGCTCGGCGACCAGCGCGCCCACCGGCGTCTCGCCCCGCGCCGCCGCGGCGCGGGCCTCCTCGAGCGCGATCTCCATCAGGGGGGCGAACCGGACCATCGCGGCCGATCTCGCCCGACCGGGCCCGCGCCCGCAAGGGGGATCGTCTGGCGCCGGCCGCGATCAGGCCGGATCGGGCCACACGAAATCCGGACGCAGCCCCTCATAGACCGGACGGCCGTCCCCCGGCCGCGCCTCACCCGTGGCCGGGTCGAAGAAAGCATGGTAGGTCGCGGCCGGGAACGCCCCGTCGAACCCCATCAGGTTCGGAACGATCACCCGGATCCGGTGCATCCTGTCGTCCAGCATGATCGGCGCGCCGCAGACCGCACAGGTGCACAATTCGAGCGGCCCATCGGGATTGCGCACATTGAACGGCTGCCGCTTCAGCCCGCCTTCATTGTCGACATCCACGTCCTGGAACCGGAAGAACGCGACATGCGTCTCCGGCTGCCCCGTCACCGCCTTGCAGACCGAGCAGTGACAGGTGTGGTTGTCGATTGGCCCGTGATCCGCATGCGTGTGAACATGCGCGCATCCGCCGGCGAGTTCGCTTCCCATGGCTGTTTCCCCCTTTGGCCCGGCCCCCGTCCGGGAGTCCGTGACGCCGGAATTCTAGGCCCGCCCCCCGTCTCCACCAAGCGATTTGACGAGGGGCCGACCCATGAGCCTAGCGGTCGCTGTCGCGCCAGCGGGGATTGACCCACGGCTCGGCATTGATCGGCGCCAGGGGTGCGCGGCCGAGGATATGGTCGGCCGCCTTCTCGCCGACCATGATCGAGGGCGCGTTCAGGTTGCCGTTGGTGACCCGCGGGAAGATCGAGCTGTCGGCGAGCCGCAGCCCGTCGACGCCGATCACCCGGCATTCCGGATCGACGACCGCCAGCGGATCGCTCGCCGCCCCGATTCGAGCCGTCCCGCAGGGATGGTAGGCGCTTTCGGCATGCTCGCGAATGAAGCCATCGAGCTCGTCATCGCTCTGCAGCGCCACACCGGGTTGAATCTCGTCCCCGGAATAGGGCGAGAAGGCCGGCTGGCCGAAAATCTCGCGGGTCAACCGGATACAATGGCGGAAATCCACCCAATCCTTCTCGGTGCTCATGTAGTTGAACCGGATCCGCGGAGGGGCCGCCGGATCGGCCGAGGCGAGCCGCACCGTCCCGCGCGAGGGCGAGCGCATCGGCCCGACATGAGCCTGGAAGCCATGCCCCTTGACCGCCGACTTGCCGTCATAGCGCACCGCGAGCGGCAGGAAGTGAAACTGGATGTCGGGATAGTCGACCCCCGGAGCCGACCGGACGAACGCCGCCGACTCGAACTGGTTCGAGGTGCCGAGCCCGGTCTTGGCCAGCAACCACTGCGTGCCGATCCGGAGCATCGCCGGATAGTTGTAGTGCCGGTAGAGCGTGACCGGCTTCAGGCTTTTCATCTGGATATAGAGCTCCAGATGGTCCTGCAGGTTCGACCCCACCCCCGGGCGATCGGCCAGAACCGGGATCCCGTGCTCGGCGAGATGCGCGCCCGGGCCGATCCCCGACAGCATCAGCAGCTTCGGCGAGTTGATCGAGGACGCGGCGATGATCACCTCGCGCCGCGCGCGAACCGTCTCGCGATGTCCCCAGCGCGTGATCTCGACGCCGGTCGCGCGCCCGTCCTCGATCGTCACCCGCTCGGCAAAACAGCGCAGCACCTTGACATTGCCGCGGCGCATCGCCGGGCGCAGATACGCGTTGGCCGCCGACCAGCGCCGGCCACGCCAAACCGTCTGCTCCATCGGCCCGAAGCCCTCCTGCTTCTGGCCGTTATAGTCGTAGGTAAGCTCGAACCCGGCTTGGGCGCCCGCCTCGACGAAGCTGTGATAGAGCGGGTTGCGGCGCGGACCGCGGGTCACATGCAGCGGGCCATCCGATCCACGCCAGTCGGAATGGCCGCCATGCCAGCTTTCCATTCGCTTGAAATAGGGCAGGACGTCTGCGCCGGACCAGCCGACCGCGCCGGTCTCGGCCCAATGGTCGAAGTCGCGGGGATGGCCGCGGACATAGACCATGCCGTTGATCGACGAGGAGCCGCCCAGCACCTTGCCGCGCGGGGTCGCGAGCGAGCGCCCGCCGAGATGCGGCTCGGGCTCGGTCGAGAAGCCCCAGTCGTAGCGCGCCATGTTCATCGGATAGGAGAGCGCGGCGGGCATCTGGATGAAGGGCCCGATGTCGGACCCGCCATATTCCAGCACGAGCACCGAGTTCTTGCCATCCTCGCCGAGCCGGTAGGCCAGCGCCGATCCGGCGGAGCCGGACCCAACAATCACGAAATCCGCTTCCATCAGTAGGGGCTCTCGACCGGGGACAATCCGACATAGACCGACTTGAGCTGGCTGTAGTGGTCGAGCGCGGCATGGCCGTTCTCGCGCCCGAGCCCGCTGGCCTTGACCCCGCCGAACGGCATTTCGACCGGGGTCAGGTTGTAGGCATTGATCCAGGTCGTCCCGGCCCGCAGACCGGCAACAACCCGGTGCGCCCGGGCGAGATCGCCGGTGAAGACCCCCGCCGCCAACCCGAATTCGGTCGCATTGGCGCGAGCGACGACCTCGGCCTCGTCGGCGAAGCCCAGCACGCACATCACCGGCCCGAAGATCTCCTCCCGCGCGATCGTCATCTCGTCGGTGACCTCGGCGAACACGGTCGGCTGCACGAAGAAGCCGCCCTCGAAGCCCTGAAGCGCGGCGCGCGAGCCCCCGGTAAGCAGCCATGCGCCCTCCGCCTGGCCGGCCTCGATGAGGGACATCACCTTCTCGCCCTGCGCCGGCGAGATCAGCGGCCCCATCTGGGTCGCCGGATCGAAAGGATCGCCGAGGCGGATCGCCTCGGCCCGCTCGGCGAGCCGGTCGAGGAACCGAGCGCGCACGCCGTCCTGCACGAAGACCCGGGTGCCGTTCGAGCAGATCTGGCCTGCCGAGTAGAAGTTGCCGAGCATCGCTCCGCCGATCGCACTGTCGATATCGGCATCGTCGAACACGATCAGCGGCGACTTGCCCCCGAGCTCGAGCGTCACATGCTTCAGCCCGGCGGCCGCGCCGGCATAGACCTTGCGCCCTGTCGGGACCGAGCCGGTGACGGAAATCTTCGCGGTGTCCGGATGGGCCGCGAGCGCGGCACCGACGGCGCCATCGCCCTGGACGACGTTGAAGACACCGTTGGGAAGGCCCGCCTCCGTCAGGATTTCTCCAAGCTTCAACGCGCCGAGCGGCGTCACCTCGGAGGGTTTGAAGACCATCGCATTGCCGCAAGCGAGCGCGGGCGCCGCCTTCCAGCACGCGATCTGCGAGGGATAGTTCCATGCGCCGATACCGACGCAGACCCCAAGCGGCTCGCGGCGCGTATAGACGAAGTCGCCGCCGAGATCGATATGCTCGCCGGTCAGGCCAGCGGCCAACGCGCCGAAATAGTCGAGCGCATCCGCCCCCGACGGCCAGTCCGCCACCAAGGTCTCTGCGATCGGCTTGCCGGTATCCAGCGTCTCGAGCTCGGCCAGCTCCTGGGCGCGCGCCCGAATCAGGTCGGCGGCGCGGCGCAGCACCCGGCCTCGCGCCGCTGGAGCCGTACGCGACCAGAGCGCGAACCCTTCCCGCGCCCGCGCCATCGCCTCGGCGATCAGGGCCTCCGTCGCGCCATGTAGCGTGGCGATCACCTCGCCGGTCGCCGGATAGCGGACCTCGAACGGCGTACCGGCGGGATCCTCGACCGCCTTGCCCCCGATCCAGTGCGACGCGGCCGGGCGGGCATTCAGTAATGTGGTCATGGCAGGTGGCTCCGGAGATGACTGTCGAGATAGTCCTCGACCACGGCAGCGGCGGCGGCCGGCGCCATCGGCCGGCCGCGCAGCGCCTCGCGCAGATAGACGCCGTCGATCAAAGCGCCCAACCCTTCGGCCAGCCGCTCGGCCTCGGGCCGCGGCACCAGGCCGACCAGCGCATCCAACAGGTTGCTGTGCAGCCGCCGGCGATAGACCATGAGCAGCCGGGCGGCCTGCGGCGCCGACAGGGCCTTGGCATAGAAGGTCAGCCAGGCACTGATCGTGGCGTGCTGGAACTGCTCGACCCCGAAGCTGCCTTCGATGATCGCGGTCAGCCGGGCCCGCGGACTGTGAGCACGACGCAGCCGCCCGACGACACTGGCACCGAACTCCGCCATCAGATGCCGCATGGTCGCGAGAATCAGGTCTTCCTTGCCGCCGAAATAGTGATGCGCGAGCGCGGATGACACACCTGCCCTGCTGGCGATCTGGGCAACGGTCACATCGAGCGAGCCTCGGTCAGAAATCTCGCTCAGCGCGGCTCCGATCAGCTCGCGGCGGCGGCTTTCGGCCATGCCGATACGCTGGGTCACGGGCATCCTCGCAATTGTTTATTGACTGATCAATCAATACGGGGTTCTTTGTCCACGGTCAACGCCCGACACGAGCCGGGCCAAATCGGAGGTTCAGGAATGACGCGCCTTTTCCCAGCCATCGCCCTGACAGCGGTCGCGGCCCTCGCGAGCTTCGGCCCGGGCTCGGCCTCGGCGGCCGAGCCGGACAAATGCGCCAAGGTCCGCTTCTCCGATGTCGGCTGGACCGACATCACCGCGACGACAGCCGTCGCCACCACGATCCTGCAGTCCCTCGGCTACCAGACCAGCATCGACCTGTTGTCCGTGCCGGTGACCTATGCAAGCCTGTCGCGCGGGGACATCGACGTCTTCCTCGGAAACTGGATGCCGACGATGAAGGACTTCATCGAACCGGTGGTGGCCAACGGCACGGTCGACGTTGTCCGCGTCAACCTGGAGGGTGCGAAATACACCCTCGCGGTCAATAACAGCTTGGCCGAGAAGGGCCTGACCGACTTCTCCAAGATCAAGGAATTCGCCAAGCAGCTGCACAACAAGATCTACGGGATCGAGGCGGGCAACGACGGCAACAAGGTCATCCTCGCGATGATCAAGGACAACGCCTTCGGGCTCGGCGATTTCGAGCTGGTCGAGAGCTCCGAGCAGGGGATGCTGGCTCAGGCGACGCGGGCCGAGCGCAAGGGCGATGGGATCGTGTTCCTCGGCTGGGAACCGCATCCGATGAACAAGAACCTCAAGATGACGTACCTCACCGGCGGCGACGATTATTTCGGCCCGAATTTCGGCGGGGCGACGGTCGCGACCAATGTCCGCGCCGGCTATGTCACCGAATGTTCGAATGTCGGGACCTTGTTGAAGAATCTCGTCTTCAGCCTCGACATGGAGAGCGACATCATGGGCGCGATCCTCAATGACGGCACCGCGCCCGACGCGGCGGCCAAGGCGTGGCTGAAGGCGCATCCCGACGCGCTCGGGCCCTGGCTCGCTGGAGTCACGACGCGCGACGGCGGCGACGGACTTGCCGCGGCCAAGGCCGCGCTCGGTATCTGATCAGGACAGGGAGCAAGGAACGGATGGACTGGATTGCATCGACCAAGATACCCGTCGGCGCTTGGGCCAGCGACATTGTCGACTGGCTGACGCTGAACGGCGCCTGGTTTTTCGACGGGCTGGCCGATGCGGTGAACTGGCTCATCAACGGCATCCTCTGGGCGCTGCAGTCCCCGCCGGCCTTCGTGATCGTCGCGCTCTTCGCGGCGCTCGCCTGGTTTCTGCAACGCTCCTGGTGGACGGTCGCGCTGGTGGTGGTGGGCTTCCTCTTCATCCTCAATCAGGGCTACTGGACCGAGACGACCCAGACCCTGACCCTTGTCCTCTGCTCGGTCCTGGTCTGCATGGGGTTCGGCGTGCCGCTCGGCATCGCCGCCGCGCACCGGCCGCGCTTCTACGCCGGGATGCGTCCGGTGCTCGACCTGATGCAAACCTTGCCGACCTTCGTCTATCTGATCCCCGCCATCGTGTTCTTCGGCATCGGCATGGTGCCGGGGCTGATCGCGACGACGATCTTCGTCATCCCGGCGCCGATCCGGCTGACCTATCTCGGGGTGATGTCGACGCCGCTCGCGCTCAAGGAGGCGGGGCTCGCCTTCGGTGCCACACCGAGCCAGCTCCTGCGCAAGGTCGAGTTGCCCTATGCGCTGCCGCAGATCATGGCCGGACTGACCCAGACGATCATGCTGTCGCTCTCGATGGTGGTGATCGCGGCGCTTGTCGGCGCCGACGGGCTCGGCGTGCCGGTGGTGCGCGCCCTCAACACCGTCAATACCGCGCTCGGCTTCGAGGCCGGACTGGTCATCGTCGTGGTCGCGATCGTGCTCGACCGCGTGTTCCGCAAGGAGGATTGAGGCCATGGCGACCACGATGATCGAATTCGACCGGGTCTCCATCGTCTTCGGCTCCGAGCCGGAGCGGGCGCTGCCGCTGATGGACAAGGGCGCGTCCCGACCGGAAATCCAGAAGGCGACCGGTCAGGTGCTGGGCGTCCATGACTGCTCGCTGACCGTCGCGCAGGGTGAGATCTCGGTGTTGATGGGCCTTTCCGGCTCCGGCAAGTCGACGCTCCTGCGCGCGGTCAATGGCCTAAATCCGGTCAGCCGCGGCCGGCTGATGGTCCGCGGCAAGGACGGCGGCATGATCGATGTCGTCAGCTGCAGCCCGCTCGCGCTGCGCGGCCTGCGCCGCGGCGCCGTCTCGATGGTGTTCCAGCAATTCGCGCTGCTGCCCTGGCGCAGTGTGGTCGAGAACGTCGCCCTGGGGCTTGAGCTGGCCGGCATCGGCAAGGAGCAGCGGCTGGCCAAAGCGCGCGCGGTGCTCGCGACCGTGAACTTGCAGGATTGGGCCGACAAGAAGGTCTCCGAACTGTCCGGCGGGATGCAACAGCGCGTCGGGCTGGCGCGGGCCTTTGCGACCGACGCCGAGATCCTCCTGATGGACGAGCCCTTCTCGGCGCTCGACCCGTTGATTCGCACCCGGCTCCAGGACGAGCTCCTGACGCTGCAGGAGAAGATGCACTGTACGATCGTCTTCGTCAGCCACGATCTCGAAGAGGCCGTGAAGCTCGGCAATACGATCACGATCATGGAAGGCGGGCGCATCGTCCAGTCGGGCACGCCCGAGGATATCGTGCTGCGGCCGAGCAACGGCTACGTCGCCGACTTCGTGGCGCATCTGAACCCGCTAAGCGTCCTGACCGCAGCCGATGCCATGGCCGCTGCCCCTGGCGTCGTGCCCAACGGCCGGGTCCTGGCGCCGGAAGCGCCACTCAAGCTGGCGCTGCCTTTCTTCGCCGCCTCGGACGATCCGATCGTGGTGGTAAAGGACGGCGTGCCGATCGGCGCCATCACTCCCCGCGCGGTCTACGCCTTGCTCGCGCGCGAGTCGGCGGGCGCGCCGGCCTGAGGGGCGCCATAGTCCAAGGTCACTCGGCTCGGGACCGACCAAGCAGGCCGATCCTTCTCGCGAATCGGGGCGCCGTCGAGGTTGGCGACGCGCCGACGCATCGGGCCGTTCGGATCGAACTCCCAAAGCTCGGTGCCGTCGGATCGGGCGACGCGGGCTCTGGCGGACTGAAAGCTCCGCACAGCGCTCGCTGGGTTCGAGCAGGCTCCATTGCCGGTGAACCTGCTCTATCCCGCACGGGGCATGCTGCCGCTCAAACTTCGGACCTTCGTCGACTTCGCCGCCAGCCGCTTCCGGGCCGACTTGCGCGATTGAGCCGCACCGGTCTGTCAGGCTGGCGGGGCGGCCTCCGTCAGCACGACCGGTGCGCCGCGCTGGCCGGGCCGGGGCAGATGACGCGCAGAAGGACCGGCCGTCGCGCGGCGATCCGAACCCACAGCGCTGCAGCCAAAAGCAGCGGACCGAGGCCCGCCAAAACATACTCCAGATACCCGGCTGTCATTCCGCCCTCCCGCATCCAACGCGGCGCCTCGGCAATCTGCGCTGCATGTCTTAAGACACCGTGAAGCCCGTCTCGCCGAAACCGCGCCCCGACGAATGTTCCGCTTGGCGCAACAAACTATTGCCCCTGGGCCGGTTTGTTCCCGAACCGACAGCGTCTACCTTGGGGTCAATCATTCCTGAGGAGAGGACCCATGCTGAACCAGATCAAGGGCCTGCATCATGTCACCTCGATGGCTTCGGGCGCACGCAGCAACAATGACTTCTTCACCGACACGCTGGGTCTGCGCCGCGTGAAGCAGACGGTGAATTTCGACGCACCGGACGTCTACCATCTCTATTACGGCGACGCGGCCGGCACGCCCGGCACGGTGATGACCTATTTCCCGTTCCCGCATATCGGCCGCCGCGGTCCCGGCACCGGTGAAGTCGGGACAACGGTCTTCGCGGTGCCGGAAGGCGCCTTGCCTTTCTGGCGCGAGCGGCTGACGGTGCGGGGCGTGCCGGCGGGGCTTGCCGAAGACCAGATCTTCGGCGAGACGCGGCTGCGCTTCACCGGCCCGGACGGCGACGAGTTTGCGCTGGTCGAGACGGCGGATGCGCGTGCGCCCTGGACCGAAGGGGGCGTGCCGAGCGACGTGGCGATCCGCGGCTTCCAGGGCGCATCGCTTCGGCTTCGCGATGCCGGCGCGACCGACGAACTGCTGCGCCTGATGGGTTACGAGCCGGTGGAGACCCGTGACGGCACCACGCGGTTCCGCATCCCGAACGGGAACGGCGCGGACGTGATCGACATCGAAACCCTGCCGGGCGCGCCGCAGGCCCAGCTCGGGGCCGGCTCGGTGCATCACATTGCCTTCGCGGTGCCGGATCGGGCGGCGCAGGGCGCGGTGCGGCAGGCGCTGCTCGAGACGGGCTATCAGGTGACGCCGGTGATCGACCGCGACTATTTCTGGTCGGTCTATTTTCGCACCCCGGGCGGCGTCCTGTTCGAAATCGCGACCAACGAGCCGGGCTTTGATCGCGACGAAGACAGCGCCCATCTGGGCGAGGCGCTGAAGCTGCCGCGGCAGCACGCGCATCTGCGCTCCTGGCTCGAGACGCATCTGGAGCCGCTGTCGTGACCGCGCCCTATGCGAGCAAGCGCCTGCCGGGGCAGCCCGGCGGCCCCCTGCTGGTGCTGCTGCACGGGACCGGTGGGACCGAGGACCAGTTCCTGCCGCTCGGCCGCCAGTTGATGCCCGAGGCCACGCTGCTCGCTCCGCGAGGCGACGTCTCGGAGCATGGCGCCCTGCGCTTCTTCCGCCGCTCGGCCGAGGGCGTCTACGACATGGCGGACCTGGCGCGCGCGACGGACAAGATGGCGGCCTTCGTGGCGACGGAGATCGCCGCCTCCCGGCCATCGCGGGTCGTGGGGCTCGGCTATTCCAACGGAGCGAACATCCTGGCGAGCACGCTCTTCGCCCGACCGGACCTGTTCGACCAGGCGGTGCTGATGCATCCGCTGATCCCCTGGACGCCCGCGCCGGCGCCTGTCGGGGCGCGGGTGCTGATCACCGCCGGGCAGCACGACCCGATCTGCCCGCCGGCCGCGACCGAGGCGCTCGCCGACTGGTTCCGCGGCCAGGGGGCTGCGGTCGAGACCCTGTGGCATCCGGGAGGGCACGAGATCGCCCGGGGCGAGATCGCTGCCATCGCCAGCTTCCTGCGCTAGATGGCAGGTCGGACAGCAAGGAGAGACGAAATGGCAATCGACGCGGCCGACATCGCCCTCGAGGAGACGGGCAGCAAGGGGCGCTATGTCTATCGCGGCGCTGGGGTGGAGGCCGAGATGACCTTCAGCCGCGCCGGCGACCATCTGGTCATCATCGACCATACCGAGGTCCCGGACCTCTTTCGCGGCCAGGGCGTCGGCCAGGCGCTGGTGACGCGGGCGGTCGCCGACTTCCGCCGAGACGGCAAGAAGATCATCCCGCTTTGCCCCTTCGCGGCGGCGCAGTTCCGCCGCCATCCCGAATGGTCCGACCTGCTGCAGGAGAAGAAGCCATGAGCTGGAACCCGACGCTCGACCCGACCTGCCCCGACAAGGCGAGCCTCGATGCCATCGAGACGCTGATCATCCCGCGCGCCCGGGATCTCGGCGGCTTCGAGGTGCGGCGCGCCCTGCCGGCGCCGCGGCGGCAGATGGTCGGGCCCTTCATCTTCTTCGACCAGATGGGGCCGGTCGAGTTCCTGACGGGGGGCGGCATCGACGTGCGTCCGCATCCGCATATCGGGCTCGCCACCGTCACCTATCTGTTCGACGGCGGTTTCCGGCACCGCGATTCGACCGGGGCCGATCAGGTGATCGCCCCGGGGGACGTCAACTGGATGACGGCGGGCCAAGGGGTGACCCACTCCGAGCGCACCACGGCGGAGGCGCGGGCGCATCCGCAGAAGGTCTTCGGCATCCAGACCTGGGTGGCGCTGCCGGAAGCGGCCGAGGACGCGCCGGCCCGGTTCGAGCACGCGCCCAAGGCCAGCCTGCCGATGCTGGAGGCCGAGGGGGTGACGCTGCGGCTGATCCTGGGCACCGCCTATGGCGAGAGGGCGCCGGTGACGACCTCGTCGGAGCTCTTCTATGCCGATGTCCTGCTGGCCGCCGGGGCGCAGGTGCCGCTGCCCGACGATCACGAGGATCGCGGGGTCTATGTCGCGCAGGGCTCGGTCGAGATCGCCGGCCAGCGCTTCGAGGCCAGCCAGATGATGGTGTTCCGGCCGGGCGACCGGCTGGCGCTGCGGGCCGGGCCCGAGGGAGCGCGGCTGCTGCTGCTCGGGGGTGCGACCCTCGGGGGGCCGCGGCATATCTGGTGGAACTTCGTCGCCTCGTCCCAGGAGCGGATCGAGGCGGCCAAGGCGGCCTGGGCCAGCGGCGATTTCACCCATGGACGGTTCCACCTGCCGCCGGGCGACGATCGGGAGTTCATCCCGCTGCCCTGATCGCGCACGCCCGCGAGTGTGCGACGGCGCGGAGTCGCACGCGTGCGACTCCAGCCAACATACTGAAAATACGTAATAAAATTATTCTCGGTAACCTGATCTTCATAGAGGTTAACCGGATTTCCGCCCCTCATCGCCGCCTGCGGGAGCGAGGATCGGGACCGGCCCGAGCGGATCGGAGACGGAGCACAAGCGGATCGGGAAAGGATTGATCAGACCGGGCGGCTTGGCCTAAGAGGGCGGCGAACAGCCCGCCCCCGCCTCGGGCGGCAGCCCCGCAACCGGCTGGAGACCGCCACGGTGGATATGCTCGCGACGGTCATCAAGCCGGTGCACCGCGAAGGATACCGTTTCATCGCGATCTTCGCGGCGGTGACGCTCGGCCTGTTCCTAGTCGCGGCGCCGCTCGGCTGGATCGGCGCCGGCCTGACGATCTGGTGCTATTTCTTCTTCCGCGACCCGCCCCGGGCGGTTCCCCAGCGCGACGGCCTGATCGTGAGCCCGGCCGATGGCGTCGTCTCGATGATCGAGCCCGCGACCCCGCCCGAGGAGCTCGGGCTCGGACCCGACCCGCTGACCCGGGTCAGCGTCTTCATGAACGTGTTCGACTGTCACGTGAACCGCCTGCCGATCGCCGGCACCGTGACCCGGATCGCCTACCGCCCGGGCAAGTTCCTCAATGCCTCGCTCGACAAGGCGAGCGTCGACAACGAGCGCAACGCGCTCGCGATCCGGCTCGAGGACGGGCGGATGCTCGCGGTGGTGCAGATCGCGGGGCTGGTGGCGCGCCGCATCGTCTGCGAGGTGACCGAGGGGCAGACGCTCCGGACCGGCGCCCGCTTCGGGATGATCCGCTTCGGCTCGCGGCTCGACGTCTATCTGCCGGCGGGCGTCGCGCCGCTGGCGGGGCTCGGCCAGATCATGCGCGCCGGCGAGACCGTGCTGGCCGATCTCGCCTCGCACGAGCCGGCGCGGACCACGGAGTTGATCTGACCGATGCTCCGGACCCGCCGCCAGCGCGAGCGCCTGCCCTTCCTGCACCTGCTGCCGAGCCTCGTCACCATCATCGGGCTGACCGCGGGGCTGACGGCGATCCGGTCGGCCTTTGCCGGCAATTTCGCGCTGGCCGCGGCGTTGATCCTGATCGCCGCGGTGCTCGACGGGCTGGACGGCCTGCTGGCGCGGCGGCTCGGGAGCGCGAGCCCGTTCGGCGCGGAGCTCGATTCGCTGTGCGACTTCGTGGATTTCGGCGTGGCGCCCGGGATCCTGGTCTATGAGATGACGCTCGGCGGCGCGCGCGATATCGGCTGGGTGCTGGCGATGGTCTATATCACCTGCTGCTGCCTGCGGCTCGCGCGGTTCAACGTCAATCGCGACGCACCGACCGGCGGCAAGGCCCCGCATTTCGTGGGCGTACCGGCGCCGGCGGGCGCCCTGCTCGCGATGCTGCCGGTGTTCCTCGCGCTGTCGGAGCTTGCCGATCCTGCCGCCCTGCCGCTGCTCGTCGCGGCCTGGCTCGGCATCGTCGGGCTGCTGATGGTGAGCCGGCTGCCGACCTTCTCGCCGAAATCGCTGCAGATCCCGCGCGACAAGGTCCGATGGGTGCTGGTCGCGACCGCGATCATGGTGGGACTGGGATTCACCCGCTTCTGGCTGATGATGGTGCTGGTCGTCGCGATCTATGGCCTCACCCTGGTGCGCAGCGCCGTGCTGACCCGGCTGCGGCCGCGCGCCTGAGCGTCCCCTTCCAAGGAGAATGTATGGAACTTCACGCTGTTCGCAGCTCGTATCGTCGCTGGGCGCCGGTCTATGACCGGACCTTCGGCGCGATCACCCGCGCCGGCCGCGCCCGCGCGGTCGGGCATATCAACGCGGGCACAGGCCGGGTGCTCGAGGTTGGCGTCGGCACCGGCCTGTCGCTCGCGACCTATGCCGATCATCTCGAGATCACGGGCATCGACTTCTCGCCCGAGATGCTGGCCAAGGCCCAGGAAAAGGTCGCCGAGGCCGGGTTGCGGCAGGTCGTGTCGCTGCGACAGATGGATGCGCGCTGCCTCGATTTTCCCGACGACCAATTCGACACCGTGGTCGCGATGTATCTCGTCTCGGTCGTGCCCGAACCCGAGCGGGTGGTGGCCGAGATGGCGCGGGTCTGCCGCCCGGGCGGCGAGGTGCTGATCGTCAACCATTTCGCGACCGACACCGGCGCGCTGGCCGCGCTGGAACGCGGCTTCGCCCCGTTCGCCGACCTGCTCGGCTGGCATCCCGATTTCCCGATCGACCGGGTGCTCGGCGCGGCCGAGCTTGTCGAGCAGGAGCGCCGCACCTTTCCGCCCTTCGGGATGTTCACCTTCCTGCGGCTGCGCAAGCGGGCCTAGTTTCGCTCCTCCGCCAGCAGCACCTGCCCGTCCCAGGACGGGCGCGGCGCGATGTCGGGACGCGGTGCCCGCCAGGCCGCGGGCAGCGCGCCTTCGATCGCCTGGCGCGGGCCGTCGGCGCCGGGCTGCGCCGGGGTGAAGGTGACGAGCGGCAGCGGCCGCTCCAGCCGCTCCTCGATCACCGACCCGACCCAAAGCGGCTGGTCCCCCACCCCGAAGTCGGTGCTCCAGAGCCGGAGCGCCAGCCGCGAGCCGGGAGCCGCGCCATCCTCCCGCACCAGGATCAGGCTCGGCAGCCGCCCTCCGGCCAGCGTCGGCACGACCGGCAGAGCCAGCGGGTCGGGCGCCGCGAGGAAAGCCAGCGCGCCGTGCAGATCGAGGGGCGCGGAGCGGCGCCAGCCCGAGGCGGCGAGCCGGGTTTCGAGCGCCTCGAGGCTGCCCGCCCATTGCAGCGTCAGCGGCTCCTCGCGCTCGCCGGTCAGGTCGATGCGCCAGGCGGGCAGTCGCTGCCAGTCTCCGGCCCGCCACGCTTCGGCCGTCAGCCGCGTCTCGGTCTCGGGCGTCGCGTAGCGCAGCATGTCGGCGGCGTGGTGGGCATAGATATTGCCGCCGCCCGCGACCAGCAGCGTCAGGCCCGCCGCCCCGAGCAGGCCGGCGGGGGCGACCGGCTCGGCGGCGCGGCGGAAATAGAGCATGCCGATCAGGGACAGGAAGGCGATGCCGAAGGTCAGGCCGCCGGCGACGTCCGAGAACCAGTGCGCCCCGAGATAGAGCCGGGACAGCGCCACCAGCGCGACGAGGATCGCCGCGCCGGCCGCGACCGGCAGCCGCCAGGCCGGGCGCAGCTCGCGCAGGACCAGGAAGACCAGCAGGCCATAGAGGACGGCGTTGATCGTGCTGTGCCCGCTCGGGAACGAGAAGGCGCTCCAGCCCTGATACTGCATGTCGCCCGGGCGCGGCCGGTGCAGGGCCGCCTTGATCCCGGTATTGAGCAGGCTCGCGCCGGCGATCCCGAGCAGCCAGAAGCGCGCCGGGCGCCAGGCCCGTTTCCAGGCGAGCCAGAGGAAGACCGCGATGGCGACGCAGGTCGCGACGACGGTATCGCCGAGCTCGGTGATCGCGACCATCGCCTGGTCGCCCTGCGGGGTGCGCAGGTCCTGGAGCGCCTGGTAGATCGCGGCATCGGCCTCGACCAGCGGCTCGCCGGTGACGATATCCTCCAGGATGCCGAAGAACAGCCAGGCGGCGCCGGCGAGCACCAAAGCGAGGGCGGCGAGGGCGCGCGCCTCGTGGCGGTCGGGATCGAGCAGCGCGACGATCCCGCGACCGAAGCGGGAATTGCGGGTCGCGGCCCAGGCGCGCAGCCGCTCGGCGAGGGCGATGAGGCGCGGGATGCCGCGGGCAAGGGCGATCCGCACCGAGGCGACCATGAGCCAGACGACCAGAACGAGCAGCAGGACCAGCGTCCCGAGCGGCCGGGCCGCGGTGCCGAGCAGGCCGAAGGAGGCGCCGACCAGCATGCCGGGCAGGACATGGGCGGGCGCCCAGATCAGTGCCGAGGCGATGTTGGCGAGGTAGAAGCGGCGGGCCGGCATGCCGAGGATGCCGGCCAGGAGCGGCACCAGCGCCCGGACCCCGGGGGTGAAGCGGGCGAGGAACACGCTCTTGCGGCCGTGGCGGGCGATGAAGGCCTCGCTGGAGCGGACGAGGCCGGGATAGCGGCTGATCGGCCAGAGGCCGAGGATGGCGCGGTGATGCCGCCGCCCGAGCCAGAAGGAGAGCCCGTCGCCGGCGATGGCGCCCGCGGTGGCGCACAGGATCAGCGGCCAGAGCTTGACCACCCCGCTCGGCGCCAGGGCGCTGATCGCGATGATCGCGGCCGAGCCGGGCAGGATGGTGCCCGCGACCGGGATCGCCTCGCAGAGCGCCAGCAGGAAGACCGCCGCATAGGCGAGCTCGGGATGGGCGGCGAGGAAGTCGGCGGAGGCCGAGAGCCAGGTGCTCATCGCCGGCCGCCCAGGCGAGCGGCGGCTCGGCCCTCGGTCGCCTCGGCCGGGTCGGGCTGCTGCACGCGGTCCTCTTGCCTTGAAGGGGGAAGCGCCGGCCGGGTCAGCCCGGCAGCGCGGTCAGATAGTCGATGATGGCACGCGCGCTGTCGCCGTTCCAGTCGGCCGAGCCCAGCAGCCGGGCGATCTCGTCGCCCTCGCGGTTCAGGACCACCGTGACCGGCAGGCCCGGCACGTCCATCGCGCGGGCGAGCGTGCTTTGCGGGTCGAGGAAGCTCGCGAGATGGGTGATGCCGGTCTCGCTCTCGAACGCGGCGATCGCGTCCTGCGTGTTGCGGCCGGTGGCGATCGGCAGCACCGCGAAATCCGCGCCCGCGCGCGCCCCGGCCAGCGCGTCGAGCGACGGGCTCTCGGCCCGGCAGGGGGCGCACCAGGTCGCCCAGAAATTCACCAGCCGGACCTTGCCGTTGCTGTCGGCCAGCCGGTGCTCGGCCCCGCTCGCGTCGGTGAAGACGGCGTCGGGCGCGGGCATCGGCAACTCGCGGATCACGAGCTTGCGCATGTCGCCGCTGCGCAGCGCGGCGAGCTGGGCGCGCTGGCCCGGATCGAGCATCTGCGCCTGAGCGGCCCCGGCGCCGAAGAGACAGGCGAGCAGCAGGAGAGACAGGCGCAGCATCGGGAACCCTTTGGTCAGCCGGGCCGGCGCGGGCCCTTGCCCCGGATTGGTAGCGATGCGCCGGCCGGCCGGAAAGCCCCCTTCACGCCGTTGTCAGGCCTCAGGCGTCGCGCGGCAGCACGCTCAGCACCCGCCCGACGAAGGCGTGATATTCCACGAGATAGTTGCGCAGGAACTCCTCGGTGCCGGGATTGGTCACCTCGCCCGCGTCGGTGATCAGCCCCGGGGTGAACTGGATATAGGCCTCGATCGCGTTCATCAGCGGCGAGTTGCAGAAGCTCAGCACGCTCTTCAGATTCTGCTGCGCCACCGCGGTGCCGATCGCGCCGGGCGAGGTGCCGATCACCCCGGACGGCTTGCGGCTGAACGAGTTCTTGCCCCACGGCCGGCTCGCCCAGTCGATCGCGTTCTTGAGCCCGCCCGGGATCGAGCGATTGTATTCGGGCGTCACGAACAGCACGCCGTCCATTGAGGCGATACAGTCCTTGAAGGTCCGAGCCACCGGCGGATAGTCCGCGTCGTAGTCGTAGCTGTAGAGCGGCAGATCCTTGAAGGCGATCTCGGTCAGTTCGAGCCCCTTGGGCGCGAGCAGGACCAGCGCCTTGGCGAGCTTGCGGTTGATCGAGCCCGCCGCGAGGCTGCCGACGAAATAGCCGATCTTGTAGGTCGTCATGGATGTTGCCTCCTGTGCCCCCGAGGGGGCGGTGCCGCCGAACACGCACGCGATGATTGCACGATTCGCCCGCCTCTACCACGCGTCGGGTTTGCGCCGGCGCGAGGCGCAGCGTATAGCGGGCACAAGCAGGCCGGAACGAAGATGGAAAAGACGAGCTCGAACGCAATGTGGGGCGGCCGTTTCGCCGCCGGACCCGACGCGATCATGGAGGCGATCAACGCCTCGATCGGCTTCGACCAGCGGCTCGCCGCGCAGGATATCGAGGCGAGCCGCGCCCATGCCGCGATGCTCGGCTCGGTCGGCATCCTGACGCCCGAGGACGCCGCGGCGATCCGCGACGGGCTCGCCCGCGTGCTGGCCGAGATCGAGGCGGGCGACTTCGCCTTTTCGACCGCGCTCGAAGACATCCACATGAATGTCGAAAGCCGGCTCAAGACGCTGATCGGCGAGCCCGCCGGGCGCCTGCATACCGCCCGCTCGCGCAACGATCAGGTGGCCACGGATTTCCGGCTCTGGGTGCGCGGCCAGTGCGACGCGGCGGGCGCGGCGCTGAGCGCGCTGATGCGCGCGTTGCTGGCGCAGGCCGAGGCGGGGGCCGACCTGGTGATGCCGGGCTTCACCCATCTGCAGACCGCCCAGCCGGTGACCTGGGGCCACCACATGCTGGCCTATGTCGAGATGCTCGACCGCGACCGCGGCCGGTTCCGCGATGCCCGGGCCCGGATGAACCAGAGCCCGCTCGGCGCGGCCGCGCTCGCGGGGACGGGCTTCCCGATCGACCGGCACATGACGGCGGCGGCGCTCGGCTTCGACGCGCCGATGGCCAACAGCCTCGACGCGGTGAGCGATCGCGATTTCGCGCTCGAATTCCTCGCCGCCTGCAGCCTGTGCGCGACCCATCTCAGCCGGCTGGCGGAGGAGCTCGTGATCTGGTCCTCGGCGCAGTTCCGCTTCGTGACGCTCAGCGACCGCTTCTCCACCGGCTCCTCGATCATGCCGCAGAAGAAGAACCCGGACGCGGCCGAGCTCATCCGCGCCAAGGTCGGGCGGATCACCGGCGCGCTGGTCGCGCTGCTCACGGTGATGAAGGGCCTGCCGCTCGCCTATTCCAAGGACATGCAGGAAGACAAGGAGCAGGTCTTCGACGCGGCCGACAGCCTGATGCTCGCGCTGGCCGCGATGACCGGCATGGTCGGCGACATGGCCCCGAACCCCGAACGGTTGCGCGCCGCCGCCGGCTCGGGCTTCTCGACCGCCACCGACCTTGCCGACTGGCTCGTCCGCACGCTCGGCCTGCCGTTCCGCGAGGCGCATCACGTGACGGGCGCGCTGGTGCAGCGGGCCGAGGCGCGCGGTGTCGATCTGCCCGACCTGACGCTCGCCGAGATGCAGGCGGTGCATCCCGGCATCGCCGCGCCGGTCTATGACGTGCTCGGGGTCGACAATTCGGTGGCGAGCCGGGCAAGCTATGGCGGCACCGCGCCGGTGCAGGTGCGCGCCCAGATCGCCCGCTGGCAAGCGGCGCTCTCGCCATGAGGCGCTGGCTCGGGATCGCGCTCTGCCTCGCGCCCCTGACCGCGTGCGGCATCAAGGGCGATCCGACCCCCGCCATTCCCAAGGTCGTGCCGCAGGCGAGCCTGCCGGCGACGGAACAATAATAGGAAAAGTCGATGATGACGCTGACCCTGCGGCCCCTGCTTCTGGCGCTCGCGGCCCTTGTGACGCTCGCAGTGCCCGTCCTGGCCGACGGCCCGGCCCTGCTGACCGTGAGCGGCGCGGTCACCAAGCCGAACCGGGGGCCTGTCGATCCGGACTATGACAAGCTCTTCGCCTTCAACGATGTCGCCTTCGACAAGGCCCGGTCCTTCGATGCGGACGCGCTGGCGGCGCTGCCGCAGGTAACGGTCAAGACCGACTTCCCCAAGGGCGGCGAGACGGTGACCTTCACCGGTCCGCTGCTTGCCGACGTGCTGGCGGCCGCTGGCGCCTCGGGCAGCAAGATCACCATCCAGGCGATGGATGGCTATGCCGTCGAGGTGCCGGCGACCGACATGCTGGGCGACGGCGCCGTGGTGGCGCTCGCCCGCGACGGGCGCCCCTTCGGGATCGGCGATTTCGGCCCGACCCAGATCGTGTTTCCTCGGGCGGATCGACCGGCGCTGAAGGACATGCCGGACGATTGGTGGATCTGGGAGATCTTCCACATCAAGGTCGAGTGACCGGGCCGCTTCGCCGCGGCATGGCTTGATTCCCGCCGGGCGCCGGGGTTACTGGCGCCCGGGACGGCGGAGGCCCGCGACGATGGATCATTTTCTCTACCGCGACGGCGCGCTCTACGCCGAGGATGTGCCGCTGGCGGAGATCGCCGCCGCTGTGGGCACGCCGGCCTATATCTATTCCGCCGCCACCCTGACCCGGCATTTCCGGGTGTTCGACGAGGCCTTGGCCGGGCTCGACCATCTGATCTGCTACGCGATGAAGGCCAATTCCAACCTCGCGGTGCTGCGGCTGCTGGCCGGGCTCGGCGCCGGCATGGACGTGGTCTCGGGCGGCGAATATCGCCGCGCCAAGGCCGCTGGCGTGCCGGGCGAGCGCATCGTGTTCTCGGGCGTCGGCAAGACCCGCGAGGAGCTGCGCCTCGCCCTCGAGGGCGGCATCCGCCAGATCAATGTCGAATCCGAGCCGGAGCTCCGCGCCCTCGACGCGGTGGCCCAGAGCCTCGGGGTCCGGGCTCCGATCGCGATCCGGGTCAATCCCGACATCGACGCGCGCACCCACGCCAAGATCGCCACCGGCAAGGCCGAGAACAAGTTCGGCATCCCGCTCGACCGCGCCCGCGGCGTCTATGCCGAGGCGGCGCGGATGAAGGGAATCGAGGTCACCGGCATCGACGTCCATATCGGCAGCCAGCTGACCGAGCTCGCGCCCTTCGAGGCGGCGTTCCGCAAGGTGGCCGCGCTCTGCACGCAGCTGCGCGCCGACGGTCATGCGATCCGCCGGCTCGATCTGGGCGGCGGGCTTGGCATCCCCTATCGCCGGGCCAACGACGCGCCCCCCCTGCCCTTCGACTATGGCGCGTTGATCCGCCGCACGCTCGGGCCCCTGGGATGCGAGATCGAGATCGAGCCGGGGCGGCTCATCGTCGGCAATGCCGGGATCCTGCTTTCGCGCGTGATCTGGCGCAAGCAGGGGGCGGAGCGCAGTTTCCTCATCCTCGATGCGGCGATGAACGACCTGATCCGTCCGGCGATGTACGAGGCCTGGCACGACATCGTCCCGGTGGTCGAGCCGCCCGCCGGGGCCGAGCTCGAGCCGGTCGACGTGGTGGGCCCGGTCTGCGAGACCGGCGACACCTTCGCGACCGGCCGGCCGCTGCCCTGGCTCGACGAGGGCGATCTCGTCGCCTTCCGGTCGGCCGGGGCCTATGGCGCGGTGATGGCGTCGGAATACAATTCGCGGCCGCTGGTGCCCGAGGTCCTGGTTTCGGGCCATCACTTCGCCGTTGTGCGCGCGCGTCCGAGCTTTGACGAAATCCTGAACCGGGATACCATTCCCGACTGGATCGAGTGACCCGAGGATCGGCCTTCCCCCGCCGCTCCCGAGAGATGCGAGGCGGATGACGCAGAATCCCGAGCCGAAGGCCCCGCGAGACCCTCTGGAGCGCGTCCTGGCGCGGACCCGCGCCGGCATGGTGGTCGAGGCGTTGCTGCGCGCGTTCTGGCCGCTCGGCGCGCTGCTCGGTTTCGCCTGGTCGGCGCTGGCTTTCGGCGTCGCGGATCTGCTGACGCGGCTCCAGCTCCTGGCGCTGCTCGCGGTCCTGGGCCTGCTGGCGCTCGTCCTGCTCGGCGGGGGGATCGCGCGGCTCGCCTGGCCGAGCCGTGCGGCGGCGCGGGCGCGGGTCGATGCGACGCTGCCCGGCCGGCCGCTGGCTGCGCTGCGCGACACGCTGGCGCTCGGCGCCTCCGATCCCGGGGCCCGCGCGGTCTGGGAGGCGCATGCCGCGCGGATGCGCCGGCTCGCCTCGGCGGCCCGCGCGGTGCGTCCCGACCTGCGGCTCTCCAGCCGCGACCCGTTCGCGCTGCGGCTCGCGGCGCTGGTCGCGCTGATCGCGGCGCTCGTCTTCGCCGGCAGCGACGGCCTGCGCCAGCTGCCGGCGGTGCTGGCGCCGGGCGCCGGAACCGCGGTCGCGAGCGGCCCGAGCTTCGAGGGCTGGGCCGTGCCGCCAGCCTATACCGGCCGGCCGACGCTCTATCTCTCCGAGGTGCCGCCCGACCAGCCGGTCAGGGTGCCGGCCGGCACCCGTATCACGCTCCGCGCCTATGGCGCGGCCGAGCGCTTCGGCCTCGATCAATCCGTCGCCGCCGGCCCGCCGGTCGCGCTCGCCGAGGCCGCGCCCGGCATCGCCTCGGCCGAGTTCGTCGTCGATCACGACGGGTCGGTCGCGATCGCCCAAGGCGGGCAGGTGCTCGGGCAGTGGCGCTTCGTTTCCGAGCCCGATAGCCCGCCGACCATCGCGCTCGCCCGGCCCGTCGATCGCGCCCCGGGCGGCGAGACCCAGCTCGCCTACGAGGCCGACGACGATCACGGCATCACGGAAGCGCATGCCCGCCTGACCCTCGACCTCGCCGCGATCGACCGCCGCTATGGCCTCGCCGCCGATCCGGTGCCGCGGCCGGCGATCGAGCTCGACTTGCCGCTGCCGATGACCGGCGGCAAGTCCAAGGTCGAGGAGACGCTGGTTCAGGACTTCTCCAAGGAGCCCTGGGCCGGACTGCCCGTCACCCTGACCCTGACCGCCGAGGATGGCGGGGGCCAGACCGGCAGCAGCGGCCCGATCCCGATCACCCTGCCCCAGCGCCCGTTCTACGACCCGCTCGCCGCCGCCCTGATCGAGCAGCGCCGCGATCTGCTCTGGTCGCCCGACAACGCCCCCCGAATCGTCGATGTGCTGCGCGCGATCACCAACCACCCCGAGAGCCTGTTCAAAACCCCGCGCGCCTATCTCGTCACCCGCGCCGCGATTGACGAGCTTGCCGCGGCCGATGCGGCTGGTCAGCCGGAGATGGCGGTCGACCCCGTCGCCGAGGCGCTGTGGCAGGCGGCGCTGGTGATCGAGGACGGGTCGCTCGGCGATGCCAAGGAACGGATGGACCGCGCCCGCGACCGGCTGTCGGAGGCGCTGAAGGACGAGGCTCCCGACGACGAGATCGCCCGGCTGATGGACGAACTGCGCCAGGCGACCCAGGACTATATGCGGCAGATGGCCGAGCAGGCGCAGAAGCGCGGCGACCAGCAGCAGGCCGAGGGCGCGGACCAGGGCCAGACCGTGACCCAGGACCAGATCCAGCAATTGATGGACCAAATCCAGCAATTGTCCGAGCAGGGACGCAAGGAAGAGGCCGACCAGCTGCTCGGCATGCTGCAGCAGCTGCTCGACAACATGCAGATGATGCTCGGCCAGGGCAGCCAGGGCCAGGGGCAGAGCGGACCCGGTCAGAAGGCGATGCAGGGTCTCGCCGACGCGCTGCGCAAGCAGCAGGGTCTGGCCGACGACAGCTTCGACCAATTGCAGCGCCAGTTCCGCGATGCGCGGCGCAGCCTGCCCGGCGCCGATGGCCAGCCCGAGCAGCCGGGCCAAGGCGACCAGGGGAGGGAACCGGACGGCCAGCCCGGGGCAGATGGTTCCCAAGGCAATCCGTCCCCCTCCGACCAGGGCACGCTGGCCGAGCGGCAGGAATCCCTGCGCCGGCAGATGGACCAAGCCCAGCGCAGCCTGCCCGGCGAGATCGGCGACGCCGCGCGGCAGGCGATGCGCGATGCCGAGCGCAGCATGGGCGCGGCGCGCGACAAGCTGCGCGACGGCGACACCGCGGGCGCGCTCGACCGGCAATCCGAAGCGATCGACAAGCTGCGCGAGGGGATGCACGACATTGCCGAGGATCTGCGGCAAGCCGACACTGGCGGCGAGGGCAACGCGACCAAGGAAGGTCAGGCTGACAAGAGTGGCGGCCGCGATCCGCTCGGACGGCCCATGGGGGCCATGGGAGGGGTCGGCAGCGACCGCACGATGGTTCCGGATGCCGATTCGGCTGCGCGGGCGCGCGGCTTGCTCGACGAGATTCGCCGTCGCGTCGGCGAGCAGACCCGCCCGCCGCTCGAACTCGACTATCTGCGCCGCCTGCTCGATCAGTTCTGACGCGCCGGCGCCCCGAAGCGGCCGGGCGGGCGCCGATCCGCGAGGAGCGCCGGCGCAGGGCCCGCACGCCGTTGACCGGGGGTGAAGTCCAGGTTGTTACCGGCGCACCGAAAACGCCATGGTTTCAATATGACGCCGAAGAGCGCACGCATGCGCCCCCGGTCACTTTCCCGGCTCGGCCAGCTGGTCGAGCCAGGCCCGGGCCTCGTCGACCGCATCGCCATAGCCCTGCAGCGCCCCGGCCGCGGGCGGCACGGCGCGGGACAGGCTGTCCCGCCAGACATAGACCACGATCGCCAGAGCCGCGATCAGGAACGCCAGGATCAGCCCGCGCCCGAACCGGCTGCGCATCGGCGGCCTCGCCGGGGCGACCGGGCCCGGGCTCAGTTCGAGCCGCGGGGCGCTGCGCAGCATCGGCGCGGCCGAGGCGGCGGGAACCGGCTCGACCTCGGGCTCCGGCTCGCCCTCGGGCTCGACCTCGGGCGCCGGCAAATCGGGCCGCGCCGGCTCCGGCTCGGCACGCGGCGCCTCCCAGCCGAAATCCGGCCCGGCCATCGGGACAGCAACCGTCTCCTCGGGCTCCTCCTCCGGCTCCTCGGGCTCGACCGGCACAGTCGGCACCGGGACCAGCACCGGCCGGGGTCGTGCCGTCCGCGCCTCGAGACGCTGCAGGATCTGGTCCTCGCTCACGGCGCGCGGCGTCGAGGCCCGCATGAACCAACGGGTATGGCAGGCGCTGCATTGCACATGCTTGCCGCCGGGCGGGATCATGCCGTCCGGCAGCTCGTATTCCGCGCCGCAATTGGGGCAGGTCAGGCGCATCGCATCTCGGACTGCATTCCTCCGGCGGGGCTCGCTCGGGAGCCGCGAATCAGCTGCTCCTCTTCTAGCGAGCACGCCGCTCCATTCCAAGGCAACCCGGGTTCGCTTGTCGCCCTGCGATCAGCGCGCGCCGCTGGAGGCCACGAGATCCTGGATGAAGCGCAGCTTCTCGATCGCCGGCGGGGTCAGCGCGAACGGATAGAGGTCGGGCTGGCCCATGCTGCGGTTGAGGCTGTTCAAGGCGACCGTCATCGGCAGCCAGGCCTCGATCAGCCGGTCGATATCGGGCGCATGATAGGGGTCGAAACCCACGAAGGCATTGTCGTGCGGGTCGTCGCCCACCACGGGATTGATCGCCATCCCGAAGCTCGCCGCCGTGTCGAGCGTGTCGATCATGTGCAGGTAATGCGTCCAGGTCTCGGCGAAATCCTCCCAGGGATGCATGGTCGCATAGGCGCTGACATGGCCCTGCTGCCAGTCGGGCGGAGCGCCGTTGGCATAGTGGGCCTGCAACGCCTCGTTGTAGTCCAGCCGCTCGTCGCCGAAGACCGCCCGGCTCTCCTCCTCGCGGCCGGCATCGCGCACCAGCAGATCCCAGTAGTAATGCCCGACCTCGTGGCGGAAATGGCCGAGCAGGGTGCGATAGGGCTCGCCCAGCTGCGACCGCCGCCGCTCGCGCTCGGTCGAATCCGCCTCGGCGATATTGAGGGTGATCAGCCCTTCGTCATGGCCGGTCAGGACCGGCTCGTCGCCCGCGATGTCGGCCAGGAAGTCGAACCGCAGGCTTGCCTCGGGATGGGCGGCGCTTTGCAAGGGCAGGTTGAGCCGCAGCAGCGCATAGACCAGCCGACGCTTGGCGGTCTCGATCGCCGTCCAGCCTTCGACATTCTCGGGCATGTCGAGGTCGGGAATGGTGTTGTTGAGCGCGCAGGACGGGCAGAAGCTCGCCCCCGACCCGGTCGGCACCAGCCAGTTGCAGCCGACGATGTCGGCATTGGCGCAGCGCCGCCAGGTGTCGGTGGTGCCCCCGAGCGCCATGAGGCTGCCATCCGCCTGCTCGGCCAGGGCGGTCAGCAGCAACCGCTCGGGCAGGAAACCGAGCGGCGCGCCGCACCGCATGCAGACCGTGTTCTCGAAATGCACCAGGTTGCCGCAATTCTGGCAGGCGAAAATCTTCATGGCATGTCCTTCTCGGGCTGTCTGGCCTGATTGCTCAGGCCGCGCTGCGCCCCGTGCCGGCCGGCGCCGCCTTGGGCGGCCGTCCGCGCGCGGGATGCACCAACTCCTGGATGAAACCGAGCTTGGCCACCGCGCGCGGCCCGAGCTCGAACGGATAGAGGTCGGGCTGCCCCATGCTCCGGTTCATCGCATTGGCCGCCTCGGTCAGCGGCAGCCAGGCCGCCATCAGGCTCTCGACATCGGGCGCCTCGTAGGGATCGAGGTCGAGCACCGTGCGCAGCCCCTCGCCAAGTCCGGGATCGATGGTCAGTCCGAAGGTCGCCGCGGTGTCGAGCGTGTCGACGATATGGAGATAGTGGGTCCAGGTCTCGGCGAAATCCTCCCAGGCATGGGCGGTCGCATAGGCGCTGACATAGGCGTCCTGCCAGCCGGGCTTGGGACCGTTGGCATAGTAGCGCTGGAGCGCCTCGCCATAATCCTCGCTGTCGTCGCCGAAGATCGCGCGCGCCTCGTCGACGCGCCCGCCGTCCCAGACCAGCAGGTCCCAGTAATAATGCCCCGCCTCGTGCCGCATATGGCCGAGAAGCGTGCGGTAGGGCTCGCCGAGCGCCACCCGCTGGCGCTCGCGCTCGGCCGAGCAGGCCTCGGCGATATTGATGGTGATGAGGCCGCTGGCATGGCCGGTGAAGACCTGCTCGTCCGCCGTGGAGGCCCGGAAGTCGAAGGCAAGCCCGCGCGGCTCGCCGTCATGCTGCGACGCGATCGGCAGACCGAGCCGCATCATCGCATAGAGCAGCCGGCGCTTCGCCGTCTCCATCGCCCGCCATTTCTCGCGATGCGCGGGATCGCTCAGGTCGGCGACATTCCGGTTGAGCCGGCAGGCCACGCAATATTGCTCGTGGCTGTCCTTGGAGACGAGCCAGTTGCAGCCGGCGGCCGCGGCATTGGCGCAAGGATGCCACATCTCGTCGGGCCGCGATTTCGGCGAGACCGCGCCCCCGAAGCGCACGATCAGCGCGGAGAGCTCCATCGAGCCCGGGATGAAGCCGAGCGGCGCGGCGCAGCGCCGGCAGGCGGAATCCTCGAATTGCAGCAACTGGCCGCAGGTCTTGCAGATCGACAGTTTCATCGCCCTGCCCCGCTGCGATCAGGCGCGCCCGGCGCGCGGACCCGCGATCAGCCAGACGAGGAAGCCGATCACCGGCAGGACCAGGACGCCCAGCACCCAGAGCACCTTGTTGAAGGTCGTGGCGTTCGAGCCGATCACCGACACGATCGCCCAGATATCGAGAGCCAGCAGGATCAGGCCGCCGATCCCCGTGAAATTTGCATGCATCGCCATCTCCGTTGCCGGGGGCCCGCGAGACATTCGCGAACCGGTGCGGCCGATCCTACACCAGGCGGCGCGGCTTTCTATCCGGGCTGAAGAACGCCGGTCGCAGGCAATGGTTCCAGGCGGGTCAGCGGCGCCTTGCCCGGCCGGCGCGGCCGAGACGGACGGGGTCGTTGTCGAAGAGCGCGGCCAACTGCTCGGTCATCGCGCCGGCAAGCTGCTCGACATCGGTGATCGTCACCGCCCGGCTGTAATAGCGGGTGACGTCGTGGCCGATGCCGATCGCGATCAGCTCGACCGCCCGGCGCCGCTCGATCATCGCGATGACGTCGCGCAGATGCTTCTCGAGATAGTTGGCCGGATTGACCGAGAGGGTCGAATCGTCGACCGGCGCGCCGTCGGAGATCACCATCAGCACACGGCGCGCCTCGGGCCGGGCCAGCAGCCGGCGATGCGCCCATTCCAGCGCCTCGCCGTCGATATTCTCCTTGAGCAGCCCCTCCTTCATCATCAGCCCGAGATTGGGCCGCGCCCGCCGCCAGGGCGCGTCGGCGGGCTTGTAGACGATGTGACGCAGATCGTTGAGCCGTCCGGGCGCGCCGGGACGCCCGGCGGCGAGCCAGGTCTCGCGGCTCTGCCCGCCCTTCCAGGCGCGCGTGGTGAAGCCGAGGATCTCGACCTTGACCTGGCAGCGCTCCAGGGTGCGCGCCATCACGTCGGCCGAGATCGCCGCGATCGAGATCGGCCGCCCGCGCATCGAGCCGGAATTGTCGAGCAGCAGCGACACGACGGTGTCGCGGAACTCGGTGTCGCGCTCGCGCTTGAAGCTGAGCGGCGTCATCGGATTGGCCACCACCCGCGCGAGCCGCCCGGCATCGAGCGTGCCTTCCTCGAGATCGAATTCCCAGGCGCGGTTCTGCTGCGCCTGCAACCGTCGCTGCAGGCGGTTCGCGAGCCGCGACACCGCGCCCTTCAGCGGCTCGAGCTGCTGATCGAGATAGCTGCGCAGCCGTTCGAGCTCGGTCGGGTCGGCCAGGTCCTCGGCCGCGATCTCCTCGTCGAACTTCGTCGCATAGACCTTGTAGCCGGGATCGGCCTCGGAATGCGGCGGAGGGGCGCGATGCTCGGGCGGCTCGCCGTCCTGCATCTCGACCTCCTCGGCCATCTCGGCATCGTCGGTCTCCTGCAGGCTCGCCTGCATCTGCTGCTCGTCGGTTCGCTGCTCGGTCGGCACCTCCTCCGAGCGGCTCTCCTCCGGGTCGCTGTCGTCCTCGGCATCGCCGCCGGAGGAATCCTGATCCTGGCTCTCCTCCTCGGCCTCCTCCTCCGGCTCGGGGTCGGACGCGTCCGGATCCTCGCCGAGCTGGTCGCCATAGCCCAGATCCTCGATCACCTGCCGGGCGAAGCGGGCAAAGGCCTGCTGGTCCTCGAGCACCGACCCGAGATCCTCGAAGGTGGCGCCGGCATGGCTCTCCAGGAAGCCGCGCCAGAGGTCCATCACGTTCTGCGCCCCCTTGGGCAGCGGCCGGCCCGTGGCGAGATGGCGCACCAGATAGCCGGCCGCCTGCGCCATCGGCGCCTTGCCGGCATCGGTGATCTCGGCATAGCCGAAGCGGCGCGCCTCATCGGCGATCTTCGCGTCGATATTGCCGGCGGTGCCCGGCATCGCGCGCGCGCCCACAGCCTCGCAGCGCGCTGTCTCCATGCAGTCGAACAAGGCGGCCGCCACCTCGCCCTCGGGCGCATAGCGCCGGTGCAGGCCGGTATCGTGATAGCGCAGCCGGAGCGCATAAGCGTCCGCGGTGCCGCGCGCCAGCATCACCTCGTCCCGGGTCATCCGGCGTGTGACTTGAGGCAAGCGCACCGCGTCGCTGGCGATCCCGGGCGGGTCGACCGAGAACACGACCGTCAGATCCCGCTCGCCGGCCATGGCCCGCGTCGCCTCGGCCAGTGCCTTCTTGAAGGGATCGGCGGGATTGTCGGAGGGCTTGCTCATGGCTCGGAGAAACCATGCCCGACCGCCATCTGCAAGGGCGGGCCGCCGGCATTGCGCGTCTCGTAGGCGCGCCGGGCCGCCTCGATCCGCTCGGCATTCGCGATGGTCCAGGCCGCCAACGCGCCCACCGGGCAGAGCAGACTTCGCCCCAGATCGGTCAGCGCATATTCCACCTGCGGCGGCGTCGTCGGGGTGACGGTCCGCACCACGAACCCGTCGCGCTCCAGCCCGCGCAGCGTGCTCGACAGCATCTTCTGGGAAATGTCGCCGATATGGCGCCGGAGCGCGTTGAACCGCATCGGCTGCCGCCCCAGCACGCCGACCACGAGCACCGTCCATTTGTCGCCGACGCGCTGCAGCAGCTCGCTGATACGCGCGCAAGCAGCGGTTTCCTGTGGGTCACCTGGTGCCAAAGTTGTGCCTCCTTGCGAATCCAGTCAGGAACGTTAGGTCACCCGGTATCGGATCGTTACCAGTTTCTCCAGGAGACCGCCATGAGCAAACCCCGCATCGCCGTCATCGTCGGCTCGACGCGCGCAACGCGTTTCGCCGACAAGCCGGCCCAGTGGATTTTCGACCTCGCGAGCCAGCGCAACGGCTGGGAGGTCGAGCTGGTCGATCTGCGCGACTTCGACCTGCCGCTGTTCAACGAAGCGGCGTCGAATCTCTGGGCGCCCAGCCAGGATCCCCGGGCCGTTGCCTGGCAGCAGAAGCTCGCGACCTTCGACGGGTTCATCTTCGTGACCGCCGAATACAACCGCTCGGTGACGGGTTCGCTGAAGAACGCGCTCGATCAGGCCTACAAGGAATGGGTCCGCAAGCCGGCTGCGGTGGTGGGCTATGGCGCGACCGGCGGCACGCGGGCGGCCGAGCATCTGCGAACCATCGCGATCGAGCTGCAGATGGTGCCGATCCGCCATGGCGTGCATATTCTCGGCGCCGATTTCATGAAGGTGCATCCGATGGGCGGCAATGCCCCGATCGCCGAGATCGAGGACCATCTGCTGCCCGGCGCGCGTGCCATGCTCGACGATCTCGACTGGTGGACGCGGGCAACCCTGGCTGCCCGCCAAGAGACCGACAGGGCGGCCTGATCCCGCCTGGCCAGCGGCGGCGGCGGCCTCAGGTCGCGTCGCCCCGCTGGCCGGCAAACTGGTCGAAGGCCCGCAGCGCGTCGGCGGCATACATGAGCGCCGGTCCGCCGCCCATATAGACGCACATGCCGAGCAGCTCGGCCACCTCGGCCCGTGTCGCGCCCAGCTCGACCAGCGCCTTGCTGTGATAGCCGATGCAGCCATCGCAATGCTGCGTCACCCCGATCGCGAGCGCGACCAGTTCCTTGGTCTTGCCGTCGAGCGCGCCGGGCGCCGAAGCGGCCTTGGCCAGCGCCCCGAAGCCCTGCATCACCTGGGGAACCGCCCGCCGCAGCTCGCCGCTATAGGCGCCAATGCCGGCGATGATTGCCTTGTAGTCCTTCTCACTGGTCATCTTCGAGTCCTCGGGGGTTGTCATTTCATGAATCTATTATATTATGTAAACATGAAATGTGAAGGGGTCCGATGCAGCTCCCGGCGAATTTGAGCGACACGATGGCGGACAAGGCCGAGACGGTGGCAGGCTTCCTCAAGGGGCTTGCCAATCCGCAGCGGCTGTTGGTCCTGTGCTGCCTGATGGAGGGCGAGCGCAATGTCGGCGCGTTGATCGCGGCGACCGGCATCGCCCAGACCTCGATGTCCCAGCATCTCGCCAAGCTGAGGGAGGAGGGGATCGTCGCGGTCCGGCGCGACCATCGCAGCCTGTATTACCGGATCGACCACCCCGCGGTGCTCGAGCTCATGCAGACGCTCTATCGCGCCTTCTGCCTGGACCAGACGCCAGGCCCGGGCGCGCGCTGATGGCGATCCGCAGGCTCGATCCCGTCGCGGACGCCGCGGCGGTCCGCGACTTCCTTGCGCGGGCGTCGGACTATATCCTGCTCGAAACCGGCGAGCCGCCGGACGCGGCCACGCTGCGCGATTTCTTCGAAGCTGTTCCGCCGGGTGGCGATCTGGCGGCCTCGGCCAAGCTCGGGCTGTTCGAGCAGGGAACCCTGGCCGCGATCGCCGATCTCGGCTTCGGCTTCCCCGAGCCGCAGGACGCCTATATCGGCCTCCTGCTCGTCGATCCGGCGCGTCGCGGCGGCGGCCTCGGCGCGGCGATGCTCGCCGATATCCAGCGCCTCGCCCGCGACCGCGGCGCCCCGCGGCTCTATGCCGCGGTCCTCGACGCCAATCCGCGCGGCCGGGCATTCTGGGAACGGCACGGCTTCCGCCGGGTGCTCAGCACCCCGCCCATGGCGCGGGGCCGGCGGATGCATGTCATCCACCGGCTGGTGTGGGTCAGCCCAGGCTGACGCTGACCGCGCTCTCGGGCAGCTCCTTGTCGAAGCAGCGCTGGTAGAATTCCGCCACCGTCTGGCGCTCCAGCTCGTCGCATTTGTTGAGGAAGGTCAGCCGGAAAGCGAAGCCCACATCCCCGAAGATCCGGGAATTCTCCGCCCAGGCCAGCACGGTGCGCGGGCTCATCACCGTCGAGAGATCGCCATTCATGAAGGCCGCCCGCGTCAGGTCGGCGACCGTCACCATCCGGCTCACCACCTTCTTGCCCTCGGGCGTCGCGTAGTCCGGATATTTCGCCAGCACGATCTCCGCCTCGGAATCGTGGGCGAGATAGTTCAGCGTCACCACCATCGACCAGCGATCCATCTGGCCCTGATTGATCTGCTGCGTCCCGTGATAGAGCCCGGTCGTGTCGCCCAGCCCCACCGTGTTCGCCGTCGCGAACAGCCGGAAATAGGGATGCGGCCGGATCACCTTGTTCTGGTCGAGCAGCGTCAGCTTGCCGTCGACCTCCAGCACGCGCTGGATCACGAACATCACGTCCGGGCGGCCGGCGTCATATTCGTCGAAGCAGATCGCCACCGGATTGCGCAGCGCCCAGGGCAGGATCCCCTCCTGGAACTCGGTGACCTGCACCCCGTCCTTGAGCCGGATCGCATCCTTGCCGATCAGGTCGATGCGGCTGATATGGCTGTCGAGATTGACCCGCACGCAGGCCCAGTTCAGCCGCGCCGCCACCTGCTCGATATGGGTCGACTTGCCGGTGCCGTGATAACCCTGGATCATCACCCGCCGGTTATGGGCGAACCCCGCCAGGATCGCGAGCGTGGTGTCGCGGTCGAAGCGATAGGTGGGGTCGATGTCCGGCACCCGGTCGGACGGCTCGGCAAAGCCCTTGACGGTCAGGTCGGTGTCGATCCCGAAGAGATCGCGCACGCTCATATCGACCGTCGGCTCGCTCAGCATCTCCAACCCGCCATCCGCCATCTCACCGCTCCGCTCCGCGATCCGCCGCGGCGGATCCCGGGTTATCTGTCGCAAATGCCGCCCCGATGCAAGGCACGCCCCCGCTAACCAGCCCCGCCCCGATCGCTTGACACCGCGCGCCCCTCCGTTCGACACTCGCGCATCGTGTATCGAGCCTGCAAGGAGCTTATCATGGCGTCGCGCTTCGGCCTCCTTCTCGTGGCGGCCTGCCTCGTCCTCGCCGCCTGCGGGGGCAATCCCCCGTTGCTGCAGGAGGTGAGCTTCCCCGCGCCCGGCTCCGCGCCGGCCAAGTGACGCCGGCTGCCCGGGCTCAATCCCGGAAGCTGCGGCTTGCCTTGATCTGCTCCCACGCCCAGACCACTTCGCTCAAGCGCGCCTCGTCGTCGCGCTTGCCGCCATTCATGTCCGGATGCAGGTCCTTGACCAGCGCCTTGTAGATCTTGCGGATCTCGCTCTTGGTCTGATCGTCCTGCGCGTCCAGGATCTCGAGCGCCCGCCGCTCGGTCGGCGGCAGGCGGCGCTGCGCCCGCGCGCCGGGCCGCGCCGCGCCCGGATTGAGCGTCGCATTCTCGCCGAGCAGCGCCGCCGGATCGTCGAAGCCGAACCGCTGCCAGGCCCGCCCGTCGGCATGGGGCTGGCCCCGATTGACCGTCGCGCTGAAAGGTTGGGTCGGCCGCTCCCAGACCCGATCCGCCGCGAACTGCTTCTCCAGGTCGGCATCGGAATGCGACTGGAAGAAGTTCCATTTCAGATTGTACTCCCGGACATGCTCCATGCAGAACCACAGGAAATCGTCGAGCTGGTCGGGCGATCGCGGCGCGCGAAACTTGCCCGGCCGGCTGCAGCCCGGCTTGTCGCACATACGCACCGAGCTCTCGACCGCGCCGCTCAGGCCGCGCGCCCGCGCCCGGCGCTTCTTGTCGGCCGAGACGGAGATATCGAAATTGAACGGTGCGCGGCTCATGGACGGCCGATCCTTTCGGCTAGGCGAGTCAGGGGGCAACAGTTTACTGCTTTGCGCCGCCGGGCCAAGGCCCGACCGGAACCAGCAAGACGAGGGGACAGGAATGGGGTCCAGCACGATCACCGAAGCGGCGCTCCGCAACAAGCTCGTAGCGGCCTTCGCGCCGCTCCGGATCGAGGTCGTCGACGAGAGCGAGCAGCATCGCGGCCATGGCGGCTGGCGCGAGGGCGGCGGAACGCATTTCCGCGTGCTGCTGCGCGCCGCCCGCTTCGACGGGATGACCCGCCTGGCCCGCAGCCGCGCGGTCCATGCCGCGCTCCAGGACGAACTCGCGGGCGGCCTGCATGCGCTGGCGCTCGATCTCGGCGGCTCGGAGGACGCCTAGCCCTGGTCGGCCGGGCCGAGCTGCGGCACCGGCCGCAGCGGCGTCACCGACGGGCTCTCGTCGCCGAGCCGCGGCTCGCGGCGCAGCGCGCCCGGCTGAACCGGACGGCGCGGCGCCCCCTCGCCCGGCCCCATCAGCAGATCGGCCGGCGCGGCGGCGGGCTCGACCGGCGCCGCGGCCAGCCGGGGACTCAGATGCTCGCGCGGGCGGCGAAAGACCAGCACCGACTGGTCCTCGACCGAGCCACGGCGGAACCAGCCGCTCGGCGCCTCGCTCGTCAGGGTTTCCGAGCCGCAATATTCCCAACCCTGCCGCGCCACTTCATTGATCGCCTCGGTCAGGGTCAGCGCGAACAGGTCGTGGGCGGCGCTCACCCCCTTGACCTTGCGGGCGCGCCGCGGTGCCGGAACCACCTTGTAATCGTAGTAGGTCATCGAACGCTCCTCCCGCTCACTCGAGGCCCAGCCTGGCGCGCACCAGGGCATTGACGGCCTGCGGATTGGCCTTGCCTCCCGTCGCCTTCAAGACCTGACCGACGAACCAGCCGGCCATCGACGGCTTGGCCAAAGCCTGCGCCGCTTTGTCGGGATTGGCGGCGATCACCGCATCGACCGCCGACTCGATCGCGCCGGTATCGGTCACCTGGCGCAGCCCCCGCTCGGCGACGATTGTCGCCGGATCGCCGCCTTCGGTCCAGAGGATCTCGAAAACGTCCTTGGCGATCTTGCCGGAAATCTCGCCCGAGGCGACGAGGTCGATCAGTCCGCCGAGCTGGCCGGGCGCGATCGGGCTCACCTCGACGCCGAGCGATTCCCGGTTCAAGCGGCCGAACAGCTCGTTGATCACCCAGTTCGCCGCCTGCTTGCCGTCGCGCCCCTGCGCCACCGCCTCGAAATAGCCCGCGCTCGCGATCTCGGCGGTCAGCACGCCCGCATCATATTCGGTCATGCCATAGTCGAGCACGAACCGCGCCTTCTTGGCATCGGGCAGTTCGGGCAGTCCCGCCGCGATCGCGTCGATCCAAGGCTGCTCCAGCTCCAGCGGCAGCAGGTCGGGATCGGGGAAATAGCGGTAATCGTGCGCCTCCTCCTTCGAGCGCATCGACCGGGTCTCGCCCTTGTTCGGATCGTAGAGGCGGGTCTCCTGCTCGATCGCGCCGCCATCCTCGAGGATCGCGATCTGGCGGCGCGCCTCGTACTCGACCGCCTGCGTGATGAAGCGCATCGAGTTCATGTTCTTGATCTCGCAACGCGTCCCGAGCGCGCTCGATCCCTTCGGCCGCACGCTGACATTGACGTCGGCGCGGAGCGAGCCCTCCTGCATGTTGCCGTCGCAGGTGCCGAGATAGCGCAGGATCTGCCTGAGCTTGCGGACATATTCCGCCGCCTCCTCCGGCCCGCGGATATCGGGCTTGGAGACGATCTCCATCAGCGCGACGCCGGAACGGTTGAGATCGACAAAGGAAAGGGCCGGGTCGAGATCGTGCACCGACTTGCCCGCATCCTGCTCCAGATGGATCCGCTCGACCCGCACCTTGCGCGCCAGGCCCGGCCCGAGATCGACGAGGATCTCGCCCTCGCCGACGATCGGGTGATAGAGCTGGCTGATCTGGTAGCCCTGCGGCAGGTCGGGATAGAAATAGTTCTTCCGGTCGAAGCGCGAGAAGCGATTGATCTTCGCCCTCAGCCCGAGCCCGGTTCGCACCGCCTGCTCGACGCAATAGGCGTTGATCACCGGCAGCATGCCGGGCATCGCGGCATCGACCAGGCTGACATTGGAATTGGGCGCCGCGCCGAAGGCGGTCGAGGCGCCGGAGAAGAGCTTGGAGGCGGAGGTGACCTGGGCATGGACCTCGAGCCCGATCACCATCTCCCAATCGCCCTTCGCCCCGGCGATGATCTTCGGTTCGGGCTCGGTATAGGCAAGCTCGGCCATGCGCGCATCCGTCGGTGGGGTCAGGCGCCCCTCTTACCCAAGCCGCCTTCCCCCGGCAAGCGCGCCCTGCCCCCTCCCGCACCCGCCTGCCTCGCCGCAGGCCGGCTGTTCTCCCGCCTGACGCCTTCCGGCCAGTCTGGCTTCTTCAAGGATTTCATATGGGCGGAAACCCTATCGGGCAGTCCGAGGGGCCCCGCCAACAGGCGGGGAGAACAAGGACTCGCGGGCAACGGCCCGCTCCGGGCAGCCGCGACCTCGCGGCTGCGCCTCTCCCCCCAAAGCCACCGCTCCGGAGCGGCGAGACGGCTGAGCCGCCACGACGGTGCCGCGCGCCGCGCGCGCGAGGCTGCCGCTCGCGGGACGTCGCCGCGGCGCCCTACGGACAGCGCCATCGCCGCCGGCAGCGCGTGACGCGCGAGGGAAGGCGAGCCTTTTCAACCCGATGGCCCGCCCCCGCCGGGCGGGCGGCGCGCAGGCGGAAATCAACCTTGTTCTGAGCCCGCGTAGGCTCTATGCCGGAATGGTGCAGCGCAGGAGCAGCGATCCATGCTTGGCCCGTCCCCCCTCACCCCGGTTCCGATCGTCACCATCTTCGGCGGATCCGGCTTCATCGGCCGCTATGTCGCGCAGCGGATGGCGCGGGCCGGCTGGCGGGTCCGGGTCGCGGTGCGCCGCCCGGATCTCGCGGGCTTCGTGCGGCCCTATGGCACCGTCGGCCAGGTCGAGCCGATCCAGGCCAATATCCGCGACGAAGCCTCGACCCGCGCCGCGATCGCGGGGGCGAGCGCGGTGATCAACTGCGTCGGCATCCTCGGCGAGAGCGGCAAGCAGACCTTCGCCGCCGTCCTTGACGAGGGCGCCGGCCGGATCGCCCGCATCGCCGCCGCCGAAGGCGTGGCGCGGCTCGTCCATATCTCGGCGATCGGCGCCGACCCCGAGGCCGACAGCGCCTATGCCCGCGGCAAGGCCGCCGGCGAGGCCGCGGTGCTCGCCGCCTTCCCCACCGCCGTGATCCTCCGCCCCTCGGTCGTGTTCGGCGACGGCGACGGCTTCTTCCGCAAGTTCGCGGGCCTCGCGCGCATCCTGCCGGTGCTGCCGATCATCGAGCCCGAGATGAAGTTCCAGCCGGTCTATGTCGACGACGTCGCCGCCGCGGCGGTCGCGGCGGCGACCGGCGATGCCGCCGGCATCTACGAGCTCGGCGGACCCGAGGTCGCGACCTTCCGCGCGCTGATGGGCCGCATGCTCGTCGTCATCCGGCGGCACCGGGCGGGCTGGCCGATCTCGCATTCGGTGGCCTGGCTCACCGCCGCGCTCTTCGACACCGCCCAGCGCTGGAGCGGCGGGCTCTTCACCAACAGCGTGATCACCCGCGACCAGCTGAAACTGCTCGGCCACGACAATGTGGTCGCCCCCGACGCCAAGGGCCTCGCCGAGCTCGGGATCGAGCCGACGGCGATGGAGGCGGTGCTCGACAGCTATCTCTACCCGTTCCGGCCGCACGGCCAGTACGACGCCATCCAGGAATCCGCCGAAAGGCTGTGGAGTTAACAGTATATGGATTTCCATTCGGTGCTGGACGCCCTCGTCCTGGGCGTCCTCGAAGGGCTGACCGAGTTCATCCCCGTCTCATCGACCGCGCATATCCTGCTTGCCGGCCATTTCCTGGGTTTCGAATCGAGCGGCAAGGTCTTCGAGGTGGTGATCCAGCTCGGCGCCATCCTCGCGCTCTTGATCACCTATTTCCACCGGCTGACCGGCCTCGCCGTCGCGATGCCGAGCGATCCGAAGGCGCGCCGCTTCGTGCTCGGTATCCTGCTCGCCTTCCTGCCCTCGGTGGTCGTCGGCGTGCTCGCCCATGACTTCATCAAGAACGTGCTCTTCGAATCGCCGCGGCTGATGTCGGTGATGCTGATCCTGGGCGGCATCGTCCTGCTCTGGGTCGATCGCTGGGTGCACAACCCGACCTATCGCGATGCGACGGAGATCCCGCTGCCGGCCGCGTTCAAGATCGGCCTCTTCCAGCTGCTCGCCATGATTCCCGGCACGTCGCGCTCGGGCTCGACCATCGTCGGCGGCCTGCTGGTCGGCGCCGACAAGCGCGCCGCCGCCGAGTTCTCGTTCTTCCTGTCGATGCCGACCATGGCCGGCGCCTTCGCCTTCGATCTCTACAAGAACCGCGACCTGCTGACCTGGAACGACGCCGGCATCATCGCCATCGGCTTCCTCGCCGCCTTCGTCTCGGCGCTCTTCGTGGTGCGCCATCTGCTCGATTTCGTGTCGCGCCGTGGCTACGCCCTGTTCGGCTGGTGGCGAATCGGCGTCGGACTGGTGGCGCTGGCCGCTCTCTCATTGACGGCTGGCGGTGCGCCAGCCTGAAGGGTCAGCACCGCTGACCCATTATCTGCCCATTTTTTGCGCTCGACAGTTCACCAAACGAACAATAGGGAAAATAGGTCAGCACTCCTGACTTTTCTTGCGTTGCGGGATCAAATAGACAGGGGGCTCAACCCCCTCGACGGGGTTCTCTGATTGCGGGAGGGGTCATGGCCGAGCAGCGGATGCTGAAATTCGTCAAGGTCGCGCGGGACATGCCAGTCAAGCGCCAGGCCGGCGAGCGCAGCACGGATTTCGACGAGATCTATCGCGAGTTCGCCGCCGAAAAGGCGGCCGAGCAGGCGAGCCGCTGCTCGCAATGCGGCGTGCCCTACTGCCAGAGCCATTGCCCGCTGCACAACAACATCCCCGATTGGCTGAAGCTGACCGCCGAGGGCCGGCTGCGCGAGGCCTACGAGACCAGCCAGGCGACCAACACCTTCCCCGAGATCTGCGGCCGCATCTGCCCGCAGGACCGGCTCTGCGAAGGCAACTGCGTCATCGAGCAGTCCGGCCACGGCACGGTCACGATCGGGGCCGTCGAGAAATACATCACCGATACCGCCTGGGACGAGGGCTGGGTCCAGCCGCTCCGCCCCGCCGCCGAGCGGGTGGAGAGCGTCGGGATCATCGGCGCGGGCCCTGGCGGGCTGGCCGCGGCCGACCTGCTGCGCCGCGCCGGGATCCAGGTCACGGTCTATGACCGCTACGACCGGGCCGGCGGGCTGCTGGTCTATGGCATCCCGAGCTTCAAGCTCGAAAAGGACATCGTGGTCCGGCGCAACGAGCAGCTCGCCGATGGCGGCGTCACGTTCGTGCTCAACTGCAATGTCGGCGAAGATATCAGCTTCGCCGAACTGCGCGCCAAGCACGATGCGGTGCTGATCGCGACCGGCGTCTACAAGACGCGCGATCTCGGCGGGCCGGGCGCCGGCCTCAAGGGCATCGTGCGCGCCATCGACTACCTGACCGCCTCGAACCGCAAGGGTTTCGGCGACGAGGTGCCCGCCTTCGACAGCGGCGAGCTCGATGCCGCGGGCCGGCGCGTCGTCGTCATCGGCGGCGGCGACACGGCGATGGACTGCGTCCGCACCGCGATCCGCCAGGGCGCGAAATCGGTGAAGTGCCTCTATCGCCGCGACCGGGCCAACATGCCGGGCAGCCAGCGCGAGGTGGCCAATGCCGAGGAGGAGGGCGTCGAGTTCGCCTGGCTGACCGCCCCGCGCGGCTTCACCGGCGACGACACGGTCGCGGGCGTGCGTGTCGCCCGGATGCGCCTCGGCGCGCCCGACGCGACCGGCCGCCAGAGCCCCGAGGAGATCCCCGACGCCGACTATACCGAGCCGGCCGAGCTCGTCGTCAAGGCGCTCGGCTTCGAGCCCGAGGATCTGCCGAAGCTTTGGGATACCGACGGGCTCGAAGTCACCCGCTGGGGCACGATCAAGGCCGATTTCACCACCAAGCAGACCAGCCTGCCCGGCGTTTTCGCGGTCGGCGACATCGTGCGCGGCGCCAGCCTCGTGGTCTGGGCGATCCGCGACGGCCGCGAGGCGGCCGAGAGCATGCTCGCCTATCTCGCCGAGCGATCGGCCAGCATCGCGGCAGAGTGACCATGGCGCATTCGTCAGTCACCGGGCATTGCCTGTGCGGCGCGGTTCGGTTCGAGGCGGATATCGAGGCCGGCGAGACGCATGCCTGCCATTGCGAGATGTGCCGGCGCTGGACCGGCTCGGCGCTGCTCGCAGTGTCGGTCCCGGCCGATCGGATCGCCTTCAAGGGCCTCGATCACATCGCGCGGTTCCAGTCGTCCGACTGGGCCGAACGGGCGTGGTGCGACCGCTGCGGATCGACGCTCTATTATCGGGTCACGCTCGACGCCTATCAGCCGGCCGCCTACGAGCTGTCGCTCGGCCTGTTCGACAACCCGGAACGGTTCGCGCGGACCAAGGAAATCTATATCGACCGCAAGCCCGCCACCTATGCCTTCGCGGGCGAGCGGCCGCGCCTGACCGAGGCCGAGCACGAAGCCCATCGGCTCGGATGATCCTTGCGAGACCGGGGCGCTGCCGTGCCGGCGCCCCATCCATTCCATCAAGCCAGCGGCCCGGCCGCCCCAGCCAGGAGAAACGCCCATGACCAAATACGATGCCGCCTGGGTCGCCCGGATGGAAGCCGAGTTCGCCCGTCTGGAAGCGGAGGGCCTCTATCGCGCCGAGGACGAGCATGCGTCCTGCGGCGTCGGCCTCGTGGTCGCGATCGACGGCAAGCCGCGTCGGCAGGTGGTCGAGAACGCGGTCAAGGCGCTGAGCTCGATCTGGCATCGCGGCGCGGTCGATGCCGACGGCAAGACCGGCGACGGCGCCGGCATCCATGTCCAGATTCCCGTCGCCTTCTTCGAGGACCAGGTGCGGCGCACCGGTCACACGCCTCGCGGCGAGCGGCTGGCGGTCGGCCAGATCTTCCTGCCGCGCAGCGACTTCGCCGCGCAGGAGAGCTGCCGGACCATCGTCGAGACCGAAGTCCTGCGGATGGGCTACTATATCTATGGCTGGCGCCATGTGCCGGTGGACATCTCCTGCCTCGGCGCCAAGGCCAATGCCACGCGGCCCGAGATCGAGCAGATTCTGATCTCCAACGCCAAGGGTGTCGACGAGGAGACCTTCGAGCGCGAGCTTTACGTGATCCGCCGCCGGATCGAGAAGGCGGCGGCGGGTATCCGTGATTTCTATGTCTGCTCGCTCAGCTGCCGCTCGGTGATCTACAAGGGCATGATGCTGGCCGAGCATGTCAGCGTGTTCTATCCCGACCTCAAGGATCCGCGCTTCGAGAGCGCCTTCGCGATCTATCATCAGCGCTATTCCACCAACACGTTCCCGCGCTGGTGGCTGGCGCAGCCCTTCCGCATGCTGGCGCATAACGGCGAGATCAACACGCTGAAGGGCAACCTCAACTGGCTGAAGAGCCACGAGATCCGCATGTCTTCGGACTATTTCGGCGACCTCGCCGAGGACATCAAGCCGATCGTTCTGGCGGGGTCGTCCGACTCGGCCGCGCTCGACAACGTCTTCGAGGTGCTGGTCCGCGCCGGCCGCATCGCGCCGATGGCCAAGACCATGCTGGTCCCCGAGGCCTGGTCCAAGCTCGCGACCAAGATGCCGCAGGCGTGGCTCGACATGTATGCCTATTCCAACGCGGTGATGGAGCCGTGGGACGGGCCGGCGGCGCTCGCGATGACCGATGGCCGCTGGGTCTGCGGCGGGCTCGATCGCAACGGGCTCCGGCCGATGCGCTATGTCGTGACCGGCGACGGGCTCGTCATCGCGGGGTCCGAGGCGGGCATGGTCCCGACCGACGACATGACGGTCCGCGAGAAAGGCGCGCTCGGGCCCGGCCAGATGCTGGCCGTCGATATGGGCGAGGCCAGGCTCTACCACGATGCCGAGCTCAAGGACATGCTGGCGGCGAGCCAGCCCTTCGGCAAATGGGTCGGCTCGATCACCGACCTCGAATCGGTCGCCAAGGGCATCGAGGAAAAGCCGCTCTACGAGGGCGCCGAGCTGCGGCGCCGCCAGATCGCCGCCGGCTACTCGGTCGAGGAGCTCGAGGTCATCATCCAGGCGATGGCCGAGGACGGCAAGGAGGCGATCGGCTCGATGGGCGACGACACGCCGCCCGCGGTCCTGTCGGGCAAGTACCGCCCGCTCAGCCACTATTTCCGCCAGAACTTCAGCCAGGTGACCAACCCGCCGATCGACAGCCTGCGCGAGCACCGGGTCATGTCGCTCAAGACCCGGTTCGGCAACCTCAAGAACGTGCTCGACCAGGACAACAGCCAGACCGAGATCCTGCAGCTCGAGAGCCCCTTCGTCTCGAACGCGCATTTCGCCGCGATGGTCACCCATTTCGGCGAGTCGGTGGTCGAGATCGATTGCAGCTTCCCGCTCGGCACCGACCCGAACGCGCTCGCGGCCGGCCTCGCCCGCATCCGCGCCACGGCCGAGGAGGCGGTGCGCGCCGGCGCCAAGCATATCGTCCTGACCGACCAGCACCAGGATGCCGCCACCATCGGCATGCCGATGATCCTCGCCACCAGCGCCGTCCATTCCTGGCTGACCCGCAAGGGCCTCCGGACCTTCACCTCGCTCAATGTCCGCTCGGCCGAATGCATCGACCCGCACTATTTCGCGGTGCTGGTGGGCTCCGGCGCCACCACGGTCAACGCCTATCTGGCCGAGGCCTCGATCGCCGACCGCATCGCCCGCGGCCTGGTCCCCGGCAGCCTCAACGAGGCCGTCGCCCGCTTCCGCGAGGCGATCGACCAGGGGCTGCTCAAGATCATGGCCAAGATGGGGATCTCGGTCATCTCCTCCTATCGCGGCGGCCTCAATTTCGAGGCGGTCGGCCTCAGCCGCGCCATGGTGGCCGAGTATTTCCCCGGCATGCTGAGCCGCATCTCGGGCATCGGCGTGATCGGCGTGCAGCGCCAGGTCGAGGGCGTCCATGCCCGCGCCTGGGGCCGGACCGACGCGGTCCTGCCGATCGGCGGCTTCTACAAGTCGCGCCGCTCGGGCGAGACCCATGCCTGGGAAGCCCAGGCCATGCATATGCTGCAATCGGCCTGCGACCGCGGCTCCTACGATCTCTGGAAACAATATAGCCGCGCGATGCAGGCCCGCCCGCCGATCCAGCTCCGCGACCTGCTCGACTTCCAGCCCAAGGTCCCGGCGATCCCGCTCGCTCAGGTCGAAAGCATCACCGCGATCCGCAAGCGCTTCGTCACCCCCGGCATGTCGCTCGGCGCGCTCGGGCCCGAGGCGCACAAGACCCTCAATATCGCGATGAACCGGATCGGCGCCAAATCCGACTCGGGCGAAGGCGGCGAGGATCCGGCGCATTACGTGCCGGAGCCGAACGGCGACAACCCGAGCGCCAAGATCAAGCAGGTGGCCTCGGGCCGGTTCGGCGTGACGGCCGACTACCTGAACCATTGCGAGGAGCTCGAGATCAAGATCGCCCAGGGCGCCAAGCCCGGCGAGGGCGGCCAGCTGCCCGGGATCAAGGTGACCGAGCTCATCGCGCGCCTCCGGCACTCGACGCAGGGCGTGACGCTGATCTCGCCGCCGCCGCACCACGACATCTACTCGATCGAGGATCTGGCGCAGCTCATCTACGACCTGAAGCAGATCAACCCCCGGGCGAAGGTCTGCGTCAAGCTCGTCAGCCAGTCGGGCGTGGGCACGATCGCGGCGGGCGTCGCCAAGGCCAAGGCCGACGTGATCCTGATCTCGGGGCATAACGGCGGCACCGGCGCCAGCCCGGTGACGAGCATCAAGTTCGCCGGCCTCCCCTGGGAGATGGGCCTCTCCGAGGCGCATCAGGTCCTGACCATCAACAATCTGCGCGACCGGGTCACGCTCCGCACCGATGGCGGGCTCCGCACCGGGCGCGACATCGTGATGGCCGCGATGCTCGGTGCCCAGGAATTCGGCATCGGCACCGCCTCGCTGATCGCGATGGGCTGCATCATGGTCCGGCAGTGCCAGTCCAATACCTGCCCGGTCGGGGTCTGCACCCAGGATCCAACCCTGCGCGCCAAGTTCACCGGCACGGCCGACAAGGTCGTCAACCTGATGAGCTTCTACGCCCAGGAGGTCCGCGAGGTGCTGGCGAGCGTCGGCGCCAAGTCGATCGACGAGGTGATCGGCCGGGCCGACCTGCTGACCCAGGTCAGCCGCGGCTCGGAACATCTCGACGATCTCGACCTCAATCCGCTCCTGATCAATGTCGACCAGGGCGAACGGGTGATCTACGACCGCCTCCAGCCGCGCCAGAAGGTGCTCGACACCCTCGACGCCCAGGTGGTCCTGGATGCCGAGCCGTTCTTCAAGGACGGCGAGAAGATGCAGCTCAGCTATTCGGTGCAGAACACCCTGCGCTCGATCGGCACCCGCGTGTCGAGCCATATCGTCCAGCGCTTCGGCATGAACAACAACCTGCAATCCGACCATCTGACGATCAAGCTCGCGGGCTCCGCCGGCCAGAGCCTCGGCGCCTTCGCGGCCCCCGGGCTCAAGATCGAGGTGTCGGGCGAGGCCAACGACTATGTCGGCAAGGGCCTCTCGGGCGGGATCATCGTGGTGAAGCCGCCGCTCGGCTCGCCGCTCGTCCCGCACGAGAATGCCATCATCGGCAACACGGTGCTCTATGGCGCGACGGCGGGCAAGCTCTTCGCCAACGGCCGGGCCGGCGAACGCTTCGGCGTCCGCAATTCCGGCGCGACCGTGGTGATCGAGGGCTGCGGCTCGAACGGCTGCGAATACATGACCGGCGGCACCGCGGTGATCCTCGGGCGCTTCGGCGACAATTTCGGCGCCGGGATGACCGGGGGCATGGCCTTCCTCTACGATCCCGACGGCGAGATCGAGATGCGGCTGAACCCGGAGAACGTGATTGCGGTTCCGGTGGCGGCCGAAGCCTGGGCGACCGAGCTGCGCGGCCTGATCGAGCAGCATCTGGCCGAGACCGGCAGCCCGCGCGCCGCCGACATCCTGCGCCACTGGTCGGACGCGCTGCCGAAATTCCGGCAGATCGTTCCGAAGGAAATGCTGACGCGTCTGAAGCACCCGCTGACGGACGCGCCCGCCGCCGCGCGGGCCTGATCGCGAGGCGCGCCGCCGGCAGCCCGGCGGCGCGCGACCTTCCTCATCCGATCAGCGGAACCTGCGCAAGCACGCGGTTGACCAGTTCCTCGGGCAGCGCGACATAGCCGAGCTCGGCCGCCATCGACTGGCCGTCGGTGATCGCCCACTTGACGAAATCCTGCAACGCCGCAGCGACCTCGGGCGTGCCATGCTTGCGGAAGAACAGCATCCAGGTCAGCGTGGTGATCGGATAGGCGCGCGGATCGGTCGGATCGGTCACCCAGATGCGCAGATCATCCGTGTTGAAATCGGCGCTGGAAATCGCGGCCTTCCCCGATATTTCGTCCGGCTTGGTGAAATTGCCCGACCGGTTCTCCAGCAGCGCGACCGGCAGGCCGACCGAGTTCGCGAAGAACGCCTCGATATAGCCGATCGCCCCGGGCGTCTGGTTCACGATCGCCGTGACGCCGTCATTGCGCGGGGCGGCGATGAAATTGGGCTGGCGGGGCCAGGGCACGTTGGTCCCGACGCCGACGCGATCCTTGAACCCGTCGTCGACCGCCGCGAGATGCTGGGTGAAGACGAAGGTCGTCCCTGAACCGTCCGACCGCGCGACCGCCGTGATCTGCTGGTCGGGCAGCGTGACGCCGGGATTGGCCGCCACGATCGCCGGGTCGTTCCAGCGCGTGATCGCGCCGCTGAAGATCGCGGGATAGACGCTGCGCGGCAGCTTCAGCTCGGAAATCCCCGCCAGATTATAGGCAAGGACGATCTCGCCCGCCGTCATCGGCAGAATCACCACGCCGCCATCGACGGCGGCGATCTGCTGGTCGGTCATGGCCGAATCGCTGGCGGCGAAATCCACCACGCGGTTGGTCAGCGCGGTGATGCCGGCGCCGCTGCCCACCGACTGATAGTCGAGATGCACTCCCTCGGTCTTGGCATTGTAGGCCCGGAGCCAGGCCAGGTAGAGCGGCGCCGGAAAGCTGGCGCCAGACCCAGTGATCCTGAGCGTCTGGTCGCGGTTGCGCCGAAACAGCTGCGCCTTCGCGCCTGGCGCCGAGACCAGCAAGGCCGCGGCCGCCGAAGCCATCAAGAGTTCCCGTCTTTGCATTGTCCCCGCTCCGTTCTGGAATAGCGGGCCCAATCTTTCACCCTTCTGCGACCGATCCGTGACGCAGCGCGGGAATTCCACCTGCACCGCACAATCCTTGCGGGACTGGCACGGGGAAAGGCGCGCGCTTGCGCGGCTGGGGCTTTGCCGTCAGGAATGGCGAGGGCCAATATACGGACGGGACAGTGGCAAGGCGGCTCTGGCTGGTCGCAAGACGAATTCTCGCGCTCGGAGCCATGGCGTCCGTGCTTGTCGTGCTGCTGTTTCGTTGGGTGAACCCGCCCACCACGTATCTGATCTTCAGCGAGCGGCTGCGGCTCGGATCGGTCTCCCGGCAGTGGGTGCCGATATCCGCCATGGCCGATGCCCTGCCCTTGTCGGCTGCGGCGGCGGAGGATGCCAATTTCTGCCGCCATGCCGGCTTCGACTTCGACGGGATCGAGGCCGCCTGGCGCGACCAGCACCGGCTGCGTGGCGGCAGCACGATCAGCCAGCAGGTGGCAAAGAACGTGTTCCTCTGGCCCGGCCGGTCCTGGCTGCGCAAGGGGCTCGAGGCAGGTTTCACCGTGCTGATCGAGCTCAGCTGGCCCAAGCGACGGATCATGGAGGTCTATCTCAACGTCGCCGAGTTCGGCGAGGGCATTTTCGGGGTCGAGGCCGCGTCCCAGCATTATTTCGGCACCGGCGCCGCGCGGGTCAGCGCCCAGCAGGCGGCGCGGCTGATGACGGTTCTGCCCGATCCGCGCGACCGCTCGCCGGTCCACGCGACCCGCTATGTCGCCCGTCACGGCACCCAGATCGAGCGCGGCGCCGAAACCCTCCGCCAGGACGGCCGCGCCGCCTGCTTCCTCTGACGTGCGACAAAGCTTTCGTTTCGGTTAATGCCGAAAAATAATCTCAATGAAATCAGTTAGATGATCGGAGTCGCACGCGTGCGACTCCGCACGGATCCGCCGCCTCAATGCTTGTCGGTCTTCGAGGTCAGCCAGTCCATCAGCGCCAGCAGCACCCCCGAAGAGACGAAGGTCAGGTGGATGATCACCATCCAGTGCAGCTGGACCGGATCGAAGGGATAGCTGTCGGCATGGGTCTCGCCGATCTCCATGAACCGCTTCAGCAGATGGATCCCCGAAATCGCCACGATCGAGGCGATCAGCTTCATCTTCAACCCCGAGAAGTCCACCGTCCCCATCCAGTCCGGCCGGTCCACCGAGGCGTCGATATCGAGCTTCGAGACGAAATTCTCGTAGCCCGAGAACAGGACGATCAAGAGCAGGTTCCCCGCGAGCGTCAGGTCGATCAAGGTCAGCACCACCAGGATCGCATCCTCGCTGGTCATCACCAGGACCTTCGGAGCGTAATAGGCGACCTCCCGCCCCATGACGATCATCAGCATGGCGAGCGCGACGACCAGCCCGAGATACATCGGCGCCATCAGCCAGCGCGAGGCGAAGAGCCCGCGCTCGAAGCCCGTTTCCACGCCCGTCCGCTCGCGCATGCCCTGCCCTTTCCCGCTGCCGCCGCCAGACCCTAAGGGCGCTCCGGCCCTCCCGGCAAGCCCCCGTGCTGCGCCGCAACGGCAGGCTTTCGCCGACCAACCGCCGAGCACCGCCCGACCCGGCGCCGGCATGGTTGAAACCGCGGGAAATCCCGACAATAAAAGCATGTCGAGCAAGGAAAGGCCGCAAAATGCGCCGTCTCTATCACCTGCCGCTGTCCCCGTTCTGCCGCAAGATCCGGCTGGTCCTCGCCGAGAAGAAGATCGAAGTGGAACTGGTCGAGGAACTGCCCTGGGAACGCCGGATGGACTATCTCCGGATGAACCCGGCCGGCAAGGTCCCGGTCCTGAAGATCGGCGACCTCGTCCTCGCTGATTCCGGCGCCATCTTCGAATATCTCGAGGAGGTGCAGCCCGATCCGCCGCTCCTGCCGCGCAAGCCCGCCGACCGCGCCGAGGCGCGCCGCTTGGTCGCCTGGTTCGACGACAAATTCCACCAGGAGGTCACCGCCAACCTGCTCTACGAGCGGGTCAACAAGAAGCTGATGAAGGCGGGCTACCCGGAGAGCGAGAAGATCAAGGCGGGCCTGCGCAACATCAAATACCATCTCGACTATATCGGCTGGCTGATCGACCATCGCCGCTGGCTGGCCGGCGACACGATGACCATCGCCGACTTCGCCGCCGCCGCCCATCTCAGCTGCCTCGACTATGTCGGGGATGTCGATTGGTCGCGCAGCGCCGGCCTGCATGAATGGTATTCCAAGATCAAGTCGCGCCCGGCCTTCCGCTCGATCCTCGCCGACCTCGTTCCCGGCTTCACGCCGCCGCAGCACTACGCCGACCTCGATTTCTGAGATGCCCCGGCCCGAGCCGGCCGCATTCGCGACGGCCCTCAAGGCCCGCGCCCTCGGCGAAGGCTTCTCCGCTTGCGGCATCTGCGCGCCCGACGCGATCCCGCAAGCCGCGCCTCGGCTCCGGGGCTTCCTCGCGGCCGGCCACCACGGCGCGATGCGCTGGATGGCGGACCGCGAGGCCTGGCGCGGCGATCCCACGGCGCTTTGGCCCGAGGCGCGCTCGGTCGTCATGCTGGCGGAGGCCTACACGCCCGACGACGATCCCCTCGCCCTGCTCGACCGTCCAGACCTCGGCTCGGTCAGCGTCTATGCGAGAGGGCGCGACTATCACGACCTGGTCAAGAAGCGGCTGAAGCGCCTCGGCCGCTGGCTGGTCGCCGAATCCGGCGCCGCGATCAAGGTCTTCGTCGACACCGCCCCGGTAATGGAAAAGCCGCTCGCCCAGGCGGCCGGGCTTGGCTGGCAGGGCAAACATACCAACCTGCTTGGGCGCGAACTCGGCAACTGGGTGTTCCTCGGGGCGATCTTCACCACCCTCGACCTGCCCCGTGACCCGGCCGAGGCCGACCATTGCGGCTCGTGCCGCGCCTGCCTCGATGCCTGCCCGACCGGCGCCTTTCCCGCGCCGTACCAGCTCGATGCACGGCGCTGCATCTCGTACCTGACGATCGAGCATGACGGCCCGATCGACCCCGACCTCCGCCCCGCCCTCGGCAACCGAATCTATGGCTGCGACGATTGCCTCGCCGCCTGCCCGTGGAACAAGTTCGCGGCCATGGCGCGCGAGGCTGGCTACCATGCCCGCACCGCCCTGCGCGCCCCAACCCTCGAAAGTCTTGCCGCGCTCGACGATCCCGACTTTCGGGCGCTGTTCAGCGGCTCCCCGATCAAGCGGATCGGCCGCAATCGCTTCGTCCGCAATGTCGCCTACGCGATCGGCAATTCCGCCAGCGCCGCCCTCCGCCCCTCGGCCGCACGGCTGGCGACCGATCCCGATCCGGTGGTCCGCGACGCGGCGGATTGGGCGCTTGGACGCCTGCCCTAGCTCAAGGCAACGGTCCCCGACGCGATCCGGGTGAACAGGAAGACCCGCGCGCGGTCGCAATAGGCCGATCGCGGCTCGACCTGGAACTCCGTTCGATCGGCCACCAACTCCTGAAACGCCTCGCGCTGCCCGAGCATGTCCCGATCCGACCGCGCCCCCCAATCGTCGAAGATCACAACCGCCCGCCGCTCGATCAAGGGCAGGCTGAACTCCATTGCCAGCTTCGTGGCGGAATAGGTGTCGCAATCATAGTTGATGATGCTGGCCTTGCGCAGGCCGAGCCGCGCCTTGGTCTCGGGCGTCAGCGTCTGGTCGAACCAGCCCTTCACCAGCTCGACATTGTCGAACGTCACCCCCTGCGACGCCATATAGGCCTTGGTGGCGGCCAGGGTCGACCTGTAGGCGCCCGGCGTCCAGCCCTCTTCCGCCGATTCCTCGGGCATGCCCTCGAACGAATCGAACCCGACCAGGCGCATGCCGGCGATCTTGCGGCGGGTCAGCTCGCGATGAACGCAGGACATCGACGTGCCCCGGCTGACCCCGAATTCCAGATAGGCGCCGAGATCGCTGATTGTTTCCTGCTCAAGCAGCACATCCAGAGATTGAGCGACGGTGACGGTAAACTCCTCCGCCGGCACCAGAGGGCGCCAATATCCGAGCCCATGCGGGGCCAGATAGGTCGAGTTGAACTTGCGCCAGTATTGCCGAGGTATTCGCCCGATCTGCTTCAGCGTCTCGAGTGACATGGTCCAACCTACCCTCTCGCTGCAAGCCCGCCCCCTGGACTGCCGGAAGCCTATGGTCCGCGGCGTTCCATGTCAAATGCCGGGCTTATTGGGAGGTGGCGATGTCGGCGGCATTCAGCCCTTGCAGGTTGCGCCGGGCGAGGCCGGCCAGGCTGCTGTCAGGATGCTGCTCGATCAGCAGCAGCCACAGCCGCCCGGCGCCGTCACGGTCGCCGGCCTCGGCCAGGGCGGCGGCGGATTCGAACTGCGCCTCGGCGAGGCCCGGATCGCAGGCCAGCGCCCGGGCGGCCTCGCCACGCGCCGCGTCGATCTCACCCAGCTGGCGCAGCGCCGCGGCATGGAGCGCGAGCCCGAGCGGATCGTCGGGCTTGGCGGCAAGAAACGCGCGCAGCGTCGCCTCGGTCGCCGTCCAATCTCCCCCGGCCGCCTCGGCCCGCGCCTGCAACATCAGCCGGTCGGGATCCGCCGCGGTCAGGCGATTGGCCGAGGCCAGCGTTTCGAGCGTGAGATCCGGCCGCCCGGCCCGGAGCCATAGCCGCCCCGCATCCTCGAGCACGGTCGCGCGCAGGTCCAAGGGCATCGCGCGGTTGGTGTTCTGTGCCACTCCGGTCAGGAGCTGCGCCGCAGTCGTGTCGGCCCCCATCGCCTCCAGCGCCGACGCCTCGCAGAGCCGCGCCGCCGTGCCACCGCCCAGACGGTACCAGACCGCCGCCGCCTCGCGCGCCGATGCCGGATTGGCGGCGACCGCTGCGTCGCATTGATCGGCGGAGGTGATCTCCTCGGCCGATGCCGCCGCCGCGACCGACGAAATCACGGCTGCAATCAGGAAGAGCCTTCGCATGCTGGACTTGATCGCCTAGTGCTCGGGGACAAGCGAGGAGACCCGCATGACCGGACCCGTGCTGCTGTCGCTGGGCTATGGCTACTCGGCCCGCTGGCTGGCCGCAAGCCTGCCGGAACACTGGTGCGTGATCGGCACCACCCGATCGCCGGCCAAGGCGGCGGAGATGCGCGCATCGGGCATCCGGCCGGTCGACTGGGCCGATCCGGGCGCCGTCGCCGCGGCCATCGCCTCGGCCGACCATGTGCTGGTTTCGATGCCGCCCGATGCCGGGGGCGACCCGGCCCTCGCCCGGCACCGCGCCGACCTCCTCGCGGCGAGCCCGCGCTCGGTCGGCTATCTCTCGACCACCGGCGTCTATGGCGACCGCGCTGGCGGCTGGGTCGACGAGACCGATCCGCTGCGCCCCGTCAATGCCCGCAGCGCCTGGCGGATGGCGGCCGAGCAGGCCTGGAGCGAAACCGGCCTGCCGGTGACCCTGTTCCGCCTCGCCGGCATCTATGGACCCGGCCGCAGCGCCTTCGACCGGCTGCGCGCCGGCACCGCCCAACGCGTCGTCAAGCCCGGCCAGGTCTTCAGCCGCATCCATGTCGAGGACATCGCCCTGGCGCTTCGCGCCGCGATGGACCGGCCGAGCCGGGGCCAGATCTACAATCTCGCGGATGACGAGCCCGCGCCGCCTCAGGACGTGATCGCCTTCGCCGCCGGTCTGCTGAACCTGCCGGTCCCGCCCGCGATCGCCTTCGAGGAGGCCGAGCTCTCGCCGATGGCCCGCAGCTTCTATGCCGAGTCCAAGCGGGTCTCGAACGCGCGCGCCAAGCGCGAACTCGGATGGCAGCCCCGCTACCCGACCTATCGCGACGGCCTGCGAGCGATCCTCGCGCGCGACTCCCCGCGGGCCGGCTGAGGGATGTGAGCAACAGACTTTTCGGAAAAGTTAAGGCCGCGCGATTCGAAGCTGGCTTTCGCGGAGACGATCGTCCAAGGATCCGCGGAAAAACATGGCTCCGGCCCCTGAATCCGGGTCATCCGAGGTAGGTCTAATGTCGCAAGGGCGCTTGTGCGCAGGGCTCGCCACAGTGGCAGTGGTCTCTGGTTCGGCCTTGGCCGTCGGCACTGTCGCACCTGCCGAGGAGCCGCTGCCCCGCCCGAGCCTCAATCTGTTCGGCGAGACCGGTCTCATCGACATGCCGAGCGCGCAGGCCCAGCCCGACGGCCAGATCTCGCTCAGCTACAGCCAGTTCGGCGAGACTTCGCGGCGGAATTTCACCTTCCAGATCCTGCCGCGCCTGTCGGGCACGCTGCGCTATTCGACGATCCAGAACTGGGGCCAGAACGACGAATTCGGGATCTACAACCCGAGCTACGACCTCTACGACCGCAGCTTCGACCTGCAATACCAGCTGCTGGACGAGGATGTGAACGGCTGGCGACCCTCGCTCGCGATTGGCCTGCGCGACTTTCTCGGTACCGGCGTCTATTCGGGCGAGTATCTCGTCGCGACCAAGACGGTGGCCCGCGACTTCACCCTGACGGGCGGCATCGGCTGGGGCCGGCTGGCCGGCGTCGGAGGCTTCAAGAACCCGTTCTGCGCGATCTCGTCGAGCTTCTGCGAGCGGAACAACGATTTCGGCCAGGGTGGCAAGGTCGCCTTCAACACCTTCTTCCACGGCCAGGACGCGGCCTTCTTCGGCGGGGTCGAGTGGCGGACGCCGATCCAGAACTTCACGCTGAAGGCCGAATATTCCTCGGATGCCTATAGCCGCGAGCAGGAAAGCCCGGCTTCGACCTTTCAGCACAAATCGCCGTTCAATTTCGGCGGCGAGTATCGCTGGCGCGAAGGGATCACCTTCGGCGGCTACTACATGTATGGCGACACGGTGGGCTTCAATGTCGCGATCAGCGGCAATCCCAACAAGCCGCTCACGCCGCAGGATCTCGGGACCGGGCCGCAACCGGTGGTCGCGCGCATGCCCGATGCGCCGCAGGGCACCGCCTGGGCCTCGGACCAGGCCGCGCGCGACAAGCTCGCCACCGCGCTCTCCGAGGTGCTGAAGGCCGAGGGGATCCGGCTCGAGCGCTTCAATGCCGCGCCCACCGTGGTCGATCTCACGATCACGAACCTGCGCTTCAACGAGGATCCGCAGGCGATCGGGCGCACCGCGCGCATCCTTGCGGACGGGATGCCGGCCTCGGTCGAGACCTTCCGCGTCACCTTGATGAACAACGACCTGGTGACCACGACCGTCAGCATCAACCGCAGCAAGTTCGAGGCCCAGGTCGACCGGCCCAATGCGACTCTCGCGAGTTGGCAGAGCATCGAGATCGAGGGCGCGCTGCCCTCGCTCGGCCAGGGCGGCTGGGTGCGCAACGCCTATCCGTCGCTCGACTGGAACCTGGTGCCGGCGCCCTATCTGGTGCTCCTGACCCCGAGCGACCCGATCCGCCTCGGCCTCAACATCGATGCGGGCTTCCGGCTGAGCTTCGCGCCCGGCCTCACCACCACCGCCAATATCAGTCAGCCCTTCCTCAATGTGCCCGACGATCCTGGCCCGTCCGAATCCGCGCTGGAACCGGTGCGCAGCGACGCGCCGCGCTACTATTCCGGCTACGCGCCGAAGCTGACCCAGCTGACCGCCGACTATGTCTTCAAGCTCAATCCCGACCTCTATGGCCGCGCCACCGTCGGCCTGATCGAGCGGATGTTCGGCGGCATCAGCACCGAGATCCTGTGGAAGCCGTCCAACCAGAGTTGGGCGATCGGCGGCGAGCTCAACTACGTGGCGCAGCGCGACTACGACGATCCGTTCGGCTTCAGCTACTATAATTACAGCGTGCTGATGGGCCTCGCCTCGGTCTATTGGGAAACCGGCTATCACGGACTCGAGGCGCAGTTCTCGGCCGGGCGCTATCTGGCCGGCGACTGGGGCGGCACGGTCATGCTGACCCGCCGCTTCGCCAATGGCTGGGCGGTTGGCGCCTACTTCACCAAGACCAACGTCTCGGCCGAGGATTTCGGCGAGGGCAGCTTCGACAAGGGCGTGACGCTCACCATCCCGTTCCGCTGGACCGTGCCGTTCGAGACCAAGACAAACAACTCGATCGGCCTCACCTCGGTCTCGCGCGACGGTGGCGCCAATCTCATGGTCTCGAACCGGCTCTACCCGACGGTACGCGACGAGGACCGCTACCATCTTGGCCAAAGCTGGGGGACATTCTGGCAATGATGCGGCGGGGACTGGTATCGCTCGCCCTGGCGCTGGCGCTCGGCGCCTGCACCAGCCAGGGCTTCAATCCGATCGTCGTGGAGGCGGTCAATACCGTCAATCCCTGGGGCAAGCCCAAGGCCGCTCCGGCAGGCAAGCCGGTCAGCCGCGCCGATATCGACAAGGCCGACATCGCCGCGATCCAGGCCCGCCTGGTCGCGCAGAAGGCCTCGCCCACCCTGCTCTTCGCCGCCAGCAACAATGGCGGCTACATCACCTATGCCTCGAGCCTGCGCCAGACGCTCACGCTGCGCGGCTCGCAGGTCACCGCCTCGCGCGGGCTCGGCTGGGACCTGCTCTCGGCGAAGTCGAGCCAGCCGGACCCGATCATGCAGCCAATGCCGATCGCGCGCTGGCCCCGCCAGGTCACCCGCAGCTACGAGTTCCCCCGCGATCACCCCGAGGGCCGCAACGAGGTCTTCGACTGCCGCTTCAGCTTCGGCGACGAGCGCCAGATCGCGATCCTGCAGCAGCCGCACCGCGTCGTCGAGGTGATCGAGACCTGCACCGGCAAGGACGGCACCTTCCAGAACCAGCATTTCGCCGACACGACCACCGGCTTCGTCTGGAAGAGCTGGCAGTGGCTCGGCCCCAAACAGGGCGTGCTCGAAATGAGCGTAGTCCTGCCCTATACCGGCTGACGCGCCGCCGGCCGACCGGCTCCGTCTACCACCAGCCCCCGCTGCCCCGTTTCCCGTCGCCGCTCCTGGCGCGCCCGCCGCGTCGGCGAACCACTCGCGCAACGAAAAAGGCAGCGCCCGGAGGCACTGCCTTTCTCGCTAGGTCTCGCGTCCGGTTCCGCCCGCCAGCAGGCCAGGGGCGGAACCGCAACCGGTATCGAGATCAGGAATTGTCGTTCGAGATCGCGTAGGCGATCGCGGCGAGACCGATCACGGGGATCAGCCAGGCAGCGTTGGAACCGCCCATCGGAGCCGCCGGAGCGGTGACAACGGCCGGCTCGGCCGGGGCTTCGTAGACGAGGTTGCCTGCGAAGGCCTGACCAGCCAGCAGGGCAGCAGCGGCCGCCGTGGTAGCGATGAGTTTCATTTATGTCCTCCTCAGAGTGCGGGTCTGCGAAACTGCTAGCTCGCCCGGACCTGCGAGCGGACAAGCTAATGCCTGAACACTAACCAACTTTCCCTCGCGTTTTCAATCGCCGAAAACGTGCACCTCCAGTAAATCGACGATGTTGTCAAATGAGCAACACTGGCGTTCCGACCTGGGCACGGTCGTAGACCTCGATGATATGCTCGTTGAAAAGCCCGATGCAGCCGCTCGAGGACTGCCGTCCGATCTTGCGGATATCGTTGGTCCCATGGATGCGATAGGCTGGCCAGCCAAGGTTCAGCGCCCGCACGCCGAGCGGGTTGTCCGGCCCCGGCCCCACATAGGGCGGCAGGCCGGGATGGCGGATCAGCATCGCCTCGGTCGGGCGCCAGTCCGGATCCGGCCGCTTCAGCGTCACCGTGGTCCGGCCGCGCCGCGTCATCTCCTCGGTCAGCGGCACCGAGGTCGGATAGATCCGATAGAACCCGTCGCTGCCCCAGTAATGCAGCACGCGGTCGTTGGTGTCCGCGAGCATCGCATCCTTGTCGAGATTGTCGAAATAGTCTTGCCACTGTCGCGTGGTCAGGCCGGAGATCCGGCGCAGCAGCATCGGCTTGTCCTGGGAATCGGGCACGAAGTCATTGGCGAGCGGCGAATCCTCCTCGGCCGCCCGCGCGACCCGGCCCGCCCCGAGCGCCATCACGCCCAGCGCCGCGCCCGCGGCGAGCCGGTTGAAGCTCCGGCGGTTCAGTCCATCCTTGGTCATTGCAGTTCTCCGCATGCGTGTGCGCCGGTTGAAAGGTGCCGGAGTCTAGGGGCGAAGCCGCCGGGGAGCAATTCACAGTTTGCGGCAGTAGCTTTCAGCCCGACGCCCGAAAATCGAGGCTCCCCCGCTTGTGATCTCCGGCAGAAAAGCGCGAGCGCGCTGGGGAAGACTGTCCGTTTCGGTGCCTCTCGACTTGCGCGATTGCAACGGTAAGGCCCGCTCGCAAGACCCGGTTCCGAATGAATTTGAACGCCGGGGCGAAAGCAGCTAGAGACGGCTCCGGATGCAAGAATGAACGGATTGCGACATGCCCCGCCCCAGCCTCGCCGCCGCACTCGCCATCCTGCTCGCCGTCGCGGGCTGCGCGTCCCAGCCGCAGACCGGCACGCCGCGCCTGACCGCGGCCGATGTCGACCCGATCCGGATGCGGCAGCTCGACGCGGTCAACGCCGTCCGGGAGCAGGAGGGGCTCGTGCCGCTGCAATACTCGGCAGAGTTGAACGCCGCCGCCGAGACCCAGGCCCGCGACATGTCGGTCCAGGCCCGCGCCTGGCATTTCGGCTCCGACCTGACCTCGCCGCGCGAGCGCGCTTTCCGCGCCGGCTACAAGGCCGAGCTCTCGGGCGAAAACATCGCCGAGGGCACCGATTCCGATCTCGTCGTGCTGAAGAGCTGGCTGGACTTCTCCGACACCCGCAAGATCCTGCTCGACCCGGCGGCACGCGGCTTCGGCTTCGGCTGGTACCAGGAGCCGGCGACCGGCAAGATCTGGTGGGTCCAGGATATCGGCCGCTGAAACCGGCGGCATTCCGTCGCGGGCGGGCTGCCGCGGCGGGCCGGATCGCGCCGACCCGCCGGACGGCGCTTCGTCAGGCCAGGATGGTGATCGGCGTCCCGGTCGGCACCAGCGACCAGATCTCTTCCATCTCGGCGTCGGTGACCGCGATGCAGCCGGCGGTCCAATCCTTCTTGTTGCGCATCGCCGGATTGGTCGGCCCGCCATGGATGAAGATGTCGCCGCCAGCCTGCACGCCCAGCGCGCGCGCCCGCGCGACGTCCGCGGCATTCGGATAGCTGATCCCGAGGCTCAGATAGAACTCGCTGCGAGGATTGCGCCGGTCGATATAATACTGGCCCTCGGGCGTCCGACCGTCGCCATAGGTGACCTTGGTGCCCTGCGGCACGAAGCCAAGATTTATTCGATAGGTCTTGAGCGTGGTATCGCCATTCATCAGGGCCAACGCGCGGTTGGTCTTGGATACCACGATCTGAGTCGCGCGCGGCTGCGGGGCCTGCAGATAGGTCGAGGCCCGGGCCGGGATCGCCGCCAGGGCAAAGAATCCGGTGGTCAGCGCCAGCGCATTGCGCCGCGTCCACAGGTTGCCGGGCATCGTCTCGTCGGGCAGCGCCTGGTCCGCGCCATCCGCCATAGCGTCATCAATCCACTCGTTCATGTGCCTGCTCTTTTTTGTTGTGGGTCGGGTCCGTTCGGACCTCATCATTACTGCCTGATAAGCTTGACATAACCCTAATCCCGCAGATTCGGGAAGGGGCAGGCGGATCACGGGATCGGCAATTTGCCGCCGATGGGCGCCTCTCGCGCCGTCGCGATCAACCAATCGTGGAACCGGGCACAGGCGGTGGCGGCGCGCGCCTCGGCGGTGCGGCGGGTCAGGACATAGTAGGCGCTCGCCTCGCGGATCGTCACCGGCGAGAGCTGCACCAGGCGGCCGGCGCCGAGATCATCGGCGATGACCGGCAGCGGGCACAGCGCCACGCCTTGCCCTGCCAAGGCCGCGGCGCGCAGCAGGCTGAAATCCTCGAAGACCGGCCCGCGATCGCTGGCGACGCCAGGCTCGCCCGCCGCCTCGAGCCACTGGCGCCAGCCTGTGCCGTCGGTGTCGTGCAGCAGGCCGATCTCCGCCATCGCGCGGCCGCTGGCGGCGGGCCCCAGCCGTGCCGCGACCGCCGCACCGCAGACCGGGGCGGTGACGCCCGACAGGAACCATGTCGTCGCCATCTCCGGCAAGCTCGGCGGCGTCTCGGCGAACACCACCGCCAGATCGACATCGCGCGCCTCGATCGGATGGCCGTGGATCGCATAGACGAGCCGGATCTCGGTCTCCGGCGCCAGCGCGCGAAATGCCCCGAGCCGCGGGATCAGCCAGCAGATCGCCACCGAAGGGATCGCGGCGACGGTCAGGATCGGCGGCGCGCTCGCCCGGCGCGCCTGACGGCAGGCCGCCTCGATATCGCCGAACGCCCGCTCCAGCGCGGCCGCCAGCGCGGCGCCATGCGGCAGCAGGCTCGCCCGGTTGCCCTGCCGCTCGAAAAGCGGCGCCCCAAACCAGGCCTCCAAGCCGCGTATCTGGTGGCTGACCGCCGACTGGGTCACGCAGAGCGCATCCGCCGCCCGGCTGAAGCTGCCATGCCGGGCCACGGCCTCGAACGTCCGAAGCGCGGCGAGCGGGACTTGCGCCATGGGCCCCTCCATGAATCTGGCTCATGCTTCCCCGAGAAACCGTCTTTTGACAAGGCCGGCCCCGCGCGGGACAGTCCGCCCGTCACCCCGACCGGAGGATTTCAGGATGGACGGCGCCATGCTCACCCGCGATCGCCTGCAGGACTTCACCCGCAACGGCCCGAAGGTCACGCCCACCTTCCCGGCCTCCGAGATGCAGCGCCGCCTCGACGCGATCCGCGCCGTCATGGACGAGGCCGCCATCGACGCCGCGCTCTTCACCTCCTACCACAACATCAACTACTATTCCGACTTCCTCTACTGCGCCTTCGGCCGCCGCTACGGGCTCGTCGTGACGCCCGACGCTTCGACCTCGATCTCGGCCGGCATCGACGGCGGTCAGCCGGCGCGGCGCAGCTTCGGCGGCAATGTCACCTATACCGACTGGCGCAAGGACAACTGGTTCCACGCGGTGCGCAGCCTGACCGGCGGCGTCCGCCGCCTCGGCATCGAGTTCGACCATGTCACCCTCGATACGCTGGCGCTCCTGAAATCCGAATTCCCGCAGATGGACTTCGTCGACATCGCCGCCCCCGCCATGCGGCTCCGCATGGTGAAGTCCGCGGCGGAGATCGCCCATATCACCGAGATGGCGCGCATCGCCGATCTCGGCGGCGCCGCCTGTGTCGAGGCGGCGCGCGTCGGCACGCCCGAGCACGAAGTCGCGCTCCACGCGACGGCGACCATGGTCCGCGAGATCGCGAAGACCTGGCCGCATGCCGAGCTCCTCGACAGCTGGACCTGGTTCCAGTCCGGCCTCAACACCGACGGCGCCCACAATCCCGTCACCTCGCGCCGGATCGAGCGGGGCGACATCCTCTCGCTCAACTGCTTCCCGATGGTCGCGGGCTACTATGTCGCGCTCGAGCGCACCCTCTTCGCCGAAACCGCGACCCCCGAGAATATCCGCCTCTGGGAGATCAATTGCGCCGTGCATGACCGCGGCAAGGCGCTGCTCGTCCCCGGCAACCGCTGCTCCGAGATCGCGCGCGAGCTGAACGAGATGTATGCCGAGCGCGACCTGCTCCAATACCGGTCCTTCGGCTATGGCCATTCCTTCGGCGTCCTCTGCCACTATTATGGCCGCGAGGCCGGCCTGGAGCTGCGCGAGGATTGCGACACCGTGCTCGAGCCCGGCATGGTCGTCTCCATGGAGCCGATGATCACGATCCCTGACGGCTTGCCCGGCGCCGGCGGCTACCGCGAGCATGACATCCTGGTCGTCACCGAGGACGGCAACCGCAACATCACCGGCTTCCCCTACGGCCCCGAGCACCTGATCGTGCGGTAGGGGCGCCCTCACGCGCCGGGCGCGGCGGCCTGGCGAAAAGCGTCCGGCGTCATCCCCTCGGCGGCGCGGAACACCCGGATCAGGTGCGGCAGGTCGCAGAAGCCGGTATCGGCCGCGATCTGCGTCGCCGAGCGGCCGGTGCTGCGCAGCAGATGCTTGGCCTGCTCGATCCGGATCAGCCGATCCGCCTCCAGCGGCGTCACGCCCAGCGCCTCGCGGAAATGCCGCTCGAGCCGCCGCCGCCCCACCCCGAGCCGCGCCGCCAGCCGCCCGATCGGCAAGGGCGCGTCGATCGATTGCTGCATCAGGTTGAGCGCGCGCCGCACCAGCGCGTCGTCGGTCGCGAGCGCCAGCGGCATGCCGGGCTGCGGCTCCTCGGCCGCCATCGCCTCGTCGATGATCATGATATGCAGGCTCTTGGAGGCGCGCGCGCGCCCCAGATGCCGCTCGACGATGAAGGCCGCCAGATGCGCCGAGCTGACGCCCCCCGAGCAGGTCAGCCGGTCGCGATCCACGACGAAGATCTGGTCGCTCACCGGCTCCAGCCCGTCGAACCGCTCCAGGAAATCCGCGTGGTGGAACCAGCTGACGCAGGCGCGATAGCCCTGCATCAGCCCGGCCCGGTGCAGCGCGAAGGTCCCGGTGCAGACCCCCACCAGCGGCACCCCCCGCTCGGCCGCCGTGCGCAGAAAGCGCACCGCGTCGGGATGCAGGTTCTCGATCTCGTCGACCAGCCCGCCCACCACCACGAGATAGTCGAAGCGCGTCGGATCCCCCAGCCGCTCCTCGGGCTGCACCACGATGCCGCAGGACGAGGCGATCGGGTCCATGGTCGCCGAAACCACCCGCCAGGCGCACAGGATCGGCCGCGACCGGTCGCCCTCGTCGGCGGCCAGCCGCAGAACGTCCACGAAATTCGCCAGCGCGCAGAGCGTGAAGCGCCGCGCCAGGATGAAGCCGACCGTGAGCTGCGCCATGCGCCCGAACCCTCCGCCGTCGTCGATAGAAGCCCGCCCCTTGCCGATCCGCAAGATTTCCCGGCCGAATCAGTCGGCCTTTTCATTCGCCGCGAAACCCGCTATAGGCGGCGCGCCGCGGGAGACATCCCGGCGGCCCGCCTCGCATGCGACCCCGCTGGACGACATCCCGGCTGTGGCCAAAGGCAGAGGCGGCGCGAAACTCCGATCGAGAGGAACAGTCCGATGTCGATCACGCCCGACGTGAAGCAGAAACTTATCGGCGACTATGCCACCAAGGCCGGCGATACCGGTTCGCCCGAAGTGCAGGTCGCGATCCTGACCAGCCGGATCAACACGCTGACCGAGCATTTCAAGACCCATACCAAGGACAATCATTCGCGCCGCGGCCTGCTCAAGATGGTCTCGCAGCGGCGCAAGCTGCTCGACTATGTCAAGCGCAAGGACGAGGCGCGCTACCAGGCGCTGATCGGCCGCCTCGGCATCCGCCGCTAGGACCTTGTCCCGGGCGCGCCCATCTGGCGCGCCCGGCTCGTTTGGCGCCAGGCGGTGCGCCAGGGCTTTGCCCGAATATCCGCCCTGTCCGCCGGGCCCCCTCCCGACCCCGAGGGATCGAGCCCGATGCTTGTGAGGGGTCCGCGGGCGCCAACCCGCGTCACGCGGCGCCGCCAAGGGGCGGGGCCTTGCCAAGGAAACGCAATGTTCAATGTCGTGAAGAAATCCATCGAGTGGGGCCATGACACGCTCACGCTCGAAACCGGCCGGATCGCGCGCCAGGCCGACGCCACCGTGATCGCCACCTATGGCGAGACCACCGTCATGGCCGCCGTGGTCTACGAGAAGAAGGCCAAGCCCGGCCAGGACTTCTTCCCCCTGACCGTCCATTACCAGGAAAAGTACTACGCCGCCGGCAAGATCCCGGGCGGCTTCTTCAAGCGCGAGGCGCGCCCGACCGAGAAGGAGACGCTGACCTCGCGCCTCATCGACCGGCCGATCCGCCCGCTCTTCGTCGAGGGCTTCAAGAACGAGGTCCAGGTCATCGTCACCGTGCTCAGCTATGACATGGAGAACGATCCCGACATCGTCGGCATGATCGCCGCCTCGGCCGCGCTCACCTTGTCCGGCGCGCCGTTCCTCGGCCCGATCGGCGCGGCGCGCGTCGGTTTCGTCGACGGCTCCTACGTGCTGAACCCGGCCGTCGACGACATGGAGAAGCTGCGCGAGAATCCCGAGCAGCGGCTCGACCTCGTCGTCGCCGGCACCAAGGACGCCGTGATGATGGTCGAATCCGAGGCCTATGAGCTCTCCGAGGCCGAGATGCTCGGCGCGGTCAAGTTCGGCCACGAGCAGATGCAGCCGGTCATCGACCTGATCATCGACCTCGCCGAGGTGGCGGCCAAGGAGCCCTTCGCCTTCGCCGCGCCCGACACCGCCGCGCTCTATGACAAGGTGAAGGCCGCCGGCGAGACCGCGATGCGCGAGGCCTTCCAGGTCCGCGACAAGCTCGCGCGCCAGGAGGCGGTCGCCGCCGCCAAGGCGGTGATCAAGGCCGCCCTCACCGAGGAGGAGCTCGCCGACGCCAACCTCGATTCGGTGATCAAGACGCTCGAATCCGACGTCGTCCGCTGGGACATCCTCGACCATGGCCGCCGCATCGACGGCCGCGACCTCGTGACCGTGCGCCCGATCGAGGCGCAGGTCGGCGTCCTGCCCCGCACCCACGGCTCGTCGCTCTTCACCCGCGGCGAGACCCAGGCGCTGGTCGTGACGACCCTCGGTACCGGCGACGACGAGCAGATGATCGACGCGCTGCACGGCACCTCGCGCTCGAACTTCCTGCTGCATTACAACTTCCCGCCCTACTCCGTCGGCGAGACCGGCCGCATGGGCAGCCCGGGCCGTCGCGAGATCGGCCATGGCAAGCTCGCCTGGCGCGCGCTCCAGGCCGTGCTGCCGGCCGCGACCGACTTCCCCTACACGATCCGCGTGGTCTCCGAGATCACCGAATCGAACGGCTCGTCCTCGATGGCCTCGGTCTGCGGCGGCTCGCTCAGCATGATGGATGGCGGCGTGCCCCTCAAGGCGCCGGTCGCCGGCGTCGCCATGGGCCTGATCCTCGAGGGTGACCGGCATGCCGTGATCACCGACATCCTCGGCGACGAGGACCATCTCGGCGACATGGATTTCAAAGTCGCGGGCACCGCGAACGGCATCACCTCGCTGCAGATGGACATCAAGGTCGCGGGCATCACGCCGTCGATCATGGAGCAGGCCCTCGCCCAGGCGAAGGACGGGCGGATGCATATCCTCGGCGAGATGTCGAAGGCGCTGACCTCCGGCCGGACCGAGTTCTCGGCCCACGCCCCGCGCATCGAGACCATGCAGATCGCGGTCGACAAGATCCGCGAAGTGATCGGCTCGGGCGGCAAGGTGATCCGCTCGATCGTCGAGGAATCGGGCGCCAAGGTCGACATCAACGACGACGGCACGATCAAGATCGCGAGCCCGAATGCCGAGGCGATCGAGAAGGCCCGCGACCTGATCGCCGCCATCGTCGACGAGCCCGAGGTCGGCAAGATCTATACCGGCAAGGTCGTCAAGATCATGGATTTCGGCGCCTTCGTGAACTTCTTCGGCAAGCGCGACGGCCTCGTCCATGTCAGCCAGCTCTCGAACGAGCGGATCGGCCACCCGAAGGACATCCTTCAGGAAGGCCAGTCGGTGAAGGTCAAGCTGATGGGCTTCGACGATCGCGGCAAGGTCCGCCTGTCGATGAAGGTCGTCGACCAGGCGACCGGCAAGGAGCTCGTCAGCGAGAGCGAGAACGCCGGCTGAGCCCTTCCTGCCACCCAGCCCTTCCTCGAAGGCCCCGCCCCCGCGCGGGGCCTTCGTCGTTGTGGGGCTCCGTCTCTTGCCGGTCGCGCCCTCGCAATCGACATTGCCGCCGAACCGGCGTAGAAGCTCTCGCCGCAATTTGATCGGACGTCACAAATCGGGGAGGAGGCGACCCACCGGGCATGAGCGCGCAACTGGTCTATCCTTTCGGCGTTCGTCACCGCCGCAGCCGGCCGAGCCTCTGGGCCGCGCGGGCGCAGGCGGCGCTGACCGCGTGGCGGGATCGGTTCGTCGCGCCGCTCGGGCAGGAGGGCGACTGCGCCTTCGTGGTCGGATGCGGCAATTCCGGCACCACGCTGGTCGCCTCGCGGCTCGGAACCCACCCGCTGGTGCGGCTCATCCCGGCCGAGACCAACCTCTTCGAGCCGCGGCGGCCGCTCGCCCGCGCCCGCGCCCGCTTCCTGCACGAGACCGCGGCCGCGCGGGCCGAGGGCAAGGCGCTGGTGGTCGAGAAGACGCCCAAGCATGTCCATGCGCTCGCGCGGATCCGCCGGCTGCTACCGGGCGCGCGCTTCGTCGGCCTGGTGCGCAATCCGCTCGATACCTGCCTCTCGCTCAAGCTGCGCACCAAGGGCCGGGACTGGGGCGGGCTCGACTACGCGATCGAGCGCTGGCTGATCGATACCGGCGCGGTCGCCGACCTGCGCGGCGATCCGCGCGCGCTCGTGCTGCGCTACGAGGATCTCACCAGCGCACCCGAGCGCGAGCTCCGTCGGCTCGCCGCCTTCCTCGATCTGCCTTGGCATCGGTCGATGCTGGACGCGACCGACTCGGCCTATGCCTCGATCCGGCAGCGGACCGCGACGATGCGGCTCCGCGCCGATCAGGTGCGCCAGCCGATCCGCCCGAACAGCGGCAAATGGCGCTCCGGCTTGACGCCGGATGAGATCGCCACCGTGCGGGAACGCACCGCCGCGCTCTGGGCCCGGCTCGGCGGCGGCCCCGACGGCGCGTCCTATCTCGCGGAAGGTCCCGTCAACCAAGGTTGAAATTTGGTTGACCGAATTTTAAAAGCCGTTCCATATCAATGACATGACGATTGTCGCACGCGTGCGACTCGTCATCCTCGATCCCAATGCCCGACCCCGGCCTCATAGAGATCGCCCGGGCTCGCCATCGCCCGCGAGGCCGGCCCGAGGAAGCTCCGCTCGTTCCGCTCCATCGCGTCCAGCAGGTCGCCCATCAGCCGGTACTGCCGCGAGCCCCCCTGATAGCCGCCGGTCTCGAGCGCGTAGGCGATCTTGCGCCCCAGGTCGGGGGTGAACTTGAAATGCAGGATCGCGAGCAAGTCCCCGGTCGCCGGTGGCGGGGCGATCCGGTGCGACCCGTCCCAGCGCGTCCCCTCCGCCCATTTGACCAGCGGCACCTTGCCCAGATTGTTGAGCTTCAGAAGCCCCCCGAGCCCGATCCGCGCCGCCAGATCGCGCAGCCGCCCGCTGCCGGCCGCGATGCCGTTCTCGGCGAGCAGCCGGGCGCGCGAGCCGCGATAGAGCCCGATCGGTCGCGCCGCCCCCGCCCGGCACCAGAGATGGCGGCGGGCATCGAAGAACCAGCCCTGATCCAGCGCGAAAGGCGCCGCCGCCGCACCCGCCCGGATCTCGGCGACCGTCGCGGGATAGAGATCGACCATCACCCCCCAGACCGCCCGGCTCCCCAGCCGATCGAGCCGCGCCGTCATCGCCTCGATGCCGGTCCCCGGCGGCAGGGCCAGGAACTCGTCGGCATCGGCGAAGATCGCCCACTGGTCCTGGCAGAACCGGTCCATCATCGCCTGCCGCCAGGCATAGAGCGCCCGCTTGCCCTCGACCTCGTCGAAATAGCGCTTGTCGCTGCCGAGCAGCATGCAATCGGGCTCAGCCGCGATCAGCTCGCGGGTCCCGTCGGTCGAGGCGTCGTCGAGGAAAATGAAGCGCTCGACCCCGAGCCCCCGATAGTGGGCGAGAAAGGCCGGCAGGAAATAGAGCTCATCATGCACGATGGCGCACAGGCTCAGCCGGTAGCGACCCAGCATCGGATTGCCCAGGATGTCGATCCGCATGCCCCCGCGAACCCCGCCGTCAGCCGAGCAGCTTGAGCTTCAGCCGGTCGATCTGCCCGGCGATGCCGGTCCGGCGCACATGGTCGGGCTGGACGAAGGTCGAGATGATCCAGTCGAGATGCTTCTTCGGCACCGGCGCCGGCTTCAGCTCGAACCGCGCCATCCGCCCGATCATCGCCACCGGCTTGGCCAGCCGCTCGACCGCGCGATAGCGCCGCCGGCTGCGATAATCGTCGAAAAGCAGCGTCACCGGCCGCTCGATCTTCATCGCCACCGCGGCGAAGCAGGCGGCCCGGAACCGGCCGTCGAGCAGCACCACATCGGGATGGCGGAAGCCCGGCATCCGCCAGATCGACAGCGGATAGTCGGGAAAGGCCGGCACATGCCGGCGCGGCGGCCCGAGATCGACATGATGGACCAGCACGAGATCGGCCCGCCGCGTCATCGCGGCCTGGGTCGCGATCATCACCGCCCAGCCGGGATCGCTCTCCACGGCATAGACGGTCTTGCCCGGCATGCCGGCCGCGAGCAGGGTCGAGGCGCCGCTGCCATATTCGAGGATGGTGCCGGCGCCCGCATAGGCCTCGCGCAGGGCGGCGGCCTCGTCATCCGACATGCTGAGGACGGGGGCGCTGTCGGCTTCGATCATTTCGGAACCCCCCGGTCGATCAGGCCGCAGCTGTAGCCCAGTCGACGCGCGCCGTGCCAGCCCCTCAACCATCGGGGCCGATCAACATTTCGAGCGCGCGCTTGACAGGCCCTCCCCGCTTGGTGGGGTGGAACCGGTTGGCATGCAGGATCACCGGCGCCGGCCGGCGCGAGAACCAGCGCTCGATCCAGGTATAGCGCCTGGTATTGAACCGGGGCGGCAGCACGGTCAGCCGGATGTCGGAGTTCCAGAGCGCGGCGCGGAGCGAGATCTGGTCGGCGACGGCCCCCCCGGCGCGATAAGCCTCGGCCCAGCTCTCCAGGAACGCCATCACCTGCGGCCGCGACCGATAGAGCAGGACCCCGCCATTGTGCTCCGGAAAGGCGGCCGGGATCGCCGCCGGCTCCTTCGGGCGCAGCACCCGGTCGGTGTCGCGCACCCGGTGCGCCGCCGCGAAGTCGAACCGCTCGAGCAGCCGGAACAGATCGGAAAGATCGCCGAGCACCCTGGTATCGCTGTCGAGATAGAGCGTCTCGGCAAAAGGCGTGCGCGGCAGATAATCGACCTTTGACCGGACATGCGCCCCCTCGACCGCGGCGACCTGGTCGAACTCGGCTCCGGGATCGGCCTGATCGCAAAAGATCGCGATCGCGAGGCCGGGATTGTGACGGCGCACCGAGACCGCCGACAGCCGGGCCGCCTCGACATGCGCCGCGCCGGTCGCGACATAAAGCACGCCGCGCTTGCTCATCCCTGCCTGCGGAACTGGACAGGAGCGATCGAAATCCGCTCCGAGCGTGGGCGGCCGATCTGCAGCACCGGCAACAGCCAAGGCACCAGGATCTTGCGCCGAAAGGCGTCGAGCTCGCGCGGGATCACCGCGAGCGAAAAGCGCTGCGGCGCGCGCGGCGGCTTGCCGGTCTGGACCTGGCTGCGCGCCTCCTCCCGCGACAGGAAGTCGAAATCCGCCCATTTCGCCTGGACGGCGATGCTCGGATCGAGCTGGTAGAGCACCGCCCCGCGCGCCGGATCGAGCAGCACCCGGTCGACCGGCGCCTCGAACCGGTCGGCCTGCGCCAGCAGCCGGCGCGCATAGGCGGCCCCGATCACATAGCCGCCGGTATCGACCGTGCTCGCGAGCAGACGCCGCACGGCGCGCCCGTTCCGCTGCGTCGCGGGCTCGACCCGCAGCCGCAGCCGCACGGCGCTCGAAGACAACCGCACAAGGTCGGCATCCGCCGGGATCCAGTCCTCCGCCTCCAGAAACCCGCTGGTATCCTCGGCGAGGCAGACATCGTCCTCGAAGACCGCGCCATAGCGGGCACCGCTCGCGACCAGGTCACGCCAAGCCGCGACATGGCTCAGAAAGCAGCCGAGCTCGGTCGGGACGATGCGCTTGCCCTCGGCCGGTACCGGGCAGAGCCGCTCATACTCCGCCACCGGGATCGCCCGACCATCGACGGCCTCGATCCGCGCGAGGCGAAGCCCGAGCCGCGCCGATTGTTCCTCCATATAGGCCTCCCGCCCGGGCGAGCGCGCGAGGTTGATATAGACGCCCCTCATCGCCCCGCCTCCTCGGGGCCCGGCCCCTTGACGATGCCCTCCGCTGTCCAGAACGTGCCCGACGCCCGGATCGCGCGGATATGCGCCCTCTGCCGCGCCATCCGCGCGCGGTCGGCATAGCCGCGCGGATGGTCGAGATGGACGAGCGGCGCGGTATAGCGCAGATGCCGGCCGCGAATGCCGGCATTGGTCAGGCGCACGCCGAATTCCTTGTCGCCGCCGCCATATTTGATGCTCTCGTCATAGCCGTTGACCTTCAGGATATCGGCGCGGAAGGCCGAGGCATTCGCCCCGCACAGCGCCTTCTGCACCGGCGTGACGAGCTCGAGCAGGTTCATCACCGGCTTCGGGAACGGCATGGTCTTGAGCCAGGTCCCGAGCCGGTCGATCGCGCCGACCGTCAGCAGCCAGCGGCGCGAGAAGACCTGCCCCGACGTCACCATCGCCTCGGTGACGCTCGCGGTCGCCCCCGCATCGAGGCGGATCAGGCTGCCGGTCGAGAACCGCCCCGGCCGCGCCAGCTCGACATGCCGGGCGATGAAGCCCGGATGGATCAGCACGTCGCCATCGATGAAGACCAGAAAATCCGCCTCCGAGCTCGCGATCGCCTTGTTGAGGATCGCGCCCTTCTCGAAGCCGCGATCCTCGTGCCAGACATGCCGCACCGGCAGACCGGGATGCGCCGCGGCAAAGGCCGCGATCGCCTCGGCGGTCTCGGGACCCGATCCGTCGTCCGCGATGCAGATCGAGCCCGGCAACAGCGCCTGGCACGCGACCGAGGCGAGGCAGAGCAGCAGCGGCCCAGGACTGTTATAGGTCGTCAGGATCAGCTCGGTTCTCATGCGCCGATCCGGTCCAGATAGTCGAGCGCCGCCCGATCCTCGATCTCCTCGGCCTCGATCGCCTCGACGGTGCGCCGGACCTTGCGCTCATACTCCGGCGCCTTGGCGACAAGGTTCGGGCCCCGGCCGATCTTCGCGGCCAGCTCCGCTTCCGAGCGGGTGTAATAGTGATTGAGCTGGATCCGGTCCGCCGAATAGAAACCCGGCTTCTCGCGGCCGGCCGCGCTCGCAGCCTCGCCGCGGTCGTTGCAGGTCCGGTCGCTGCCGTCGGTCTCCATCGAATGAACCCGCAGCGCGGTCAGGTGGCAGGGATCGACGATGCATTTGAAGGCGCGAATCCCGCGCCGGTCGCTCATCGGATCGGCGGCGCGGCGCAGATAGTTGCGCAGCACCCCTCCCTCCGGCGGCCCCGCATGGCCGTTGCGTCCGAACATGTGCCAGGGCAGCGACAGGTTGCGGCACGCCCCGAGCGGCGCCAGCGCCTCGGTCAGGCTGGCGGCCGCCTTGGGGATCAGGAACTCGTCCAGGTCGATGAAGGTCATCCAGCGGAAGGCGCCGCCGAAATTGCTGGCGGCATGGGCATAGGCCAGCACCTGGTTGTGGATCTCGCGCCCGAGCCGCGCATCGCTCAGCACCTGGTTCCAGGGAACCACGGTCAGCAGCGGCCCGAGCGTCTCGCGCAGGATCGGGATCGTCGCATCGCTGCAGCCATTGTCGTAGACGAAAAAGGCGCTCGCGCCCGCGGCGGCGTGGAAGGCCGCCCATTCGCGGGCATGCACCGCCTCATTGCGCACGATGAGCGTGATGGCGAGCCCCGCCCGACCCGTCTCGGCGCGCGGCGGGCGGATGCCGATCTTGCTGATCTTGCCCAAGAAGGGCAGCGTCCAGTTCATCACCCGCCCCCGCCGCTTCGTCCCCCTCTAGCATCCCGCGCTCGGCCCGGCCAAGCCCCCGCGCGCGGCGCCGGTTGCGTGGCGGCAAGCCGGCTCGTAAGAAAGAAGAAAACGGGGAGCGGCGCGATGCGGATGGGTGTCGACTACGGCGGAACCAAGATCGAGGGCATCCTGCTCGGGCCAGACGGCGCCGAGCTCGCCCGGGCCCGGGTCCCGACCCCGCGCTTCGACTATGAGGGCGGCATAAGGGCGATCCGCGGCCTGATGGAGCAGCTCGAGACGCAGAGCGGCGGGCAAGTGAGCCAGGTCGGGATCGGCGTGCCGGGATCGGTCGATCGGGCGACCGGCCATGTCTCGATGGGCAATTCGGTCTGGCTGCATGGCCGCGACCTGCGCGGCGACCTCGCGGCGGCGCTGGAGCGCCCGGTCAAGATCGCCAACGACGCCAATTGCTTCGCGCTCAGCGAGGCGGTCGATGGCGGTGGCGCTGGCGCCGAAGTGGTGTTCGGCGTGATCCTCGGCACCGGCGTCGGCGGCGGGATCGTGGTCCATGGCCGCCTGGTCGAGGGGATCAACGCGATCGGCGGCGAATGGGGGCATATCCCCCTGCCCGACCCGCTCGACGACGAGCGCCCCGGACCGCTCTGCTCCTGCGGCCGGCCGGGCCATACCGAGGCCTGGCTGAGCGGCCCGAATCTCGCGGCCGACCACGCCCGCCATCTCGGCATCCCGGTCGAGAGCGGGCCGAAATCGGCCGAGATCGTCGCGGCGGCGGCGGCGGGCGATGCGGCGGCAGAGGAAACCCTGCGCCGGTTCGAGGACCGGCTCGGCCGCTCGCTCGCGGTGATCGTCAACGTGCTCGATCCCGACGTGATCGTGCTCGGCGGCGGGCTCTCCAACGTCGCGCGCTTCTACGAGACGGTGCCGCCGCGCATCAAGCCGCATGTCTTCGGCGACAAGTTCCTGACCCGCCTGGTGCCGAACCGCCATGGCGACAGTTCGGGCGTCCGCGGCGCCGCCTGGCTCTGAGCGGCAGGGAAAGGAAACAGGCATGTTCGTGGCGATGAACCGGTTCCGCGTGCAGCGCGGCTCGGAAGCGGCCTTCGAGGAGGTCTGGCGCAGCCGCAAGCGGCGGCTCGACGAGATGGACGGCTTCCTCGCCTTCCACCTGCTGCGCGGCCCCGAGACCGAGGAACACACGCTCTTCGTGTCGCATACCCAATGGCGCGACGAGGCGGCGTTCGAGGCCTGGACCCGCTCGGAGCAGTTCCGCGCGGTGCATCGCGATGCCGGGCAGAACAAGCCGCTCTATATCGGCGGTCCGCAGTTCGAGGGCTTCACCAGCGTCGAGGGGGTCTGAAGCGAACGGCGCGACCCGCGTTTCCGAACCGGAGCCGTTGGCGCTGCCTCCTTGCCGGGGCAGCGCCGGCCTCAAGCCACCCCCCGCAAGAGCGGGGGGCAGCCCTCGGCCGGCGCTTGGCGGTCGGCCGCCTTTGCGGCCTCCCTCTGGCGGAGACGGCCCCAAGGGCCGTCGAGTCCAGAATTTTCTCCCCGCCCGTTGGCGGGGCCCCTGGGACTGCCCGATAGGGTTTCTGCCTCTATGAAATCCTCGAAGATGCCAGGCGGAACCGGGCGCGCGCGCGCCGACAACAGCCGGCTTGCCGGGACGGCTCAGAATGGCGAGGGTTCGGTGAAGGCGATCCAAGCGCCACCCTCGGGGTGGCGGAAGGCGAGGCGGGCGGCATGGAGCTGCAGGCGCGGCGCGGCGGCGATCGCCTCGGGCGGGGCATAGAACCGGTCGCCCAGGATCGGGTGGCCGAGCGCCTTCAGATGCACGCGGAGCTGGTGGCTGCGTCCGGTCAGCGGCGTGAGTTCCAGCCGGGTCGCCTCCGCCTCGCGCGCCAGCACGCGCCATTCGGTAACGGCTGGCTTGCCGCGCATGTGGCACACCATCTGCAGCGGGCGGTTCGGCCAGTCGCAGATCAGCGGCAGGTCGATGCGGCCCGCCTCGGCGGCGACCCGGCCCTGGACCCGCGCGACATAGGTCTTCTCGACCTGCCGGCGCTCGAACTGCCAGCCGAGATGACGCTGGGCCAGGCGGGTCCGAGCAAAGACCATCAGGCCAGACGTGTCGCCATCGAGCCGATGCACCAGAAGCGCCTCGGGGAAGGCGGCGCGGACCCGCGCCTCCAGGCAATCCGACGGGCCCGGTGGCTTGGCCGGAACCGAGAGCAGGCCGGAGGGCTTGTCGAGGATCAGGAGCGCCGCGTCCGCATGGACCAGCCGAAAGCCGGGGGGCGGTGCCGGACCGAAGTCCGGCACGCGCGGGATCACGTGCGAAGCGCGCTGATCGCGGCCAGGAGGCCGGCGGTCGAGCCATCCTTGCCTTCGGCGCCGCCGCCCTGCTGGACCAGCGGCAGCAACGCGGTCGCGAGTTCCTTGCCGAGCTCGACGCCCCATTGGTCGAAGCTGTTGATCCCCCAGATCGCGCCCTCGACGAAGACCCGATGTTCGTAGAGCGCGATGATCTTGCCGAGCGTGGCGGGATCGAGCTTGTCATAGATGAGCGTGGTCGACGGCCGGTTGCCGGGGAAGACCTTGTGCGGGGCGAGGGCAGGATCCTTGACGGTCTTCTCGGCGGCGGCGAGGTCGCGGCCCTTCATCAGCGCCTCGGACTGGGCGAGGCAGTTGGCGAGCAGCAACTCGTGATGCGCCTTGAGATCGGACTCATGGCCGTTCGCGGCGACCAGGAACTCGCAGGGGATGACATTGGTGCCCTGATGGATCAGCTGATAGAAGGCATGCTGGCCATTGGTGCCGGGCTCGCCCCAGACGATCGGTCCCGAGGCGCGGTGCAGGGTCTCGCCGTCGAGCGCGACGCCCTTGCCGTTCGATTCCATGTCGAGCTGCTGCAGATAGGCCGGCAGCCGGCTCAACCGCTGGTCGTAGGGCAGCACCGCGCGGCTGGGATAGGCGCAGATATTGCGGTGCCAGATGCCGATCAGCCCGAGCAGGACCGGCAGGTTGCGGTTGAGCGGCGCCTCGACGAAATGCCGGTCCATCGCATGCGCGCCGGCCAGGAAGTCGATGAAATTCTCGGGCCCGATCGCGATCATCACCGGCAGCCCGACGGCACCCCAGACCGAATAGCGTCCGCCGACCCAGTCCCAGAAGCCGAAAACCCGCGAGGACTCGATCCCGAAGGCGGCGGTCTTGTCGAGCGCGGTCGAGACGGCGGCGAAATGCTGGTTTGCCGCCTCGCCGAGCGAGGCCTTGAGCCAAGCCTGCGCGGTGCGGGCATTGGTCATGGTCTCGATGGTGGTGAAGGTCTTCGAGGCCACGATGACCAGCGTGCGCGCGGGATCGAGATCGGCCAGCACGTCGTGGACATGCGCGCCATCGACATTCGAGACATAGTGCGCGCGGGGCCCGTCATGATAGGGCGCCAGCGCCAGCGTCGCCATCACCGGTCCGAGATCGCTGCCGCCGATGCCGATATTGACCACGTCCGTGAAGGGCCGTCCGTCCGAGGCCGCGATCGAGCCGTCGCGGATGCCCTGCGCGAAGGCCGACATCCGCCCGAGCACTGCGTTGATTTCGGGCATGACGTCCTTGCCATCGACAAGGACCGGCCGGTTGGCGCGGTTGCGCAGCGCGGTATGCAGCACCGCGCGGCCCTCGGTGACATTGATCGGATCGCCGCGAAACATCGCGTCCCGATGCGCCGGCACGCCGCGCGCCTCGGCGAGCTCGACCAGGAGCCCCAGCGCCTGGAGGTCGAGATTGACCTTGGAGAAGTCCAGGAGCATGTCGTCGAGCCCGACCGAGAAGTCCCGGAACCGGTCGGGATCGCGCTCGAACAGATGGGTGATGCGGCGCTCGCGGGCGGCGGCGCCGGCTTCCATCAGCGCCTCCCAGATCCTGTCTGCCATGGTCGCGTTACCTCTCCAGCTTGCTCGCCTCACGGGCGAGCGCTTCGATCTCGTCCCACTTGCCGGCGCTCATCAGCGCCTTGCTGGCGACCCAGGACCCCCCGACGCAGAGCACATTGGGCAGGCTGAGATAGTCCGGCGCATTCTTGAGCGTGACCCCGCCGGTCGGACAGAAATGCGCCTGCGGCAGCGGGCCTGCGAAGGATTTCAGCGCCGGCGCGCCGCCATTGGCCTCGGCCGGGAAGAACTTCATCACGTCATAGCCGCGCGCGAGCATCCGCATCGCCTCGGTGACGGTCGCGACGCCCCCGAGCAGCGGCAGGTCCTCCGCCTCGCAGGCGGCCGCCAGATCCTCGGTCACCCCCGGCGAGACGCCGAACACCGCGCCCGCGGCCTTCGCCGCCTTCACGTCGGCCGGGGTCAGCAACGTCCCCGCGCCAACCACGCCGCCCGTGACATCCTTCATCGCCCGGATCACGTCGAGCGCGGCCGGCGTGCGCAAGGTCACCTCGAGCACCGGCAGACCCCCCGCCACCAGGGCCTCGGCCAGCGGCACGGCATGGGCGACCTCGTCGACCACCAGCACCGGGATCACCGGCGCCAGCCCACAGATCTCGCGGGCATAGATCGAAGCATCCTGGGGCGTCATCGCACTTCCTTTCGTGAAACGGTTCAGAACAGCGGCGAGGCGCCGGCCTCGGCCGCGCCGACATGGGCGCGGAACGCCGCAAAGAGTTCGCGCCCCACCCCGAAGCCGTTGGCCGAGAGGTCGGGATGCACCACCGGCCGGTCGAGCGCGCCCGGCGTCAGCACGTCGAGCGTGCCCGCCGTCGCATCGACCCGCACCAGATCCCCGTCGCGCAGCCGCGCCAGCGGCCCGCCATCGAGCGCCTCGGGGCTCACATGGATCGCCGAGGGCACCTTGCCCGAGGCGCCCGACATCCGACCGTCGGTCACCAGCGCCACCCGCAGCCCGCGATCCTGCAGCACCGCAAGCACCGGGGTCAGGCTGTGCAACTCGGGCATCCCGTTGGCCTTCGGGCCCTGGAACCGCACCACGACCACCGTGTCGGTGGTGAACTCGCCCGCCCGGAAGGCGCGCTTCACCTCCTCCTGGTCGTGGAACACCCGCGCCGGCGCCTCGATCACATGCCGCTCCGGCGCCACCGCCGAGACCTTCATCACCCCGGTCCCGAGATTGCCATGCAGCCGGCGCAAGCCGCCGGTCGCCTGGAACGGATCGGCGGCCGGACGCAGGATCTTGTCGTTGAGCGAGTGGTCGGCGCCCTCCTCCCAGACCAGCACCCCGTCGCGCAGCTTCGGCTCCTGCGCATAGCGCGCGAGCCCGTCGCCGGCGACGGTGCGGGTGTCGGGATGCAGCATGCCGGCCTCGAGCAATTCGCCGATCATGTAGCCGAGCCCGCCCGCCGCGTGGAAATGGTTCACGTCGGCAAGCCCGTTGGGATAGACCCGCGCCATCAGCGGCGTCACGTCCGACAGCGCCGCGAAATCCTCCCAGTCGAGCAGGATCCCGGCGGCCCGCGCCATCGCGATCAGATGGATGAGCAGGTTGGTCGACCCGCCCGTCGCATTGAGCCCGACGATGCCGTTGACGAATGCGCGCTCGTCCAGCACGTCGCAAACCGGCGTGTACTGATTGCCGAGCGCCGAGATCGCCAGGGCCCGCTTCGCCCCCTCGATGGTCAGCGCCTCGCGCAAAGGCGTGCCCGGATTGACGAAGCTCGCCCCGGGCAGATGCAGCCCCATGAACTCCATCAGCATCTGGTTGGTGTTCGCCGTGCCGTAGAAGGTGCAGGTGCCCGGCCCGTGATAGGAGGCCATCTCGGCCTCCATCAGCTTGTCGCGCCCGACCTCGCCGGTGGCGAATTGCTGGCGCACCTTGGATTTCTGGTCGTTCGGGATGCCGCTCGTCATCGGGCCAGCCGGCAGGAACACCGCCGGCAGATAGCCGAAGGTCGCGGCGGCGATCACGAGACCCGGCACGATCTTGTCGCAGACCCCGAGATAGACCGTCGAATCGAAGACATTGTGCGAGAGCCCGACCCCCGCCGCCATCGCGATCACATCGCGCGAGAACAGGCTCAGCTCCATCCCGGCCTGGCCCTGGGTCACGCCGTCGCACATCGCCGGCACACCGCCGGCCACCTGGGCGGTGCCGCCCGCCTCGCGCGCCGACTTGCGGATCAGCGCCGGATAGGTCTCGAACGGCTGATGCGCCGACAGCATGTCGTTATAGGCGGTGATGATCCCGAGATTGCCGGCCGACCCCTCGACCAGCATGACCTTCTCCTCGGGGCTCATCACCGCATAGGCATGGGCCTGGTTGCCGCAGGTCAGATGCGCGCGCTTCGGTCCCTCGTCGCGGGCCCGGGCCATGCGATCGAGATAGGGGCGGCGCAGCGGCGCGGACCGGTCGACGATGCGCTGGGTGACTCGGGCGACGGTGGCGTTCAGAGACATGGCTCCCTCCCTCATCAGGCGGCGTAATGGGCGGTCACGGGGCACGGCGCGTCGAGGACCGCGCGCACCGGCGCCTCCTCGACCGGACCGGGCTCCAGGGCCTTGTCGAGCGCGGCGAGCTTGTCCTCGCCAGTGATCAGCAGATGGATGACGCCAGAGCCGCGCAGCACCGGCGCCGACAGCGTCAGGCGCGCCTCGGGCTGGTCCGGCGGGCGGACCGCGACGATGTCGGGCGCGTCGGCGGCCAAAGCCTCGGCGAGCTCCGGCGCCCCGGGGAACAGCGAGGCCGTATGCATGTCGGCCCCCATCCCGAGCACCGTGACATCGAGCGGCAAGGCGGCGGCGACCCGGCCGCGGATCGCGTCGAGGATCAGCTCGATCCCGCTGCCCACCGCGTGGAAATGCAGCAGATGCGCCTCGGCGGCGCGGTTCTGCATCAGCGTCTCGCGAATCAGCCGCGTGTTGGACCGCGGGCTGAGCTCGGGCACCACGCGCTCGTCGGTCAGCATCACGGTCACGGCGGACCAGTTGAGATCGGCCTCCGACAGGGCCGCCAGGAACGGTGCCGGGGTGGTGCCGCCCGGAACCGCCAGCGTGGCGCGCTGCTTGGTCGCGATGGCGGCGCGCAGCTGGTCGGCGACCAGCCCCGCCAGATCCCGCATCAGCGTCTCGCGGTCCGGATAGAGCTGGCGCGCCACGGTCACGCTTCCAGCTCGCGCCAGAGATGGCCGTCGGCGCTGGTCAGCTTGTAGGACTGGATCGGCCCCGCGCTGCCGGCGTCGTAGGGCAAGGGTCGGGTCCCGGCGTCATCCCAGGCCCGGATGATCGGGTCGGTCCAGGCCCAGGCCGCTTCGACCTCGTCGCCGCGCATGAACAGCGTCTGGTCGCCGCGGATCACGTCCATGATCAGCCGCTCATAGGCCTCGGGCATCGCGCCCGCCTCGCCCAGCGCATCGGCGAAGGTCATGTCGAGCGGCACCTCGGTCAGGCGCATGCCGCCCGGCCCCGGATCCTTGATCGTGACCCGCATGGTGATGCCCTCGTTGGGCTGCAGCCGGATGATCAGCGCATTGCCGCGCTGGTGCTCGACCTGCGGGAAGATGGTGTGCGGCGGCTGCTTGAAGATCACCGCGATCTCCGAGAGCCGCGAGCCGAGCTTCTTGCCGGTCCTGAGATAGAACGGCGTGCCCGCCCAGCGCCAGTTCGAGATATGCACCTTGAGCGCGACGAAGCTCTCGGTCCGGCTGTTCGGATCGCCCACATCGTCGAGATAGCTGCCATCCTTGCCGCTCGCCCGGTACTGGCCGCGCACCGTGTCGCCGATCGTCAAGGGATCGAGCGCCCGGATCACCTTCAGCTTCTCGTCGCGCACCGCGTCGGGATCGAACTTGGCCGGCGGCTCCATCGCGGTCAGGCACAGCAGCTGCATGATATGGTTCTGGACCATGTCCCGCATCGCGCCCGACTTGTCGTAATAGGCGCCGCGCCCGGCGACCCCGATCGATTCCGCGACCGTGATCTGCACATGGTCGACATAGTGCGAATTCCACAGCGGCTCGAACAAGGCGTTGCCGAAGCGGATCGCCATCAGGTTCTGGACCGTCTCCTTGCCCAGATAATGGTCGATGCGATAGATCTGCTGCTCGCCGAAATGCTTGGACAATTCGGCATTCAGCGCCTTGGCGGAAGCGAGATCCTTGCCGAGCGGCTTCTCGACAACGATCCGGCTCGCCGGCGTCGCGACGCCGGCCTTGGCCAGCCGCATGGCGATCTCGCCGAACAAGGCCGGCGCCACCGACAGGTAGAAGGCGCGGACATGGTCGGGCTTCTCGTCGAGCTTCTTGGCCAGCGTCGCCCAGCCGCTATCGCCGGTCGCGTCGATCGGCACATAGTCGAGCGAGTTCAAGAACTCTTCAAGCACCGCCTTGTCGAGCTTGTCCTCGCCGATGAACTGGATCAGCGCCTCGCGGATCGAGCCGCGGAACTCGGCCCGGCTCATCTTGGCGCGGGCCGCGCCGATGATCCGGGCGCCCTGCGGAATCTGGTGGACCGAGAGCCGGCGATAGAGGCTCGGCAGGATCTTGCGGTGGGCAAGGTCGCCCGTGGCGCCGAAGATGACGAGATCGAAAGGCTGGACGGGGATGACGCTCGAAACCAAGGGGATCTATCCTTCAGCTTTTCAGGACATGGACAGTTCGGCGGCGCGCGGCAGATCGGCGCCACGGCGGGAACAGGTGATGGCGGCAGCCCGCGCGGCATAGCCGAGCAGCGCCTCGAGCCCCGCCAGGTCGAGCGCGTCGAGCCCGGCGCCCGGCCCGTCGGGATGGGCTTGCAACTGCGCGATGAGCGCGGCCTGGAAGGTGTCGCCCGCGCCCACCGTGTCGATCACCGTCACCTTCGGCGGCGTGGCGCTGGCATGATGGCCGCTGGCGGTCCAGCCATGGGCCGCCTCGCCGCCATCGGTCACCACGACGAGCCGCGCGCCCCGGCGCAGCACATCCTCGGCAAAGCTCGCCGCCGACCGGCCGGGCCAGAGCAGCTCCAGATCCTCGGCGCTGATCTTGACCAGATCGGCCAGCGGGAACAGCACATCGAGCCGCGCGCGCCAGATCGCCATGTCCGGCACCACCGTCGGGCGCACGTTCGGGTCGACCGAGATGAACCGCCGGCGATTGGCCTGGGCGAGCGCCGCGGCCGCGTCCGCGACCGGCGCCGCCGCCAGGCAATAGGAGCCGAAATGCAGACCCGTCACCTCGGCCCCGATCTCCGGCAGATCCTCGGGCCGCACCCCGGTATCGGAACTGTCATAGAACTGATAGGCCGGCACCCCCGCCGCATCGAGCCCGACCAGGCTGATCGTGGTCGGCCGGTCGGTCGCGATCAGATAGCGCCGCGACACCCCCTCGGCCTCCAGCACCTGCCCCAGCCGCTGGCCCAGCATGTCGCTCGACAGCCCCGCCATCAGCCCCGACTCGATCCCGAGCCGCGCGAGCCCGATCGCCACGTTGAACGGCGACCCCCCGGCCCGGGCCGCATAGGTGGCCGCGCCAGGCCCCGCCTCGCTCTCCAGGAAGAAATCAAACAGCGTGTCGCCGTAGACCAGGAACATCGACCGTTTCCCCCTCGGTCAAGGCAGCCCTGCCCGGGCCGCCGCTTCAGACTTCACCCGACCCTCGTTCGCGGCACAAGCCCCGTGACCCTCAGGCCGGGGCCGACGCCCGCGGGGTCGGTTCATGCCGCCTGATTAATCAATCTGCGTGAAAAATTCAATGCCCGATTTCTGCCGGCTCGACAAATAGCGCCTGGAACGGCGGCAGACAGGCCCCCTCGGCCCCGATGCTCCCGGAAAATCCCGTCCCCGCCGCCACCTGCCAGCTGCCCTCCGGCAACGGCACCGTCCGATCGCCGTCCGAGAAGTTGAAGGCGCAGATCATCCTGCCCCCGCCATGCGTCCGCTCGAAGCTCAGCGTGTCCGCCCCCGCCGACAGGATCCGGAACCCGCCCTTGGCCAGGATCGGATGCGCCTTCCGAAACGCGATCATCCGCCGGTAGAAGGCCAGCACCGAACGCGCATCGCCGTCCTGCACCGAAACCGCATGCGCCAGATGCTCCATCGCCACCGGCAGCCACGGCTTGTGCTCGGAGAAGCCGCCATTCAGGCTGTCGGCCAGCCACACCATCGGCGTGCGGCAACCGTCGCGGCCGCGGAATTTCGGCCAGAACCGCTTGCCATAGGGGTCCTGCAAGTCCTCGAACGCCACATAGGCCTCGCTCAGGCCGAGCTCCTCGCCCTGATAGAGGCAGACCGACCCCCGGAGCGCCATCAGCAGCGCCAGATAGAGCCGAACCTGCGCGTCATTCAGGCCCCAGCGCGTGACATGCCGCTCCACGTCGTGGTTCGAGAAGGCCCAGCAGGCCCAACCATCCGCTGCGACCTCGGCGAAACGGTTCAGCACATGGCTGACCCGCGCCCCGGTCGGCGCCTCGGGCGACAGGAACTCGAAGGCATAGCACATCTGCATCCGGTGATCGCCGCGGGTATATTCCCCCATGATCTCCATGCCGCGCTGCGCGTCGCCAACCTCGCCGACCGCGGCGATCGCCGGATATTCCTCCATCAGCGCCCGCAGCCGCTCCAGAAAGCCGATCATTTCCGGCCGGCTCTTGTCGTAAAGATGCTCCTGCCAGTTGTAAGGATTGACCTCCGGCGCGGTCGAGAAATCCCGCCGCTCCGGCGCCAGCGCCGGATTGTCCCTGAGCTCCTTGTCGCAGAAATAGAAGTTGATCGTGTCGAGCCGGAATCCGTCGACCCCGCGATCGAGCCAGAAGCGTGCGACCTCCAAGAGCTCGTCCTGAACCTCGGGCTCGTGGAAATTCAGATCCGGCTGCGAGGTCAGGAAATTGTGCATGTAATACTGCATGCGCTCGCCGTCCCACTCCCAGGCCGAACCGCCGAAGATCGACAGCCAGTTGTTGGGCGCGGTGCCGTCGGGCTTGGCATCGGCCCAGACATACCAGTTGGCCTTGGGATTGCTCCGCGAGGACCGGCTCTCGCGGAACCAGCGATGGGTGTCCGACGTATGACTCAACACCAGGTCGATGATCACCCGGATCCCGAGCGCATGCGCCCGCTGCACCAGCGCATCGAAATCGGCCAGCGTGCCGAACATCGGATCGACGTCGCGATAGTTGGTGACGTCATAGCCGAAATCGAGCATCGGCGACGGATAGAACGGCGAAATCCAGATCGCATCGACCCCCAGCGAGGCGACATAGGGCAGCCGGCTGATGATCCCGGCCAAATCCCCCACCCCGTCCCCGTTCGAATCTTGGAACGAGCGCGGATAGATCTGATAGATCACCGCCCCGCGCCACCAGTCGCGATCGACCGCCGGTGGCTGGTCTTCGTGCAGGGACATCCCGATGGTCATGCAAAACCTCGCTCGCTGAAACCCACCGTCCCGCGCCGAGCCCGATGGCCGCCGAGCCTTGCGCCGCTGTCTGGATATCGTGGTCGTCTCGCGACCACCTTCCCCCCGGTTGCGCCCTCCGGTTTGCTCCGGCTGCGGCGCGTTTTGACCGAAACGATGCCCTCCGCAATCGCGGCCTGTCAATACCGGAGCGCGCCGGGACAAGCCGCCTCCGGCGGGAGCACTGGCGTCAGGGCTTGAGGGCGGCGCGGGCCGGCGCGGAATCGATTTCGCCGAATCGCCGATGGCGCCCGCGGAACCCGGTGACCGCCTCGGCAAACTCGGCGACCGTGAAGTCCGGCCAGGAGGTGCGGCGGAAATCGTACTCGGCATAGGTCGCCTGCCAGAGCAGGAAATTCGACACCCGGCACTCGCCCGAGGTCCGGATGATGAAATCCGGGTCGGGCAGCTCGCGCGTATCGAGCGCCTCGGCGAGCACCGGCTCCGAGATCGCGCTCGGCGCCAGGCTGCCGCTGGCCACCGAGGCCGACAGGGCTCGCACCGCGCGCGTCAACTCGTCCCGCCCGCCATAATCGATCGCGATCGACAGGTTCAGCCCCTGGCACTCGCGGGTCCGCTCCTCGAGCAGATGCATCAGCTGCCGCAGATGCGCCGGAACCCGGTGCCGCATCCCGAGGAACCGGACGCGCACGCCGCGATCGTGCAGCGATTCCATGCGGCCGACGATATAGGTGCGGAAGATCCGCATCAGCCCGTCCACCTCGGCCAGCGGCCGCTGCCAGTTCTCGGTCGAGAAAGCGTAGAGCGTCAGGTGGGTGATGCCGAGATCCGGGGCCGCCTCGACGATCTCCGAGACGCGCCGCGCGCCGCGCGCATGGCCGGCGATGCGGGACATGCCCCGCGCTTCCGCCCAGCGGCCATTGCCGTCCATGATGATTCCGACGTGAAAGGTTCCGCGCGCACTATCCATCTACCAGACCACCTACCCCTCGACCGCAACTATGCTCACAAGTGTTTCAGCCCAACAAGGCTTCATCCCGAACCGGGTCCGGCCGGCCGCGGCGGGAAACCCGCCAGCCCCGACGCGCCGCTCAAAGCAGCCGCGCCAGGCCGAGCGGCAGGTTCGGCGCATTGAGGGACATGACCCGATAGATCTGACCATAGAGGAAGGCGGTCAGGAAAAAGAACAGCGCGCTCAGCACGGCATTGTCGTAGCTGATGGCGACGAGGATCGTGGTCAGGACCGGAAGGATCCAGGTGACCATGCTGGTCGCGGGGTTGCGCAGCGTGGAGGCGCCCTTGCGCCGCACGATTCGCCGCGCATAGCGCCGATAGGCCAGCATGTGGAAATGCACCCGGTCTGGCTGGCCGACGCTGTGGCCGTGCCGACGCGACTTGCGCCGCATCGAGGCCAGCGTCTCGATCACCGGATAGGCGCAGATCAGGATCGCCGCCCAGGCCGAGGTCTCCGGATTGCGCGACGGCAGCAGCACGCCGAGCGAGGCCAGCAGGAAGCCGCCGAAATAGGCCCCGCCATCGCCGAGGAAGATCTTGCCGAGCGGAAAGTTGACCACGAAAAATCCCAGCACCAGCGCGGCGTAGAGGATCGCCAGATGCATCACCAACTGGTCGCCCAGCTGATGCGCGACCCAGGCGAAGGCGCCGAACATGATGATCAGCGCGCCGGAGGCGAGCCCGTTGAACCCGTCGATGATGTTGATCGCATTGGCGACCCCGCCCATGGAGAACGCGGTGAAGGCGAGCGCCACCCCGTAGAAGCCGAGCAGCCAGTCGATCCCGGGCAACTCGACTCGGTCCATGACATAACCCGTCGTCAGCGCGAACAAGAGCCCGGCGCCCATCGTCGAGATCAGCCGCCAGCGCACGCTGACCTTGCGCGTCAGATCCTCGATCAGCCCGGCGATCAGCGCCGGCAGGGCGGCGATCCCGATGGAGATCCACATGCCACGCAGATCGGCCGGCAAGACCGGCGTGACCACCGCATAGGCGATGGCGAGCGCCAGGCCGCCGATGCGCGGCACCTTGGTCCGATGGAATTTCTGCGGCCCGTTCAGGTCGTCGTGGGTGAAGCGTCCGTGCCAGCGCTGGGTCAGGACCAACACCAGGCACAGCCCTAGGCTGATGCCGAAAGCAACCGGGGCGGAGGTACCCAGGGTCTGCTCCAGGCTCAGTTCGATCGTCTCACTGCTCATTTGTGGGGATGGCCCCCATCCCTGTTTTTTTCTGCGCCTTCAATATCTCAGTTTTCCAACACTGGCGAGTGGGCATGTCACCCCGCCCGATCAACTTTGCGGGCCGCGGGCCTTGAGCAATGGCGCGCCGCGACCAGATAGGATGCGGGGCTGACGCCCCCCGGCGATTCGTGCTAGGGTCCGCGTCCGACCAAAGACAACAGGAGGAACGTACCGATGTCAGCGGTTCAGATCAATGACTACGCCCAGCGCCTCTATTCGGCGCATGGCGACCAGGCCGAATACGAGGCTGCCCAGCGCGCCAAGGCCAGCGCCGAGCGTGGCAACGACACCGAAGCCGAGCAGTGGCGCAAGGTTCGCGAGGCGATCCGCCTGATCCGCGGCCCGAACGCGAGCTGATACGGTCGGGCCCCGGCAGCGCCCGCTCCTTGCGGGCGCTTTCGCCTCCGATCGCCGGCAAGATTCTGTCAACCAAGGTTGCGATTTGGTTGCCGATTTCAGGATTATGCAGCAATTTCAATGGGTAAGGTCGAGTCGCACGCGTGCGACTCGCACGCTCACGCCTGCAGGAAGTCCGGCCCGGCCTGCCCCTTGAGCGCGGTGGCAAGATCGGCCCCCAGCCCCGCCGCCTCCGAGATCGGCCCCTCGACCGCCGCCGCGACACAGTCCGACCCGTCCGGTCGCAGGATTTCGCCCCGGATCAGCAGCCGGTCGCCGCTCAGCTCCGCGAGGCCGGCGATCGGGGTCTGGCAGGACCCGTCGAGCACGGCCAGGAAGGCCCGCTCCGCCGTCAGCCGATGCCCGGTGGCCGGGTCGTGGATCGCCGCCAGCAGCTCCGCGACCCGGTCGTCGCCCCGCCGCTGCTCGACCCCGATCGCGCCCTGCGCCACCGCGGGCAGCATCTCCTCGGGCTCGATCGGCGCCCGCGTCAGGTCGGCGAGCCCCAGCCGCCGCAGCCCCGCCATGGCGAGGAAGGTCGCCACCGCCCGCCCCTCCTCGAGCTTGCGCAGCCGGGTCTCGACATTGCCCCGGAACTCGACCAGCTCCAGATCCGGCCGCCGATAGCGCAGCTGGGCCCGCCGCCGGGCCGATGAACTGCCGACCACCGCGCCCGGCGGCAGCGAGGCCAGCGTATCGTCCCCGAGCGTCACGAAGGCGTCCCGGACGTCCTCCCGCGGCAGGTAGCAGCCGATCTCCAGCCCCTCGGGCTGCCTGCTCGGCATGTCCTTCATCGAATGGACGGCGATATCGATTTCGGACGCCAGCAGCGCCTCTTCGATCTCGCGGGTGAACAGGCCCTTGCCGCCGATCTCGGCCAGCGGCCGGTCCTGGATCCGGTCGCCGCTGGTCCGGATCGGCACGATGGTCAGCGCGGCCTCGGGCAGGCCATGAGCCGCCATCAACCGCACCGCCGTCTCGTGCGCCTGGGCCAGCGCCAGAGGGCTGCCCCTGGTGCCGATGCGGAGCGGACGGTCGGGATCGGGTCGGATATCTGCCATGAAAACCGGATGCGGGCCCTGCGCGGCGGACCGGCGCGGCCCCGGCCGCGTCTTTCCATTCCTCGCTTTATCTGTAACGTCGCGCCGGGACAATTGGCAAAGCGGGGGTATCCGGTGGCCGAAACGAAGCGCCTTCTGCGCGCGCTCAAAGGCGAGGCCCTGCCGGTCCCGCCGGTCTGGCTGATGCGACAGGCCGGCCGCTACCTGCCCGAATATCGCGCGGTCCGCGCCCGGGCCGGCAGCTTCCTCGGCCTTTGCTACGACCCCGACCTCGCGACCGAGGTGACGCTCCAGCCGATCCGCCGCTTCGGCTTCGATGCGGCCATTCTCTTCGCCGACATCCTGCTGGTTCCCCAGGCCCTCGGGGCCGAGCTCGGCTTCCTCGAGGGCGAGGGGCCGCGGCTCTCGACCGTCACGGGCCCGGCCGACCTCGCCCGGCTCCGCCCGGCCGAGGCGATCCACGAGACGCTCGCCCCGGTCTACGAGACGGTGCGGCGCGTCCGGGCCGGGCTGCCGGCCGAAACCGCCCTGATCGGCTTCGCCGGCGCGCCCTGGACCGTCGCGACCTACATGATCGCCGGCCGGGGCACGCCGGACCAGGCCCCGGCGAGGGCGCTGCTCTACCGCGACCCGGCGACCTTCGCGGCGCTGATCGACCGGATCACCGAGGCGACCATCGCCTATCTCAAGGCCCAGATCGAGGCCGGCGCCGAGGCGGTCAAGCTCTTCGACAGCTGGGCCGGCGGCCTGCCCGGCCCGGCCTTCCGCGCCTGGTGCATCGAGCCGACCCGAAGGATCGTCGCGGCCCTGGCCGAGGCGGCGCCGGGCGTCCCGGTCATCGGCTTCCCCCGGGGCGCGGGCGGCCTCTATGCCGCCTTCGCGGCCGAGACCGGGATCGCGGGCTGCGCGCTCGATACCGGCGTCGAACCGGGCTGGGCGACGGCGACCCTGCCGGAAACGCTGTGCCTGCAGGGCAATCTCGACCCGCTGCTTCTGGTCGTGGGGGGCCGTCCCCTCATCGAGGCGACCCGGGCCTGTCTCCGCGGCTTCGCGGGCCGGCCGCATGTCTTCAATCTCGGCCACGGCATCACGCCCGACGCCGACCCGGCCCATGTCGAGCTCCTGCTGCGGACCGTCCGTGCCGCCTGAACGGGGGCCAAGCCCGCCGCAGAGCCCGCACCCGGTCCGCACCGCACGGCTGTCGCACGCGTGCGACAGAATCTAATCCATTGATTATAAACAGATTATTTCAGAGCGTTTACCCGATGGCAATCGGTGTTAACGCCGCATGCGCGCCGAGCCGTCAGATCGTGCCGGCCGGCGGCCTTCCGGCGCCAAGGCGCGCGATTCGCGCGGCCACGGCCTCCCAGAACAGGCGATCGGCATCCGAAAGACCGGGCTCGCGCGCGCCCTTCAGCGCCTCGCCCTGGGCCAGCACGCCATGCGCCTCGATCAGGCAGTCGGCCCGCTCCCGGATGCTGCGACCATAGTCGATGCGTTCGGCCAACCCCGTTCTCATCACCAGATTCCCCGTCTACCCCGGAGCAGGATGCCCGCGCATGGGCCTCGCCACAAGCGCAGGGTTACTAACAGGTTAAACGGTCACCGTGCGAGCGAATTCGAGAAGAGATGGACGACGACCACACCCGACACGATCAGCCCGAGCCCGATCAGGGCCGGCGCATCGAGGCGCTGGCCGAACCAGAGCCAGCCGATGCCGGTGATCAGCACAATCCCGAACCCCGACCAGATCGCATAGACGATCCCCATCGGGATCAGCCGGAAGCTGTGCGAGACCCCGGTCAGGGCGAGCCCGTAGAAGACCAGCATCAGGAGTGAGGGGCCGAGCCGGCTGAACTGCTCGCTCGCCAGCAAGGCGGAGGTCGCAATCACCTCGCACACGATCGCGAGGCCAAGAACGACATAGGTGGTCGCGAGCGACATCGGCACAATCCGCCAAAAAGCGACAGGTTCAAAATGGGCTTCGGACGTAACCCGCACAGCCTAGCACGCTCCGCCGAATCGGGCGAGCGGAAATCGCCGTGCGAGCGGCCGCGCCGTCAGGCGTGGCCGGCGGCCTGCCCGGTGCTGCGAGCCTCCGAGCGCTGCCCGGCGGCGAAGGCCTCGTCGCTGCGCGAGATGTAGGTGTAGAACATCGGTACGACGAAGAGCGTGAACATCGTCCCGATCAGCATGCCGGTGAAGATCACGATGCCGATCGAATAGCGCGCCGCCGCCCCGGCGCCCTCGGCCAGGATCAGGGGCACCACCGCGAGCGCCATCGCCGCCGTCGTCATCAGGATCGGCCTCAGCCGGACCTTCGCGGACGCGATGATCGCATCATGCCGGCTCAGCCCATGCTCGCGCTGCTGGTTGGCGAACTCGACCAGCAGGATCCCGTGCTTGGTGATCAGCCCGATCAGCGTGATCAGTCCGACCTGGGTATAGATATTGAGCGTTCCGAGCCCGATATTGAGCGGCAGGATCGCGCCGAAGATCGACAAGGGCACCGACATCAGAATGATCAGGGGGTCGCGGAAGCTCTCGAACTGCGCGGCCAGCACCAGATAGATCACCACGATCGCCAGCCCGAAGGCGATCAGCAGCGTGTTGCCCTGCTGCACCTCGAGCCGCGACTGGCCGGAATAATCGACGAAGAACCCCTCCGGCAGCACCTCGTCGAGGATCGAGCGAATCGTCGCCAGCCCGTCGCCCGTGGTCTGGCCCGGCAGCGGCAAGGCCGAGATCGTCGCGCTGTTGAGCTGGTTGAACTGCTCGATCGCCGAGGGCGCCGCCCCGGTCTCGACCCTCACGACCGAGGTCAGCGGCACCATGCTGTCATCGCTGGCGCGCACGAAGAACTGACTCAGCTGCTCGGGATTGGCGCGCCAGTCGCGCGGCACCTGGGTGATGATGTCGTAGCTGTTGGAATCGCGGTCGAACTGCCCGACCGAGCCGCCGCCGACCAGAAGCCCCAGCGTGTTGCCGATCTCGGCCACCGAGACATTGAGCGCCGCCGCCCGGTCGCGGTCGATCGTGACCCGCACCTCGGGCTGGTCGAAGGCCAGCGAATTCTGCACCACGATGAAACGGCCGGTCTTCTCGGCCCGCTGCTTCACCTCCTCCGCGATCTCGAAGACCCGCGACGGCTCGTAGACCGACTGGATCACCAGCGTGATCGGCAAGCCGCCGCCGGTGCCGGGCAGCGAGGGCGGCGAGAACACGAAGCCCTCGACGCCGGCGACCTGGCCGAGCGTGCCCTGGATCTGCTGCTGGATCGCCGCCTGCTTGCGCGACCGCTCGGCCCAATCCTTCAGCGCCCAGATATAGAAGGCCATGTTGGCCTGACCGCCGATGCCGCCGATCGAGAAGTTCGTCCGAACCTCCTCGATATCGCCGGTCAGCTTGGAGATCTGGTCGGTATAGAGCTTGGTATATTCGTTGGTCGCGTAGCGCGGCGCATTGAGGATCGCGAAGAGCGCACCCTGATCCTCCTCCGGCGCCAGCTCGGTCGTGGTGTTGAGGAACATGAAGACGGTGACGCTGAAGAGCGCCACCACGGTCAGGAGCGTCACCGGGCGATAGTCGAGCGAACTCGAGACCCGCCGCTCGTACCAGTTGGCCAGCCGCTCGAACGTGCGGTCGACGACCCGCTGGAACCGGCCGGGATCGCCCGCCTTGAGGATGCGGGCCGACATCGCGGGGGTGATGGTCAGCGCGACGATCCCCGAGATGATCACCGCCCCGGCCAGCGTGAAGGAAAACTCGCGGAACAGCGCCCCGGTCAGCCCGCCGGTGAAGCCGAGCGGCGTCAGCACGGCGGCCAGGGTGATCGTCATCGCCACCACCGCGCCGGTGATCTCCTTCATGCCGGTGATCGAGGCCTGGAGCGGACTGAGCCCCTCCTCCATATGGCGATGGATGTTCTCGACCACCACGATCGCGTCATCGACGACGAGGCCGATCGCCAGCACCATGGCGAGCAGCGACAGCAGGTTGATCGAATAGCCGAGCGCCAGCAGCACGCCGCAGACGCCGATCAGCGACAGCGGGATGGTGACGACCGGCATCAGCACCGAGCGGAACGAGCCGAGGAACAGCAGGATCACCACGACGACGATCGCCACCGCCTCGCCGATGGTCTTGAACACTTCGCGGATCGAGGCGCTGATCGTCTCGGTGGAATCGTAGACCAGCTCGATCTTCATGCCCTTGGGCAGCGAGGCATTGATCGAGGGCAGTTCCTTCACCACCGCGGCGGCGACGGTGAGCGGGTTGGCGGCGGGCGTCGGGAAGATGCCGAGGAAGGTGCCGGCCTGCCCGTTGAAGGTGACGATCGTGTCGTTGTCCTTGGCGCCGAGCGCGATCCGGGCCACGTCGCGCAGCCGCACCACATGATCGCCATCCGAGCGGATCGGCAGCGCGCCGAACGCTTCGGGGGTCTGGAGCGTGGATTTCAGCGTGATCGACTGCGAGACGAACTCGTTCTCGGTGCGGCCGGGCGCGGACAGGAAGTTGGCGGCGCTGATCGCCTGCAGCACGTCGGAGGCGGTCACCCCGTGCGCCGCGAGCTGCAGCGGATCGAGCCAGACCCGCATCGAGAAATTCGCGGCGCCGATGATCTCGGTCTGGGCGACGCCGGGGATCGTCGACATCCGGGGCACGATCACGCGCTCCAGATATTCGGTGATCTGCTCCTGCGTCATGTTCGGGTTCTGCGCCGTCAGGTACATGAGCGCGAATTGCTGGCCGGTGCCCTTGACGATCGAGGGATCGTCGGCGCCATCGGGCAGCAGGCCGCGGACCTGCTGGACCTTGGCGAGCACCTCGGTCAGCGCGACATCGGGGTTCGAGCCGAGGCGCATATGCACGCTGACCACGCTCGCGGACGGCGTGCTCTGCGAGGTGACATAGTCGATATTCTCGGTGCTCGCGACCGCGGCCGCGATCGGGCTGCTGATGAAGCCCTGGATCAGGTCGGGGGCGGCGCCGCGATAGACCGTGGTGATCGTCACCACGGTCTCGTCGAGCTTCGGATATTGCCGAACCGCGAGCCCGGCGATGCCCTGGAAGCCGAGCAGCAGGATCATCGCGGCGAAGACCGTGGACAGGACCGGCCGGCGGATGAAGAGCTCGCTGATCATGCGCTTACTCGCCGATCCGGGGCGGATTGGCCGTGGCGGGATTGACCGAATTGTCGATCGTCACCGGCGAGCCGGAATTCAGCCGGTTCTGGCCGGCGGTCACGACCTCGTCGCCCGCCTGCAGTCCGGAGGCGATCTCGATCAGCCGATCCGAGCGGCGGCCGAGCTGGACGAAGACCTGCTCGACCTTTCTGGTCGCCTGGTCGCCTTCGCCCTCGGTACGGACCACGAAGACCGAGTCGCCGTAGAGGTTCGAGCTGACCACCGTCTGCGGCAGCGCGATCACCCCCTCCTCGGTGGGCAGATGCACCATCACCCGCATGAACTGGCCGGGATTGATCTGGTGGCCGGGATCCTTGACCGCGGCGCGCACCGTCACCAGCCGGCTGTTGGGATCGATCTTGGGCTCGATGGCGCTGATCGTGCCCTCGAGGCTGACATCGCCGACCTCCGAGCTGATCGTGACCGGCAGGCCGATCGCGACCAGCCGGATCTGCTGCTCGGGCAGCGCGAAATCGACCCGCATCGCGTCGAGATCCTGCAGCGTGGCATAGACGTCGCCGGGCACCACATACTGGCCGATATCGATCCTCGGGATGCCGATCACGCCGGAGAACGGCGCCTTCAGCGCCTTTTGCTCCATGACGGCGGTCAGCTTCTCGACCTCGGAGCGGGCGCTGGTCGCGTCGGCCTGGGCGACATCCACATCGTTGGTGGCGCTGACCCCGCGGGCCTTCAGCGCCTCGGCGCGGTCGAGCTGGGTCTGGCTCAGATTGAGCTTGGCGTTCGCCGCGGCCAGGTCGGCGCGCTCGATCGTGTCGTCGATCTGCACCAGCAGCTCGTCCTGGTCCACATGGTCGTTGGCCTGAAACTTGATCGTCTGGACGATGCCCGCGGTCTCGACCCCGAGATCGACGCCCTGCTCGGCGCGCGCGGTTCCAACCGCCTGGAGCCCCGGCTGCCAGACGGCCGGCTCGACCGTTACCGTCGAGACGGTGACCGCGGGCGGCTGGCGCGACGCGAAATAGGCCCCGATCATCTTGGCGCGGAACAGGTTGAAGCCCACGATGCCGCCGACGACCAGCCCGAGCAGCAGGATGGCGATTATCAGTCGCTTGATCATTGAGCCCTGTCCCACTGCCTTCGACGCCGGTCCGGTTCGGCGAACTCGGCGAAGCCCCAATCACACAGATTGACCGCGATGCTTCAAAGTCAACACCGCCGCCTGCGAAGCTTGAGAACGTCGGTCCGAAGCCCCCTGCGCCCGGTTGTTGCGCGGTTTTGACCGATCGGTCAAGGCTTTGGCAGAGCTTTCGCCAGGGTTGATCACCCCGGCGCCTGCCCTTAAGACGAAGGCGCTTTCAGCGACCGCCGCATCGCGAAGATCGGCGCGTCCAAACCGGAGGGAGCCCAGGGATGAGATTGAACGGCCTCATGGCCGGCCTGACCGCGGCCTTGCTGCTGGTCGGCTGCGCCGAGATGAGCGGAACGCGCCCCGCCGAGACCCAGACGACGCTGTCGGCGACTGCCGTCGTGCAGTCCGCCAATCCCAAGACCCGCGAGCTGGTCCTCAAGGGGCCGGAAGGCGGCGAGCTGCGCCTGGTCGCCGGTCCCGAAGTGCGCAATTTCGACCAGATCGCCAAGGGCGACAACGTGACCGTCGCCTATCACGAGGCGACCGTGCTCACCATGGCCGACGCGACCACCCCCCAGGCCACCGCGACGCTCACGGCCGGCCGGACGCCCAAGGGCGCGACGCCGGGCGGCGCGGCGGCGCTCACCACCAGCATCGTGGTGACCGTCGTCTCCTATGATCCGAATACCGGGACCGCGACCTTCCGCACCCCGGATGGCCTGACCCGCCGCGCCGTCGTTCCGCCGGAGCTGCGCAGCTTCGCCGCCGCCCGCACCCCGGGCTCGCGGGTCAATGTCGAGATGACGACGGCGATCGCCGTCGCCGTGACCAAGGCCTGACGACGCGCCGCGGGCGGCCGTGCCCCTCGGCGCCCGATGCCAGGGCTTGCGGCCGCCCGTCACTGGTGTAGGCATCCTTCATTCACAAGAATGAGAGGAGACAGGCACATGGGACCGAAGATCGGCGCGGCGGCCCTCGCCGCGCTCGTGCTGGGCGGGACGGCCGCCTTGCCCGCGGCGGCGCAGACCGCGACCAAGGAAACCATCACCATCGCCTTCCAGCAGGCCGACCGGAATGGCGACGGCGCGCTCAATCTCGACGAATACATCGCCAACGCGGTGGTGCTCTACGAGCAGGCGGGCGGCACCGCGACCAAAGGCATCGCCCGCGGCGCCATTCCCGGCCTCACCACCGCGCAGTTCAACGCGATCGACCGCAACCGCGACGGCCGCATCTCGCTCGGCGAGTTCGTCGCCGAGAAGGTCATCGAGTTCTTCGACGCCGACACCAACCATGACGGCGTGCTGAGCGTCACCGAAGTCATCGCGGCCGAATGAGCGGAGGCGGCACCATGAAGAAGAGCATTTCCGTCCTGGCCCTCGGCGCGGCCCTGGCGACCGGCCTGTCGGGCTGCGCCCAAACCCCGCAGAACCGCCAGATCGAAGGCGAGATCATGGGCGGCGTCGCCGGCGCCGCGGTCGGCTCGCTGATCGGCGGGGGAACCGGCAAGGTCATCGCTATCGGCGCGGGCGCCGTCCTCGGCTCGATCGCCGGCGCCAAGGTCGCCAACCCCCAGGCCAAATTCTGACCGGGATCCGAACCCGGCCCCAAGTCAGCCCCACCCCCGCGCCCGGCGGGAGTGGGGCCTGTCGACCTCGCTGGGTGCAGGATCGCCGCGCGCAGCGAACCATAGCCGAGGACCGCCCGCTGTCCAAGCGGAACCTGTCCGCTGCGCTCAGGTCAGCAGCAGATCCCGGCTGGCGAAGCTGATCTCGATCTCGTCGCCGGCCGCCGGCGGCGGCGTCGTCGAGCTGCTGAACAGATCGAGCGAGATCGGCGCGGCACCCAGCAGCGCCCGCACCCGCACCACCGATCCCATGAAATCGACCTCGCGCACCGGGACCCGGATCACCACGTCATTGCCCGGCCGGGCCCCGAGCGCGATCGCCTCCGGGCGCAACGCAACCCCCACCATCCGCCCCGCCGGCCCCTCGATCCCGCGCCCAAGCGCCACCGCCCGCCCCTCGAGATCCAGCAGGCCGGTGCCGGGATCGGTCAGCCGCGCCTCGAGCGCGTTGAGCTGGCCGACGAAGGTCGCCACGAACCGGGTCGCGGGACGCGCGTAAATCTCGTGCGGCGTCCCGATCTGCTCGGCCACCCCGCCATTCATCACCACCACGCGGTCGGACATCGACAGCGCCTCTTCCTGGTCATGCGTCACGAAGATCGTGGTGATGCCGAGATCGCGCTGGATCGCGCGGATCTCGTTGCGCAGGCTCACCCGGATCTTCGCGTCGAGCGCCGACAAGGGCTCGTCGAGCAGCAGGACCTGCGGCTTGGGCGCCAGCGCGCGCGCCAGCGCGATGCGCTGCTGCTGCCCGCCCGACAGCTGGAACGGATAGCGCGCCCCGAAGCCGGGCAGCCCGACCAGAAGCAGCATCTCCTCGACCCGCGCGGCGATCTCGGCCTTGGGACGGCCGGCGATGCGCAGGCCGAACCCGACATTCGCCGCCACCGTCAGGTTCGGGAACAGCGCATAGGCCTGGAACACCATGCCGATATTGCGCTGGTTCGCCCGGAGCCGCGTCACGTCGCGCTCGCCGATGCGGATCGTCCCCGCGCTCGGGCTCTCGAACCCCGCGACCATGCGCAACACCGTCGTCTTGCCGCAGCCCGAGGGGCCGAGCAGCGACACGAACTCGCCCTTGCCGACGGTGAGGTCGAACCCCTTCACCACCACGTTGGGGCCGAAGGACTTCTGCAGATGCTCGAGCGCGAGGAAGGCCATGGGCTAGCGAACCACCTGGGTATGTTTCTGGAAACGGGTGACGAGCTGGATCAGCCCCATGCAGGCCCAGGTGACCCCGAAAGCGATCACCGCGAGCGCCGCCGGCTCGTAGGCGCGGTTGGCGCCGAGCAGCTGCATATAGGGTCCGAAGGCCGGTCGGTTGAGCAAAGCCGCCATGGTGAATTCGCCGATCACGATGGCGAAGGTCAGGAAGGCGCCGGACAGGACCGCGACCAGCACGTTGGGCAGGATCACCCGCACCACGATCGTCACCCAGCCGGCGCCGAGGCTCTGCGCCGCCTCGGTCAGCGTCGCGACATCGATGGTGCGCAGGCCGGTATCGACGGCGCGATACATATAGGGCAGCGCCAGCGTGGTATAGCCGAGCATCAGCAGGATGTTGGTCCCCATCGCGCTGCCGGTCAGCGGCAGGATCGACGAGGTGTTGAACATCCGGATATAGCCGAAGACGATCACGATCGCCGGGATGACCAGCGGCAGCAGGGTGACGAACTCGATCACCGGCCGCAGGCCCGGCAGCTTCAGCCGGACCCAATAGGCGGTCGGGACCACGATCAGCACGCCCATCGCGATGGTCAAGAGCGCCATCACCACCGAATAGCCAAAGGTGGCGTGGAATTTCGGATCGCTCAGCACCACGCGATAGGCGTCGAGGCTGTAGACGCCGCGCCGCATCCGCAGCGAGAATTCGACGGTCGCGATCAGCGGCAGGAAGAAATAGATCATCCCGATGGCGAGCGCGAGCCAGGCCCAGAAGCGATTGACCTTCATTTCATCCAGCGCTCCGCCCGCACCCGCATCCAGATATAGAGCGCATTGCCGATCCCGGTGACCACGATCATCCCGAAGGCCAGCGCATAGCCGAGATGCGGATCGCCGAGCACGTCGCCGCGGATCTGCGCGAAAAGCAGGATCGGCACGATGCTGAGCGACGATCCGGTCAGCGCATAGGCGGTGGCGACCGCCCCGAAGGCGTTGGCGAACAGCAGCGCCAGCGTGCCGAGCAGCGTCGGCCACAGCACCGGCAGCGCCACCATCCACCAATATTGCAGCGTCGAGGCGCCGAGGATCTCCGCCGCCTCGCGCCATTCCCGCTTCAGCCCGTCGAGCGCGGGCGTGACGATCAGGATCATCAGCGGGATCTGGAAGAACAGATAGGTGAGCGTCAGCCCCCAGAAGGACAGCAGATTGAAGCCGAGCGCGAAGAGATTGATGCCGAACCAGTCGCGCAGCAACACGGTCACGAGCCCGAGCCGCCCGAGCGTGGCGAGGAAGGCAAAGGCGAGCGGCACGCCGGCAAATTGCGAGGCCACGCCGGAAAAGGTCAGGACCGGTCCGCGCAGCGCGCGCGGCAGGCCGCCCAGCGTCACCGCCCAGGCGACCGCGAAACCGATCAGGCAGCCGAGAAGCGCCGACACGAAGCTGACCCGGATCGAGATCCAGAAGCCCGCGAGGATCGAGGGGGTGAACAGCCCCGCGACATGGGCGAGCGTGACGCCCCCCTCGTCGGTCCGGAACGCGCCGATCACGATATACATCGTCGGCAGGATCAGGAACAGCAGCGCATAGAGCGCGAAGGGCACGATCCCGAGCCAGGCCCAGGACAGGTTTCTGATGGGCTTTGGACTTGCGGCGGGCATGGGTCGCTTTCGATGGACGCGGGTCCCGGAGGAAAGGGTCGGGACCCGCGCAGGACCTTACTGGACGTTGGCGCCGACGACCTTGTCCCACCCGCCGGTGACGACGCCCTTCATCGCTTCCTGCTCGGCGATGGTCGGGAAGACCGCCGCCTCGTAGGCGTCCGCCGCCGGCAGCTTGGCGAGCATCGCCTCGGGCACCGCGCCGCGCTTGACCATGTCGGTGAAGCGGATCGGATGGCAGTAGCCCGACAGCCAGCCGAGCTGGCCCTCGTCGCTGTAGAGATATTCCATCCAGAGCTTGGCGGCGTTCGGATGCGGGGCATAGGCGCTGATCGCCTGGACATAGACGCCGGCGACGACGCCGGTCTTCGGGATCACCACCTCGACCGGCGGGTTGCCGTTCAGCGCATCGCGGCCGGACAGCGCGTTATAGTCCCACCAGACGATGATCGGGGTCGCGCCCTGGGCGAGCGTGCCCGACTTGCCGATGACCGGGACGAAGTTGCCCGCCTTGTTGAGCTTGGCGAAGAAATCGAGGCCCTTGGTGCCGGCCTCGGCCCCGGCCGCGCCGCCCTCGGCGAGACCCGCGGCATAGACGCCGAGGATCGCCTGGTTCGAGGCGCGCGGATCGCCCGCGAGCGCCACCGAATTGGCGAATTCCGGCTTCAGCAGATCGGACCAGTCGGCCGGCGGGGTCTTCACGATGTCGCTGTTGACCGCGAAGCTCAGCACGCCGAAATAGTCGCCGGCCCAGTAGCCTTCCGCGTCCTTGACGTTCTCGGGGATCGAGTCCCAGGTCGAGACCTTGAAGGGCTGCAAGAGCCCCTCCTTCTTCGCGGTCGGCCCGAACGAGAAGCCGACATCGATCACGTCGGGCGCCTGCGGGCCCTTGTTGTCCTTGTTGGCGCGGATCGCCTCGAGCTCGTCCGCCGAGCCGGCATCGGGATTGAGCTCGTTGACGGTCAGGCCGTACTTCTTCTTGAATCCGTCGATGACGGCACCATAGGCGCACCAGTCATGCGGCAGCGCGATCACCGTGAGCTGGCCCTCGGCCTTGGCGGCGGAGACGAGGTCCGCGGTCTGGGCGGCGACGGGTCCGGCCGCGGCGGCAAGCGCCAGCGACGCGACCGCCAGCGCCGAAGTGGTTTTCAGATGCAGCATCGGTATCCCCTGATCATCGGACGCGCCCGAAGGGGGGCCGCCCTGACTGGCCGCCGCAGCGCGTTCGGACGCGGCGCGGGACCGTGGGACATTTAACGGCGATTTTTGTCATCCATGTAACAGGAATTTGCTGCGCCGGTCAGAGATTTGACCGGAAGCTACCGCCTTGCGAGCGTCCGCGGCCGCTCTGCTACCCCAGCGCGAAGCGCAGCGACCCGGGACGCCCTCGCCCGCCTGCCCCGCCGGCTCCACCCGATGCGTCCCCGGCCCGCATGGCAGCGCGGCGGGGCGTTTTGCCAAGACTAGGATCGGCGCACCCGACAGGAGTCTCCTCCCTCGCCGCCGACGGCTGTTTCCCGGGCGCGCGCTCCCGGTGCCGTCTCGTCTCTTCAAGGATTGGGCAGAAACCCTATCGGGCAGTCCGGGGCCCCATCAACAGATGGGGAGAACAAAGACTCGCGGGCAACGGCCCGCTCCGGGCAGCCACGCTCGCGCGGCTGCGCCTCTCCACCCATGCCGACCTCCGAGGCAAGGCGCGCCCCGAGCCGCCGCCACGGTGCGGCGCGCCGCGCGCGGACCGGTGACGCTGGCGCGGCGCCGCCGCGGCGCTCTCGGCACGCCAGCGCCGGGCGCCGCGCGGCCGCGTTCGGCTTGCCTTCGGGGCCAGGCGCGCCCGCGCCAACATCTTGCCAAAGGGTTGACGGATTTTTCAATTCCGTTTAAAAACAACAACTTGATTGGAGTCGCACATGTGCGACTCCGTGCGGCCTGGCCACCAGGCCGGATCGCGGTCAGTGCGAATCGCGGCCCACGGCGCTGCCCCTGCCTCCGACCAGGAAATCGAAATCCGCCCCGGTATCGGCCCCGGTCACATGGGCCTGGTAGAGCCAGGCATAGCCCCCCTTGGTCCCCGGCACCTCCGGCGCCGCCCATGCCGCGAGCCGCGCCGCGATCTCCTCGTCGGGCAGGTCGAGATGCAGCCGCCGGTTCGGGACGTCGAGCTCGATCATGTCCCCGTCCCGGACGATCGCGAGCGGCCCCCCCGCCGCCGCCTCGGGGCTGGTATGGAGCACCACCGTCCCATAGGCGGTGCCCGACATCCGGGCGTCCGAGATCCGGACCATGTCCTTGATCCCCTTGCGCAGCACCTTGGGCGGCAGACCCATATTGCCGACCTCGGCCATCCCCGGATAGCCCCGCGGCCCGCACATTTTCAGCACCATCACGCAGGTCTCGTCGATATCGAGCGCCTCGTCGTTGATCTTGCGCTTGTAGTCGTCGATATCCTCGAAAACGACCGCCCGCCCGCGATGGACCATCAGCTCCGGCGTCGCCGCCGAGGGCTTCAGCACCGCGCCGTTGGGGGCGAGATTGCCCCGCAGCACCGCGATCCCGCCATGCTGGGTCAGGGCCCGCTCGACCGGCCGGATCACCTCCTGGTTCCAGTTGCGGGCCTCCGAGACCTCGTCCCAGACCGACCGGCCCGAGACGGTCAGCGCCTCGCGATTGAGCAGCCCCGCCTCGCCCAGGGCCCGGATCACCACCGGCAGCCCGCCGGCATAGAAGAATTCCTCCATCAGGAACCGGCCCGACGGCATCAGGTCGACGATGGTCGGCACCTCGCGCCCCAGCCGGTCCCAGTCGTCGAGCGTGAGCTCGACCCCGATCCGCCCGGCCAGCGCCAGCAGATGGATGACCGCGTTCGTCGACCCCCCGATCGCCCCGTTGGCCCGGATCGCGTTCTCGAAAGCCGCGCGGGTCAGGACATCCGAGGGCTTGAGGTCGTCCTTGACCATCTGAACGATCCGCCGCCCGGTCAGCTGCGCCATCATCCGACGCCGGCTGTCCACCGCGGGGATCGCCGCGTTGCCCGACAGGGCCATGCCCAGCGCCTCGGCCATGCTGGCCATCGTGCTCGCCGTGCCCATCGTGTTGCAGGAGCCGGGCGAGCGCGACATCGCGGCCTCGGCCTCCAGGAAGTCGGCCTGGCTCATCTCGCCGGCCTTGATCGCCTCCGACATCCGCCAGAGCGCGGTGCCCGACCCGACCCGCTCCCCCCGGAACCAGCCGTTCAGCATCGGCCCGCCGGTCACCACGATCGCCGGCAGGTCGACGCTCGAAGCCCCCATCAGCAGCGCCGGGGTCGTCTTGTCGCAGCCGACCATCAGGACCACGCCATCGACCGGGTTGCCGCGGATCGCCTCCTCGACATCCATCGCCGCGAGGTTGCGGAACATCATCGCGGTCGGCCGGAGCGCGCTCTCGCCGGTCGAGAAGACCGGGAACTCGACCGGCAGGCCCCCGGCCTCGTAGACCCCGTGCTTCACCCGCTCCGCCAGGTCGCGGAGATGGGCGTTGCAGGGGGTGAGCTCGGACCAGGTGTTGCAGATGCCGATCACCGGGCGCCCGTCGAACAGGTCGGCCGGCAGGCCCTGGTTCTTCATCCAGCTCCGATGATAGATGCTGTCCCGGCTGGTGCCGCCGAACCAGGCCTGGGAACGCAGCGGCCGCGGCCAGGCCTTTGCGGTGAACGCCATCTCATGCCCCCATGAAGCGCGCGCGAGATACCCCAACGCGCGTCGTCGCACGCGTGCGACGACAGTCAAATATCTGATAATGCAGCCTTATTTCCCAGACGCTAACCAATTTTCCATACCTGTTAACGTGCGGGGACATGCGGGCTGCGGCGAGAGATCACAGCGCGTGAACCATGACGGGCTCGGCCGCGGCGATCCTGAGGCTGTTGCGCAAGGGCAAGCCAAGCGCCTCGGCCGTGATCTCGAAGACATCGCCCTCCTGCGTGGCGATCCCGTCGGCGAAGCTCAGCGTCGCGGTGCCGAACATGTGGACATGCACCTCGCCCGGCTCTCGGAACAGGGCGTACTTGAAATGGTGATGCTCGAGATTGGCGACGCTGTGGCTCATATTGGCCTCGCCCGACAGGAACGGCTTCTCCCAGAGCAACCGCCCGTCGCGCCAGATCCGGCTGGTGCCGCGCACATCCTGCGGCAGGTCGCCGACCAGGATCTCGGGCCCGAAGGCGGCGGGGCGCAGCTTGGAATGCGCGAGGAACAGGTAGTTCACCCGCTCGGTCACATGGTCCGAGAACTCGTTGGCGAGCGCGAAGCCGATCCGGTGCGGCACGCCGTCCGGGCCGATCACGTAGATCCCGGCGATCTCGGGCTCCTCGCCGCCGTCGCGGGCAAAGGCGGGGCTGACCAAAGCCGCCCCGGGCGCCACGGCCTGGGTGCCGTTGCCTTTGTAGAACCATTCGGGCTGCACGCCGGGCAGGGTCACGGGCTTGCCGCCCTCGAGCCCCATCCGGAACATCTTCATCGAATCGGTCAGCGCCTCGGCCTTAGCCCCGGCCGCATGCATCGCGTCGCGCGCCGCGGCGCTGCCGAGATGGGTTAGGCCGGTGCCGGTCAGGTGCAGATGCGCCGGGTCGGGATGGTCGATCGGGGTCAGGACCCGACCCTCGCGCAAGGCCGCCTGCAGGTCGATCGCCGCCCCGACTCCGTGGCGCGCGATCACGGCGGCCAGGCTCTCGCGCCCGAGGATCGCCTCCTGGACCAGATTGTAGCTGGTATCCGCGCCCTCGAGGATCCGGGCAGAGGTGCCCTGGCGCACCACCACGCGCCGGGTTCCATCGGGGTCGATGACCTGGGACAGATGCACGGCAGTCAGGCCTTGTTCTTGTTGTAGACGTCGAAGATCACGGCGGTGAGCAGGACGAGCCCCTTGATCACCTGCTGGAAATCGATGCCGATGCCGAGGATCGACATGCCGTTGTTCATCACCCCCATGATGAAGGCGCCGATCACCGCGCCGACGATGCGCCCCACCCCGCCCGAGGCGGAGGCGCCACCGATGAAGCAGGCGGCGATCACGTCGAGCTCGGCCGAGAGGCCGGCGGAGGGCGTCGCGGAATTGAGCCGCGCCGCGATGATGAGCCCGGCGAGGCCCGCCAGCATCCCCATATTGGTGAAGACCAGGAAGATCAGCCGGTTGGTATTGATGCCGGACAGCTTCGCCGCCTTCTCGTTGCCGCCAAGCGCATAGATCCGCCGGCCGATCGTGGTCTTGCTGGTCACGAAGGTATAGACCGCGATCAGCACCGCCATGGTGATGAGCACATTGGGCAGGCCGCGCGCGGTGGCAAGCAGGTAGCTGATATAGATCATCGCGAAGGCGATCACGCCGTTCTTCACCACGAAGAACACAAAGGGCTCCTCGACCGCGGCGAAGCGCGCCTGTTTCATGCGCGTCCGGATCGCGCCCCAGACCAGGGTTGCCGCTGCGAGGGTGCCGAGCAGCAGCGCGGTCAGGTTGAGGCCGCTTCCGCCCAGCACGTCCGGCACGAAACCCGAGCTCAGGAGCTGGTAGGATTTGGGGAACGGCCCGATCGACTCGCCCTGCAGCATGGCGAGATTGAGGCCGCGGAACACCAGCATGCCCGCCAGCGTCACGATGAAGGACGGGATCCGCCAATAGGCGATCCAATAGCCCTGCACCGCGCCGATCGCCGCGCCGACAAGGATGCAGATCAGGATGGTCGGGAGGACCGGCAGCTGGAACCTGACGATCGCCACCGCGGACAGGCCGCCGACGAAGCCCGCGACCGACCCGACCGAGAGATCGATATGGCCCGAGACGATGACGAGCAGCATGCCGAGCGCCATGACCACGATATAGCTGTTCTGCAGGAACAGGTTGGTCAGGTTGAGCGGCCGCAGCAACACGCCGCCGGTCATGTATTCGAAGAAGGCCATGATGACGACCAAGGCCATCAGCATGCCGTATTCGCGAAAATTCGCTTTCAGATGACCAGCGGTCGAGGAGGTCGACTGGCTGTCCGAGATGCTTGCCATGGTGCTATCCGTTCAGAATCATCCGCATGATACGCTCCTGGCTTGCATCTGCCGCAGCCAGCTCGCCCACCAGCGCGCCTTCGTTCATCACATAGATCCGGTCGCACATGCCGATGAGCTCGGGCATTTCCGAGGAGATCATCAGCACCCCCTTGCCCTGGTCGGCGAGCCGGTTGATCAGCGTGTAGATTTCATATTTCGCGCCCACATCGATCCCGCGCGTCGGCTCGTCGAGGATCAGCATCTCGGGACCCGAGAACAGCCATTTCGACAGAACCACCTTCTGCTGGTTGCCGCCCGACAGGTTCAGCACCTTCTGATAGACCGACGAGCAGCGGATGTTCATCTGCTTGCGGTAGTCGAGCGCGACCTGCCGCTCGGCGTGGGCGTCGATCACGCCGCGCTTCGACACGCCTTCGAGATGCGCCAGGGTGATGTTGTTGGTGATATGGTCCTCGAGGATGAGGCCGAGCCCCTTGCGATCCTCGGTGACATAGGCGAGCCCGGATTCGACGGCGCGCCCGACGGTGCTCACGTCGATCGGTTTGCCCCGCAACAGGGCGGTGCCGGTGATATGGTTGCCATAGGACCGGCCGAAGATGCTCATGGCGAGCTCGGTCCGGCCCGATCCCATCAGCCCGGCGATGCCGACGATCTCGCCGGCGCGGACATTGAGCGAGACGTCGTGGATCTGCTGCCGGTCGGCATGGACCTGATGGAAGACGTTCCAGCCCTCGATCTCGAACAGCACTTCGCCGAATTTCGGCTCGCGCGGCGGGTAGCGGTCGGACATCGAGCGCCCGACCATGTCGCGGATGATCCGGTCCTCGCTGATCGTCTCGGTCGCGGTATCCATGGTGCCGACCGTCGCGCCGTCGCGCAGCACCGTGATCCGGTCGGCGACACGGGAAATCTCGTTGAGCTTGTGGCTGATCAGGATCGAGGTCATCCCCTGGCGCTGGAATTCGAGCAGGAGGTCGAGCAGCGCCTGGCTGTCGGTTTCCTGCAAGCTCGCGGTCGGCTCGTCGAGGATCAGCAGCTTGACGCGCTTCGACAGGGCCTTGGCGATCTCGACGAGCTGCTGCTTGCCGACGCCGATATCGGTGACGAGCGTGGTCGGCTGCTCCTTGAGACCGACCTTTTCCAGCAGCTGCCTGGTGCGCTGGAAGGTCTCGTCCCAGTCGATCACCCCACGGCTCGCGACCTCGTTGCCGAGAAAGATGTTCTCCGCGATCGACAGGAGCGGCACCAGCGCCAGCTCCTGGTGGATGATGACGATGCCGATCTCCTCGCTGTCATGCAGGTCGCGGAACTGCCGGACCTCGCCCTCGAACAGGATGTCGCCTTCGTAGCTGCCATGCGGATAGACGCCGGACAGGACCTTCATCAGGGTCGATTTGCCGGCGCCGTTCTCGCCGACCAGCGCGTGAATCTCGCCGGGCATCACCGACAGGTTGACGTTGCTGAGCGCGCGCACGCCCGGGAACGTCTTGGTGATGCCGCGCATCTCCAGAATGGGCTGGGTCATCCGGTCCTCCGGCGTGCCGGGCGGGCCGCGAGGGGCCCGCCCGGTGATGCCTCAGTTGATCTGGTCTTTCTTGTAGTAACCGGAGCCGACCAGGATCGCCTCCCAGTTCGACTTGTCGACCTCGACCGGCGACAGCAGGTAGGACGGGACGATCTTGACGCCGTTATTGTAGGTCGTCGTGTCGTTGACCTCGGGCTTGCCGCCCTTCAGGACCGAGTTGACCATGCCCACGGTCACCTTGGCGAGATCGCGGGTGTCCTTGAAGACGGTCGAATATTGCTCGCCGGCGAGGATCGACTTCACCGAGGGCACCTCGGCATCCTGGCCGGTCACGGTCGGCATCGGCATGTCGCCCGAGCCGTAGCCCACGCCCTTGAGCGAGGAGAGGATGCCGATCGACAGGCCGTCATAGGGCGACAGGACCCCGTCGAGCCGCGCGTCGGTGTAGTAGGCGCTGAGCAGGTTGTCCATGCGCGCCTGGGCGGCGGCGGGCTGCCAGCGCAGGGTGCCGACCTTGTCCATGCCCGTCTGGCCCGACTTCACCACCAGCGTGCCGTTGTCGATCAGCGGCTGCAGCACGCTCATCGCGCCGTTGTAGAAGAAGAAGGCGTTGTTGTCGTCGGGCGAGCCGCCGAACAGCTCGATATTGAACGGGCCCTTCTTCTCGGGATAGCCGAGCCCCTTGAGCAGGCTGTCGGCCTGGAGCACGCCCACCTTGAAATTGTCGAAGGTCGCGTAATAGTCGACATTCGGGCTGTCGCGGATCAGGCGGTCATAAGCGATGACCGGGATCCCCGCGGCATGCGCGTTCTCGAGCGCGCTCGACAGGGTCGTGCCGTCGATCGCGGCGATCACCAGGACGTTCACGCCCTTGGTGATCATGTTCTCGATCTGGGCGAGCTGGTTCGGGATATCGTCGTTGGCATATTGCAGGTCGGTATTGTAGCCCGCCGCCTTGAACTGCTCGACCATGTTGTTGCCGTCGGCGATCCAGCGCGCCGAGGTCTTGGTCGGCATCGCGATCCCGACGGTCGCTTCGGCCGCGGCAAGCGGACCCGCCAGCAGTGCGGCCGCGAGAGCCGCGCCGGCGAGAATCGGTGTCAGAAGCTTCATGATCTCTCCCCGTGGGCACGGGGAAACGGGCGATCAACCACGCCGCTTTCACTCCCCATGCGTTTCCTCGTCCGAACCGGCGCAGGTTTCGCCCTGCGTCCGATCACGGACCGGCTTGCAGCATAGGGGCAGCCTGCCATATCGTTCAAATAGAAAAACTGCTGCCAGTCATACCAGATCCAACATGGTTAACCCCGGCAATGCCGAGCCGCCCCGTGGCGCCGAGCGCCTGATCGGGCGCGGCCTGAAGCTCGCGCATCTGCGGCTGCTCGCCGCCCTGGCCGATACCGGCCAGCTGACCGCCACGGCGCGGGCGCTGGCGATCACCCAGCCGGCGGCCTCGCGGCTGCTGGCGGAGACCGAGGCGATCGTGGGCCACCGGCTGTGCGAGCGGCGGGCGCGCGGGATCGCTCTGACCGTCGCGGGATCGGCGCTGGCGGCCCGGGCGCATGCCGTGCTGCTCGAGATCGCCGAGGCGGGGCGCGAGATCGACGATGTCGCGGGCGGGCGGCTCGGCACGGTCAGCCTGGGCGCGGTCACCGCCCCGGCCGTCGATCTCGTCGTGCCGGTGCTGCAGCGGCTGCAGCGGCTGCATCCCGGGCTGCAGGCCCATGTCGATGTCGCGACCAGCGACGTGCTGATCGCCGACCTGCTGCTCGGCCGGCACGATTTCATCGTCGGGCGCATTCCCGCCCCGGTCGATCCGCGCCCCTTCGAGATCCGCGTGCTCGGGCCCGAGATCCTGGCGCTGCTCGTGCGCTCCAACCACCCGCTGGCCCAGCGCCCCAAGGTCAGCGCGGCCGATCTCGCGCCCTATGACTTCGTGATGCAGTCCCCCGGCTCGCTGCTGCGCACCACGCTCGAGGAGGCGCTGATCGCCCGGGGGGCGCCGCTGCCCAACTGCCGGCTCTCGACCTCGTCGCTGATCGTGACGCTGGCGCTGGTCAGCCGGTCGAACGCGGTCGCCCCCGTCTCGTCCGAGGTCGCGAAGCTCGTTGCGGGCCAGGGCGGGCTCGGGCGCGCCGTCGCGGTGCTCGCCTGCGACTTCCAGGTCGAGGTGAAGCCGTTCAGCCTGATCCATCTGCGGGGCCACCGCCTGTCTCCCTCGGCCCGGCTGGTCTTCAACGCGCTGCTCGAGGCTTTTCGGGCCTGAGCCTCAGGAGGCGGTGACCAGCAGCGCGCGCATCGGCCCGCGGAACCTGTCCGGCCCGAAGCGGGCCGCGAGCCGGGCGGCGGCGCGCTCGGTCGCGGCCCCGAGCTTGTCGGGATCGCGCGCCTCGATCTCGCCGCGCAGCGGGGTGCCCTGGCAGCCGCCGACCGCCGCCAGTTGCGCCGTGGTCTCGCCCGAGGCCGGCGTCAGCGCCTCGATCGCGATCGCGCCATAGCCCGCCGCCCGCAGCTCGGCCTCGATCCGGGCGGGATCGTGATAGCCATAGGGGGTCCGGCTGAGGAAGCGGGGCGGGTCGTCCGGGAAGATGTCGCCGGCGCCGAGCTCGGCCAGATGCTGCAGCGGATTGTCCTCGATCCGGTCCCAGACGGTGAAGAGCAGGCGCCCGCCGGCCCGGGTGACCCGGCGCAGCTCGCGATAGGCGGCGATCTTGTCGGCGGGGAACATCATCCCGAAGCCGCAGACGACGGCATCGAAGCGGCCCGTTTCGAACGGCAGCGCCCGGAGATCGGCCTGGGCGAAGGTGACGCCCTGGAGACCGGGCTTGGCGGCGGCGATATCGAGCATGGCCTGGTTGAGATCGGTCGCGGTGATCCGGGCCTCCGGCCGGGAGGCGGCCATGGCCTCGGTGACGATCCCGGTCCCCGCCGCGACCTCGAGGATCTCGCCCTCCCCCGGCCCCAACCGCGCCGCCAGGAGAGCGGCGAAGGGCTGGAACAGGATCGGCCCCAGCGTCCCGTCATAGAGCTCCGGCACCCGTCCCGCGAAGACCGTGTCGCTCTGCATCCCGGCCACCCCTCCCATGTCCCGGTCAAGCCTAGCATGGACGGTGCGTCGGGACCGAGCGGAAAGGCGCGCGGCAGGACAGGCCGCACGCATGGGAGCTCCGGTCAACATATTGATATATAATGACTTTAATGAGACCGCCGCAATCTCTCCTGAGATTTGCCCCGCGGGCGCTGAGCGGGATGCGGGATGGAGCCCCGCGAGCGTGCGTTTCGCGCCAGGAGCTACTGCCTCTCCAGCCGCGCCTTGAACCAGCCCACCAAGTCCTCAAGCCCAATTTGTCCGTCAGCGACGGCCACCACCAGATCATCTATTGGGTCATCATCTGGGATCTTCAGCGCATAGCCGCTGCGATCAAGCAAGACTTCCACAAGGAGCCACGCTGTTCGCTTGTTGCCGTCCACAAAGCCGTGGTTTCCAACCACGCTGTGCAGGAGAGCAGCAGCCTTGTTGGCAATCGGGCGATGATAGCCGGAATAGGGGCGTGCCAGTGCAGACTCGATCAGATGGAGGCTGCTGACCCCATCCAATCCGCCATAGGTAAGTGCTTCATCATGGGCTGTGAACGCATCCGCCAGGGTCAGCCTGTAGTGCCGACTAGCGATCGGCCAGCCGCTTCAGCGCAGAGCTGCGCTTGGAAGAAGCCTCCCTCGTCGCGGCCTCGGTCTTGGAGCTTGCCTTCTTTACACCCTTCTTTGTGACAACCTCCATGAAGCGGCCGGTAGCCGCCTCGCGTTTGACCCACCCGCCATCAACGGGAGTCGTCTCGGATCGCTTATTCGATGACATACTTGTACATCTTGGGTTGTGGACGCCTTTAGCGTACTATCCTCGTGATACACATATGAGACCTAGTCCGGATCTCGCAACAGCAAAGCTCCAACATTCGCCCATGTCTACGAAGCGCTTCCGCCAGCGGACAACCGTTCCGGGCCGCTCGCCGACACGACCGCCCGGCTGCTAAACCAGCACCGGCTGGGCGACCTGGGCTCCCACGCCGAAGACGCGCTTGTAGCGGGCGATCTCGTCGGCGGGGCCCATGGCCTTGGCGGGGTTGTCGCTCAGCTTCACCGTCGGGCGGCCGTTGGCGCTGACCGCCTTGCAGACCAGGCTGAAGGGGGCCAAAGCGTCGCCGGGCGCGAGGCCGCGGAAATCGTTGGTCAGCAAGGTGCCCCAGCCGAAGCCGAGCTTCACCCTTCCGTGGAAGCGGGCATAGAGCGCCTCGATCCGGTCCACATCGAGACCGTCCGAGAAGATCACCAGCTTGTCGCGCGGATCCTGGCCCTTCGACTCCCACCAGGCGATCGCCGTCTCGGCCCCGGCCTCGGGCGCGCCCGAATCGACGCGGATCCCGGTCCAGGAGGCCAGCCAGTCGGGCGCGCGCTTCAGGAAGCCCTCCGTCCCGTAGGTGTCGGGCAGGATGATCCGCAGATTGCCGTCGTAATCGTCGTGCCAGTTCTCGAGCACCCGGTAAGGCGCCTGGACCAGGGCCTCGTCGTCCTCGGCGAGGGCGGCGAAGACCATGGGCAGCTCGTGAGCGTTGGTGCCGATCGCCTCGATGTCGCGGCGCAGCGCGATCAGGCAGTTGGACGAGCCCTGGAACTTCTCGCCCAGCCCCTCGATCATCGCCTGGACGCACCAATCCTGCCAGAGGAAGGAATGCCGCCGCCGCGTGCCGAAATCGGAGATGCGCAGGTCGGGCAGGCGGCGCAGGCGCTCGATCTTCTCCCAGACCCGGGTCATGGCGCGGGCATAGAGCACCTGGAGCTCGAAATAGCCCATGCCGCGCAGGACGGCGCGCGAGCGCAGCTCCATCAGCACGGCGAGGGCCGGGATCTCCCACATCATCACTTCGGGCCAGGAGCCCTTGAAGGTCAGCTCGTATTGGCCGCCGCGCCGTTCCAGCCGGTAGTCGGGCATCCGGAAGGCTTCGAGCCAGGCCATGAAGTCGGACGAGAACATCGCCCGCTTGCCGTAGAAGGTGTTGCCGCGCAGCCAGGTGCTTTCGCCGCGGGTGAGCCGCAGGCCGCGGATATGGTCGAGCTGGGCGCGCAGGTCGGCCTCGTCGATGAGCTCGGCCAGGGGCACGCTCGCGGTGCGGTTGATCAGGCTGAACGTGACCTCGACATCGGCATGGCGGCGGAACACCGTCTGCAGCATCAGGAGCTTGTAGAAGTCGGTATCGAGGACCGAGCGGACGATGGGGTCGATCCGCCAGGCCGCGTCGTGGGCGCGCTTCGCGATATCCATGGTTCAGGCCGCCAGGTCGGTGGCGCGGGCGAGGCGGACGCCGGCGGCGCGCATCTCGGCCAGCGCCGCGGCGAGCGAGCCGTCGAGGTCGATGGCGCGGCAGGCATCCTCGATCACGGTGACCGCGAAGCCCGCGCGGGCCGCGTCGAGCGCGGAATAGGCGACGCAGAAGTCGGTGGCGAGGCCGGCGAGCCAGACGGAGCGCGCGCCGCGCTCGCGCAGGTAGGAGGCAAGGCCGGTCGGCGTCGTCCGGTCGTTCTCGTGGAAGGCGGAATAGCTGTCGATGCCGGGATGGAAGCCCTTGCGGATCACGAGGTCGGCGGCGTCGGTATCGAGGTCGGGATGGAACGCGGCGCCCTCGCTGCCCTGCACGCAGTGGGTGGGCCAGAGAACCTGGGACCCGTAATGCATCTGCCGGAGCGAGAAAGGCGGCGCCTGGTGGGTCGCGGCGAAGGAATGGTGCTCGGCCGGGTGCCAGTCCTGGGTCAGGACCCGGATCGCGAAGCGGCGGAGCAGGCGGTTGATCGGCGCGACCACCGCGTCGCCATCCGCCACCGCGAGCGCGCCGCCGGGGCAGAAATCGTTCTGCACGTCGATGGCGATCAAGGCGGCGTCGCTGGCAGGCGTCATGGTCTTTCCCCCGCGCGCGCGTCCCTCGCGGCGCGAGGGAGAAGACTGCCAGCGCGGCCTTGAATTATCAACGGGCGACGAGCTGGCGGAGCTCGTAGACGAGCGCGAGCGCCTCGCGCGGGCTGAGCTCGTCGGGATGGACCGCGCGAAGCCGCGCCTCGACCGCCGACGGTTCGGGATGGGGATCTGGGTCGCGCGCGGCGGCGCGGAACAGCGGCAGGTCGTCGATGAGCGCCTTGGCCTTGCCCCCGCCCTCGCGGTCGCCGCGTTCCAGCGCCTCGAGCACGAGCTTCGCCCGCTCGGTGACGGCATGGGGCAGGCCCGCGAGCTTCGCGACCTGCACGCCGTAGGAGCGGTCGGCGGCACCGTCGCGGACCTCGTGCAGGAAGATCACCTCGCCCTGCCATTCGCGGACGGCGACGGTGGCGTTGCGCAGGCCCTTGAGCTTGGCGGCGAGGGCGGTCAGCTCGTGATAGTGCGTGGCGAAGAGGCCGCGGCAGCGGTTGGCGTCATGGAGATGCTCGAGCACCGCCCAGGCGATCGAGAGCCCGTCATAGGTCGCGGTTCCCCGGCCGATCTCGTCGAGGATGACGAGCGCGCGGGGGCCGGCCTGGTTGAGGATCGCCGCGGTCTCGACCATCTCGACCATGAAGGTCGAGCGGCCGCGCGCCAGGTCGTCGGCCGCGCCGACCCGGCTGAAAAGCTGGTCGACGATGCCGATCCGGGCCGAGACGGCCGGAACATAGGCGCCGGTCTGGGCGAGCAGCGCGATCAGGGCGTTCTGGCGCAGGAAGGTCGATTTGCCCGCCATGTTGGGCCCGGTGATCAGCCAGATCGGCCGGGCGCCGGCGCCGTCCGCGCCGAGATCGCAATCGTTGGCGGTGAAGCTGCCGCCGGCGCGGGCGAGCGCCTGCTCGACCACGGGATGCCGGCCGCCCTGGATCGCGAAGGCGCGGCTCTCGTCGACCTGGGGCCGCACCCAGTCCTTGGCCCGGGCGAGATCGGCGAAGCCCGCCGCGACGTCGATCTCGGCCAGCGCGCGCGCCGCCGCCCCGACCGGCCCGGCGGCGGCGAGGATCGCGGCGCGCAGTTCCTCGAAGACGCGCTTCTCGATCGCGAGCGCGTGGCCGCCGGCATTGAGGATCCTGGTCTCGATCTCGGCCAGCGGCAGCGTGGTGAAGCGCACCGCGCTCGCCGTGGTCTGGCGGTGGATGAAGGTCTCGCTCAAGGGGGGCGCGAGCATCTTGGCGGCGTGGCCGGCCGGCGTCTCGATATGGTAGCCGATGACGTTGTTGTGGCGGATCTTCAGCGCGTTGACCCCGCTCAGCCGCACATATTCCGCCTGGAGCGCGGCGATCACCCCGCGCCCCTCGTCGCGCAGCCGGCGGGTTTCGTCGAGCTCCTCGTCATGGCCGGCCGCGACGAAGCCGCCATCGCGGGCGAGAAGCGGCGGCTCGGCGACGAGGGCGGCCTCGAGGAGCGCGATCAGGGCATCCTGCCCGCCCAGGGCGGCGCGCGCCTCGGCCAGCAGGGGCGGCAGGTCGGGACCGAGCGCCACCTGCAGCGCGGCGGCCCGCGCGAGCCCGTCGCGGATCGCGGCGAGGTCGCGCGGGCCGCCGCGATCGAGCGCCAGCCGCGACAGCGCGCGTTCGAGGTCGGGCACGAGGCGCAGCTGGTCGCGCGCCTCCCGCAGCGCGTCGGGGGCCTCGACGAAGAAGGCGAGCGCGTCCTGGCGGGCCTGGATCGCCGCGACCCCGGTCGCGGGGCCGTTGAGCCGGGTCTCGAGCAGGCGCGCGCCGCCGCCGGTCACGGTGCGGTCGATCGCCGCGAGAAGCGAGCCCTCGCGCCCGCCCGCGAGGCTGCGCGTGAGTTCGAGATTGCGCCTTGTCGCGGCGTCGATCTGCATCAGCCCGCCCGCGCTCTCGCGCACGGGCGGGCGCAGGAGCGGCAGGCGGCCCTTCTGGGTCAGCTCGAGATAGTCGACGATCGCGCCCAGCGCCGCGATCTCGGCCCGGCCGAAGCTTGCGAATCCGTCGAGCCCCTGCGCGCCATAGACCGCGGCGACCCGCGCCTCGGCGGCGGTGGAGTCGAAGCTCGACCGGGCGAGCGGTGTCGGGACCGCGTCCGCCTCGGCGATCAGCGCGGCGAGCTCGGGCGCCAGCGTCTCGGCGACCAGCACCTCGCGGGGGGCGAGGCGGGCGAGCATCGGCCCGAGCCGGACCCGCGGGCAGTCGGCGACCGTGAGATCGCCGGTCGAGACATCGACCCAGGCGAAGGCGCCCTCGCCGCGGAGCTCGGCATAGGCGCCGAGATAATTGTGCCGCCGCGCCTCGAGGAGGCTGTCCTCGGTCAGGGTGCCGGGGGTGACGAGCCGGGTCACCGCGCGATGCACCACCGATTTGGAGCCGCGCTTCCTCGCCTCGGCCGGATCCTCCATCTGGTCGCAGACGGCGACCCGGAAGCCCTTGCGGATCAGGGTGAGCAGGTAGCTCTCGGCGGCATGGGCCGGCACGCCGCACATCGGGATGTCCTGGCCGAGATGCAGCCCGCGCTTGGTCAGCGCGATATCGAGCGCGGCGCTCGCCGCCTCGGCATCGGCGAAGAACATCTCGTAGAAGTCGCCCATCCGGTAGAAGAGCAGCGCGTCGGGATGGTCGGCCTTGATCGCGAGATATTGCGCCATCATCGGCGAGACGGTCGAATTGTCCTGCAAGCCCGCGGCCTCCCTGTGCGGGCCCCGGTCTATACCGGCGCCGGCCGCGGTGCCAAGGCGTCAGGGCCGGGGCGCCCGCCCCCTGCCGGGATCGTCCAAGCGCGGCGCCGTTCCCGCGTGACGCGCTTGTCAGCCCGAAGCGAGCGGCGCTAAAATCCCCCTCAGGGCGCCGGCAGCGCGCCAGTCAGGGAGCTTGAGCCATGGATCCGAAACGAACCGCGCTCGTTCTGATCGAGTATCAGAACGACTTCACCAGCGAGGGCGGCAGCCTGCATGAGGCGGTGCGCCCGGTGATGGAGAGCAGCGCGATGCTCGCCAATACCGTCGAGACGGTGCAGGCCGCCCGGGCCGCCGGCGCGCTGATCGTGCATGCGCCGATCACCTTCACCGAGGACTATCACGAGCTGAGCGCCGAGCCCTATGGCATCCTGAAGGGCGTGGTCGACACGAAGTCGTTCCGCAAAGGCAGCTGGGGCGCCGAGATCGTCGAGGCCCTGGCGCCGCAGTCGGGCGACATCGTGGTCGAGGGCAAGCGCGGGCTCTGCGGCTTCGCCAGCACCAATCTCGATTTCATCCTGCGCAGCCGGGGGATCACCGACGTCGCGCTGGCGGGATTCCTGACCAATTGCTGCGTCGAATCGACGATGCGCTCCGCCTATGAGAAGGGCTATCGCGTGGTGACGCTCAGGGACTGCACCGCGACGGTCAGCGAGGAGGAACAGCGCCTGTCGGTCGAGAAGAACTATCCGATGTTCTCGCGCCCGCTATCGCACGGCGAGTTCCTGGCCGAGCTCGGCGCCGGCGGCGCGGCGGGCAAGGCGGCCTGACCGCTCAAGCCGGCGCGAGGCCGACAAGGCGGCGGATATCGGCGGGCCCCGCGCCTTCGGCGCGGAGCTGCGCGAGGGAGCGGGCGTCGTCGCGCTTGGCGAGACGGCGGCCTTCGGCATCGCGGATCAGCGCGTGATGGTGCCAGACCGGCTCGGGCAGGCCGAGCAGCGCCTGGAGCAGGCGGTGCAGGGGCGTCGCCTCCCAGAGATCGGCGCCGCGCACCACATGGGTGATCGCCTGGGCCGCATCGTCGACCACCACCGCGAGGTGATAGGCGGTGCCGATATCGCGGCGGGCCAGCACCACGTCCCCGAGCCGGGCCAGCAGATCGGCGCCGTCGACCGCGTGACGGCCGGGCCGGAGCGGCCCGGTCTCGGTGAAGCCGAGCGGCCCGGCAAGCGCGAGGGCGCGCCCGAGATCGAGCCGCACCGCGTCGCCGGGGCCGCGCTCGGCCATCGGCCGGCCGCGGCAGGTGCCGGGATAGACCGGGGTCGCCGCCCCTTCCTGCGGGGCGGCGAGGGCGGCGCGGATCTCGGCGCGGCTGCAGCGGCAGGGATAGGTGAGGCCGAGCGCCTCCAGCCGGTCGAGCGCGTGGGCATAAAGCGGCTGGCGCTCGGACTGGCGCAGCACCGGCTCGGGCCAGGACAGGCCGAGCCAGCGCAGATCCGCGAGGATCGCCGCCTCGAATTCCGGGCGGCACCGGGTCCGGTCGATATCCTCGATCCGCAGCAGGAACGCCCCGCCGGACGCCCGCGCCAGATCCCAGCCGGTCAGCGCCGAAAAGGCATGGCCGAGATGCAGGCGCCCGGTCGGCGACGGCGCGAAGCGGGTGCGCATCAGCGCTTGCGCAGCACGTAGATGTCGGCCTTGAGCCCGGCCCCCGGCAGGAAGCGGCCATATTCGCGGAAGGCGATCTCGGCGGCGCCGCAATCGACATGCTCGTTGATCCGGCCGACATAGTCGGGATCGTTGCGCGCCAGATCGCTGAGCGAGAACACGAAGAGCCCCCCCGGTCCGATCACCCGGAGACCGGCATCGATCACCGAGGCGGGCGCGTAGCCCGGCGCCAGCACGCCGATCGCCGCCGAATTGCGGTAGGTGCCGGGGCCGACCGGCAGCGGCGCGTCCCAGGCGCAGGGAAAGATCGTGCGATAGAGGCCGGGCTTGGCCCGGGCAACGGCTGCCATCTCGGGCACCGGCTCGAGCCCGTCGATCGTGGTGAATCCCCTCGCCGCCAGCGCTTCGCCGACCAGCCCGGTCGCGACGCCGAAATCGAGGATCGGGGCGGCGCGGTCGGCGCCGAGCGCGGCCAGCGCCGCGACCGCGCGCTCCGGCCCGGCATAGCCGGCCGCGGCCATCTGCCGGTCATAGTCCTGCGCCGGAGCGTCGTATGGCGCCTTGTCAGCCACGGAACTCCCCCATGGCGCCGAGGCTAGCCCACCGGCGCCGTCGCTGTCGAGGGGGCGAGCCAGGCCAGGAAATCGGCCTTGGCCCGGTCGGTATAGGCGGCGTAGCGGTCCTTGCGGCCGCGCCGACCGCCACGCGCCTCGGGCAGGGGCGGGAAGAGGCCGAAATTCACATTCATCGGCTGGAAGAGGCGGGCATCCGCCCCGCCGGTGATATGGCGCAGCAGCGCGCCGGTCGCCGTGGTCCCGGGCGGCGGGTCGAGATCGCGCCCGAGCCGCTCGGACGCGGCGAGGCGGCCGGCGAGCAGGCCCATCGCCGCGCTCTCGACATAGCCCTCGACCCCGGTCACCTGGCCGGCGAAGCGCAGCCGCGGATCGGCCTTGAGGCGCATGCGCGCATCGAGGAGGCGGGGGGAATTGAGGAAGGTGTTGCGATGGATGCCGCCAAGCCGCGCGAAGGACGCGGCCTCGAGCCCGGGGATGGTGCGGAACACCGCGACCTGGGCGGCATGCTTCATCTTGGTCTGGAAGCCGACGAGGTTGTAGAGCGTGCCGAGCGCATTGTCCCGGCGCAGCTGCACCACCGCATAGGGCTTGCGGTCCGGGGCATGCGGATTGGTGAGCCCGACCGGCTTCAGCGGCCCGAAGCGCAGGGTCTCGCGGCCGCGCTCGGCCATCACCTCGATCGGCAGGCAGCCCTCGAAATAGGGCGTGTCGGTCTCGCCCTCGCGGAACTCGGCCTTGTCGGCGGCGAGGAGCGCGTCGATGAAGGCCTCGTACTGGTCGCGGTCCATCGGGCAGTTGAGATAGGCGGTCCGCTCCTCCTCGGTCTCGCCCTTGTCGTAGCGGGACTGAAACCACGCCTTGGAGAGGTCGATCGAGTCGAAATGCACGATCGGCGCGATCGCGTCGAAGAAGGCGAGCGCGGTCTCGTCGGTCAGGGTCCGGATCGCGCCCGCGAGCGCGGGACTGGTCAGGGGCCCGGTCGCGACGATCACCTGGTCCCAGTCCGCGGGCGGCAGGCCCGCGACCTCGCCGCGCTCGATCCGGACGAGCGGATGGGCCTCGAGCCGCGCGGTGACCGCGGCGGCGAAGGGCTCGCGATCGACGGCGAGCGCGCCGCCGGCCGGCAGGCTGTGCGCGTCGGCGGTCGCGATGATCAGCCCGCCGGCCGCGCGCATCTCCCAATGCAGCAGGCCGACGGCGTTGTTGGTGTCGTCGTCCGAGCGGAAGGAGTTCGAGCAGACCATCTCGGCCAGATGCTCGGTCTTGTGCGCGAAGGTGCCGGTCTCGGGCCGCATCTCGTGCAGCACCACCGGCACGCCGAGCTCGGCCGCCTGCCAGGCCGCCTCCGACCCCGCCAGTCCGCCGCCGATGATGTGGATCGGGTTCATGCCGCTCGTCATGCCCTGGGGCTCTAGGCCATCGGCGCCGGCTTGGAAAGCCCGGTCACGCCTGCGTCAGGGCCGGGGCGCGCGGTTGCGGCGGCGGCGCGTCTCGGCCTAGTCTGGCGCTCCAGATCCCGGGAGACCCGCCATGCGCCGCCTGCTGCCCCTGATCCTGCTTGCCGCGGCGCCCGCCGTCGCCGCGCGCGCCGACGACTGCGCCGCGCCGCTCGCCGCAGCGGTACAGCTCGGGACCTTGCCCTACCGGATGCATCTCGTGACGACCTCGGGCACCGACGCGCTGCGCGGCGGCAAGCCGGAGGAGGGCGATCTGATCGCGACGGCCGACAAGACCTATGTCGAGCTCGACGGCACCTGGCATGCGTCGGAGCGCGAGGCCGACTCGGGCGACGACATGAAGGCGGCGATCGCGGAGGGCAAGGTGACTTGCTCCTATCTGCGCGACGAGACGGTCGATGGCGAGGCGACCGCGGTCTATCACGTGCTCGACGCGATGGACGAGGAATCGCCGCAGGACGAAACGCTTTGGGTCAGCAAGGCGACGGGTCTGCTGGTGCGGCTCGATTCGGCGGTCGATGTCGGCGGCGATGCCGGCAAGAGCACCACGACCGCGACCTTCGACTACAAGGATGTGAAGGCCCCGGCCGACGCGCAATAGAGCGGCGTCCCCTTCCCGCTTCGGCTCGGCCTCGGCGAGGCAACGGGCATCACACCGGCGGCAAGCGCAGCTTTCCCAGTTCCTCCCGGATTCGGGCATGAGCGGCCGCGTTCCGGCGAACCATCAGCCGCTTCGCCGGCTCGGACGCCCTGTCGGGGAGACCGCCATCGAAGGGGGGTGCGGGATCATACTCGATTCCGAGCTGGATCGCCTTGGCGACGTCCGCGCCGGCGAGTTCGGCGACCATGTGGAACGCGAAATCAATCCCCGAGGTCACGCCGCCCGCGGTGAAGACATTGCCGTCGCGCACCACCCGCGCCTTTTCGTGACGGGCTCCCACCAGGTGCAGCAAGTCCAGGTAGGCCCAATGGGTGGTTGCGCGGCGGCCTTGCAGCAGACCGGCCGCACCGAGAAGGAACGCCCCCGTGCAGACCGAAGTGACAAAAGTCGCGCGGCTGCCCTCCCGGCGAATGAAGCCCACGGTCTCGTTGTCCGCAACCGCATCCGCGACGCCTGCCCCGCCAGGCACGCAGATCAGGTCGAGCGGCGGGCAGGTCTCGAACGCGGAGCTCGGCAGGATCGCCAGGCCGCGATCACTCACGACCGGATGCAGGGTCTTCGCGACGACATGGACAGGGGCGTCCGCGAAGCGGCTGGCGGCGTCGACCGACGGCGGTGTCCCCAGGCGACTCAGGACCTCGAACGGACCGGTGAAATCGAGCTGCGTCATGCCCGGAAAGATCAGGAAACCAACGTTGAAGCCCGGCATGCCCTCCCCCCCCTCGAAAGTCGTCCGTCGCGTTGGCCGCACGAACGATCTCACGTGCAGACGGCGTCAGCAACGGTGCGGGACTCGACGGGCCACCAGAGATGAGGAATGTGACCGCGCGGCATTCCCGTTGATCGCAAAATTGCCCGCAAGCGTGGCCTGCCGAAATCCGTCGCTCAAACGACTAGGGGGGGCCTTGCGACCCCCTCCCGAACTTCTGGCGCCTTTGATCAGGCGAGAGCGATGCCGCCCTTGCGGCCGAGCATGGCATCGACGGAGAGCGAACCCGCTCCGGCGCCGGCAAGGATCAGGAAGCCGCCCGCGATCGCGATATTCTTGTAGAAGTTGATCATCTGGCCCATCTGCGCCATGCCCTCCAGGCCCTGCGCCGGCAGGTAATGGAACAGATAGGCGGTCAGCAGGCTGAACACCGCCAGCGCCAGCGAGGCCCAGCGGGTCTGCCAGCCGACCAGCACCGCGAGGCCGCCCACGACCTCGATCGCGATCGCCGGGAACACCATGAAGCCCGGCAGGCCGCCCGCGGCGGTATAGGCCATCGAGCCCGAAAGATCCGCGAGCTTGCCGAAGCCCGAGGTCAGAAAGATGTAGGTGATCAGGATACGGCCGGCCAGAACCAGCCCGGAATTGAGGGTCATGTTTGCGTCTCGCTTTGTCTGCGGCGCAACCGCTGCGCCATGCGCGAGAACCTAGAGATCCCGACGCGGTTGCAAAGCCACCCGCCCGGCGAAAGTCCATTTCCAATTCGGACGCAATCCCGAACGGACCGCTGCGATTGCCGGGCGAAGTCCCGGCAATCGCAGCCGCGAGATCCTTGGCCGCTAGCCCGCGGCTTCCTCCTCGCCGCCCTCGGCGATCAGCGCGACGGAGACCACGCGCTCGCCCTCGGCGGTCATGAAGACGCGCACGCCGCCGGCCCCGCGCGATCGGAACGAGATGTCGGCGACCGGGCAGCGGATCGACTGGCCGGCATCGGTCGCGAGCATGATCTGGTCGTCCTGCTGCACCGCGAACAGGGTGACCAGCCGTCCGCCGCGCAGCGCCCGGTCCATCGCCGCGACGCCCTGGCCGCCGCGACCGCGCACCGGATAGTCGTGGCTCGACGAGAGCTTGCCCATGCCTTTCTCGGTCACGGTCAGGAGCAGATCCTCGGCCTCGGACATCTCGACATAGCGCGCCTGGCCGAGCTCGAAATTGCCCGAGGCCTCGAGCTCCTCGCCCTCCTCGGCCTCCTCCTCCTCCTCGGGCGCGCCGGCCACCGCGCGGCGCATCTTGAGATAGGCGGCGCGCTCCTCCGGGGTCGCCTCGAAATGCCGGATGATCGCCATCGACACCACCTCGTCGCCCTCGGCGAGGCGGACGCCGCGCACGCCGGTGGAATCGCGGCCCTTGAAGACGCGGACATCGGTGGTCTGGAAGCGGATCGCCTTGCCCATCCGGGTGGTCAGCATCACGTCGTCGCCCTCCGAACAGATCCGGGCATTGATCAGCCGGATCCCCTTCGGCAGCTTCATCGCGATCTTGCCGTTCTTCATGATGTTGGTGAAATCGTCGAGCGCGTTGCGCCGCACGTCGCCGTCCGAGGTCGCGAACATGACCTGCAGGCTCGCCCATTCCTGTTCCGGCACGTCGACCGGCATGATCGCCGCGATCGAGGCCCCCTGCTCGATCGGCAGGATGTTGATGATCGCCTTGCCGCGGCCGCTGCGCGCGGCAAGCGGCAGGCGCCAGGTCTTGAGCTCGTAGACGATGCCGTCGGTGGTGAAGAACAGAAGCGCGGTGTGGGTGTTGGCGACGAAGAGCGTGGTGACGAAATCCTCGTCCTTCGTCGCCATGCCCTGCGTGCCCTTGCCGCCACGGCGCTGCGCGCGGTACTCGCTGAGCGGGGTGCGCTTGATATAGCCGCCGGCGGTCACCGTGACGACCATGTCCTCGCGCTCGATCAGATCCTCGTCCTCGACCTCGCCCTCGAGCTCGGCGATCTCCGAGCGGCGCGGGACGGCGAACAGCCCCCTCACCTCGCGGAGCTCGTCCGAGATGATCGCCATGATCCGCGCCCGCGAGCGCAGGATGTCGAGATAGTCGGTGATCTTGCCGGCGAGTTCCTCCAGCTCGTCGGTCACCTCCTTGACGCCGAGCGCGGTCAGGCGCTGCAGCCGGAGGTCGAGGATGGCGCGGGCCTGGATCTCGCTCAGGAAATAGGTGCCGTCGGGCTGCACCTTGTGGGACGGATCGTCGATCAGCGCGATATAGGGCGCGATCTCCTCGGCGGGCCAGGCGCGCGTCATCAGCCGCTCGCGCGCCTCGGCCGGATCGGCGGAGGAGCGGATCGTCGCGACCACCTCGTCCACGTTCGAGACCGCGACCGCGAGCCCGCACAAGATATGCGCCCGCTCGCGCGCCTTGCGCAGCTCGTAGGCGGTGCGGCGCGCCACCACCTCCTCGCGGAAGGCGACGAAATGGGTCAGGAAGTCGCGCAGGGTCAGCTGCTCCGGCCGCCCGCCATTGAGCGCCAGCATGTTGCAGCCGAAGCTCGTCTGCATCGGCGTGAAGCGGAAGAGCTGGTTCAGCACGACCTCGGGCGTGGCGTCGCGGCGCAGCTCGACCACCACGCGCACCCCGAACCGGTCGCTCTCGTCCTGGACATGGGCGATGCCCTCGATCTTGCGGTCGCGCGCCAGCTCGGCGATGCGCTCGATCAGAGTGGCCTTGTTGACCTGGTAGGGGATCTCGGTCGCCACGATGGCGAAGCGGTCCTTGCGGATCTCCTCGATCTTGGTGCGCGCGCGCAGGATCACCGAGCCGCGCCCCTCGTGATAGGCCTTGCGCGCGCCCGAGCGGCCGAGAATGATCCCGCCGGTCGGGAAATCCGGCGCCGGCACGAACTCCATCAAGTCGGCGACGGAGAGATCGGGATTGTCGATCAGCGCGAGCGTGGCGTCGATCACCTCGCCCAGATTGTGCGGCGGGATGTTGGTGGCCATGCCGACCGCGATGCCGCCCGCGCCATTGACCAGCATGTTCGGGAACCGCGCCGGCAGGACGCTGGGCTCCATGTCCTTGCCGTCGTAGTTCGGCTGGAAATCGACGGTGTCCTTGTCGATATCGGCCATCAGGAAGTCGGCCGGCTTGTCGAGCCGGACCTCGGTATAGCGCATCGCCGCCGGCTGGTCGCCGTCCATCGAGCCGAAATTGCCCTGCCCGTCCAAGAGCGGCAGCGACATCGAGAAGGGCTGCGCCATCCGCACCAGCGCGTCGTAGATCGCGCCGTCGCCGTGCGGATGGTATTTACCCATCACGTCGCCGACGGGCCGCGCCGACTTGCGATAGGCCTTGTCGTGGGTGTTGCCGGTCTCCTGCATCGCATAGAGGATGCGGCGATGCACCGGCTTCAGACCGTCGCGCAGGTCGGGAATCGCGCGGCTGACGATCACGCTCATCGCATAGTCGAGATACGAGGTCCGCATCTCCGATTCGATGGCGACCGCGGGGCCGGACCGGCCCGGGCGCCCGCCTTCGGGATCCTCGGCGGCCGGCTCGTCTTCGGGGATGTCGGTCAAGGGGAAACGTCCTCGTTCGGAGCGTCAAGCGACTGGAGGGACTTATAGTCGGCTGTTGCCATGACCGCAATCGCCGCCCGCGCGCGCGCCGCACCCGGCGGTGTTGCGGCCGAACGACAGGTTCAGCGTTTGCGCGTTGCCTTGCGGCATCACATCCGTTGACCAGAGAGCCGGATTGAGCGAGGGAAGCCCGGTGAACCATCGCTCCGGCGCCTGTGCGCCGGGACGTTGGCGGGGGGGGTATCTGGTGCCGCTGGAGTTTCGCTTGACGTCCTCAGACGTGCTTCCGGACCATCCTGCCGATGGCGTGCCAGAGCCGTGGCGCGCGGAGGGTGCCGTTCTCATCGCGCATCTGCAGAGCCGGGGCGCCTTCACCGCCGAGCAATGGGCGGCCGCGCTGGCGCAGGAGGCGAAGGGGGCCGAACCCGACTTCCCGGCCTGGGTCCGGGCCGTGCAGCGCCTGATGGGCCCGGACGACCGCGCGCCGGTTGACATCTCCGCCTAGGGCAAGGCCCGGCCGGACGGGAAAGTTCGGTCAGGCGGGCCCGGCTCAACCCGGATGAACCGCGCTCCGGCCGTCCTGCCCGCCGGTATCGGCATGGGCCGCGTGATGCGACATGGCGAGCACCAGCAGATAGAGCAGCGGCAGGCCGAGGAAGATCGGGGCGAGCCCGGTATGGGCGGCGATGAAGCCGATCGCCGAAGGCGCGACGAGGATGCCGGAATAGCCCATGAAGGTGACGAGCGACAGGCCGATGCCGGGCGGCAGTCCCGGCAGGTTGCCGGCGGCGGAGAACACGATCGGCACCATGTTGGCGATGCCGAGCCCGGCGATGGCGAAGCCCGCCACCGCGACCGCCGGCACCGGCGCGAGACCGGCGGCGACGAGGCCGAGCGCGGCCAGCGCCGTCGAGATCCGGAGGGTCAGGACCGCGCCCAGCCGGTCGCGGATCGGGTCGCCGCCGAAGCGGGTCAGCGCCATGGTGGCCGAGAAGGCCGCGAAGCCGAAGCCCGACACCGCGACGCCCCCGCCGATCTCGCCCTGGATATAGAGCGCGCCCCAGTCGAGGATCGCGCCTTCCGGGATCATGCAGAACAGCGCGACGAGCCCGATCAGCCACGGCATCAGGCTGCGCGGCAGCCGGAGCGGCGGCTTGGGCGCGCCCTTTTCCGGGCGGTCGTGCAACAGCCCGCCCCAGGCGGCGGCGATCAGCGCGAAGCAGGCCGCCATCACCACGATCGCATGGCCAAGCGGCCCGATCGCCGCGATCAGGAGCCCGCCGGTGCCCGCGCCGATCAACCCACCGAGGCTCCAGAATCCATGGCAGGAGGACATGATCGCCCGGCGCATGCCGCGCTCGACCGCCACCGCGTTGGCGTTCATCGCGACATCCATGCCCCCGGTGAAGCCGCCGAGCACGATCAGCGTCAGCGCCGCGCTCCAGAGCGTCGGGGCGAGGGTCACGGCGAGCAGCAGCGGCGCGAGGGCGAGCGCCGTCGCGCGGACCAGACGTTGCGAGCCGTCGCGCGCGATGATCGCCCCCACCACCGGCATCAGGAGGAGCGAACCGACGCCGAACGCCAGGATCAGCAGGCCGAGCGTCGCGGGATCGATGCCGAGCCGGGCCTTGAATTCCGGGATCTTGGGGGCCCAGTTGCCGACGACATAGCCGTTCATCAGAAACATCGCCGACACGGCCTGCCGCTCGCGCGGCATCCAGCCCGATTGCTGCAGGGCAAGGGTCATTCGAAGCACTCCACCAGGACGAGGCGCGGGCCGAGCGCGCCGAGCTCGGCCAGGATTTCGGGCGGCCCGGCGGCATCGAGCGCCAGCAGGTCGCAGGCATCGACCTCGATCACCGGAAAGGGTGCCGCGATGCCGAGCTTGCCGCGGTCGGCCGCCGTCGCGACCGCGCCGCTCTGGGCGGCGATCGCCCGCTTGAAAGCGGCGTCCTCGACGGACTGGGCGGTCAGGCCGGCCCGGGCATCGAGCCCGCAGGCGCCGAGCAGCGTCAGATCCGGCCGCAACCCGGCGATGCCGGCCAACGCCTGGGCGCCGATCGCCGCGCCGACCTGCGCGTCGACCCGGCCGCCGATGGTGATGAGCGTGATCCCCGGCCGCTCGGTCAGCTCGGCGGCGATCGGTGGGGCATGGGTGATCAGCGTGACGTCGCGCGCCGCGATCCGCCGCGCGCAGGCGAGGTTGGTGCTGCCGGCATCGAGGAACACCGTCATGCCCGGCTCGATCAGCGCGGCGAGCGCCGCGCCGAGCGCCGCCTTGGCCGCGGGCGCCCGCAGGCCGCGCGCGCTCGTCGGGCCGGGCTCGCTCGGCGGCAGCGCCCCGCCATAGACCCGGTCGCAGCGCCCGGCCGCGGCGAGCGCGCGCAGATCCCGGCGGATCGTGTCCTCCGAGGTGGCGAAGGCACGCGCCAGCTCGGCCGACAGCACCCGCCCCTCGCGCGCCAGCCGCGCCTCGATCGCGCGCTGGCGCTCCGTCAGCAGATACTCGACCATGCGCCCCTCCAACCGTGCATGAACGTGCATAATCCGCTCAAACCGTGCAGTCAAGCCGGGCGCCGGCTCGGCGTTGCTCCCCCACGGCTTCGCCGCTAAGACAAGCGGCGAAGAGCGGGACAGGGGCGGTCTGCCGACCGCGAGCGGGCCATTGCGAGCGAGGCGAACCATGATCGGCCGGATCGTCGCGATCCTCGCGATGCTCGTCGCCCTGGGCGGCGGCGCGCTGGCCCAGCCGGCCCCGCTCAGGGTTGGGATCGTCGAGGCGCCGCCCTTCGTGATCCGCGGCGCCAGCGGCAACTGGCAGGGGATCAGCGTCGCGCTGTTCGCCGCGGTCGCCGCCGAGCTCGACCTGCACTACACCCTGGTCGAGGCCGACCGGGAGACCCTGCTCGACGACCTCGCGAGCGGGCGCATCGATGTCGCGGTCGGACCCGTGGCGGTCTCGTCCCAGGGCGAAGCCAGGATCGACTTCACCCACTCCTATTTCCAGAGCGCGCTCGGCGTGGCCGAGGCGTCGGACCGGCGGCTCTCGGTCAAGGCGCTCTCCGCCGCGCTGACCTCGGGCCCCTTCCTCGTGACCGTGGCGGCGCTGCTCGCCCTGGCCTTCGCGGCCGGCATGGCGGCCTGGCTGACCGAGCGCCGCAGGAATGCCGGGCAGTTCGAGCCGGACGCGGTCCGGGGGCTGTTCAGCGGCTTCTGGTGGGCGGTCGCGACGCTCACCACCGTCGGCTATGGCGACAAGGCGCCCGTCACCGTCGCGGGGCGCGCGATCGGCATCGTCTGGATGCTGGCCACCACGACCCTGCTCGCCATCCTCACCGCGCAGCTGTCCGCGACCCTGACTGCCGACCGGATCACCAGCCAGGTCAACAGCATCTCCGAGCTCTCCTCGGTCCGCGTCGGCTATGTCGAAGGCTCGACCGTGCTCCAGACGCTGGAAAAGCTCGGCGCCCGGCCCCGGCCGTTCCCCGATCTCGCGGCGGGCCTCAAGGCGGTGCAGGACCACAAGATCGACGCCTTCGTCCACGATGCCGCGGTGCTGCTCTGGAGCATCGGCTCGGTCGAAGGCATCACCATGGCCCCGGTCCGCTTCGCGCCGCAGAGCCTCGCCTTCGCGTTGCCGGAGGGCTCGGCGCTGCGCGAGCCGCTGAACCGCGCGCTGCTCGACCTGCTGGCCTCCGACCAATGGACCATCATCCTGCGGCTCTATCTCGGCCCAAACCCATGAGCGGGGACCTTGCCCCGATATAGTGGGACCAAGATCCATCTACCCAAGCTGTTGACCCATGCCTATAGTGGCAGCCGAACCTCCGGGCGACTTCGGGAAAGTGCCATGCGCTGTCCGTTTTGCGGCAACATCGACACCCAGGTGAAGGACAGCCGTCCGGCGGAGGATCACGTCTCGATCCGCCGCCGCCGCTTCTGCCCGGCCTGCGGCGGGCGCTTCACCACCTATGAGCGGGTGCAGCTGCGCGACCTCGTCGTGATCAAGAAGAACGGCCGGCGCGAGCCCTTCGACCGCGACAAGCTCGAACGCTCGATCCGGATCGCGATGCAGAAGCGCCCGATCGAGAGCGAGAGGCTCGATCAGATGATCTCGGGCATCGTCCGCCGCCTCGAATCGCTCGGCGAGACCGACGTGCCCTCCGACACGATCGGCGCCATCGTGATGGAGACGCTCGCGCGGATCGACACCGTCGCCTATGTCCGCTTCGCCAGCGTCTACAAGAATTTCCAGGCCGCCGACGATTTCGAGGATTTCGTCTCCGAACTGCGCCCCTCGGTCACGGCGCGCGAGGAGGACTGATCCCGATGTCCGCGGCCGAGGCCGAGGCCGATGCGGGCTTCATGCGCACCGCGCTCGGGCTCGCCCGCCGGACGCTCGGGCGGGCCTGGCCCAATCCGGCGGTCGGCTGCGTGCTGGTCGCCGGCGGCGTCGTGGTCGGGCGGGGCTGGACCCAGGCCGGCGGACGCCCGCATGCCGAGACGGTGGCGCTGGCCGAGGCCGGCCCCCGCGCGCAGGGCGCGACCGCCTATGTGACGCTCGAGCCCTGCAACCATACCGGCCGCACGCCGCCCTGCACCGGCGCGCTGATCGCCGCGGGCGTCGCCCGCGTCGTGGTGGCGCTCCGCGACCCCGATCCGCGGGTCGACGGATCGGGGATGGCGGCGCTGCGCGCGGCCGGGATCGCGGTCGATCTCGGCTGCCTCGGCACCGAGGCGGCCGCGCTCAATCGCGGTTTCCTGTCGCGGGTGACGCGCGGGCGGCCGGCCCTGACGCTGAAGCTCGCCACCTCGCTCGACGGCCGCATCGCCACCGCGACCGGCGAGAGCCGCTGGATCACCGGCCCCGAGGCCCGGGCGGAGGTGCATCTGCTGCGCGCCCAGTCCGACGCGGTGCTGGTCGGCGCGGGCACCATGCGCCAGGACGATCCCAGGCTCGATATCCGCGGCCTCGGGCTCGGGACGCTGCGGCCGGTCCGGCTCGTGGTGTCGCGCGCGCTCGACCTGCCCCCAGACAGCCATCTCGGCCGCACGGCCGGCGAGACCCCGCTCTGGCTCTGCCACGGGCCGGACGCCTCGGCCGCGCGCCGCGCCGCGTGGAGCGCGCTCGGCGCCGAGCTGATCGCGGTGCCCGCGGCCGGCGACGGGCTCGATCTCGCGGCCTTCCTGCAGGCGCTCGGGGCGCGCGGGCTCACCCGGATCCTGTGCGAGGGCGGCGGGCGGCTCGCCGCGGCCCTGCTCGCCGCCGACCTGGTGGACGAGCTCGTCACCTATTCCGCCGGTCTCGCCCTCGGGGCGGACGCGCGGCCCGCGATCGCCGCGCTGCCGGTCGCGGCGCTGGCCGACGCGCCGCGCTTCCACCTCGCCGAGAGCGCCAGGCTCGGCGCCGACCTGCGCAGCCGCTGGCTGCGGGCCTGATATCAAAGGTCGATTCGGTTTGGAGCGCGCGAGGATGCCGAGCATGCAGCCCTTCCGTTGCTCCAGCGCGACGCCGGCGGCACCCATTGCCGGGTCCCGAGCCCGTTGGCCGTCGGATGCTCCAGCCCCCGCCGGCCGAAGGAAGGCAGGCGCCATCGCCCTTGCCAAGCGCCCCTGATGACCTGCGATGCCCGTTCCGACGCCGATCGAAAAGCTGAGCGCGGAAACGGCCGGGCCCGCCTGACCAGCGATCCCTGCCGTTAACTCAGATTGCGATCTGGTGAACGGTTTTCAGAATGCGCTTTAAAAACAGACTATTAGCTTTTGTCGCACGCGTGCGACTCCCGTGCGGACGGCCGCTCAGAGGCCGATCCGGGCCCGCATGTCGAGATCGCGCAGCGAGATTTCCTGCCCGGCGAACTCGGCCGCCGCCTCGGTGCAGAGCCAGACGATCGCCCGCGCCGGCACCTCGGGCGCGGCATGCTGGGCGAAGTCCATCTGGCTGACCGGATTGATCCCCGAGGCCTTGATCCGCCGCTGCATGTCGGTGGCGACGGTCCCCGGCGAGAGGCTGAAGATCCGGATCCCCCTCCCCTTGTTCTCCAGATGCGCGCAGCGGCTCAGCATGTCGGCCGCGGCCTTGGCGGCGCAATACTGGCTCCACCCCTCCATCGGGTTGCGCGCGGCCCCCGAGCTCAGATTGATGATCGTCCCCGAGCGCTGCGCCCGCATGATCGGCAGCGCCGCGCGGAGGCCGTGATAGATCCCCTTGAGATTGATATCGATCGCCTCGTCCCAGGCCGCCGGGTCGCTGGAGGCGAGCGGCCCGATCGGGTCGATCACGCCCGCATTGTTGACCAGCACGTCGACCGAGCCCAGCACCTCGCGCGCCCGGGTGAGCCCGGCCTGGACCTGCGAGAATTCCGCGACGTCGCAGGTCATCGCCTCGGCGAAGGCGCCCTCCTTGCGCAACCGGTTGGCGAGCTGGGTGATGCCCTCGGCCGAGCGCGACAGCAGCAGCAGGCTCGCCCCGGCCCCCGCCAGCGCCACCGCTGCCGCCGCGCCGATCCCGCGGCCCGCGCCGGTGATCACGACGGTCTTGCCCGCCAGCTGTTCCATCTCCGGCCCTCCCCCGATACCGCTCGCCCGGCGGCCTTCTTTGCCAGCAATTAGAAGGGGCGCCGGACCGGAAAGGCAAGGGGCATGCCCGGTCGCATGGTTGTTTCGCCGACGGAAACCCCTTAGGCAGAGAGGGGTAACACTCGCCGCGGAGAGCCGGAATGATCGCGACCCGAGGAATGACGACCGCCGGTCGCGGCGGAGCCCCCCGCCCGGTCGCGCCCGCTCCGCTCATGGAGCGCTGAGCATGGCGGCGCTCGATCTCGCCGGGCTGGCTGGGGCGCTGCTCGACGCGGCGCGAGCGGCCGGGGCCGAGGCGGCCGACGCGATCGCCATGGCCGGCGACAGCCTGTCGATCGAGGTCCGCAACGGGGCGCTGGAACAGGCCGAGCGGGCCGAGGGGGTCGATATCGGCCTGCGCGTGCTGATCGGCCGCCGCCAGGCCTGCGTCTCGGCCAGCGACACGCGGCCCGACACGATCGCCGCGATGGCCGAGCGGGCGGTGGCGATGGCGCGCGAGGCGCCCGAGGATCCCTGGTGCGGCCTCGCCGATCCCGACCAGCTGGCGCGCGACTGGGATGCCGCGGCGCTCGATCTCGAGGACCATGTCCATCTGCCGAGCGCGGCCGACCTGCAGACCGCCGCCCTCACCGCCGAGGCGGCGGCGCTCGCGTTGCCCGGGGTGACCCGGATGGACGGCGCGGGCGCGAGCTGGCAGGCGAGCCGGGTCCATCTCGCGGCCAGCAACGGCTTTTCCGGCGGCTATGGCCGGACCAGCCACGGGCTGCAGGCAGTCGCGATCTGCGGCGAGGGGCTCGGCATGGAGCGCGACCACGCCTTCGAGGGCCGCTGCCATTTCTCCGACCTGCCCGAGCCCGAGGCGGTCGGGCGGCTCGCCGGCGAGCGGGCGGTGGCGCGCGCCGGCGCGGGCAAGCCGCCGACCGGCGGGTTCCCGGTCCTGTTCGACGAGCGCATCGCCTCGAGCCTGGTCGGGCATCTGACGCAGGCGATCAACGGCGCGATGATCGCGCGCGGCTCGAGCTGGCTCAAGGACGCGCTGGGCGAGCCGGTGCTGCCGGCCGGGATGGATCTGATCGAGGATCCGCAGCGGCCCCGGATCGGCGGCTCGCGGCCCTTCGACGGCGAGGGGCTGCCGGTCGGACGCCGGGCGCTGGTCGCGGACGGGGTGCTGCAGGGCTGGCTGCTCGACCTCGCGACCGGGCGCCAGCTCGGGCTCGCCTCGACCGGCAATGCCAGCCGGGGCACCGGCTCCCCGCCCTCGCCCGCCGCCGGCAACCTGACGCTGACCCCGGGCCGCGCGACCCGCGACGAGCTGATCGCCGCGATGGGAACCGGACTCATCGTCACCTCGCTGATCGGCGCCTCGATCAATGCCACGACGGGCGACTATTCCCGCGGCGCGGGTGGCTTCTGGGTCGAGCGGGGCGAGATCGTGCGGCCGATCAACGAATGCACCATCGCCGGCAATCTGCGGACCATGCTGCGCTCGCTGGTCGCGGCCAATGACGGGCGCGCGCATCTGTCGCGCGTGGTGCCGAGCCTCCTGGTGGAAGGCCTGGTCATTGCCGGGGACTGAGGCGGCGCCCGCACCGGGGAGCGAGCTCGCGCTGCTGATCGAGGCGGCGGAGGCCAGCGGCCGGATCGCCATGCGCCATTTCCGGCATGGGCCCAAGGTCTGGGACAAGCCGGACGGGCACGGGCCGGTGACCGAGGCCGATCTCGCGGTCGACCGGATGCTGCATGAGCGCCTGCTGGCGGCGCGACCCGATTATGGCTGGCTGTCGGAGGAGAGCACCGACGATCCGGCCCGGCTCTCGGCCCGGCGGGTCTTCATCCTCGACCCGATCGACGGCACCCGCGCCTTCATCGCCGGCGAGAAATCCTGGTCGCATTCGCTGGCGGTCGCCGAGCAGGGGCGGGTGGTCGCGGGGGTCGTGCATCTGCCGGCGCTGCAGCGGACCTACGCGGCGACCGAGGGGGGCGGCGCGACGCTGAACGGCGCGCCCCTCGCGGTCAGCAGCCGCGATGAGATCGAGGGCGCGACCGTGCTCGCCAATGCCGCGCAGCTCGACCCGAAGCACTGGGCCGGCAAGGTGCCCAGGATGGAGCGGCATTTCCGCCCCTCGCTCGCCTATCGGCTCTGCCTGGTCGCGGAGGGCCGGTTCGACGCGATGCTGTCCTTTCGCGGCACCTGGGAATGGGATGTGGCGGCGGGCGACCTCATCGCCCGGGAAGCCGGCGCCCGGGTGACCAATGCCGAGGGGCGGCCGCTCGTCTACAACGCCCCGGTGCCGATGCTGCCCGGCATCATCGCCGGCGCGCCCTCGGTCCATGCCGCGATCCTCGCCCAGGTTTGAGCAGGGTGCGCGTCGCACGCGTGCGACAGACGTCAAATCATTGATTTAAAATAATATATTTTGTGCCGTTCATCGAACCGCAATCTCGGTTAACGGATTTCTCGCGCGGCGCCGGCGGCAGCGTCGCGCTTGCGTAAAGCGCCGCGGCGACGCCCCGCGAGCGGTGCCGTTCAGCGCGCGGCGCGCGGCGTCGTCGTGGCGGCTCAGCCGTCTCGTCGCTCCGGAGCGTGGGCTCTGGCGGAAAGGCGCAGCCGCGAGATCGCGGCTGCCCGGAGCGGGCCGTTGCCCGCGGAGTCTTTGGTCTCCCCATCTGTTGATGGGGCCCCTCGGACTGCCCGATAGGGTTTCTGCCCATATGAAATCCTTCAAGCAGCCAGACCGAGGCGGGAGCGCGCCACGGCGACGGGTGGCCTGCGGTCGGGCAAGCCGGCAGCGGCGCGGGCCGACGCTGCCAGGAAGCGGTCAGACCGCCATCGCCGCCTGGACCGCGCGGCCCCAGCGGGCATAGCGCGCGCGGCGCTCGGCGGCGCCGAGGCGCGGCTCGAAGCGGCGGTCGAGGGACCAGCTGCGCTGGAACTCCGCCGGTGGCGGGCAGAGGCCGGCTTGGAGGCCGGCGAGATAGGCGGCGCCGAGCGCGGTGGTCTCGGTGATCACCGGCCGGTCGACGGCGGCGCCGAGAATGTCGGCGAGGAACTGCATCGCCCAGTCGTTCGCGGCCATGCCGCCATCGACACGCAGCATCTCGGTCCCGCTCGCGCCCCAATCGGCGCGCATCGCCTCCAGGAGGTCGCGGGTCTGGAAGCCCACGCTTTCGAGCGCGGCGCGGGTGATTTCCGCCGGGCCTGAATTGCGCGTGAGCCCGAAGACCGCGCCGCGGCAGTCCGGCCGCCAATAGGGGGCGCCGAGCCCGGTGAAGGCCGGGACCAGCACCAGATCCTGTCCCCGGTCGGCGGCTTCGGCGAGCGCGGCGGTCTCGGCGGCGGTCCCGACGATCCCGAGCCGGTCGCGCAGCCACTGCACCACGGCGCCCGCGATGAAGATCGAGCCTTCCAGCGCATAGGTGGTCTGGCCGTCGAGCTGATAGGCGATGGTGGTGAGCAGGCGGTTGCGGGAGGCCACGCGCTCCGCCCCGGTATTGAGCAGCGCGAAACAGCCGGTGCCGTAGGTCGCCTTCAGCATGCCGGGCGCGAAGCAGCCCTGGCCGACGGTCGCCGCCTGCTGGTCGCCCGCTACCCCGAGGATCGGGATGGCGCGACCGAAGAGGCCGGGCTCGGTTTCGCCATAGGGGGCGGCGCAGTCGCGCACCTCGGGCAGCATCGCCAGCGGAATCTCGAGCAGGCGGCAGATCTCGGCGTCCCAGGCCCCGGTCGCGATATTGTAGAGCAGCGTGCGGGCCGCGTTGGTCGCGTCGGTCGCGTGCACCCGGCCGCCGGTCAGCTGCCAGATGAGGAAGCTGTCGACGGTCCCGAACGCAAGATCGCCCTCCGCCGCCCGCCGCCGCGCGCCAGGCACGGTTTCCAGCAGCCAGGCCAGCTTGGTGCCGGAGAAATAGGGGTCGAGCAACAATCCGGTCCGCTCGGTCACCAGGGGCTCGTGCCCCTCGGTCCGGAGCCGCTCGCAGGTGGCGGCGGTCCGGCGGTCCTGCCAGACGATGGCGGGCGCGATCGGCTGGCCGGTCGCGCGGTCCCAGACCAGGGTGGTCTCGCGCTGGTTGGTGATGCCGATCGCGGCGACATCGCCGGCGCCGAGCCCGGCCTGGGCGAGCGCGGCCCGGGCGGTGCGCATCACCGTGGCCCAGAGGTCGGCCGGATCGTGCTCGACCCAACCCGAGGCGGGATAATGCTGCGGGACCTCCTCCTGCGCCATGGCCCGGACGTTGAGGCCCGCATCGAAGAGGATGGCGCGCGAGGAGGTGGTGCCCTGGTCGATGGCGAGGATATGGGTCATGGGGCGTCTTTCCGCTGAGGCCGAACACGATCCGGCGGGGATGGAGCCGAAAGCCTGGACGCGGCACGGGGGGCAAGGCTGCCTCGGCCCCCAGACGCGGCGCCGCTTGGGCGCCCTTCCCCGCCCCGGCGCGCGACCTCGCCGCCGCCGCGGGCATGCGCCTTTCCCCCCCGGCTTTTCTCCGGATCTACGCGCCCGCGGAGCGCGGCGTCAACGGGACGCCCGTCAGGTCGGCGAAGCGTTGGGCGAGCCGCTCGGGATCGGCGCGGAGGCGGCCCTCGCGGCCCTCCAGCCGCGCGATGCAGGCGTCGGCCGCCGGCATCAGGGCCATATAGAGCCGAACGAAGAGGCCGCGCGCCGCCGCCCCCGGCCATCCGCCGGGCAGGAGCGCGGGCGGCAGCAGCGGATCGCGCAGCGCGATCTCGCGAAAGCCATGGACGAGCAGCAGCCGCAGGGCCAATGCCGATTGGGGCTGCTGATCGAAGCAGGCCAGCAGCCCGCCGAACCGGCCGATGAAGTCCTGCATGCGCCCGGCCAGCGCCGGGAGCGGCCAGACGCCGGCGAGCGGCTGGGCGAGATCGTCCTCGGTCAAGGCGTGGAACCGGCAGCCCGGCAGCGGGGGCAGCGGCGCGCCGCGGTCGGGCAGCACCGCGAGCCGCGGCGCCGCGATCCCGAAGCGCAGCCGGCCGAGCGTCGCCGCGGCGGCCTCGCGCCCCGTCTCGGGCAGCAGAACGAGATGCCATCCCCGCAGGGGCGGCGGCTCGACCGGCGCATAGATCAGCCGGGCCGAGACCGCCAGCTCGCGCTCGGCCGCGGGCGTCAGGCGATAGAAGCTGCGCCGCCCCTGCTTGCCGCCCTCCAGCCTCCCCGACGCCACGAGGCGGCTCAGCGCAGTGCGGACCCGGCTCTCGGCGATGCCGATCTCGCCCAGGATCTGCACGATATTGCCCGTCCAGAGCTCGCCGCCCCGGATTGCCGCCACATCGCCGTAGAGCGTGACGAGGAAGGGCGTGGCCCGGATCGGAAAGCCCGTGTCGGACCAAGCGGGCAGCCCGGCGGGTCGATCCGGGCCCTGCCCGGACGGCGCTTCTTCTGCTCGCATTGCGATTTGCCGCCTTCGCCCGCCTCTTCCTGAACCAGCCTTTCCAAAGCGTCACGGCCTGTCCAGGAATTTGTTCGCGCCCGTGACGCTCGCCGGGAAGGACGAATGCGGGCTCGGCCGGACCGGCCCCCGCTCTAGAGTTTCGACATATGTCTTGATTTTAGATATATCGACTTCTATATCCGTCGGCATGAGACACATGCACAGACATGGCGGGAGAGACCGCCACCTTATGGGCCCTCCGGACGATCCGCGCGGGGGCCCCGCCGGCCCGCGCGGCCGGCGCCCCTTCGATTACGGCGCGCTGCGCCTGATCGTGCTCGAGATGATCGCCACGGCCCCGCGCCACGGCTACGAATTGATGAAGGCGATCGAGGAGCGGACCGGCGGCGGCTACAGCCCGAGCCCGGGGGTGATCTATCCGACGCTCGCCTGGCTCGAGGATATGGGCTACACGCTCCCCGAGGCCGAGGCCGGCCGCAAGCGCTACCGCGTCACCCCGGAAGGCGAGGCCTTTCTCGCGGCCAGCAAGCCCGCGCTCGACGAGATCGGCGCGCGCATGGCGCCGGGAAGAGGCCGGCCGGAGCGGCTCGACCGGCCCGAGCCCGTGATGGCGGCGATGCACGAGCTGAAGCGCGCCCTCAGGGCCCGCTTCGCCCGCGGCCCCGTCGCTCCGGAGGCGATCGAGACCATTGCGGCGGCGATCCGGGCCGCCGCCCGCCAGGTGGAGACGACGATGCCGACAACCGAGACCGCGGCGCTGCTCAGCAGCACCGCCACCGTGACCACGCCGAAAGCGGCCGGCTATGCCGCGCAGCTTTGCAAGCATTTCGCCCACAAGGTGCCGGCCCGTTTCGAGGACGGCGCGGGCGAGATCACCTTCAGCTCCGGCACGGCCCGGGTCCGGGCGGAGGGCGAGACGCTGACGCTCAGCGTCGCCGCCGAGACCGACGAGGACCTGGCCCGGCTGCAGGATGTCGTCGGCCGGCACCTGCTGCGCTTCGCCTTCCGCGAGGCGCTGGCGATCGACTGGCAGCCCGTGGCCTGATCCAGGCCTGACGCGGCTTGCCCGGGCCCGGCTTGGCCCGGACAGCATCGACATTTGAAAGCGCGCGGCCCGGCCGCGCGCTTTTTCTCTTGCTGCAGCGCAGCATCTGAGTTATGGATTTCAGTAATTCCTGAAATTTCGGAAATCCATGAACCTGCCACCCCTCATCCAGTCCTTCGTGCTCCATTTCGGCGAGATGGGCAGCCAGTGGGGCATCAACCGCACGGTCGGGCAGATTTACGCGCTGCTCTATCTGTCGCCCGATCCGCTCTGCGCCGACGACATCGTGGAGGCGCTTGGCATCTCGCGCTCCAATGTCTCGATCAGCCTGCGCGAGTTGCAGGCCTGGAACCTGGTTCTGCTTCGGCACAAGCCCGATGACCGGCGGGATTTCTTTGCAACGCCCTCCGATGTCTGGCAGATCCTGCGGACCCTTGCCGAGGAGCGCAAGAAGCGGGAGGTCGATCCGACTTTGAGCGTGTTGCGCGGCCTGATCCTCGTCCCGGCCGAGACCGAGGCGGAGCGCCATGCCCAGGGCCGCATGGCCGAGATGCATGCGCTGATCGACGAGCTCGTCACCTGGTATGACGACGTCAAGCGCCTGGACAGCGAGCGGCTGGCCATGCTGCTTGCGCTCGGCTCGAAGGTCACCCGGCTGCTCGAGGCCAAGGACCGGATCACGAGCTTCGGGCGGTCGCGGGGGGACAGGGACGCGCCATGACCGCGCAGGCCCGCCCCGGCGACGATCGCGCCCTGCGCCGTGCCGCCGGGCTGCTCGCGGTCGCGCCGCTCGTCTGGATCGCGCAGGCCGGCTTGCTCGCCCTCGGGATCGGACGGATCGCGGCGGGAAGCGGGGCCGCGGGGGTGGCTTGGCTCGCGGTTGGCGTGCTCGCCCTCGGGGCGCTGCGCGCCGGGCTCGACCATTTCGGCGGCCGCCTCGCCTTCCGTGCGGCCCGCGCCCGGCTCTCGACGCTCCGGGCGGAGGCGACCGCGCGCCTCGCCGCCGTCTCGCCCCTCGACACGAGCCGCCCGCCCTCGGGCCTCGCCGCGAGCGTTCTCGCCGAGGAAGCGGAGGCCGTGACGCCCTACCTCACCCGCTTCCGGCCGGCGCGGCTCAAGGCGACGGTCGTGCCGCTCGCGATCTTCGCCGCGGTGCTGCCGTTCTCCTGGGTCGCGGCCCTGGCGCTGCTCCTCTCGGCGCCGCTGATCCCGATCTTCATGGCGCTCATCGGCTGGCGGGCGCAGGCGGCGAGTGCGGCGCGGCTCGTCGAGGCCGGGAGCCTCAACGCCTTCCTCCTCGACCGCCTGCGCGGGCTCGCGACGATCCGCGGGCTCGGCGCCGTCGATCTCACCGCCGCCCGTCTCCGGGCCGAGGCCGAGCGGTTCCGCGAGGGGACGATGGCGGTCCTGCGCATCGCCTTCCTGTCGTCGGCCGTGCTCGAGCTCTTCGCCGCGCTCGGCGTCGCCATGGTCGCGGTCTGGGTCGGCTTCCACCTCCTCGGCACCCTCGGCTTCGGCGCCTGGGGCCATCGCCTGACGCTGGCGGAGGGGATCTTCGTCCTCCTCCTCGCGCCCGCCTTCTTCGAGCCCCTGCGCGAGCTTGCCGCCGTCTGGCACGACCGGGCCGCGGGCGAGGCGGCGATCGCCGCGCTGGAGTCGCTGGGGCGCGACGCGGCCGCTCTTCCCGCAGGCGTGACGCCGCCCGCACCGACGGCCGCGCCGGCGGTCGGCGTGCGTCGCCTGCGCTATCGCCATCCGGGTCAGGCGGAGGATGCCGTCGGACCGCTCGACCTCGACATCGGCGCGGGCGAGGCCGTGGCGGTGATGGGGCCGAGCGGGGCGGGCAAGTCGACGCTGCTCGCGTTGCTCGCCGGCCTCGCCGAGCCTGACGGCGGGCGCCTCCTGATCGACGGGGTGGCCTTGCCGGCCGCCGCCCGCCGCGCCGGGATCGCCTGGCTCGGGCAGAGCCCGGCGATCTTCACCGGCTCGCTCGCCCGCAACGTCACCCTCGGCCGGCCGGGGATCGACCGCGAGGCGGTGGCGGAGGCGCTGCGCTTCGCCCGCCTCGACGCAGTCGCCGCCGCCCGCGGCGGCGCGCCGATCGGCGAGGACGGGCTCGGGCTCTCCGGCGGCGAGGCGTTGCGGCTCGCCATCGCCCGCGCCGCCGTGACGCCCGAGGCGCGGCTCATCCTCGCCGACGAGCCGACGGCGCATCTCGACACCGGGACGGCAGACGAGATCACCGACCTCCTGCTCGCGCTCGGGCGCGGCCGGACGCTGATCGTCGCCACCCACGACCCACGCCTCGCCGCCCGCCTCGGGCGAACGATCCCGATCGCGTCCCGGCTGGAGGCGGCGGCATGATCGCGCTCCTCCGCCTCCTCTCCGCCGGCCATCGCGGCCGCTTCGCCCTCGGGCTCGGGCTCGCCGCCCTGACCGTGCTGGCGGGCGTGGCGCTCCTCGGCCTCTCGGGCTGGTTCATCACTGCGACCGGCCTCGCCGGCGCGACCGCCGCCACCGCGCTCGCCTTCGACGTCTTCGCTCCCGCCGCGGCGATCCGCTTCCTCGCGATCCTGCGCACCGGGTCGCGCTACGGCGAACGGCTCGCCACCCACGACGCGACGCTCGCGAGCCTCGCGGGCTTTCGTGAGCGGCTGTTCCGCGGCCTCGCCCGGCCGGGGCCGGCGGAGGCGCTGCGGCTTCGCCCGGCGCGGCTCCTCTTCCGCCTCACGCTCGATGTCGACGCGCTGGACAGCCTCTATCTCCGCGGCCTCGTCCCGGCTGCGGCGCTGCTGGCCGCCACCCTCGCCCTCGGCCTCGCGCTCGGCATGATGGACGCATGGCTTGGCCTCGCCGCCGCCCTCGCGCTCCTCGCCGCCGGCCTCGGCATCCCCACGCTCGCCGCCCGGGCGGCGCGGCGGGCGGTACGGCGGCGGGCGCGGCTGCTCGAAACCCTGCGCGGCGCCACCGCCGATCTCGTGCGCGGGCAGACCGACCTCCTCCTCGCCGGCCGCCTCGCGCCGCAGCAGGCGGGCCTCGCCCGCGCCGACGCCCGCCTCGCCGAGGCCGACACCGCCCTCGACCGGATCGAGCGCGGCGCGGGCCTCGCGCTCGCCGTCGCGGGCGCGGCGCTCCTCGCCGCCACCCTCGTCGCCGTCGCGGCGCTCGCGGAACGCGGCACGATCAGCGCCCCGGTCGCCGCCCTCGGCCTCCTCATCGCGCTCGGCGCGACCGAGCCCTTCGCGGCCCTGCGCCGCGCCAGTATCGAGCTCGGCCGCGCGACGCTCTCCGCCCGCCGCCTCGCCCCGCAGGTCGCGGACGAGACCCCGCCCTCGCCCGCGGCCCCCCTCGCTCCGTACGCGGTTCGCATCGAGGACGCGTGCGCGCGCCATCCCGGCGCCGCGGCCCCGGCGCTCCACACCCTCTCGCTCGATATCGTCACGGGCGAGCGGATCGCCATCGTCGGCCCGAGCGGCAGCGGCAAGTCGACGCTGATCGCGCTCCTCGCGGGCGCGCTGGCGCCCGAGACGGGCCGGGTCGCCGCGCTGCCCGCCACGCTCCTCACCCAGCGCACCGATCTCTTCCGCGACAGCCTGCGCGACAACCTGCGCCTCGCGGCGCCGGAGGCGGACGACGCCCGCCTGCGCGCCGCCCTCGCCACGGCGGGCTTCGACGCGCCGCTCGACACCGCGCTCGGCGAGGGCGGCCTCGGCCTCTCCGGCGGGCAGGCCCGCCGCGTCGCGCTCGCCCGCGCCGTTCTCCACGACCGGCCGCTCTGGCTCCTCGACGAGCCGACCGACGGCCTCGACGCCGCCACCGCCGGCGACGTCCTCGCCCGCCTCGACCGCGCCGCCACCGGGCGCACCGTCGTCACCGCCACCCACCTCCGCCGCGAGGCGGCCCTGGCCGATCGCATCCTCGCGCTCGACCGCGGCCGCCTCGCCGCAACCGCCCGCCGCTGCACTCCCGCTTTCGACACCCTGCTGGCCGGCCTCCGGCCCGACTGAAGGCAATCCGCATGACACTCGACATCGTCGACATCTCACGCCTGCAATTCGCGACAACGGCGCTCTTCCACTTCCTGTTCGTGCCGCTGACGCTCGGTCTCTCCATCCTCCTCGCGATCATGGAGACGGTCTACGTCATGACCGGCCGGGTCATCTGGCGACAGATGACGAAGTTCTGGGGCACGCTCTTCGGCATCAACTTCGTCGTCGGCGTCGCCACCGGCCTCGTGATGGAATTCCAGTTCGGCATGAACTGGAGCTATTACAGCCACTATGTCGGCGACATCTTCGGGGCGCCGCTGGCGATCGAAGGCCTGATGGCCTTCTTCCTCGAGGCGACCTTCGTCGGCCTGTTCTTCTTCGGCTGGGACAAGCTCTCGAAGGTCGGCCACCTGACCGCGACCTGGTGCGTCGCGCTCGGCTCCAACTTCTCCGCCCTCTGGATCCTCATCGCCAACGGCTGGATGCAGAACCCGGTCGGCTCGGCCTTCAACCCCGAGACCATGCGGATGGAGGTGACGAACTTCTTCGACGTCCTCTTCAATCCGGTGGCGCAGGCCAAGTTCGTCCACACCGTCTCGGCCGGCTACGTCACCGCCTCGGTCTTCGTCCTCGGCGTCTCGGCCTGGTACCTGCTCAACCGCCGCTTCGTCGAGCTCGCGAAACGCTCGATGACGGTCGCGGCGTCCTTCGGCCTCGCCGCCTCGCTCTCGGTCGTCGTCCTCGGCGACGAGAGCGGCTATCTCACCACCGACCACCAGCGCATGAAGATGGCGGCGATGGAGGCGATGTGGCACACCGAGCCCGCGCCCGCGTCGTTCAACCTGATCGGCTTCCCGGACCAGAAGGCCCGCGAGACCCACTTCGCCGTCGAGGTGCCGTGGGTGCTCGGCCTCATCGGCACCCGCTCGCTGACCCAGGAGATCCCCGGCATCTTCGATCTCGTCGACGAGGCGAAGGTCCGCATCCGCGACGGCATCAAGGCCTACGACGCGCTCCAGACGATCCGCTCGGCCCCCGCCGGCACCGCCGCGCCGCAGGACGCGAAGGACACCTTCGCCGAGATCGGCCACGAGCTCGGCTACGCGATGCTCCTCATGCGCTATGTCGAGGACCCGCGGCAGGCGACCGACGCCGACATCGACAAGGCCGCTTGGGACACCGTGCCTTACGTGCCGACGATGTTCTTCGCCTTCCGCACCATGGTGGGCCTCGGCTTCTTCTTCATCGCGCTGATGGGGACGTTCTTCCTGCTCTCCGCCCGCCGCCGTCTCGACCGGCATCCCTGGCTGCTGAAGGTCGCGGTCTTCGCGATCCCGCTGCCGTGGCTCGCCGCCGAACTCGGCTGGGTCGTGGCCGAAGTCGGCCGCCAGCCCTGGATCATCGAGGGCGTGCTGCCGACCGCCGCCGCCGTCTCGAACATCGGGGCGGGCATGGTGCTGACGACGCTCCTCGGCTTCATCGCCATCTACACCTGTCTCTTCATCCTCGAGGTGACGCTGATGCTTCGCGCCATCCGCAAGGGCCCCGAGCCCGACACCGAACCGGAGGCGCCGCTCGCCCCCGAAGCCCTCGTCGCCGCGGAGTAACGCGCCATGATCCTGCATACGCTCATCGACTACGACATCCTCCGCGTCATCTGGTGGGTGCTGCTCGGCGTCCTCCTCATCGGCTTCGCCGTGATGGACGGCTTCGACCTCGGCACCCAGATGCTTCTGCCGTTCGTGGCGAAGACCGACCTCGAGCGTCGCGTCGTCATCAACGCCGTCGGCCCGGTCTGGGAGGGCAACCAGGTGTGGCTGATCCTCGGCGGCGGCGCGATCTTCGCCGCCTGGCCGCCGCTCTACGCGGTCAGCTTCTCCGGCTTCTATCTCGCGATGTTCCTGATCCTCTTCGCGCTCATGCTCAGGCCCGTCGGCTTCAAGTACCGCTCCAAGCGCAACGATGACCGTTGGCGCACGGCTTGGGACTGGGCGCTCTTCGTCGGCGGCTTCGTCCCGGCGCTGGTCCTCGGCGTCGCGGTCGGCAACGTGCTGCAGGGCGTGCCCTTCCACTTCGACGGCGCGCTCCGCGTCACCTACGACGGGACGACGCTCATCGAGCTCCTGAACCCGTTCGCGCTCCTTGCCGGCCTCCTCTCGGTCGCGATGCTCGCCGCCCACGGCGCCGCGTGGCTGCAGCTGAAGACCGACGGTGCCGTCGCCGACCGCGCCCGCGTCGTCGGCATCGGTGCGGCCCTCGCCACCCTCGCGCTCTTCGCGCTGGGCGGGCTGTGGCTGCATTGGGGGATCGACGGCTACGTCATCACCAGCGCGATCCCGGTCGACGGTCCGTCGAACCCGCTCGCCAAGACGGCGGCGGTCGCCGCGGACGCGTGGTTCGCCAACTACAGCGCCCACCCGTGGACGCTGATCGCCCCGGCCCTCGGCCTCGGCGGGGCGGTGGTCGCGGCGGGCCTCTTCGGCGCCCGCGCGGGGGGGACGACGCTCTTCGCCACCGCCGCGGCGATCGTCGGGATCATCTCGACGGTGGGGCTCGCGATGTTCCCCTTCATCCTGCCCTCGAACGTCGATCCGCGCTCGAGCCTGACGGTCTGGGACGCCTCGTCGAGCCAGATGACGCTCTTCGTCATGCTCGTCGCCGCCCTGATCTTCGTTCCGATCATCATCGCCTACACGGCCTGGGTCTACCACGTCCTCTGGGGCAAGGTGGACGCCAAGGCGATCCGTGACGGCGACACCCACGCCTATTGAGAAGGAGACACTCCGATGTGGTACTTCGCCTGGATCCTCGGCCTGCCGCTGGCCGCCGCCTTCGCCGTGCTGAACGCGATGTGGTACGAGCTCCTTGAGGCGCAGGCTGCTGCGCCGCGCGCCGCGCGCGCCCCGCAGCAGCCGCGCGGCAAGGTGTAGACGCCAGAACCTCGGATGCGGCCCCTCTGTCCCGGGGCCGCACCCCGCCCCCCCCCGCGCGCCGCGCGGCGGCTGATGCCGCGGCCGGCGCCCTTTGCCGCCCTGCCGCGCAGACTCGTTGCCCGATCGGGAGAAGCCCGTTAGCCTCCGCACAAACGCAAAGCGGCCGATCGCGGCGCGATCGCCCGGAAGGAGGGACGGGTGGATTTTCTGATCGTGCTGGGCGCGCTCGCGCTCTTGATGTTCGTTGCCTATCGCGGCTTCAGCGTGATCCTCTTCGCGCCGATCGCCGCCCTGCTCGCGGTGCTGCTGACCGATCCGTCAGCGGTGCCGCCGATGTTTACCGGCGTCTTCATGGAGAAGATGGCGGGCTTCGTGAAGCTCTACTTCCCCGTCTTCCTGCTCGGGGCGGTGTTCGGCAAGGTGATCGAGCTCTCGGGCTTCTCGAAATCGATCGTGAAGGCGGTGATCGGCGTGGTCGGCGCCGGCCGCGCCATGCTCTCGATCGTGCTCGTCTGCGCCATCCTCACCTATGGCGGCGTGTCGCTCTTCGTCGTCGTCTTCGCCGTCTATCCCTTCGCCGCCGAGATGTTCCGGGCGAGCGACATTCCGAAGCGGCTGATCCCCGGCACGATCGCGCTCGGCGCCTTCTCCTTCACCATGGACGCCCTGCCCGGCACGCCGCAGATCCAGAACATCATCCCGACGACCTTCTTCGGCACGACCACCTGGGCGGCGCCGATGCTCGGCCTGATCGGCTCGGTCTTCATCCTCATCTGCGGCCTCTCCTATCTCGAATGGCGGCGCCACGCCGCGAGGGTGCATGGCGAGGGCTATGGCGAGGGGCATATCAACGAGCCGGAGCCCTTTGCCGAGACCGGGCTGCCCAACGCCTGGATCGCGATCCTGCCGCTCGTCGTCGTGGGCGTCATGAACAAGGTCCTGACGCTCGCCATCCCCGCCTTCTACGGCGCCACCCATTCCGTGCAGCTCGCCATGACCAAGCCGCTCGTCACCGATGTCGGCCCGGTCACGGCGATCTGGGCGGTGATGGGGGCGCTGGTGCTCGGCATCCTGACCGTCCTCGTCTTCGCCTGGCGCACGGTCTCGACCCGGTTCGCGGAAGGCACCAAGGCCGCGGTCGGCGGCTCGCTCCTCGCCTCGATGAACACCGCGGCCGAATACGGCTTCGGCGGCATCATCGCCTCGCTGCCCGGGTTCCTGATCATCGCGGGCGCGCTCAAGGCGATCCCCGACCCGCTCGTCAAGACCGCGGTGACGGTCAGCGCGCTCGCCGGCATCACCGGATCGGCCTCGGGCGGCATGAGCATCGCGCTCGCGGCCATGGCGACCGACTTCAAGGCCGCCGCCGACGCGGCCGGCATCCCGCTCGAAGTCGTGCACCGGGTCGCGGCGATGGCCTCCGGCGGCATGGACACCCTGCCCCATAACGGCGCGGTCATCACGCTGCTCGCCGTGACCGGCCTCACCCACCGCCAGGCCTATGGCGACATCTTCGCGATCACCCTGCTCAAGACGCTCGCGGTCTTCTTCGTGATCCTCGTCTACTACACGACCGGCATCGTCTGAGACGCCAAGGCCCTCCCCCCGCGCGCCCTTCCGCGTCAACGGCTTGCGGGCGCCCCTCGTCGGGCGCATAGTGCGAGCCTGGATCAGGGGAGGGCCACGGCATGGCGAAATCCGAGGCCGGCTTCGACAAACCCTTCGGCGGCGCGATCAGCCGCTTCGCCGAGGAGGAGGCCCCGAAGCCGATCCGCAAGCTCCTGAAGGAAGCCGGCAAGAACGATATTCTCGATCCGCGCTACCCGTACCGCGAGCGCCTCGACGAGACCGCCTACCTCGCGGCGATGGGCGCCTGCCAGCTCGAACTGATCAAGGCCCAACGCTGGCTGCGCGACCAGGGACAGCGGGTGGTCGCGGTGTTCGAGGGCCGCGACGCCGCCGGCAAGGGCGGCACCATCCAGGCGGTCACCGAAAACCTCAATCCGCGCTATGCCCGCGTCGTCGCCCTGCCCGCCCCGTCCGACAGCGAGCGCGGGCAATGGTATTTCCAGCGCTACGTCACCCACCTGCCGACCCGCGGCGAAATGGTGCTCTATGACCGCTCCTGGTACAACCGGGCGATCGTCGAGCATGTCTTCGGCTGGTGCACCGAACCCGAGCGCGCCCGCTTCTTCGAACAGCTGCCGGAATTCGAGGACATGCTGGTGCGCGACGGCATCATCCTCATCAAGATCTGGATCGCCATCGGCCGGGCCGAGCAATTGCGCCAGTTCCTCCAGCGCGAGAAGGACCCACTCAAGCAGTGGAAGCTCAGCCAGACCGATATCGACGGCCTGACCCGCTGGGACGACTACTCGGCCGCGATCGCCGAAACCTTCGCCCGCAGCCACCAGACGCTCGCCCCCTGGACCGTGGTCTGGGGCGAGGACAAGCGCCGCGCCCGGATCGCGGCGGTCCAGTCGATCCTCGCCCGGCTCGACTATCCCGGCAAGCAGGCCGCGGCGCCGGATGCGACGATCTGCGGCGGACCGGAAATCCTGGCGGCCCCCGCGACACCAGGCCCGGAATAGCCGGCGCCAAGCTTGCGGCGACGCGTCGGCATCCCCATCTGATGCCCGCCGAAACCCCGCGAGGACCGCCGATGCAAGCCTATGGATATGCCTGGACCATGCCGGGGCTGCCCGATCCCGAGCTCGACCGTCAGTTCTATGACGGCGTGCCGGGCCGCCGGCTCGCCGCCTGGTTCGTCGATCTCGCCGTCACCCTGATCGTCGGCGTGCCGCTGGCGCTGGCCTTCGGCCTGCTGACCCTCGGCTTCGGCTTCCTGGTCTTTCCGTTCCTGGTGGCGAGCGTCGGCTTCGTCTACCGGACCATCACCATCGCCGGCGGCTCGGCCACCTGGGGCATGCGGCTCATGGGGATCGAGCTGCGCCGCGCCGATGGCAGCCGGTTCGACCTGATGACCGCGATCCTCCATACCGCCATCTACACCGTCGCGTTCGGCGTGCTGGTGCTGCAGCTCGTCAGCTGCCTCGCGATGGCCGGCAGCCGCTACGGCCAGGGCTTGCCCGACCTCATCCTGCGCACCACGGCGATCAACCGGCCCGAGGACTGAGAGACCGAAGGGGCGAATCCCAGGGCCGAAACCCGGCGCCGAAACCTGGGGCCAAGATCCGCCATGGGCGCCCGCAAACGCCCCGGCGGGGCGCATTCACCGCGCCCAGAGAATCCTGTTGCCCGGCGGGGACACCTGTTGTTAGCTTTCCTCTTGGGGGAAGAGATCGGGGCCGATCATGCGCCACAGCCTGCCGCAATCGCACCAGTTCTACGTCACGGCGCCGCAGCCGTGTCCCTATCTGGCTGGCCGGGTCGAACGCAAGCTTTTCACCGCCTTGCAGGGCGAGGGCGCATCGCATCTCAACGACGTCCTGTCGCATCAGGGCTTCCGCCGCTCGCAGAACGTGCTCTACCGGCCGTCCTGCGCCGGCTGCTCGGCCTGCCTCTCGGCCCGGATCGTGGTCGGGGATTTCCAGCCGACCCGCAGCCAGCGCCGGGTGCTCGCGCGCAATGCCGGGCTCGAGCGCGTGGTCACCAGCGCCTGGGCGACCGAGGAGCAATATGCGCTGTTCCGTCGCTATCTCGACGCGCGCCACGCCACCGGCGGCATGGCCGACATGGATATGCACGAATTCTCGGCGATGATCGAGGAGACCCCGGTGCGCAGCCGGGTCATCGAATATTACCGGCCGCATCCGAACGGGCGGGGCCGCGACCTGGTCGCGGTCTGCCTGACCGACCTGCTCGGCGACGGCGTCTCGATGGTCTATTCCTTCTTCGATCCCGGCCAGCCGCGCGACAGCCTGGGCAGCTTCATCATCCTCGACCATATCGCGATCGCGCGCGAGGCCGGGCTGCCTTTCGTCTATCTGGGCTATTGGGTGCCCGGCAGCGCCAAGATGCACTACAAGGCCAAGTTCCAGCCGCTGGAGATCTTCTTCGAGGGGCGCTGGAGCCTGCTCGCGGAGACCGACCTGTCGGGGACGACCAGCCGCCGCTTCGGGGATCGCACGCCGATCGTCGACCAGGTCGCGGCGATCGAGCTGCCGGCCACCAAATAGCCGGCGGCAGCCCGGCCATCCCCCGCGCGCCGTTTCCGTAAAGCGCCGCGGCAACGCCCCGCGAGCGGCATCGTTCGGCGCGCGGCGCGCGGCACCGCCGTGGCGGCTCGGCCGTCTCCTGGCTCGGGAACGGAGGCTCTCGCGGAAAGGCGCAGCCGCGAGATCGCGGCTGCCCGGAGCGGGCCGTTGCCCGCGAATCTTTTTTCTCCCCATCTGTTGATGGGGCCCCTCGGACTGCCCGATAGGGTTTCTGCCTCTATGAAATCCTTCGGGAAGCCTGGCCGGGCCGGGGCTGCGCCGCGGACAGCAGCCGGCTCGCGGACGAGAGCAGGAGATCGGGGGCGAATCCCGGCGAAAATGGTTCACCCCCCGGGGATCCGCGCGCCGCGATGCCCGGGGCGCGCGCGCGGGTCAGGCGTAGCCGCCGCGAGCGATGGCGGCCACTCCGGTGCGCGCCACCTCGATCACGCCGAGCGGGCGCATCAGCTCGATCAAGGCATCGACCTTGTCCGGGGCGCCGGTGATCTCGAAGACGAAGCTCTCGAGCGTCGTGTCGACCACCCGCGCGCGGAAGACTTCGGCCAGCCGCATCGCCTCCACGCGCTTCTCGCCGGTGCCCGCGACCTTGATCAGGGCGAGCTCGCGCTGCACCGACGGGCCCTCGACGGTCAGGTCGCTCACATCGTGCACCGGGATCAGGCGGCCGAGCTGCGCCTTGATCTGCTCGATCACCGCCGGGGTTCCGGTGGTGACGATGGTGATCCGGCTGCGATGGCCGAGATGGTCGGTCTCGGCCACCGTGAGGCTGTCGATATTGTAGCCGCGGCCCGAGAACAGGCCGATGACGCGGGCGAGCACGCCGGCCTCGTTGTCGACCAGCACCGCCAGCGTGTGGGTCTCGCGCGCGTCGCCGAGCGGATTCTTCAGGTCATAGGCGCTGTGGCTCGAGGCCCCGCGCTTCAGGCTCAGTGCGTTCATGTCATTACCCTCAGACCAGGACCGCGCCGCCGGCCTCGATGGCGCCTTGGGTCGGATCCTCGCCCAGCAGCATCTCGTTATGCGCCTTGCCCGACGGGATCATCGGGAAGCAATTCTCGTGCTTCTCGACCAGGCAGTCGAACAGGACCGGGCCGGGATGGTCGAGCATCTCCTGGATCGCCCCGTCGAGATCGGCCGGATTCGAGCAGCGGATGCCCTTGGCTCCGAACGCTTCGGCGAGCTTCACGAAGTCGGGCAACGATTCCGACCAGGAGGCGGAATAGCGCTGGCCATGCAGCAGCTCCTGCCACTGGCGCACCATGCCGAGCCGCTCGTTGTTGAGGATGAACTGCTTGACCGGCAGGCGGAACTGCACGGCGGTGCCCATCTCCTGCATGTTCATGAGCCAGCTCGCCTCACCGGCGACATTGATGACCAGCGCGTCGGGATGGGCGATCTGCGCCCCGATCGAGGCCGGGAAGCCGTAGCCCATGGTGCCGAGCCCGCCGGAGGTCATCCAGCGGTTCGGCTCATCGAAGCCCATATACTGCGCGGCCCACATCTGGTGCTGCCCGACCTCGGTCGTGATGTAGCGATCCCGCCCCTTGGTCAGCGCCTCGAGCCGCTGCAGCGCGTATTGCGGCTTTATCACCTGGTCCGAGCCACGGTAGGCGAAGCAGTTCCGCCCCTTCCAGAGCGCGATCTGCTTCCACCATTTGGCGAGCGCGGCCGAGTTGGTCTTCGAGCCGCGCTCCTGCCACAGCGCCAGCATGTCCTCGAGCACCGAGCCGACATCGCCGACGATCGGCACATGGACATGGATGTTCTTGTTGATCGAGCTCGGGTCGATATCGACATGCACCTTGAAGCTGTGCGGGCTGAACGCGTCGGTGCGCCCGGTGATCCGGTCGTCGAAGCGCGCGCCGAGGCACAGCATGAAGTCGCAATCATGCATCGCCCAGTTCGCCTCGTAGGAGCCGTGCATGCCCAGCATCCCGAGCCAGGCCGGCCCGCTCGCCGGATAGGCGCCGAGCCCCATCAGCGTCGAGGTCAGCGGAAAGCCGGTCTCCTGGGCGAAGGCGCGCAAGACCCGTGAGGCGCCGGGACCGGCATTGATCACCCCGCCGCCGGTATAGAGGATCGGCCGCTCGGCCTGCTCCAGCGCCTCGACGGCGGCGAGGATCGCGCCCGGATCGCCCTTGGTGCGCGGCCGGTAATGCGAGGGGCGCCCCTCGTCCTTGCCGCGATAGGCGGCGGTCGCGAACTGGACGTCCTTCGGGATGTCGACCAGCACCGGGCCGGGCCGTCCCGTCTTGGCGACATGGAAGGCCTGATGGATCGTCGCGGCGAGATCGGCGGTGTCCTTGACCAGCCAGTTATGCTTGGTGCAGGGCCGGGTGATCCCGACCGTGTCGGCCTCCTGGAACGCGTCGTTGCCGATCATGAAGGTCGGAACCTGCCCGGTCAGCACGACGAGCGGGATCGAATCCATCAAGGCGTCGGTCATCCCCGTGACCGAGTTCGTCGCCCCGGGCCCCGACGTGACCAGCACGACGCCAGGCTTGCCGGTCGAGCGCGCATAGCCCTCCGCGGCATGGGTCGCGGCCTGCTCGTGGCGGACCAGGATATGCCGGACATGGTTCTGCTGGAACAGCTCGTCATAGATCGGAAGCACCGCGCCGCCCGGATAGCCGAACACCGTATCCACGCCCTGGTCCCGCAGGGCCTGAATGACAATCTGTGCGCCGGTCATGTGGCGGGTCATGCGTCGTCTCCGTTCCTTTGCCGGTCCCCCCGGCCCTCGTCCCTGGCCAGCCTTGGCCCCAGGCATAAAAAAACCCCCGCTCGGGGGGCCATGGCGCGGTGGTCAGCCGAGGCTCACCGCCTCGTCCGGGTTCCGCGCCTGCCTGTGATAAGTACCAACCTGATCATGGCATTGTCATATTCAGCCAGGCCGGACAGGTCAACCGCCGAATCCGGAGGAAATTGCCCGCAAAGCCGGATTCTCGTCCGATTATTGCGCCAGCAGTGCATTCCAGGCAAGAATGCGCGCCATCTGCCCAATTCGGCGGCAGCGTTGATTCGCTCCTGACGCAATTTTATTGCTCCGGCAGCCTCGAAGGTTGCGAGTAAAACCCGAAGCGGATAGGACGGTTGCAGCGCGGCGCTACGATGTCGGACCAACCGGGAGACGAAGGCGGATGCAAGCCCTGTTGCGCCTTGCCGGCGGGATCGACGCGGTCAGCCGGTTCTTCGGATGGATCGCGGCCTGGATGGTGCTGCTGAGCTGCCTGATCAGCGCCGGCAACGCCGCCTCGCGCTACCTGTTCAGCCTGAGCTCGAACGCCTGGCTCGAGATCCAGTGGCAGATGTTCTCGGCGATGTTCCTGCTCGGCGCGCCCTGGGTGCTGAAGCTCAACGAGCATGTCCGGGTCGATCTGTTCTATGGCTCGACCGGGCCGCGCACCAAGCTCTGGATCGACGTGTTCGGCATCCTCTTCTTCCTGATCCCCTCGATGGCGGCGATGGGCTATGCCTCCTGGATCTTCTTCCTCCCCTCGTTCCAGGGGGCGGAGCATTCCTCCAATGCCGGCGGCCTGCTGCTCTGGCCGGTCAAGCTCCTGATGCCGCTAGGCTTCGGCCTCGTCCTGCTGCAGGGCCTGGCCGAGCTCGTCAAGCGCGTCGCGGCCCTGCGCGGGGTCGGTGTCCAGACCGTCGACTACGAGAGGCCGCTGCAATGAGCTGGCACAGGGCAATGACCGCGGCGGGGACCCTCTGATGCTCGAATACGGCCTCGCCGCACCGGCAATGTTCGTCGGGCTGATCCTGTTCATGCTGATCGGTTTCCCGGTCGCCTTCTCGCTCTCCGCCCTCGGCCTCTCCTTTGGCGTGATGGCGATCGAGGTCGGCTATTTCGGACCGGAATTCCTGCAGGCGCTGCCCTATCGGGTGTTCGGCATCATGTCGAACGACCTGCTGCTCGCGATCCCGTTCTTCACCTTCATGGGCGTGATCCTCGAGCGCAGCGGCCTGGCCGAGGACCTGCTCGAAGGCATGGGCCAGCTTTTCGGCCCGGTGCCGGGCGGGCTCGCCTACGCGGTGATCTTCGTCGGCGCGGTGCTCGGCGCCATCACCGGCACGGTCGCGGCCTCGGTCATCGCCATGGGCATGATCTCGCTGCCGATCATGATGAAATACGGCTACGACATGCGTATCGCCACCGGCGTGATCGCGGCGTCGGGCACCATCACCCAGGTGATCCCGCCCTCGCTGGTGCTGATCGTGCTCGCCGACCAGCTCGGCGTCTCGGTCGGCGACATGTATCTCGGCGCGATCGGGCCCTCGGTCCTGCAGCTCGCGCTCTTCACGCTCTTCATCCTCGGGGTCTCGATCTTCCAGTCGCACAAGGTGCCGGCCTTGCCGCTCTCGGCGCGCACGCTGCGCGGCTGGACCCTGATCGGCAAGGTGCTCTGGGGCATGGTGCCCTCGCTGGTGCTGATCTTCCTGGTGCTCGGCACCATCTTCCTCGGGCTCGCCACCCCGACCGAGGCCGGCGCGATGGGCGCGGTCGGCGCCATGGTGCTGGCCGCGATGCATCGGCGGCTCTCGGTGACGATGCTCTGGGACGCGATGACCTCGACCATGCGCATCACCGCGATGGTGGTCTTCATCCTGGTCGGCGCCACGGTCTTCAGCCTGGTGTTCCAGGGGGTGAATGGCGGGCGCTGGATCGAGCACATGCTCGGCAGCTTCCCGGGCGGAGCGATCGGCTTCCTGCTCTTCACCAACGCCTTCGTGTTCTTCCTCGCCTTCTTCCTCGACTTCTTCGAGATCGTCTTCATCGTGGTGCCGATGCTGGTGCCGGTCGCCAACGCGCTCGACATCAACATGATCTGGTTCGGCCTGCTGCTCTGCGTGAACATGCAGACCTCGTTCATGCATCCGCCCTTCGGCTTCGCGCTGTTCTATCTGCGCGGCATCGCGCCGCCGGAGGTGAAGAGCAGCGATATCTACTGGGGCTCGATCCCCTGGATCTGCCTGCAGCTGATGCTGGTGGCGATCCTGATCTTCTGGCCGCAATCGGTCACCTACTGGATCGGCCAGCACAAGACGATGGACGATGCCGCGGTGGAGCGCACGCTCGACCAGCTCCAGCTGCCGCCGACCGAGGGCGATATCGGTGCGCCCGATCTTGGTATCCCGCCGCCGGATTTCGGCGCTCCCCCCAAACCCTGACGCCCAACCCGGCGCGACCCAATCGTTCGGAGGTTCCTGATGAAACGACGCAATTTCCTGCAGATCGCCGCGACCGGCGGGGCCGCCGCCGCCCTCGCCGCCCCCGCCGTCGCGCAATCGGCGCCCAAGCTGCAATGGCGCCTGACCTCGGGCTTTCCGCGCTCGCTCGACACGATCTTCGGCGCCGCCGAGACCTTCGCCAAGTTCGTGTCCGAGGCGACCGACGGCAATTTCGAGATCCAGGTCTTCCCCGCGGCCGAGATCGTGCCGATGCCGCAGGCCGCCGAGGCGGTCGGAACCGGGACGGTCGAGATGACCCATACCTGTTCCTACTATTACTGGGGCAAGGATCCGACCTTCGCGCTCGGCACCGCGGTGCCGTTCAGCGTCAATGCCCGGGGTATGAATGCCTGGCTCTACGAGGGCGGCGGCAACGACCTGCTGAACGGCTTCTATGCCAAGTACAATCTCTATGGCATGCCCGGCGGCAATACCGGCGTCCAGATGGGCGGCTGGTGGCGCAAGGAGATCAAGGGGCTGACCGATCTCGACGGGGTCAAGATGCGCATCGCCGGCATTGCCGGGCTGGTGATGGGCAAGCTCGGCGTGGTGCCGCAGCAGATCCCGGGCGGCGACATCTATCCGGCGCTGGAGCGCGGCACCATCGACTCGGCCGAATGGGTCGGTCCCTATGACGACGAGAAGCTCGGCTTCTTCAAGGTCGCGCCCTACTATTATTATCCCGGCTTCTGGGAGGGCGGGCCCGCGATCCATTTCTTCACCAACCTGCAGAAATGGAATGACCTGCCGGCGAGCTACAAGGCGGTGCTGACCACCGCCGCCGCCTATGCCAATGCCGACATGCTGGCCAAGTACGACGCGCGCAATCCCGCGGCGTTGCGCCGGCTGGTGGCCGGCGGCGCCCAGCTCCGCGCCTTCCCGCAGGACGTGATGGATGCCGGCTATACCGCCGCCAACGAGGTCTATGCCGAGATCTCGGCCAAGAATGCCGACTTCAAGGCGATCTGGGAGAATGTGAAGGCCTTCCGCAACGAGACCTATCTCTGGTTCAGCGTCGCGGAATTCTCCTACGACAATTTCATGATCCGCAACCGCAACAAGGGCTGACGGCGCCTCCCCCCCCTCCCCGCCCCCCCCCGGGGCGCCCTCGCCCGGCGCTCCGCTCGGGTTCCCCCGTGCGAGACACGTGAAGATCGGGTTAACGGGATTCTATTTTTATAGCAACATCAATGACATAGCCAGAGTCGCACGCGTGCGACTCTGGCCGTCGATCGGCTCTAGGGCGTCGGAAACCGACCTTGGCTTGCTTCCCGATCCGGCTAAATTCGGGCGCTAGCCCCTGCCGCCCGGAGATCGACCATGCCCCAGCCCAACATCCTGATCCTGATGGTCGACCAGCTCTCGGGGACCCTGTTCCCCGACGGCCCGGCCGGCTTCCTTCATGTGCCCCATCTCCGCCGCCTGGCCGAGCGCTCGACCCGGTTTGCCTGCTGCTACTGCGCGAGCCCCCTCTGCGCCCCCTCCCGCGCCGCCTTCATGACCGGGCTCCTGCCCAGCCGGACCGGCACCTACGACAACGCCGCCGAGTTCGCGCCCGATATCCCCACCTTCGCCCACCATCTCCGCCGGGCCGGCTATCAGACCAGCCTCTGCGGGAAGATGCATTTCGTCGGGCCGGACCAGCTCCATGGCTTCGAGGAGCGGCTGACCACCGATATCTATCCCGCCGACTATGGCTGGACCCCCGACTATACCCGGCCGGGGGAGCGGATCGACTGGTGGTACCACAATCTCGGCTCGGTTTCCGGGGCCGGGGTGGCCGAGATCACCAACCAGCTCGAATATGACGACGAGGTCGGCTTCAGCGCGGTCGCCAAGCTCCGGGACCTGTCGCGCCGCCAGGATGCCCGGCCCTGGTGCCTGACGGTCAGCTTCACCCATCCCCACGACCCCTATGTGGCCCGGCGCCGGTTCTGGGACCTCTACGAGGATTGCCCGGCGCTCGATCCCGAGGTCGGGCCGTTGCCCGAGGCCGAGCTCGACCCGCATTCCCGCCGCCTTCGGGCGGCCTCCGACGCCGCGGCCTTTCCGGTGACGCCCGACCAGGTCCGTCGGGCCCGCCGGGGCTATTTCGCCAGCCTCTCCTATCTCGACGAGCGGATCGGGGAGATCCTCGAAGCCCTCGAGGAGGGAGGGATGGCGGAGGAGACGGCGATCCTGTTCCTCTCGGACCATGGCGACCTCCTGGGCGAGCGCGGGCTCTGGTTCAAGATGAGCTTCCTCGACGGCGCGGCCCGGGTGCCGCTCCTGATCGCGGCGCCGGGCCTCGCTCCGGGACGGCGGGATGAGCCGGTCTCGCTGCTCGATCTCGTCCCGACCCTCGGGGCGATCGCCGGCATCCCGCCCGAGGAGATCGCCCCCTGGACCGAGGGCCGGAACCTGCTCGCGCCGCGCGAGGACCCGGTCCCGATGGAATACGCGGCCGAGGGCACCGTGGCCCCGATGGTCGCCCTGCGGGACGGGCGCTGGAAGCTCGTCCTGTGCGAGGCCGATCCGCCCCTGCTCCACGACCTCGAAGCCGATCCGCGGGAGCTGACCGATCTCGCCCCCGACCCGGCCTATCGGGACGTCCTGGACCGGCTTACCGAGCTCGCCGGCCGGCGCTGGGACCTCGCCGCCTTCGATGCGGCGGTCCGGGCCAGCCAGGCGCGGCGGCGGCTGGTCTATGAGGCCCTTCGCCAGGGCCGCTACCAGCCCTGGGACCACCAGCCCTGCCGGGATGCCAGCGGGCGCTTCATGCGGAACCATCTCGATCTGAACGTCCTGGAGGAGCGGCAGCGCTGGCCCCGGGGCTGAGCGAGGCAAGGGGAGTGTGCGAAACGCCCGGAGTCGCACGCGTGCGACTCCGGCTACTCCATTGAAATTACACAAATATCCAGAATACGTTCACCCGATCTCAATCTTGGTGAACGCGGTATCAACGACAAATTGGGGCGTGCGCGCGGCCGGGCATGACAGGCAATGCCCGGCCGCGCGCGACCAGATCAGCGCAGGCGCCGGCCTTCGGCGTCGAAGGCCCGCATGTCCCGGACCTGGAAGCCCGCCTTGATCGACTCCCCGGATTTCAGATCCCCGACATCCCGCCGTTCGAGGATGATCCGCTCGCCATCGGGCAGATGACCATGCACGAAGGAGGTGCCGCCCAGATGCTCGACGAAATCGACCAGCACGTCGACCGCCGCATCCGGTGCCGTGTCGCGGTCGAAATGCTCGGGGCGGATCCCGATAGTGACGGAAGTGCCCGGCGCCAGCGCGGCGCTGTTGAAGGGCACCGGCGCGTCGACGCCCGCGAAGCGCACCCGGCCGCCCGCCTCTAGCCGGCCGGCGAAGAAGTTCATCTTCGGCGATCCGATGAAGCCCGCAACGAACAGATTGTTCGGATCCTCGTAGAGTTCCAGCGGCTTGCCGACCTGTTCGATCCCGCCCTTGCGCAGCACGACGATCTTGTCGGCGAGCGTCATCGCCTCGGTCTGGTCGTGCGTCACATAGATCATCGTGTTGCCGAGCGATTCGTGCAGCTTGGCGATCTCGACCCGGGTGGCCACGCGGAGCTCGGCATCGAGGTTCGACAAGGGCTCGTCGAACAGGAAGACCTTGGGGTTGCGCACGATCGCGCGCCCGATCGCCACGCGCTGGCGCTGGCCGCCCGAGAGCTGCGACGGGCGCCGGTCCTGCAGGGCGTCGAGCTGGAGGATGCGGCTCGCGATGGCGACGCGCTCGTCGATCTCGGCCTTCGGGCGCTTGCCGATGCGCAGGCCGAAGCTCATGTTCTCCTTGACCGTCATATGCGGATAGAGCGCGTAGCTCTGGAACACCATCGCCACGCCGCGCTCGGCCGGGTCGAGCTGGTTCACCCGGACACCGTCGATGCAGATCTCGCCGCCCGTGATGCTCTCAAGCCCCGCGATCATGCGCAGCAGCGTGGACTTGCCGCAGCCCGACGGCCCGACAAACACCGCGAACTCGCCATCCTCGATCCGGAGATCCACGTCCTGGATGATATCCACCGCCCCGTAGGATTTCTTCGCCTTCTTCAGCTCGACGACGGCCATGCCTAACCCCTCCCAAATTCAAGGCCCTGCCCGCGAGCGGGGCGCGGCGCCCCAAGCTGCGGGCGGAGCTGCCAGACTTCTGCCTTGGTGATCGTGCCGGTCGATTCGAGCCGGACAGAGCGGACCGGAAGATCGCTGTCGAGGCGCTTCGTGCCGCACCAGCGGCCGCCATCGGCATAGATCTCGATCAAGCCCACATCGACGAAAACCCGGATCGCCCCGACCGGACCGGTCTCGGCCCTCTGCCGGACGGTCCGGCCACGGACCGGCCAGCCGTCGCCGAGCAGCTCCAGCGTCGCGCCGTCATGGACCAGCACGACCGGCGCCTGGTCGTGACCAAGCGTCAGGCGGAACGGCGCACCGCCGGTCTCGAAGCCGATCTCGGCGAGGCCATCGGGCAGGTCGAGACCCGCGAGCAGCGCGGCGGGCGCAGGAGCGAGGGCCGTGGCACGCAGGGCGGCGACGGCCTCGAGCGGCGGCGTGCTGAGCGCCCCGTCCTGCCAGACCAGCCGGCGGAGGAAGGTCATGGCGCTCGGGAAATCCTCGCTGCGCGAGACGTCGGCCCAGTTCGCCGCCCAGGCCATCCCAACCGGCCGCCCGTCGAGCAGGAAGCCCTGGAAGGCGTAGCAGTCGCCGACGAAATCGAGCTCGCGCCGGGCGATCTCGTCGAAGCGCTGGCCATCGAAGCGGCCGACCACGGCATAGCTCGGATTGCGCCGGTCCCGGACCAGGCCGTTCTGGCGGATCAGGCCGAAGACGAGGACATGCAGCCCCGCCCCCTCGCCATCGAGCGGCAAGAGGCAGGGGCATTCGGCCGGCACGCTGCGCGGCAATTCCTCGCGGTGCAGGACACCCACGAAGCGCCAGCCGCCCACGGCCTCCGGATCCGCCGTCTCGTAGAGCAGCACCAGCGCGGCGGTCGCGTCATTGCCGCCCAGCACCATCTTCCAGAGGCCATCCGGCCCGCGGAACACGTAAGGGTCGCGCAGGTCGTTGCCGAAGCCGGCGACCGGCGGCTTGCCGTCGATCACCGCGGTCGAGGGGCCGGCGGTGATGGTATCGACGGAAACGGCGGTCATCTGCCATTCCTGCGCCGGCAGCCGGTCGTCCTCGCGGTCGGTATGGAAGACGCGCAGCCCCCCGTCCGGCAGGGCGATGGCCGAGCCCGAGAAGGCGCCGCCCTGGAGCGAGGGGTCGGCGAGGAGGACCGGGCGCGGATGCAGGAAGACGGGCAGATGGGTCCAGTCGACGAGATTGTCCGAGACCGCGTGCCCCCAATGCATCGTGTCCCAGCGCAGCGCGCTCGGATAGTGCTGGTAGAAGGCATGGACCCGACCGTCGAGGGCCACGAGGCCGTTCGGATCGTTCATCCAGCCGAAGGGGGGCGCGAGATGCAGCTGGAAGCGGGTGGTTTCCGCCCGGGCCTTCTCGATGGTCCAGAGAACGCGGATCCCCGCCGCAGCGACCTCGGCCGGGTCGTAGGCATAGCAGACCGAGACCTGGCTGTCGTCGGGATTCCAGGAGAGCACCGTCTCGCCCGTGACCGTCACGGGATGGGCCGTCATCTGGAAATCGTCCGAGGGCGGACCCGCGAGCCGGTGCGTGGCGCCGGCGGCATCGCGCAGGAGGACCTGCGATTGGGCGCCGGCGTGGACAGGCCGCTGCCAGAGATGCAGCATCTCGCCTGCACGGAGTTGTGCGGTGAAGCTGGTCATCGCGGTCATCCCTTCACGCCCGAGCTGATCACCGAGCTCACGAACCATTTCTGGAAGAACAGGTAGAGGATGAGGACGGGGACCATCATCACCACCGACGCCGACATCGCGAGGTTCCAGTAGATGCTGTCCGCGCCGAAGAAGCCGGCGATGCCGACGGAGATCGGGCGGGCATAGTTCGACTGGGTGACGAGCAGCGGCCAGAGATACTGGTTCCAGGTCTCGATGCCGAGAAGGATCGCCACGGTGGCGAGCGCCGGCAGGCTGATCGGCAGGAACACCTTCCAGTAGATTTCGAAGGGCGAGGCGCCGTCGACGATGGCCGCGTCGTAGAGGTCGCGGGGGATCTGGCTGAAGAACTGATAGAGCAGGAAGACATAGAGCGGGCTCGCCCAGAAGGGCAGGATCTGGGCGGAGAAGCTGTCGGCGAGGCCGATCTGGTTCATGATATTGAGCAGCGGGAGCACGATTGACTCCTGCGGCACGATATAGAGGCCGATCATCGCGGTCAGGATGATGGCGCGGCCCGGCAGCCGTCCCCAGGCGAGCACGAAGGCGGCCATGGAATTGAAGAGCATGCCGCCGGCCAGGGTGAAGACCAGCACGATGATCGAGTTGGTCAGGTAGCGGGCGAAGGGTTGGTTGCCGGAGAAGGTGAGGATGTCGCGGTAGTTCTGCAGGGTGGGGTTCGTGACCCAGAAGGCCTTGAAGCTGCCCATTTCCTGCAGGATCTGGAAGCGGTCGGGCTTGAGGCTCGCGACGACGAGCAGGAAGAGCGGCGAGACGATCACGAAGGTGATGATCGCGATCGAGACGAGCTTGACGATCGGGAAGCGGTCTGAGGTGCCGGGCGGCGGCGCGTCGACGGCGGTCATTTCGGATCCCTCAGGACGATGCGCTGCACGAGCGAGATCGCGAGCACGATGAAGAAGAGGATGATGGCGACGGCCGAGGCGAGGCCGAGCTTTTGGCCGACGAAGCCGACCTGGTACATGTATTGCACCACGGTCTCGGTGGCGTTGCGCGGCCCGCCCTGGGTCAGGATATTGACCTGGGTGAAGAGCTTGAAGGCCTGGATCGTGGTGATGATGATGACGAAGATGTTGGTCTGGCGCAGGCCCGGCCAGGTGACGAAGCGGAAGCGTTGCCAGGTCGAGGCGCCGTCGAGGCGGGCGGCCTCGTAGAGGTCGCCGGGGATGCTCTGGAGGCCGGCGAGATAGACGACCATCTGGAAGCCGTAGGCCTGCCAGGCGGAGAGCAGCACGATCGCGGGCATGGCCGAGGCGGGATTGCCGAGCCAGTCGATCGGGCCGGCGAGGCCGAAGGTGAGCGCGCCGACGATCTGGTTCAAGGGGCCGGTCGGGAACTGGAAGAGCGTGCCCCAGATCACGCAGACCACGGCCATCGAGGTGATGGCGGGCAGGAACAGCGCGCCGCGGAAGAAGTTGCGGGCGGGGATCCTCTGGTTGATGAGCAGCGCCATGGCGAGAGCGAAGCCGCACTGGATCGGCACCACCATCAGCGCGAAGTAGGTGACGTTGAAGAGGGCCCGCCAGAAGATCGGGTCGGTCAGCACGGCCACGTAGTTGTCGAGCCCGACGAAGCGCACCGGCCGGGGGATCAGCCGGCGGTTGGTCAGCGACATCGGGAAGGACAGGATGAACGGCAGGAGCAGGAAGCCCGCGATGATGGCGCAGGCGGGCAGCAGCATCAGGAGCTCCTGCCAGCGGGCGCCGATCAGGCGTCGCGGGCGCGCCGTCTCGGCCGGGCGGGTCAAGGTCACAGTCGGCGCAGTCATGCTCTGCCCCCTTCTCGGTCCTGGAATGGTGAGGATGGCGGGGAGGACGATCCTCCCCGCAGCGCAGGTCGGACCGCGCTAGTTGCCGCCGAAGGGCGGGTAGCCGTCATTGTCGGCGATATCCGCGTCGATCGCCTTGGCCGCCTTGGTCAGCTCGGCCTGCGGGTCGGCACCGTCGAGGATGTTGGTGAAGGCGGTCTGCACCGCGAGGGTGATCGCCGGATAGGCCGGGTGCGGCGGACGCGGCACGGCGGTCTTGGCGGCCTGCTCGAAGCCGACCTGGAGCGCGCCGCCCGGCGCATAGAGCGGCGAGGCGGCGCCGAAGGATTTCAGGCCCGGAAAGCCGGAATGGCCGCGATAGGCGTCCTGATAGGCCGGGTTCTCGATCATGAAGCTCAGGAACTTGCCCGCGAGCTCGGGATCGGACGCGTCCTTGCTGATCGCATAGATCCAGGTGCCGTTCGGGCTCGCGCCCTTGGCGCCGAAATTCGGCAGCGGCAGCGCGATCAAGTCGTCGCCCATCGCCTTGACCGCCTCGGCATAGAGCCAGAAGCCGCCCCAGGCGAGCGCGGCCGGCCGGCCCTCGACATAGAACTGGTTGGTGCCGGCCGATTGCGGCACGACCCAGCCGTTCTTCACCCATTCGGCCATCATCGTGGCCACCTTGACGCAAGCCGCGCTGTCGAGCGTCCCCGATGCCTTCCAGGTAGTGCGGTCGATCAGGTCGCAGCCGGACGAGACCAGCAGCGGCTCATAGCCATAGGGGATCCATTCGGTCTTGGTGCCGTAGCCGCGGAACAGGTCGATCGGCCATTTCACGCCCGGCGCGGTCGAGAGCGTCTTGAGGGCCGCCTGGAACTCCTCGCCGGTCCAGGCGTCGTCGACGCCCTTCGGAATCCGGATATTGAGCGATTCGAGCTGCTTCTTGCTGGCGTAGAGCACGACGGTCGAGTCGATGAGGCTCGTCGCATAGAGCTTGCCATCGGGCGGATAGGTGCCCTGCGCGACGTTCGAAGGCGTCATGTCGTCGAGCAGCGCCTTGTCGATCAGCCCGTCGATCGGCTGCAGGAACCCCGACCAGACATAGTTCGACAGGAACGGCGCATCGAGCTCGATGATGTCGGGCAGGTTGCCGGCCGACACCGCCGCGCCGATCTTCTCGTTGTAGGAATCGTGCGGCGTGTGGATCAGCTCGATCTTGGTGCCGGGATTGGCCGCCTCGAAGGCCTTGGCCGCGGCGCTGATCGCGTCGATCTCGTAGGGATCGCCCTGGAACATCATCCGCAGATCGGCGGCCTGGGCGGGTGCGGCTAGGGTCCATGCCGCGAGCGCGGCCGCCAGGGCGCCGGTTCCGAATCCGGCCCCGAGCCTGGTTACCCCGCGTGAAGTTCGTTCGAGCATTCCTTCTCCTCCTCCCCCTTGTATGGACCGGCTGCCGTCACACCGAAGCGCGCTCGATCAGCCGGAACGGAACCTTCTCAAGCGGTTGCGCCGGTGGCGCGATGCCGGCGATGATCCGCGCCGCGCGCCGGCCCATGTCGCGATAGGGCAGCGCCATCGTGGTCAAGGGCGGGTCGAGCCGCCGCGCGATCTCCGCCTGGTTGTCGAAGCTCGCGACCGCCACGTCGCCGGGAATGTCGACGCCCGAGCGGCGCAGCGCGCCATAGACCTCGAGCGCCACCCGGTCATTGCCGCACAGGATCGTGTCGGGCCGTACCGCTTCGCCCGTCAGGGCTTCGATATGGGTCAGGACCAGACTGGCGCTGAACTCGGTATAGAGCGCGCCGCGGGTGGCGGGCCGGATCCAGTCTTCCGTCACCGCGATCCCGGCGGCGGCATGGGCGGCGCGGAAGCCCTGCTCGCGCAGCGCGCCGGCGAGGATCCCCGGCAGGTTGAGGAACGCGATGCGGCGCCGACCGCGCGCGAAGCAATGTTCGACGATGTCCCTGGCCGCCTGTTCCTCGTCCGGAACGATCGCGGGGACCTCGCCCGAGGCATCGCTGCAATTGATCATGAGGTCGATCGACCGGCGCGCCTCGGGCTCGAGCGCGATGGCGCGGTGATACATGGTGGCGAAGACGACGGCCTTGGGCAGGAAGCGCCGCGCCTCGGCAAGACCGTCCTCCACGCTGCGCGAGCCGCCGACATTGGTCGCCACCACCGCCAGCCCATGCACCCGGCTGGCATTGTCGAGGCTGCGCACGATCTCGGTGGCGAACGGCAGGGTGATCAGACCCTCCGCGACCAGGCCGATGACCGGCAGCACGCCCTGGCGCATCCCGCGGGCGACGATATTGGGCTGGTAGCCGAGTTCGGACGCCAGGCTGCGGATACGCTCGCGCGTCTGGTCCGACATGCGGGCGGAATTGCCGTTGAGCGCGCCGGAGACCGTTTTGACGGACACCCCCAGCCGCTCCGCGATATCGCGCATCTGGACCTTGTCTCTCACGAGACCATTCCCCCCAAAGCCCCGGTTTTTTGTCCGGGTTAACGTTTACCCAAAGTACGTGATCCGGAACTGCCTGTCAATGCGCCGTTCCGCGGGAATGCACGCGGCCCGTTGGGGGCGGCGCGCGCGGGCCGAAGCCGGCGCTGGACGCCTTGGGGGAATGCGCTTCCGGGCGCCGAGCGAGGCCTCGATTGACCAGAACACGCGGAAAGGCGGACCAGAAAATCGCGTACTGCGACAGCGGTTCCTACCGCGCCATGCCCCCTCGAATCGCCCCGCCGCGAGGTGACGATCCCGCCGAACATCCCGGCCGGGGCGCCGGATCCCCCGGCCTGCCGCCCGGAGCGTCGAGGCGATGCCGGGGGGAGGCCGCGTCTCAGGGGGCGAGGACGTAGCGGCCCGGGGCGGGGCCAAGCGGGGGATAGCCGCGCTCGGGCGCGCCGAGCGGCGGGGGGGTGCAGAGAGGACCGGAGCGCGCGCCGAGCCAGTCGGTCCAGGCGATCCACCAGGAGCCATCGCGCTCGGCCGCGGCGGCCCGCCAGGCGTCGGGGTCGCGATAGGGATCATGCGCGCGCGACTCGAGGAACCGGTAGTGCCGGCGCGGATGTCCAGGCTCGGACACCACGCCGGCATTGTGGCCGCCATTGGTCAGCGCGAAGGCCACGTCGGCGTCGAAGAGCAGATGCACCTTGTGAACCGAGCGCCAGGGGGCGACATGGTCGGTCTCGGTCCCGACCGCGAAGACCGGGATGCGGATGTCCGACAGGGCGATGGCCGCGCCGTCGACGAGGTAATGCCCTTCGGCCAGCCGGTTCTCCAGGAACAGCCAGCGCAGATATTCCGAATGCATCCGGTAGGGCATCCGCGTCGCGTCGGCGTTCCAGGCCATCAGGTCGTTCGGGGTCGAGCGCTCGCCCATCAGATAGTCGCGGGTGAGGCGCGACCAGATCAGATCGTTGGAGCGCAGGAGCTGGAAGGCGCCGGCCATCTGCGCGGTATCGAGATAGCCCTGCTCCCACATCATGTCCTCGAGGAAGCTGACCTGGCTCTCGTTGATGAAGAGGGTAAGTTCGCCCGCCTCGGTGAAATCGGACTGCGCCGCGAGCAGCGTGAGGCTCGCGAGCCGCGGATCGCCGTCGCGGGCCATCGCCGCGGCGGCGATGGTCAGGAGCGTGCCCCCGAGGCAGTAGCCGCAGCCATGGATCCGGTCCGAGCCGCTGATCGCCTGGACTGCGTCGAGGGCCGCCATCGGGCCGTCGCGCAGATAGTCGTCCATCCCGAGATCGCGATCCTCCGACCCTGGATTGCGCCAGGAGATCATGAAGACCGTGAAGCCCTGGCCGGTCAGGTGGCGCACCAGGGAGTTCGCCGGGCTGAGATCGAGGATATAGTATTTCATGATCCAGGCCGGCGTGATCAGGACCGGCTCGGGATGGACCCGGTCGGTGGTCGGCGCGTACTGGATCAGCTCGATCAGGCGGTTGCGGAACACGACCTGGCCCGGCGACACCGCCACGCTGCGCCCGACCGCCTGGTCCTGCGGGCGGGCGGCGGTGCCGGCGAGGGCATGCCCGAAATCCTCGGCCCAGTTGCGGGCGCCCTGGACGAAGTTCATGCCGCCGGTGTCGCGCGCCCGCGCCAGGACCTCGGGATTGGTCCAGACGAAATTCGCCGGCGAGACCATGTCGAGGATCTGCCGGGCGGTGAATTCAACCACCTGCTCGTGCTGTCGCGTCACGCCGCGCACGCCGGTTGTCGCGTTGCACCACCATTGCTGCTGCAGCAGGAAGGCCTGGTGGATGAGGTCGAACGGCGGAAGCTGCCAGGACGGGTCGTCGAACCGGCGGTCCTGGGACAGGGGCTCGATGCAGCGCCCGGCCTCGCCGGGCCCGGCGCCCGTCGCCGCGTAGGATTGCAGCCGGAGCAGCTTGCGAACCGCCTTCTGGGCCAGCTCGGCCTGCTTGCCGGGCGCGCTGGCGAGATGCACCGCCCAATCGCTCCAGGCCTCGAGCAGGGCGGCGGGCGACAGGCCGAGCGTCGCGCGGGATGCGAGCGCGCGCAGCGAGCGGTCGAGCAGCCGGCCGGATGCCTCGGCGGGGTCGGCCGGGCGTTCCGGCAGCCGCACCCGCTCCGCCGCCGCGCGCGGCCCCGCGAGCGGGCGGTTCATCGGGCCCGCTTCGGACCGGGCGCGGCGAGGCCGGTTGTCATGCCGCGCCGGCCGGGGCTGCGATCGCCTCGGCGACATCGTGGCGGACCTCGTCGATGACCTCGCGGGTCTGGCTCGAGCAGAGCCCGGCCACGCGTTCGAACTCCTCGCTATAGTGTTGCGCGGTGCCGTCGAGATAGGCGGTCCAGGCCGAGACGGTCTCGGGCAGGTTGCGGCAGCCCGCCAGATGCCGCGCCGCGCTGCGGTTGGCCTCGAGCCGGAGCGCCATGAAGCGCAGCCCCTCGCCATAGAACTGGCCGAGCCGGCCGAGCGCGTGGCGCTGCGCCTCGACCGCGGCGCGGAGCGGGCGCTGGCTGGCGGCGATCAACTGGCGGTCGAAGACGGGGCGTTGCGCCGCTTGGATTTCGGTCGATCTCGATTGGATCATCGCGTCAGCCTCCCGTCTGAACTGGTCCTCGCGGCGACCATGGCATCGGGCGGTCCGGGCCGCCATGACCTGGGTCAAGATCGGCATCAAACCGCCGCGAGCACTTGACCGGGATCAAGGCGGGGACCGGCGCGGCGGCGTCTGGATGCGGGCGGAACCGCAACCTGGGGAGGGGGCGCGGCCTTCCCGCCGCCCCCCCGCGCTCCAAGACTGGAGGCATGCAATGGCCGGCAAGATGAGGGCCGCAATCTTCGTCGAACCCAATCGCATCGTATTGGAAGACAAGCCGATTCCCGATGTTGGGCCGCTCGATGCGCTGATCCGCATCACGACGACGACGATCTGCGGCACCGATATCCACATTCTGAAGGGCGAATATCCGGTCGCGAAGGGGCTGACGATCGGCCATGAGCCGGTCGGGGTGATCGAGAAGCTCGGCAGCGCGGTCGAGGGTTTCGCCGAGGGCCAGCGGGTGATCGCGGGCGCCATCACGCCATCGGGCTACAGCAATGCCTGCCTGTGCGGCTGCCATTCGCAGGATGGCGCCGGCACCAAGCACGGCTTCAAGCCGCTTGGCGGCTGGCGGTTCGGCAACACGATCGACGGCGCGCAGGCCGAGTATCTGCTGGTGCCGGACGCGATGACCAATCTCGCGCCGGTGCCGGACGGGCTGACCGACGAGCAGGTGCTGATGTGCCCCGACATCATGTCGACCGGCTTTTCCGGCGCCGAGAGCGGCGCGGTCCGGATCGGCGACACGGTCGCGGTGTTCGCGCAAGGGCCGATCGGGCTCTGCGCGACGGCGGGCGCCAAACTGATGGGCGCCACCACGATCATCGCCGTCGAGGCGGTGCCGGCGCGCCAGGAAATCGCGCGGCGGATGGGCGCGGACCTGATCGTCGACTTCACCAAGGGCGATCCGGTCGAGCAGATCATGCGACTGACCGACGGACGCGGCGTCGATGTGGCGATCGAGGCGCTCGGGCGGCAGCAGACCTTCGAGGCGGCGCTGCGGGTGATCCGGCCGGGCGGGACGCTGTCCTCGCTCGGGGTCTATTCCGAGGACCTGCGCATCCCGCTCGACGCGTTCCGCGCCGGGCTCGGCGACAACAAGATCGTGACCACGCTCTGCCCCGGCGGCAAGGAGCGGATGCGGCGGCTCATGGAGGTGATCGCCTCGGGCCGGCTCGACACCCGGCCGCTCGTCACCCATCGCTTCCGCCTGGACGAGATCGAGGCGGCCTATGACCTGTTCGGGCACCAGCGCGACGGGGTGCTGAAGGTGGCGATCACGCCGTGATCCGGCGGCCCGAGCGGTGACGCGGTTCCGCGACAGGGCAGCGGCCGGGGACGCACTGGCCGAAGCGCTGGCGGCGCGCGGCTTGCGCAACCCGGTGGTGCTGGCCCTGCCGCGCGGGGGGGTGCCGGTGGCCGCCCCGGTGGCAAAACGGCTCGGCGCGCCGCTCGACCTCCTGATCGTGCGCAAGATCGGGGTGCCACGGCAGCCCGAGCTTGCCGCTGGCGCGGTGGCCGATGGTGGCGAGATCGTCGTCAACGATGCGATCGCGGCCCGATTCGGGCTCGACCGCCGGGCCCTGGAGGCGCTGGCCGAGGCCGAGCGCGCCGAGATCGCCCGGCGGCGCGCCGTCTATCTGCGCGGCCGCCCGCCGGTGCCGGTCGCCGGGCGCACCGCGATCCTGGTCGATGACGGGATCGCGACCGGCGCGACGATGCGGGCCGCGCTCGCGGTGCTGCGGCAGCGCCGGCCGGCGCGGCTGGTGCTGGCGGTACCGGTCGCCGACGAGGACGTGCTGCGCGAGCTCGATGCCGACGAGACGGTCTGCCTGCAGCGCAGCCTGCTCCATGGCGCGGTCGGCGCGAGCTATGCCGACTTCGCCCAGCTCGAGGATGCGGAGGTGACCCGGCTGCTCGACGCGGCCGGGTGATCAGGCGATCCCGAGAATGTCGCTGGCGGAGAGCGATCCGAGCCCGGTCAGCGCGATCTGGAAATCCGCGGCGCCGTCCCCGTCGGTGTCGCCCGACAGGATCCCGAACCGGCAATGCAGCTCGCCGGCAATGCCGTGGAACGGGGCGCGACCGATGAAGTCGAACGCCTGCTCGCCGCTGCGGGACGTGTTGGCGTCGATCTGAGACAGGTCGATATGGTCGATGCCACGCTCGAAATCTGCGATCGTATCGCAAGTATTGCCCAGCCCCGCCTCTGCAACGCTTTTGAAGATGAACCGGTCGGCCCCCCCAAGCCCGTGCAGGAGATCGGCCCCTCCTCCGCCCTGGAGCCGGTCGGCCCCGTCGCCGCCCGACAGCTGGTCGTTGCCCGCGCCGCCATAGAGCCGGTCCGCGCCCTTGCCGCCATAGAGCCGATCCGCGCCACCCGAGCCGTAGAGACGATCATTGCCAGCCCCGCCGCTCAGGCTGTTGGCGAGCGCGTTGCCCTGCAACTGGTCGTTGCCCGACCCACCCACCGCCGCTTCGATATCGGTGCCCGGTCCGATCCAAACTGTGTCGCGGCTGGTTTCCCCATCTCCGAATTCGATCGCCTCGCTGACCTCCGAGGCCCAGCCGACCCTGAGGTCGATCCTGCTGTCGGCGGTGCCGTCATAGACGATCTTGTCCTTGCCGCCGCTATCGTCGATCGTCTCGAAATACGTCTTGCCCTCATGGTACGTGTAGGTCGTCGGTCCGGCATTGTGCGATCCGCGACCATAGAGATACTGGATTGCCGACAGATCGTAGTACATCGGCGTGGTCGGATAGAACGAGGCATAGTTGCCATCGACCCCCGCCATCGCGGTGTAGCTCATCACCGTTCCGAACAGGTCATCGAAGTCGGTCGGAATCGGGTTCGGGTCTTCGAACGAGTGCTTCAGCCCGAGGGCGTGGCCGATCTCGTGCAGGATGACAAGATAGTCGTAGCTGCCGGGCTTGATCGGATCGTCGGCTCCGTCATGCCATTCGGAGTGCCGGAACCAGACATCGCCAGCCTCCGGGGCATTGCTTGGAGGATAGGCATGCGCGGCCTCGTTCTGGTCGACGATGTCGGTCTTGGCGAAGCGCAGGTCACCGACGGTGCCGCTGGTATCGACCGTCCTGTAGAACGAGATGCCGGAAACCGCCGACCAGGCGTCGAGCCCATGACGAATGGCGGCGCGTTCGTTCGGCGTGGTCGTGTACCAGGCATCCCACTCGCCTTCCCCATAATTGTTGCTGTGATAGCCGTCGCCGTCGGGAAAGCTGTAGCTCAGCCGGACGCCCTGGCCGATCGGCCCACCCCATTTGAACCCTCCAAGCAGGTATCGATCCCAATAGCCGCTGGCGGTCGTCGACAGGCCGTTTTGGGTGGGTGTCGCCATGGTTCAAACCCGAAGTTGCTAAATAGACGACAAAAAGAAAGGTGTTGCGCGGAAGATTCGCAGCGCAGGGAAGCAAGTGAATAAGGTTGAAATTCTCGCGCCGATCGGGGTCGATTCGCAAGCGCCGCGCGCCTGGTGCGGACGGCGGGGATCGAACCCGCACTCCCGAGGGAAGCGGATTTTAAGTCCGCTGCGTCTACCGGTTTCGCCACGTCCGCGCAGGCTCCGCGCGCGACCGGTCTAAGCCCTGGCGCTCGGCACTGGCAAGCGTCAGGCGCGGCGGGGACGCAGGCGGGCCAGCCAGCGGCGCAGCGGGCCGAGCTCGTCGGCCGCCTCCTCCAACCGCTGCAGGAGGCCCTCGTCGGGCTCGACCTGCAGCATCTCGTCGAGCTGCAGGCCGATGCTCGCGATCCGTCCGGTCTCGATCCGGCGCACGATGAGCGTTGCGCCGGGGACGGCGAGCCGGGCGTCGATCGCGGGCCGGCTGCCGAGCCGCCCGGCGGCCCAGTCGGCGAGCGGGGTCTCGGGCGCGGCATCGCCGAAATCGAGGCCGTAGAAGGCGGCGAGCTCGCCCACGCGCGACTCGCCGCGAATGGGCATCTCGCCGAACAGCATCCCGAGCCGGCGGGCGACGTCCGGGCTGGTGCGGAACAGGCTGTCGAGGCGCGGCAGGCGGTCGCGCGGGATCAGGAAATAGCTGTAGTCGCCGGGCTGGAGCGGGCCCGCGGTCACCGGATCGAGCACCTGGGTCTTGCGCACCACCATCAGCACCCGCGCCCAGCCGGGCAGCTTCGAGAGGCCGAGGATCACGCTGTCCGGCGTGACGGCGTAGCCGACGATCTCGCGCTGGGTCTGGCCGGGAATGTCGATCTCGATGCGGATCTGGCTCGGCGTATGCTGCTTCAGCGCCACGCCGAGGCGGCGGGCGGCGGTGGTGAGCGTCGAGCCCTGCACCGAGAGCGACAGGAGCACCACGAAGAACGCGACGTTGAAATAGACCGCGCCGTCGGAGATGCCGGCCAGCGTCGGGATCGCGGCGAGGAAGATCGAGACCGCGCCGCGCAGCCCGACCCAGGAGATGAAGGTGAGTTCGCGCAGATCGAAGCCGAAGGCGCCGAGGCAGAGCCCGACCGCCACGGGGCGCGCGATGAAGGTGAGCGCGAGCGCGACCAGGAGTCCCGGGCCGACATAGGACCAGAGGGTCGTGGGGGTGACGAGCAGGCCGAGCAGCAGGAACATCACGATCTGGCAGAGCCAGGTCACCGCATCGTGGAAGCCGACGATCGAGGGATAGGCGCGGGTCGGCCGGTTCGCCATCACGAGGCCCGCGATATAGGCCGCGAGCAGCCCGCTGCCGCCGGCGAGCGAGGTCGCGGCGGCGATCAGCACCGCGGTCGCGACCACGAGCAGCGGATGCAGGCCGCCCGGCATGCTGACGCGGTTGAGGATAGCGACGAGCGCCAGTCCGCCCGTCACGCCTGCCGCCGCGCCCAGCACCGCCTGTTGCGCGACGATGAGCGCCAGGTGCCAGCCGGTCATCTGGCCGCCCGCGAGGAGATATTGGGTGAGGAGCAGGACCAGGAACACCGCGACCGGATCGTTTGTCCCCGATTCGATCTCGAGCGTCGAGCCGACCCGGCTCTGCAGGCGCAGGCCGCCGGTGCGGAGCAGGAAGAACACCGCCGCCGCGTCGGTCGAGGCAACGATGGAGCCGAGCAGCAGCGCCTCGACCGGAGCGAGGCCGAGCACGGCCCAGGCCACCGCGCCGGTCAGCGCCGCGGTGACGAGCACGCCGACGGTGGCGAGCAGCATCGAGGGCGCGAGCACGCCGCGGAAGGCGGACAGGCGGGTGCGCAGTCCGCCATCGAACAGGATCACCGACAGGGCGATCGAGCCGACGAGGTAGGTGACGCGGTAGTTGCTGAAGACGATCCCGCCGGGACCGTCCTGGCCGGCGAGCATGCCCACCACCAGGAAGACAAGCAGAAGCGGGGCGCCGAAGCGGGTGGCGACCAGGCTGGAGAAGATGCCGATCAGCACGAGCGCCGAGCCGACCAGAATCACCGTATTGACCAGATCGAGCCCGTGCATCCCCCTCCCGCAGATCAGAGTGTCACGCCACTATCGCGGTCGGCCGTCGGGCTGGCAAGCGCGGAGCGTCCCCGCGATCCATGGAGCGCCTCGCTCCGCTGGAAAGCCTGCAAGGCGGCTGGCCCGGGGGCAGCGCGTGTCGCGCCGAACCCTCGGTCGGGCCGGGAACGCGGTGCGTCGGGCCTCAGGCTCTGGGGCCGTACTGCGCCGATCCCGCTGCGGCCGGGCATCGCCCGGCCTGGCAGCAGGTCCTCTCCCCCCCGGAGGAGGAGCCGGCGCCGGGCCGGCGCCGGATGGTCAGGCCGCGCCCCGCGTATGCAGCACGCGGGCGCCCGGCAGCTCGACATTGATCTCGAGCGTCGACAATTCGTCGCCGCGCTCGAGCTTGATATCGACGCCTTCGTCCCCGACCCGCATATAGCGCTGGATGACTTCCAGGATGTCACGCTGGAGCATCGGCAGATATTCGGGGCCGGAACGGTCGACGCGCTCGTGCGACAGCAGGATCTGCAGCCGCTCCTTCGCTGAATCCGCGGATGTGGCCGAACGGTGCCGGCGGAAGAAGTTCAGCATGGTCATGCCGTCCGCCGCAGCAGCCGCTGGAACAGGCCCTGCCGCTCGGGCTGGATCTTCATCTCCAGCTGCTCGCCGATCAGCCGCGACACCGCATCCTCGTAGGCCTTGCCGGCATTCGACTTCGAATCGAACACGACAGGCGTGCCGACATTCGAGGCCTTCAGCACGGCGGTGCTTTCCGGGATGATGCCGAGAAGCGGGATCGACAGGATCTCGAGGATGTCCTCGACCTTCATCATCTCGCCCTTGGCGACGCGGGCCGGGTCGTAGCGGGTCAGCAGCAGGTGCGACTTGACGTTGCCCTCGCCCTTTTCCGCACGGTTGGTCTTGGAGCTCAGGAGCCCCAGCACCCGGTCGCTGTCGCGCACCGAGGAGACTTCGGGGTTCGTCACCACCACCGCCTCGTCGGCATAGTACATCGCGAGATACGCGCCGCGCTCGATGCCGGCCGGGCTGTCGCAGATGATGTAGTCGAATTGCTCGCGCAGCTCGTCCAGCACCTTGCCGACGCCCTCGCGGGTCAGCGCGTCCTTGTCGCGGGTCTGGCTGGTCGGCAGGATCGACAGATTGTCGAGCCGGCGGTCCTTGATCAGCGCCTGCTTCAGCTTCGCGTCGCCCTGGATGACGTTGATGAAGTCGAACACCACCCGGCGCTCGCACCCCATGATCATGTCGAGATTGCGCAATCCGACGTCGAAGTCGATGACGACGGTGCTGTGCCCGCGCATCGCCAGGCCCGCGCCGATGGCGGCCGTCGAGGTGGTCTTGCCGACCCCGCCCTTGCCCGAGGTAACCACGATGATCTTGGCCAAGCGATACTCCTCTTTTTTGATGCTGCGGTTATTTCAGAGGTTCGACGCAGAGCGTCTCGTCCTGGAGGAAGACCTGGACGCGCTGCTGCCGCACGGCCGGCCCGAGATCGTCGCTGGTGCGGTAGAGGCCGGCGACCGCGACCAGCTCCGCCTCCAGGCTCTGGCAGAAGATCCGCGCCGCCTTGTCGCCATTGACCCCGGCAAGCGCCCGGCCGCGCAACGGGCCGTAGACATGGATGTTGCCCTGCGCGATCAGCTCGGCGCCGGAACTGACCGATGAGACCACGACGAGGTCGCCGCGATCGGCGAAGATGCGCTGGCCCGACCGGACCGGCTCGGTGACGAGAAGCGAGGCAGGTCCCGGCTCGGCCAGAGCGACAGGCTCCGGCGCGGACTTGGCGCCGGCTTCTTCCGGTGCCGCGCGTCCGCCGCGATCGAGCGGCGCGTCCCGGCCGCCCTGCAGGGTGATGAGCCCGGCCCCGAAGGCCGCGACGCCCTGGTCGGGCGTGCCGTTCTGGATGCCGATCGCGGTCAGCCGGCGGGCCCGGAGCGCCCGCACCAGCTTGACGAACTCGCCCTTCTCGACGAGCTCGGGCGCCTTGTCGAGATCGAGCACCAGGGGCGCGTTGACGAAGAAATGCGGGGCTTGGCGCAGGAGCGAATCGAGCGAGCTGAAGAAGGCCGGATCGGGCTCGCCTTCCAGGCGCAGAACGAGCGCGGTGAAGGATCGGCCGCGGATCTGGAAGGGCATCACCGAGGTCGCAGCACCGGCGACTCCCTGCTTCGCACTCAATGGCTGCGCGCTCAAATCTGCCTCACTGCTCCCGACATCCCGAACGGATGTTCTTGTCAGCCACAATATCTAGTTTCTTGGCCCGCGGCAATGTCGAGTTGCAATCGGGGCGGGATAAACTAGCCGGCGGTCGACCAGCGGGCGAGTGCCTGCTCGTCGAGGTCGCGCGCCTCGACCCAGCCATTGCCGTCGGGGCCGGTCTGCTTCTTCCAGAACGGCGCCCTCGACTTCAGGTAATCCATCAGGAATTCAGCCGCCTCGAAGGCTTCGCTGCGATGGGACGCGGCGGTCGCCACCATCATGATCTGGTCGCCCGGCGCGAGGCACCCGTAGCGATGGACGATCAGGCTCGCCTGCAGCGACCAGCGCGCGCGGGCCTCGGCCTCGATCGCCGCCAGCGCCCGCTCGGCCATGCCGGGATAATGTTCGAGCTCAAGCGTCTCGACCGCGCCGCCGGCATCGCGCACCAGCCCGGTGAAGCTGACCAGCGCCCCGATATCGCGCCGGCCGGCCCGCAGGACCGCAAGCTCGGCGCCGAGATCGAAATCGTCGCGCTGGATCCGGACCGCCATTCAGCCGCCGGTCATCGGGGGAAAGAAAGCGAGTTCGCGCACGCCCGCGAGCGGGCTTGCGAGATCGCCGAGCTCCTGGTCGAGCGCGACCCGAACCGAGGCGAGATCGGAAAAGGCGAGCGCGTAGCGCGGCTCGCGGCCCCGCAACTCCTCCACCAGATCGGCGACCGTCGCGGCCCCGGTCTCGACCCGCTCGGACGGGGCGCCGATCCGCTCGCGCAGCCAGGCGAAATAGAGCACGGTCAGGCTCACCGCTTGCGGTCCCTCAGGAACGGCAGCGCCTTCATCAGATAGTCGATGCCGGTCATCAGGGTGAGCAGGCCCGCGACCCAGATCAGCACCAGCCCGCCATTCTCCAGGAGCCAGCTCGCCCAGTTGTGGAACCAGGAGGAATACCAGAACTGCCCGTGCCGCCGGTCGTATTCGAAGACCCCGGCGAGCAGCAGGACCGGGATCGCCACCATCTGCGCCGCGGTCTTCCACTTGGCGAGATTGGTGACCCGGAGCTTGCCGGCCTTCGAACCCAGGAACTCGCGCAGGCCCGAGACGAAGACCTCGCGCAGGAGGATGAGGGCGACCGGCAGGAGGATCAGCCCGCGGATCCCCGACAGGCCGACGATCACCGCGAGCGCGATCACCACCATCGCCTTGTCGGCGATCGGGTCGAGCATCCGGCCGAAGGCGCTTTCCTGCCCCCAGGCGCGCGCGAGCCGCCCGTCGATATAGTCGGTCAGCGCCGCCAGGATGAAGAGGCCGATGGCGATCCAGTCCGCCGCCGGCCGCGGAAACAGCACGAAGGCGAGTGCGACGCCGGGCGCCGCCAGCAACCGCATCACGGTCAGGATGTTCGGTACGGTCCAGCGCATTGGTGCGTCCCTCGGCGGGCGCATGCCCGCGCGTATGTAGTATGTAGTCAATTAGCCCTCGCCATGGAAGAAGCCATAGATCTGCTCGGCGAGCGCATCCGATATGCCAGGCGCCGCGCGCAAATCTGCGAGACCGGCGCGCGCCACCGCCTTGGCCGAGCCGAAATGCGCGAGCAGCGCCCGTTTGCGGGCCGCCCCGACACCCGGCACCTCGTCGAGCGGCGTCGCCCGGGTCTGCGCCGCCCGCTTCGCCCGATGCGCGCCGATCGCGAACCGGTGCGCCTCGTCGCGCAGCCGCTGCACGAAATAGAGCACCGGATCGCGATGGGGAAGGGCCATCGGCGGCTTTCCGGGCCGGTGGAACTCTTCCTTGCCGGCGTCGCGATCGACGCCCTTGGCGACACCGACCATAGCGACCTCGTCGATACCGAGCTCCTGCAGCGCCGCGCAGGCCGCCGCCACCTGGCCGGGGCCGCCGTCGATCAGCACGAGGTCGGGCCAGGCGTCGGTCTGGCGGTCGGGATCCTCGCGGGCCAGCCGCGCGAAGCGGCGGGTCAGCACCTCGCGCATCATGCCGAAATCGTCACCGGGGGTGAGCTCGGTCGAGCGGATGTTGAACTTGCGGTACTGCGATTTCAGGAAGCCCTCGGGGCCGGCGACGATCATGCCGCCCACCGCGTTGGTGCCCATGATGTGGCTGTTGTCGTAGACCTCGATTCGCTCCGGCGGGCCGTCGAGTCCGAACGCTTCGGCGAGCCCTTCGAGCAGGGCGGCCTGGCTGGCGCTCTCGGCCATGCGGCGGGCGAGCGCCTCGCGGGCATTGCGCGCGGCCTGCTCGACCAGCCCCGCCTTCTCGCCGCGCCGGGGCAAGGCGAGTTCGACCTTGCGCCCGAGCCGCGCGCTCAGCGCCTCGGCGAGGAGATCCTCGTTGTCGGGCTGGTGGCTCAGCAGGATCAGCCGCGCCGGCGGCTTGTTGTCGTAGAACTGGCCGAGGAAGGCCTCGAGGATCTCGCCGGGCTCCGCACCCGACCCGGTCCGCGGGAAATAGGCTCGGTTGCCCCAGTTCTGATGCGCCCGGATGAAGAAGACCTGGACGCAGGCATGCCCCCCCTCCTGGTGCAGGGCCACCACGTCGGCCTCCTCGACCCCCTCGGGATTGATGCCTTGGTTGGCCTGGACGCTGGTCAGCGCCCGGATGCGGTCGCGCAAGGCTGCCGCGCGCTCGAACTGCATCGCGGCGCTCGCCTCCGCCATCGCCTCGGCGAGCTGCTCCTGGACCTTGGTCGACTTGCCCGACAGGAACAGGACGGCGTCCTCGACCAGGGCCGCATAGTCGGCCTTGCCGATCTCGCCGGTGCAGGGCGCGCTGCATCGCTTGATCTGGTAGAGCAGGCAGGGCCGGGTCCGGCTCTGGAACACCGCGTCCGAGCAGGAGCGCAGCAGGAAGGCCTTCTGCAGCTGGTTGAGCGTCCGGTTGACGCTGCCGGCCGAGGCGAAGGGGCCGAAATAGCGGCCCGGCTCCTTGCGCAGCCCGCGATGCTTCTTGATCTGGGCGAAATCGTGATCGCCGGTCACCAGGATGTTGGGGAAACTCTTGTCGTCGCGCAGCAGCACGTTGTAGCGCGGTTTGAGCTGCTTGATCAGATTCTGCTCGAGCAGCAGCGCCTCGGTCTCGGTCTCCGTGGTCAGGAACATCATCGAGCAGGTCGCGGCGACCATTCGCCCTATGCGCGAGTTGTGCCCGATCGGCTTGGCATAGGCCGCGACCCGTTTCTTCAGGTTCCGCGCCTTGCCGACATAGAGCACCTCGCCCTTGGCATCGAGCATCCGATAGACGCCGGGCCGGTCGTCCAGCCGCTTGAGATAGTCCCGGATCACCGCCGCGCCGCTGCCGCCGGCGCCGCGCGCGGCCCCGTCCTCCTCGAAATCGGGCTCGCCGTCCGTCCCGCCGGTCACCGCTCAACCTCCGGATGATTCTGGCCTGCGCTGCCCAGACGGCCACGACTTTTCAAGCGAAAAGGAGCCCACAGAATCTGTGCATAACTCTGTGCGGAAGTTTGCGGCATCCGGTTTTTCCTCTGCAAATCAAGCCGGTTTCCGTGTTTGCCTATTTTTTCGTCACGTTCGTAAGCGTCTGTTTTTTCTGAAAATTTGGCGTGATAGCGAGTAAAATTCTGGAATCGTTGACAGATTCCTCACAGAAATATGACCCCCTCCCGGAAGGGGAAAACTCGCCTTGACGGCGCCGCTCCAGGGGGCTATCGCCCCACCTTCCTCTACTCGACGCCCAGCACATCGGGCGTCGCCCAGGCGAGATGCTGGCCCCCGTCGATGCAGATCAGCTGCCCGGTCAGGCCCGGCGCATCGAGGATGAAGCCGAGCGCCGCGCAGATCTCGGCCGGACTCGCGCCCCGGCCCAGCACCGTCGCGGCGCGCTGCCGGGCGAAGTGTTCGGGCGACTGACGACCGCCGATCAGCGTCGGCCCCGGGCCGATTCCGTTCACCCGCACGTCGGGCGCGAGACCCTGCGCCGCGGTGCGGGTGAAGGTCCAGAGCGCGGCCTTCGCTATCGTATAAGTTGCAAACTCCGGGGTCAGCTTGCGGACGCGCTGGTCGATCATATTGACGACGCAGCCGCTCGCCACCGGCTCGCCCGCCGCGTCGCGCGCGCCCTTGGGCACCTGCGCGGCGAAGGCCTGGGTCAGCTCGAACGGGGCGCGCAGATTCGAGCCGATATGCCGGTCCCAGCTTTCCCAGGTCGCGGTGGCGATCGTGTCATGCTCGAAGATCGAGGCATTGTTGACGAGCACGGTCAGCGGCCGGCCCAGCGCCGCGGCGGCGTCCTGCACGAGCCGCGCCGTCTCGGCCCGGTCGAGAAGGTCGGCGCAGAGAATAGCGGCCCGGACGCCCAGCGCGCGGGCCTCGGCCGCCGTTTCTTCCGCCGCATCCGCCCCCCGGTGATAGTGGATCGCCACGTCGAGCCCACGCCGCGCGAGCTCCAGCACCATCGCCCGCCCCAGCCGCTGACTGCCGCCGGTCACCAGGGCCGCGCCGCCTCCGCCCATCAGAGCCTCCTCCATCCAAACGGTTCCTGGCCGTCAGCCGCGGCTCCGGGCCGGGCAATCGGGGCGCTCGCAGGCGGCGGTGCCGACGCGATAGGCGCCGCAGGACGGGCATTTCGCCGCCGTCTCGATCCGCGGCCCCGGCTCGCGGCGCGCCACGGTCGGCCGGATCGCCCGGCTGACCATCCCCGCCAGCAGCAGCGCCAGGATCAGGACGAGCCCGACCCTCAGCATCCCGGCATCTCGACGCCGAACCGCGCCCAGTGCGCCCGCTCCTCGACCTGGCCCAGCGCCTCGGCGACGCCGGGCAGACCCAGCCGGCGCAGAAGCGGCCGGCGCGGCGCGATCGGCAGGAAGCGGACCTCCTCGCCATAGAGCCCGCGCATCACCGGAACCAGATGCCCGACGCCGTCGGCCAGACCCACCTCCACCCCGGCCTGCCCGACCCAGATATCGCCGGTGAACAGGTTCTCGCCCGAGAGCCGCGCCCCGCGCCGGCTCGTGACCTGCTCGATGAAGTTGCGGTGGATCAGCGCCTGCAGCGCCTTCAGCCGCTCGATATCGGCCGGCCGCTCGGGCCGGAACGGGTCGAGCAGGCTCTTGTCCTCGCCCGCGGTATGAACCCGGCGCTCGATCCCGTGCCGGGCGATGAAGGTCTGGAACCCGAACGAGGCCGAAATCACCCCGATGGAACCGACGATGCTGTTGGGATCGACATGGATGCTGTCGGCCGCGGTCGCGAGCCAATAGCCGCCAGACGCCGCCACATCCTCGACGAAGGCATGCACCGGCAGCTTCTTCTCGTCGGCGAGCCGGCGGATGCGGGCGGCGATCAGGCTCGACTGCGCCGCGCTGCCTCCGGGCGAATTGATCGCCAGCGCCACCGCCTTCGGTCGGCCGCGCCGGAACGCCGCCTCGATCAAGGGCGCGAGCCCGGCATCGCTCAGCGCGCCGGCGCCAAGCCGCCCGCCGCCGCCAATGACCCCTTCGAGCCGCAGAACGGAGACGGTCGCCCGGTTGAAATAGCGGCGGAACGGGTTTTTCATCGTCCCGATTTAGGCCCGGCCGGTGCCCAAGACAAGGCTCAGACCTCGCCCTCCTGAACCGCCCACCCGCCGCCGCCCGAGCGGAACCGCGCCACCGCGGCCGGCCTGAACACGCCGTCCGTGGCCGCGAATCGCTCCACCGTCACCGCGTCGCGCTCCAGCGTCAGCAGGTTGAAGTCGTTCTCCTCTCCCCGCAGCCGGTTCGAGAGCCCGGTCCCCGCGCGCACCTGAACCACGCCCGCCCGCCCCTCGCGCCGGGCAAAGGGTGCCGCCGCCCAGGCATGCAGATGCCCGGTCAGCACGATGTCCGCCCCGCATTCGGCCAGCACCCCGACCGCCCCCCGCGCGCCGTGCATCAGCTTCTTGTCGATGCCCGCTTCCTGCTCGAACGGATGATGCGCGACCAGGATCCGGCTCCGCCCATCCGCCGGCTCGGCCTCGAACGCGCGCCGGATCCGGCGCAGCGCGCGCCGACCGATCCGCCCGCGCTGCCAGCTCAGCGGATTGACGGTGTTGACCCCGATCACCACCATCTCGGCATCGCGGAATTCCGGCTCCAGCTCCGGACCGAACCAAGCCCGCCAGGCGCCCCACGGATCCAGGAGCCGGGTCAGCGGCCGGTCGAGCGGCACGTCATGGTTGCCGGGCACCACCAGGCAGGGCGCTTCCAGCCGGTCGACGAAGGCGCGCGCATGCCGGAATTGCCGCGCCCGCGCCCGCTGCGTCAGATCCCCCGAGATCGCCACCAGATCCGGCCGCGCCGCCCGCACCGCCGCGAGGAGCGGCTCCAAGAGCTCGGGGCGGTCGCGGCCGAAATGCAGGTCGGACAGATGGACGAGGCGCCGCATCAGGCGCCGTCACCCGGCACCAGCACCTCCAGCGCGTCTCGTTTCACCTCGAAGCGGAACGGGGCCGCCATCCGCGAGCGCTCGCCGTCGCGCGCCACGAGCCGCTGCGGCCGACGCGATTCGATCAGGATCTCGCGCCCGCAGAACAGCTCGAAATCGCGCCCCGGCTCCATCCGCCGCATCGCCAGACGCAGCGCGAAGCGCAGCAGCTCCGCCCGCCCGCAATCGGGCGCGACAAAGAGCGCGAACTGGCCGTCGCGCACGCAATCCGCGCCGGCGAGCCCGAACTGGTCGAGCTGGTAGGCGTTCGAGGCGATGAAGGCGAGCGGGGTCCGGAGCCGGCGGGGCGTGCCATCCACCGTCACCCTCAGCACCATCGGGTCGCGCGTCTCGGCGAGCGTCGTCAGCACCGACCAGAACGCCGCCGCCCGGCTGCGCCCCCAGCGGCGATAGACGTCCTCACGCCGCTCCAGGATCGAGGCATAGGCGCCGAGGCTCGCATTGTTGAGAAAGACGTGCCCGTTCACCGTGCCGATAGCAATCGGCTGCGGCCGGCCGTCGAGCAGCACGCCCACCGCCTCCTCCAGCGTGTCGGGCAGGCCGAGCGCGCGGGCGAAATAGTTGAAGGTGCCGAGGGTCAGCACCCCGAGCCGGGCCCCGCTGCCGACGAGCCCGCCGGCAACCCCGCTGATCGTTCCATCGCCACCGGCGGCGGCGACGGTCGCGAAGCCCTCGGCGGCGGCCTGGCGCGCCGCGGCCGGGATGTCGGTGCCCTTGCTCAGGCGGCGCAGCGCGAATCGCCCCGGATGCCGCGCGAAGATCGCCTCGAGCTCGGCCACCAGCGCCGCGCCCCGGCGCTTGCCCGATCCGGGATTGAGCAGGACACAGATATCCGCCGACCTCTCCGTCGCTGCCTTCACGCGTCTTCTCCTTGGTCCGCCCGGCCGGGCACAACAAACGAGGCGGCTTCCGGTTCCCGTCGCCCCTTGACCCGGCAGGTCCGGCGCCGGTCAATGCGCCGGCAGGCGCGACGGGAGGGCAGGCATGGCGGAACGACCCTTGGCCGGGCTGAAGGTGCTGGAGCTCGCCCGGGTGCTGGCCGGGCCCTGGATCGGCCAGACCCTCGCCGATCTCGGGGCCGATGTCATCAAGGTCGAGGCGCCCGGCGGCGACGAGACCCGCGCCTGGGGGCCTCCCTTCGCCGCGGACGGAGCGGCCGCTTATTTCCACGCCTGCAACCGCGGCAAGCGCAGCCTCGCGCTCGATTTCCGCGATCCGGCCGATCTCGGCCTGGCGCGGCGGCTCGCCGCGCAGGCCGACGTGCTGCTGGAGAATTTCAAGGTCGGCGATCTCGCGCGGTATGGGCTCGACCATGCCTCGGTCGCGGCGGGCAATCCCGGCATCGTCTATGCCTCGGTCACCGGTTTTGGCCAGGACGGGCCGCTGGCGGCACGGCCGGGCTACGACTTCATCATCCAGGGCATGGGCGGGATCATGGATCTGACCGGCGAGCCCGACGGGCCGCCGCAGAAGCCGGGCGTCGCCTATGCCGACCTCTTCACCGGCCTCTATGGCGCGGTCGGGGTGCTGGCGGCGCTGGCGCTGCGAGCTCGGACAGGGCGGGGACAGTGGCTCGATCTCGGCCTGTTCGATGTCCAGCTCGCCGTCCTCGCCAACCAGGCGGCGAGCCATCTGATCGGCGGCGGCAGCCCGCACCGGATGGGCAACGCGCATCCGGCGATCGTGCCCTATCAGCTCTTCCAGGCGGCCGACGGGCCGATGATCATCGCCTGCGGCAATGACGGCCAGTTCGCCCGGCTGTGCGAGGCGCTGGCGCTCGATCTGCACCGCGACCTGCGCTACGCGACCAATCCCGGCCGGGTCGCCCACCGCGCCGAGGTGGCCTCGGCGATCGCCGAAAGGCTGGCCGCGATGGCGCGCGCCGAGGCGATCGCGCTCCTGTCCGCGGCGGGCGTGCCGGCCGGCCCGATCAACAGCGTCGCCGAGGCCTTTGCCGAACCGCAGGCTGAGGCCCGCGGCGCGGTGCAGGATCTCGGCGGCTCGCGATCCCCGCGCAGCCCCTTGCGCTTCTCCGACGCGTCGAGCGCGGCCGACCGCCCGCCACCCCGGCTCGACGAGCATGGACCCGCGATCCGCGCCGCGCTGGCCGCCGGGGTGGGCTGGCCGGGCGCATAGAGGTCCTTGGCGCCCCGGTCGCGCCCGTGTAGGAGCGGGGGATGACCGAAGGCAGTTCCGAACGTATCGCCAAGCGGCTGGCCCGGGCCGGCATCGCCTCGCGCCGGGTGGCCGAGACGATGATCGCCGCCGGCCGGGTCGCGGTGAACGGCAGGGTGATCGACAGCCCTGCGCTCAATGTCGTGCCGTCGGACCGGATCAGCGTCGATGGCAAGCCGCTCGCCGCGCCCGAGCCGCCGCGCCTGTGGCGCTATTACAAGCCGGTCGGGCTCGTGACCTCCGACCGGGACGAGAAGGGCCGCGACACCGTGTTCGCGCATTTGCCCGGGGATATGCCGCGCGTGGTCTCGGTCGGCCGGCTCGACCTCAATTCCGAAGGGCTGCTGCTCCTCACCAATGACGGCGCGCTGAAGCGGCGGCTGGAACTGCCCTCGACCGGCTGGGTCCGCAAATATCGGGTGCGCGCCAAGGGCAACCCGACCGATGCCGAGCTCGAGCCGCTGCGCCGCGGGGTCACCGTCGATGGCGAACGGTTCCAGCCGATGGGCGTGGTGATCGACCGGCAGCAGGGCGCCAATGCCTGGCTGACCGTCTCGATCCGCGAGGGCCGGAACCGCGAGGTCCGACGGGCGCTGAACCTGGTCGGACTGACGGTGAACCGGCTGATCCGCATCTCCTACGGACCCTTCCAGCTCGGCGACCTGGCGCCTGGCGCGGTCGAGGAAGTCCGCGCCAAGATCCTGCGTGAGCAACTGGGCCTGCGCCGCCCCCCGGCCGAAAGCGGCGGCTGACCCGGCACGTTCGGGACGGCTCAGACCTTCAGATGGCCGGCACTCTTGCGGCCGTCGCGGCCGTCGATCAGCTCGTATTCGATCGGCTGGTTGTCCTGAAGGGTCTGCAGCCCGGCAGCCTGGACCGCGGTGATATGGACAAAAATGTCCTTGCCGCCGTCAGAGGGCTGGATAAATCCGTACCCCTTCTCGGTATTGAACCATTTGACAGTCCCTTTTGCCATCCTGCAGCGCCCTTCGGTCTTCCAATTCGGGCACAATGCCCGAATCCACGCGACGTCACGTCCTCGTGACCGCGCATTCGGGCAGCATCAGAGCACGGAACTTCGCGCCAAACTTTACCGCGATTCGCCCCGCAAAAAAAGCGCCAAGTCCCCGGCGCGTGCAATGCACCGCAGAATGGCGCGGATGCCCCGGAGCTTAGCGTCTCGCGGGGCTAGCCACCTGCAATCCGGCAGATTATGTAGGAAGCGCCGCGCTCGCCCGCGGGCGGGCGCAACCGGGGGGCGTCGACGCGAATGAGGGGATCCTCCCTGCAACTCATTGCCTTCATCGTGCTGGCCACGATCATCCTGGCCAGCGGCTTCGCTGCGCTCGGGACCGCCGGGGGCTTCTGATGGCAGCCCAGCGCTATGGCGGCAAATATTCGCGCGATCCGGGCCCGTCCGGCACGGCTGGGGCCGATCCGGCGCCGCCCGTCCCCCCTTTCCGCAACCGCCGGGCCTCGCGGATCAGCGCCCGGGCGCGGCTGATGTTCTTCCTGCCGCTGCCGCTGCTCTTCGCCGGGCTGGGCGCGATCCGGCGCGGCAGCGCGATCGAGATGGTGGCCGAACTCGGCGGCTTCGCGGCCTTGCTCGCCTCGGCCTGGCTCCTCAACGAAGGGCTTCGCGCCGAGGCGGCCTACGATGCCCGCGCCGTCGCCAAGCCCCCGGCGATCCCGCGCAAGCTCTTTGCCGCCGCGCTGACCGGGGTCGCCATCACCGGGCTCGACCTTGTCAGCCTGGACCGCCCGCCCCTCGCGGCGCTGGCCTTCGGGCTGGCGGCGACCGCGGCGCAGATCCTGGCCTTCGGCCTCGACCCGATGCGCAGGAAGGGCATGGAGGGCGTCGACGACTTCGCCGGCGAGCGGGTCGCGCGCGCCATCGACCAGGCCGAGGCGCTGGTGCGCGACACCATCGCCGCCGCCTCGCGCATCGGCGATGCCCGCGTCGCCGGGCGGATCGAGCGGCTCTGCGACCAGGCGCGCGACCTGTTCCGCACCGTCGAGCGCGATCCGCGCGATCTCGGCAAGGCGCGGGCCTTCCTCAGCGTCTACCTGCTCGGCCTGCGCGACGCGACCGTCAAGTTCGCCGACCTCTATTCGCGCACCCGCGACCCGGCGACCCTGGAGAGCTACGAGAGCCTGCTCGCCGATCTCGAGACCAGCTTCGCCAAGCAGCGCACCCACCTCTTGGAGGACAATCGCAGCGACCTCGATGTCGAGATTGAGGTGTTGCGCGAACGCTTGCAGCAGGACGGGCTTGCCCCCCGTTAGGCACATGGAGGATTGAGGCATGACCGATCAGATCCGCGCGGAGGCCGAAGCTGCGCTCAAGGATGTCGAGGCGATCACCGCGAATCTGCTGCCCGAACCCAAGGGCGAGCTCGTGACCGTCGAGACCGCCGACCCGGCCCAGCGCGCCGAGATCGAACGGCGCAAGGCCGAGATCGACCTCAGCAACAGCCAGTCGATCATCCGCTTCGGCTCGGCCGCCCAGGCCGAGCTGCAGGCGATCAGCCAGGACATGCTCGCGGGCGTCAAGAACCAGGATTCCGGCCCGGCGGGCGACAGCCTGCGCGCCATGGTGACCTCGCTTCGCGGCTTCTCCGTCGACGAGCTCGACCCCAACCGCAAGCGGAGCTGGTGGGAACGCCTGACCGGCGGCGCCGCGCCGATGGCCGAGTTCATGGCCAAATACGAATCGGTCCAGGACCAGATCGACAAGATCACCGGTCAATTGCTGCAGCACGAGCATGCGCTGCTCAAGGACGTGAAGTCGCTCGACAAGCTGTACGAAAAGACCCTCGATTTCTATGACGAGCTCGCGCTCTACATCGCCGCCGGCGAGGCCAAGCTCGGCGAGATCGACGCGGCCGACGTGCCCGCCAAGGAGGCCGAGATCGCCGCCGCCGCCCAGGATCGCCAGCTCATCCTGTCCCAGGAGCTGCGCGACCTGCGCGCCGCCCGCGACGACCTGGAACGCCGGGTCCACGACCTGAAACTGACCCGCCAGGTCACGATGCAGTCGCTGCCCTCGATCCGGCTGGTGCAGGAGAACGACAAGAGCCTGGTCACCAAGATCAACTCGACGCTCGTCAATACCGTGCCGCTCTGGGAGACCCAGCTCGCCCAGGCCGTCACCATCCACCGCTCGCGCGAGGCGGCCAAGGTGGTGAAGGACGCGACCGACCTCACCAACGACCTGCTCACCAAGAATGCCGAGAATCTGCGCCAGGCCAATGCCGAGATCCGCACCGAGATGGAGCGCGGCGTCTTCGATATCGAGGCGGTCGAGAAGGCCAATTCCGACCTGATCGCCACCATCGAGGACAGTCTGCGCATCGCCGACGAGGGCAAGACCCGGCGCGCCGCTGCCGAGGCCAGCCTCCAGCGCATGGAGGGCGAGCTGAAATCGGCGCTCGCCTCGGCCAAGGCGCGCGGCACCGGAGCGGGCGGCAGCGTCAGCTAAGACAGGATCCGTATGTGTAGCGTAGCCGAGGGGATCGAGTTCCGCCCCAGACCACCGCGCGGCAGGCTCGCGCCGAGCGTTCTGCTATGCGGTGCGCTCGCCGGTTGCGGCTTGGCGCATCTGCCGGGCAGCGCCCCGCCCGCGGCGCTGCCCAAGACCGACGGTGCGGCGGCAACCGCGCCCGCCCCCCGCGCGACGCCCGCCAGCACCGCCGACGAGGCCGCGCTCGTGACCTTCTATTCCAATGTCGAGAAGGAGCTGATCGCCACCGGCCGAATGCGGCTCGACACCGCGCCGGCCGACGCCCCCTACGGGGTCGACGATCTGGTGCGCGACTTCCAGGACGTCGCGCTCAACCAGGAATATGTCATGGTCGGCAACCATCTGGAGGATACCGCGACCCCCATTCCCCTGCGGCGCTGGACCGGGCCGGTGCGGGTGGGCGTCGTGACCTCGGCCTCCACCCCGCCGGCCGACGCGGCGCACGATCGGGGCAATGTCGCGGCCTTCACCCAGCGCCTCGCGCGGCTGACGGGCACGGACATGACGATGGGCCAGGGCAACGACGTCAATTTCGCCGTCCTCTTCATGACCAATGCCGAGCGCGAGGCCTTCGCCACCGAGGTGGCGACGCGCTTCCCGACCTTCTCGCCGGCGATGGTCGCCGCCTTGCGCAGCACCCCGCTCGACACGTTCTGCACCACCTATTCCTTCTTCCAGCCCGACGATGTGTCGGCTTATTCGGCGGTGATCATCGTGATCCGGGCCGAGCATCCGCCCCTGACCCGCCTCTCCTGCGTGAACGAGGAGATGTCGCAGGCGATGGGCCTGCCCAATGACAGCCGCGACTCGCGGCCCTCGCTCTACAATCCGAGCATCGAGTTCGCGCTCCTGACCGAGCATGACGAAACCCTGCTGCGGATGCTCTATGATCCGCGGCTGCATCCCGGCATGAGCGCCGAGCAGATCCGCCCCCTGCTGCCCGAGATCGCCCGCGACGCGATGGCGGCCGAGCAGGCGCAGAAGGGCCGGACCGAGGTCGCCACGAACTGAGACATGGTGACCGAGCTCATTTTTCCGGACACGTTCGGGGTCCCGGCATTTGTGATCGTGACCCACAAGGACGGGACCCAGGTTCCGGGATCCTTCGGCGAGCGATCGGCTCGCGGCCAGCGATCCCGGGCGTAGCGACATTTTTCTGGAGCGCCTATAGTCCCGAGGGGCAGACGGTGAATGGATCGAGACAATGCCGTCGCGCTCGGCGCTCCTGATGCTTGACGATATCCGCTCAATCGAATTCCTCGGGGAAGGGGGTGCTGCGAATGGCTAGGAAACTGCTGGTCGAGGGATACAAGCCGTCCGGCAAGGAGGTGACGGCGGCGCGGGGATACCAGCCCGGCACCGGGGCTTCCGAGAGGCCGATCGGCGCGCCCAAACCGCCCCGCGCGACCTCCGCCAACGTCAAGCCTGCTTCAGGGAAATAGCGCCATGTCGATCTTCGATTTTCTGCGCGGCGAGTTCATCGACGTCATCCACTGGACCGACGATACCCGCGACACCATCGTCTGGCGCTTCGAGCGCGAGGGCCATGCGATCAAGTACGGCGCCAAGCTGACCGTGCGCGAGGGTCAGGCGGCGGTCTTCGTGCATGAGGGCCAGTTGGCGGACGTGTTCGGTCCCGGGCTCTACATGCTCGAAACCAACAACATGCCGATCCTGACCACGCTCCAGCACTGGGATCACGGCTTCAAGAGCCCGTTCCTGAGCGAGATCTATTTCGTCAATACCCGCCGCTTCACCGATCTGAAATGGGGCACCAAGAACCCGATCCTGTGCCGCGACCCGGAATTCGGCGTGGTGCGCCTGCGCGCCTTCGGCACCTACACGATGCGGGTGACCGATCCCGGCAAGTTCCTCAAGGAGATCGTCGGCACCGACGGCGAATTCACCACCGACGAGATCCAGTTCCAGATCCGCAACGTGATCGTCTCGAGCTTCAGCCAGATCATCGCGGCTTCGGGCATCCCGGTGCTCGACATGGCGGCCAACACCCTCGATCTCGGCAAGCTCGTGGCCGACCGGATCGCGCCGCCCATCGCCGAATACGGGCTCGAGCTGCCGGCCTTCTATATCGAGAATGTCTCGCTTCCGACCGAGGTCGAGGCGGCGCTCGACAAGCGGACCTCGATGGGCGCGGTCGGCGATCTCAGCAAGTATGCCGAATTCAGCGCGGCCGAGGCGATGACCAAGGCCGCCGGCACACCGGGCAGCGGCATGGGCGAGGGGATCGGCGCCGGCCTCGGCATGGCGATGGGCGCCCGCATGGCCCAGACCGGCCCCTGGGGCAGCGCCCCCGCCCCCACCCCCGCGGCGGCCCCCGCACCCGCCGCCGCGGTCCCGCCGCCTCCGCCGGGCGCGCGCCGCTGGCATGTCGCGAAGAACGGGGTAACCACCGGCCCGTTCGGCGAGGACGAGCTCGCGCGGATGGCGGCGTCGGGCGAGATCGACGCCGACAGCTATTTCTGGACCCCGGGCGGCCCGGACTGGCGGCGCGGCCGCGACGTCACCGAGCTCGCCAACCTGTTCAGCGCCCCGCCGCCGCCCCCTCCCCCCGGCCGCTGATCGGTCATGCAGCCGCCGCCTGCCCCGCCCGCCGCGGTCTCCGCGGAGGACCACCGGTTTCCCTGTCCCGCCTGCGGGGCGAACCTGTTCTACGATCCCGCCAGCACCGGGCTCGTCTGCCCGCATTGCGGCCATGCCGAACCGATCCCGGACGCGCGCGGCGCCGTTCCCGAACTCGACCTCCGGGCGGCGGTCGAGAACACCGTGCCCGACAGCGCGATGGAGGAGCTGCGGCTGGTCCGCTGCCCGAGCTGCGGCGCCGAGGTCGAGTTCGACCCCGACATCCACGCCAAGGTCTGCCCGTTCTGCGCCTCGCCGCTGGTCACCGATACCGGCGCGCGGCGGCTGATCAAGCCGCAGGCCCAGCTCCCCTTCCTGCTGACCGAGGCCGATGCCCGCGCCGCCATGCAGAAATGGCTCGGCCGGCTCTGGTTCGCCCCCTCGAACCTCGTCGAGCTCGCCCGCGCCGGACGGGCGATGGACGGGATCTATGTCCCCTACTGGACCTACGACGCCGATACCCGCACCGCCTATTCCGGCCAGCGCGGCACGGTCTATTACGAAACCCGCCCGGTCCAGGTCGTGGTCAACGGCCGCACCGAGACCCAGATGCAGCAGGTCGCGCGCATCTCCTGGACGCCGGTGCGCGGCCAGGTGGCGCGGCGCTTCGACGACGTGCTGGTGCTCGGCTCCTCGAGCCTGCCCAAGCGCTTCACCGACGCGCTCGGCCCGTGGGATCTCTCCGCGCTCTCGGCCTACGAGCCGCGCTACCTCGCGGGCTTCCGCTCGGAGGGCTACACGATCCCGGTCGAGCAGGCCTATGACGAGGCCAAGGGCATCATGAACGCCGTCATCCGCCAGGATATCCGCGGCGATATCGGCGGGGACCAGCAGCAGATCGGCCAGGTCTCGACCGAAGTCGGCGCGCTCACCTTCAAGCATGTGCTGCTGCCGGTCTGGCTCGCCGCCTACCGCTATCGCGGCAAGACCTTCCGCTTCGTGGTCAATGGCCGCACCGCGTCGGTCGAGGGCGAACGGCCCTACTCCGCCTTCAAGATCGGGCTCGCCATCCTGATCATGGCGCTGGTCGCGCTCGCGCTCGCCGGCCTGCAGCTCTCGCACCGATGACGCGGCCCGCCCTCCTCGCCAGCCTCTGCGCCGCCGCGATATCAGTCCCGGCCGTGCCGATCCTGGCCAAGCCGGCCGAGGGCTGGACGCTGCGCGCCGCCGCCAATTCCTCGCCGGTCGCCGTGCTCGACGGCCCCGGCAACCTGCAGAATCTCGCGCTGTTCTGCCTGTCGGGCCAGCCGTTCCTCGCGCTCGTCTTCCACCAGCCGCCCAAGCCCGAAACCCTGGCGCTCGATTTCGATCTCGCCGCCGCCGGCCGGATCCGCCTCGCCGTGCGGCGCGAGCCCAGCGCGGGCGATGCCTATCTCGCCTTGCTCCGCGATCAGCCGCTCGCCCAGGCGCTCGCCGGCCGCGATACCAGCGTGCGGCTCGCGATCGACGGCGCCGCGGCGGGAACCCTGCCCCTCGCCGGCTCGACTGCGACGATCCGCGCAGCGCTCGCAAGCTGCCTGCCCCTGTAACCCGGGCCCCCGCCATGCTACCCGGCCCCCGGAAGACCCCGCGCGAAACCCGCGCAGAACCGGCGGAACGCCCATGCTGCTGATCGCGTCCTTCCTGGCCACAACCTTCCTCTACAGCCTCGTCTCCCGCCGGCTGGAGACGACCCCGCTCACCGGACCCATGCTCTTCATGCTGGCGGGCATCGCCACCTCGCTCCTGCCCTCTGCCCTGCGCGAGGTGGCCCTCGACCGATCCCAGCTCATGCTCGTCGCCGAGCTCGGCCTGGTCATGACGCTGTTCTCCGACGCGTCCCGCGTGCCGCTCGCGGAGCTTTCCAGCCATCGCGGCCTGCCGATCCGCCTGCTCGGGCCCGGGATGCTGCTCACGCTGCTTCTCGGCATGGTCGTCGCCCGCCTCGTGCTCGGCGGCATCGACTGGTGGGAAGCCGGCATTCTCGCCGCGGTCCTCGCCCCGACCGATGCCGGCCTCGGCCAGGCCATCGTCAGCAGCCCCCGGGTCCCCGCGCCGATCCGCGAGGCGCTGAATGTCGAGGCCGGGCTGAATGACGGGCTCTCCGTGCCCTTTCTGCTGTTCTTCATCGCCATCGCCGCCGCCACCGAGACGCAGTCCGGGATCGGCTCGCTCGCCCGGTTTCTGGTCGAGCAGCTGGGCTATGGCGCGCTGATCGGCCTGCTCATCGGCCTGATCGGCGGCGGGCTGATCGGCTCAGCCATCCGCCGCGACTGGATGGCCGAGCCGATGGTCCAGCTCGCCGTCGTCGCTCTGCCGCTCGCCGGCGTGGTCGCCTCCGAGGCCGCCGGCGCCAGCATGTTCATCGCCGCCTTCGTCGCCGGCCTCGCCACCCAGCGCGGCTTTCCCGAGGTGGGGCGCCACAGCGTCGCCTTCGCCGAGGATTGGGGCCAGCTCTTCAACCTCTTCGTCTTCTTCCTGTTCGGCCTCGTCCTGCCGGAAGTCTGGTCGGATTTCACCGCGCCGATCCTGCTTTATGCCGTCCTGAGCCTCACGCTCATTCGCATGCTCCCGGTGGCGATCGCGCTTCGCGGCACCGGCCTCAGCCGCGCCAGCGTGCTCTTCATGGGCTGGTTCGGGCCGCGCGGCCTGGCCTCGATCGTGCTCGGCCTCGTCTATCTCGAGAGCGAGGTCGACCTGCCGGGGACCGAGACCCTGCGGCTGACGGTGATCGCGACGGTGATGCTCAGCATCCTCTGCCACGGCGCGACGGCGCTGCCGGGAATCGCCCGCTATGGCAAGGCGATCGCGGCCCTGCCCCCCGGCGCGCCCGAGCGCGGCTGACACGCGCGGCGAGGCGAGGCCTTGCCTTTCCCCGGGCGAGGCGCCATCTGGGTGGAAGCGGCGCCTGCGACGGGGCACGACCTCGTCGCCGCGATCCGCTCCTTGGGCAACGGTCGAAACAGGCCTCCCCGCCCGGCACGAGGCCGGGTCATGGGCGCCTGGCTCCTGTTGCCCCGAAGCCCGAGGAGGCCAGAATGCTGAAGACCCTGAAGGCCGCGCTTGCGCGGTCGGCCCTGCGTGACCGAGAGCGCCGGGACTATCTCGGATTATTGCGGCTCGGCCCGCATCTGGTCCGCGATACCGGCATCGCGCGCAGCGAGATCCATGATCGGCTCGACGCGCTCGGCGTGCCGAAATAGTCGGAAGCGGCGGCGTCCCGGCTCCGGCAACGCCGCCGCCTGCCTCAGCCGATGGTCGCTGCGATCTGCTCGATCGACAGGCCTTCCTTGACCTCGCGAAGCCGGGCATAGATCAAGGCCGTATAGATCGCGATCAGCGCATAGTAGGCCCCCGAGATCACCGCCTGCAGCAAGGCCGACAGCAGGCCCGACCCTAGGGTCGCATAGAACAGCGGAAGCGTCAGCAGCATCAGGACGAGGATGGCAAGCGCCATCAGGACCACCGCGCCGACCAGCGGCCAGCGATAGCCCTCCGTCAGGTCCTGGGCCCGACCGAGCCCGGACCAGCCGGCGTCCTCGAACACCACCGCCTCAACCCAGGGCAGAAATCGCGCCAGCACGTAGAGCCCCGGCAGGATCAGGAAGATCGCCGCGAACCCGGCCCCAATCGAGAGCAGGATCCCGAGCACGCCGATCGGAATCAGCTGCCGGATCGCCTGACGCGTATATTGCTGGATCGTATGGCTGCGCCCCATCACGGCGTCGAGCGCGGCGAGGCACATGAAGCCGATCACGAAGAAGCCGACGACCGTGCTTGCGAGCCCGAGGATCAGCTCGCCCCAGCTCGGGATCGGCAGCGGATCGGTCGCCGGATCGAAATCCGCTGGCAATGGCGCCGAGACGCCCCAGTTCAGCAGCCCAAGAACCAGCGCCGGCACGAAGGCGAGCGGGAACAGGGTGCCGAAACGCGCAAAGAACAGCCGGAAGGTCTGGCCGATCAGCCGGCCAACCCCGAGCGGCGGGCGCGGGGCGCCGGGCTCCTTCGGTTCCCAAGGCGTGCTCATGGACCCGGTTCTCCTTCTGCGGTGCGAAGTTGGCCCCTGCATAGACCATCATACCCAGCCTGAGAAGGAACAGCTTGGCGCTATCCTTTCCAGTCAACCGCCTGCTCCGCGCCGGAAGTAAGCGGGCGCGGGCCGTCGACAAGAGTTGCCGTCCGGTTAACGGCACAGAAAATATGTATTGATTTCATAGACTTGGTCAGAGTCGCACGCGTGCGACTCCTTGGATCAGCCGCGCTCGGGCAGGCGGGTCAGGAGCACGGGCTCCTCGACCTCCTCCTCGGGTGCGAAGTCGATGGCTTCGAGCTTGCGGGCCCGGCTCTGGGCCCGGCCGGCCGAGAGCCGGATTTCCTCGACATCCTTCTGGGCCTGCCCGAAATGCCGGTCGAGATTGCCGACCCGCAGCGCCAGCCGCTCGACATCCTTGTGCAGGAGGCCGAGCTCGCGGCGGATCTTGTTGGCCTCCGCCTTGAGCCTCGCATCCTTCAGGACCGCGCGCAGCGTGTGGAGCGTCGCCATGCAGGTGGTGGGCGAGACGATCCAGACCCGCAGGTCGAAGCCCTCGCGCACCAGGTCGGCGAAGTTGGCATGGAGCTCGGCATAGACCGCCTCGGAGGGCAGGAACATCAGCGCCCCCTCGGCGGTCTCGCCCGGGATGATGTATTTCTCGGCGATCGCCTTGAGATGGGCCCGGACCGCCGTGCGCATCTGGCGCTGGGCGAGCTGGCTCTCCGCCGGCGTCCGGGCGGCCCGCAGGGCCTCGTAGGCTTCGAGCGGAAACTTGGCGTCGACCGCCATCGGGCCCGGCGGCTGCGGCAGGTGGATCAGGCAATCGACCCGCGTCCCGTTCGACAGCGGCACCTGAAAGCCGACCGCATCGGGCGGCAGCGCCCGGAGCACGATCTCGCGCAGCTGGATCTCGCCGAAGGCGCCTCGGGTCTGCTTGTTCGACAGGATGTCCTGCAGGCCCAGCACGTCGCCCGACAGCTTCACGATGTTGGTCTGGGCCCGGTCGATCGCCGCCAGCCGCTCCTGCAGCTCGCCGAGCGAGCGCGCGGTCCGCTGGGCGCTGGTCCCGAGCGCCTCGCCGAGCTGGCGCGTCACTTCGCCGAGGCGGCTTTCCATGCTGGCGGCGAGCCGGGCCTGGGTCGCCGCCTGCGCCTCGGCGACGTGGGTCAGGCCGCCATGCAGCTGGTTCTGGCCATCGTTGAGCGCGCGCACGGCGCCGTCGAGGTCGGCCAGGTGGCGCGCCAGCGGCTCGGTGGCCCGACCGGCCCGACGGACCGCGCTCCAGAGCAGCAGGAACAGGAGAAGGCCCGCCGCAGCCCAGAGGCGCGGATCGTCGAGCGAAAGCGTGAAGGTGCCGATCTGGATCATCGCCGTCCGAACAACCGTTCGATATCGCCGAGCCGGAGCTCGACATAGGTGGGGCGGCCATGGTTGCACTGGCCCGATAGCGGCGTCGCCTCCATCTCGCGCAGGAGCGCGTTCATCTCGGGCCCGGAAAGCCGCCGGCCCGCGCGGATCGACCCGTGGCAGGACATGCGCGACAGGACCGCGTCGATACGCGTGCCGAGCCCGCGTCCCTCGCCCGCGAGCAGCGCATCGGCGATATCGGCGAGCAGCTTGGCCCCGTCCACCGCGCCCAGGATCGCCGGGGTCTCGCGCAGGCAGAGGGCCTGACCACCGAACGGGTCGAAGGCGAGGCCAAACGGAGCAAGCTCGTCTGCGACCTCCAGAAGCGCGGCGCAAGCGGCCGCGTCGAGCTCGACGACCTGAGGGATCAGCAGGAGCTGGCCGGGCACGGGACTGCCGGCGCGAGCAGCCTTGAGCCGCTCATAGACCAGGCGCTCGTGGGCGGCGTGCTGGTCGACGATGACCATGCCGTCTGCGGTCTGGGCGATCACGTAGGTCTCGTGCAGCTGGGCCCGGGCCACGCCGAGGGGCAGCCCGGCTTCGTCCATCTCCGCGCTGGCCAATTCCGAGGCGGGCGGCTCGATGCGAGCCGAGAAGGCGTCCGGCCCGAGCAGTTCCTCGGCAAATCCCAGGGCAGAAGCCGATGGCCGAGCGGGCGCCCAACGCGCCGGCGCCGCCCAGGCCGGTGCCGCGGGTTCCGGGCGGAAGGCGCCGAGCATGCCTGCGCCGGTGGTGGTCGCGCCGCGATGGCCGGCCGAGGCCAGGCATTGCTTCAGCGCGCCGACAATCAGGCCTCGCACCAGCCCGGGATCGCGGAACCGGACCTCGGCCTTGGCCGGATGGACATTGACGTCCACCGCCTCGGGCTCGCAGGTCAGGAACAGGGCGGCGGCGGGATGGCGGTCGCGGGCGAGCACGTCGGCATAGGCTGCGCGCAGGGCGCCGAGCAGCAGCTTGTCGCGCACCGGGCGGGCATTGACGAAGAGATACTGCGCCACCGCCGCGCCGCGCGAGAAGGTCGGCAGCGCCGCATAGCCGCCGAGCTGCAGTCCGTCGCGCGCCGCATCGATCGCCAGGGCATTGTCGGCGAAATCGGGGCCGAGCAGCGCGCGCAGCCGCCGCGCCAGGCCGTCGAACAGGTCTCCTGGCTCGGGATCGAGGCGCAGGATCGCGCGCGGCTCGGCCGGATCGGTGACGTCGGTCAGGGTGAAGCCCACCTGGGGCGCCGCCATGGCAAGGCGGCGGACCGTCTCGCCGATCGCCTGCGCCTCGGCGCGGTCGCTGCGCAGGAATTTCAGCCGGGCAGGCGTCGCGGAGAACAGGCCGGCGAGCTCGACGACCGTGCCCTCGGCCAGCGCGGCGGGTCGCACCGCGCCGGTCTCCTCGCCGCGGACGCTGATGCTGGCCGCCTCGGCGGCGCCGGCGGCGCGGGAGGTCAGCGTCAGGCGGCCGACCGCCCCGAGCGAGGGCAGCGCCTCACCGCGGAAACCGAACGAGCGGATGTTGGTGAGGTCGGTCCCGTCGATCTTGGAGGTCGCATGCCGGCTGAGCGCCAGCCGAAGCTCATCGGCAGGGATGCCATGGCCGTCGTCGCTGACCCGCAGCAGCGTCTTGCCGCCATCGGCATAGGCGATGGCGATGCGCCGGGCACCAGCATCGAGTGCGTTCTCGACCAGCTCCTTGACCGCAGCGGCCGGTCGCTCGACCACCTCGCCCGCCGCGATCCGATTCGCGGCGGCGGTATCGAGTTGGCGGATGGGTCGCCGCTCTATCTTGGGGTATGCCGTCTCCATACCCCAAAGTCTAGCATGGCGCCCGTCAAGGGCGCCACTGAAAACTGGTTAATTCGTCGCGGTGACCCCTTGGGGCTTGCCGACCACGACAAAGGTCAGCGCATCGGGCTGGAGCATCCGGCGCGCGACGCGCGCGATATCCTCGGCGGTGACGGCCTCGACCAGGGCGTTGCGGCGATTGACATAGTCGATGTCGAGGCCCGAGGTCTGGATGCGCAGGAGCTGGGCCGCAATGTTCTCGTCGCCGTCGAAGCGCAGCGGATAGGCGCCGGTCAGATAGCGCTTGGCGGCGTCGAGCTCCTCCGGGGTCACCCCACCCTCGGCCATCCGCTTCCATTCGCCGCGCACGATGTCGATCGCTTCGCCGACGCGGGCATTGGCGCTGGCGAAACCGCCCATATAGAGCCAGCCGAAATCGTTCGGCGCGAGCCAGGTCGAGATGCCATAGGTCAGGCCGCGCTTCTCGCGCACCTCGTCGGTCAGACGCGAGCCGAAGCCGCCGCCGCCGAGGATATAGTCCATCAGGTAGGCCGGGATGAAATCCGGATCATCGCGCGCGATGCCGGGCTGGCCGAACAGCACGACCGACTGGGGCACGTCGAAATCGATCACCGAGAGCGAGCCCCCGAGCTTCGGCTGCATGACCGGGGGCAAGGCGGGGCCGCTGGCCGGCAATCCGCCGAACAGTTCATCGAGCAACGGGCCGAGTTCGGCCGGGGTGATGTCCCCCACCACCGCGAGCCGCAGCCGGTCGCGCACCAGGGCCGCGGCATGGGCCGATTGCAGGTCGGAAACGCCGAGGGCAGTGACGGAGTCCTGCGTTCCGTCGTTGGGCCGGCCATAGGGGTGGCCGGGGAATGCGGCCGAATAGAATGCCTTGGCGGAGATCGCGTCGGGATCGGCCGCGTCTGACCGGATGTTGGACAGGAGTTGACCGCGCACCCGCTCGACCGCGGCGGGATCGAAGCGCGGATGGACGAGCGCGTCGCGCAGCAGCGCGATGCTGGCATCGCGGTTTTCGGTCAGCATCTTGGCCGAGACCGTCACCTCGTCGCGCCCGGAATCGAACTTGAAGCGGGCGGCGAGGCCGTCGCGGGCCTCGGCGAAGCCGGTGGCGTCGAGATTGCCCGAACCTTCCTCGAGCAGCGCGGCCATCAGGCTCGTCGCACCCTCCTTGCCCACTGGATCGAGCACAGAACCGCCCTGAAAGCTCGCATCGAGCGTCAGGATCGGGATCGAATGGTCCTCGTAGAGCCAGGCGGTGATGCCGCCGGGCGAGGTGACCGGGGTGATGGTGATTTCGGCGCGCGCGGGCAATGCCAGCAGCAGCAGCGCCGCAACGATCGAAAGAAGGCGGGTCATTGGGTCACCTGCTCGGCCAGAGGATTGCGGGCCGGGGCGGTGCCGGAGGCGGCGACGGGTGCGCCCTCGGGTGCCTGCATCCAGCCGGTGACCGCGGTTTCGGGGCGGAAGACGGCGCGGGCTGCCGCCTGGATGTCGGAAGGCGTCACGGCCTGGAGCAGGTCGGGCCAGTCGGCGACGTCCTGAAGCGTCAGGCCCGAGGTGAGCGCCTCGCCATAGCGGTGCGCGCGCTCCTCCTGGTCATCCTGGGCGTAGATCTCGGCGGCGGCGACGCGGGTCTTCAGCCGGTCGAGTTCGGCCGGGTCGGGCCCGTCAGCCACGAATTTCGCGATCAGCGCGTCGAGTTGACGCTCGGCCTCGTCGAGACTGACACCCGGCACGGGAACGACATAGAGGCCGAAGCTGTGCGGATCGAGGCTGAGATCGGAATAGTAGGCACCGGCGTCGATCGCGATCTTCTGGTCGAGCTCGAGCGACCGGGCCATTACCGAGGTGATGCCCGATCCGCCGAACAGCCGCGCCAGCATCTCGAGCGCGGCGGCCTGCTTCTGGTCACCCGCCTTGCGCTGGGGCGCGAGATAGAGGCGCGAGACCATCGGCTCGCTGACGCGCGGGTCGCGATAGTCGAGGCGTCGTCCGGCCAGCTGCGGCGGCTCCTGCGGGCGGCTGCGGGGGACGATGGCGCCGGAGGCCGGGATCGGCCCGAAATGCGTCTCGGCCAGCGCCTGAACCTCGGCGGGCGTCACGTCGCCGGCCACGACCAGCACGGCGTTGTTGGGCGCGTAGTGCGCGCGATAGAAATCCATCGCGCTCTGCAGCGTCATCTGCTCCATCTCGTGCTTCCAGCCGATGGTCGGCCGGCCATAGGGACTGTTGAGGAACAGAGCCGCATCCATCTGCTCGAAAAACGGCCCTTGGGCATCGTTGTCGACGCGCATCCGGCGCTCCTCGATCACCACGGAGCGCTCAGCGTCGACGGTGTCGGGACCGGGATTGAGATTGACCATCCGGTCGGCCTCCATCCCCATCACCAGATCCAGACGATCCCGGGAAATGTGCTGGAAGTAGCCGGTATAGTCGTAGGTGGTGAAGGCATTCTCCTCGCCGCCATTGGCTGCGACGATGGCGCTGAACTCACCATCCTTCAGCGTGTCGGTCGCCTTGAACATCATGTGTTCCAGGAAATGCGCGAGGCCGGACTGACCGTAGGGATCGTCCGCCGCTCCGACCTTGTACCAGACCATGGAGGTCACGACCGGCGCGCGATGATCCTCGATCACCACGCCGGTGAGCCCGTTTGGCAGGGCGAAGCTCGAAACCGCGGGATCGGGTGCCGCCGCGACCGGCAGGGCCAGGAGCAGAAGCCCGGCAAAGCCGGCGGGCAGGCCTAGGGCACGCATGAAGTTTCTCCGGTCGGTTGCGTGGCACAACCTACCGGTGGCTACGCCGGGATCAATGGGTGGTGCGGTAAACTTTCCCGGCGGAGCCGCGGGGGCCGGCGCAGTGAGCCGAACGCCCCGGCCTGACCTACCAATGGTCGGCGTAGTAGACCTTCCCGGCGGGGGCCGGCAGGTCCGGCTCGTTGGGCAGGGTCGGCCGCTCGGTCAGCGCCACCGGCGGCGCCGGCGGAACCCCCACACCAGCGGCGCGCAGCTGCTGGAAGGCCGGGCCGGGATCGAGGATGAGATCGGAATAGATCACCGCGTCATCGTCCTTGAGGATCAGCCGCGGCAACAGCTTGCCCGGATGCTCCTTTCGGTAGGTCGCGTTCTCGGCCGCGAGCTCGGCGCGGACATTCGGATCGACCGAGCCGGCGCGCGCGACGAGCCCGTTGGCGCGCGCGGTCCCCGCCGGCCCGGACCGACCGGTCAAGCTCGCCACCGCCTGCGCCTCGGGGTTGAAATCGACCCGGTTCGGCGCACCAGGAGTCGGCGGCGGAAGGGCGGCCATGTCGGACGGCATTTCGAGCGGCTTGGTCGGCAGCACCGCGAACTCGTCAGGCGGATGACCGGCGCGCAGCCGCTTGACCGCGCCTTGCAACCCGCCCTGCTCCGAGCAGGCGCCGAGCGCCAGCAACATTGCAACCGTGGTAAGGGCCCGTGTTGCCCGCATCTCGTCCTCGAAGCTTCGACCGCCCGTCTCTAACGCAGAACGCCGGGCGCGTCACCTCCTGTTGCGCGAGGCGGAATCGGCGGCAGAATCGCGCTGGGTCACAAGGAGCAGCACCGCGCCGCCGAAGATCGCGGCATCGGCGAGGTTGAAGGCAAACGGGTTGCGGATGCCGCAGCAGCTGAAATTCAGAAAATCGGCGACCATTCCGTAGGTCACGCGATCCCAGACATTGCCGAGCGCACCGCCGACGATCGCCCCCACCCCGATCGCGCGCGCCGCGCCGCCGCCACGCCGCACCCAGACGAGCAGGCCCGCGACGATCGCGAGCGCCAGCGCGACCAGCAGCCAGCGCCCGGCTGGGCCGGTGCCGAACAGGCCGAAATTGATCCCCGGATTCCAGGCCATGGTCAGGTTGAACCAGGGATCGAGCACCTCGATCCGTCCGAGATCGCGCAGGCCGAGTTGCTCGACCACCCAGACCTTGCTCAGGCGGTCGAGCAGGAAGACGAGGGTGGCGACGGCCAGCGCGAGGCCCAGGCTGCGATTGCCGCGCATCAATGCCGGAAATGCCGGATGCCGGTGAAGACCATGGCGAGGCCGGCCCGGTTTGCCGCCTCGATCACCTCCGCGTCCCGCAGCGAGCCCCCTGGCTGGATCACGGCGGTCGCGCCGGCCTCGGCGGCGGCGAGCAGCCCGTCGGCGAAGGGGAAGAATGCATCCGAGGCGACCGCGGATCCGAGGGTCGGCGCTTGCGGGAGGCCGAGCGCCTCGGCCATGTCGAGAGCCTTGCGCGCGGCGATCCGGCTGCTGTCGATCCGGCTCATCTGGCCGGCGCCGATCCCGACCGTCGCCTGACCCTTGGCATAGACGATGGCGTTCGACTTGACATGCTTGGCGACGCGCCAGGCGAAGAGCAGGTCGGCGAGCTCGGCCGGGGTCGGCGCTCGGTCCGTCACGACCTTGAGACCGGCCGGGTCGAGCCATCCGCTGTCCCGGCTCTGAGTCAGAAAGCCACCCGCCACCTGGCGGAAGCCGAGACCGGGCTGGCGCGGATCGGGCAGCCCTCCGGTCACCAGGAGCCGCAGGTTCTTCTTGGCGGCGAAGATCTCCGCCGCGGCATCGGTGACCGCGGGTGCGATCACCACCTCGGTGAAGATTTCCGCGATCGCCTCGGCGGTCGCAGCATCGAGCGTGCGGTTCAGCGCGACGATACCGCCGAAGGCCGAGGTCCGGTCGCAGTCGAAGGCCGCGCGATAGGCCGCGAGCAGGTTCGGGCCGCGCGCGACGCCGCTGGGATTGGCATGCTTGATGATCGCGCAGGCCGGACCGGCATCGGGATCGAACTCCGCGACCAGCTCGAAGGCGGCGTCGGTATCGTTGATATTGTTGTAGGAAAGCTCCTTGCCCTGCAGCTGGCGGGCGGTGGCCACACCGGGTCGGGCACTGCCATCAAGATAGAAGGCCGCCGCCTGGTGCGGGTTCTCGCCATAGCGCAGCCCTTGAGCCAGCCGCCCCGCAAAGGCGCGGCGCCGGGGCTGCGGCTCGTCGAAGGCGCCGGCCATCCAGCCGGAAACGGCGGCGTCATAGGCCGCGGTCCGGCCGAAGGCGGTCAGCGCCAGGCGCTTGCGGAAGGCGAGGCTGGTGGCGCCCGCATGGCGGTCGAGCTCGGCGCCCAGCGCTTCGTAGTCCTCGACATCGGTGATCACCGTGACGAAGCGGTGGTTCTTGGCGGCCGAGCGCACCATGGCCGGGCCGCCGATATCGATGTTCTCGATACAATCCGCGGGGCTGGCGCCGGCCGCCACCGTCGCCTCGAACGGATAGAGATTGACGATGAGCAGGTCGATCTCGCCGATCCCGAATTCCTGCAGCGCCGCGCGATGCGAAGGCAGGTCGCGGACCGCCAGCAATCCCCCATGGACCATCGGGTGCAGCGTCTTGACCCGGCCGTCGAGCATCTCGGGAAAGTCGGTCAGCTCGGCGACGTCGCGCACCGGCAGGCCGGCGGCACGCAGCGCGGCGGCGGTACCGCCGGTCGATATCAGCTCGATGCCGCGGGCGGCCAGGTCGGTGGCCAGTGCGACGAGCCCGGTCTTGTCGGAGACCGAGATCAGGGCGCGGGTGATCGGCACGAGTTCGGCAGGCATGGCGGCTCCTCGGGGCACTGGCCCGATGTCAGGGTCGGTCCTCGTCCGCATAGCTCGGCGGCTCCAGCAGCGCCGTCTGCGGCGGCGCCTCGGCGACACGCCCGAAGGACCAGGTGATCTGCCCCAGATACTCGACCACCCCCGCCCGGACAACCATCTGTTTGGTCGGGACCTCGCTGGCGCGGCCGGGATCGAAATAGACTGAATCCTCGATATCGAGCGTACCGCCCGCCGCCCGGAAGGCCCAGACTTCGCCCGAGGGCAGCGTAATCGTCGCGCCGTCGCCATAGGGATCGAGTTCGACGGCGATCGCGGGATGAAGGTGGAAGCGGGCCGCGACCACGACGTCCCGGCTGGCGGCCAGGCGGTCGAACAGCGCCTGGGCCCTGGCATCGGTAACGGACAGGATCTCCTCGCCGCGCGCCTCGCGGCCGCGGGAATCGACGAAGACCCGCCGCTCGTGCCGCAGTCCGTGGCTCGAGACATAGCCGTCATGGGTTGCAAGGAGCCACATGCCGGTCGCATCTTGCGCCTGGCGGACGGAGACGAGGGTGGGGCCGTCCTCCAGCCGCTCGCCGAAAGTCCGGGCGGCGAGGTCGCGGGCCTCGATCCGCGCCGAGGAGCGACCGTCGACCTCGACCGTGCTCTGGGCCGCGGTCTGGCGGCAGAGATGCGCCCAGTCGCGGCCGAACTCCCGGCCTGGGCCGGAATTGACCACCAGCGGCTGGCGCCCCACGCTCAGCTCGAAGGCAAGAGAGGCGGCATGGGCCGAGAGCGCCGCCGCGCCCGAGGGCGGCGCGGCGCCGTCGAGCAGCAGGACCAGGCGCCCGCCGGTCAGCCGCGCATAGCCCATCGCGAGCCGGGGCTTGGCCTGCACCCCCATCCGAAGCTCGGCCAGCGCCTGGTCGAGCCGCTCGGGCAGGCCCGGCCCGCCGCCATGGAACCGCGTCATCGTGCCGTCGCCAAGCCGCAGCGCGCGCAGGACCGGAACCGCGCGCGCGATGGCGGCGAGATGCGCCGGCGCGGCGGGTTGGCCGGCATCCTCCAGCATCCGCGCGGTCCAGATCAGCAGGATGACGATCTCGGCAAGTTCGCCCGGGGCACGGCTCGTCAGGTCGCCCTCGGCATCGATCAGGCTGCCGGCGAGCGCCCCGAGATCGGCCACCGCCTCGGGCTGGCTGGCATGGGGCAGCACCCGGCCGATCCAGACCAGGCCGGCGAGCGCTCGGATCTGTGGCAGGCCAGGCGGCGCGTCGGGCCAGGACAAGGCGAGATAGCGTTGATGGCCGGCGAGCGAGCGCCAGAACCGGTCGGTCGCGGTGCGGTCGAGACCCTGGGTCAGCAGCCGGGCATGCGCCGCCCACCCCCAGGCTCGGCGCCCGGCGAGCTCGGGCGTCCAACCCGGCCCCTGCCCGGCGCCGAAATGCCGGATCCAGTCCTGAACCCAGCCCTGGGCAAGAACCCGTGCCGGCCGGCTGCCGATGGCGGCCAGATCGTCGAGCCAGAGGCAGGCCTGGCGTTCGTCCTCGAGCCTCCGGGCCGCCGGCCCGGTCGGCAGCACGACGTCCCATATCGCGCCCGGCGCCACGCGAAGCGACAGGCCGAGCGCCGGCCAGCCGCCGGCCACCAGGATGTGCCCGCGATCCGCGTCGCCGTGAAACCCCGCCTCGGGCAGGGTCTCCGCCGGCTCGGGATGGCCTCCGAGCCCGGCCCGGCGCGCGCGCAGCCGATTGCGCCAGGCGCGGAAGGGCCGCAGGATCCGGGCGCCCAGGGCCTTCAGGGTCAAAGCGGATCGGGCCATGGGCAATGCATTCCGGGCGCGGGAAAGGCGGGTTCTGCACGAGCTTTAGCGCCAGAAGCGGCGGAGATCAGCCCTTTTCGATGAGTGCCGCGTAGAAGCCGTCCATACCGCCGCGCCCGGGCCAGAAGTCGGGACGCAGCCGCAGCCCGCCTTGCGCGTCGCGCCATGTCGGCTCCATCCCCGGCGCCTCGGCGGGCAGCTGCCGCGCAGAGGGCGTCGTCGCCAGAAAGCGCGCCACCTGCGCCTCGCCCTCCTCCGGCAGCAGCGAGCAGGTACAGAAGACCAGACGCCCGCCAGGGGTGAGCCAGTCCCAGGCCCGCGCGAGCAGCGCCGCCTGAAGCGCGGTGAGCCCGGGCAGTTCGCGCCCGGTGCGCAGCCAGGGAATGTCCGGGTGCCGCCGGATCGTGCCCGACGCCGAGCAGGGTGCGTCGACGAGCACCGCGTCGAAGGGCCGCTCCGGGGACCAGGCCAGCGCATCCGCCACGACCAGATCGGCCGCGAGACGGGTCCGGGCGAGGTTCTCGCGCAGGCGGCCGAGCCGCTTGTCCGAGATATCGAGCGCGGTCACGACGGCCCCGGCCGCCGCGAGTTGCAGGGTCTTGCCGCCCGGGGCCGCGCAGAGATCGAGCACCCGCCGTCCGGCGACCTCGCCGAGAAGCTGCGCGGGCAGAGCCGCGGCGGCGTCCTGCACCCACCAGGCGCCCGCCTCGTAGCCCGGCAAGGCGGAAACCTGCAGCCGCCCGCTCAGGCGGAGCGAACCGGTCGGCAGGAGCTCGGCCCCGAGCCGCGCGGCCCAGTTGCCCGGCGGCCCGGCAAGCGTCAGGTCGACCGGCGGAACCTGCCGCTGCGCCGCGGTGATCGCGGTCAGCGCCGCCTCGCCAAAGGTCGAGCGGAGCCGGTCCGCCAGCCAGGCAGGCAAGGGCGCCTCCGGCGTCGCGTCCCACCGCGCTTGACCGGCCTCGGCTGCGCGGCGGGCGACGGCATTGACCAGCCCGGACAGGTGCCGCGCCTTGGGATGGCGCTGGACCAGGCGAACGGCGCCGTCGACGGCGGCATGGGCAGGCACCTCGTCGAGATAGAGCTCGGCGACAGCGAGACGCAGCGCGTGGCGCGCCGGCCCGGGCGGCGGCTTGGCGAGAAAGCTCGCGAGCAGCGCGTCGATGCGGCCGAGATGGCGCAGGCAGCCCGCGACCAGCGCCTGGGCTCGCGCCCGATCGGGCGGGTCGAGCCGCGCGAGCGGCCCGCCGGGCCCGGCTTGGTCGGCGAGGCTCGCGCCCCGGTCGAGCACGCCGGCGAGCAGGTCTGCCGCGGCGGCCCGGGCCGCGAGGCCCGGCGGGGCGCTCACAGCCGCCGGCCCGCGCTCGGAATGGTGGTCGGTCGGATCGGCGCTGCCGGCCGGGCGGTGCCGCCCATCTCGGCGGCGAGCTTTTCGAGCGCCCGGACGCGGTTCTCGGTCGCGGGATGGGTCGAGAAGAGGTTGTCCATCCGCTGGCCGGAGAGCGGATTGATGATGAAGAGCGGCGCGGAGGCCGGATTGTGCTCGGCGCTCGGCATCTCGATCCGGTGGGCATAGGCCTCGATCTTGCGCAGCGCGCTGGCGAGGCCGAGCGGGTTGCGGCAGATCTGCGCCCCCAGCCGGTCGGCGGAATATTCCCGGGTCCGGCTGATCGTCATCTGGATCACCGCCGCCGCGAGGGGGGCCACCAGGACCGCGAGCAGGACGCCGAGGGGGCCGAGCGGGTTGTCGCGGTCGCGGTTGCCGCCGCCGAAGAACATGCCGAACTGGGCCAGCATCGAGATGGCGCCGGCGACGGTCGCGGCGATCGTCATGGTCAGGGTGTCGCGGTTCTTGATATGGGCGAGCTCGTGGGCGATCACGCCCTCGAGCTCGTCCTGGCTCAGGACCTGCATGATGCCGGTCGTGACCGCCACCGCGCCGTTCTGGGGATCGCGGCCGGTCGCGAAGGCGTTGGGCTGGTCGGTGCGGATGATGAAGACCTTGGGCATCGGAAGGTCGGCATTCCGCGCCAGCCGGGCCACCATGTCGTGGAGCTCGGGCGCGCTGGCCCGGGTCACAGGCTCGGCATTGTGCATGCGGAGCGCGATCCGGTCGGAATTCCAGTAGGCGAAGGCATTGGTGCCGATCGCGAAGATCAGCGCGATCAGGGCGCCCGAGGCGCCGCCGATCATCGCGCCGACGCCCATGAACAGGGCCGTCAGCGCCGCGAGCAGGGCCATGGTCCTGACTGTATTCATCTCCCCTCCGACCCTTGCGGTCCGTCGCGGCGCGGCCCTATGATCCGGCCGGTCGCGTTCGGAGGGGAATATATGACGGGAAGCGAGGGCGAAAAAGAGGCGCGCCGGGCCGAAGCCGCCGCCCGGGCGCTCGCGGAGGCCGAGGCACGCCGGGCGGGCGTCGCGGCGCGCCCGCTGCCCCCCGAGATCGGCGGTCGCGAGGGACCCGAGCCGACGCGGTTCGGCGACTGGGAGCGCAAGGGCATCGTCAGCGACTTCTAAGCCCGCGCACATCCCGGAGTCGCACGCGTGCGACTCCAATCAACCCGTTGATTTCACAGGATATTACAAAAAACATTTACCAATTTTCAACTTCTGTCGACGGGTCGGGCGCCGCGATGCCGGCCGGACCCCCGGGGGCCTCTTCGATGATGCAAAAGCAGGTCGTCTGCATCAACTGGGGCACCAAATACGGCGCACCCTATGTCAACCGGCTCTATGCCGGGATCGCGCGCAATATCACCCCACCCTTCAGCTTCACCTGCTTCACCGACAATCCCGAAGGGATGCGGCCCGAAGTGCGCTGCGAGCCGCTGCCCCCGCTCGACGTGCCGATGCCGACGGGCACCAAGGGCATCTGGCCCAAGGCCCGGCTCTGGGGCGCGCGGCTCGGCGACCTGACGGGGCCCGTCCTGTTCATGGATCTCGATCTGGTCGTTACCGGGCCGATGGACGGATTCTTCCGCTACGGCGACCCGGAGAAGGTGATCCTGGCGCGCAACCCCTCGACCCCGCTGGAAAAGCTCGGCCAGACCTCGCTGTTCCGCTTTCCGGTCGGCAAGCTCCTGCCGCTGCAGGAACGGTTCCGGGCCGATCCGCAGGGCGTCGCCGACGAATACCGGTTCGAGCAGCGCTTCGTCACCCGCGAGGCCCCGGGCGGCATCGAGTTCTGGCCCGCCGAATGGGTCCGAAGCTTTCGCAACGATTGCGCCCGGGCCTTCCCGCTGAATTTCCTGCTGCCGCCGCGCCTGCCGCCCGGCGCGCGCGTGGTGATCTTCCCCGGCGGCCTCCTGCCGCCGCATGCCATCGCGGGCCATTGGGGCCGGCACTACCGCCCGCGCTCGCGCCTGGGCCATCTGGCCGGTCTGTTCGAGCCCGACCGCCCCGACCCGCCGCTGCGCTATCTGCGCCACTACCTGCTGCCCACCCCTTGGGTCGCCGAAGCCTGGCGCGAGTCCTGACGGACCGTGACCGAGCAGCAGGCAGGGCGGCGCCAAGGACCACGTCGCGACCATTTCCACGAGGCGAACAAACCCTCCTGCAGCCCGGAGGGCTTGCTCGCCACGCCCACTGACGCTATATCCGTCATAATTCGTGGAGCGCGCCAATGCATATCGAAGCTTTTGCCGAAGGCGGACTCTTCGCCCCCGCCCGTATTGCCGCGATCCTGCGCACCACGAAGGACGAGATCGCCCATACCGTCGGCCTCGGCCGCGACGCGCTGATCCGGGCCGATCGGGTGCAAAGTCCCAGAACGCAGCGGCGGCTGCGCGAGATGGTCGAGATCCTGAACCGGGTCGAGCCCCGCTTCGGCTCGGCCCTGATCGCCTATGCCTGGTACCGGTCGGAGCCCCTTGCCGGGTTCGGCGGCCTTACGGCGATGCAGCTGGTCCGCGATGGCCGGGCGGCGGAGGTGATGGACTATGTCGACGCGGTCGATGCCGGCCTGCATGCCTGAGCCGGCATGCGCTATCGCGGCCTGCTCTATCGCGCGCTGAACCCGGTCCATGCCCGCGCCCCCCTGTCGGGAGAGGGAGCGCGGCGGTACGGAGGACGCTTCACCCCCAAGGGGATGCCCGCCCTCTACACCGCACAAGCCGTAGCGACCGCGATTCGCGAGGCGAACCAGATCGGCACGCTTCAGCCGACCACGCTGGTCGCCTATGAGGCCGATATCCGGCCGATCTTCGACGCGACAGATCCGGCGGCCCTCGGCGCGCAGGGGCTGAGCGCGGCGGATCTCGCCGCCGACGACTGGCGCCTGCGGATGCTGGCGGAGGGAAAGGCCCCAACCCAGCAGCTGGCGGAGCGGCTCAAGGCGTCGGGCTTTGCCGGGCTGCAGGTCCCATCCTTTGCCAAGGGGGCGACGGCTGCCGACCTGAACCTCGTTCTGTGGATCTGGGGGCCGGACGCGCCGACGGCGCTGCGGCTGGTCGATGACGAGGGGCGGCTGCGGTGATGCCGCCCTTCAGGGATTGAGCCGGATGACGTCCCAGCCGCCGGCCGGCGCACGGGTCCAGCGGAAGCGGTCATGCAGGCGGTGGGCGCCGTCGGCCCAGAATTCGAGCTCGACCGGGGCGATCCGGAAGCCGCCCCAGAAGGGCGGGCGGGGCGGGTTCGGACCCTTGAGCGCCGCCACCTTGGCGACATCGGCCATCAGCGCGCCGCGCGAGGTCAAGGGCTCGGACTGGCGCGAGGCCCAGGCGCCGAGGCGGCTCTGCAGGCTGCGCGAGCGATAATAGTCGTCGGCCTGCGGCCCGTCCTCGCGCGTCACGGTGCCGCGCGCGCGGATCTGGCGGCGCAGGCTCTTCCAGTGCAGCACGAAGGCGGCCTTGCCGGTCGCCGCGATCTCCTGCGCCTTGCGGCTGCCATAATTGGTGTAGAAAACGAAGGCGCCGTCCTCGATCTCCTTGAGGAGCACCATCCGCACGTCGGGCAGCCCGTCGGCATCGGTGGTGGCGAGCGCCATCGCGTTCGGGTCGTTCGGCTCGACCTTTTCGGCCTCGGCGAGCCAGGCGCGGGCGATGACGAACGGATCGTCGCCCGCGAAGATGCCGTCGCGCTCGGCCATGGGCTCAGCTCGTCGATTTCATCTTGGTGATCAGCGCATCGAGGCTGCCGCCCGAGGCGTCGAGCATGGCGCCGACCTCGGCCCGCTCGTTGGCGAGCATCGAGACGCCCTCGATGATCAGGTTCACGACCTTGGCGCTGCCGCTATGGTCGCTGATCTGCCAGTCGACCGCGACATTCTCCTGGCCCGGGCGGACCACGGTCGAGTTGACGAGCACGCCGGACTTGCCGGCATCCTTGGCGCCGGTCACCTGGATCGTGGCATCCTTGTACTGGCTGAAGGTGCTGCCGTACTTGCGGGCGAAATAGCCGGTGAAGGCGGCGACGAAGGCCTGTTTCTGGGCGTCGGTCGCGGTGCGCCAGGGCTGGCCGAGGATGCTGGCGGCCACCGGGCCCATGTCGGCATAGCGGCCGATGATCTGCTGGAAGGTCCCGACCTGCTGGCTGAGGCTCTGGCCGGAATTCACCATCTTCTGCAGCTCGCCCGACAGCGCGGTGACGAGCGCCTGGGCCGCGCTGACCGCGTCGGCGGCGGCCGGACGGGCCAGGGCGAGGGCGAGCCCGAGCGCGGCGGCGCCGGCGAGCAGGTCGCGGCGCGCGAGGCCGTGAGGTTCAATAGTCACTGTAGATGTCCTCCAGTTGCGTGACATCGGTGCCTCCCTGCAGCACCGAGATCTTGTTCTGCAGATAGCTGATGCGCAGCGCGGTGTAACTGTCGGCGGAATTGTGCATGAGTTCGGTCAGGGTCGGATCGAGCTCGTAGCGGTCGTTCACGAGGTCGAGCCCGCCGATGCCCACGAGCCCCCAGCCGACCGAGGCCGGCAGCACGTAGTAGGCGGGGTTGGCGAACTGGTCGAGCGCCCAGGCCGACCAGTCGCGCTGGGTGCCGGGGCCGCCGATCGGGATCTCGACATAGCCGCCCTCCGGGACGCCCCAGAGATAGAAGGTCTCGTCGAAGCCGGTCTCGCGGTAGGGCAGGCCCATGCTGGTCGCGGGGTCGAGCACGCCGCCGATGCCGATCGTGGTATTGACGAGAAAGCGTCCGGTCGCCTCGGCCGCGCGCGCGGCATTGCCCTGGAGCGCGTACTGGATGACCTGGGCCGGCAGGTCCCAGTTTTCGTGCAGGTTGGTGACGCCCTTGCGGACCGGCGCGGGGACGCCGGTGCCGTAGGCGCGCGAGACCGGGCCGAAGACCGACTTGTCGATCTGCATGTTGGTGTCGTGGACCGGCCGGTTCTGCGCCTCGAACGGGTCATTCTGCAGGACGCCCGCCTCGGGCGTCGCGGTGCAGGCTCCGAGCAGGAGCAGCGCCGTCATTCCCGTCGCGCTGGTTGCAAGATTCACGCGGCTCCTCCCCCCGGATGGCGTTCCTGATAGCCGGGAACGACATAGCGCGCCATCCTGCCGCGTCCCGAAATTCGCCGGGCGTTGCAGCGGCGCCCCTCACGTCAGGCGGAAGACCCGGCTCGGATGCAGCTGGCCGGCGCGGTATTGGCCGACCGCGACGGGTTCGCCGGCCGCGCTGGCCCAGGCTTCCGCGCCCCAATCGAGGCGGCAGGGTTGGACCGCGCCGGGATTGCCGTTGCGCAGCCGCGCCGCGCCTTCGGCCGTGGCCGTCAGTTCCGGCAGCCCGGCGAGCCCGGCCGAGACCGGCAGGAGCGCCGCGTCATAGGCCTCGGGCGGGGCGTCGAGCGGGAGGGCGGCATCGAGGTCGAAGGGGCCCGACCAGAGCCGGCGCAGGGCGAGCACGTGGCCGAGGCAGCCGAGCGTGGCGCCGAGGTCCCGGGCGATGCTGCGCACATAGCCGCCCTTGCCGCATTCCATCTCGAAACAGGCGGTGTCGGGGTCCGGGAGGGCGACGAGCTCGAGCCGGTCGACCCGGAGCGGCCGGGCCTGCAGCTCGAGCACCATGCCGGCGCGGGCGAGGTCGTAGGCGCGCTCGCCATCGACGCGGACCGCGGAGACCTGCGGCGGGATCTGCAGGATGTCGCCGCGGAAGGCCGGCAGCGCCGCCTCGATCGCGGCCGCGTCGGGGCGGGCCTCGCTGGTGGCGATCACGGCGCCGGCCGCGTCGTCGGAGCTGGTCGCCGCCCCCCAGCGCACGGTGAAGCGGTAGCATTTGGCGCTGTCGGTCACGTAGGGCACGGTCTTGGTCGCCTCGCCCAGCGCCACCGCGAGCAGGCCGGTCGCGTCGGGATCGAGCGTGCCGGAATGCCCGGCCTTCTGCGCGCCGAGCACGGCCTTGACGCGTGCCACCACGTCGGTCGAGCCGATGCCGGCCGGCTTGTCGATGAGCAGCCAGCCATGGACCGGCCGGCCGCGGCGGGTACGGGCCATGACGGGTTACTCGCTCTCGCTCTCGCTCTCGATGTCGCGCCGGACCGAGGGCGACCCCAGCAGCTCGCGGGTGCGGTCCATCTGGTCGAAGCGCCGGTCGGGCTGGAAGCTCAGATCCGGTGAGAATTTGAGGTCGATCTGCGCGGTGACGAGCCGCCGGATCTCCTGGCGGTTGCGGGTGAGCGCCTTCAGCACGCCCTCGGTATTCACCCCCCCGAGCGGCAGCACGAAGACCGTCGCCTGGCGCAGGTCGGGCGAGATCCGCACCTCGGCCACGGTGATCGAGACCAAGCCGAGCTCGGGATCGTGCACATCGCCGCGCGCCAGGATATCCGACAACGCGCGACGGATCACCTCCGCGACGCGAAGCTGGCGCTGGCTCGGGGCGCTGCCGGAAACGGGTCTTGTCTTTGCCATCCGCGTCACATCCTATCGCGGAGGCGCGAAGTCAAGGGAGGCGGCGATGGCCGAGCCGGTCGCAATTGCGGTGGTGGGGGCGCCGGGCCGGATGGGACGGATGCTGGTCCGCGCCGTGGCCGAGGCCCCGGCGGCGCGGCTGGTCGGCGCGACGGCCCGCGCGGGCAATGCCTGGATCGGCCGCGACATCGGCGAGGCGGCGGGCATCGGCCCGGTCGGCGTCCTCGTCGAGGATGATCCGCTGCCCGTCTTCGCCCGCGCCCAGGCCGTGCTCGACTTCACCACGCCCGAAGCAACGGTCCAGCATGCCGACCTCGCGGCGCAAGCCCGCGCGACCCATGTGATCGGCACGACCGGCCTGTCGCCGGCCGACCTGGCGCGGCTGAAGGCGGCCGCGCGCCATGCGGTGCTGGTGCGGGCGGGCAATATGAGCGTGGGCGTCAACCTGCTGACCGTTCTGACCCGCAAGGTCGCCGAGGTGCTGGGACCGGATTACGATATCGAGATCGTCGAGATGCATCACCGCCACAAGGTCGACGTCCCCTCGGGGACCGCGCTGATGCTGGGCGAGGCAGCCGCTTCCGGCCGGGGCGTCGATCTGGCCGAGATGTCGGATCGGGGCCGCGACGGGATCACCGGCGCGCGGCGGGCGGGCGCGATCGGCTTCGCCAGCCTGCGGGGCGGCGACGTGGTGGGCGAGCATGCGGTCGTGTTCGCCGGCCCCGGCGAGCGGCTGACGCTGGGCCATATCGCGACCGACCGGATGCTGTTCGCCCGCGGCGCGGTCCGCGCGGCGCTCTGGGGCCAGGACCGGGAGCCGGGCGAATACGACATGCTCGACGTGCTCGGGCTCGCCTCGGCCTGACCCGCTCGGCGGGTGCCTCGCGACGCCCGCGACCGCCCCAAGGAACGACGCCGCAGCCCAATGTTTCTTGTGTCGCGCGCCGGATTAACGTATAGGGGCACGCGGTAGAGTTACATCTATTGAATGCTGCTGCTCGTCGTCTCGCCGGTCAGACTTTCGATCTTGGTTTGACTGTACCGCCAGCCGCCGCATGTCGCGCGCGGCGATCTTGGAGACGATACGCATGGCCAACGGCACCGTGAAATGGTTCAACGCGACCAAGGGTTACGGCTTCATCCAGCCCGACAACGGCGGCAAGGATATCTTCCTGCACGTTTCGGCCCTGGAGCGCGCCGGGCTTCGTGAGATCGCGGACGGCCAGAAGGTGACCTACGAGCTCGAATCCGGCCGCGACGGCCGCACCTCGGCCGGGTCAATCAGCCTCGTCCGCTGAGCCCCGCCTGCCGGGAGACCGGCCCCGTCCTGCCAGTCCGACCCGGTGCGCCCCTGGCCGCCGGGTCGGTTCGTTCCGGGCGGGTGGTCGCCCGGTCCTCGTGCATGGCGGCCGCAAGCGCACCGGTCCCTGACGTCGCGTGCCTCCCGCCAAAGACGCCGCCACGCGCCAAAAAAATATCCCATGAGCGCGGGATGCCGTCGGCGATCATCTGTGCCTGGAAGGCGACGTTCGGCCGGACATGTCGGACGAGACGCGGCTGAAAGCGCACGACGACGAAACGCGGACGCCTGAAGCGGCCTCCCCTGGCTAAGCGTCCGTCGCCCGCGCCTCCCGCCATAGACGGAAGTCGATCTCGACCGAGGCTTCCAGTGCCTTGGCCGCCTCCCGGAGCCAATCCTTGTCACGCGCCTTCAGGTCGGCGCGGATGGCCTCGGCCGTGACGCGGCCCGAGACGTGGATGGAAGCGAGGTCGGCGCCCATCGCGCGCAGCAGATCCCCGTCGAGCGCCCGCTCCGCCGCATCGCCGATATCGATCTTGCGCGAGTCGGCGGCGATGCGGCGGATGACATAGCCGGCGGAGATCGCGAGGAACGGGTCGGGGGCGCGGTAGCGGCCGGTCGCGAGCACCAGGAACTGGCCGACCGGGCCGGGCCGGCTCGCGGCCCAGTCCCAGGCGGAGGGCACGAGCGCCTTCGCCTCGCGGACGATCGCCCCGCCGCGCCACAAGCCGGTCGCGAGGTATCGCGGGCGCCCGAGCGAGCCGGCGCCCCTCTGCCGCGTCGAGTAGGCGATGCCGTGCGCCCCGGCCGGCAGCCGCTCGACCAGCGCGTCCCGCACCTCGCCCGGCACCTCCGCCTCGGCGACCGGATCGCCGGCTCCCGTGTCCTCGTCCTTGGGCAGGACCGCGGTCAGCAGCGGCGCCATCCATGGAGCGCTGCCATCGACGATACACGGGCCCGGCCGGTCGAGACCCTGGCGGTAGCCCTCGAGGATCGCCTCGACCCTTTCGCGCCCCCGCCCCTTGCCGGCCGGGGCGAGCCGTGCGCTGGTGGCGAGCCGCATCAGATCGTAGGACCAGGGAAGCGCCGCGGCCTCGTCGAAGTCGTTGATGCCCCAGACGAGGCGCCCTTCGTCATCCCTCCAGGTGCCGAAATTCTCGACATGCGCATCGCCGACGCTCGGGACGATCGGGGCGCCGGGGCGGTCGCGCGCGATGCCCGGCAAGACCCGCGCGAAACGGTAGCAAGTCGCCCGAAAGAAGCGGAAGGGAGACTTGGCCATCTTCTCGTGCTTCTCGCGCAGACCGTCCGCGACCACGGGACAATGATCGGCGAGCCAGCGTTCGTAGGCGGTCGTCTCCTCTATGATGGTCATCTGTTCCTCCTGCGCTCGAACGGGAAGACATCGTCCCGTTTCTTCGGCTCGGCCCGGCGGCGGCGCGGCGGCGGCGATCCCGGTTTGATCGCGCCTGGGTTCGGCTCAGCCGTCGCGGCCGGGGATCTTCCGACCCTCAGGCTCGATCGTTCGGAACAAAGGGAATATCCCTTTCGATTCAATCCGCCCGGCTTCCGCCCTAAAGGATGAAGTCGTCGGCGCGCAAGCTGCCGAGATCCGCAACCAGGATCGAGAAGTCCGAATGCCGGTCGCCGTTGACATCGCCGAGCACCAGCAGGTCGCCGCCATCCTTGACCACCCGAACTTCGCCGCTCACCCCTTGAAAGCGGGCCGAACCGATGAAGTCGAAATGCTGGTTGCCCGAGGCATCGCTGTTGGCGTCGATCGCGCTGAGGTCGATCCGGTCGTGCTGGCCGTGGCGGAAATCGAGGATCTCGTCGCGGGCCGCCCCGGTGAGCCCGGACTCCTTGGCCGAGCGGAAGACGAAGCTGTCCGCCCCGGATCCGCCGCGCAGCACGTCCGCGCCCTTGCCCCCGGTCAGCCGGTCGGCGCCGCCGCCGCCCGACAGGATATCCGCCCCGTCCCCGCCGGCCAGCCGGTCCTTGCCGTCGAAGCCGCGCAGCCGGTTGGCGCCCGCATCGCCGGTCAGCCGGTCGCCGAAATCGGTGCCGTCGACATTCTCGAAATCCGCGAAGCTGTCGCCCTGCGCGTCGCCGCCATAGGCCGTCAGCTTGGCGAGGTCGATCCGCACCCCGGCATCGGAGGTGCGATAATCGAGCGTGTCGAAATCGGCGCCGCCATGCAGGCTGTCGCCGCCCGCGCCGCCCCGGATCGTGTCGTCACCGCTATAGCCGGAGAGCACGTTGAAGGCGCCGTTGCCGATCAGGACATCGCCCTTGCTCGAGCCATAGACCGCCTCGACGGACGAATAGGTGTCGCCCGCCGCGCTGCCGCCCGAGCCCTTGCCCGCCACGAGATCGACCCGAACACCCACGCTGCTGCTGTTGTAGGAGATCAAATCTTCGCCAAAGCCGCCGATGACGAACTCCTTGCTCGCACCCAGGACGAAGATATCGTCCCCGCTTTCGCCATCCAGGAGCTTGCTGTCGGTGGCGAGCCCGTCGTCGGAAATGATGATGTCATCTCCTGCCCCGGCACTGACATTGTCGTTGCCGGATCCGGTGTTCACGAAGTCCGATCCATCCCCGCTCATCGCAACGTCGTCGCCGTCGCCGAGACTGATCCCGTCATAGAGATACCCGCCTCGGACGGTGTCGTTGCCGCCCTTGGCGTCGAACAGGTTTGTGTCATTGTCGACGCCGGAAAGGTTGTTTCCCGCGTCGTCGCCCGTATAGATGGCCATGGCCGCTCCCAATTCACCCCGGAGAGCAGTCTATCACGGAATCGCGATCCGTCGCGTCAGACGTTGAGCAGCAGGTGGTCGCGCTCCCAGGGGCTGATGACGCGCAGGAAGGTCTCGACCTCGTCGCGCTTGATCGCCTTGTAGAGGGTGCAGAATTCGCGGCCGAGCACGCCGGCGATCTCCGGCCCCTCCTCGAACAGGTCGAGCGCGGCGAGCAGGTCGCGCGGCAGGGCGCGGGGGCGGTGATAGGCCTCGCCCGCAACGGCGGCGCGCGGGCGAAGCCCCTGCTTCATCCCGAGATAGCCGCAGGCGAGGCTGGCGGCGAGCGCGAGATAGGGATTGCAGTCCATCCCGACGACCCGATTCTCGACCCGGCGCGAGGCGGGATGGCTGATCGGCACGCGGATCCCGGTGGTGCGGTTGTCCGGCCCCCATTCGAGATTGATCGGCGCGGCGCCGCCGGGCACGAAGCGGCGGTAGGAATTGACGTAAGGCGCGAACATCGCGACCACGGTCGGGACATGGGTCTGGAGCCCGGCGATATAGGCGTGGAAGAGGTCGGTCGGGCCGCCCCCTTCGTCGGTGAAGATGTTTTGGCCGGTCGCGATATCGACCACCGACTGGTGGATATGCATCGCCGAACCCGGCTCGTCCTGCATCGGCTTGGCCATGAAGGTCGCGAAGCAGTTGTTGCGGAGCGCCGCCTCGCGGATCGTGCGCTTGAAGAAGAAGACCTGGTCGGCGAGCTTCATCGGGTCGCCATGGATCAGGTTGATCTCGACCTGCCCGGCGCCGCCCTCCTGGATGATGGTGTCGATCTCGAAGCCCTGGGCCTCGGCGAACTCGTAGATATCGTCGATCACCCTGCCATATTCGTCGACAGCGCTCATCGAATAGGCCTGGCGGCTGACCATCTGCCGACCGGTGCGGCCGAGCGGCGGCTCGATCGGCTCGTTCGGGTTGAGGTTCGGCTTGATCAGGTAGAATTCCATCTCGGGCGCGACGACCGGCGCCCAGCCCTCGGCCGCGTAGAGCGCCGCGACCCGCTTCAGCACGTTGCGCGGGCTGACCGGCACCGGGCGGCCGCTCAGATCCTCGACATTGTGGATCACCTGCAGCGTGATGTCGTCGGCCCAGGGCGCGGCGGTCGCGGTGTCGTAGTCGGGCTTCAGCACCATGTCGGACTCGGTCCACTGCATGGCGTCGTGCATGTCGACATAGTCGCCGGAAATCGTCTGGTGGAAGATCGAGGTCGGCAGGAACATCCGATCCTCGCGCGCGAACTTCGCCGCGGGCATGGCCTTGCCGCGCGAGATGCCGGCGATGTCGGGGACGATGCATTCGACCTCCTCGATCCGGCGGCCGGAGAGCCATTCGCGAAAGGCCTGCGGCAGGCGGTCGAGGAAGTCGGTGGGCGATGGGGGCATGCTACCTCACAGGCGGCCGACCGGCCGCTCTTCTGCGCCCGCCGCCAGCGCCAGCAGGCAGAGCCAGTCATGGGCCAGGTGCGCTGCGGCGAGCGCGGTGATCTCGGCATGGTCGAAGGGGGGCGACACCTCGACCAGATCCATGCCGACCAGATCGAGCCCCGCGAGACCGCGCACGAACTCGAGCGCCTGCGCGCTCGAGAGCCCGCCCGGAACCGGCGTGCCGGTGCCGGGCGCGAAGGCCGGATCGAGCCCGTCGATATCGAAGGACAGATAGACCGGCGCCTCCGCGGCCCGGGCGCGCACGATGTCGAGCGCAGCGCCGATGCCGTTGCGGTGGAGCCAGGGGGCGGTCAGCACCTCCAGCCCCTCGGTCGTGTCGTGGAAGGTGCGGATCCCGACCTGCGTCGACTTCGCCGGATCGACCAGCCCCTCGCGGATCGCCCGCACCATCATCGTGCCATGATCCATCCGGCCGGGATCGTCGGCCCAGAGGTCGCCATGGGCATCGACCTGGATCACCGCCAGCGGCCCGTATTTCGCCGCATGGGCGCGCAGCAGCGGATAGGCGGTGAAATGGTCGCCGCCGAGGCTGAGCAGCTTCGCCCCGCTCGCCAGGATCGCGGCCGCCTGCGACTCGATGTCGGGGACCACGGTCTCGGGATGGTGCGGGTCGATGAAGGCATCGCCGTAATCGACGATCGCGAGCTCCTCGAACAGGTCGAAGCCGAACGGAAACGCCCGGAGCTCGGCAAGCTGGACGCTGGCGGCCCGGATCGCGCGGGGGCCGAGCCGCGTGCCGGGGCGGTAAGTGACCGAGGCGTCGTAGGGCACGCCCCAGACCACGGCATCCACGCCCGCGAGATCGCGGCTGTAGCGCCGGCGCAGGAACGACAGCGCGCCGCCATAGGTCATCTCCGGCCAGTGCGCCCGCGAGCCCGCGGCGCGGAACGCCTGATCACCCTGCATGTCTGGCGCTCCGGCGCATCTGCCACCAGGCGGCCAGCACGCCCAAAGCGACGATGCTGATGATGATGGTGGCAAGCGCGTTGATCGAGGGGCTGACCCCGAGCCGGACCTTGGAGAAGATCACCATGGGCAAGGTCGAGGCGCCCGGCCCGGTGACGAAGCTCGCGACGACGAGATCGTCGAGCGACAGGGTGAAGGCGAGCAGCCAGCCCGCGATCAGGGAGGGGGCGATCACCGGGATCGTCACGTCGAAGAACACCCGGACCGGCCGGGCGCCCAGATCCATCGCGGCCTCCTCCAGGCTCTCGTCCATGTCCTGCAGCCGCGACTGCACCACGACGACGACATAGGCCATGCAGAAGGTGACATGCGCGATGATGATCGTGACCATGCCGCGCCCGGCCGGCCAGCCGATCACCTGCTGCATCGAGACGAACAGCAGCAGCAGCGACAGGCCGGTGATCACGTCGGGCATGACGAGCGGCGAGGCCGACATGCCGGTCAGGAGCGCCCGCCCCCGGAACCAGCCGAAGCGGGTCAGCACGAAGGCGCAGAGCGTGCCGAGACACATGGCGAGCGTCGCGGTGAGAAAGGCGATCTGCAGGCTGATCCAGGCGGCGCCGAGGATCTGCGGGTCGCGGAACAGCTCGCCATACCATTTGGTCGAGAAGCCGCCCCAGACCGTGACGAGCTTGCTTTCGTTGAAGCTGAAGACGACGAGCGACAGGATCGGCGCATAGAGGAACAGGAACCCCAGCGCGACATAGACCGGCAGCCAGTATCCGCGGCGCATCGCCCTAGCCCTCGCTCTCTTCGGCGCGCTGCTGCGCGGTTCGCAGGATCATGATCGGGATGACGAGCGCGACCAGCATCGCGATCGCGACGGCCGAGGCGACCGGCCAGTCGCGATTCGAGAAGAACTCGTTCCAGAGCACGCGGCCGATCATCAGCGTGTCGGGCCCGCCGAGCAGCTCGGGGATGACGAACTCGCCGATCGCCGGCACGAAGACCAGCATGAAGCCCGCGATGATCCCCGGCATCGAGAGCGGCAGGGTGACATGGAAGAAAGTCGCCATCGGCCGCGCCCCGAGATCGGCGGAGGCCTCGAGCAGCGTCTCGTCGAGCTTCACGAGATTGGCGTAGAGCGGCAGGATCATGAAGGGCAGGTAGGTATAGACGATGCCGAGATAGACCGCGAAATTGGTCTGCAACATCACCAGCGGCTCGTGGATGATCCCGGTCCAGAGCAGGAAGTTGTTGATGACCCCGTTCGAGCGCAGGAAGCCCTGCCAGGCATAGACGCGCAACAGGAACGAGCTCCAGAACGGCAGGATCACCAGCATGAGCAGGATCGAGCGGCGCGTCTCGGGGCTCCGCGCGATGTAATAGGCGATCGGATAGCCGACCAGCAGCGTCAGGCAGGCCGAGATGAAGGCGACCTTGATCGAGAAGAAATAGGCGGTGATGTAGAGCGGGTCGTCGAACAGATAGCCGAAATTGTCGAAATTGAGCGTGATCGTCATCAGCGCGTCGTCCCAGGAGACGAGCGGCAGGAACGGCGGCATCGCGATCGCCGACTGGCTGAGGCTGATCTTGGCGACGACGAAGAACGGGATCAGGAAGAAGACCAGCAGCCAGAGCATCGGGATCGCGATGACGAGCGTCCGGCCGCGGATCCCGAGCCGGCCAAGCAGGGCGGCGGTCCAGCGCCAGGGGGCGACGGCGGCACGGGTTGGGGCGCTTGCCGGGGCGCTCATTGGGTCAGCACCACGCCGGCGGTGTCGTCCCAGGAGAACCAGACCTCCTCGCCCCAGGTGATCGCCTCGTCGTCATAGCGGCTGAGATTGGCCTTGGTCGCCCGGATCAGCTTGCCGCCCGCCGTCTTGAGCCGATAGATCGACAGATTGCCCATATAGGCCACCTCGTCGACCGTCGCGCGAAAGGCGTTCTCGGCTTGCTCCGGCCGCTCGCGGCTCAGCCGGACTTTTTCCGGCCGGAGCGCGTACCAGAGCTTCTGGTCGATGGTACAGGACACGCCGTGACCGACATAGATCGCGCGGTCGAGTTCGGGCGTCTGGATGCGGATATAGTCGGGCTCGTCCTCGCTGACCCGTCCCTCGAACAGGTTCACCGAGCCGATGAAGTCCGCGACGAAGACCGAGTTCGGGTGCTCGTAGATCTCCGCCGGCTCGCCGACCTGGATGATCCGCCCGGCATCCATCACCCCGATCCGGGTCGAGAGCGTCATCGCCTCCTCCTGGTCGTGGGTGACGACGATGAAGGTGACGCCGAGCGTCTCCTGAATCTTCACGAGCTCGAACTGGGTCTCCTCGCGCAGCTTCTTGTCGAGCGCGCCCAGGGGTTCGTCGAGCAGCAGGAGCTTCGGCCGCTTGATCAGGCTGCGGGCCAGCGCCACCCGCTGGCGCTGCCCGCCCGAGAGCTGGTGCGGCTTGCGGTTGGCGAACGGGCTCAGCTGCACGAGCTTCAGCATCTCGGCCACCCGCGCCCGCGCCTCTTCCCGCTTCACCCCGTCGCGCAGCAGCCCATAGATCACGTTCCGCTCGACCGTCATGTGCGGGAACAGCGCGTAGGACTGGAACATCATGTTGGTCGGCCGGTCATAGGGCGCGATGCCCGCCATGTCCTGGCCGTCGATCTCGATCTTGCCCTCGGTCGGGGTCTCGAAGCCCGCCAGCATCCGGAGCAGCGTGGACTTGCCGCAGCCCGAGCCGCCAAGCAGGCAGAAGAGCTCGCCCTTGTAGATGTCGAGGCTGACATCGTCGACGGCATAGAAGTCGCCGAAACGCTTGGTGATCTTGGAGATGCGAACGAACGGGCGCTCGGTGCCGGCAATCCAGGGCTTGGCGGTCGAGGCGGTCACGGTGTCGTCCATGCAGTCTCCGCTGGTTGTCGCGGGATCCCAAGGCGCCCGCCCCCGTTTTCAAGCCTATGACCCTGCCCCGTCCGCTGTCCAGCCTCCTCTCAGCCCAGAAGTTCCCCGATCAGGGCGCGCCACTTGCCCACCACGCTCGCCAGCCGATAGTCCGCCTCGATGATCGCCCGCGCGCCCTCGACCCGCCGCCGCCGCTCGGCGCCGGAGCGCATCAGCCGCCCCAGCCCGGCGCCGAAATCGTCGAGCACCGCCACCGACCGGAACGGCTCGTAGCTCGGGATCGCCGAGGCCGCCACCGCGAGCCCGCGAGCGAAGGCCGTCGTCATCCGGTTCGCGCTCTTGGCGAGGTTGTAGGGGTTGGGCCGGACCGGCAGGACGGCGATGTCGTGGGCGGCGAGACAGGAATCGAAGGTCCAGAGATTCCACGCCAGGAAGCGGGTCCGGATCGGACTCCGGCCGAACGTCTCCTCGTAGCGCGGCCGGCTGTCGGTGACGACGGTCAGCGTGATCGGCGCCTCGACGTCATGCGCCTCCAGCATCGGCGCGAAGGCAGCGAGATCGGCCAGCCCGTTCTGCGCCCGCCGCGTGCCGCTGATCCCGAACCAGACCAGCCGCCGCCCCTCGGCGACCCCGGCCGCGCCGAGATCGGCCTCCATCGCGCCCAGCGCCCGGAACGCCCGCGCCTCGAGCGCAAGCCTCGGCAGTCCCGGCTGCGGCACCGCCTCGACCGCGTCGGGGATCACCGCGAACCGCATGGAGGGCCGCAGATGCGCCGCCACCGCCTCCATCAGGAACAGCGAGGGCGTGACCACCGCATCGACCCCGTCGAGCGCGGTGGCGAGCGCCCGCGCCCGCTCGCGCCGCTCGGGCGCCTCCGCCCCGAAGAACACGTTGTCGCAGAGATCGACGACGAGCCGCGTCCCATGGTCCCGCTTGAGCGCCAAGGCCCGGGCCAAGGCCTCGGGCCTCGTCAGCTTCGAGAGGACGAGCAGATCCGGCGCCGCGGCGAGGGGCCCGCCGCCGCGCCGCCAGAGCCCGGTCGGCACCCCCGCCGCCGCGAGCCCGGCCCGGACCTGCGCGCAGCGGATCCGATAGCTCGCGACCGCGAGGCCCGTCGCGTGCGGCCAGAAGACGATACGCGGCCGGGCCATGCGGCGACCCGGACTATTTCCCGGTCTTCACCTTGGTCCAGAGCTTGGTGATCGCCCGCTCGGTCTTCTGGTCATAGACCACGGCCGGGAACAGCTTGGCCTGCACCTCGGCCGGCGGGAAGATCGACGGATTGTCGCGGATCGCCGGGTCGATCAGCGGCCAGGACGCCGCGTTGGCGTTGGCATAGGACACGAAATTCGAATTCGCCGCCGCGATCTCCGGCTCCATGTTGAAATTGATCCAGGCGAGCGCCGCGTCCGGGTTCGGCGCATCGGCGGGGATCGCCATCAGGTCGAACCATTGCTGCGCGCCCTCCTTCGGCACCGTATAGGCGACCGTGACCCCGTTCTTGGCGTCCTCGGCCCGCGAGGCGGACTGGAAGATGTCACCCGAGAAGCCGATCGAGGCGCAGACCTCGCCGTTCGCCAGGTCGGAGATATACTGCGACGAATGGAAGTAGCGGATATAGGGCCGGATCGCGGTCAGCACGCCGGCAGCCTTGGTGAGATCGTCCACCTTCTCGCTGGTCGGGTCGATCCCGAGATAGGCGAGCGCGGTCTGCAGGACGTCGGTCGGCGAATCGAGCACCGTGATCCCGCAATCCTTGAGCTTGGCGGCATATTTCGGATCGAAGATCAGCGACCAGCTGTCGGTCGGCGCATCCGCGCCCAGCCGTTCCTTGATCTTGGCCTCGTTGTAGCCGATGCCGATCGTGCCCCACATATAGATGACCGAATGGGCATTGTCCGGGTCGGACAGGGCCGATTGCGCCATCAGCCCCGGATCCATGTTCTTCAGGTTGGGCAGCTTCTCCTTGTCGAGCTCCTTGAACACGCCGGCCTGGATCTGCCGCTTGAGGAAGTTCGACGAGGGCACCACCACGTCATAGCCGGAATTGCCCGTCAGCAGCTTGGTCTCGAGCGTCTCGTTCGAATCGTAGACGTCGTAGACCACCTTGATCCCGGTCGCCGCCTCGAACTTCTTCGCGGTGTCGGGATCGATATAGTCCGACCAGTTGAAGACATGGACGACCTTGTCCTGGGCAGCAGCCGGCAAGGCGAGGCCGGCGAGCAGGGCCGCAAGGCAGAGGCTTCTCATCATCGGGACATCCTTCGGTTAGCGGTTCACACGCCGAGGCGATCCCTCAAGCCATACCACCAGGATCCCAGCATGGAATAGGGAACGCGAAACCGCTGCCCGCCGGGGAACGGAATCCAGGGCACGCCGGCGAAGGTGTCGAACCGGGCGAGATCGCCATGCACCGCCTCGGCGAGGATGCGACCGAACAGATGCGACCCCACCACGCCATGGCCGCTATAGCCGCAGGCGAAATAGCAGTTCGGCCCGAGCCGCCCCATCTGCGGCACCCGGCTGAACGAGATCGCGCAATTGCCGGACCAGGCGAAATCGACGCGCACGCCCTTGAGGCTCGGGAACACTTTTTCGAGATTGGGCAGGATCTTCGCGCGAATGTCCGCGGGATCGGTCCCGCCATAGACCGTCCCGCCGCCGAACAGCAGGCGCTTGTCCGCGCTCAGCCGGTAGTAATCGAGGATATAGCGCAGATCCTCGACGCACATGTCGGTCGGCAGCAGCGCGTCGGCCCGCGCGCCCAGCGGCTCGGTCGCGATGATCTGGGTCGAGAAGGGCATGACGCGGGTATCGAGCGCGGGCACCACCGGCCCGAGATAGGCATTGCCGGCAAGGATCAGCGTCCGGGCGCCGAGGCTGCCGGTCGCCGTCCTGACCCGCGGCCGGCCGCCGATCTCCTCGACCGCGACGACCGGGCTCGCCTCGTGGATCACCCCGCCGAGGCTCTCCAGCGCCGCCGCCTGGCCGAGCGCGAGATTGAGCGGATGCATATGCCCGCCGCTATGGTCGATCATGCCGCCGAGATAGACGTCCGCGCCGACATGGCGGCGCAGGCCCGCCTTGTCGAGCAGCTCGAAATGGTCGTGACCGTAGCGGCGCCACAGCGCCTGCTTGGCCTCCAACTCGTGCATCTGCTTCGGCGTGAAGGCCGTGAAGACGTTGCCACGCTTGAGGTCGCAGTCGATGCCATAGCGCGCCACCCGCTCGCGGATGATCGCGCCGCCCTCCTGCACCACGGTCGCGACGAAATCGGCCGTCGCCGCGCCGTAGCGGGCACGGATCGTCTCGAGGCTGGCATTGAGCCCATTGACGATCTGCCCGCCATTGCGCCCCGAGGCGCCCCAGCCGACCTTGCTCGCCTCGAGCACGACGACCTTGTGCCCTTTCTCGGCCAGGTCGAGCCCGGCCGAGAGCCCGGTGAAGCCCGCTCCGAGCACCACCACCTCCGCCTCGCCCTCGCCCTGGAGCGCCGGCCGTGCCGGCGCCGGATTGGCCGAGGCCGCATAATAGCTGTCTGGATAGTCCGCCACGCCGCCGCCTCGCCTGTCGCTGGCCCCGATGAACGCTGCATGCCGCAGCCGCGCGGGCTCCACAAGCCCGGGGCCGCCGAAGCTCGGCCTCCCGCCGACCGCGCGCCCGATCCGGCGCCGCGCCGGACGGCTTCCCCGACGCGAGGCCGGCGTCGAGGCACCGCCCTGCGCCACCCCCTGCCTCGCCGCAAGCCGGCGGTTCTCCCGAAACGCGCACCGGCCCCGCCCGGCCCCTCAAAGGATTTCATATGGGCAGAAACCCTATCGGGCAGTCCGAGGGGCCCCATCAACAGATGGGGAGAAAAAGAGACTCGCGGGCAACGGCCCGCTCCGGGCAGCCGCGGATCTCGCGGCTGCGCCTCTCCGCCAGAGCCACCGCTCCGGAGCGACGAGACGGCCGAGCCGCCGCCATGGGTGCCGCGCGCCGCGCGCCGAACGCCGCCGCTGGCGGGGCGCCGCCGCGGCGCTTTACGAAGCGCGACGCAAGCCCCCCTGACGCACCGCAACCAGGGTTGCGATCCGGCAGATCGATCTAAGACTGTCCTTTCCTATCGCCCTACCACCCGGAGACGCATCCGTGCCCCCCGGGGCTTCAGACCGTCTCCAGATAGGTCTCGTGCTCGAACGGGCTGATCTGCTTGGAGAAGACCTGCAGCTCCTGCTTCTTCATGCCGACAAAGGTCTCGCGCAGGATCGGGGCGAAGACCCGGGCGACCGCCTCGCTCTGCTCGAACGCGTCGATCGCCTGCTTCCAGTCGATCGGCAGCGTGTCGGCACCCTGCATCGGGGCCGGCGGCTCGATCCGGTTCTCGATCCCCTCGAGCGCCGCCCCGAGGATCGCGGCCAGGACCAGATAGGGGTTGGCGTCCGCCCCCGCCACGCGATGCTCGATCCGCCGCGCCGCGTTCGGCCCGCCCGGGATACGCACCGCCGCCGCCCTGGTCTCGTAGCCCCAGCAGACCTCGGAGGCGACATGCGCGTTCGGGGTCAGCCGGCGATAGGAATTGCGGTGCGGCGCGAAGACCAGGCTCGAGGCCCGCATCATCGAGAGCAGCCCCCCGACCGCGTGGCGCATCACCTCCGACCCGTCGGCGGTTCCGTTGTCGAAGACGTTGCGCCCCTCGGCGTCCAGCAGGCTGAAATGGACGTGGAACCCGTTGCCGGCCCGGTCGAGGAACGGCTTGGCCATGAAGCTCGCCGCCAGTTCGTACTTGCGCGCGATCCCCTTCACGAACCGCTTGAAATAGAGCGCGTCGTCCGCCGCCTTCAGCGGGTCGGGCACATGCAGCAGATTGATCTCGAACTGGCCGCCGCCATTCTCCGAGATGGCGCTGTCGACCGGCACGTCATGGGCGTCGCAGGCGGCATAGACGTCGGTGAAGAACGCCTCGAAATGGTCGAGATCGTCGATCGAGAGCGCCCCGTCCCCGTCGAGGAACTTGTGGGTGACCGGCGATTTCGGCGGGGTCGGCACCTCGCCCGTCGTGTCGACGAGATAGAATTCGAGCTCGGTCGCGACCACCGGCGTCAGACCGTGCGCCGCGAACCGCTCGCAGACCGCCGCGAGCGCCCGGCGCGGGTCGCCGAGATAGGGCGCGCCATCCTCGCTCAGCATCCAGAGCGGGATGAGCGCGGTCGGCGAGCCGAGCCAGTTCATCGGCAGATAGCCGCGCCCGGTCGGCACGCAGCGCCCGTCGACATCGCCCTTCTCGAAGACGAGCGGGTTGCCGGCGACATCCTCGCCCCAGATATCGAGGCAGGCGATCGAATAGGGCATCCGCATCTGGCCCTCGAGCACCTTGCGGGCCTGCGCCACGGGCACGCGCTTGCCGCGCAGGATGCCGTTCAGGTCGCAGACGGCGGCGCGCAGGCTGGTAATGTCGGGGCGGCTGTCCAGCCACTCCAAGGCCTCAAGGGTATCCACGATGCTCTCCGATGTGATCGCGCACCGTTACCACCTGCCGCACGGGCCGCCAAGGGCCCGCCAGGGAGCCGCCGGCGGACCGCGCGGGCCCGCCCCCGGGCGAGACGGGTTTCCCTTTGCGCCGTCCTGCTTTAGACCCGATTGCGGATCAAGGACCCCGGGGTGCCCGCATGTTCTACGAGACGCCGCAGGACTGGCTCGACGCGCAACGCCGCTGCGTCTCGCTCTTCGGCATGTCGGGCCTCGGCAAGACCCGGATCTCGGGCATGCTGCGCGACGAGGCCAACTGGTTCCACTATTCCGTCGATCTCAGGATCGGCACCCGCTACATGGGCGAGCATATCGTCGACAATTTCAAGCGCGAGGCGATGCGCACCCCGTTCCTGCGCGACCTGCTGCGCTCGGATTCGATCTATATCGCCTCCAACATCACCTTCCAGAACCTCGCGCCGCTCTCGACCTATCTCGGCAAGCCCGGCGACCCGGCCAAGGGCGGCATCCCGTTCGACGAATACCTGCTGCGCCAGCGCCAGCACCGCGCCGCCGAGATCGCCGCCACCCGCGACGCGCTGAGCTTCATCGACCGGGCGCGCGACATCTATGGCTACGACCATTTCGTCTGCGACACGTCCGGCTCGCTCTGCGAGGTGGTCGATCCCTGGAACCCGGCCGACCCGGTCCTGACCGACCTCGCCTCGGGCACGCTGCTCATCTGGATCCGCGGGACCGAAACCCATCTCGACGAGCTCGCCGCCCGCTTCGACCGGGCGCCGAAACCCATGTACTACCCCGAGGATTTCCTGCTCAGCCTCTGGAGCGCCTATTGCCGGGAGGCAGGCGTCCCGCCCGACAAGGTCGATCCCGACGCCTTCATCCGCCACGGCTTCCGCGCGCTCATGGCGCACCGGCTGCCGCGCTACCAGGCGATCGCCGCCAATTGGGGCATCACCGTCGAAGCCGAGGAGATCGCCGCCGTGCGCGACCCGCAGGATTTTGAGACGCTGGTCGCCACCGCCCTCGCCCGCCGGTGACGCGCATGACCGGCTGCCCCGCCCCCGGCCCCTCGCCTGCCCGCGACCACGACCATGACCATGGGCGCGGCCACGATCATGATCACGATCACGGCCACGGCCACCATCACGGCGCCAATGCCCGCGCGGTCGGGATCGCCGCGCTGCTGACCGGCGGCTTCATGATCGTCGAGGTGGCGGGCGGCATCGTCTCGGGCTCGCTCGCGCTGCTTGCCGATGCCGGCCACATGCTGACCGACTTCGCCGCCCTCGCCTTTGCCTGGTTCGCCTTCCGCATGGCGCGCCGGCCGGCCGATGCCACCCGCACCTACGGCTTCGACCGGCTCTCGGTGATGGCCGCCTTCGTCAACGGACTTGCGCTCTTCGCCGTCACCGCCTGGATCCTGATCGAGGCGGTCGAACGGCTGAGCGCGCATCGGCCGGTCGAAGGCGGGCTGATGTTCTGGGTGGCGACCGCCGGCCTCCTCGTCAACATCGCCTCGTTCTGGATCCTGTCGCAAGGCGACCGCGAGAACCTGAACCTGCGCGCGGCGCTCCTGCATGTCGCGGGCGACCTGCTCGGCTCGCTCGGCGCGATGGCGGCGGCGCTCGTCATCGTCTGGACCGGCTGGATGCCGATCGACCCGATCCTGTCGGTGCTGGTCGCGCTCCTGATCCTGCGCTCGGCCTGGCGGGTGGTCCGCGAGAGCGGCCATATCCTGCTCGAGGGCACGCCCGGCAATTTCGACGCCACCGCGATGGCGGCCGACCTCGCCGCCACGGTGGACGGGGTGACCGAGATCCGCCATCTCCATGCCTGGTCGATCAGCGAGGAACGCCCGATGGTGACGCTCGAGGCGGTGCTGAGGCCAGGGACCGACCCCGAAGCCGCCCGGATCGCGCTCAAGGCCCGCCTGGCGGAGCGGTTCGACTTCCACCACGCCACCGTGGAAACCCTTTGTCCACCAGCCGGATCCGGCATCGACCCGTTGCCGTTGGCACAGGCGCGCCCTATCTAGCCGCTCTCTCGTCTGCGAAAGCTCCGCGATGCCGATCAAGATCCCCGCGACCCTGCCCGCCCACGACGTGCTCAAGCGCGAAGGCGTGATGGTGATGTCAGAGGATGCAGCCCTGCGCCAGGACATCCGCCCGCTGCAGATCGGCCTCGTCAACCTGATGCCGAAGAAGGTGACGACCGAGACCCAGTTCGCCCGGCTGATCGGCGCAACACCGCTGCAGATCGAGCTCACGCTGATCCGCATGTCCGAGCATCAGTCCAAGAACACCTCGGCCGCGCATCTCGAAGCGTTCTATCAGCCGTTCCGCGTGGCGCGCCGACGCAAGTTCGACGGGCTCATCATCACCGGCGCCCCGATCGAGCATCTCGATTTCGAGGCGGTGTCCTACTGGGCCGAGCTGCGCGAGCTGTTCGACTGGACCCAGACCAACGTCCATCACACGATCGGCGTCTGTTGGGGCGGCATGGCGATGCTGCACCATTTCCATGGCGTTCCGAAGCACATGCTGCCGGCCAAGGCTTTCGGCTGCTACCGTCATCTGCGGGTGCCGGGCGCGAGCGCGCGCTTCCTCCAGGGCTTTTCCGACCGGTTCCTGGTGCCGGTCAGCCGCTGGACCGAGATGCGGGCCGAGGATATCGACCTGCATCCCGACCTCGAGATCCTGATCGATTCCGACGAGGTCGGCCCCTGCCTGATCGACGATCCGAGCCACCGCGCGCTCTACATGTTCAACCATCTCGAATACGACTCGACGACGCTCAAGGAAGAGTATGACCGCGACATCCTCGCCGGCATGCTCGCGGTGCCGCCGGTCGACTATTTCCCGGAGGGCAATCCCAGCCGGGCACCGGAGAACCTTTGGCGCAGCCACGGCCAGCTGCTCTATGGCAACTGGATTAACCAAATCTACCAGACCACCCCCTATGACATAGCGGCGATCGGCGCCTGAACGGCTCTCGCGCAACCCTGCGCGAGGACGGAAGCGGGAGCCCGCGCCAGGAGAGTTGCGCCATGCGAGATGAGATCCCGTCGGTCGGGGCGGTCGAGGGCGACGAGACCGCCGAGGGCGTGCGGCTCCGCTACGTGCAGATGGGCAGCGGCAGCCCAGCGGTGGTGCTGATCCATGGCGCCAGCGGCAATCTCAGCGACATGACCTTCCAGCTCGCGCCCCTGATCGCGCGCGACCGCACCGTGGTGGCGTTCGACCGGCCAGGGCACGGCCATAGCGGCTGGCCCGACCGCGGCGGCGAGCAGCTCGCGGTCCAGGCCCGGCTGATGCGCCAGGCGCTGGCCGGGCTCGGCATCGAGCGCGCGGTGCTGGTCGGGCACAGCTATGGCGGCTCGGTGGCGCTTGCCTGGGCGCTCGATGCGCCCGAAAGCGTCGAGGGGCTGGTTCTCGTCGGCGCGCCCAGTCAGGGCTGGAAAGGCGGCATGGGGCTCGCCAACGACCTGCTTGCCCATCCGCTGACCGCGGGCCTCATGGCCTACAGCCTGCCGATGGTGCTGACCCCTGCCTTCGTCGCCCGCTCCGTCGAGCGGATCTTCGCGCCCCAGAAGCCGCCGGCGGGCTATGTGAAGCATCTGCGGATGGCCCGCATCCTCAATCCCGAGGCGCTGCGGGCCAATGCGGTCCAGCTCCATGCGCTGAAGACCCAGCTGCTCGCCATGGTCCCGCGCTACGGCACGCTCCCGATGCCGGTCGAGATCCTGCACGGCACCGCCGATCAGACGGTGCCGTTCGGGATGCACGCGCTGCCGCTCGCCTCGCAGATCCCCGGGGCGGCGCTGCGCCGGCTCGACGGGATCGGCCACATGCCGCACCATGTCGCCCCGGCCGAAATCCTCGCGGCCTTGCGCCGCCTCTGAAGGCGGCGGCTACAGGCCGAGATCGAGCAGCGCCTGGCGCATGACCTTCGCGTCCACGTCGACGCCGGTCCAGAGCTTGATCCCGATCACGCCCTGATTGACCAGCATCCCGAGTCCGTCGGCGGTGCGGCAGCCCCTTGCCTGCGCGGCGGCCAGAAGCCGCGTCAGGGGCGGGTTGTGGATGCCGTCCGCGACCACCATCGAGGGCAGCAGGCTGTCGGTGTCGAGATCCAGCGTTTCCTCCACATTGGGATAGAGCCCGATCGAGGTGGCGTTGATCACGATGTCGGTATCCTCGGGGACGCGGAACGTCCCCTCCCAGGGCAGATAGACCGCCTCCGCCGGCGTGCGCTCTGCGATCAGGGCCGCCACCTCTTCGCCGCGTGCCCGTCCGCGATTGACGACCGCGATCCGGGCCGCGCCGGCCAGCGCCAGCTCCACCGCGACTGCCCGCGCCGCGCCACCCGCGCCGAAGAGGACGACGCGCTTGCCGGTCGGGTCGGTCACCGCGCGCAGGGCCTTCACGAAGCCCTGGCCGTCGGTATTCTCGCCGATCAGCTTGTCGCCCCGGCGCACGATCGTGTTGACCGCGCCGATGATGGCGGCGGATGAGCCCAATCCGTCGAGATGGGCGATCACCGCCACCTTGTGCGGGATCGAGCAGTTGAAGCCGCGCCAGCCCATGGCCCGCGCGCCGGCGACCGCGGCGCCCAGATCCTCGGGCGCGACCTCGCAATTGATGTAGCGCCAGGGCAGGCCATGGTGGCGATAGGCGGCCTCGACCATGGCGACGGTCGGGTTCTCGCCCGCCGGCATCGCGAACGAGCCGGTCAGCGGCTGCAGGAAGTCGTGGGACATGGAAGTCTCCTCCTTGGTGTCAGGCGGCGGCGTCGAGCGGCGCGGCCGCGATATGGGCGCCGACCCGCAGCGCCTGGGCGGCGACGGTCAGCGCGGGATTGAGCGCGGCGGAGGACGGGAAGAAGCCCGCATCCACCACATGCAGGTTCCGATGGTCCCAGGCCCGGCAGAACGGGTCGAGGGCCGAGCGCGTGGGGTCCGACCCCATCCGCACCGTCCCGCATTGGTGCGAGGGGCTCTCGATGCCGAAGCCGTGGCGCAGCACGACCGGATATCCCGACCGCCGCAGCAGGCCCCTCACATGCCGGACGAACCGGTCATGAGCGGCGAAGTCGGCGGGCTTCCAGGTCACTTCGGCGCTCTCGTCGCCGAGCGGCCGGACGCGGTTCTCCCAGACCGGCGGATCCTCGGACATGACGAGCACATCGGTGCTGTGCGCCGCGAGCCAGGCCCCGATCGCGCGCGGCAGGCGGGGCTGGGCGGAGCGGATCATCGGCTCGCGGATCTTGCCGAGCATCTGGATATTGCCGCGCGCCGCCGGATCGCCCGGCAGGCCGTGATAGAAATCGTTGACCGTCAGGGTCTTCGGAAACCGCGTCTCGTTGCGCCGGAACGGGTCGAGCGCCATCAGCCCGGTCAGGTGGTGGTTCATCAGATACCGCCCCACCACGCCCGACCGATTGGCGAGCCCCTCCGGATGCCGCTCGTCGGCCGATCGCAGCAGGACCAGCGCGGAATTGATCGCGCCCGCGCTCAGCACGAAGCGCGGCGCGGCGACCCGCACCCGCTCGCCGCCCCGCAGGATCTCGGCCGCCTCGATCCGCCCATCCGCGGCCGCGATCAGCCGCAGGACCCGCGCCCCGGTCCAGATCTCGACATTCGGGCTGGCCCGGAGCGGGCGCAGCAGCCGTGTCTCCGCATCGCCCTTCGCGTCGAAGCGGCAGGCGAAGGCGTCGCAGGTCCCGCAGCGGACGCAGGCGCCCCCGGGACCGAAATCGACCGCGACCGGCATCGGCCCGGGATGCAGCCCCTGCCGCGCCAGCGCCTCGGCCAGCCGGGCGACGGTCGGCTCGTGCGGGACCGCGGCATGAGCAAACGGACCGCGCGGCGGCTCGGTCGGATCGCTCCCCACCGCGCCCCGCACCCCGAAGAGCCGCTCTGCCTCGGCATAGAACGGCGCGAGATCGGCATAGCCGACCGGCCAGGCCGGCGAGACCCCCTCCTCATGCGCGACCTCGGCGAAGTCGCTCTCGCGGAAGCGGAACATCGCCGCGCCGTAGAACTTGGTATGCCCACCCAGCTGATAATACTGACCCGGCCGGAAGCGGCGCCCGGTCGCGTCCTGCCAGACTTCCCGGGTCCGGTATCTCTGCTCGACGAAAACCGCCTCGGGATCGCTGCGCTGCGGCTCCTCCGCCAGCCGCTCGCCACGCTCCAGGATCAGGATGCGCAGCCCCGTCGGCGCCAGCTGACGCGCCACCGCCGCGCCCCCGACCCCCGAGCCGATGATCACCAGATCGGGCCGCATCTCCGCCATGATTTCGCTCCTCCCAGCCGATGGCGCGCAAGATGCCGCGCCAAGCCCGCGCCGCCCATTCCCTTCGGCCGCGAAGACTTGTACGATCACCGCATCCTGACCTGCGGGAGGCGCGGGAATGCAGCCATGGTTCGAGCGCGTGGCGGTCCCGCCCGACCGGTCCTGGCTGCTCTTCGACCGCCGGCTGCCGGCCTTCCCCTTCAACTGGCACTATCACCCGGAATTCGAACTGACCCTGACGCTCGGCAGCCGCGGCATGCGCTTCGTCGGCGACCACGCAGAGCGCTATGACGACGGGGATCTCGCGCTGCTAGGCCCCGACCTGCCGCATGCCTGGGAATCGGAGGCGACCCTCGAGCCGGGCGGCGAGCATCGCGCCATCGTCTGCTGGTTCACCCGCCCGTGGATCGACGGGATGATCGCCCTGATGCCCGAGCTCGCCCGGCTGCGGCCGATGCTCGAGGCCGCCGGCCGAGGGCTCACCTTCGGACCCGAGACTCGGGCCACGGCGCGGCAGGGCCTGACCGCGCTGGTCGACCTGCCGGCGGAGCGGCAGCCCCTGGGCCTGCTCGGCGTGCTGCTCGACCTCGCCGGGGACGATCAGCGGCGCAGCCTCGCCGCGGGCGAGATGGCGCTCGGCGAGGCGTCGCGCGACCGTGCCCGCATGGCCCGGCTGCTCGCCTGGCTCCACGCGCACTATACCGAGCCGCTGCGCCTCGCGCCCCTGACCGAGATCGCGCATCTGAGCGAGAGCCAACTGCAGCGGATGTTCCGCCGCAGCGCCCGCATGTCGCTGAGCGCCTATGTGACGCAACTGCGCATCGGTCAGGCCTGCCGGCTGCTGATCCAGACCGACCGCAGCGTGGGCGCGATCGCGGCCGAAACCGGCTTCTCCGACGCCGCCCACTTCGCCCGGCATTTCCGCGCCGCCAAGGGCGTGACCGCCAGCCGCTACCGGGCGGCCTTCCGCGCCCAGCGCGCCTGACCCGCGACCTGGTCGCGGATCGCCTCGCGGCAACCGCAGGCGGCCCCTCGTCGCGCCCGCCACCGTTCAGGCCGCGGGCGCGACGGGACGGCCCTTAGCCCGCCTTCTTCACCCGCGGCGGCGTCCAGCTGCCGTTCAGGATCGAGGGGTCCGCCTCCTCCGGCCAGTACATGCGCAGCATCGGGATGAAGTCCCCCTCCGGCGCCGGCAGCCAGTTCGCTTCCTTGTCCTTGCCGGGCGAGTCTTTCTGGAAATACAGCGTGACCGACCCGTCGGCGTTCGGCACCAGATGGTCGCGCGGGCTGACGGTGAACTTGTTGAGCGCGTTCGGCACAAACCACCAACCCTGATCGATCTGGTACATGGTGATCGACCAGAAGCCATTGACCGGCGGCAGCTCGCCCTTGGCGAAGGTGAGCGTGTACTTGCTCGCCCCGGTCAGGGTTTTCCCGTCGCTGTCGACCGTCGTGTAGGGATAGACCGCGTCTTCCTGCAGGTTCGCGGGCCAGCCGAAGGCGGCGACGAGCCCGCGCTTCAGATAGTCGGTGCCGTACTGGCCGAGGCCCTTGGTGAAGAGCCAGCCGTCCTTCTCGGTGCCGAGCGCGGTCTGGTGGGCGCCGAGATAGTCGAGCGCCTGCTGCGGCAGGCCCTCGAGCGCCTTGGCGACGTCCGGCCCGAGTGCCGCGAGGTGGAAATCCTTGCAGGGCTCGACCCCGATCTTCGCCATCTCCGCCAGGATCGGCGCATCGGCGGCGGCGGGCGGGGCGTCGTGGCACATGAGCTTCGCCAGCCGGTCGAAATAGCCCTCGGTGCCGAAGTCGAGAATGACCTTCTGCGGCTTGTCGGTCATCGAGAATCCGGGATCGGCGACCGGCGCGATCGGCGCCACATAGTCTGCCTTGCCGACCGCCGAGAGCGGCCGGATGTCGTACTGGGCCTGCAGCGCGTTCACCTTGGCATAGTCCGCGTCGGTGCCGTCGGCATAGGTGCGGCCGAGGATCAGCATGTAGCGCGTCGGCATCTCGACCTGGGTCATGCCGTCGGGCACGGTGCCCTTCCAGCCCGGCCCGGTGAGCAGGAAGCTCTTCGACGCGCCGCCGGTCGTCCGGCTGCCGCCGGAAAAGACCACCGGCATCCAGAGGTCGTACATCGGGAAGACGACATAGCGATCGCCCATGTCGGGATAGGTGAAGACCCAGGGCTCGCTGCCGACATCGATCCAGGCGAGCGAATAGAGCGTGTCGGCATTCGGCGCCGACACGCCGCGATAGTCAGCGGGCGGATAGCGCTTCACATTGGCGAAGTGCCCCATCGGGGCGCGCAGTTCCTCGACCGCCGGGACATTCGTCATCTGGACGCGCGTCACGTCGGTGGTGATCAGCGAATAGCCGTAGACATAGGCGTCGAGCGCGATCTTCTTCGCCTCGTCGACGGTCAGCGCGTGGGCTGCGCTGCCGGAGGCAAGAATACTGCTCGCAAGCAACAGGGCCGGAATTTTCCGCATCGGTGCATCCCCTTTCGGTGGACCAGGCAGGCAAAAAGGCGATGCGTTGCCAGCGCGGGCGGGCCAGCGCATAACATCGCGTCCGCGAGGGCGTGCGCCGCCCGCTGAACGAGGCTTATGGCGACCTTGGTTCACCCTGCCACTCATTTTGCGCCAAAGGCGGGAAGGCTGTCTGCCGAGGCCGCCGGCACCCCGCCGATGATCTCGGTCACGGCGATGGCCGGGGTGCCGGCGATGATCCGACAGGCGTTCGGCGACAAGGTGCTGCGACAGGCCAATAGCGCGGCGATGCTCGACATCGAGACGATCGAGGATCGCGACTGCTTCATCCCCCACGCCACCATGACCGCCTTTCTCGCCGAGATCGAGCGGCGCACCGGAGAACGCGATCTCGGCCTGATGCTCGCCCCGCATCTGAAGATCGCCAGCTATGGCTGCTGGGGCGACTATCTCCTCGGCGGCGAGACCCTGGGGGCGGCCATCGCCCGCGCCGAGGCCTCGATCGGCTATCACAGCCAGGGCGACCGGGCGGTGCTCTCGACGCGGAACGGCGTGGCGCGCTTCACCTATGCGAGCGCCGCGCGCGGGCGTCCCGCCTATACCCATGTCGCGCTCGGGGCGGCGGCGGTCTCGGTCGACCTGCTCCGGACCTATGCGCCGCCGGGATGGCGGCCGCTGGCGGTCGAGCTCGACATCCCGCGTCCGCGCCACAGCACGCGCTTCGAGGAAGCTTTCGGCTGCCCGATCCATTTCGATGCTCCGTTCGTCGCGATCCGTTTCGCCGCCGATATTCTCAGGGCGCGCGCGCCGGCAGTTGGGGCCGCACGCCGGCGGCCCGTCACCATCGAGGACGTCGCCCGCTCGCGGCTCGACCCGGGCAGTCGCGACGATCTGGTCGGGGTCGTCTCCGCGCAGATCTGGACTCAGGTCCTGGCCGGGTCGGTGTCGCTCGACGGGGCCGCCCGCGCGCTCGATCTCAGCACGCGGACGCTCCAGCGCGTCCTGCACCGCGACGGCACCGATTTCCGCAGCCTCGCGAACATCATCCGGGCCCGCCGGGCCGCGGAGCTTTTGCGCGGGAGCGGGGCTTCCGTGACGGCGATTGCCGCCGAGCTCGGCTATTCGACGCCCGCCAATTTCGCCCGCGCCTTTCGCAAGGCGACCGGCCTCGCGCCCGACGCATTCCGGCGCGCCTGAGGCACCCGACAGAATTCGGGCTTCACGCCTCCCGCCCCTTTTCCTTCCCCGCGCGCGTTAACCGAGCTGAAGATCCCGTTAATGCCACAGGGATATTCTATAAATATCAATAGGTTGATCTTTGTCGCACGCGTGCGACTCCCGTCTGCGCACGGATCGGCCCGGCCCGCGCGATCTGCCAGCTTCGCGCCAGTTGCGGGGGTTAGGACCAAGGGAGCTCACAGAACGCCGCGAAGAAAACTTCAGGAGGAATCAGCCCCAATGAATATCAACGGCCTGCTCCATGGGGCGCGCCTGCTCGCCCATGTGGACTTCCCGACCTCGGAAGTCCTCGGTCCCGACGCCTCCGAGGACGCGATCCAGTCTCTGATCGACCGCCACGGGCTGATCTTCGTCAAGCCGGTGTTCCGGGGCGGCGTCGGCAAGAAGGGCAAGGCCGGGCTGATCGGCAAGGCGAAGACCTTGAGGGAGGCGCTGGCCGAGAAGGAGCGCCTCTATTTCTGCGAGCACCGGCACGGCAACGCCTACGCCAAGGCGAACGGCGTGACCTTCGAGGCGGGCGTGCCGGCCGAGCACGAGGTCTATTTCTCGATCACCGACAACACCGCCTTCCGGGCGCCGACGATGACGCTGACCCACCGGGGCGGCATGGACATCGAGGAGCTGCCGAAGTCGGACGTGGCGACGGTGCCGTTCGAGGCGCTGACCGGGTTGAAGGCGTTCGTGGTGGCGAACGCGCTGACCGATATCGGGGCGCCGAGGGAGATCATCTCGCCCTTGGTGCAGCACCTGCCGAAGCTGTGGGAGCTCGTCCACCACTACGGGATGACGACGCTCGAGCTGAACCCGATCCGCATGCGGCCGGGTGCCGGCGGGCGGCTGACGCCGGTCGCGTGCGACTTCAAGTGCGGCTTCGACCGCGACGATCCGCGCGTCTCGCGCCTCGGGCTGCCGGACCAGCTGTTCGCGGCCGACATCACCGCCTTCGAGCAGGAGGTGAACCAGCTCCGCACCCATCAGGGGCAGTCGGACGTGTTCGTCATCAACGACAAGGGCACCATCCTCGCCCCGACCTTCGGCGGCGGGGCGAACAGCCTCGTGACCGAGGTGCTGGGCGAGGCGGCGATCATCTCGTCGGACTTCGGCGGCAACCCGCCCTACGAGAAGATGAAGGCGGTCGCCTCGATCTGCTACCGGCACTTCCTGAAGCAGACCAACGTCCTCTTCATCATCGGCGGCAAGTCGAACAACACCGACATCCTCGAGACCTTCCGCGGCATGGGCGACGCGCTGCGCGAGCACTTCGCCGCGCACGGGCCGACGCCGCTCTATGTCGTGGTCGGCCGCGGCGGGCCGAACCTCGTCCGCGGCATGGGCAACCTCGCCGAGACGCTGGAGAGCCTCGGGCTGCCGTACCGGTTCTTCGGGTTCGACAGCGCGATCTCGGAGGTCGTGAACTACGCCAAGCGCGTGGACGAGTGGATGCGGGCGGGCGGGCGCGAGGAGATCGCGGCGTCGCTCGGAATGAAGTCCGAGGCGGCTTGAGGGGCGCCGTCGCACGCGTGCGACGGAGGTTAACCTGCTGATTCAAATAGATAAGTGTCGCGGCGTTAACCCTCTGGAAAGCAGGGGTCGCACGCTGCGCACACGGGAGAGAGACATGTTCCACCAAGGCATCAAGGGCATTCCGTACTATCTCGGCATCCGGTCGCTCGCGGAGATCGCGACGCCGGAGGACCGGGTCTGCGTCCTCAACATCGCCGGCGGCGAGAGCCGTCAGGTGACGCCGACGAGCCACGCCTTCTCCGGCGGCAACGTCGTCTTCGGCACCTCGCCGGGCCGCGCCGGCCAGACGCTGAAGACCCCGGCGGGCGACATCCCGATCTACAACAACGTCCGCGAAGGCCTCGACGCCGGCCACAAGTTCAACACCGGCGTCGTCTACCTGCCGCCGTCGGGCGTGCGTGACGGCGTCGCCGAGCTGATCCGGGTCAACCCCGACCTGCGCAAGATCGTCATCATCACCGAGAAGATCGCCGTCCACGACGCCCGCGAGATCCGGGCGATGGCGCAAGGCAACGGCGTCGACATCATCGGCGGCAACTGCCTCGGCGTCGCCGACAGCTGGAACCGCGTCCGCATCGGCGGCGCGCTCGGCGGCGACCATCCCGAGGAAAGCCTCATCAAGGGGTCGGTGGCGATCTTCTCGAACTCGGGCGGGTTCACCACGACGATCGCCCAGTACCTCGGCACCGCCGGCTGGGGCACGACGACGCTCGTGTCGTCGGGCAAGGACCTCTACATCCATTATGCCTGCCCGGACTTCGCCCGCGCCTTCGCCGCCGACGACCGCTCCAAGGCCGCCGTGCTCTATGCCGAGCCGGGCGGCTACTACGAGCACGGGATCGCGTGGACGAAGCCCGTCGTCGCCTGCGTCGTCGGCCGCTGGAAGTCGAAGCTGACCCGCGCCGTCGGCCACGCCGGCGCCATGGCGGGATCGGGCGACCGGGCGGAGGACAAGGAACGCTGGTTCATGGAGGCGTTCGGGGTCGATGCGATCTTCACGCCCGAGAATCCGGTGGTCTCCGCCAAGGGTGCCGTCGTCACCAACATCGCCGACATTCCCGCGGCGCTGACCGCGGTGATGGCGCTGAACGGCGCAGCGCCCGATTTCGCCCCGCGGGGCAACCTGTCGCTGAAGCCGTGGGTCTCGAACGACCAGGGCCTGCGCCTGCCGGCCGACATCGCCCTGCCGACGGTCACCGCGCCCGACCCCTATGCCGGCCAGATCGCGGCGCTCGGCCAGCAGGTCGGCGCGGTCATCGCGCGGCAGAACATGAAGGACAAGTCGGGCGCATCCGTCATGGACCCGAAGACCCAGGTTACGAGCGTCCACGGCCACGAGGTGCTCGACCTCGCGCTCCTGCCGCTCGAAGCCTGCTTCGCGCTGCCGCTCGTCCACGAGATCGCCGGCGACAACGACCGCGCGATGCTCGACGTCGCGGTGGCGGCCGAGGCGAACCTCGTCGGCGACCCGATCCTCGTCGCGACCGACGCGGCCCGCGAGGCGGGCAACGCCCCGAACGCGGTGATGGCGGTGGCGGCGGCGATCACCGGGCCGAAGCGCGTCGAGCGGGCGCTCGCCTGCACCCGGGCGCTCATCGACCTCTTCGCCCATTCCGGCCTCAGGGACGGGCGCGACGAGGCCTTCGACTCGCGCCACATCGAGATCGACCCCGAGACGCGGGCGCTGTTCATGGCGACCGAGGCAGAGGCGGACGACCCGCGGCCCGAGGCGATGCTCGCCGCGATCGAGGCCCGTGGCGGCAAGTCGGCGTTCCTGAAGTACCTCAGGACCCTCGGCGGGCGGCTCAGCCGCGACGCGATCCTCGCGGCGATCGCCACGACGATCAGCTGGGGCCCGCTGATGCGCAAGCGCATCAGCCGCCTGACCGCCGAGACGCTGCCGTGGTACCTGCGCCTTTACGGCGTGATGGTCGGGGCGACGATCCCGGGCGAGCATCACCGCTCGGGCTCGCTCTACGGCATCTCCCGCGCCGATCGCTTCGGCCAGTGGACGATGGCCGACCTCTGCTTCCTCGCCATGACCGGCAAGAAGCCGACGGCGGAGGAGGCGCTGCCGCTGCAGATCCTCGTCGGGCTGCTCATCTCCAACGGCCCGGGCTCGATCTCGGCGCAGGGGGCGAAGGGCGCGGTCGCGGCCGACGGCCCGCAGACGCCGGGCCGGGTGCAGATCAACAAGGCGATGGTCGGCTTCCTCACCCACTGCGGCTACAGCCACGGCGGCAACGGCTTCGAGGGCATGGCCTTCCTGCTCGACCAGTTCGAGGACAAGGGCCTGAAGGACCCGAGCGACCCCGCGCACGGCATCGACCTGAAGGCGATGGCGACCGAGTTCGCCAAGGCCTATCGCAAGGAGAAGCGGGCGTCGAAGGAGGTCGGGGCCGAGCTTCGGGCGTTGCCGGGCGTGCATCACCCGATCTTCAAGGGCAAGCCGGTCAACGTCGACCCGCGCGAGCGGTTCGTGGCCGAGTACATGGCCAAGGCCGGCAAGTACAACGTCTTCCACGCCTACTACCGCGAGCTGGTGCAGGCGCTCTACGAGAACGGCGCGAGCCCGTACGTGTTCTGCGTCAACGTCGACGCGGTGATCGCGGCGCTCTTGCTCGCGCTGCTCTGGCCGGACTATCAGGCGGGGCGGCTCGGGAACCGCGACCTCGAGACGGCGGCCTTCACCGTCTTCCTCTACGGGCGCATGATCGGCTCGGCGGCGGAGATCGACGACCACCTCAACCGTGGGCGCAACATGGATACGCGGACGCCGGCCTCGGCCTGCGCGTTCGTCGTCTGAGCGGAGATCACCGGCGCGGGAATGTGGTGCGCCAGAGGTCGAGGAACTGGCGCCGGCGCTCCTGGTCGAGACCGACGAGGAGCGTGGGCGACAGGCGGATCGGGCGGACGGCGCTGGCCGCCGCGCCCATCTCCGCGGGGCTCGTCAGCATGTGCTGGGCGTCGAGAGCCGCCCGCCCCTCGCCTGACAGCAGGAAGTCGATCAATGCGCCGGCGGCGTCGGGGTTGATCGCTTCCGCCGGGATCATCGCGGCGCGGCTCAGCATCAGGGTATAGTCTTCGGGATAGACGACGCCGAGGCGCGTGTCGGTGGCCGCCCGCGCCAGCGCGTAGGAGCCAAGCACGTTGTAGGCGATCAGGTAGTCGCCGCGCAGCAGGCCGTCGATGATCTCGGTCGAGCAGCAGGTGGCCACGGCGCCAGAGCGGCCGAAGGCCTCGATCAGGCTGCCGAAGGTCGTCGCCTGTTCGGAATCGACGAAGGCGAAAAGATAGCCGAGACCGGACGCCTCGATATCGTAGGTGGCGACCCGGCCGGCATAGCGGCTGCCGGCCGGGCGGACGAGGTCGATCAGCGCGAAGCGGGAGCGGGGCGCCTCGTCGGGCGGCACGAGGTCGCGGTTATAGACGATCACCGCTGGTTCCTGGGTGACGCCGAAGATTTCGTCGCGCCAGTTGGCATCGGCGCCGAGGGCGCGGGTTGCCGTCGAGGGATAGGGGCGGGCGCAGCCGTCATTGACGAGCTTGACCAGTTGGTCGACGGCGGAGCTGATCACGAGATCGGCGGCCCGGCTTTCCTCCCGGCAGCCGCGGGCGGTCTCGTCGGAGAGGTCGTTCGAGAGCCATTGCTCGTAGTCGATGCCGAGATAGGGCAGGCCTTTGGCGAAGGCTTCGAGCACCGGGGCGAAATTGGCGATGTCGGTGGTGCCGCGCACCAGCAGCCGGGTCGTCGCGGCGTCGGGGCCGAACTGCGCGACGCCCTCCGGGCCGGCGGCCAGGCCAGGGCGGGCGCAGGCGAGGGCTGCGAGGAAGAGGACGGCGGCGGCGCGTCTCATGCCGGAGTTCCGGCGGGCAGGACGATCGCGGCCTCGAACTCGCCTTCGGCGGTCTTGGAGAAGCGGAGCCGGCCATGGTGGGCGCGGGCGACGGCATTGGCGATGGCGAGGCCGAGGCCGGCGCTGGTGGGGGTGACGCCGGTCGTGCGGTGGTAGCGGGCGCCCGAATCGGCCCAATGCTCGCGCGGGATGCCGGGGCCACGGTCGCGCACCCAGAGCCGCGCCCGCCCGCCCTGGGCGTCGGCGCCGATGGTGACGGGCGGCGCGCCGTCGCGCAGGGCATTGCTGGCGAGGTTCTTGCAGGCCTCGACCAGCGACAGTTCGTCGGCGAGGCAGGGCACCGGTTCCTCGGGCAGGTCGAGGCGCAGGCGGTCGGCATCGGCCGTGGCCTCGTCCATCTCGGCGACGGCGCGCATCGCGGCGAGGCGCAGGTCGAGCGGGCGCCGCGGGGCGGCGTCGGTGCGGTGGATGATCATCGCGTGGCTGAGCATCTGATCGGTGAGCCGGCCGAGGCCGGTGGCGCGCTCGCGCAGGCGGGCGACGATGGTGCGCTGGCGCTCGGGGTCGGTCTCGTCGGCGGCGAGCTCGGCCTGGGCGCGCAGGGCGGCGATCGGGGTGCGGAGCTGGTGGCTGGCATCGCCGATCAGGGTGCGGGTGGCCTCGAGATGGCGCTCGAAGCGGGCCATGAGGTGGTTGATCGCCTTGACGAGCCCGCGGATCTCGCTCGGGACCGCGACATCGAGCGGGGTCAGGTCCTCGGCGGCCCGGCGCGCCACGGCCTGCTCGATCGCGCGGAGCGGCGCGAGGGCCGAGCGGACGGCGAAGGCGGCGAGCGCGGCCATGGCGAGGCCGATCGCGGCGCTGACCGCGACGGCGCTGGTGGCGATCTGGCGCGCGAGTTCACGGCGGGCCTGAAGGGTCTGGCCGACCGAGACGGTGACGGTGCCCTCGAAATCCCGCTCGGCGAAGGCGCGGCGCACGACGGCGAAGCGGGCGGCCTCGCCGCCGAAGGCGCCGGTGAAGAAGCTGCGGGCGTCGGGGCGCGGGCGCGCGACGGGATAGCCGGTGACGGTTTGGCCGTCGGGGCCGAACACGCCGTAGAGGATGCGGTCCCGCGGCGCGAGCGCGAGCAGCTGGAAAGCGGAGACCGGCAGATCGACGGCGACCGCTCCATCGCGGATCCGCACCGCCTCGGCGATCTGGTTGGCCGCGCCGATCAGCAGCCGGTCATAGGTCTGCTCGGCCGCGCGGCGTCCATAGGCGAAGGCCGCGAGCGCCACCGCCAGCGCGCCGAAGGCGAGCACCAGGATGACGGCGAACGTGAGGCGCCGGGCGAGCGAGCGTGGCGGTGGCCCGGTCTCGACCGGACCGCCGCCCAGGTCAATCGAGGACAACGAGCTGGTATCCGAGGCCCCGCAGGGTCCGCACCGCCACCTGGCTGCCTTCGAGCTTGCGCCGCAGGCGCGCGACATAGGTCTCGACCGAGTTCAGCCCGACCTCCTCCTCGTTGAAGGCGAACATCTTCTCGAAGATCCGCTCCTTGGGAACCACCCGGCCCCGATTGGCGATCAGCGTCTCGAACAGGCTGAGCTCGCGCCGGGTGAGCGAGACCGGCTGCCCGGCGACGGTGACGATCTGCCCCGCCGGATCGAACAGCACGTCGCCGAACTCGACCACGCCCGAGCGATCGGGCTGGCTGCGCCGGACCAGCGCGCGGACCCGCGCCTGCAGCTCGCGCAGGTCGAAGGGCTTGACCATGTAGTCGTCCGCTCCGCCATCGAGCGCCGCCACGCGGTCGGCCACCTCGCCCCGCGCGGTCAGCATCAGCACCGGCGTCGGCTTGCGCGCGGCCCGGAGCGCGCGCAAGACGTCGGTCCCGAGCCCGTCGGGCAGCCCGATATCGAGAATCGCGACATCGTAGTCCTGCACGGCAACGAGCCCCTCGGCCTCGTCGAAGGTCCGGGCATGGTCGACGGCATCGCCGCGTCGGGCGAAGACGGTCGCGATCGCCTCGGCGACGTCAAGCGTATCCTCCACGAGCAGGAGCCGCACGGCGCACATCCTCCCCTGATTTCGCCGGCACTGTCGGCCGGTTCCGACCCCGAGCTTAGACGAGTTGCTCCTTGGCGGGAAGCGCCGGCAGGCGACAGGTCGGCGCCAGCTTCGCCCGCTAGAGCAGGTCCACTCCGGGGCGCCCGATGGCTCCGGCAACGAACAACACAGCTGGAGGACCTCCATGACCAAGCAACTCACCCATCTCGGCTTCGCCTCGCTGCTGGCGCTGGCCGCCGGGACCGCCGCGATGGCCGCCGATCAGGCGACCGAAGACGCGGCCCGCAAGGAGGGCGCCGTCGCGATCTATTCCGCGACCGACCTCGCGCTGGTCCAGCCGATGATCGACGCCTTCAACAAGAAGTTCCCCGAGATCCGCGTCGACTACAACGACCTCAACACCAACATCATCTACAACCGGGTGATCTCGGAAGCCGCCGCGGGCCAGATGGGCGGCGACATCGTCTGGAATTCGGCGATGGACCTGCAGATGCGCCTCGCCAAGGACGGCTATTTCGCCGCCTATCCGAGCGACCAGAGCGCGGCGCTGCCGGGCTGGGCCAAGTACCAGGACACGCTCTATGCCACGACCGTCGAGCCGGTCGGCATGATCTACAACAAGCTCGCCATCCCCGAGGACAAGGTTCCCGCGACCCAGGCCGCGCTGACCGCCTTCCTCGCCACCCCCGAAGCCAAGGGCAAGGTCGCGACCTTCGATCCCGAGAAGAGCGGCATCGGCTTCCTCATCCAGACCAACGACGCGGCCACCACCAAGGGCTTCTGGGACATGGTGAAGGCCTTCGGCGCCGCCGGCGGCAAGACCTACTCCTCCACCGGCTCGATGCGCGAGACCGTGTCCTCGGGCGAGAACGTCATCGCCTTCAACCTGATCGGCTCCTATGCGCTCGACTGGGCGAAGGACAGCCAGACGCTCGGCGTCTCGTTCGATCCCGAGCATACCGCCGCCTTCTCGCGGCTCGCGGCGGTCGCCGACAAGGCGCCGCATCCGAACGCCGCCAAGGTGTTCCTTGACTTCATGCTGAGCCAGGAAGGCCAGAGCGCGCTCGCCGAGCATGGCCTGCCCTCGGTCCGGACCGACGTGACGTCCGGCTTCAATCTCGAGACGATCGGCGCGCGGGTCGGCGGTCATCTCGATCCGATCGCGGTCGACGACACGCTGCTCACCTATGTCGATCCGATGAAGCGGGTGAAGTTCCTCCGCGACTGGGCCAGCGCCGGCAAGAGCTGACGCAGCTCCGAGGCCGTCGCTGGCCTGCCCAGGCCTGCGGCGGCCCTTCGCTCCAGAAAAACCCCAAGGGAGGACTTCGTGCCATGGCGCACACCCTGACCGCCAGCGGGCCGCTGGGCGGAGCGGCCGCTGCTGCCGCTTCCGCAATCCCGGCACCGCTGCCCCGGCCCGGCGAGGCCAAGGGCTTTCGCTGGGCGGTGATCGGCCTGCTCGCGCTCTGCGTGCTCGCCCCGATCGCCCTCATTCTCTACCAGAGCTTCCTCGACGGCCCGTTCTTCCAGAAATCGACCGGCCTCTCGCTCGACGCCTATCTCTATATCCTGACCGACCCGATGTTCTGGGAGGCGCTGTGGAACACGGTGGTGATGGCGGTGGGGATGGTGGCGATCGCCGTGCCGCTCGGCGCCGGGCTTGCCTTCCTGCTGACGCGGACGGACGTGAAGTTCCGCGGCTTCCTGGAGGTCGCGGTGCTGGTGCCGATGTTCATCTCGGCCATCGTGCTCGCCTTCGGTTATACCGTTTCGGTCGGGCCGTCGGGCTTCGTCTCGATGGCGTTCCAGAGCGTGTTCGGCACGGTGCCGTGGACTCTCTATTCGCTGGCCGGGATCGTCATCGTCTGCGGGCTCAGCCATGTGCCGCATGTCTATCTCTATGTCTCGGCGGCGATGCGCAATCTGCCCTCGGATCTCGAGGAAGCCGCCCGCATCACCGGCGCGCCGCTCTGGCGGGTCTGCCTTGACGTGACGGTGCCGATGGTGCTGCCGGCGATGATCTTCGCCACCGCGCTCAACCTGATGATCGGCTTCGAGATGTTCGGTGTGCCCCTGGTGCTGGGCGATCCGAGCGGGATCGTGGTGCTCACGACCTATGTCTACAAGCTGACCACGCTTTTCGGGGTGCCGACCTACCAGCTTATGGCGGTCGTCGTGGTCTTCCTGGTGCTCATGACCCTGCCGATGGTGTGGTATCAGCGCCGGCTTCTGCGCAATGCCCGCCGCTATGCCGCAGTGGGCGGCAAGGGCGCGCGAACCCAGACCATGCGGCTGGGGCGCAAGGGGCAGATCGTCGCGCTCACGATGATCGGGTTCTGGCTGTTCTTCTCGGTCGTCCTGCCGATCGGCGGCATCACCCTCCGGGCCTTCGTCGATGCCTGGGGCCAGGGCATCAATCCCTTCGCTCACCTGACCACCAAGCATTTCGCCAATCTGCTTCAGGTCCCGAGCCTGACGCGAGGCATCGTCAACACCATCCTTCTCGCCGTCCTCGGCGGCGCGGCGGCGGTGGCGGTCTATCTGGTGATCGGTCTTGCCGGCCATCGCAACCGCACGGCCTCGAACACCTTGCTCGACTATCTGGTGCTGCTGCCCCGGGCGATGCCGAGCCTGATCGTCGGTCTCGCCTTCTTCTGGGTGTTCCTGTTCGTGCCGTTCCTGCAGCCGCTCCGGGCCACGCTCGTCAGCCTGTTCGTCGCCTATCTGATCGTCGGCCTGTCCTATGGCCTGCGTCTGCTGCAGGGCACCTTGCTGCAGGTGGCGCCCGAGCTTGAGGAAGCGGCGCGCACCACCGGCGCGAGCATCTATCGCAGCTGGCGCGACGTGGTGATCCCGCTGGTCCGTCCCGGCCTGATGGGCGCCTGGGCGCTGATCATGATCGTCTTCCTGCGTGACTATGCCACCGGCGTCTACCTGATGAGCGCGGGCACCGAGGTCATCGGCTCGCTGATGGTTTCGCTGCTGCAGACCGGCGCGATGGACACGATCGCCGCCCTTGCCTTCGTCTCGATCATCCTCACCTGCGCGGGTCTCACCCTCGCCTTCCGTCTGGGAGCCAAGGTCCATGACTGAACTCGTCGTCTCCAACATCCACAAGTATCTCGGCGGCCTGCACATCCTTCAGGGTGCCTCCTTCCAGGCCGAGCGCGGGTCGATCGTCTCGCTCCTCGGGGCGTCGGGCTCGGGCAAGACCACGCTGCTCCGTTGCATCGCGGGGCTCGAGCAGCCCGAGGTCGGCAAGATCAGCATCGGCGACAAGGTGCTGCTCGACAGCGACAAGAAGTTCGTTCTGCCGCCCGAGCAGCGCAATATCGGCCTCGTCTTCCAGTCCTATGCGCTCTGGCCGCACCGGACGGTGATGGAGAACGCCGCCTACGGGCTGAAGCTCCGCGGCGTGAACAAGGTCGATGCCGGCAAGAAGGTGCAGGCGACGCTGGAGAAGATCGGTCTTGGCCACCTCGCCGACCGCTATCCCGACCAGCTCTCCGGCGGGCAGCAGCAGCGCGTGGCGATCTGCCGGGCGCTGGTCTACGAGCCGCGGGTGCTGCTGATGGACGAGCCGCTCTCGAACCTCGATGCCAAGCTGCGCGAGGAGGCGCGGTACTGGATCCGCAAGCTGGTGCTCGATCTCGAGATCTGCGGCGTGCTGGTGACCCATGACCAGGCCGAGGCGCTGGCGGCGTCGGACAATATCCTGCTGCTGCGCCATGGCGCGATCGTGCAGGAGGGCGGCCCGCAGGAGATCTACAGCCAGCCGGCGAGCTTCTATGCCGCGGACTTCCTCGGGGCGAACAATGTCGCCTCCGGGCGGATCCGCCGGGTCGGCCAGGGCGCGCGCATCGAGGGCGCGGATTGGGGCCTCGACGGGGTGGTGCGCGGCCCGGTCAGCGCCGAGGGCGAGGGCAAGGCGGTGATCCGGGTCGAGCAGATCGCGGTTCATGCGAGCCCCGCGCCGGAGCGGATCGAGATGGTGCTGGAAGCCTGCCTCTATCTCGGCGACCGCTGGGAATACCGGCTGAGCCAGGGCGGCTTGGCGGTGAAGGCCTTCGGCGCCCGGGCGCTGCCGAACGGCCGGGTCTGGGCCGAGATCCCGCGTGAAAGCGTCTGGCTGTTCCCCGAAGCCGCCTGAGCCACGTTCCAAGCACGAGCCCCTGTGCCGGCGCATCCCGCGATGCGCCGGCACAGGCATGCCGAAGCGCCCCGCGGCTTGCGGACCGGCGGGCGGGCCGACTAGGCTGCGCCTCGGTCCGTTGACAGGAAGGAGGGCGACGCGTGCCTTGCGACGATCGAATGGGGTCTCTCGCCACGCTCCTCGCGGCGGCTTCAGCGCTGGCGGCCGCCGCGCCGGCCCTCGCGGATGATGCCGCCTATCGCTTCCGTCACGAACCGATCCAGTGGTCCGCCTGCGCCGCTTCCGATGCGGTCATCGACGGCCTGCAATGCGCGACCTACGCCGTCCCGCTCGACTACCGCGCCGAGAACGGTCCGACCATCGCGCTCGCCCTGCGGCGGATGCCGGCCGGGGGCGGCAAGCCGGTCGGCACCCTCTTCTTCAATCCCGGCGGACCGGGCGGCACCGGCAGCGTGCAGTTCCCCGAATGGTACGGCCAGTTCCCCGCCGCCGTGCGCCGGGCCTTCGACATCGTGAGCTGGGATCCCCGCGGCATCGGCGCCTCGAGCCAGGCGCACTGCTTCAAGAACCCGGACGACGAAGCGGCCCTGATCGGCGACCTTGGCGCGTTTCCGGTGAGCTATGCCGACCAGCGCGTCTGGCACGACGCCTACGCGACCTTCGCGAAGTCCTGCGCCGCCAATGCAGCCGACATGCTCGCGCATCTCTCGACCGCCGACACCGCGCGCGACCTCGAGCAGCTGCGCATCGCGGCCGGGGATGCCCCGCTCAGCTATTGGGGCGTCTCCTACGGCAGCTTCCTCGGCGCCACCTACGCCAACCTCTTCCCCGACAAGATCCGCGCTCTGGTGCTCGACGGCAACCTGTCGCCGCTGGCCTGGACCGCGGACGGCAACCCCGATCCGCAATGGCCGCTCGGCGACCGGATCGGGTCCGAGCAGGTGGCGGAAGTGTTCGACCATTTCCTTCAGCTCTGCACCGCCGCGGGGCCGAAGAGCTGCGCCTTCGCCGAGACGAGCTACGACCTCACCCGACAGAAATGGCTCGACCTGCTCAACCGCCTGAGCAAGGGCCCGATCGAGGTCAAATCCAAGACGGGCGTCCGCTCGATCGATCTCGCGACCCTGGTCGGGCAGATCTCGGACGGGATGGATATCGTCTGGCCGATCCCCGGCGCCAATGGCTGGGCCGCGATCGCGAACGTGCTGCAGCTGCTGCACGAGGCCGGCAAGGCGCCGCCACCGCATCACCCGAGCCCGGCGCCGCAACCGGCCCCCGCCACGGTGCCGTCGGCCGACGCCGCTCCAGCGGCCTATGATGGGGCCGAGGGCGTGATCGCCGTCATGTGCGGCGACGCTCCGACCATCCGTCTGGAGCGGTTTCCCACCCTCGCCTCCGAGGTCATGCTGCGATCCAGCTATTTCGGCCTCTCGACCTCCTTCACCGAGTTCCCCTGCTCGTCCTGGACCGTGAAGGCGGCCGATCCCTATGCGGGGCCGTGGGACCGGCCGTCGGGTGCCGCGCCGCTCATCGTGAACACCACGCATGACCCCTCGACGCCGATGCAGAATGCCGTGGCCATGGCCGCGCTGCTGCCGCGCGCGGTGTTGCTCAGCGTCGACGGCTTCGGCCACACGACGCTGCTCAACAAGAGCAGCTGCGCCGACGACCGGATCGCGGCCTATCTCGTCGATCTCGCGCTGCCCGCGCCGGGCAGCCGGTGCGCGCAGGACCGGCAGCCGTTCGAGAACTGACGGCGCGCCGAGCGCCTGGCGCGCCCGGTCGCGCCGACGCAAGGCCGTTGTCGTCGAGCGGGACCGTCTATGCCGGCGGGCCCGTCTTCGGCATGATCGGCTTTGGTCGCTTCCCTCTTCGCCCCCTGCTTGTCCGCCGGGCCCGGCGTCTGACGGCCCCCGGATACCGTACCCAACCGGTGTCTCGCGCCGGCTACCGGCGCTTTGCCAACGGGGCCGCAAAGCCCCGATGCCCTCGCCCGCCCGGCGCGCCGCGCTGTAACGCAGCACTCACGCCGCGCTCACGCAGCGCGCGTCAGACTGGCGACAGGTTCAGCAAGGAGAGTGACCCGTGCCGCGAAACAAAACCTCCCGCAAGCCCGTAGAGGAAGCAGAAGACGATCTGGAGCCGAGCTTCCTGTCCGATGAAGAGCAGTTCCTCGAGGATCTCCGCGGTGCGGTCGCCCGTGCCCGCAGCTCGAGCGTCGATGGGTTCGACCCGTTCGATGGCCCCTGGGGACGCAGCTTCGATCGCCTGCAATCGGATCTCGGCGATTGAGCCGAACCCGGCCGGGCCTCGTGCCGCGAGGAGGCCCATGCCGGACTTGTCTCTCGCGCAGCCAAGACCATGGAGGACCGCATCATGCAACACGACCCCAAGCTCGCTGCCCATCCGCGTTCGGAACCGCTGCGCGCCGCCATGCTCGATCTGGTGTCGCGCAGCGAGGCGGCGCCGACCGTTGCCGGGCTCTATTCTGAGGAATGCGACCTGATCGCCGCGCTCCAGCAGATCGTGCAGCAGGGCCGGCAGCCGGCGGACGCCCTGTTCGGCAGCTATCACGGCGACGTCCGGGGACAGCTCGCCCGGGTCTTTGCCGAATACGGCTACTGACGCGCCCCCGTCTGCCCGCCGATCCTCGGCTCCGCGCCGGCGAGCAGCCGCGTGATGTTGGCCCGGTGGCGGACAAAGATCAGCACCGCCATGGCAAGCCCAAACCACGCCGCGCCGGGTGGGCCAAACAGGCCGAGCCAGAGCGGCGAGAGAGCCGCGGCGACCAGGGCGGCGAGCGACGAGAAGCGGAAGCCGAAGGCCGTGGCGAGCCAGGTGGCGCAGGCGAGCAAACCTGCGATCGGGCTGAGCGCCAGGGTGACGCCGAGGAAGGTCGCCACCCCCTTGCCGCCGCGAAAGCCGAGCCAGACCGGGAAGAGATGCCCGAGAAAGGCGAAGAGCCCGGCCCAGAGCGCAGCGCCGTCGCCGGCCCAGTGGCGGGCCAGCAGGACGGCGAGCGCGCCCTTTGCCCCGTCGAGCAGCAGGGTCGCCGCAGCCGCGCCCTTGTTCCCGGTGCGGAGTACGTTGGTCGCGCCGATATTGCCCGAGCCTACGTTGCGCAGGTCGCCGAGCCCGAGCGCCCGGGTGATCAGGAGCCCGAACGGGATCGAGCCGAGCAGGTAGGCGCCGAGCATCACCGGCAGCAGGCTTGTCATCGCGCGGTCTCCGGCCCATGGACCTGGCACCCGCCGACCCAGGTCGCGAGCACCCGCCCCTGCATCCGGCGCAGGTCATAGGGCGTGTTCTTGGATTTCGAGCGCAGGCGCGACCGGTCGAGCACGAAAGGCGCGTCGGGATCGAACAGCACGAGATCGGCCGGCGCGCCGACTGCCATGCGGCCCGCTTCGAGCCCGAGCAGCCGGGCCGGGTTGAGCGAGAGCGCCCGCCAGAGCGCGGGCAGACCGAGATGCCCACCGTGATAGAGCTGCATCGCGGCTGGCAGCAGGGTCTCGAGCCCGACGGCGCCCGGCGCGGCCTCCTCGAAGGGCAGACGCTTCTCTTCCTCGTCCTGGGGCGTGTGGAACGAGCCCACCACGTCGATCAGCCCGGCGGCCAGCGCCTCGACCAGCGCGACGCGATCGTCCTCGGAGCGGAGCGGCGGGCGCAGCTTGAAGAAGGTGCGGTAGTCGCCGATGTCGAACTCGTTGAGCGTGAGATGGTGGATCGAGGCGCCAGCGGTTACCGCGAGCCCGGCCGCGCGGGCGCGGGCGAGCGCCGTGAGCGCCGCGGCCGTCGAGATCTGGTCGGCATGGTAGCGGACGCCGGTTTCCTCGACCAGGGCGAGGTCGCGCTCGAGCCCGATGCGCTCGGCGACCGGCGCGACGGCCGGCAGGCCGAGCTGGCTCGCGAACTGGCCGGCGGTGGCCGAGGCGCCTTCGGTCAGGCTGCGATCCTGGGGATGGCCGAGGACCAGCGCCCCGAGCCCCGCGGCATAGGCGAGGCAGCGCTGGAACAGCCGGGAATCGCTGACCGCGCGGCCGTCCATGAAGGCGACGGCACCGGCATCCATCAGGAAGCCGATCTCGGTCATCTCGTGGCCGTCGCGGCCCTTGGTCAGGGCGGCCATCGGCAGGACATGGACCGGGCTCGCCTCGACCGCCCGGCGCTGCAGGAATTCGAGCGTCTCGGGCGTGTCGATCGCCGGAGCCGTGTCGGGGCGGGTGACCATGGTCGTGACGCCCCCCGCCGCGGCAGCCGCGCCGGCAGTGCGGAAGCTCTCCTTGTGGCGCTCGCCCGGCTCGCCGACCTTGACGCCGATATCGATGATGCCGGGGGCAAGGCATTTGCCGCCGCAATCCTCGCCGGGCCGGTCGCCCTCGAAGATCTCGGCGATGCGGCCGTCGCGGATCACCAGGCCGCCGGGGCGGAGCGTGTCGGATTCGGGGTCGACGAGGCGGGCGTTGGTGAGGGTCAGCATGGCACCGCCCCGCCGGGTTCGTTGCGGGCGCGCAGGTTCTGCGCCAGCAGGTCCATCGCCGCCATCCGCACCGCGACCCCCATCTCGACCTGCTCCTGGATCACGCTGACATTGATGTCGTCGGCCAGCGTCCCGTCGATCTCGACGCCGCGATTCATCGGGCCGGGATGCATGACGATCGCGTCGGGCTTCGCCGCCGCGAGCTTCTCGGCGTCGAGGCCGAAGCGGTGGTAATATTCCCGCATCGAGGGGATGAAGCCGCCATCCATCCGCTCCTTCTGGAGGCGGAGCATCATCACGACGTCGGCGCCCTCGAGGCCGGCTTCCATGTTCTCGAACACCTCGACCCCCATCCGGTCGGCGCCGCGGGGGATCAGGGTGGGCGGGCCGATCAGGCGGACGCGGTTCTCCATGCGCCCGAGCAGGAGGATGTTGGATCGGGCCACCCGGGAATGGGCGATGTCGCCGCAGATCGCGACGGTGAGGCGCGAGAGGCGGCCCTTGCGGCGGCGGATGGTGAGCGCGTCGAGCAGGGCCTGGGTCGGGTGCTCGTGGCGGCCGTCGCCGGCATTGAGGACGGCGCAATTGACCTTGGAGGCGAGGAGATTGACCGCGCCCGAGGCGGGGTGGCGCACCACGAGGAGGTCGGGATGCATGGCGTTCAGGGTCATCGCGGTGTCGATCAGGGTCTCGCCCTTCTTCACCGAGGAGGAGGCGACGGACATGTTCATGACGGCCGCCCCGAGGCGCTTGCCGGCGAGCTCGAAGCTCGCCTGGGTGCGGGTCGAGGCCTCGAAGAACATGTTGATCTGGGTGAGGCCCTTGAGCGCGTCGGCGCGCTTGTCCGCCTGGCGGTTCAGGGCGACATAGCGGTCGGCGAGGTCGAGGATCGCCTCGATATCCGCGCGGGAAAGCCCCTCGATCCCCAGGAGATGGCGATGGCCGAACAAGGATCCCTCCGCCCCGAGCCGCGGCCCCGAGCCGCGACGGGGCATCTATAGCAGGCGGCGGCCGGGGAGCAAGCGTGCCGTCGCACGGAGTCGCACGCGTGCGACAAAGATCAAGCGATTGATTTCACTTATATATCCAAAAATCGTACACCAGATCTTCATCAAGGTTACCGTGCGACGCGGCCGCCTGGTCAGAGGAAGGCGGTCTCGTCGAAGCTGCGCAGCTTGCGGGAATGCACCTTCTCGAGCGGCGTGTCGCGCAGGAACTCCATCGCGCGGATGCCGATCTCCAGATGCTGGGCGACCTGGCGCTTGTAGAAGGCGGTGGCCATGCCGGGCAGCTTCAGTTCGCCATGGAGCGGCTTGTCGGAGACGCAGAGCAAGGTCCCGTAAGGCACCCGGAAGCGGAAGCCGTTGGCAGCGATCGTCGCGCTCTCCATGTCGAGCGCGATGGCGCGGGCCTGGCTGAGACGCGCCACCGGGCCCGACTGCTCGCGCAGCTCCCAGTTGCGGTTGTCGATCGTCGCCACCGTGCCGGTGCGCATGATCTTCTTCAGGTCATAGCCGGTCAGGCCGGTCACCTCGGCCACCGCGCTCTCCAGCGCCACCTGCACCTCGGCGAGCGCCGGGATCGGCACCCAGATCGGCAGGTCGTCGTCGAGCACGTGATCCTCGCGCATATAGGCATGGGCGAGCACATAGTCGCCGAGCGACTGCGAATTGCGCAGGCCGGCGCAATGGCCGAGCATCAGCCAGACATGCGGGCGCAGCACCGCGATATGGTCGGTGATCGTCTTGGCGTTCGACGGACCGACGCCGATATTGACCATGGTGATGCCCGACTGGTTCGGCCTTGTCAGGTGATAGGCCGGCATCTGCGGGCTCTTGGCCGGCGGCGCGGACGGTGTCGAGGACCGGTCGAGCACGAAATTCCCGGGCTGGACGAAGCTCTCATAGCCCGAATCCGGATCTTCGAGGGCGCGACGGGCGTAGTCGATGAATTCCTCGATATAGAACTGGTAGTTGGTGAAGAGAACGTGGTTCTGAAAATGCACCGGGCTCGTCGCGGTGTAGTGCGCGAGCCGGGCCAGCGAGTAATCCACGCGCTGCGCGGTGAAGGGCGCGAGGGGCCGCGCCCCCTCGGCGGTCAGGCGGCCATGGCCGTTGACGATATGGTCGTCGGTCGTGTTGAGGTCGGGCACGTCGAAGAGATCGCGCAAGGGCCGATGCAGCGTGTCCTCGATCGAGCCTTCGACATGCGCCCCCTCGGCCATCGCGAAATGCAGCGGGATCGCGGTGTCGGAGGTGCCGATCCGCACCGGCATGCCGTGATTCTGGATCAGGAGGCCGATCTGCTGGGTCAGGTAGCCCTGGAACAGGTCGGGCCGGGTGATGGTCGTCGCATAGGTCCCGGGTTCGGTCACATGGCCGAAGCTGAGCCGGCTGTCGACCATCGCGAAGCTGCCGGTGGTGATGCTGACCTGCGGATAGAAGGCGCGGTAGCGCCCGGCCGGCGGCTCGCCCGCCATCACGCGGGCGAAATTGTCGCGCAGGAAGCCGGTGGCGAGCGCATAGCGCGCCTGGAGGTCGGCGACCGCCTCGGCGGCATCGTTGAACAGCCGGTCGCCCTCATGCGCGGGCGAGATCACGGGCAGTTCGGCCAGGGGCGTTCTGGGATGCAAGGGGCGGCTCCTCAGGGGGTCACGAAGAGGTCGGTCTTCTCGAAGCGGATCACGTCGATCAGGCCGAGATCGGAGATCCGAAGCTCGGGGATGACGACGAGCGCCAGCAGCGAATGCTGCATATAGGCGTTGTTGAGGTCGCAGCCGCAGGCGCGCATCGCGGCGACCAGCGCCTCGGCCTCGGCCGCCACCTGCTGGGCCGGCGCATCGGACATGAGCCCGGCGATCGGCAGGGGAACGGAAGCGAGCTCTCGCCCCTCGCGCCAGATGGTGACGCCGCCGCCCAGCGCGCGCAGATGGTTCGCCGCGAGCGCCATGTCGGATTTCGAGGTGCCGACCACGATCATGTGGTGGCTGTCATGCGCGACCGTCGAGGCGACCGCGCAGGGCACGTCGTAGCGGAAGCCCGAGACGAAGCCGTTGGTCACCTGGCCGGTGGCGCGATGCCGTTCGACCAGCGCGATCTGGCAGATATCCGCGGCCGGGTCGCCCTGGACGAGCCCGTCGGCGACGGCGAGCTCGGCCTCGAGCGCGCGGGTCGGCGCCTGGTTCTCGACCACGCCGATCACCCGGGCCCGCACCCGGTTGGCGCCGGCGGGGGCCGCGATGTCGAAATCCGCCGCCGTGAGGTCCCGTGCCATATGGACGGTGTCCCGCGAACTGGGAGGCCAGATGAAATCGGGCATCGGCGCGAGGCAGAGCCCGGCCTCGGCGACGACGACACCGCGGGCGATGACGGTCTCGATCGGCAGGGTCGCGAGGTCGGAGGTCAGGATGCAATCGGCGCGCCGGCCGGGGGCGATGCTGCCGAGCTCGCGCTCCAGCCCGAAATGGGTCGCGGTGTTGATCGTCGCCATCTGCAAGGCGACGAGCGGGTCGAGCCCGCAGGCGATCGCGTGACGCACGACCCGGTTCATGTGGCCGTCATTGACCAGCGTGCCGGAATGGCAATCGTCGGTGCAGAGGATGAAGTTGCGCGGATCGAGACCCTTGTCCGTGACGGCGGTGATCTGGGCGGCGACGTCGTACCAGGCCGAGCCGAGGCGCAGCATCGCGCGCATGCCCTGGCGGACGCGGGCGATCGCGTCGGATTCGCGGGTGCCCTCGTGATCGTCGGCGGGACCGGCGGCCGCATAGGCCGGGAAGTCGGTCAGGTCGGGGCTGGCATAGTGCCCGCCCACCACCTTGCCGGCGGCCTGGGTCGCGGCGATCTCGCCCAGCATCCTCGGGTCGCCCGCGACCACGCCGGGATAGTTCATCATCTCGCCGAGGCCGATGATGTTCGGCCAGCCCATCGCCTCGGCGACCTCGGGCGGGCCGAGTTCCATGCCGGTGGTCTCGAGGCCGGGGGCGGAGGGGGCGCAGGACGGCATCTGGACGAAGACATTGACCGGCTGAACCAGCGCCTCGTCATGCATCAGCCGGACGCCCTCGAGCCCCAGCACGTTGGCGACCTCGTGCGGGTCGACGAACATCGTCGTGGTGCCGTGCGGGGCGACCGCGCGGACGAACTGGGTGACGGTCAGCATGCCGCTTTCGACATGCATGTGGCCGTCGCAGAGGCCGGGGATCAGGAAGCGGCCATCGGCCTCGATCACCCGGGTTTCCGGGCCGATCATCGGGCTGGCATCGGGGCCGCAATAGGCGAAGCGGCCGCCCTTGATCGCGATGTCGGTGCCGGGGATCACCTCGCGGGAATGGACATTCACCCAGGCGCAGGCGCGGATGACGAGATCGGCGGGCGCGCGGCGCGCCGCGACCGCGACCAGGTCGGCGGCGATGGCGGGCCAGGGACGGATGGGATCGGTCATGGCGCTACTGTGCCGGGCGCGCGGCCGCGATCAAGCCCCGGCATCCGGGGGGTCGTGAAAAATTCACGCAAGACCGGGGCGGGGGGAGAAAAAGAAGGCCCGGATCCTGCGATCCGGGCCAGGTGTCCGGGCGGGCCTTGCGGCCCCGGCCCCGGGGGGATTGCGATGACCGCCGCGCCGCGCGGGCGCGACGGGTCAGTAGACGTAGGCGCGCTCGCCGTGCTCGGCCAGATCGAGGCCTTCGCGCTCGATCTCGGGCGCGACGCGCAGGCCGACGATCAGGTCCACAAGCTTGTAGAGGATGATCGAGACGATGCCGCACCAGACGATGGTCGTGCCGACCGCCTTGGCCTGGGTGATCACCTGGCCCATCATGGTCACGCCCTCGGCATAGCCGACGCCGCCGAGCGCGGGCGAGGCGAAGACGCCGGTCAGCAGCGCGCCGACGATGCCGCCGATGCCGTGGACGCCGAAGACGTCGAGGCTGTCGTCATAGCCGAAATGCTCCTTCACCACGTCGACGAAGAAGTAGCAGCAGCAGGAGGCGACGATGCCGAGCACGATCGCGCCGACCGGGCCGACGAAGCCCGCGGCCGGGGTGACGGCGACGAGGCCCGCGACGAGGCCCGAGGCGGCGCCGAGCATCGAGGCCTTGCCGCGCAGCACGGCTTCGAGCCCGGACCAGGCGACGGCCGCGGCCGCGGTGGCGACGAAGGTATTGATCATCGCGAGGCCGGCGAGGCCGCCCGCGGTGAGCGCGGAGCCCGCGTTGAAGCCGAACCAGCCGACCCACAGGACCGAGGCGCCGACCATGGTGAGCGTCATCGAATGCGGGGCCATGATTTCCTTGCCGTGGCCGATGCGCGGCCCGATCAGGATGGCGCCGACCAGGGCGGCGATACCGGCATTGATATGGACCACGGTGCCGCCCGCGAAGTCCATCGCGCCCCATCCGTAATAGAGGCCGGCGGGGTCCCAGGCCATGTGGGCGATCGGGAAATAGACGATGCTGACCCAGAAGATCACGAAGAGGACGACCGCGGAGAACTTCATCCGTTCGGCGAAGCCGCCGACGATCAGCGCCGGGGTGATCGCGGCGAAGGTCATCTGGAAGCAGACGAAGACGAGTTCGGGGATGGTGCCCGAGATCGAGTCCTTGGTCACGCCGGCGAGGAAGGCCTTGCCGAAGCCGCCCCAATACGGGCTGGTCGAGCCGCCGAACGACATCGAGTAGCCGTAGAAGATGTAGAGGACCATCACGACGGACGCGATGACCGTGCACTGCATCAGCACCGAGAGCATGTTCTTGGCGCGCACCAGGCCGCCATAGAACAGGGCCAGCCCCGGCACGATCATGAACAGGACCAAGAGCGACGAGGTCAGCATCCAGGCGGTGTCGCCGCTATTGATCGCCGGGACCGCCTCGGTCACGGCCTCGACGGTCTCGGTGGTCGTGGTCGCGTCCTGGGCGAGGGCGGCGCCGGCCACCATCGCCATGGCCATCGCCACGGGCAGGAGATAGGGAACTCTTTTCATTGCTGTCCTCGCGTATTGGGGCATTGGCTCAGAGCGCATCGTCGCCCGATTCACCGGTGCGGACCCGATGGGCCTGCAGCACATCCAGCACAAAGATCTTGCCGTCGCCGATCTTGCCGGTCTTCGCAGTGGCGGCCAGCGTATCCACGACCTGCGTCACCGCTGCGTCGGGAACCACCAGCTCAAGCTTGATCTTGGGCACGAAATTCACCACGTACTCGGCCCCGCGATAGATCTCGGTATGGCCGGACTGGCGGCCGTACCCCTTGACTTCCGAAACCATCAGCCCCTGCACGCCGATGCCGGTGAGCGCCTCGCGGACCTCCTCCAGCTTGAAGGGCTTGATGACGGCTATGATCAACTTCATTCGGTCCTCGTCTCGTTCGTCCGGCAGTGCTCCACCACGCGAAACCAACGAAGCAACTTTCGTGCCAGCCGAGACCGAGACATGGAGCGGCTTGAATCGGAAAGGATTAATCGCAGACCCGGGACCAGACCCGCGGAAATCTGCCCCTTGGCTAGGCAAAAAGCGTCGATCTCCGGTTTTTTGATTATTTTATAGGCAGACTTTGCGCGGAGGCCCGAGACTGCCGGGCGGCAAAGCGCTGGCACTGGCGGGCGATTGCCGCTACTCTTGCCCCAAAAGAACGAGCAGGCGTCCAGACATGGCCCAGAGGGGCAACAAGCGGAGCAGGCCCAAGCCGCGGCTGGGCCGGATGGAGCGTGCATTGCGCGGCTTTTTCGGAGGGCTCCTGCGGCTCTTCTGGTGGGTTGGCCTGCGCGCGGCGATCGTCGGCGCCTTGGCGCTCGCGGTCGGGGTCGCCTATTATTCGAGCCAGCTGCCGCCGCTCGAGGACCTGCTCGATGGCCGCGACGCGGGCTCGGTCACGCTGGTCGATGCCTCCGACGACGTCTTCGCCTGGCGCGGCCAGCAGATGGGGCTCGTCCATGCCGACGACGTGTCGCCGCATCTCGTCAACGCGATCGTGGCGACCGAGGATCGACGGTTCTACTGGCATTTCGGGGTCGATATCCGCGGCACGCTGCGCGCACTGCTGATCAATGCGCGGGCCGGCCAGACGGTGCAGGGCGGGTCCTCGATCACCCAGCAGGTCGCCAAGCTGATCTGGTTCGACAACAGCCGCACCCTGACCCGCAAGATCCTGGAAATTCCGGCCGCCCTGGCGCTGGAATGGAAGTTCAGCAAGAACGAGATCCTGTCGATCTATCTCAACCGCGCCTATCTCGGCGCCGGGGCGACCGGCTTCGAGGCGGCGTCGCAGCGCTATTTCGGCAAGCCGGCCTCGCAGGTCACGCCGGCCGAGGCGGCGATGCTGGCCGGGCTCCTGCGCGCGCCGTCGAAATTCGCGCCGACCAACGATCTCAACGCCGCGCAGGAGCGCGCGACGGTGATCGTGGGGCTGATGGAGAGCCAGGGCTACCTGACCAAGGCCCAGGCGGCACAGGCGCGCGCGCACCCGGCCGTGCTGAGCCACGCCGCCGCGGCGCGAGCGGGCGGCGAGTTCGCCGACTGGGTGATGTCCTCCGGCCCCGATTTCCTGACCCGAAAGACCACCGAGGATGTCGAGGTCCTGACCACCTTCGACCCGGCGGCGCAGCGGGCGGCCGAGGCCGGCCTGCAATCGGTCTTCAGCAACAAGGTGCGCGACGGATCGAACGCCCAGGCCGCCGTCGTCGTCCTGTCGCCCGACGGCGCGGTGCGCGCGATGGTCGGCGGCCGCGATCTCGGCGGCAGCGACGGCCAGTTCAACCGCGCCACCCAGGCGCTGCGCCAGACCGGATCGCTGTTCAAGCCCTTCGTCTATGCCGCGGCGCTGCAAGCCGGCGCGAACCCCTATGACACGGTGCTCGACGCGCCGCTGACCATCAATGTCCCGGGCTCCGGCCCCTGGTCGCCGCAGAATTACAGCCGCGACTATCGCGGCCCGATCCCGATGGTCGAGGCGCTCGCCAACTCGATCAACACCGCGACGGTGCGGGTCGCCCAGTCGACCGGCCTCGCGCGGGTGAAGGCGGTGGCGCAGGATCTGGGCGTGACCTCGCCCATCGCCGACGGGCCGGCCCTGGCGCTCGGCACCTCGGAGGCGACCTTGCTCGAGATGACCGGGGCCTATGCCGGGATCCGCAATGGCGGAGTGCGGACCAAACCCTACGGCATCCGCGAGATCCGGCTGAAATCCGACAAGAGCCCACTGATGGGCAGCGACAATTCGGCACCGATGCGCGTGCTCGACGAACGCGCCGGGGGCGAGCTCGTCTGGATGATGACGCAAGTCATCGATCATGGCACCGGCACCCGCGCCCGGCTCGACGACCGGCAGGCCGCGGGCAAGACCGGCACCACCCAAGCGGCGCGCGACGCCTGGTTCATCGGCTTCACCGCTGACTACGTGGTCGGGGTCTGGATGGGCTATGACGACAACACGCCCCTCAAGGGCGTGACCGGGGGCGGGCTGCCGGCCGAGATCTGGCACGAGACCATGGTCCGGCTCGAGGACGGGTTGCCGCCGCGGCCGCTGCCGATGCGGGTGCCGCAGCCGCCGATCGCGCAGGCCGCTGTGCCCAATCCGGCGGCGGTGGTCGAGAATGTCGGAAATGCGGTGCAGTCGGTATTCAAGAGCGTCCTCGGTGGCCTGTTCGGGCGCAATTGAGGCGGGTCCCGCCTTGCGGCCTCCTTCCCCCCGCTTGAACGGGGCATCTGGCGGTATGTCTTGGCGGTATGATCCATCCGGCAAGGTTCGCCGCAGGACCATCATGACCGTCGCCAGACGCAAGACCTCGATCACGCTCGATGCCAGGTCGCTCGATGCCGCCCGCGATCTTGCGATCACTGTCTCCGCCGTGGCGGAAGCCGCGCTCGTGAAGGCGATCGCCGATGCAAGGCCCGCAGCGCACGGGAAGCGCGGCCAGGGCGACGACGTCGTCCGGGCTGTCGACGTCCTGTTGGGGCGGCGTGTGACCCGGCCTTTCCTTTGGGCGCGCGCGCCCCTAGATAGGCTCGTCCTGCATTGCTGAGAGCCCTGGCCCCATGCCCGTCACCCGCCATACCCGCCTGCTCATCATCGGATCCGGTCCGGCCGGCTATACCGCCGCGGTCTATGCCGCGCGCGCGATGCTGCAGCCGATCCTGATCCAGGGCATCCAGCCGGGCGGACAGCTGACCATAACGACCGAGGTCGAGAACTGGCCCGGGGATGTCGAGGTGCAGGGTCCCGACCTGATGCAGCGGATGGAGGCGCATGCCCGCGCCACCGGGGCGGAGCTGATCGCCGACCATATCGCGGCGCTCGATCTGGCTGGGCGGCCCTTTACCGCGGTCGGCGACGCGGGCGACGTCTATACCGCCGACGCCGTGATCCTCGCGACCGGGGCGCAGGCCAAGTGGCTGGGGCTCGAGTCGGAGGCGAAGTATCAGGGCTTCGGCGTGTCGGCCTGCGCGACCTGCGACGGCTTCTTCTATCGCGGGCGCGAGGTCGTGGTGGTGGGCGGCGGGAATACCGCGGTCGAGGAGGCGTTGTTCCTGACCAATTTCGCGTCCAGGGTGACGCTGGTCCATCGCCGCGACCATCTGCGGGCCGAGCGGATCCTGCAGGACCGGCTGATGAAGCATCCGAAGGTCGAAATCGTCTGGGACCATGTCGTCGACGAGGTTCTGGGCGGGGGCACGCCTCCGTCGGTGACCGGGGTGCGGCTGCGCCATGCCACGACGGGCGCGGCGCGTGAGCTCGCCGCGGACGGGGTTTTCGTGGCGATCGGTCACGCGCCGGCCTCGGCCCTGGTGGCCGGGCAGCTGGCCCTGCATAGCGGCGGCTATGTGAAGGTGAAGCCGGGCAGCACCGCGACCGAGATCCCCGGCGTTTTCGCCGCGGGCGACATCGCCGATCCGGTCTTCCGCCAGGCGGTCACCTCGGCCGGGATGGGTTGCATGGCGGCGCTGGAGGCCGAGCGCTTTCTCGCCGCGCAGGAGGGCGAGGCGGCGGCCGCCGCGCGCTGAGACCCGCGGTGCGGCCGGGTTTGGAGGATCGGGCCGGGCGTGATACGATTGGCGGGCCGGCCTCAGGGCCCGAGTCTGATTCAAGACCTATTTCGACTGTGACGCTTTTCTAGCCAAGGCACCTCGCCGGGACGCGGTCCGGGCCAGTTGGTGACTGCTGTTTGGGGACGAGCTCCGATGGAGTTTCACATTCTTGCCGCGCTTTTCGCGGCTGCCTTCGTCAACGCCATTCTCCCGGGGCCTTGCGTGATCCTGACCTTCGGGCGGACGGTTCGGGCTGGCGTGCCGGCGGGTCTCTCGGTGACGGCGGGAATTCTCGCCGGCGATCTCCTGCTCGTGACCACCGCGGCGGCGGTCACCTTCGGGCTCGTCGCGCTCGCGCCGGCTGGCTTTCCGGTGATGAAATGGATCGGGATCGCCAGCCTGATCGGGCTCGCGATCCACAGTCTGCGGACGGCGAGCCGGTCGGCCGAAGCCGTCCCGGCGCGGGACGGGGCGGCGGGGTTCGTGGTCGGGCTTTCGAGCCCCTACAACCTGGTCTTCTATGGGGCGCTGCTGCCGCAGGTGATGCCGACAGCCGCGCCGGACGCCGGTGCCGCGGTCGCGATGGTGACGGTCACGATCGCCGCCATCGCGACCGCCCAGGCTGGCGTGATCGCGATGGCCGCAGTGTGCCGCGACCTGGTTGGCCGGTGCGGACGCTGGACGGACTATGCGACCGCGGCGGCGCTGTTGGCGATGGCGGCGGCCGCGGCGGCGGTTCCGATGGGCGGCGCGGGGCCGTCCGAAGCGCTCGAGGTCAGTGAACGCTGACCGGCGAGAACTCGTTCTGGCGCGCGACGATGAAGGCCTGCGCGCGGTCCGCCACCAGCGCCAGAACGGCGCCGTTCGGGGCGTGGATCGCATAGAGATGGTCGACGCCGGGCGCCTGGGCCTGGATGGCCTCGGGCAGGTCGGCGGTCTTCACCGAGCGCACATAGACAATCCGGTCCGGCGCGCCGTCTTCGGGAAGGGAGGGAAAATCGGTCATGGCTGCCTCCTTCAGGGTTTCTTGCCGTTGATCGCGATGGTTCGAACGATGGCCTCGGGTTCCGCGCGCGTCAGGTCGATATGCAGGAGCCCGTTCTCGAGCATGGCGCCGCCGACCTCGACGCCGTCGGCCAGCACGAAGCTGCGCTGGAACTGGCGCGCGGCGATGCCACGATGCAGAAAGACCCGGCCTTCGCATTCCTCGCCTTGCCGGCCGCGCACCACGAGCTGGTTGGCTTCCAGCGTGATCGCGAGATCCGGCTCGGCAAAGCCCGCCACCGCCAGCGTGACGCGATAGGACGTCTCGCCGCGCTGCTCGATATTGTAGGGCGGGTAGCCGTCGTTTCCGGTCTTGGCCGTCCGCTCGACCAACCGGTCGAGCTCCTCGAAGCCGAGCAGGTAGGGATGGGAGGCGAACGTGACCTTGGACATGGATCGAGCCCTTGCAGAAGCGACTTGCGCGCGACGCCCCGAAACGGCAACGTCGCTGACGCATTAGGTGGTGTCCTTGCCTGGAAAAACAAGGGACCGGGCTAGGCGCCTCCACGCCGCTCGGCTATAAGCGCCTGGGCAGACCGCAGGATTTCGCCGCGATGACCGAACCGCCGACCATGCCCCGCGAGGAAGTGCTCCGCATCAAGCTCGAGCTCCTGCAGCGCGAGCATCGCGATCTCGACGACGCCATCTCCGCGCTTCACCTGGCGGGGCGCGCCGACGCGCTGACCATCCGCCGGCTGAAGAAGCGCAAGCTGCTGCTGAAGGACGAGATGACCCGGATCACCGACGAGATCACCCCGGATATCATCGCCTGACCGCCTCCGCCCGGAGACGCCGGCAAACGCGGGGTCAGCCGTCGGCAGGAGCAAACACCAAAGCGGGATCGAAGGCAGGCGCTGGTGTCGAAGCGCCGGCCGACGATATGGACGGTCTCAACCACGTAGATCGACAGCCGCGTCGCGTCGATGAGGCTTGCGGGGTGATCGACATAGCGGAAATCGGCTCCGGCCACCTCCCACGGCACAGCGGGAGCGAGTTCCACGAAGACGCCATGCACCGACGCCTCCGGCTCGGCGCTACCGGGTCCCCGGTAGCGCACGACATACTCGTCGGGGGGCGAATCCTCCCAGGTCCGGGGATGCCGAACCATGAAGAATCCGCCGGGCGCTTTGGACCTTGCCGATCGCGCGCGGCCAACGGACCTCACCATAGATCGACGACCGGTCAAAAAACGGGTCGTAGCCGATTTCCATCGTCAACACCGGAAAAGACCGGAGAGGGCAAGCCCTCTCCGGCCGATGTTGCTGAAATGTCTGCTGAAATGGTAGGCTACAGTCAGGTAGTTCACACAGTATTGGTGCGTGCCGGCCCGGATTCATCCCCCCAATGGGGGAGGGCGCGATCTTCCGCGGCATGACACCAAATCCGCCTGATCCGATCGATTCCGCGTGGCGGTACCCCAGCACGTCCCGGCGCATGGCCGAAAACGAAGGGCGACCGATCGGGGTGGCAGGCGTCGCGGTGTTCGCCCCTGCAAGCGCGCCGGGCCGGGCGATCCGCGGGCGCGATCGGTGCCGGTGGGGAAGCCGGCGCGGACGGCCCGCCCTTGGGCCTTGGCCGCGCCAAGACCCGCAGTCCGACTTGCGCCCTCCCCCTCCCCCGCTATAGTTGCCCGCTCACGCAAGAAGGGGGTGGCGCCGTGCCGGAAGCGCTGGTTGGCATCGTCATGGGCAGCCAATCCGACTGGGAGACGATGCGCGCCGGTGCCGAGTTGCTGGCCGCGCTCGATGTGCCGCACGAGGTGCGGATCGTCTCGGCGCATCGCACGCCCGACCGGCTGTTCGCCTATGCCGAGAGCGCGGCCGGGCGCGGGCTTCAGGTGATCGTTGCCGGCGCGGGCGGGGCCGCGCATCTGCCGGGCATGCTCGCGGCCAAGACCCGGCTGCCGGTCCTCGGCGTGCCGGTGCGGTCCTCCGCTCTGTCCGGCCTCGATTCGCTGCTCTCGATCGTGCAGATGCCGAAGGGCGTGCCGGTCGGAACGCTGGCGATCGGGCCGGCGGGGGCTGCCAATGCCGCCCTGCTCGCCGCCGCGATCCTGGCCTTGAGCGATGGAGGCCTCGCCGCCCGGCTCGAAGCCTGGCGCGCGGCGCAGAGCGCGGCGGTGGCGGAGGAGCCCGATGACTGAGCGGCTGGGACCGGGCAGCCGGATCGGCATCCTCGGCGGCGGCCAGCTCGGGCAGATGCTGGCCCTCGCGGCAGCGCGGCTCGGGTTGCGCGTCGTCGTCTTCGAACCGGGCGAGGCCTGCGCGGCGCCGATGGTCGAACGGGTGGTTCGCGCGGGCTTCGACGATGTCGCCGCGCTGCGGGCCTTCGCCGCCGAGGTCGATGTGGTGACCTACGAGTGGGAGAACGTGCCGCTCGACGCGATCGATGCGATCGCGGGGCTCGCGCCGCTCCGGCCCGGGCGCCGCGCGCTGGAGGTGGCGCAGGACCGGGTGGCCGAGAAGGATTTCCTGACCGGGATCGGGCTCGCCACCGCGCCCTATGCGGCGGTGGACGGGCCTGACGCGCTCGCCGCAGCTTTGGACCGGATCGGCGCGCCGGCGATCCTCAAGACCCGGCGGCTCGGCTATGACGGCAAGGGCCAGGCGCGGATCGCCGATCCGGCCGAGGCGGGCGTCGCCTGGGACGCGGTCGGACAGGCACCCTCGGTGCTGGAGGGTTTCGTCCGCTTCGAGCGCGAAATCTCGGTGATCGCCGCGCGCGGGCTTGATGGGACGGTATCGGCGTTCGATCCGGGCGAGAATGTGCATGAGGCCGGGATCCTCGCGACCACGACGGTTCCGGCGCGGATCGGGCCGGCGACCGCGCAGGATGCGGTGCTGATCGCCGGCCGGATCCTCAATGCGCTGGATTATGTCGGCGTGATCGGGGTCGAGCTTTTCGTCACGGCCGGCGGGCTCGTGGTCAACGAGATCGCGCCGCGCGTGCACAATTCCGGCCATTGGACGCAGGATGCCTGCCTGATCGACCAGTTCGAGCAGCATGTCCGGGCGATCTGCGGCTGGCCGCTCGGCGACGGGCAGCGCCATTCCGACGCGGTGATGCGCAACCTGCTGGGCGAGGCGGTGCTGGCCGCGCCAGACCTGACCGGCGCGGCGCTGCATCTCTATGGCAAGGCCGAAGCCCGGCCCGGCCGCAAGATGGGTCATGTGACGCGGATCGCGCCCCGCTCGCGCTGAGCGGCGGGCTCAGGCGGCGCGATCAGGCGTAGACGGATTCCTTGCCGAAATGCTTGGTCAGCAGGTAATAGACCACGGCGCGGTGCTTCTGCCGGTTCGAGCGCCCATAGGTGTCGAGCACGGCGTCGATGCCGGCCGCGAGGTCGGGGCCATCGGTCAGGCCGAGCTTCTTGATCAGGAAATTGGCCTTGAGCGTCTCGAGTTCGGCCTTGTCGCTGCCCGCGACCAGGGCCGCATCGGAGCGGTAGATCGCCGGGCCGCAACCGATCGTCACCTTGGTCAGCAGGTCCATGTCCGGCGTCACGCCACATTTCTCGCTGAGATCGGCGGCATAGCTCGCTATCAAATCGTCGCGCTTGCTCATTGCAAAGGGTCCCTCCCGACGCGGCTCCGGCGCCAGCGCGAAGCTTAGGCCCCAGCGCGCCGGCCGGTCAACGGCGCGGTTCGGCCAGAGTTAAGAGGGGTCGCGCGGCTCGACAGCGGGCGCCGCAACCATTAAGTGTGCGAGCAACCCCGACAGGAGGAAAAGATGCCCGATTTCCGCCCGCGTTTCGACTCCCGCGAGGCCACCGGCGGCGATCCGGCCCTCGGCCCGCTGCCGGAATGGGATCTGAGCGATCTCTATGCCGCGCCCGACGCGCCGGAGCTGGCGCGCGATACCGACTGGCTGCGGGCCGAATGCGCGGCCTTCGCGACCGACTATGAGGGCAAGCTCGGCACGCTCGACGCGGCCGAGCTGCTGCGGGCGGTCCAGCGCTACGAGCGGATCCAGACGGTGGCCGGTCGGATCATGAGCTATGCCGGGTTGCGCTACTACCAGAACACCACCGATCCCGCGCGGGCCAAGTTCTTCGGCGACCAGCAGGCGGCGATCACCGAGCTGTCCTCGCCGCTGGTCTTCGTCTCGCTGGAGATCAACCGGATCGACGAGGCGCGGCTCGATGGGCTCTTGGCCGAGAGCGCGGCGCTTGGGCGCTACAAGCCGGTCTTCGATCGGATCCGGGCGATGAAGCCCTACCAGCTCAGCGACGAGCTCGAGAAGTTCCTGCATGACCAATCGGTGGTGGGCGCCAGCGCCTGGAACCGGCTGTTCGACGAGACGATGGCGGGGCTCGAATTCAGCGTGGGCGGCGAGGCGCTCAATCTCGAGGCCACGCTGAACCTGCTGAGCGACAAGGACCGCGCCCGGCGGCAGGCCGGGGCCGAGGCGCTGGCGCGGGTCTTTCGCGCCAAGCTGCCGCTCTTCACCCGCATCACCAACACGCTCGCCAAGGAGAAGGAGATCCAGGATCGCTGGCGCAAGCTGCCCAGCCCGCAGATGTCGCGCCACCTCGCCAATGATGTGGAGCCCGAGGTGGTTCAGGCGCTGCGCGATGCGGTGGTCGCGGCCTATCCCCGGCTGTCGCACCGCTATTATGCGCTGAAGGCGCGGTGGCTTGGGCTCGATCAGCTCGAGATCTGGGACCGCAACGCCCCCCTGCCTCGCGACGATGACCGCGAGATCCCGTGGATCGAGGCGCGCAAGACGGTGCTCGACGCCTATGCGGGCTTCGATCCCAGGATGGCCGAGATCGCCGCGCCGTTCTTCGAGCGCGGCTGGATCGATGCGGGGGTGAAGCCGGGCAAGGCGCCGGGGGCCTTCGCGCATTCGACGGTGACGGAGGTCCATCCCTATGTCCTGCTCAACTATCTGGGCAAGCAGCGGGACGTGATGACGCTGGCCCACGAGCTCGGGCATGGGGTGCATCAGGTGCTGGCGGCCGGACAGGGCGAGCTCCTGGCCGAGACGCCGCTGACGCTCGCAGAGACCGCGAGCGTGTTCGGCGAGATGCTGACCTTCCGCAAGCTGCTGGAGGCCGCGCCCGACCCGGCGGCGCGCAAGCTGATGCTGGCCTCGAAGGTCGAGGACATGATCAACACCGTGGTCCGGCAGATCGCCTTCTACGATTTCGAGAGCAAGCTGCATGCCGCCCGGCGCGAGGGCGAGCTGACGCCCGACGATGTCAACGCGCTCTGGATGAGCATCCAGGCCGAGAGCCTGGGGCCGGTCTTCCGCTTCATGGAGGGCTACGAGACCTTCTGGACCTATATCCCGCATTTCATCCACTCGCCCTTCTATGTCTATGCCTACGCCTTCGGGGACGGGCTGGTGAACGCGCTCTATGCGGTCTACGAGGAGGGCGATCCGGGCTTCGCCGAGAAATATTTCGACATGCTCCGGGCCGGGGGCTCGAAGCATCACAAGGAGCTGCTGGCCCCCTTCGGGCTCGACGCGACCGATCCGGGCTTCTGGGACAAGGGGCTCGGGCTGATCGGGTCGATGATCGACGAGCTGGAGGCGATGGAAGCGTGAGGGTGTGCGACAGGGCGGAGTCGCACGCGTGCGACTCCGCCTAAGCAGTTGTAATATCTAGGATTGTGCCGCGCGCCTTAACCCGATCTTCATAAGGGTTAAGGCACGCGGCGCGGTCTGATCAGACGTGGATCGCGCCGTCGCCGCAAGCGAGCGCCGCCTCGCGCACCGCCTCGGAGCAGGTCGGGTGGGCGTGGCAGGTACGGGCGATATCCTCGGCGGCGGCGCCGAATTCCATCGCGACGCAAACCTCGTGGATCAGCTCGCCCGCCTGCGGGCCGATGATATGCGCGCCCAAAACCCGGTCGGTCGCGGCATCGGCGAGGATCTTCACGAAGCCGTCGCCCTGAAACAGCGCCTTGGCCCGCGCATTGCCCATGAAGGGGAACTTGCCGACCTTGTAGGCGCGGCCCGCGGCCTTGAGGCTCTCCTCGGTTTCGCCGACCGAGGCGACCTCGGGGCTCGTATAGATCACGCCCGGGATCACGCCGTAATTCACATGGCCATGCTGACCGGCGATCACCTCGGCCACCGCCATCCCCTCGTCCTCGGCCTTGTGCGCCAGCATCGGACCGGCGATCGCGTCACCGATCGCATAGATGCCCGGAACCGAGGTCTGC
>JAXMDG010000003.1:0-358589 GCA_046348955.1 Amaricoccus sp.
GCGGAAATGCGATCGCTAAATCAGGGAGTTCGACGCCAGAGGCATTTCGCTCGAATGGAACTCGGATCGGAGTCCGCGCGGACACAGGCAAAAGCGGCTTATAGAACAGATGCTTGAAAGCTTTTCACCAAAACTGCGCAGTCAACAGGTCCGGAGAATATCGGCCCTGAGAGACCGCTTCCGGGCCTCCTGGCGCGGGGGCTGGTGCTCCGCCCCTCCCGCATAACCCTCGAATATAACGGAAAAATCCGGCCGCAGCCGGATCGGGAGAACGCTTTCGCAGGGGCAAGTGGCGGAGAGGAAGGGATTCGAACCCTCGAGACGGTTTCACGCCGCCTACTCCCTTAGCAGGGGAGCGCCTTCGGCCACTCGGCCACCTCTCCGCCGCCGGTGTTACCGGGTCGCAGGCAAAAGGACAAGCGACGAATCCCACCCGCTACGCCCGGCGAGATCCGCGCGCGGCGAGCGCCTCCGCCAGCAGGTCCCGCACCATGCCAAGATCGACGTCGCGCGCCACGAAGGCCGCGCCGATCTCGCGCGCCAGCACGAAGGCAAGGCGGCCGTCGCGCACCTTCTTGTCCTGGCCCATCAGCACCACCAGCCCCTCCGCATCCGGCAGCGCCCCCGGAATGTCGGCGAGGCTCCGCCTCATCCCCATCTGTGCGAGATGCGCCGCGAGGCGGCTCGGCGCCTCCTGCGGACAGAGCCCGAGCCGGGCCGACAGGTCGAAGGCCAGCTGGCAGCCGATCGCAACCCCCTCGCCATGCAGCAGCCGGTCGGAATACCCCGTCGCCGCCTCCAGCGCATGGCCGAACGTATGGCCGAGATTGAGCAGCGCCCGGTCCCCCTGCTCGGTCTCGTCGCGCGCGACGATCTCGGCCTTCATCTCGCAGGAGCGCCGCACCGCGCGCGCCCGCGCGACCCGATCGCCGGCGGCCAGCGCCGGCCCCGCCCCCTCGAGCCAGGCGAAGAAATCGGCATCGCCGAGCAGACCGTACTTCACCACCTCGCCATAGCCCGCGAGGAAATCGCGCGGCGGCAGCGTGTCGAGCAGCGCGGTGTCGGCCAGCACCAGGCTCGGCTGGTGAAAGGCGCCAACCAGATTCTTGCCCTGCGGCGAGTTGATCCCGGTCTTGCCCCCGACCGAACTGTCGACCTGGGCGAGCAGCGTGGTCGGGATCTGCACGAAACCGACGCCCCGGCGCAGGATCGCCGCCGCGAAGCCGACCAGGTCGCCGATCACACCGCCGCCGAACGCCACCACCAGATCGTCGCGAGCCACGCGCTCGGCGAGCAGCCACTCGACGCAGCGCTCCAGGCCGGGCCACCCCTTCGTCCCCTCCCCCGCTGGCAGGACCAGCACCGAGGCCTCGACGCCCCCGGCTGCAAGCCCCTCCCGCAATGCCGCGAGATGCAGCGGCGCAACCCTCTCCTCGGTCACCACCGCGACACGCGGCCGGCGCAACAGCGGCGCAATCGCCACGCCCGCCTCGGCGAGCAGCCCCGGCCCGATCCGGATCGGATAGCTGCGGCTGCCGAGCGGAACCGTCACCGTCTCGACCGCGGTGCCCGCCATCGTCGCCTCGCTTGCCCCCGTCATGGCACTGCCTCCAGCGTCGCCATCCGATCCGGACGGCCCGCATCCCAATCCTGCACCGCGCGCGCGACCTCGCGGGCTATCACCTCGGGACCGGCGCCCCGACGGCTGTCGACCACCACGTCGGCCTCGGCATAGATCGGATAGCGTCGATCGAGCAGGTCCGACAGCACAGCGCGCGGGTCGGGCACTTGCAGCAGCGGCCGCCCCGGCCGATCGCGCACCCGGTCCCAGAGCAGGCCGAGCTCGGCCCGCAGCCAGACCGAAGTCGCGCCCTCCTTGATCGTTGCCCGGGTCCGGGGCTCGATGAAGGCGCCGCCGCCGGTCGCGATCACCCCCGGCCGCTCGGTCATCAGCCGCGAGATCACCCGCCGCTCGCCGTCCCGGAAGGCGGGCTCGCCGAGATGGGTGAAAATCTCGGGAATGGTCATGCCGGCGGCGCGCTCGATCTCGGCATCCGAATCGATGAAGCCGACGCCGAGATACTGGGCCAGCCGCTTGCCGACGCTGGTCTTGCCCGCGCCCATAAGCCCGACCAGGACCAACGGCCGGGTCAGGCGCAGTGCTTGCCCAACGGGCTCCTGCAAGGTCACGGTTCCTTCGATCATGCCGATTGCTGTGCGCTTCCGCCCGGGCTATTCTCCACGCCGAGGCCGATCGCGGCGTTGGTACCGTGATTGAACAGCAGAAGATGCGGCGGTCAAGCCGGCTCGGCAGAACAGGATCCCGATGCGTTTCGTCCTGAGAGCGATTCTCTTTCTGATCGTGGTCGCCGCCGTCGGCCTGATCGGCTATGCGATCTTCTCCGAATTGCCGGCACCGCAGCATGAAGTGGTGCTGCCGGTCGAGCAGAAGTGACCCGGCGGCAGCGCCTGAGCCTGCTGGCCGGCGCGGCCCTGCTCTGCCACGCCGCGGCCGCCAGCTCGGCCGAGCCGCTGAGCGCCATCCCGTGGCTGTCGCAGAGCATCGTCGTGACCGCGGCGCCACCCCCGCCCCGCGGCGGCGGCGCCATGGCCCCGGGCCAGGATCCCGACGGGATCACCGTGAGCCCGCTCGGCGCGATCAGCCGCGACGCGGTCGGGCTCCTCCCCCCCGACGCCACCGGCTTCTCGCGCGATCTCTGGGGTACGGCCCCTGCTGGCCAAGTGCGCGAGGCGGTTCTCACCAAGGGCGGCAGCGGGGTCCCGCAGGCAATCGCGCTCTTCCGTCGGCTGCTGATCGCCGAGGCCAACCCGCCGCAGGGCGGCGATCCCGGCTCCAGCCTGCTGGTCGCCCGAATCGACCGCCTGCTGCAGATGGGCGCGCTCGAGGAGGCCGAGGCGATGATCGAGACCGCCGGCCCCGATTCTCCCGATCTCTTCCGCCGCTGGTTCGATATAGGGCTGCTGCTCGACCGCGCTCAGCCGGCCTGCGCCGCGCTCCGCGACAATCCGAGCCTGTCGCCGACCCTGCCCGCGCGGGTCTTCTGCCTTGCGCGCGGCGGCGACTGGAACGCGGCCGAGATCACGCTGACGCTCGGCAACAATGTCGGTTCGATCTCCGAGGAGGAGCAGAAGCTGCTCGCCCGCTTCCTCGACCCCGAGATCTTCGAGGATCAGCCCGACCCGCCGATTCCCGATCCACTCACCCCGCTCGATTTCCTGCTGCGCGAGGCCGTCGGCCTGCCGCGCCCCGCCGGCCCGCTGCCCCTTGCCTTCCTGCAGAGCGACCTGCGACCCGACATGCCGATGCGCGGCCGCATCGAGGCGGCCGAACGGCTGGTGCTCGCCGGCGGGCTGCCTGCCCCCCCGCTTTTCGCGGCCTATCGCGCCGGCGAGCCCGCCGCTTCCGGCGGCATCTGGGACCGGGCACGGACGGTCCAGGCCCTCGACGCGGCGCTCGCCGCGGGCGATCCCACCGCAACAGCCGGCGCCCTCGTCCGCGCCGACGCGGCGCTGAGCGAGCGGGGCCTGCGCAGCGCGCTGGCCCACGAATACGGCACGTCGCTGGCCGGGCTCGACCCCGGCCCCCTGCCCGCGCCGGCCCGCGCGACCCTGGCCGAGCTGCTGCTGCTCGACGGCCGGACCGAGGTCGCCCGCGCCGCCGCCGGGCCGGCGCCGGCATCCCGGATCGCCGCGCTTCTGGCCTTGGCCGAGGGGCGCAGCCCGGCCGCAAGCGAGGATCTGCGCCTCGCCGCTGCGGCGGCCGGCCTGAGCGAGGCGTCCCCCGGCGACGAGCGAGAGCAAGGTCTCGCGCAGCTCGTCGATGGCGGACGGCAGGGCGAAGCGATCCTCGCCGCGCTCGACCTCGTCTCGGCCGGCGAGACCGTCGATCCCCAGGCCCTGCGCGCCGCTCTCTTCGCGCTGCGGCGCGCAGGGCAGGAGCAGGCGGCACGCGCGATCGCGCTCGAAACCCTGCTGCCCGGCCCGGCCGGCTGACGCGCCCCCCGCGATGCCGCGCTCCTGGCTTCCGCAATTTCTCGAGGCGATCCAGGCCGAGCGCGATGCTGCGCGCAACACGCTGCTTTCCTACGGGCGCGACCTGACCGACTTCGCCGCCTTCCTCGCGGCGCGCGACTCAGACTTCGCCCGCGCCGGCCGGCCCGAGATCGAGGCCTATCTGCTCGACCAGCAGGATCGCGGCTTCGCCCAGACCACCCGCGCCCGCCGGCTCTCGGCGATCCGCCAGTTCTACCGCTTCGCCTTCCTCGAAGGCTGGCGCAGCGACGATCCGGCCGCGCTGATCAAGGGCCCGAAGCGCCACCGCTCCCTGCCCGGCAGCCTCAGCGAGCCCGAGACCGACCGTCTGCTCGCCGCCGCTGAGACCTTCGGGCGCACGCCCGACGAGCGCCTGCGCGACACCTGCCTGATGCAGCTCCTCTATGCCACCGGACTCCGGGTCAGCGAACTCGTCTCGCTGCCCGCCGCCTCGGTCCGCGGCGACCCGCGGATGATCCTTGTCCGCGGCAAGGGCGGGCGCGAGCGCCTGGTGCCGCTCTCGCCGCCGGCGCGCGACGCCCTCACCGCCTGGCTTGCCACCCGCGACGCGGCCGAGGAGGCGGCCGCCCGCGCCGGCCGGTCGCGCAGCCCGGCGCTCTTTCCCGCGCGCGGCCGCAAGGGCCATCTCAGCCGCGAGCGCTTCTTCCTGCGGATCAAGGATCTCGCGCGCCATGCCGGGCTCGATGCCGCGGCGATCTCGCCCCACACGCTCCGCCACGCCTTTGCGACCCACCTGCTCGCCCACGGCGCCGACCTCCGGGTGATCCAGACGCTGCTCGGCCATGCCAGCATCGCCACCACCGAAATCTATACCCATGTGCTCGATGCAAGGCTCCGCGAGCTGGTCCTCGAGAAACACCCGCTCGCCGAGCCCGCGCCGAGCCTTGATGGCGCCCCCGGCTGACCGCATAACCGGAAGCTCAAGGCTTCACACGAGGACGTGACCGCGATGGAACTCGCAAGCGAGACTTTGGCCCTCTGGGGAACCGGAGCCGTCATCCTCCTGCTGCTCGCGGTCTCCGCGCTGTTCTCGGGCTCCGAGACCGCGCTCACCACCGCGAGCCGCGGCAAGCTCCATGCCCGCGCCGAGCGTGGCGACCGCGCCGCCGCCCGGGCGCTCCGCCTCACCGAGGATCGCGAGCGGCTGATCGGCGCGGTGCTCCTCGGCAACAACTTCGCCAACATCATGTCGGCCTCGCTCGCGACCTATCTCTTCACCGTGCTCTTCGGCGAGAACGGCGTCGCGGTCGCGACCCTCGTCATGACCGCCGTCGTGCTGGTCTTCGCCGAGGTCATGCCCAAGACCTATGCCATCACCAGCCCGGAAACCTTCTCGCTCCAGGTCTCGGGCATCATCAGCCTGATCGTCCTGATCCTCACGCCCCTCGTCAACACGGTGCGCTGGCTCGTGCGGATGATCCTGCGCCTGTTCGGCATCCAGACCGACCCGGCGGCCAACATCCTCGCCGCCCAGGAGGAGATCGCCGGCACCATCACGCTCCACCATTCCGAGGGCGCGGTGGAGAAGGAACAGCGCGACCGCCTGCTCGGCGCGCTCGATCTCGGCAGCCGCGATGTCGAGGAGGTGATGATGCATCGCCGCGACATCGAGATGATCGACGCCGACGCGCCCCCGGGCGAAATCCTGTCGCTCGCCATCAACTCGCCCCATACCCGGATCCCGCTGTTCCGCGGCGAGCCCGAGAACATCGTCGGCGTGATCCATGCCAAGGACCTCTCGCGCGCGGTGCACGAATTCATGCTCCGCTCCGATGGCGGCGAGCGCAGCTTCGACGATTTCGACGTGATGGATGTGGCGATGCCGCCCTATTTCGTCCCCGAATCGACCCCGCTCGACGAGCAGATGCGCGAATTCCTGCGCCGCCGCACCCATTTCGCGCTGGTCGTCGACGAATACGGCGCGCTTCAGGGGCTGATCACGCTCGAGGACATCATCGAGGAGATCGTCGGCGACATCACCGACGAGCACGACACCGCAGTCGAGAGCGGCATCGCGGTCCAGCCCGACGGCTCGGTCGAGGTCGAGGGCCAGACCACGATCCGCGACCTCAACCGCGCCTGCGACTGGTCTCTGCCCGACGACGAGGCCAACACCGTCGCCGGTCTCGTCATCCACGAGGCGCAGACCATCCCCAATGCGGGCCAGGTCTTCAGCTTTCACGGCTTCCGCTTCGAGGTGATGGAGCGCGAGAACAACCGCCTGACACGCCTGCGCATCCGCAAGCTCGTCTGACCGACCCCACGCCGCCTAGGCGTCCGCCGGCCGCTTCGCCGCGCGCTTGAACGGAGCCATGCCGGCGCGGGCCAGCGCGTCGGCCCGCTCGTTCTCGGCATGGCCGGCATGCCCCTTGATCCAGTCCCAGCGCAGGCTGTGCCGCAGGGTGGCGGCATCGAGCCGGCGCCACAGATCCTCGTTCTTCACCGGCTTGCGGTCGGAGGTCTGCCAGCCATTGCGCTTCCAGCCATGGATCCACTTGGTGACGCCGTCGCGCAGATAGTTGCTGTCGGTGACCAGCGTCAGCGTGGCCGGCCGCTCCAGCGCCTCGAGCGCCGCGATCGCCGCCATCAGCTCCATGCGGTTGTTGGTGGTCAGCGACTCGCCCCCGGACAGCTCGCGCTCGCGCAACACCGTGCCATCCGAGCGCGCGACCAGCAGCGCCCCCCAGCCGCCCGGCCCCGGATTGCCCGAGCAGGCGCCGTCGGTATAGGCGAAAAGCTCAACCATAGAGCCCGCCGAGCAGCAGGCACGCCATGACCCCGGCGGTCAGCGGCAGCCGCAGGCCCAGCCAGTAATCCGGCGCCACGCCGATCCGCTGGAACAGCACGTCGATCGCCTGCAGCACCATGAAGCCGAAGGCGAGCCAGATGCAACTCAGCGCGGCGCTCGGCCGGATCGCGACGAAGGCGAGCACCGCCGGCACGCCCGACGCGATCAGCAGCGACAGGCGCGGCACCCGTCCCGGAGCCAGGACGAAGGCCCAGAGGCACCCGCCCATGAAGGCGAGCACGGCCGCGCCGAACCGCTCCAGCACATGCAGCCCGCCCTGCGGCGAGGATACCACGACCCCGAAGGTCGGCAGCGTGCCCGGCTGGGAGAACAGCAGCGCCACGCCATAGAGAAAGGGCACGAGCCCGAGCCAGCCGAGCGCCAGCACCGGCAGCGGAATCCGCGTCATGCCACCTTCTCGCGCAGGACGCGCGGGACCTTGAACTCGACATCCTCGCGCGCGGTCTCGACCAGCCGCTCGGTGACGTCGTAGCGCTCGCGGAAGGCCGCGGTCACCTCGTCGACCAGCACCTGCGGGGCCGATGCGCCGGCGGTGATGCCGACCGACCCCACGCCCTTCAGCGCGCGCCAGTCGATATCGGCCGCGCGCTGCACCAGCTGGGCATAGCGGCAGCCGGCACGGCGCCCGACCTCCACCAGCCGCTGCGAGTTCGAGGAATTGGGCGAGCCGATCACCAGCAGCGCGTCGATCAGCGGCGCCATCGCCTTGACCGCGGCCTGCCGGTTGGTGGTGGCGTAGCAGATATCCTCCTTGTGCGGCCCGACGATCGCCGGGAACCGCTCGCGCAGGGCGGCGACGATCTCGGCCGTGTCGTCGATGCTGAGCGTGGTCTGGGTGATGAAGGCGAGCTTCCCGGGATCGGCCGGCGCCAGCCGCGCGACATCGGCGGGGGTCTCGACCAGCACCACCGCGCCCGGCGGCAGCTGGCCCATCGTGCCGATCACCTCGGGATGGCCGGCATGGCCGATCATCACCATCTGCAGCCCATCGGCATGGTGGCGCTCGGCCTCCAGATGCACCTTGCTCACCAGCGGGCAGGTGGCGTCGACATAGAGCATCTCCCGCGCCTCGGCTTCGGCCGGCACCGATTTCGGCACGCCATGGGCCGAGAACACCACCGGCCGGTCGGGCGGGCATTCGGCCAGCTCCTCGACGAAGACCGCGCCCTTGGCGCGCAATCCGTCGACCACGAACTTGTTGTGCACGATCTCGTGCCGGACATAGACCGGGGCGCCCCATTTCTGCAGCGCCATCTCGACGATCTTGATCGCCCGGTCGACGCCGGCGCAAAAGCCGCGCGGCGCGGCGAGATAGAGGGTCAGCGCCTCGGCCATGGCTTGTCCCGGATCCGTTCTCTCTGTGTCGCGGCGCACTATACCGGCAGCGGCCGCGGATGACAGGTCCAAAGCGGCGACCGCTCAGCGCCGTCGCGGCCGGGTGATCCAGACGGTCAATGCAACCAGCGCGAGCAGCGGCGCCAGCGGCAACGCCATCAGCGTGGCGCCGACCGGGTCCCAGAGCAACGGACTGGCCTGCCAGCCCGCGACCAGGCGCTCGTAGAAGCCCGGCGCCGCATCGGCGAGAACCTGACCGATCGGCGTGGTCCGATAGGCATGCCCCTGGCCGATGGTCGCGCGCCAGTCGAGCACAGCCCGCCAGATCGCAGCGGCGAGCAGTAGCAGCGCAATCAGGCCACGCATGAGGCCTCTCTTCCTTAGGTTGAATCACGCCAAGACAGGCTAACCTTCATTGACCGCGATCGCAAACCGTCGATAACTCGGAGCCGCCGCCGGCTCGGGAAAGGGGAGTGCGCCGCATGCTGCAGGACTTTCACCGCCGCACCACGCCCGAGACCGGCGCTGCGCGGCTCCGCGCGCTCCGTGCCGCGATGGCGGAAGCCGGCATCGACGCCTTCCTCGTGCCGCGCGCCGATGCGCATCAGGGCGAGAATGTGGCTCCGCGCGACGAGCGGCTGGCTTGGCTGACCGGCTTCACGGGATCGGCCGGCCTCGCGGTCGCGGGCGCCGAGCGGGCCGCGATCTTCGTCGACGGCCGCTATCGTCTCCAGGTCCGCGACCAGGTCGATGCCGCGAGCTTCGCGCTGCTGCGCCACCCCGAGGACCGCCCGGCCGACTGGCTGATCGAGGCGCTGCCCCAGGGCGGCCGGCTCGGCTTCGATCCCTGGCTGCATACCGCGGCCGAGATCGAGACCTTTTCCGAGGCGCTGGGTCCCCGGCAGATCGGTCTCGTCCGGGTGCCGAACCTCGTCGATGCGGTCTGGTCCGACCAGCCGCCTCCGCCCGCGCGCCCCATCCTGCCGCATCCCGAGGCGCTGGCCGGCCGCAGCGCCGACGACAAGAGGCGCGAGATTGCCCGCGACCTGACCGAGCGCGATCTCTCGGCGATGGTCCTCACCCTGCCCGACTCGATTGCTTGGCTCCTCAATATCCGCGGCTCCGACATCGCGCGAACCCCGGTCGCCCTGCTCTTCGCGATCCTCCATGCCGACGGGCGCGCCACGCTCTATGCCGACCCCGCGCAGGCCGACGCGGGCTTGCGCGCCCATCTCGGCCCCGACGTCGCCCTCGCCCCGCGCGAGACCTTCGCCGCCGGCCTCGACGCGTTGGCCGGCCGGGTCGGGGTCGACCGCGCCACCGCACCCGTCTGGGTCTCCGACCGCCTGGCCGAGAACGCCGGGGCCGAAACCGTCTGGACCACCGATCCCTGCCGCCTGCCGAAGGCCTGCAAGACCGAGGCCGAGATCGCCGGCAGCCGCGCGGCCCATCTGCGCGACGGCGTGGCGATGGCCGAGTTCCTCGCCTGGCTCGACCTCACCGCGCCCGAGGGTGGTCTGACCGAGATCGACGTCGTCACCCGCCTCGAATCCCTGCGCGCCGCGACCGGCGCGCTGCGCGACATCTCCTTCGAGACGATCTGCGGCGCCGGCCCCGACGGGGCGATCGTGCATTACCGCGTCACCGAGGCCAGCAACCGCCGGATCGTTCCGGGTGAACTCCTGCTCGTCGATAGCGGCGGCCAGTATCCCGACGGCACCACCGACATCACCCGCACCGTCGCGGTCGGCCCGGTCCCTCCGGACGCGCCGCGCCCCTTCACCCTGGTGCTCAAGGGCCTGATCGCCATCTCCCGGCTGCGCTGGCCCGCCGGCCGCGCCGGCCGCGACCTCGACGGCCTCGCCCGCGCCGCCCTCTGGCAGGCCGGCTACGACTACGACCACGGCACCGGCCACGGCGTCGGCAGCTATCTCGGCGTCCATGAAGGCCCGCAGAGCCTGTCCCTTCGCGGCCTGGAGCCGTTCCGCCCCGGCATGATCCTCTCGATCGAGCCCGGCTACTATCGCGAAGACGCCTTCGGCATCCGAACCGAGAACCTCGCCGTCGTGCAGCCCCCGGCGACCCCCCCGGGCGGCGACCGCGACATGCTGGGCTTCGAGACCCTCACGCTCGCGCCGATCGACCGCCGCCTGATCGATGCCAGCCTGCTCGACCCGGCCGAGCGCGCCTGGCTCGACGCCTATCACCACCGCGTGCAGCAAGCGCTCACGCCGCTGATCGCTCCCGATATCGCCCGCTGGCTGGCAACCGCCTGCGCCCCGCTCTGACCTCAAAGGAAAACGCCATGCCGAACGACAGGATCCGCATCCAACCCGCCGAAGGCACCTGGGTCGCCCGAGCCGGCGGCGCCGTCATCGGCGAGACCGAAGCGGCGCTCGAACTGCTCCACGGGACCGACCTGCCGCTGGTCTTCTTCCCGCGCGCCGATCTCGGCATGGCCTTCCTGGAGCCGTCGGACACCGTCTCGGCCGCCGGCGACAACGGCCCCGCGCGCTTCTACAACATCGTGACCCGCAGCGGCGTGATCACCGATGCCGGCTGGTCCTACGAGAACCCCGGCCCCGACGCGGCACAGATCGCCGGGCATATCACCTTCCACCCCGACCGCGTGACGATCGAGCGGGTCTGAACCGCCTCAGCCGCGCATGATCGCGAGCAGGAGCGCGAAGACCCCGAGGGTCAGCGCCAGCGCGATCAGGATCAGCGCCGGATAGCCGAAGCTCGCGATCGCCACGACCCCGACCGCGAGCAACACCGCGAGCCCGATCCATAGCAGCCGCGTCTCGGCCCGCGCGGATTTGGCGGCCGCGGTCTCGGCAAGGATGGCTGGCTCGGTCATGACGCACCTCTGGGTTCGGTTCCGCCCAACCCTAGCGTGCCGCCCGCGACCTGCCAACCGCCGTTGACAGGCCCCAAAGGCCCATGCAACCCCTGACCGACCGAGCGAGAGGCACCGATGATCGCCGACCTTATCGTGACCAACGCGCTGATCGTGACGGCCGATGCAAGCTGGCGCGTCGTCCCCGGCGGCGCCCTCGCGGTGAGCGGGGGCCGGATCACCGGCATCGGACCGGCGGACGAGATCGGCCGGAATGCCAGGCGCCTCATCGATGCCCGCGGCCGCATCCTGATGCCCGGCCTCGTCAACACCCACTGCCACGCGGCGGACAGCCTGTTCCGCGGCCTGGTCGAGGATCTGCCGCTCGAACCCTGGCTCAACACGGTCTGGAAGGCCGAAGGCGCGATCCTCACCCGCGAGACGGTGCGGCTCGGCGCCACGCTCGGCCTCGCCGAGCTGCTGCTTGGCGGCGTCACCACCGTCATGGATATGTTCTGGCACCCCCGCGAGACCGTCGCCGCGGCGCGCGCCCTCGGCATGCGGGTCTCGACCGGGGGCATCTTCTTCGACTTCCCCGGCGTCGACCGGCTCGACCACACGGCGCGCATGACGGCCGCCGAGGCCTTTTTCGCCGAGTTCGACGGCGCCGAGGACGTGCTCCCCGCCACGCTGCCGCACGGCGCCTATACCGTCGGACCCGACAATCTCGTCGCCGCCAAGGCCCTCGCGAGCGCCCATGGCGCGCTCTTCTGCACCCACGCCGCCGAGACCCGCGCCGAGCAGGCCGACATCGCCAACCGCTATGGCCGCTCGGTGATCCGCCATCTCGACGCGCTCGGCCTGCTCGACCAGCGCACCGTGCTCGCCCACTGCGTCTGGCTCGACGACGAGGAAATCGCCATCCTCGCCCGCACCGGGGCGACCGTGTCGCACAATCCGGTCTCGAACCTGAAGCTCGCCAGCGGCATCGCCCGGGTGCCCGACCTGCTCGCCGCCGGGGTGCGGGTGACGCTCGGCACCGACGGGGCGATCTCGGGCAACGATCTCGATCTCTGGATGGCGCTCCGGCTCGCCGCGACCCTGCATCGCGGCGCGACGCTCCGGGCCGACGCGGTCTCGACCGCGCAGGCGCTCGCCATGATCACCCTCGACGGCGCGGCCGCCCTCGGCGCCGCCGACCGGATCGGCTCGCTCGAGCCGGGAAAGCTCGCCGACATGATCCTGATCGACACCGACCGCGCCCATGCCGTGCCGCTGTTCGACCCGATGACCCATCTCGTCTTCTCCTGCGCCAAGTCCGACGTGCGCGACGTCTTCGTCGGCGGGCGCCAGGTGGTGGCGGACGGCGCGCTGACCGGCATCGACCTCGCCGCGACCCTCGCCGAGGTGGCGGCCCTCGTGCCCCGCATCGCGGCGAGCGTCGCGTGACAAGCCAGGCCGAGCGGCTCGGCGCCGCGCGCCGTTCTGTTGCCGCCCGCGCCGGCGCGCCGGTCGAGCTCGCGATCATCCTCGGCTCCGGCCTTGGCCAGCTGACCCAGTCCGTCGCCGACCCGACCGTGATCCCCTATGCCGAGATCGCGGGCTTTCCGGTCTCGACCGCGCCCGGCCATGCCGGACGGCTGGTGATCGGCGCGCTGCATGGGCGGCGCACCGCGCTGATGCAGGGCCGGCTGCATCTCTACGAGGGCTGGTCGGCGCGCGACATCGCGCTGCCCGTCTATCTCCTCAAGGCGCTCGGCGCCCGCCGGCTCATCGTCACCAACGCCGCCGGCGGCCTCGATCCCGCGCTTCGCCCCGGCACGGTGATGCTGATCGAGGACCATCTGAACCTGACCGGGGCCAATCCGCTGATCGGCCCCGACGAGCCTGCGCTCGGCCTGCGCTTTCCCGACATGAGCCGTGCCTATGATCCCGCCCTCCGCGCCGCCGCGCTCCGCGCCGCGGCGGATGCCGGGATCGCGCTCGCCCGGGGGATCTATGCCGGGATCGCCGGCCCCTCGCTCGAAACCTCGGCCGAACGCCGCTGGCTCCGCGCGACCGGTGCCGATGCGGTCGGCATGTCGACGGTGATCGAGGTGATCGCCGCCGTCCATGCCGGGCTGCCGGTGCTCGGCCTCTCGGCGATCACCAACGCGGCCACCGGCGGTCCGGACCAGCAGCCCGACAGCATCGAATCGGTGCTTGCACACGCCTCAGTTGCGGCCGTTGACATCGCCTCAATTTTAACGAGCTTGCTGCCCGCGCTTTGAGTCTCGGTCGTTCTCCGGTGCGCCGGTGCAACTTTTGGCCCTCTGCGCAAGATTATTGCTCGACAATCCCTTGCGACGACAGTTCGGCTCGCATATAGCCGTCCGCCTCGACCGTGCTTCACGGGATCACGTAGTGGTCACAAGGGGTGCGGAATGATTGAAGCTGGAGAGGGACGCATCCAATTGACTCCAGTTCCCCGCAACCGAGGAAGCAATCGTTAGGAATTCCCGGCCTAGCCTGATGGCCAAAGGAGACTCGCCACCGTGACCCCCAAGCTCGTCCATTGCCTTTTCGCCTCGATGCTGGTCGGAAGCGCCTGCGCCGGCGGCGCGGTGGCCGCTGGGGGAGGGCTCCTGCTTGGCCTGCTGGCCTACAGCCTCGGCGGCTCGACCAGCCTGGTCCCGATCGCCCTGCTCGCCTTCCGCGCCACCGCTCCCGCGCGTCCCAATCACGCGACGGCCGCGCTCGGTCCGCTGCTGGTGCCGACCCTCCACTGACGCTCCCGGGCCCCGCGCCCTGCCCCATCCGGGCCTGCGCCCTGCTCCCTCTCCGCCCGAGAACCGCTTCGAGCCGGCCCTCGCCGCCCCCGGTTCCGCGCCATCCCCCCCGAAGCCGCCGCCTCGCCTTAGCGAAGCCCCGCTCCCGCTCCTCTCCGCTCCGCCGGCCCTTCCACCCTGCGCGCGTGCGACCGTCTTTCACCCGGTTCCGAGCCCCGCCCTCCTGTCGGCGATGCTTCGCCCTGCGGAGCGCACAACCAAGCGCCCGGCGCACCCTCCGTTCCTCTTGGGATCGACCCGGCGTCCCCCCAGCGACCGCGCGCCGACAGCGCCCATGAGGGCCTGTTTCCCGGAGCCGCCGTCGCCTTGAGCCCGAACGGGGCGCGGGTCTTGGTCGGGTCAAGGATTTACCCGCGCTGGCGCGGGCGCCGCAGGCGTCCTTGACGCGACCGGGACCCGCGCCCAGGACGGGGATCAAGGCGACGGCGGATCCGGGAAACAGGCCCCGAGGGGCTTTGTTTCCTGGTGAGTCAGAGCTTTTCTTTTCTTCCCTTCTCCGCTCCGCCCCGGCGCACCGATGCCGCGCGCCGCGCGCGGAGCGGTGCGACAAGCGGGACGTCGCCGCGGCGCCCTGGCGCCATCGGGCCCCGGCGCATCCACCGCCGGCCGGGCCGGCAATCCTTCGTCAAGGAGGATTGAGATCGGGTTAACGCGCACAGACAAAACCCAATTCTTTCAATGCCTTACCCGGAGTCGCACGCGTGCGATTCCGGGCTGTCACGCCGAGGGGCTCGCCTGGCTCGCCATCGCCTCCCGATAGGCGGCGCGAACCTCGTCGGTCTGGGCCTCCGAGCGGGCGAGGCTGACCAGCGCCGAGGCGAGCTCGGCCTCCATATCCGCCAGCCGGGCCGTGAGATCGCCCTCGACCTTGGCGAGCTGCGCCTCGGCCCGGGCCCTTGCCTGCTCGGCCACCTGCAGCCGCGCCGCGAGCTCGGCGCTGCGCCCGAGCCCGCGCGGGCCGGTCGCATCGAGCCGCCCATAGAGCCAGCGCAACAGCCAGCCGAGCAGGACCGCGCCGAACAGGGCGGCCGCGATGACGGCGGTCAGCTCATTGCGGTCCATGGCGCGCCTCCGCTTGATCGGTGGGACCGGGCGCCGCGGCCGGTTCCGGGATGCCGGCCGCGCCGAGCGGCCGGAAGGCGATGCGGCGGTTCAGCGCCCTGCCCGCCTCGGTCCCGTTGTCGGCGACCGGCTGCTCGGCGCCATAGCCCCGGGCGGTCAGGGTGATCTCCGGCAGCGCCGCCTTGCGGAGCGCCGCGGCCACGGCGTCGGCCCGGTCCTGGCTCAGCCGCAGATTGGCCTCCGCCCCGCCCCGGCTGTCGGTATAGCCGCCGATCTCGAAATGGGCGCGCGGGCAGCCCCGCAGGACGTCGGCGATGGCGAGGATCACGCCCTCGCTCGCCGGCTCGATCTCGGCCGAGCCGGCGGCGAACTGGATCGAGCCCGCCTGCAGGATCGCGGCGATATCCTCGGCGCAGGACTGGACCGGCTCGGCGGCGCCGGTGACGATCGCGGCCTTGGCCGCGCTCTCGGCGTCATAGCCGATATCGACGGCGGTCGTGCCGTCGATCTTGGCCGCGAGCAGCGCCTCGACCTTGGCGCTGGTCGCCGGGTCCGGGCCGGTCCCGCGCAGCGAGACCCGCTCGGGCGTCACCTCCAGCGATCCCTGCCGCAGCTCGGCGAGCGCCGCCATGCCGACCATCACCCGCGCCGGCCAGCCTTCGGGCAGGCCCGCATCGACCACCGTCGCGTTATGGACGCGGGACAGCCCGAAGAGCGCCGCCGCATAGCTCTGAACCGCGTCGCGTGAGCTGTCGTCCTGCAGCGCCCCGGCGAGCTCGACCGCCCCGTCGCCGGTCAGGACCGCGTCGAAGCGCGGCTCCGGGGGAGCATCGGGCGAGGGGGCGGCCTCCGGCTGCGGCGGCGCGACGGTGGTCAGCGAGAAGAGGTCGGGCAGGGCGGCATCGAGCCTGGCCGCGGCTTCCGCCAGCCGCTCGGGCGCGAGCCCACCCGGAGCGGTGAGCGTCGCATCGACGTCGCTCAGCACGAAGCGTCCGCCGCCCAGCTCCTGCAGGGCGGCGAGGCCGCTCGCCACCGCGGCCGCCCAGGCCGGCGAGGGCGCGCCGATGCCGATCCGGCAGTCGGGCTGGCCGTCGAAGCCGATCCGGTGCGCCGCGACCCCGATCTCGACCACGTCGGCCACCGTCTCGGCGCTGCAGGCGGCGAAGCGGCCATGGCCGTCCTCATAGGTGAAATCGACCAGGAACGGGGCGATCACCGGCCTCGGCGCCGAGATCTGGAGATCGAGCCGCACCGCGGACGGGCGGCCGGCGCGAAGCCGCGCCTCGAGCACCCGGCGATCGCCATCGTTTTCGGCGACGGCGATCACCCCGACCTGGCCGGGGCCGATGCTGATTCGCGCGCGGGGCAGCGCGGCAAGCAGGTCGAGGCCAAAGGCGAGGCTGTCGGACCAGCCCTCCGGGACCGGCTGGTCCGCGGTCTCGAGCATGTCGGTCACCCCGTCGCCGCCGAGCCCGGCGCGGGCGAGCCCGGCCTCGATCGCCGCGCGGCCCTCCTCGGACGGGACGAGCCCGATCAGCGAGACCTCGGCGCCATTGCGCAGCACTTCGAGCGCGAAGGCCGGCCCGGATGCCGGCTTGGTGGGCCCGAGCGTGGTCCGGTCCGCGACCCGGCCGCGGCCGACCACCTGGCGGGCGATCCGGACCGCCTGCAGCCGCGCGGCCTCGTCCGGCGCCTCGCCGGTGAGCGTGACGGTCAGGCCGTCGGTGTCGAGCCGCACCCAGCCGTCGCCCGCCTGGGCAAGCGCCTGGCTCAGATCGGCCCGGCTCTGCCGCTCGAGCGCGGCCGTGGCCGTCTCGGCCAGCCGCCAGGCGGCGTATCCGGTGGCCCCGAGCGCGACCGTGGCAAACAGGATGGCGCGCAGCCGCATCGCTCCTCCCCCCCCCAGACCGCCGTCTTTAGGGCCAAGTCCGGGCCCGATCAAGCGCGCCGCGCGTCACGCTGCAGCGAGCCCGGCACCGTCGCGCACGGAGTCGCACGCGTGCGACTCCAGATATAGCTATGATTTAAAACGGAAATTTAAAACGCATTCACCAGATCTCAATCCATGTTAACGCGCGCCGGGCCGATCCGACCACCGGGCGGAGGCGTCCCGGGATGGGCCGGAGCCCGGCACCGCGCGGGAGGACGGCGCGCGCCAGCGGCCCGTTCTTTGGGCAGGAAACGCTCAAAATCGACGGGTCTGAGACGATGGCGGCCACCCGACGCACACACTCTAGTCACCAATTCTTCGTAGCACGGGAAGTCGTTCCACTCGGGGAATGACGGTGTAGGAAACGGTGAGATGGCTTTTCCGAGGCTGCAAGCCACTGCAGTGGTCCGCAAGAACTCGATCGCGTTCGTCGAGCAGGTCTTCGCGCTGAATGAAGCCCACAGGCCCCTGGTCGTTGTCGCGAGCGAATCGCAGGCACAGGACCTGCCGGGGATCGAGATCGACCGCTGCATCGTTCCCGGCGATCGCACGGGCTGGCTCACCGAGCGGCATCCGCTGATCCGTGACGACCTGCCCGCCCAGGTCACCTACACGTCGGGCACCGAGGGCAGGCCCAAGGGTATCCTCCTCACCTATGCCAACCTGACCGACGCCGCCGAACGCATCATCGACCAGATGCAGATGACGGCGGAGGTGCGCGAATATGTCGGTGTCCCGGCAACCTTCAGCTTCGGCATGGCGCGCTACCGCGCGATCAGCGCGGTGGGCGGGCAGGCCTACATGCCCCCCCGCGGGTTCGATCCCCTGGAGCTCGCCCGCATGCTCGGCGCCGGGCAGGTCAATTCGCTGTCGGCGGTGCCGACCCTGCTGCGCATCCTGCTGGCCGAGCCCAACCTGATCGGCGATGCCGGCAGGCGGCTGCGCTGGATGGAGATCGGCTCGCAATACATGACCGCCGACGAGAAGCTCGGCGTCCAGAAGATGTTCCCCAACGCGCTGATCGTCCAGCATTACGGCCTGACCGAAGCCTCGCGCACCACCTTTCTGCAGGTGTCGGGCGCGACCAGGGACCAGCTGAAATCCGTGGGCCGCCCCGTGGGAAAGACCGAGCTCGGCCTCAGCGCGGACGGGCGCATCCGGATTCGCGGGCCGCATGTCGCGAAGGCGCGCATCGACGCCGACGGATTGCACGAGATGCGCGATGCCGATGGCTGGCTGCAGACCAACGATCGCGGCCATCTGCGGGACGGCTATCTGTTCTTCGACGGCCGGGCCGACGACCTGATCAATTGCGCCGGCGTCAAGGTCGTTCCCGACCAGCTGGAGGAGCGCATCCGCGCGGCCCTGGGGCCCGGCGCGCCGATCGCGGTCGCCCGCGTCCCCGACGCCCAGCGCGGCGACGGGGTCCTGGTCGCCGTCCAGTCCGACCAGGACGGTACACGGCCGGTCAGGGAGGCGGCGGTCGCCGCCTTGCAGGAGATGGGCGTCTCGGCCGGCGGCGCGCTGCATGTGATGGCGGTGGATGCCATGCCGGTCACCGATACCGGCAAGGTGCAACGTCGCGTGCTCGCGGAGCGGTTCGCCGCGCAGCAGGCGACCAGTCCCGCCGAAACGGCCGCGCCGGAGGGCGATGCCAGCCGGGTCCTGTCGCTGTTCCGGCACGAGTTCCCGGGCCAGACGATCCGGCCGGAGGATTCATTCGAATCGCTTGGCGGGGATTCGCTGCACTACATCAAGTTCTCGCTGAGCTTCGAGCAGCGCTTCGGACAGCTGCCGGACAATTGGGAGCGGCTGAGCGTGGCCGAGCTCCAGAAGGCGGTCGAGGTGACCGAGACCTCGATCTGGCGGCAGCTCGAATCGATCACCTTCGCGCGCGCCTTCTTCATGATCTGCATCGTGGCCCTGCACACGAATGCGTTCATCTACAGCCGCAACTGGGGCGCGGCCTATTTCCTGGTCATGCTGGCCGGCTATTCGGTCGCGCGGTTTCAGCTGCCCGACGTGATCCGCACCGGCAGCGTGCGGACGATCCTGCGGACCATCAAATATGCCGCGGTGCCGACGATCCTCATGGTCGCCGTCCTGCAGATCGCGACGGAACGATTCGAGATCCTGCCGCTATTGCTGGTCTCCAACTTTCTCGACCCGCACACGCTGAAGGGCTTCACCTTCTATTTCATGGAATTCTATGTCCAGCTGCTGGCGCTTTGCGCCGTGCTGTTCTCGTTCGCCGCGGTGCGCGAGTCCTTCCGCACCCGGCCGATGCTGAGCGCGCTGCTGTTGCTGCTGGCGGTCGTGCTGGTCGATCGGTCGATCGAGCTGATCTGGAACGGCGACTACAACTACCATCGGACGCCGTGGCACTATGCCTGGGCCTTCGTCCTCGGCATGGTGCTCGCCTCCGCGAACGAGCCGCGCACGCGTCTGCTGGCGCTCGTGGTCGCGACCATCGCGATCTTCACCGTCTGGAGGCTGACCTCGGCCGCCTTCTATGTCGAGGCGGGCTGCGCGCTCGTCCTGTTCATGCGGGCCTTCGTCGTGCCGGCGCCCGCCAAGGTCCTGGTGGCCGAGATCGCCGGCGCCTCGATGTTCATCTATCTCAGCCACTATCAGATGATGTCGATCGTGAGGAAGATCTATGGCGAGGATCGGCCGTGGCTGGCGCTGATCTCGTCGATCGTCGTGGGGATTGCGGTGACCCATCTCTATGGCTGGGGTCAGCGGAAGTTCATGCAGGCCCGCGATGCGGCGCGCGGCCGGGGCGACGGCGGGGGCCAGCCGGGCGGGGCGCTGGCCGCGAGCGGGCTTCTGCCCGGATCGGCGAGCCCCGCCGCCCGGCCGGTCTCGCATCAGTGAGGCGAGGGCTCAGGCGGGGGGTTAGGGCGGGGGGTCGGGCGGTGGGTCAGGCCGACCCTTCGCTGACGGGCTCGCGCCGGACCAGCGCGTGACGCTTCTTGCCGGCCGAGAGCTTGCGCGGCGCGTCGAGATCGGCGGCGCCGAGATGCAGGCCGGCATCGGTCAGCGGCGCGTCGTCGAGCCGGGCGCCGCCCTCGCTGATCAGGCGCCGCGCGTCCTTGCCCGAGCCGGCGAGCCCCGCCTTGACCAGGAGTTGGACGATCGAGATGCCGCCCTCCGGGATCTCGGTGCCGGCGAGGGTGACGGTGGGCAGGTCCTCGCCGACGCCGCCCCGCTCGAACACCGCGCGGGCGGTCGCCTCGGCCGCCTCCGCCGCCTCCGCGCCGTGGCAGAGGCTGGTGACGGCGTTGGCGAGGGCGATCTTGGCCGCGTTGATTTCCGAGCCGCCGAGCGCGCCCAGCCGGTCGCATTCCGCGACGGGGAGCTCGGTATAGAGCTTGAGGAAGCGGCCGACATCGGCGTCGGTGGTGTTGCGCCAGAACTGCCAGAACTCGTAGGGCGACAGCATCTCGGCATTGAGCCAGACCGCGCCGCCCTGGCTCTTGCCCATCTTGCGCCCGTCCGAGGTCGAGAGCAGCGGCGAGGTGAGGCCGAAGATCTCGGCCCCCGCGACGCGGCGGGTGAGGTCGATGCCGTTGACGATGTTGCCCCATTGGTCGGAGCCGCCCATCTGCAGCGCGCAGCCCTCGCGGCGGTGGAGCTCGAGGAAGTCGTAGGCCTGCAGGATCATGTAGTTGAATTCGAGGAAGCTCAGCGACTGGTCGCGGTCGAGGCGGCTCTTGACGCTCTCGAAGGAGAGCATGCGGTTGACGCTGAAATAGCGGCCGATGTCGCGCAGGAAGGCGAGGTAGTTGAGGCCGTCGAGCCAGTCGGCATTGTTCAGCATGAGCGCGTCGGACGGCCCGTCGCCATAGGTGAGGTATTTGGCGAAGACGCGTTTGAGGCCGGCGATGTTGGCATCGATCGCGGCGTCGTCGAGCAGGGGGCGCTCCTCGGAGCGGAAGGACGGGTCGCCGACCTTGGTGGTGCCGCCGCCCATCAGGGTGATGGGTTTGTGGCCGGTCCTTTGCAGCCAGCGCAGCATCATGATGTTGAGCAGGTGGCCGACATGGAGCGAGCGGGCGGTCGCGTCGTAGCCGATATAGGCCGGCACGATGCCGGCGATCAGCCGCTCGTCGAGGCCCTGCAGGTCGGTGCAGTCCTGCATATAGCCGCGCGCGATCATCACCTGGAGAAATTCGCTCTTCGGTCGATGGGTCATGGCGGGTCCTTTCGCGCAAGCGTGGCCGGTTCTATAGGGTCGGGCCTGCGAAGCAAAGAGGGACGGGATGCGCGCGCTCGGTCTGATGTCGGGGACCTCGATGGACGGGGTCGATGCGGCGGTCATCGAGACCGACGGCGTGACGATCGAGGGATTCGGCCCGAGCGGCTTTCACCCCTATGCGCCGGAGGAGCGGGCGCTGCTGCGCGGCGCGCTCGGGCGCTGGCCGGGCGAGGACGGGCTGGAGCCGGTCGAGTCGCTGGTGCGGCGGAGCCATGCGGCGGCGGTGGCGGGCTTCGCGGGGATCGCGCTCGTCGGGTTCCACGGCCAGACCCTGGCGCATGAGCCGCACGGCCGGGGCACGCATCAGATCGGGCGGGGCGATCTGCTGGCGCGCGAGACCGGGTTGCCGACGGTGTGGGATTTCCGCGGCGCGGATGTGGCGAGCGGCGGCGAGGGCGCGCCGCTGGTGCCGTTCTTCCATTTTGCCTGCGCGCGCTGGATCGGGGCCGAGCGGCCCGTCGCCTTTCTCAATCTCGGCGGGGTCGGGAACGTGACCTATGTCGATCCGCGGCTGTCGCTGCCCGAGGAGGCGGGGGCGCTGGTCGCCTTCGATACCGGGCCGGGCAATGCGCTGATCGACGATTTCCTGAAGCTCCGCCGCGGCCTGGCCTACGATGCCGAGGGTGCCGTCGCGGCGGGGGGCCGGGTCGACCAGGCGGTGCTGGCCGATCTCGCGCGGCATCCCTATCTGGAGCGGCCACCGCCCAAATCGCTCGACCGGAACGATTTCCACGGCTTTCTCGACCGGGTGGCGGGGCTCTCGACCGAGGATGGCGCGGCGACGCTGGCGGCGCTGACCGTGGCCTGCGTCGCCGAGGCGGCGCGGCATTTTCCCGAGCCGGTCGAGCGCTGGCTGGTCTGTGGCGGCGGCCGGCGCAACCGGACCGTGCTCGGCATGCTGGCCGCGCGCAGCAACGTTCCGGTCGAGCCGGTCGAGCAAGTCGGGCTCGACGGCGACATGCTGGAGGCGCAGGCCTTCGGCTATCTCGCGGTGCGGGTGGCGCGCGGCCTGCCGACCTCGGCCCCCGCGACCACCGGCTGCCGGCTGCCGGTGTCGGGTGGCCGGATCAGCGATCCGCGCTGACGAGCCCGGGCTCGTTCGCCTCGTAGGCGATCTGGCTCGGCAAAGCGAGCGCGAGCCCGCCCTGGTGCAGCAGATGGAGGATGGTCAGGAGCAGCTCCTCCTGAACCGCGAAATAGGCGTCCTCGTCGGATTCGAGCACGTCGGCGCGTACCTCGACATCGAGCGAGCTGTCGCCGAAGCCGACCAGCCGCACCCGCGGCGGCAGCTCGACCTGGTCGACCTTGGCATGGTCCCGAAGATAGGCGGTGAGTTCGGCATCGAACCAGACGAGCCGCTCGGGCGCGGTCTCGCGACGCAGCTGGACGACATGGCGGAACAGCGTGGCGTTGCGCGTGGTCTTGTTGGTGACCTGCATCTTGGCGAGGTCGGCGTTGGGGACGGTGATCAGCATGCCGTCGAGCGCGCGGATCCGGGTCGAGCGCGGCCCGATCGATTCAACCTCGCCCGCCCCGCCGCTGAAGATGATGAAGTCGCCGACCCGGAACGGCTTGTCCGCGAACAGGCTGACCCCACCGAACAGGTTCTCGACCGTGGATTGCGCCGCGAGCGCCAGCGCGAAGCCGCCGACGCCCAGGCCCGTGACGATGCCGAGCAACGGCAGGCCGATCTCGTTGGCGCCAAAGACCAGCACCGCGGCCGCGCCGAGCAGGCCCGCGACCCGACCGATCAGCCGCAGAAGATGCGCGTCATAGCTGTATTCGACGATGGCGGGCGAGGCGATCAGCACCTCGGTCACCATGGTGCAGACCACCCGCACCGCCCAGGCGAGGCAGAGATAGCCGAGGGCCAGGAGCAACGCGAGCATGCCGGTCGCGAAGGCGCCGGTCAGGTTCACCTGACTGCGCAGATAGAGATCGAGCAGCCGGACGAGCAGGCCGAGCCCGACCGGGATCGTCAGCCGCCAGAGCGCCGCGCCGAGCTTGCCGGACTGCCGCGCCCGCGCCGCCGCGCTGCGCCCCCAGAGCAGGGCCGCGCCGGCCGCAAGGGTGCCGAGCACCAGCGATGCCGCGATCTTCCAGAGCGGGGTGCCGAGCACGATGACCTGCAACGGCGCCGGAATGCCGCTCGCCAGAAAGCCCGGCACCAGCGGGCCGGTCAGCAGGAGCTGCTCGCGGTGCCAGCTCGGGAACGGCGAGGGGCGCAGCGTCGGATAGCTGGCGATCCGCTGGTGGAAGCCCGCGAGCCGGGCCACGCTGTCGGCCGAGATCCGGAAGATCCCGGGACCCGACCCGTCGCCCACCCGAACGATCTCGATCTCGGTCCCCGGTAGCCGCACCCAGGAGGGCGCGTCCGGGCCGCCAGGAAGCGCGTCGGGTTGGAAGGGCGGCAGCCGGATCAGGATGTCCTTGAGCAGACCGAAGCTGTCGCTCGCGACCTGCGGCCGGGCGGCCGGAGCGGTCTGCGACAGGTCGAACAGGCTCTCGACCCGGCCGAGCTCGGCATCGAGCTCCCGCTGTCCGGCGAGGCTCGGCGCCGCGCGATAGGCCGTGAGCGCCGCGTCGATCGCCTGCGATTGCGCGATCAGCGATTCATAGGTGGCGCGCGGGTTCGACGTGTCGAGCGGCGCCAGCGGCGATACGAAGGGCTCCGCCCCCTCGGCCCAGGCGGCGGGCGCCAGCATCCAGACCAGCAGGAGCGCCAGGGCCCGCAGCACCGGGTGACGGCGCGACGGCCAAGCCACGATGCGCGATCCTGGCCGGCGCGAGGTCGGTCTAGCGGGCACGGTCGCGCGGAAGGAAGGCAACGAAGCCGATCGGGATACCCGCGAAGCTCCCGCCGGGGATCCGGGCCGCCCGGTCCGCCCGGGAGGTGATCGCGATCACCGGCATGGCGCGTGCAAGGGGCGGCAGCATCGCCGTCTGGGGCAGCGCGATCACCGGCTCGACTCGGTCAGCCGCCGCCGCACATAGGATTCGACGGTGCCGATCATCTCCTCCATGCCGGGATCGAAGAAATGGCTCGCCCCCTCGATCGTCGCATGGGTGATGGTGATGCCCTTCTGCTGCTTGAGCTTGTCGGCGAGGTTCGCGACATCGGCGGGCGGCACCACGCGGTCGGCCGAGCCGCCGATGATGAGGCCGGAGGACGGGCACGGCGCGAGGAAGCTGAAATCGTACTGGTTGGCCGGCGGTGCCACCGAGACGAAGCCCGCGATCTCGGGCCGGCGCATCAGGAGCTGCATGCCGATCCAGGCGCCGAAGGAGAAGCCGGCGACCCAGCAGGATCGCGCATTCGGGTTGAGCGCCTGCAGGTAGTCGAGCGCCGAGGCCGCGTCGGAAAGTTCCCCTATGCCCTGGTCGTACTCGCCCTGGCTGCGGCCCACACCGCGGAAGTTGAACCGCAGGCAGGTGAAGCCGATCTTGTGGAAGGTATAATGCAGATTATAGACGACCTTGTTGTTCATCGTGCCCCCATAGAGCGGGTGGGGATGCAGGATGATCGCGATAGGCGCGTCCTTGGTCTTCTGCGGATGGTACCGCCCTTCGAGACGACCGTCGGGACCGGGGAAAATCACCTCGGGCATTTCGGATCCCAACTCCTGTCAGGCCTGTTGCGCGAACTTGACGGAATCGCTCAACCAATCTAGAAGGATTCTAAGGTCGATGCGTGGCGATCCGAAGCCAGCACGCTAGTTAAGGTCTCGGGGGCCAAGCGTCAACAGCGGGACCGCGGCTTTGTGTGCAATGGGTTCGAATCAGGAGGGCGGCGTGAAACTGAGCACCAAGGGCCGCTATGCGATGATCGCCCTGACCGATCTGGCGCGCCAGGGCGGAGGCGATCGCTTGGTCTCGCTGAGCGAGATCGCCGAGCGCCAGGATATCAGCCTCGCCTATCTGGAGCAGCTTTTCGTCAAGTTGCGGCGGGCCGACATCGTCGAGTCGGTGCGCGGCCCCGGCGGCGGCTATCGCCTGGCCCGGCCGATCGAGCGGATCCGCATCTCGGAGATCCTGGCGGCGGTCGACGAGAGCATGGATGCGCTGAGCCGCGGGGCCGGGGCGTCGGGCGCCGCGCGCGGCACGCGCGAGCAGGATCTGGCGGACAAGCTGTGGGAGCAGCTGTCGGCGAATGTCTATGTGCTGCTGCATCAGACGCGGCTGAGCGACGTGGTGGCGAACCAGCTCGCCCCCTGCCCCGCGGTGCCGAGCTTCGTCGCGGTGGTGGACGAGGTGCATGACTGAGCGCCTCTATCTCGACTGGAACGCCAGCGCGCCGCTGCGCCCGGAGGCGCGCGCCGCGATGGCCGCGGCCATGGATCTGTCGGGCAACCCGTCCTCGATCCACGAGGAGGGCCGCGCCGCCCGCGCGCTGGTCGAGCGCGCCCGGATCGCGGTGGCCGAGGCCGTCGGCGCGGCGCCGGACGAGGTGATCTTCACCTCCGGCGCGACCGAGGCGGCGACACTGGCGCTGGCCGGGCGGGATCTGGTCGGGGCCGCGATCGAGCATGATTGCGTGGCGGCCTGGATCACGCCCTCGCTGCCGGTTTCGGCCGATGGGCGGGTCGCGGTGGCCGATCCCGGCGGCTCGGTCCTGCAGGCCGCGAATTCCGAGACGGGCCTGGTACAGGATTTGCCGTCTGGTCTGGCGCTGGTCGATGCGGCGCAGATCGCCGGCAAGCTGCCCTTTGCCTTCCGCTGGAGCGGGGCCGAGGCGGCGATGCTGTCGGCGCACAAGCTCGGCGGGCCGAAGGGCGTGGGCGCGCTGGTGCTGCGGCAGGGTGCGGAGATCGCGCCGGTCTTGCGCGGCGGCGGGCAGGAGCTGGGCCGGCGCGCGGGGACGGAGAACCTCGTCGGCATCGCGGGCTTCGGCGCGGCGGCGGCCGCGGCGGCGGCCGAGATGGCGGCCGGACGCTGGCAGGAGGTCGCAGAAATCCGCGATAGCCTGGAGCAGGCCCTGGCGGAGGCGGCTTCGGAGACTATTTTTGTCGGGAAAGACGGACGGCGGCTGCCGAACACCAGTTGCGTCGCGGTTCCCGGCTGGAAAAGCGAGATCCAGGTGATGCAGATGGATCTGGCGGGCTTCGCGATCTCGGCGGGTTCGGCCTGTTCGAGCGGCAAGGTCCGGATCAGCCGCGCGCTGGGCGCGATGGGCTTCGGCGCCGAGGTCGCGGGCTGCGCGATCCGGGTGTCGATCGGGCCCGGGACGCGGCGCGAGGATGTCCTGGCCTTCGCGGGGGCGTGGGAGAAGTGCTACCGCCGGTTCCGGCAAAGGGCGGCCTGACGTCGCGTTCGGGCAGGGAAAGAGGATTTGGACATGGCCGCATTCGACGAAGTCATCCGCGAGGGCGTCGACCAGGAGACCGTGGATGCCGTCCGCTCGGTGGGCGAGCGGTACAAATACGGCTTCTCGACCGATATCGAGACCGAATATGCCCCGAAGGGCCTGAACGAGGACATCGTCCGGCTGATCTCGACCAAGAACGGCGAGCCCGACTGGCTGACCGAATGGCGGCTGAAGGCCTTCGCCCGCTGGAAGACGCTCGAGGAACCGACCTGGGCGATGGTCCATTATCCGAAGATCGACTTTCAGGACCAGTATTACTATGCCCGGCCGAAGAGCATGGCCGCCAAGCCGAAATCGCTCGACGAGGTCGATCCGATCCTGCTCGCGACCTATCAGAAGCTCGGCATCCCGCTGAAGGAGCAGATGATCCTCGCTGGCGTCGAAGGCGCCGAGGGCGCGCCGGTCGAGGGGCGAAAGGTCGCGGTCGATGCGGTCTTCGACAGCGTGTCGGTCGGCACCACCTTCAAGGACGAGCTCGCCAAGGCCGGCGTGATCTTCTGCCCGATCTCGGAGGCGGTGCGCGAGCATCCCGAGCTCGTGCGCAAATATCTGGGCTCGGTGGTGCCGATCAGCGACAATTTCTACGCAACGCTGAACTCGGCGGTCTTCTCCGATGGATCCTTCGTCTATGTGCCGCCCGGCGTGCGCTGCCCGATGGAGCTGTCGACCTATTTCCGGATCAATGCCGAGAATACCGGACAGTTCGAGCGCACGCTGATCATCGCCGACAGGGGCTCCTATGTGAGCTATCTGGAGGGCTGCACCGCGCCGAAACGCGACACCGCCCAGCTCCATGCCGCGGTGGTCGAGATCGTGGCGCTCGAGGATGCCGAGGTGAAGTATTCCACCGTCCAGAACTGGTATCCGGGCGACGAGGAGGGCCGGGGCGGCGTCTATAATTTCGTGACCAAGCGCGCGGACTGCCGCGAGGCCCGGGCGAAGGTGATGTGGACCCAGGTCGAGACCGGCTCGGCGATCACCTGGAAATATCCGTCCTGCATCCTGCGCGGCGAGGGCAGCCAGGGCGAGTTCTATTCGATCGCCATCGCCAACAACGCCCAGCAGGCCGATACCGGCACCAAGATGATCCATCTCGGCAAGAACACCAAGAGCCGGATCGTCTCGAAGGGCATCTCGGCGGGCCGCGCCCAGAACACCTATCGCGGCCTGGTCTCGATGCATCCGAAGGCGAAGAACAGCCGCAACTACACGCAGTGCGACAGCCTGCTGATCGGCGACCGCTGCGGCGCGCATACCGTGCCCTATATCGAGGTGAAGAACAATTCGAGCCGCGTCGAGCACGAGGCGACGACCTCGAAGGTCGACGAGGACCAGTTGTTCTATTGCCGCAGCCGGGGCATGGACGAGGAGGAAGCGGTGGCGCTCGTCGTCAACGGCTTCTGCCGCGAGGTCTTGCAGGCCCTGCCGATGGAGTTCGCGATGGAGGCGCAGAAGCTCGTCGCGATCAGCCTCGAGGGGAGCGTCGGCTGATGGACCTGGTCAAATCGCTGGAGGCGGATCTGAAGCTCGGCGCGCGGCGGTCGAACGAGGATCTGGCGATCGCGGCGCTCGTCGTGGCGCCGTTCACGCTGACCGCCGGGGTTTTCGTGAGCTGGCTCATCTGGTCGCCTGCGCTGATCGCGGTGCTGGTCACCGTGGTCCTGCAACTCGCGGCGATGGTGTGGAACGCCGGCTGGCGCGCCCGGGACGAATAGGGGCCGGGCTATCCCGGCGGAGGATCGGCGCGCCCCGCGCGCCAGAGAGAGATGACGCGCTTGGCGCGAGAGGAATTCGCGATGCTGAAGATTGAGAACCTGCATGTGAAGCTCGAGGAAGAGGGCAAGCAGATCCTGAAGGGCGTGACGCTGGAGATCCCGGCGGGCCAGGTCCATGCGATCATGGGCCCGAACGGGTCGGGCAAGTCCACGCTCTCCTACGTGCTCGCCGGCCGCGAGGGCTACGAGGTGACCGAGGGCGCCGCCACGCTCGGCGACTTCGACCTTCTGGCCCATGAGCCGGAGGAACGGGCGGCGGCCGGGCTGTTCCTCGCCTTCCAGTATCCCGTCGAGATCCCCGGCGTCGGCAACATGACGTTCCTGCGCACCGCGTTGAACGCGCAGCGCAAGGCCCGCGGCGAGCCCGAGATGAACGCGGCCGAGTTCCTCAAGGCGGTGCGCGAAAAGGCGAAGGCCCTCAACATCGATGCGGAGATGCTGAAGCGGCCGGTCAATGTCGGCTTCTCCGGCGGCGAGAAGAAGCGCAACGAGATCCTCCAGATGGCGATGCTGGAGCCCCGGATGTGCATCCTCGACGAGACAGACTCGGGCCTCGATGTCGACGCGATGAAGCTGGTCTCCGACGGCGTGAACGCGCTCCGCTCGCCGGAGCGCGGCTTCCTCGTGATCACGCACTACCAGCGGCTGCTCGACCATATCAAACCGGACGTGGTGCATATCATGGCCGATGGCCGGATCGTCCAGTCCGGCGGGCCGGAGCTCGCGCTCGAGGTCGAGCAGAACGGCTATGCCGACATCCTGCGATCGGTGGCCTGACATGGCGGTCCCGGCCCTGAAGCTCGACGGCGCGCGGGCCTTGCTCGCCGCCTGGCCCGATCCCGACGGCGCACCCTGGGCGCGGCTCGCCCGCGGCGCGGCGGCGCGGCGGCTCGCCGAGATGGGCGCGCCGATCCGGCGCGACGAATATTGGCGCTTCACCGACCCCGCGACGCTGATCGAACAGCCCGCGCGCCCGGCGCCCGTCCATCCGCGACCCGACATCCTGCCCTTCGACAGCGTCGAGCGGGTGCGCCTCGTCTTCGTCGATGGAGTGTTCGACCCGGCGCTCTCCGATCCGATGGCGCTGGCGGGCGTCGAGATCGAACCGCTGGCCGAGGCGCTCGCGACCGATATCCACTGGGCGCGCGAGCTGTTCGGCGTGCTGGAGGCGCGCGGCCAGGCGCCGGTCGAGCGCCCGTTCGCCGCGCTCAACACGGCGCGCGCCGGGGAGGGCATGGTGATCCGCGTCACCGGCCGGGCGGAGCGGCCGGTCAGCCTCGTCTATCGCCACAGCAGCGCGGAATCCGAGGCGATGCTGCATCACATCGTCCGGCTCGAGCCCGGCGCCGACCTGACCCTGCTCGAGAACGGCGCCGGCGCGGCGCGGCTCAACAGCGTGCTCGAGGTCGATATCGCCGAGGATGCGGCCTTCCATCACGTGCGCACGCAAGGGCGCGCCCATGACCGGCGCGCGGCCACGGCGATCTTCGCCCGGCTCGACGCGCGGGCGAGCTTCAAGTCCTTCACGCTGACCGCCAATGGCCGGCTGACGCGGAACGAATGCGTGATCGCGTTCGAGGGCGACGATGCCCATGCCCGCGTCGCCGGCGCCTCGCTCGGCGATGGGGACTTCCATCACGACGACACCGTGTTCGTCACCCATGGCGCGGTGAATTGCGAGAGCCGGCAGGTCTTCAAGAAGGTGCTGCGCAACGGCGCGACCGGCGTGTTCCAGGGCAAGATCCTGGTCAAGCCGGCGGCGCAGAAGACCGACGGCTATCAGATCAGCCAGGCCCTGCTGCTCGACGAGGACAGCCAGTTCCTGGCCAAGCCCGAGCTCGAGATCTATGCCGACGACGTCGCCTGCAGCCACGGTTCGACCTGTGGCGCGGTCGACGAGACGGCGTTGTTCTATCTGACCTCGCGCGGCATCCCGCGCGCCGAGGCGGAGGGGTTGCTGGTCCTCGCCTTTCTCGACGAGGCGATTGCCGAGATCGAGGATCGGCGGCTGGCCGAGGATGTGCGCGGCCGGCTCGCCGACTGGCTGGCCCGGCGCGGGCGCGGCTGAGCGATGGCCGCGCCGGAGCCGGGGCTGGCGGCGGCGATGGCGCATGCCTACCGCCATCCGCGCGCGGCCATGGCGCGGCAGATCGCGGCCGGCCTGCGGGAGGCGCGGGCGCTGGGACAGCTCTTTCTCGCCTGCGGCTTCGGTTTTCTCGCGAGCCTGCCCGGGGCGATCCGTGCGTCTCGCACCATCGCGGCCGAGGATCCGCTGGCGGCGGCGATCGCGGCGCATCTTTTCGGCTATCTGTTCCTGGCGCCTCTGCTGTTCTACGGGCTCGCGGCGCTGATCCATCTCGGCGCCCGGGCCTTCGGCGCGCGCGGCGGGTTCCTGGCCGCGCGCGCCGCGCTGTTCTGGAGCGCGCTGCTCGGCGCGCCGATCGCGATGGCGCTGGCGGTGGTCTCGGTGCTCGCGGAGGCGGCGCTGGGGCCGTGGTCATTGCCCGGGCTCGCGCTTCTCGGCTATGCGGGTCTCGGCTTCTGGCTCTGGCTGCTCGCGGCGAGCCTCGCCGAGGCCGAGGGCTTTGCCGCGACGGGGCGGGTCGCGGCCGTGATCGGCGGGGGGTTTTTGTGCCTCGCGCTGTCGCTGTCGCTGCTGATCCCCGGAGCGCCGGCGGCGGGCTGATCGAGGCAAAGGCGGGGCGCCGGGCAGGATGGGAACCGGAATGACGCAGATGTGGCTGGAACTGGCGCGCGACAGCTTGGTCGACCCGCGCGAGGCCGCGCGGCGGCTGCTCGCGCTGCGCTTCGGGCAATCGGCTCTGCTGATGGCCGCGGTGGTCGTCACCTGCCTCGGCATCATCCTGGCCTATGCCGCGATCCAGTTCGACAAGCCCGACGTCGATGCGGTATCGGCCGAGCTTCTCGGGACGCCGCTGCTCGGCGCGCTGCTCGAACTGGCGGTCACGCTGGCGGTCGGCTATCTCACCTGGCGGATCGGCGCGCTGTTCGGCGGGCGTGGCGCGTTCTGGGACGCGATCCTGCTGGTCGTGTGGCTCAATGCCATGCTGCTGCTCCTGCAGACGCTGCAGCTCGTGGCGCTCGCGACAGTGCCGTTCCTGGCGGGGGTCGTGGCGCTCCTCAGGATCCCCTGGGCCTTCTGGGCCTATGCCAATTTCGTGACCGAGCTGCATGGGTTCGACAACCGCTTCATGGTGCTCGGGAGCGTGGTGCTGACGGCGATCGTGCTGTTCATCGCGCTCGCCATGCTGTTCGCGTTCCTGGGTCTCACACCGCACGAGGTTGGGTGATGTACGACATCGACGCGGTCCGCCGCGACTTTCCGATCCTGACGCGCGAGGTCCATGGCCGGCCGCTCGTCTATCTCGACAATGGCGCCTCGGCCCAGAAGCCGAGGGCGGTGATCGACGCGGTCGCCGACACCTATGCCCATGGCTATGCCAACGTGCATCGCGGCCTGCACACGCTGTCGAACGAGGCGACCGACGCCTACGAGGCGGTGCGCGGGACGATCCGCCGGTTCCTCGGCGCGGCGCACGAGGACGAGATCGTCTTCACCACCGGCTCGACCATGGGGATCAACCTCGTCTCCTATGCCTGGGCCGCGCCGCGTCTGGGACCCGGGGACGAGATCGTGCTGACGGTGATGGAGCATCACGCCAATATCGTGCCCTGGCACTTCCTGCGCGAGCGCCAGGGCGTGGTGCTGAAATGGGTCGAGACGGCGCCGGACGGCAGCCTGGATCCGCAGGCGGTGCTCGCCGCGATCGGCCCGCGCACCCGGCTCGTCGCCGTCACCCACATGTCGAACGTTCTGGGCACGGTCGTCGATATCAAGGCGATCTGCGCCGGCGCCGCCGCGCAGGGCGTGCCGGTGCTGGTCGATGGCAGCCAGGCCGCCGTGCATATGAAGGTCGATGTCGTCGATCTCGGCTGCGACTTCTACGCGATCACCGGCCACAAGCTCTATGGCCCCTCCGGCTCGGGCGCGATCTATATCCGCCGCGCGCGGCAGGCCGAGATGCGCCCGTTCCTGGGCGGCGGCGACATGATCCGCGAGGTCACGCGCGAGCAGGTGAGCTATATCGACCCGCCGCACAAGTTCGAGGCCGGCACGCCGCCGATCGTGCCGACCATCGGGCTCGGCGCCGCGCTCGACTACATGACCGGGCTGGGGCTCGACGCGATCGCCGCGCATGAACATGGCCTGCGCGACTATGCCGCCGAGCGGCTGTCCGGGCTCAACTGGCTCACCCTGCAGGGCACCGCGCCGGGCAAGGGCGCGATCTTCTCGTTCACGCTGCAGGGCGGCGCGCATCCGCACGACATCTCGACCATCGTCGACCGCAAGGGCGTCGCCGTCCGCGCCGGGCACCATTGCGCCCAGCCGCTGATGGCCCATCTCGGGGTCAGCGCCACCTGCCGCGCCTCGTTCGGGCTCTACAACACCCGGGCCGAAGTCGATACGCTGGTCGAGGCGCTGGAGACCTGCCACGCCCTCTTCGCCTGAGCGCCGGGGTTTGCCGAGGTGACAGCGGCGGCGGGGAATGGCAGGCTCTGCCCCGCCGCCAATCGGGGAGGAACGGGACGATGGTGCAGCAGATCCTGCGATGGGGAATCCTCGGGGCCGGCAAGATCGCGCGGGACTATGTCGCGCCCGGCATCCATGCCAGCGCCCGGGGACGGATCGCCGCGATCGCCAGCCGCACCCCGGGCAAGGCCGAGGCCCTGGCCGCGCCCTATCCGGAGGTGAGGCTCCATCGCGACTATGACGCGCTGCTGGCCGATCCCGGGATCGATGCGGTCTATATCCCGCTGCCCAACGGCCAGCATGTCGAATGGACGACGCGCGCGCTCGAAGCCGGCAAACATGTCCTGTGCGAAAAGCCGATCGCGCTCCGCGCCGCCGAGATCGACCCGCTGATCGCGCTGCGCGACCGCACCGGCCGCTTCGCCGCCGAGGCCTTCATGGTCACGCATCATCCGCAATGGCGCCGCGTCCGCGCCCTGCTCGCCGAGGGCGCGATCGGCCGGCTGCGCGCGGTCCAGGGCTCGTTCAGCTTCTTTAATGCCGACCCCGGCAATATCCGCAACCAGCCCGATCTCGGCGGCGGCGCGCTGCGCGATATCGGCGTCTATCCCGTCATCACCACCCGCTTCGCCACCGGAGCCGAGCCGGTCTCGGCCAGCGCCGAGATCGACTGGGAGGGCGGGATCGACGCCACCGCCCGGGTGCGCCTGCGCTTCCCCGACTTCCCGCTCGACTTCTACGTCTCGATGCGGATGGCGCCGCGCCAGCAGATGCTGTTCCACGGCGAGACCGGCTGGATCGCGGTCCATGCCCCGTTCAATGCCGGCGCCTATGGCGATGTCGTGGTCGAGCACCGCGCCGCCGACGGTATCGTGCGGCTGGAGCGCTTCGGCATCGTCGACCAGTACCGCGCTCAGGCCGACGCCTTCGCCGCCAGCGCGCTCGACGGCGCGCCCTATCCCTGCCCGCTGGAGCTCTCGCGCGGCAACCAGGTGGCGATCGACATGATCTACGCGGCCGCCGGCTGAACGGGCGGCGAGAGGGGGAAGAACAATGGAATACCGGTATCTCGGCCGCTCCGGCCTGCGCGTCTCGGCCTTGACCATGGGCACGATGACCTTCGGCGGCGGCGGCGCCTTCGCCAAGGTCGGCGGCACCGATCTCGCCGAGGCGCGCGAGCAGATCGCGCTCTGCCTCGATGCCGGCGTGAACCTGATCGACACGGCCGACATCTATTCGCAGGGCCGGTCCGAGGAGATCGTCGGCGAGGCGCTGGACGGCAAGCGGCCGAACGACCTCCTCATCGCCTCCAAGGTGCGGTTCCGCATGGGCGATGGCCCGAACCAGCAGGGCCTGTCGCGCCATCACGTGATCAGCGAGGTCGAGCGCAGCCTCAAGCGCCTGCGCACCGACGTGATCGACATCCTGTTCCTGCATGCCTGGGACGGGATGACCCCGCTCGAGGAAACGCTGGGCGCGATGCAGACGCTGATCGAGCAGGGCAAGATCCGCTATGCCGGCTGCTCGAACTTCTCGGCCTGGCACCTGATGAAGGCGCTCGGCCTGTCGGAGACGCGCGCCCTGCCCCGCATCGTCACCCAGCAGATCCACTACACGCTCGAGGCGCGCGAGGCCGAATACGAGCTCGCCCCGATCGCGGTCGAGGAAGGCGTCGGCATCCTGGTCTGGAGCCCGCTGGCCGGTGGGCTGCTCAGCGGCAAATACGGCCCCGACCAGCCCTCGGCCCGCCAGGTCGCCGGCTGGAGCGAGCCGCCGATTCGCGACGTAGACCGGCTCTGGCGCATTGTCGCGGCGCTGAAGGAGATCGGCGCGGCGCATGGCGTCTCGGCGGCGCAGGTGGCGCTCGCCTGGCTGCTCGGACGGCCGGGCGTGGCCTCGCTGGTGGTCGGGGGGCGCAGCGCCGCGCAGTTCCGCGACAGCATGGCGGCTGTGGCGCTCCGCCTCGATCCGGAGGAGCGCGCGCGGCTCGACACGGTCAGTGCGCTGCCGGTGCTCTATCCCTACTGGCATCAATACGCCACGGCCCGGGCGCGGTTCCGCGCCGCCGACCGGGTATTCGACCGCGGCCCGATCGAGGATTGAGCGGCGGCGCGCCGAGGCCCGCGCCGGGCAGGTGCCGGGGGGACTTGCAAGCCGCCCCGGCGCGACCATATCGAGGGAAGGCAGCCAGGAGACCGCCATGCAGACCCGCAACAAGATCCTCGACGACCTGACGCAGCTCATGTCGAACGCCGTCGGCGTCGCGCAGGGCGCCAAGGTCGAGGCCGAGACCGCGATGCGGAACCTGCTCGACCGCTGGCTGGCCGACCGGAACTTCGTCACCCGCGAGGAGTTCGACGCGGTTCGCGCCATGGCCCAGAAGGCGCGGGAGGAGAACGAGGCGCTCAAGGCGCGTCTAGACGCTGTTGAGGCCGCGGGCAGGCAAGCCTGAAATTAAGGCAGGATTAACCGCGTCCTGACTTGTCAGCGAACCGTCACAAAATTTGACTTTACAGAGCCTTCGGGTTCAACCACCATATCTTGTAGGTCAACTTCCACTACGGTTGACCTGTTGTTAACCTCACAGCCCCCGCGCGGGGTGATGCCCCGCCGGCGGCCAGAACACGAGGCACCGGTCATGAGCATTGTCGAGCGTGATTTTGACTGCGAGGAAATCCACCCGATCGATATCGTGGAGAGCCTGGCCGAAGAGCGGTCCTGGGACTTTGACCGCATCGCCGACGATCAGATCGCCATGGCGATCGAGGGGAGCTGGCGGACCTATTCCGTGACGCTCGCCTGGTCCGCGCAGGACGAATCGCTCCGCCTGATCTGTGCCTTCGACATGGCCCCGCCCGCCAAGCGGCTGACCGCCCTCTACAAGTCGATGGCGCTCGCCAACGACAAATGCTGGTCGGGCGCCTTCACGCTTTGGCCGGACCAGAAGATGATGGCCTATCGCTACAGCCTCAATCTGGCGGGCGGCGCCTCGGCGAGCTCGGCGCAGATCAACGACATGGTCCGCGACGCGGTGATGGCGGCGGAACGGTTCTACCCGGCGTTCCAGCTGGTGGCCTGGGGCAATGAGACGCCGGAGAAGGCCCTTGGCATCGCGATGACCGAGGCTTACGGTCGGGCCTGACGCTGGCCCCCTTCGCGCCCAAGGGGCCGAAGGGGGGCATCATGGACCTTTCCGACATCGCCGCTCGCGGCCTGGTGTTGCTGGGTTGCGGCAAGATGGGCTCGGCCCTTCTCGAAGGTTGGCTGGCCGGCGGCGTCCCCCCTTCCGCTTTCACCGTTCTCGAGCCGCGGCCCGGTCCGCGGCTCGAGGCTTTGGCGGGACAGGGGTTGCGGCTGAATCAGCCGCTGCCGGCGGCTCCGGCGGTCGCGGTGCTAGCGGTCAAGCCGCAGATGATGGGCGCGGCCTTGCCGGCTCTCGCCGCGCTCGGCGGCGGGCCGGTTCTCTTCCTCTCCATCGCCGCCGGCACGCCGATCACCGCTTTTGAGGCCGCGCTCGGGGCCGGCACGCCCATCGTGCGCGCGATGCCGAACACGCCCGCCGCGATCGGCCGCGGCATCACTGCCCTGGTCGGCAACGACCATGTCGACGAGGACGGGCTGGCGCTCGCCGAGGCGCTGATGCGGGCGGTGGGCCAGACCCTGCGGCTCGACGACGAGGCCGCGATGGACGCCGTCACCGCCGTTTCGGGCTCCGGCCCGGCCTATGTCTTTCTGCTGATCGAGGCGCTGGCCGCGGCGGGAATGGCGCAGGGCCTATCGGAAAGCGTGTCGATGCGACTGGCGCGTGCTACAGTGGCGGGGGCCGGGCAACTGGCCGAATCTGGCCCGGACAGCCCGGCCGACCTGCGGGTCAATGTAACCAGCCCTGGCGGGACCACCGCCGCGGCGCTTGCGGTTTTGATGGACCCGCAGCACGGCTTGCCGTCGCTGATCGAGCGGGCCGTTGCTGCCGCTGCCGACCGGAGCCGGGCCCTGCGCGGCTAACTTTGCTGCACTGCAGCAAAGAGGCTTGACTTCCATGCTGCACTGCAACATATTCTGGCCATAGGGAACCAGAACCAAGCGAGGAGAGCCCAGATGTTCGACCCCAAGACCTTCGCCTTCGATCCGGAGAAGCTGACCGACTTCTTCAAGCAGAATGACTTCACCAAGCAGTTCGCCAGCCTGAAGCTGCCGGGCTTCGACGCCGAGGCCGTTGTCGGCGCCCAGAAGAAGAACATGGAAGCCCTGGTCGAGGCCAACAAGGCGGCCGCCGCTGGCTACCAGGACCTGTTCAAGAAGCAGATCGCGATCTTCGAGGAGACCGTGGCCGAGGCGCAGAAGCATCTCAAGAGCCTCGACACCACCAAGCTCGACGCCGACACCGCCAAGGCCCAGGCCGAGCTCGCCAAGGCCGCCTTCGAGAAGGCGCTGTCGAACATGCAGGCGCTGGCCGAATCGGCCCAGAAGGCCAATGCCGACGCCTACGAGATCGTGGCCGCGCGGATCAAGGAAAGCCTCGCCGAGCTGCGCGAGCTGGCCGTCAAGGCGACCGCCAAGGCCTGATCGCTCTCAACGCGATTTCTTTTCGGAAAACCGCTTGCCCCTGCCCGGGCAGGCGGTTTTTCTGTGTCCCGATACCGGATATCGGCGGCGCGACTCGCTTGAGAAACCCCGGTTAACCTCGATGGAGATCGGGTTAATGGGACATAGTTTTTCGTGTGATTTCAATGTCCTATCCAGAGTCGCACGCGTGCGACCGATCCACGGGGCCTGCAGGGGCCGGTTTGAAAGACAGGGGCGGGGGATGGACCAGATCGGATTCGAGGATTTTCAGAAGGTGGATATCCGCCTCGGCCAGGTGCTGCGGGCCGAACCGTTCCCGGAGGCGCGCAAGCCCGCGATCAAGCTCTGGATCGATTTCGGCCCCGAGCTCGGCACCCGCAAATCCTCGGCCCAGCTGACCGCCCACTACACCCCCGACGACCTGGCGGGCCGCCGGGTCCTGGCGGTGGTGAACTTTCCGCCGCGCCAGATCGGGCCGTTCCGGTCCGAGGTGCTGGTCCTCGGCCTGGCCGACGAATCGGGCGGCGTGGTCCTGATCGCGCCAGAGCGCGACGCCCCCCTCGGCAGCCGGCTTCACTGATGCCCGCTCGGATCATCGTCACCCGCAAGCTGCCCGAGCCGGTCGAGGCGCGCCTGCGCGAGCATTTCACCGTCGCGCTCAATCACGACGACACCCCCTTCGGGCCCGGCCGGCTGGCCAGCGGGTTCCGCGCCGCCGACGGAATGCTTTGCGCGGTCAGCGACCAGATCACCGCCTCCCTGCTGGCCGCGCCGGATCGGCGGCTGGCGATCCTGGCCAATTTCGGGGTCGGCGTGAACAATATCGACCTCGAGGCGGCCCGCGCCGCCGGGGTCGTCGTGACCAACACGCCGGGCGTGCTGACCGACGCGACGGCCGACCTGGCGATGGCGCTCATCCTCGCGGCGACCCGGAGGATGACCGAAAGCGAGGCCCTGCTGCGCCAGGGTGGCTGGGATGGGTTCCGGCCGACCGCGATGCTCGGGATGGGACTGCAGGGCAAGCGGCTCGGCATCATCGGAATGGGCCGGATCGGGCAGGCCACGGCGCGCCGCGCCGCGGCGGGCTTCGGCATGGAGATCGTCTATTTCAACCGCTCGCCCGTCGGCCCGTTCGACTTCCCCGCCGAACCCCGGCCGAGCATCGAGGCGGTGATGGCCGAGGCCGACATCGTGTCGCTGCATATCCCGGGCGGCGGCGAGAATCGGGGGCGGATCGGGGCCGAGGCGCTGGCGGCGATGAAGCCCACGGCCTATCTGGTAAACACCGCCCGGGGCGACCTGATCGACGAGCCGGCCCTGATCGCAGCCCTGCGCGAGGGGCGGATCGCCGGCGCCGGGCTCGACGTCTTCGCCGAGGAGCCGAAGGTGCCGGCAGGGCTGATCGCGCTGCCCAATGTCACGCTGCTGCCGCATATCGGCAGCGCGACCCTGGAGACGCGGACCGCGATGGGCATGCTCGCGGTCGACAACCTGATCGCCTATTTCGAGGGAACGCCGCTGCCGTCGCAGGTCCTCTGACCGCGGTCGAGGCCTCCCCGGCGACCTGCGCCGGGGAGGCTGGCGCGGGTCAGCGGGGCCAACCGTCACGGACGGCGGACTGGCGCTCCAGCATCCAGCCGGGATATTCCGCCGGCAACGCGCTTGCGGCGCCCAGCTCGGCGAGATCGTCGGGCGAGAGCCGGACTTCGGCGGCGGCGATGTTGTCGGACAGTTGCTCGGGGCGGTTCGCGCCGATGATCACGCTGGTCACCGCCGGCTGATGCAGCAGCCAGGCGAGCGCCACGCGCGCGACGCTGACGCCCTGCCGCTCCGCGACCTCGCGCAGCGCGGCGAGGACGGCGGGCAGGCGGCCGCGCTCGACCGGCGGGAAGTCGAAATTCGCCCGGCGGCCGTCGGCGGCGGCCCCGTCACCGTCATACTTGCCCGAGAGCAGGCCGCCCGCCAGCGGGCTCCAGACCATCAGCCCGACGCCCTCCGAGGCCAGCATCGGAACGATCTCCCGCTCGAGATCGCGGCCGGCGATCGTGTAGTAGGCCTGCAGCGACGCGACCCGGGCGAAACCGCGCCGCTCGGCGATGCCCTGGGCCTTGGCGATCCGCCACGCGGCCCAGTTCGAGACGCCGACATAGCGGACCAGCCCCTCGCGGACCAGCGAATCGAGCGCGTCCATGGTTTCCTCGACCGGCGTGACCGGATCGGTGCCGTGAATCTGGTAAAGATCGATATGGTCGATCCCGAGCCGCTTCAGGCTCGCCTTGACCCCGGAGAGAATATGCTGGCGCGAGGCGCCCGCGCCGTTCGGGCCGGCGCCGGTCCGCCCGAACACCTTGGTCGCGATCACGACCTCGTCGCGCGGCACGCCCAGCGCCTTGAGCGCCGCGCCGGTGATCTCTTCGGACCGTCCCTCGGAATAGACGTCGGCGGTGTCGAAAAAGTTGATCCCGGCTTCGAGCGCCGTCCGGATCAGCGCTTGAGCTTCGTCCTGGCCGAGCGAGCCGATCTTGCTCCAGAGCTCGCCGCGACCGCCGAAGGTCATGGTGCCGAGGCAGAGCTCGGAAACGAGGAGACCGGTGCGGCCGAGGGTCTTGTACTGCATGGCTTGGTTCCTTTCTGCCCGGTGGCCGAACGTGCGGCCGTCTGCGGCTAAGATGCGCATGGGCGGCCCGAGGCGATAGAAGGATGCGCGCCGGGTCTTGCCCGATCCGCTCAATCCTCCATCTATCGGGCAAAGGAGATCGCCGATGACCCCGATCGAGGAGTTGCGCGCCCGCGTCGCCACCGCCTGCCCGGAGGGGCAGCGGGCGACATCCATTCCGCGGCTCGGGCTGATGCGAAGCGATGCGCCGACCGTCTTCGGACCGGGCTTCTATCAGCCGGTCGTGTGCTTCGCCGCCCAGGGCCGCAAGCAGATCTCGGTCGCCGGGCGGGACTATGCCTACGATTCGGAGCATTATCTGGCGGTTGCACTGGACTTGCCGGTAATGGCCCGCATCACCGAGGCCAGTCCCGAGGCGCCCTATCTGGTGATCCGGCTGAGCCTCGATCCGGGTCTGCTCGCGGGGCTGATGCTCGATATGCCGGGGGCGGCGGGGCTGCGCAGTCCGGGTCTTGGGATCGGGCGGATGGAGCCCGATCTGCTCGACGCGGTGCTGCGGATGGTGCGGCTGATCGACCGGCCGGAGGAGGCGGCGGCACTGGCGCCCCTGGTCGAGCGCGAGATCCTCTGGCGGCTGCTGCTCGGCCCGCAGGGACCGATGCTGCGCCAGATCGCCCTCGCCGACAGCCGGTTGGCGCGGGTTGGGCGGGCGATCGGCTGGATCCGGGCGCATTTCGACCAGCCGCTGCGGATTGCCGACCTGGCCGAGCGCGCGGCGATGAGCCCCGCCACGCTGCACCGGCATTTCCGCGCCGTGACGGCGATGAGCCCGCTGCAATATCAGAAGCATCTGCGCCTGCATGAGGCGCGGCGCCGGCTGCTGGTCGCGCACGACGCCGCGCAGGACGTGGGCTTCCGCGTCGGCTATGAGAGCCCGTCGCAATTCAGCCGGGACTATGCGCGCCTGTTCGGGGCCCCGCCGGCGCGCGACGGGGCACGGCTGCGCGCGGCGGCGCTGGCCGGGGAATAGCGGCGGGGTCGCGTCGGCCCGCTATCCCGCCGTGAGATAGTTGTGCAGCTCGAGGACCTTCAGCTTGGGCGGCTCCAGTCCCATCGATTGGGTGATCGGCCCTATCTGTGCCTGGGCGAACGCGTCGAAGGCCTCGCGGCTGGTCCAGACGTCGGTGACGCGGATCCCGTCCTCGGTCTTGGCGACCCAATGGAACAAGCCTTCCGGCGCACCCGGGCCGCGCGGCTCGAACCCCATCCTGGCGATCACCCGGTCATACTGATCGAGCGTGCCCCCGGCGAAATCCATCTGGATCGCAACTGCCATCTCCACCTCCTCGCTGTGACGGCCGAGACTTGCCGCGATGCTAGCACGGACCCGGCCCAGCGGATAGTTTGGCCGGGAGAGCGGAGGGACCGGCCGATGGTGACGCTGGAGATGGTGCGGGCGATGGTGCTGGCCTTGCCCGAGACCGAGGAAGGCATGTCCTGGGACGCGGTGTCGTTCAAGGTGAACGGCAAGGTGATCCTCTATTGGAGCGAGCCCCGCGGCTGCCCGGTCTTCAAGGTTCCGATCGAGGAGCGCGACTTCCTGATCGAAGTCGATCCCGAGACCTTCTTCACCACCGACCATCACCGGCCGCACGGGCTGGTGCTCGCGCGGCCGGAGCAGCTCGATCCCGGCTGGGTCCGAGCCAATATCGAGCGGGTCTGGCGGGCGCAGGCCAAGAAGCGCACGGTGCGGGCCTATGACGCGCTGGCAAGGCCGTAGCGGACGGCAACCGGTTCCGTTTTGGTGTTCGACAATCGCGCGCGCCTCGGTTAGAAGCGCGCGCAACCCGCTCCCCGGGGGCGGATCGCTCGAAGGCTTGGCCCAATGCAGAACATCATCCTGACCATCCACCTGATCGTGGCGCTTGCGCTGATCATCGTGGTGCTGCTGCAGCGCTCCGAGGGTGGCGGGCTCGGGATCGGCGGCGGGGGTGGCGGCGGCATCATGACCGGCCGCGGCGCCGCGACGGCGCTGTCCAAGCTGACCTGGGCGCTCGGCATCGCCTTCGTGGTCACCAGCCTCACCCTTACCATTCTCTCGGCGCGAAGCAGCGGCAGCAGCTCGGTTCTCGACCGGCTCGGGGTCGATGCCACCGCGCCAGCGGCGCCTGCCCCCACCTCGGGCGACCTTCTGGCGCCAGCGCCCGCCCCGGCGGCGCCGGCCGCTGGCACGGAACCTGCGGCACCCGCCGATGGAGCCGCCGAGCCGGGCCCAGCCGCGCCGCCGCCGGTGAAGTGAAGACAGGCCGGCAACCCTTGGTTGCCGGCTCGCTGACATCCCACAGGATATGGTGCCGGCAGCCCTTGTATCGGCACGGTTCCTCCCCTATAGATTGAGTCCCGTGAAGCCTCTGGCTTCCTGACGACTCGACTGGAACCAGGGCACGGGACAATCGGACATGGCGCGGTACATATTCATCACCGGGGGCGTGGTCTCTTCGCTCGGCAAGGGTCTCGCCTCGGCGGCGCTCGGCGCGCTGTTGCAGGCGCGCGGCTATTCGGTGCGGCTGCGCAAGCTCGATCCCTATCTGAATGTCGATCCCGGCACGATGAGCCCGTTCGAGCACGGCGAGGTCTTCGTGACCGATGACGGGGCCGAGACCGACCTCGATCTCGGCCATTACGAGCGCTTCACCGGGGTTGCGGCGCGGCAGTCGGATTCGATCTCGGCGGGGCGGATTTATTCCAGCGTGCTCGAGAAGGAGCGGCGGGGCGACTATCTGGGCAAGACCATCCAGGTCATCCCGCACGTCACCAACGAGATCAAGGCGTTCCTCGATATCGGCGCGGACGAGGTCGATTTCATGCTCTGCGAGATCGGCGGCACGGTCGGCGATATCGAGGGGCTGCCGTTCTTCGAGGCGATCCGGCAATACGGTCAGGACAAGCCGCGGGGCATGTGCATCTACATGCATCTGACCCTGCTGCCCTTCATCGCGGCGAGCGGGGAGCTCAAGACCAAGCCGACCCAGCATTCGGTCAAGGAGCTGCGGGCCATCGGCATCGCGCCGGACGTCCTGGTCTGTCGCTCCGAGATGGCGATCCCGCCCAAGGAGCGGGAGAAGCTGGCCTTGTTCTGCAATGTCCGGCCCGAGGCGGTGATCGCGGCGCAGGACCTGAAGTCGATCTACGAGGCGCCGCTCGCCTATCACCGCGAGGGGCTCGACCAGGCGGTGCTCGACGCGTTCGGCATCTCGCCGGCGCCGCGGCCCAATCTTGCGAAATGGGAGGATGTGGTCGACCGGATCCACAATCCCGAAGGCGAGGTGAAAGTCGGGATCGTCGGCAAGTACACCCAGCTCGAGGATGCCTACAAGTCGATCGCCGAGGCGCTGACCCATGGCGGGATCGCCAATCGGGTGCGGGTCGAGACCCAGTGGCTCGACAGCGAGCTGTTCGAGAACGACGACGAGATCGCCCCCCTGCTGGAGGATTTCCACGCCATCCTGGTGCCGGGCGGCTTCGGCGAGCGGGGGACCGAGGGGATGATCCATGCCGCCCGCTTCGCCCGCGAGCGCAAGGTGCCCTATCTCGGGATCTGCCTCGGGATGCAGATGGCGGTGATCGAGGCGTCGCGCGACTTGCTGGGCCTGCAGAACGCAGGCTCGGAGGAATTCGACCATGAGCGGGGCGAGCGGCGGTTCACGCCGGTCATCTATCACCTCAAGGAATGGGTCGAGGGCAACCGGACGATCCAGCGCAGCGTCAAGGACGACAAGGGCGGGACGATGCGGCTCGGGGCCTATGACGCGATGCTGGCCGATGGCAGCCAGGTCGCCGACATCTATGGCGTGACCGCGATCAGCGAGCGGCACCGGCACCGCTACGAGGTCGATATCGCCTATCGCGACCAGCTGGAGCAATGCGGCCTGCGCTTCACCGGGGTGTCGCCGGACGGGCGGCTGCCGGAGATCGTCGAGATCCCCGGCCATCCCTGGTATATCGGGGTCCAGTTTCACCCGGAATTGAAGTCGAAACCCTTTGCCCCGCACCCCCTTTTCGCCGATTTCATTCGGGCGGCGCTCGATCAGTCGCGGTTGGTCTGAGCGTGCGAAAACGCGGAGTCGCACGCGTGCGACTCTTGCTAAACACTTGATTTAGAACGGTTCTATCCGCGCCATTAACCGGATGGCAACCAAGGTAAAGAGGAGGCGGCGATGATCGGCGACCTGATCCGGCGGCTGACCGAGGCGAGCGAGCGGCCGCTGCTGCCGACCGACGGGCGCCTCGCCTATGCCGCGCTGATGGTGCGGCTCGCCCGCAGCGACGACAGCTATACCGACCGCGAGCGGACGCGCATCGACCGGCTCTTGGCCGAGCATTACGGGCTCACCCCCGCGGAAGCCGCCCGCCTGCGCGGCGAGGCCGAGACCGCCGAGGCCGCCGCCCCCGACACGGTCCAGTTCACCCGGCTGATCAAGCAGGCGGTGCCCTACGAGGACCGCACCGGCGTCGTCGAAGCCCTGTGGCGTGTCGCGACGGCCGACGGGATCGACGCCGACGAACGCGCCTTCCTGCGGCTGGTCGCGAACCTGCTCGGCGTCTCGGACCAGGATAGCGGCCTGGCGCGGCAGCGGGCCGAGGAGCGGGACTGACTGACCATCGAGGTCCGCATCCTTGGCGAAGGGCGTCTGCTGCTCGACCCGCCCGGGATTGCGATCGAGATCGGAGAGCTGTTTTCGCAGGCTTGAACCTGCGCCTCCCAAGGGAGCGTCCCGGATGCCATGCAGCCCGGAGGCTGCATGGCGGAGGGGGTCAGCTGACCTTCTTGACGGCCGGGATGACCCAGCTGCCGTCGATGATCGAGGGCTTCTTCAGCTTCGGCCAGTAGAGGCGCAGCATCAGCAGGAAGCGGCCGGCCGGCGCCGGGAGCCAGTTCGCTTCCTTGTCCGCCCCCGGCGATTCGTGCTGGAGATAGAGCGTCACCGAGCCGTCCTTGTTCGCCTTCAGATCCTGCCGCGGGCTGATCGAGTAGCGGTTGAGCGGATTGGCGACGAAGAAATAGTTCTCGTCATACATGGTCAGCGACCAGAAGCCGTTGACGGGCGGCAGCTGGCCCGCGGGGAAGGTGAGCACATACTTCTCCGAGCCCATATAGTCGCGCCCGAGCACCCCGACGGCCTGTTTGAGCGAGGTCGGATAGACCGCGTCCTCCGGCCGGTTGGCGCCGAGGCCGATCGCGGTGATCAGCGCCCGCTGCAGGTAGTCGGTGCCGTAAAGCCCGGTATGGGTGGTGAAGCCCCAGCCATTGACCTGCTTGATATCGCCGCCCGAGGCCTTGAAATGCAGCATGATCCGCTCGAAGCCGACCTTGGGGATGCGGTCGAGGAAGGCCGCCTTGAGCTTGCTCGCGTCGAAGTCCTGGCCCGGGACGATGCCGATCTCGGCGAGCTTCGCGATCAGGGGCGCGTCTTCCTTGGCGGGCGGGTTGGTCTTCAGGAGCTCGGCGAAGAGGGTGAAATAGGCGTTGGCGTCGAGCGCGTTCACCTGGTCGCGCACCGGGGTCTTCATGTCGATCGCCGGATCGACGGTGCCGGCGGGCGGGGTCCAGTCGGTGCCCCAGGCGCTGAGCGGCATCAGCTTGACCGCGTCCTGCAGCTTGTGGACGGCCGCATAATCCTCGGGCGTGCCGGTGCAGTAGATGCGGCCGAGCAGCCAGACGATGCCGGTCGGGGATTTGTACTCGGTGACGCCGGCCGGGAGCTTGCCGGTCCAGCCGGGTCCGGTGATCGCGTAGGTCTGGGCCTTGGTGCCGGTGGTGCGCTTGCCCGGGACCTCGAAGACGTTGGTCCAGCCATCGAGCAACGGGAACAGCGCATAGCGGTCGTCCATGTCGGGCAGGCCGACGATCCAGGGCTCCTTGGTGACGTCGAAGAAGGCGGCAGTATAGAGCGTGTCGGCGTTGGGCGCGGTCACGTCGCGGAAGCTGGCATCGGGATATTCGCGCAGCTTGATCAGCGTGCCCATCGGCCCGCGGGTGCCTTCGGGCGCCGCGACGTTGGTGATGACGCGGCGGGTCATCTCCATCGTCACCAGCGGATAGGCGTAGGCGTAGGCTTCGAGCGCCAGGGCGAAATCCTCGCCGCCCTCGACCAGATCGGCGATCGGCCCGTCCAGGGCAAAGGCCGACGATCCGGCGAGGGCGGCGCCAGCAGCCAGGCCGGCCCCGCCCCCCATCATCACGCGACGCGAAACTTTCATCCTGACTTCCTCGACTTCGAGTTGAACGCGGGGCGCATGCTTGTCCCCGCTCGGTGCCGCAGGCAAGAGAAATGCGGAGAGGCCGGCACGCCGTGGCGCCCCTGGGCAAACGCGGTGGGGATGTCCAGAGCGGTGTCCGACCGGGGAGGATCCGCGCGCCTGGATCAGCGCGGCGAGGCCGAGAGATCTGCGGCAACCGCCACAGGGGCCGGGAGCCACCGGGCGGCGCAGGGGCGTCTCGCCTCCTGACCGCCCTGGGCGGCCGGCGCTGCTAGCCCGCGAGCGCCGCGTCGAGCTTGGCGGCGAACTGGTCGTAGGGCAGGTTGTCGACCTTCTGGCCGTTGACGATGAAGGTCGGCGTCGCGTCGATACCGTCGGCGGCGGCGTTCTTCTGGTATTCGGCCACCAGCGCCTCGGCGAAGGCCTGATCGCCCCGGCAGGCATCCATCTCGGCATCGGTCAGCCCGGCCTGGCGGCCGACGCCGTAGAGGTTCTTCATGATGGTGGGGCCATCGGTCGAGTTCAGCCAGCCGGCCTGGGTCGAGAACAGCAGGTCGACAATGCCGAAATAGCGGTCGGGCGGGGCGCAGCGGGCGATCACCGCGGCCCAGAGCGAGGGCGCGTTGAAATAGACCTCGCGGAACACGAGCTTGACCTTGCCGGTATCGATATAGTTGGCCTTGATCTTCGGGAACACGTCCTTGGCGAAGGCTGCGCAATGGGGGCAGCTGAACATCGCGTATTCGACCATGGTCACCGGCGCGTTGGGGTCGCCCATGGTCATTTCGAGCACCGGCTTGGTTTCGGCTGGCTTGGTTTCGGCTGGCTGGGCGTCCTCGGCGAAGGAGAGCCCTGGCAGGGCGGCGATGGCGAGCGCCGCGGCAAGGGTCTGGCGTCGGGTCAGCGCATGGGGCATGGGGGCCTCGGTCTCTCGGTCTCAGGGTTTGCGGGAACGGGATAGCACATTCCGGGCCAATGTCTCCAAGGCCCCGCGCAGGCCCGCATCACCAATGCTTGAGAGCGGTTCGGCGAGCGGGCCGAGATCGGGCGGGGCCGCGGGAGGCGGAGCGAAGCGGGGGGGCGGCTCGGCGAAGCCCGGCGCCGCGCCGGCATGGGTGAGCTGGATGCGCCCGACCCGCCCGGGGCCCAGCGCGGCATTGACCCGCTCGATCAGCAGCGGGATCAGCATCTGGACCTGCGGCGCGTGCGCGCCCGAGACCGCGAGGGTCAGCATGCCGCCGGCCGGCCCGCGCGGCAGGGTGAGCTTGACCGGGCTCGTGATCGCCGCGCAATCGGGGCCGGCGATCTCGGGCCAGAGCGCCTGGAGCCGCGCCTGGGCATAGCCGCGGCGGCCGGCGACGCTGTCGAGCTGGGCGTCGATCAGCCCGCCCGCGCGGGCGAAGCCGCGCCCCCGGCGTCCGCCCTGGCGCTTGTCCTCGGTCCTGCCGTTCGGGCCCTCGGCCATTTGCGTCCTGTGCTCCTGTCGCGAAACATGGTTAACGGGCCGGCAGGGGAATGTCAGGGGGGCGCGTTGGACGGATCGGCGATCGGGGAGGGGATGGAAGGCGCGCTGCTCGACTGGTACGCGCGCGCGGCACGGACCCTGCCCTGGCGGGTGCCGCCGGGGGCCGAGACCCTGCCCGATCCCTATCGGGTCTGGCTGTCCGAGGTCATGCTGCAGCAGACCACGGTCGCCGCGGTGAAGGGCTATTTCGAGCGGTTCCTGCGCGACTGGCCGACGGTCGAGGCGCTGGCCGCGGCCGAGGACGGCGCGGTGATGGCGGCCTGGGCGGGGCTCGGCTACTATGCGCGGGCGCGGAACCTGCTCAAATGCGCGCGCGCGGTGGCGGCGCGGGGTGGCTTTCCCCGGACCGAGGCGGGGTTGCGCGAGCTGCCGGGGATCGGCGCCTATACGGCCGCGGCGATCGCGGCCATCGCCTTCGACCGGAAGGCGGTGGTGGTCGATGGCAATGTCGAGCGGGTGATGGCGCGGCTGCATGCGCTGGAGGCGCCGCTGCCCGGCGCGAAGCCGCTGCTGCGCGCGCTGGCGGAGGCGCTGACCCCGGACGAGCGGCCGGGCGACTATGCGCAGGCGGTGATGGATCTCGGCGCGACGATCTGCACGCCGCGGGCGCCGGCCTGCGGCCTCTGTCCCTGGTCGGGCCCTTGCCGGGCGCGCGCGCTCGGCATCGCCGCGGTTCTGCCGCGCAAGGCGGCGAAGCTCGCGAAGCCGGTGCGATTCGGCATCGCCTTTCTCGCGCTGCGTCCCGACGGCGCGGTTCTGGCCGAGCGGCGGCCCGAGGCGGGGCTGCTCGGCGGCATGCTCGGCCTGCCGGGCGGCGCCTGGAGCGAGGCCGGGCCGGTCGCGGACCCACCCTTTCCCGCCGACTGGCGCGATCTGGGGCTCGAGGTGCGCCATACCTTCACGCATTTCCACCTGCGCCTCGCCCTGCAGGGCGCGCGGGTGGGCCCGGAGGCGCCGGGCGCGTTCTATCCGGCCGCGAGCCTCGAGCCGGCGTTGCCCACGGTGATGCGCAAGGCGCTGCGGCTCGGGCTGCCGGCGCTGGCTTGAGCTTCGCCGCGCGCGGTGCGACCAAGGCGCGGCCATCCTCGCGGAGTTCGTCCATGCCCAAACCCAATGACCATGTCCTGATCGTCGGCGGCACGTCCGGCCTCGGCTTCGCGCTGGCCGGCGCGGCGCGGGCACGCGGCTGCCGGGTCACCATCGCCGGCCGCGACGCGGAACGCGCGGCGGCGCGGGCGGCCGAGATCGGCCCGGAGGTGCGCGGGCTGCATCTCGACCTGGAAGACACGGCGACGATCGCGGCGGCGCTGGCCGGCGACGAGCCGATCAACCATCTGGTCCTGACGCCGGTCCATGCCGGCAACCAGACGATCCGGGATTTCGATCCCGAAATCGCGCTGCAGGCGGTCCGGATCAAGATCGTGGGCTATCTCGCGGTCGTGCATGCCGCCCTGCCCCGGCTGCGGCCGGACTCGAGCATCACGCTGTTCGGCGGGCTGGCCAAGGCCAATCCCTATCCCGGCTCGACCCTGGTCAGCGCGGTGAACGGAGCTGTGGTCGGCATGACCCGCACGCTCGCGGTCGAGCTGTCGCCGATCCGGGTCAACGGCATCTCGCCCTGCGTGGTCGACGATTCGCCCCGCTGGCAGAAGCGCATCGCCGAGGGCGCCGGCCCGGTGGTCGAGGCCTTCCGCGGGCGCAGCCCCTCGCGGCGGCTGGCGAGCACCGAGGATATCGTGCAGGGCGTGTTCTTCCTGATGGACAACCGCGCCGCCAACGGCATGGATCTGGAGCTCGACGGCGGCATCCAGCTGGTCTGATCCCGGTCGGGCGCGCAGGGCCGGCCCCCCCCGGAGGGGAGCCGGCCGGCGGGCGTCAGTCGCGCATCTCGGCGCGGAGCTGCTGGCGGAGGATGTCGATCGGGATGCTGGCCCCGTCGCGGCGGAAATGCCAGTAGGTCCAGCCGTTGCAGGACGGCGCGCCCTCGAGCGCCGCGCCGACCTGGTGGATCGAGCCGCGCACATCGTCGGCGATCAGCGTGCCGTCGGCGCGGATCCGCGCCTGGCGCCGGCCGTTCATCGAATGCAGCACCTCGCCCGCGGCAAGCAGGCCGCGCTCGACCAGCTGGCCGAAGGCGATTCGGGGCTCGGCGCGCTTGGGCATCGTCACGGAAGAGGCCTCGGCATCGAGCGCGCGCACCGCGGCGATCCGGGCGGCGGCGGCCTCGCGATAGGCCGCCTCACGCTCGATGCCGATGAAGCGGCGACCGAGGCGCTTGGCGACCGCGCCGGTGGTGCCGGTGCCGAAGAACGGATCGAGCACCACGTCGCCCGGGCGGGTCGAGGCGACCAGCACCCGGTGCAGCAGGGCCTCGGGCTTCTGGGTCGGATGCGCCTTCTCGCCCGTCGCGGTCTTCAGCCGCTCGGAGCCGGTGCAGAGCGGGATCACCCAGTCGGAGCGCATCTGCAGCCCCTCGTTCAGCGCCTTCATCGCCTCGTAGTTGAAGACATATTTCGACTGATCCGATTTGGCCGCCCAGATCAGCGTCTCGTGCGCGTTGGTGAAGCGCTTGCCGCGGAAGTTCGGCATCGGGTTCGACTTGCGCCAGACCACATCGTTGAGGATCCAGAAGCCGGCATCCTGCAGGCTGGCGCCGAGACGGAAGATATTGTGGTAGGAGCCGATCACCCAGATCGCCCCGTGAGGCTTCAGGAGCCGGCGCGCCGCGGCGAGCCAGTCGCGGCAGAAGGCGTCATAGACCGCGAAGGAGGCGAAGCGATCCCAATCCTCGTCCACCGCATCGACCCGGCTGTTGTCCGGCCGATGCAGTTCGCCCCGGAGTTGCAGATTGTAGGGCGGATCGGCAAAGATCAGGTCGACCGAAGCCTCGGGGAGCGCGCGCATCACCTCGATGCAGTCGCCATCCAGGATGGTGTCGAGCTCCAAAGTCCCGATTTCCTCCGCGATCTTCGTTCTCGCCATCTGCCGGCCTCGTTTCTGTTCTGATGGCGGCCAAAATGAGTCGAAAGTGATTCGCGGTCAATTCCCAAAATGAATCAATGACTTAACTAATCGGCTTTCCACAACATCTTGTGGATCGGCTGAAAGCTGCGCCGATGATGTGGGGTGACGCCGAGCCGTTCGAGCGCTTCGGCATGGGCGCGGGTGCCGTAGCCCATGTTCTGTTCCCAGGCATAGCCGGGAAACTGTTGCGCCAGCGCCACCATCATCCGGTCGCGCGTGACCTTGGCGACGATCGAGGCGGCGGCGATCGAGAGCGCCAGCCCGTCGCCGCCGACGATGGCGCGCCCCGGACAGGGCAGGTCGGGCGGCACATGCTTGCCGTCGATCAGCGCCAGCGCCGGGGGCCGGGCGAGGCCGGCGAGCGCGCGCCGCATCGCGAGGAAACTCGCCTGCAGGATGTTGATCGCCTCGATCTCGGCAACGCTGGCCTCGCCGATCCCGACGATCGCGCAGGCCAACAGGCGATCATAGAGCGCCTCGCGCCGCTTCGCGGTGAGCTTCTTGCTGTCGTCGAGCCCGTCGGGGATCGCGGCGGGATCGAGGATCACCGCGGCGGCGACGACCGGCCCGGCCCAGGGGCCGCGGCCGACCTCGTCGACGCCGCAGACCGGCTGCTCGGCGAGGCTCTCGTGGCTGAAATCCGGCATTGCGCCTCGTGGGGGATCGGGTGGATCGGGCGGCCTTCTCTACCGGAGCGTGCCAAGGGCGCAAGCCCTATGCGCCACCTCCCGCACGTGCTAACTCGGGAGACGCGGGTGGCGAGGGGGAGCGGGCGGATGGCAGGACTGACGGAGGAGGGCCGCGCGAGCGTCGCTGCGATCGCGCAGGCCCACGGCTTCAGCACCGACGCGGCGATCGCCCTGCTCGGGGCCTTGGCGCAGGGCCAGGGCAGCCAGGCGCAGTTCAACCATCCCGAATTCGGCGGCATGGGGCAATGGTCGCGCGGCGGCATGATCATGATCGGCGACATGTTCAACAACGGGCTGAAGGCGCGGGTCGATGGGCTGGCCAACGCGCTGTCCGACCTGCTGGCGCGCAGCGCGGTCTTCGTGCCGCCCCCCGTCCCCGCGCCGGGGGTGAGCCTGTTCGTCGCGGGCGGCAGCGGCGGGCGCTGGCCGGCGGAGCTCGGCAACCCCGCCTCGTCGGGCTCGCAGAACGACCTGCATTACGCGATCTTTCCGGGCACGCGGCGGCTCGCCATCGAGCGCGGCGGCCGGGTCACGGTCTATGATACCGGAGCGCATCAGATCTTCGGCATCGGCCAGGCGCAGAGCGGCGATCAGACGCTGAGCTTCACCAGCCAGCTCGGGCTGGTCCGGCTGTCGGACCTGCCGATCGTCACTGGGGCCTCGGACGCGGTGGCGACGCCGGTCGCGGCGCCTGCTCCCGTCGCGGCCGCCGAGCCGGCCGCCGCCGCGGAGCGCGTTCCGACCGCCGGGCCCGTTGCGGCCACGCCCATGGCCGGCGGGGAGGCGGATATCTTCGCCAAGATCGAGAAGCTCGCGGACCTGCATGCCAAGCAGATCCTCACCACCGAGGAATTCCAAGCCAAGAAGGCCGAGCTGCTCGGCCGGCTCTAGGCGCTCAGCGGCCGCCGGCGCGGCGGTCGCGGCGGGCCGACATCGGCTGGAAGGCGACGGCGACGTGGGTCTCGCAATAGGGCTTGCCGGCCACCGCGGGCAGGCCGCAGAACCAGAAATCGTCGGTCGCCGGGTCGCCGACCGGCCATTTGCAGGTCCGCTCGGTCAGCTGCATCAGCGTCAGGCGGCGCGCCTTCTTGGCGACCTCGGCGAGATTGGCCAGCGCCTCGGCGCTGATCTCGGAGGCGGAGGGCTGCGGCGGCATCGGCTGTCCGGCCGGCTTCGGGCGCGGCACCGGGACCGTCTCCTTGGCGACCGGCCGAGGCGCGGCGGCGGCGGCCACCGGCTGCGGCGCGGGCTTGGCGACGGGCGCCTGCTCCTCCTCCTCGATCTCGAGGCCGAGATCCTCGATCCCGCCTTCGAGCAGCGACGCCTCGTCCTCGGGCCGATCCGATCCCGGCGCGCGATTCGACAGGCCGAGCCGGTGAACCTTGCCGATCACGGCGTTGCGCGTGACGCCGCCAAGCTCCTTGGCGATCTGGCTGGCGCTCTTGCCCTCGGACCACATCAGCTTGAGCGCCTCGACGCGTTCGTCGGTCCAAGACATCGACTGGCTCTCCACGGGCTTCTCTTCCAATCGCATGAGTCCTGCGGCCGCGCTTGTCCGGCCGCCACGGGGCTATTCTAGTCAGCCGTCGCGCCGATACAAGGAGGCGACCGCGGAAAACCTGCGGCGGGTCGCGCGCGACTTGCGCGCAGCGCAGGCCAGCCATGCGGAATCCGCACAACTGTCATTGTGCAATGCAGCATATGATCCTGTCAACTTCGCTCATGGAATCATCATGCCCGGCCTTTTCGACGCCACCGGCCTTGTCGCCGCCTTGCTGACCACGCTCGCCTTCCTGCCGCAGGTGATCCAGACTTGGCGCAGCGGCTCGACGGCCGGGCTCAATCTCGGGATGCTCGCCGCCCTGTCGACCGGTCTGGTGCTCTGGCTGGTCTATGGCCTCGGCACCGGGCAGCTGCCGGTGATCCTGGCCAACGGAGCGACGCTTGCCCTGGTCGCGACGCTGCTGGCGCTGAAGCTGCGCGAGCGGGTCGGGAGGAGCTGATCGCCGCGGCTTCGCGACGCACCTGTTTCACTCGCCCGGCCGAAGGTCTATCCTCCCGGCCGCGAACCGCGCAGGGGGAACATTGAGCATGGCATCGGCAATCGGCCTGATCGGTCTCGGCACAATGGGAAGCGCGCTGGCGCTGAACATCGCGGAGAAGGGTTTCGACATCGCGGTCTATAACCGCACGACGAGCGTGACCGACAGCTTCGCCGCCGAGGCCGGGGCGCTCGCGCCGCGCATCACGCCCTGCCGGACGCTGGAGGATCTGGTCGCCGCGATCGCGGTGCCGCGCGCCGTCATCCTGATGGTCCCGGCCGGGCCGGTGGTCGATCAGATGATCGCGGCGCTGCGCCCCCTGCTCGGGCCGGACGACCTGATCATCGACGCCGGCAACGCCGATTTCCATGATACCCGCCGGCGCTCCGCCGAGGCCGAGGCGGCGGGTGTTCCGTTCCTCGGTATCGGGGTCTCGGGCGGCGAGGAGGGCGCGCGGCACGGGCCCTCGATCATGGGGGGCGGGCCGAAGGCGGCATGGGACCGGGTCGCGCCGATCCTGACCGCGATCGCCGCGAAGTTCGACGGCACGCCCTGCGCCACCTGGATGGGCACCGACGGCGCCGGGCATTTCGTCAAGACCGTGCATAACGGCATCGAATATGCCGACATGCAGATGATCGCCGAGATCTACGGCATCCTGCGCGACGGCCTCGGCCTGCCCTCGACCGAGATCGCCGGCATCTTCGAGCGCTGGAACGGGGGCCCGCTCAAATCCTACCTGATCGAGATTTCCGGCAAGGTGGCGCGCACGGTCGATCCCGCGACCGGCCGGCCGATGCTCGACGTGATCCTCGACACCGCCGGCCAGAAGGGCACCGGGCGCTGGACCGCGATCGAGGCGCTGATGCTCGGGGCCCCGGCAAGCACGATCGAGGCGGCCGTCGGCGCGCGCAACCTGTCGGCGCGGCTGGCCGAGCGGCGCGAGGGCGAGGCGATCTTCGGGGCGGCGCCGCAGCCGATCTCGGCCGATGACGGGCTGATCCCCGATCTCGAGCACGCGCTGCTGGCGGGCAAGATCGCGTGCTACGCCCAGGGGTTCGGCCTGCTCGCCGCCGCCTCCGGGGAATATGGCTGGAGCCTGCCGCTCGCCGACATCGCGAGGGTCTGGCGGGCCGGCTGCATCATCCGCTCGGCGATGCTCGACGACATGGCCCAGGCGCTCGCCTCGGGCGAGGCCGCGAACCTGATGTTCGCCCCGAGCTTCGCCCAGAGGATGACGCTGAGCCATGGCGGCCTGCGCAAGACCGTCGCGCGCGCGGCGATCGGCGGCGCGCCGACCCCCGCCCTGGCCGCCGCGCTCGGCTATTTCGACACGATGCGCACCGCGCGCTCCACCGCCAACCTGCTGCAGGGGCAGCGCGACTTTTTCGGGGCGCATGGCTTCGCCCGCACCGACCAGCCGGGCGACCACCATCATGGGCCCTGGACCAGCAGCGGCGGCTGACCGGCGCCACCTCCGCGACAGCCCCGCGAAAGATTTCGCCGGGGGGTTGCGCGGATGGTGCGGCGCACCCCGATGCCCGGCCGGGGTGACGGGGGGCCTGGCACCGAGCGGGCGCGCCGCAAGCGTGGCGCCGCGTCCCCACTTGCGGAAGAACCGTGCAAGAAACACGCGCATGTCAGCGGATCGGAATTGCGAAACGCCCGATAACGCTGCAGGAAAGGGAGGTGGGATGGACAGGTCCGGACAACCGGCTCGCGGGGGCAAGGCCAGTATCATGCCCGAACGGACAGCCAGGATCGCAGCGGTCCGTGGCTCATTCGCATTTGCGGCAGGGCTCGAGTCGAGGTAGGCAATCGTATGAACCGACGCAGCTTTCTCGGCACAGCAACCGCCCTGCCGATCGCGGCGATCTTCGGGTCGATGCGCGCGACGGCCGAGGAATCGTCCGCCTTCACCCGGGCCACCGTGCTCGAACTTGCCCGCAAGCTGGCGGCGGCGCCGTTCGCGGCCCCCGAGCCGGCGGTGCCCGAGTCGCTGCTCAACCTTTCCTACAACGACTACCAGAAGATCCGCTTCCGCGACGACAAGCGGCTGTTCACCGACCCGCCGAGCGGGTTCGCGGTCGAGCTGATCCATAGCGGCTTCATCTACCGGGTGCCGGTCGACATCTTTCTGGTGGCCGACGGCAAGGCCCAGCGCGTGCCCTTCGATCCCGGCCTCTTCGCCTATCAGGATGTGCCGCCGCCGGCACCCGATGCCGGGGTGGAATTCGCGGGCTTCACCGCGCAGACCGCGCTCAACCGCCCGGACGTGCTCGACGACTTCCTGGTCTTTGCCGGCGCGAGCTATTTCCGCGCCATCGCCAAGGGCCAGGTCTTCGGCCTGTCGGCGCGCGGGCTCGCGATCGGCACGGCCGAGCAGCAGGGCGAGGAATTCCCGTTCTTCCGCAGCTTCTGGCTCGAACGGCCGGGCGACGGGCGGATGGTGATCCATGCGCTGCTCGACGGGCCGAGCGCCAGCGGCGCCTTCCGCTTCACCGTGCGGCCCGGCGACCAGACGGTGATCGATGTCGAGGCCACGATCTTCGCCCGGGCGGACATCGCCGCCCTCGGGCTCGCGCCGCTGACCTCGATGTTCCTGTTCGACGCCAAGGAACGGCGCGGCTACGACGATTACCGCCCGGCGGTGCATAACAGCGACGGGCTCGCGATCTGGAATGGCGGCGGCGAGCGGATCTGGCGCCCCCTGCACAATCCGCGGCTGCTGCAGGTCTCGACCTTCTCGGATAACGGCCCGCGCGGCTTCGGGCTGATCCAGCGCGAGAAGCGCTATTCGGAATACGAGGATCTGGGCGCCGCCTATCACCGCCGCCCGAGCCTCTGGGTCGAGCCGATCGGCGACTGGGGCAAGGGCCATGTCGTGCTGGTCGAAATCCCCTCGGCGGTCGAGATCCACGACAACATGGTCGCCTTCTGGCGGCCCGAGCAAGCGATGACCGCAGGCAGCGAGACCTCGCTCACCTATCGGCTGACCTGGGGCTGGGACGCGCCCGCGACCCCCGGCATGCTGTCGGTCGCCCGCACCCTGAGCGGCCAGGGCGCCAAGGAGGGGACGCGGCGCTTCGTGGTCGATTATGTCGACCCCGCTGGCCCGATGAGCGCCGGGCCGGAGCAGTTCGCCGCCAACATCACCGCCTCGGCCGGCAGCGCGTCCAACGTCTCGATCGTCGCCAACCCACAGATCGGCGGAATTCGCGTCGCGTTCGATTTCGATCCGCAAAGCGGCCAGTCGGCCGATCTGCGGATGGACCTGCTGCAGGGCGGCCGGGCCGCCGGCGAGGTCTGGGTATATCGATGGACCGAGTGACGATCCCGCTCGAGGAGGTCGCGCCGGCGCCGCCCCTGCCGCCGGATGCCCCGCTCGACATGCCGGTGCAGAACTTCCGGCGCTTCGACCGGCGGACCCGGGCGCGGCGTCCCGGCTTCAACTGGGGGGTGTTCGGCGCCCGGATGGCCCTGTTCCTCGGGACCATCGGCCTGACCGCCTGGCTCGCCAACCAGATGTATCTCGTCCTGTCGGTCGGCAAGCTCGTCACCGTCGAGATCATCATGCTGGTGCTCTTTGTGATCAACATGGGCTGGATCAGCTTCGGCGCGGTCTCGACCGTGCTCGGGCTGCTGTCGACCCCGCCGCCCCGACAGCGCTCGACCGAACCGCTCAAGGGGCGGACCGCGCTGCTGCTGCCGGTCTATAACGAGGATACCGCCGACTTCACCGGCACCGCCTGCGCCACCTTGCGCGCGCTCGCCGCCGAGGGGGTGGGCGATGCCTTTGACCTCTTCGTGCTGAGCGACACCAACCGGCCGGAGATCTGGCTGGCCGAGCAGGCGATGATCGACGCCGCCCGCACCGATCCACAGATCGCGAGGCACCTGTTCTATCGCCACCGGCTCAAGAACCGCGAGCGCAAGGTCGGCAACATCCATGACTGGATCACCCGCTGGGGCGGCGCCTATCCGCAATTCATCGTGCTCGACGCCGACAGCCTGATGGAGGCCGCCACCATCGCCGAGCTGGCGCGGCGGATGGAGGCCGATCCCGATGCCGGCCTGATCCAGACCGTGCCGCGCCTGGTCAATGGGCGCACCGCGCTCGCCCGGCTCCAGCAATTCGCCGCGCGGGTCTATGGGCCGCTGCTGGCCCGGGGCCTGGGCGTCTGGTTCGGCAATGCCGGAAATTACTGGGGCCACAACGCCATCATCCGCACCGAGGCCTTCGCCCATTCCGCCGGCCTGCCGATCCTGCCGGGGCGCAAGCCGTTCGGCGGGCTGATCCTGAGCCATGACTTCGTCGAGGCGGCGCTGATCCGGCGGATGGGCTGGTCGGTGATCATGGCCGACGATCTCGCGGGCAGCTACGAGCAGGCGCCGCCGAACCTGATCGAGCTCGTCGCGCGCGACCGGCGCTGGTGCCAGGGCAACTTGCAGCATCTCGGGCTTCTGACCGTGCGCGGCCTGCATCCGCTCAGCCGGCTGCATCTCGCGATGGGGGCGATGTCCTATCTCGCCTCGCCGCTCTGGTTCCTGTTCCTGCTCGCCGGCATGATGCTGGCCCTGCATGCGAACCTGGTGCCACCCAACTATTTCCCGGACGGCTGGGCCCTGTTCCCGACCTGGCCGCAGATCGACGCCAGGCGCGCGATGATGCTGTTCGGGCTCTGCATGCTCGTGCTCTATCTGCCGAAGCTGCTCGGGCTCATCACCTTCCTCGGAACGCCGGAATCGCGCGGGCTGCGCTTCGCCTCGCTCGGCGGCTTCCTGGTCGAGAACCTGTTGTCGCTGCTGATCGCGCCGGTGCTGATGCTGACCCAGACCCGTTCGGTGATTCAGATCCTGACCGGCAGCGACAGCGGCTGGAACGCGCAGGCCCGCGATACCGACCGCATCCCCTGGGGCGTGCTCTGGCGGTTCCACCGGCGCCACAGCTTCGTCGGCCTGGTGCTGGCCGCGATGGCGGGGATGATCTCCTGGTCGCTGCTCGCCTGGATGAGCCCGGCTTTGATCGGCATGGTGATCGCGATCCCGCTCGCGGCCTTCGTGTCCAGCCGCTCGATCGGCGATTGGCTGCATCGCCGGGGATTGATGACGACGCCGGAGGAGTACCATCCGCCGGCGATCGCCGAGGGCGCCGAGGCCGAGGCGGCGCGATTCGAGGAGAGCGTCGTGCCCCCGGACTCGGTTCCCGCGCTGCTGCAGGATGCGCCCGCGCTGCGCCGGCATATGGCCTGGCTCGACGCCCCGACGGCGCGGCGCCCGGGCGAGGCCGATGCGACGCTGGCCGGCGGCTGGCTGAAGCTCGCCGACGGCATCGCGCTCGCCGCGCTCAGCTCGAGCGAAACCTACGCGGTTCTGGCCGATGGCAAGATGATGCGCCGCCTCGTCGCGAACGACGTGCTGCTCTGAGGCCGGGCCAGGCGCCCCCGTAAGCATGGCTATTTCAACGTCTTGATTGGCCGGCCGCGCGTGCGCGGCCCTGTCACGGATCTGCCGCAAAGCGCTGGCAGCCTGCCCTTGCGCCCTGCCTTACCGGGGCGTTTACTGAGGCGGCCCGTCAGAGGCACCGAAAAAGCTGGGGATATCATGAACGCACCGCTGCGCGAGCCGAGCTTCCGCGAATCCGTCGACCTCATGTTCAACCGGGCGGTCCGCCTGATGGACCTCTCGCCGGGGCTCGAGGAGAAGATCCGGGTCTGCAATTCGACCTATACCGTCCGGTTCGGCGTCCGCCTCCGGGGGGCGATCCACACCTTCACCGGCTATCGCTCGGTCCATTCCGAGCATATGGAGCCGGTCAAGGGCGGCATCCGCTATGCGATGAGCGTCAACCAGGACGAGGTCGAGGCGCTGGCGGCGCTGATGACCTACAAATGCGCGCTGGTCGAGACCCCGTTCGGCGGCTCCAAGGGCGGGCTCAGGATCGACCCGCGCGAATGGGACGAGCATGAGCTGGAGCTGATCACAAGGCGCTTCACCTACGAGCTCGCCAAGCGCGACCTGATCAATCCGAGCCAGAACGTGCCCGCCCCCGACATGGGGACCGGCGAGCGCGAGATGGCCTGGATGGCCGACCAGTATCGCCGGATGAACACGACCGACATCAATGCGGCCGCCTGCGTGACCGGCAAGCCGCTCAATGCCGGCGGTATCCATGGCCGGGTCGAGGCGACGGGCCGGGGCATCCAGTACGCGCTGCGCGAGTTCTTCCGCTATCCCGAGGATACGCGGCTGGCCCGGCTGTCGGGCACGCTCGAGGGCAAGCGGGTCATCGTCCAGGGCCTCGGCAATGTCGGCTTCCACGCCGCGAAGTTCCTGTCGGAGGAAGACGGGGCGGTGATCGTCGGGGTGATCGAGCGCGACGGGGCGGTGACCAATCCCAAGGGCCTGGCGATCGAGCATCTCAAGGCGCATATCGGCGCGACCGGGGGCGTGAAGGACTTTCCCGGCGCGACCTATCACGAGGACGGCGCCGCGGTCCTGGAGGCCGAGTGCGACATCCTCATCCCGGCGGCGATGGAGGCGGTGATCCATCTCGGCAATGCCGAGCGGGTGCGGGCGCCGCTGATCATCGAGGCGGCGAACGGGCCGATCACGGCCGGCGCCGACGATATCCTGCGCCAGCGGGGAACGGTGATCATCCCCGATCTCTATGCCAATGCGGGCGGCGTGACGGTGTCCTATTTCGAATGGGTCAAGAACCTGAGCCATATCCGGTTCGGCCGGATGCAGCGCCGGCAGGAGGAGGCCCAGCACGCGCTCCTGGTGCAGGAGCTGGAGCGGGTGGCCCAGGCGACCGGGGTCAAGCACGGCCTGTCGGACGCCTTCAAGAGCCAGTATGTCCGGGGCGCGGGCGAATTGGAGCTGGTCCGCTCGGGGCTCGACGATACGATGCGGGTCGCCTACCAGTCGATGCGCGAGGTCTGGCATTCCCGGAAGGACGTGCCCGACCTGCGGGTCGCGGCCTACCTGGTTTCGATCGGCCGGGTCGCCGCGAGCTATCGCTCCAAGGGGCTCTGACCACGGTCCATCGCACGGAGTCGCACGCGTGCGACTCCGATCAAGCACTTGAAATTAGATATGAATATTTGTGACGTTAACCCGGTATCGACGGAGGTTAACGCCGTGAGGGCGCCTGCCAGAACGGGCGCAAGGCCTCGATCGCCAGCGGATGGCCCTCGTTCGCGGCGGCAAAAGCCGCGAGCGCGGCGGGACCGGCGATGCGCGCGCGGTCGAAGGCGAGGATGATCGCACCATCCGGCCCCGGCGCGGGAGCGGGATCGGCCCTGGGCCGCGCCGCCAGCGCTTGGCGCGCCTGATCTGCCAGCGGCGCATCCGGAAAGCGGGCAATGAACAGGATCAGGCCGGCATTGCTGCCCCCAGCCTGCGCGGCATCGAACTCCTCCTGCATCGCGATTGCCCCGTCCCGGGGCGGCGGACCGTCGGCCAGTGCCGACAGGGGCGAGGACGCCAGCAGTATCGCGGCCAGAGCGATCACGGCACCCCCCGAACGATTGAACCCTCCCCCAAGAAAATAAACCATAGATTGAATATCCCGCCCTTGTGGACTGAGCGATGGCGAATCGCCGCTTGCATTGATACAGTTACCTGCGACTTCCTCTGATCAATAGCCCTCAATTGTCGGCAAATGGCACACCGGTCATTGTGATCGGATTTTGTTGTTCCATTGGCCGATGCGACCCGAAAATTTGCCAGGAACACGAATTGCGAGGAGCGAGACCATGTCTCTCGGATCGAATGACGACTGGCTGTCTGCCGGCGGCGTGAGCAACCCAACCAAGCATGTCAATCCGACGGGCAATCAGGCGATCGACGGGATTCTGACGGAGGATGCGTGGGCCGGCACGGGAATCGAATATTCCTTCCCGACCAGCGCCTCGATCTACGGCTACGAGATCGATACCGACATTACCGACAATTTCTTCGCGCTGAACACGGCGCAGCAGAACGCGGCGCGGTTCGCGCTCGATGCCAATGAGGGCATCAATATCGCGGCAAAGGCCGGATTCTCGGTCGAGGGGTTCACCAATCTCACCATCACCCGGGACGCGACGCCTGATACCGAGCAGATCCGGCTGGCCAACACCTTTTCGGCGGAAGTCCCCACCGCGCAGGTCGCGGACTTCCCGGGCAACTATGTCAGCGATCAGCCCCAGGACAATGGCGACGTCTGGTTCGGCACCGACGAGGACTATTCCGCCCCGGCCGCCGGCAATTACGCTTGGCATACCACCTTGCACGAGATCGGGCACGCGCTCGGCCTGAAGCATGCCCATGAAGACGACTGGAGCTATGGCGCGGTGCCGTCGGACTTCGATTCGATGGAATATTCGGTGATGAGCTACCGGTCCTATGTCGACGCCTCGCTCGACGGGCCTTATACCAACGAATACTGGGGCTATGCCCAGTCCTACATGATGCTCGATATCGCTGCCCTGCAGCAGATGTACGGCGCCGACTTCACCACCAATTCCGGCAACACCATCTATAGCTGGAGCCCGACCTCCGGCGCGACCCTGGTCAATGGCGTGGCCGCGATCTCGCCCGGCGCCAACCGGATCTTCGCGACGATCTGGGATGGTGGCGGCAACGACACCTACGATCTGTCGAAATACACGACCAATCTGAAGATCGACCTCGCACCGGGCAGCTTCTCGCTATTCTCGAGCTCGCAGCAGGCCAATCTCGGCGACGGCCACTATGCGCGCGGCAATATCTTCAACGCCCTGCAATATCACGGCGACGCCCGCTCGCTGATCGAGAATGCGATCGGCGGTTCGGGCAACGATGCGATCAGCGGCAATGCGGCGATCAATACCTTGACCGGCAATGCCGGCAACGACGCGCTGCACGGGCTGACCGGCAACGATGTGCTGCGCGGCGGCGCGGGCAACGACTCGCTCTACGGCGACCAGGGCGCCGACACGATGTATGGCGATGCCGGCAACGACACGTTCTATATCGACAACGTTCTCGACAAGGCGATCGAGACGACCGCCGGGACCGCGGGCGGGTTCGATATCGTCTATTCCACCGTCAGCTTCACGCTGGGCGCCAATGTCGAGTCGCTTCGCATGGTGCCAGGCAGCGGCAATGTGAACGGCACCGGCAACGAGCTCGGCAACGAGCTCTGGGGCACCTCGGCCACCAACACGCTGCGCGGGCTCGGGGGCGCGGACAGTTTCGACAGTGGCTCGGGCGCGGATATCCTGATCGGCGGGCTCGGCAACGACACGTTCAAGTTCGCGCTGCCCCAGACCTCGGACCAGACGGCGCGCGACCGGCTGATCGCGGGCGACGGGGCGGTCGCGTTCGAGAAGCCGGGCGCGGTGCTCGGCGACCGGTTCGACCTCTCGAAGATGGATGCGAACACCTCGCTGGCCGGGCAGCAGCATCTGGTCTTCGCCACCGGACCGGGGGCCGGCAAGGTCTGGGCGGTGGACGGGCCGGGCGGCGACACGCTGATCCGGGCCAATGTCGATGGCGACGCCGCCGTCGAGTTCGAAGTGGCGATCGCCGACGGCTCGGTCGGGCACGGCGCCTATGGCGCGTCCGACTTCATCCTCTGACCCTTTGCCCCAAGCCGGGCCGCCCCAGGTACGGCAGCCCCCGCCTTTGATGCAGCAATTCATCCACAAGGACAGCACATGGCCTATCAGGACGTCCTGACCCGGTTCGGGTTTTTCAGCAGCTCGATCCTTGCGGCATCGCCGACGCCGGGCAACGACACGCTGACCGGCACCGCCGGCGCCGATTCGATCGACGGCGGCGCCGGCAACGATCTGATCGACGGCAAGGGTGGCGCCGACTGGCTGTCGGGCGGAATCGGGAATGACACGCTGAGGGGCGGCAGCGTCCTGGAGAGCGGCGGCCCCAACACGCTGCTCGGCGGCGCGGGCAATGACATGCTTTATGCCGCAACGCGGGAGTCGTTTTCGCACGGCGACCTGCTCGATGGCGGGGCCGGCAACGACTCGCTCTATGGCGGCTGGGGCTGGGACACGCTCAAGGGCGGTGATGGCAACGACTATATCACCGGAGGGGACCCGGACGTCTTCGGCGGCAACGGCAACGACACGATCGAGGTGGCCGGGTCGGGGACCGTCCATGGCGATGCCGGGGACGACGTCATCTCGCTCTACGAATATGGCACGGCCTATGGCGATGCCGGCAATGACACCTTCTATGTCGCCGACTCCAGTGCGACCTATTACGGCGGGACCGGCAACGACACCTTTATCGTGAGCGGGTTCGACTCGACGATCGAGAGCGCCGGGGGCGGGACGGATCTGGTCATTTCCGCGGACAGCTTCATCCTCGACGCGAATTTCGAGAATCTGACCCTGTCCGGGACAGCGATCAGCGGGGCGGGCAACAGCCTCGCCAACGTTCTGACCGGCAATGCCGCGAACAACGAGCTGGACGGGGAGGGCGGCAACGACTCGCTCGATGGCAAGGCCGGCGCCGACAGCATGACGGGCGGCACCGGCAGCGACACCTATTATGTCGACAATGCCGGCGACAAGGTGACCGAGACCACGGCGGGGACCGCGGGCGGGTTCGATATCGTCTATTCGAAGGTCAGCTTCACGCTCGGGGCCAATGTGGAATCGCTCCGGATGATCCCGGGCAGCGGCAATGTGAACGGCACCGGCAATGCGTCGGACAACGAGCTCTGGGGGACGTCGGGCGTGAATACGCTGCGTGGGCTCGGCGGCGCGGACAGTTTCGACAGCGGCAGCGGGGCGGATGTGCTGATCGGGGGGGCGGGCAATGATGTCTTCAAGTTCGCCTCGCCGGCGACCTCGGCGCCGGGCGGGCATGACCGGGTGATCGCGGGCGACGGGGCGGTGGCGTTCGAGAAGCCGGGCGCGGCGCTCGGCGACCGGTTCGACCTCTCGAAGATGGATGCGAACACGGCGCTGGCCGGGCAGCAGCATCTGGTCTTCGCCACCGGGCCGGGGGCCGGCAAGGTCTGGGCGGTGGACGGGCCGGGCGGCGACACGCTGATCCAGGCCAATGTCGACGGCGATGCGGCGGTCGAGTTCGAGGTGGCGATCGCCGACGGGTCGGTCGGGCATGGGGCCTATAACGCGGCCGACTTCATTCTCTGACGCCGCGGCGGATCAGGAAGGCGTGGCCGGCGGCGCCGCACTCGGTATCCGAGAGCAGGGCGTGGCCGGCTTCGTGGCAGAAATGCGGCATGTCGATCCGGGCGGCCGGGTCGTCGGTCAGGACGCGCAGCACCCGGCCGGGGGCGAGCGCGGCGAGGCGCTTGCGCGCCCTCAGCACCGGCAGCGGGCAGAGATAGCCACGGGCGTCCAGTTCGTCGTCCCAGTCCATCCGCCGGGGCTAGCGGATCAAGGCCCCCGGCGGAAGCGGGCAAATCGCCGCAAAACGTGACGCGCGCCCAGGGTGACGCTGGCCGCGCGAGGCGCTAGGGTCGCGCCGCCGGCATCTGCGCCGGAGGGGCAGCGGGAGCGCGGATGTTCGGCATCGATCTCTGGGAGGCGGGGCTCGGGCCGGCCTTGCTGGTCGCGACGGTGGCGGGGCTCCTGAGCTTTCTGTCGCCCTGCGTGCTGCCGATCGTGCCGCCCTATCTTGCCTATATGGCCGGCGCCTCGATGGAGGAGATGCGCGAGGGCGGCCGGGCCGACCGGCGGGTGATGGCGGCCGCGGTCTGTTTCGTGCTCGGCCTCTCGACGGTGTTCCTGATCCTCGGGCTCGCGGCCTCGGCGCTCGGCCATCTGTTCCTGGCCTGGCAGCGCCAGATGCAGATCGTTGGCGGGCTCGTCATCCTGCTGTTCGGGCTGCATTTCCTGGGCGCGATCCGGATCCCCCTGCTCTATCGCGAGGCCCGCCTCGATGCCGGCGACCGCGGCGGCACGCCGTTCGGCGCCTATGTGCTGGGGCTCGCCTTCGCCTTTGGCTGGACGCCCTGCATCGGTCCGGTCCTGGGCTCGATCCTGGCGCTCGCGGCACAGCAGGGATCGGTCGAGCGCGGCCTGCTGCTGATGGGCTTCTATGCGGTGGGGCTCGGGCTGCCCTTCCTGCTGACCGCGCTGTTCCTGCGCCATGCCTTGTCGCTGATGGCCGGGATGAAGCGGCGGATGGCGCTGATCGAGCGGGCGATGGGCGTGCTGCTGATCGGAGTCGGCATCCTGATGCTCTCGGGCGGGTTCAGCCGGATGTCCTACTGGCTGCTCGAAACCTTTCCCGGGCTCGGCGCGATCGGCTGAGGCGAAGGCGGCAGCAGCGGCGCGAGCAGGCGGTCGAAGGGCTGCCAGTCCGCGACCTCGAGCCGGACCGGCAGGACCAGGACGCGCCCGCGAAACTCGGGCGGCAGGCGCGCGGCATCCTTCTCGGTGGTGACGAGCTGGGCGCCCAGCGCGCCGGCCTCGGCCGCCAGCCGCGCGAGCAGGCGCGGCGAATAGGCGGCGTGGTCGTCGAACGAACGGGTCGCCACCAGCTCGGCGCCGAGCGCGCGCAGGCTGGCATAGAATTTCTCCGGCCGGCCGATCCCCGCGAAGGCGAGCGCGCGCAGTCCGCTCCAATCCATGCCGGTCGGCAGCGGGCGAACCTCCCCCGCGAGCATCGGCAGGCCCCCGAGCGCCGGCCAGGCGGCGGCGAGAGCCGCGCGGTCAGCGCCCGCGCCGATCGCAAGCACCAGATCGGCGCGGCCGAGCCCGGTCGCCACCGGCTCGCGCAGCGGGCCGGCGGGCAGCACGCGGCCATTGCCGAAGCCGAAGCCGGCATCGACCACCACCAGAGCAATATCCTGGTGCAGGCCGGCATTCTGGAACCCGTCATCCATCACCAGCGCCTGCGCCCCGGCGGCGACCGCCGCGCGGGCGGTCAGGGCTCGGTCGCGCCCCACCCAGACCGGCGCGAAGGCGGCAAGCAACAGCGGCTCGTCGCCGACCTCGGCCGCGCCATGGCGCCGCTCCTCGACACGGACCGGGCCCCGCAGGCTGCCGCCATGGCCGCGCGACAGGATATGAACCGCGATGCCGCGCGCCTGCAGCCGCTGGACCAGCGCGATCACGGTGGGCGTCTTGCCGCTGCCGCCAACGGTGAGGTTGCCGACGCAGATCACCGGGACGCCCGCGCGGACGCGCGGGCCGCGCGCCAGCCGCCGCGCCGTCGCCCAGGCCCAGATGAGCGCGAGCGGCGCGAGCAAGCGCGCGGTCAGACCGGGACGCGCGGGCGGATTGGCCCAGAAGCCGGGCGCCCGCATCAGGCCGGCCGGTCGATATAGCCCGCGATCGTCTCGAGCACGGTGTCGGTCACGTCGGCTCCCTCGCTACAGGCCGCCCAGGCCGCCGCGGCCATCTCGGCGGCTCGGTCGGGCGAGAGCGTCGCGCCGAGAGCGGCGGCGAGTTCGGCGGTGTCGGTCACCTCGACGGCGGCGCCAGCCGCCTTGAGCCGGGCATAGGCCTCGGCGAAGTTGCGCACATGCGGCCCGTGCAGGATCGCGCTGCCCAGAAGCGCGGGCTCGAACGGATTGTGCCCGCCGACCTCGACCAGCGAGCCGCCGATGAAGCTGACCGAGGCGATGCGGTACCAGAGACCCATCTCGCCCAGCGTGTCGACGAGATAGATGTCGGTGTCGGGCCCGACCGGCTCGGCCTTGGAGCGCTGCGCCACGCTGAAGCCCTCGGCCCGCAACCGCTCGGCCAGCCCGTCGCCGCGGACCGGATGGCGCGGCGCGAGGATCATCGCGAGCATCGGCAGCGCGCGCCGGGCCTGGAGATGTGCGGCCACCGCCATCTCCTCCTCGCCGGAATGGGTCGAGGCGGCGAGCCAGACCGGGCGCCCGGCCAGTGCCCGGGTGATGCGCTTGCGCTCGGCCTCGTCATGCGGCAGCGGCGCCGCACCCTCCTTGAGCGTGCCGATCACCGCGAGCCGCGCGGGATCGGCGCCCAGCGCGACGAGCTGTTCGCCGGCAAGGTCGTCCTGCGCCAGGATGCGGTCGAAGCGGCGCAGCAGCGCCCGCGCCATGCCGCGCAACAGCCGCCAGCGCCGGAAGCTGCGCTGCGAGATCCGGGCATTGATCAGCAGCATCGGTATGCCGCGCGCCGAGGTCGCGGCCAGCGTGGCGGGCCAGAGCTCGCTCTCGGTCCAGACCGCGAGATCGGGCCGCCAATGGTCGAGGAAAGCCTCGATCCAGGGCAGCACGTCGACCGGCACGAACTGGTGGATGCAGCGCTCGGGCAAGCGCTCCTCGAGGAACTGCTCGGAGGTGACGGTGACGGTGGTCACCAGGCAATACAGGTCGGGCCGCCCCTGTTCGAGCCGGCGCAGCAATTCGAGGAGCGAGGCGGCCTCGCCAACGCTCGCGGCGTGGAACCAGACGAGCCGCCCGTCGGGGCGCGGACGGTCGGTGCGGCCCATCCGCTCGGGCAGCCGGGTGGCATGTTCCAGCCCCTCGGCCTGGCGGCGCAGCAGATGGCGGCGGGCAAGCCCACCGGCTCGCCGCGAGAGGATCAGATAGAGGCCCAGCAGGGCCGAGCGTTTCGCGGCAGGCGGCATTTGGGGGTCGGGTCAGCTCCGCTCGCCGGGGGGAGGCGCGATCTCGTCATGCAGCCGGTGCAGATGGGCGATGAAATAGCGCATATGGGCGTTGTCGACCGAGCCCTGGGCCTTGCCCTTCCAGGCGGCGTAGGCGGTGGCGTAGTTGGGGAAGATCCCGACAATGTCGATCTTGTCCACGTCGCGGAACTCGGTCCCCTGGGTTTCGGTCAGCTCTCCGCCAAAGACGAGATGCAGCAATTGGGGCATGAATGATCCTTCGCGCCGGAACGTCACCGGGCGGAGCTTAGCCATGCCCGGGCCGAAATCAATGCCGCGTGACCGCAGCTGCAACATTGGCTCAGCGCCGGCGGCTTTGGGCGAGCTGGACCTGGATGAGCGGGAAGAGGGCATAGACCACCTGCCCCATCAGGCCGAGCCGCGCGGGCAGCGCGCTATAGAGTTCCAGATGCTGGGCGAGGCTGCGGCCGAGCAGCAGCGACAGCCCGGCTTCGGCGACGAGCAGCATCGCGAGCGCCGCCGCGCCCATGGCGATGGCCGGGCCCGTACGCCTTGGCAGCGCGCTCCGGTCGATCACGGTGCGCGAGGCCGACCAGGCGATGACGAGCATGATCGGCAGTTCCAGCAGCACCGCCCAGCTCTCGCCGACAATCGGGGCGATCAGGTAGGTGCGCAGCGTGCCGAGCACCGCGCCGGCGGCGAACACGATCAGCACGTAGGCGACGGCTGCGCGAAGGGCTGCCGTCATCGGCGCAACTCAGGCCGCCTTCGCGGCCTGGTCGAATGCCTCGAGCGTGGCGTCGAGCGCCAGCAGGATCGAGGCATGTCGGTTGCGATAGTCGCGGGCAGGCAGCAGCACCTCGTAGTCCTGGAACGGCGCGTCCGGCACCGGCCCGTCGGATTTCAGCATCGCGGCGAGCTGGGCGCGGGCGCGGGCGATCTCGGTCCGGCCAAGCCCGACCACCTGGCGCGCGAGGATCGAGGCCGAGGCCTGGCCGAGCGCGCAGGCCTTCACATCCTGGCCGAACGCGACGATCCGGCCATCGCGCAGCCGCAGATCGACGGTCACGACCGAGCCGCAGAGCGGCGAGCGCGCGCGGGCGCTCGCGTCGGGCGCGTCCAGGCGGTCGGCCATCGGAATGTCGGCGGCCAGCGCCAGGATGCGCTGGGAATAGAGCCGTATCAGATCCTCGTCGCCCATCGCCCTGCCACCTTTGCATTCGCTCCCCGGCGTCCTAGATAGGCCGAATTCGCCGCCCGGGAAAGGGGAGCCGCATGCCAAGCTTCGACATCGCGAGCCTGCGCTTCGATGCGCATGGCCTGATCCCGGCGATCGCCCAGAGCGAGGCGGGCGAGGTGCTGATGCTCGCCTGGATGAACCAGGCGAGCCTGGAGCAGACGCTGGCGACGGGTCGGGTCACCTACTGGTCGCGCTCGCGCCGGGCCTTCTGGCGCAAGGGCGAGACTTCGGGCCATGTCCAGCGGTTGATCGAGCTCAGGGTCGATTGCGACCGCGACTGCCTGCTGCTGGTGGTCGACCAGACCGGCCCGGCCTGCCACACCAACCGGCGGAGCTGCTTCTTCACCGCCGTACGCGCCGGCGAGGAGGTCGTGCTGACCGAGCCGATGGCCTGATCCCTTGCGGACCTGAAGCCTGGCGGAGCGGCCCCCGGAACGGCGGGGGCCGCCCCCGCGCGTCAGGCGAGCGCCTTGTTGAGGTTCTCGTCGACCTTCTCGAGCCAGCCCTGGGTCGTCAGCCACTTCTGGTCCGGCCCGACCAAGAGCGCCAGATCCTTGGTCATGAAGCCCGATTCGACGGTGTCGACCACGACGGTCTCCAGCGTCTCGGCGAAGCGCTTGAGCTCGGCATTGTCGTCGAGCTTGGCGCGGTGCTTCAGCCCGCCGGTCCAGGCATAGATCGAGGCGACCGAGTTGGTCGAGGTGGCGTTGCCCTTCTGGTGCTCGCGATAGTGGCGGGTGACGGTGCCATGCGCGGCCTCGGCCTCGACCGTCTTGCCGTCCGGCGTCATCAGGACCGAGGTCATCAGGCCGAGCGAGCCGAAGCCCTGGGCCACGGTGTCGGACTGCACGTCGCCATCGTAGTTCTTGCAGGCCCAGACATAGCCGCCCGACCATTTCAGCGCCGAGGCGACCATGTCGTCGATCAGCCGGTGCTCGTAGATGATGCCGGCCTTCTTGAAGGCGTCGGCGAACTCGGCGTCGTAGATCTCCTGGAACAGGTCCTTGAAGCGGCCGTCATAGGCCTTGAGGATCGTGTTCTTGGTCGAGAGATAGACCGGCCAGCCGAGATTGAGCCCGTAATTCAGCGAGGCGCGGGCGAAGTCGCGGATCGAATCGTCCAGATTGTACATGGCGAGCGTCACGCCGGCGCTCGGCGCCTGGAACACTTCGCGCTCGATGACCGTCCCGTCCTCGCCGACGAATTTCAGCGTGACGACGCCCTTTCCGGGGAAGCGGAAGTCGGTGGCGCGGTACTGATCGCCGAAGGCGTGGCGGCCGACGACGATCGGCTTGGTCCAGCCGGGGACGAGCCGCGGCACGTTCTTGCAGATGATCGGCTGGCGGAAGATCACGCCGCCGAGAATGTTGCGGATCGTGCCGTTCGGCGATTTCCACATCTGCTTGAGGCCGAATTCCTCGACGCGGGCCTCGTCGGGCGTGATGGTCGCGCATTTCACGCCGACGCCGTATTCCTTGATCGCGTTGGCCGCATCGACCGTTACCTGGTCATTGGTGCGGTCGCGCTCCTCGATGCCGAGATCGTAGTACTTCAGATCGATGTCGAGATAGGGCAGGATCAGCTTCTGCTTGATGAAGTCCCAGATGATCCGGGTCATCTCGTCGCCGTCGAGTTCGACGACCGGGTTCGCGACTTTGATCTTGCTCATGGATGTCCCTTCTGGGCTGGTCTGGTACCGATCCGACGGGAAGCGTCGATCTTGGGCTTTTGCCTAGCGCATATCGGCGCGCGGGGGGAAGGTCTATCCAGACCAAGGTCAGAATTGCGGACAAACTTCCCATCGAGGCGACCGTCCGGGCCGTCGGGCGACCATGCGGTGGCCTCCGCCCTTGTCGCGGGCGGGCGCGGGGCGTATCACGCCGGCCGCGCGAAACGGGGGAACAGGTGGCGGGAACCGATCACGGCAAGGCGCCAGAGGGGGCGGGCGGCCCGGTCTTCGTCCTGGTGGCGCCGCAGATGGGCGAGAATATCGGCGCGGCGGCGCGGGCGATGTGGAATTTCAGCCTCGACCGGCTGCGGCTCGTCGCCCCGCGCGACGGCTGGCCGAACCCGAAGGCCGTCGCGATGGCGAGCGGGGCCGCGCCGGTGCTCGACAAGGCGCAGGTGCATGACACCGTGCTCGAAGCCTGCGCCGACCTCAATTTCGTCTTCGCGACCACCGCGCGCGACCGGTCGCTCACCAAGCTCGTCATGACGCCCGAGCGCGCGATGGCCGAGGCCCGCGCCATGATCGCGGCGGGCGAGCAGGTCGGCATCCTGTTCGGGCCGGAGCGGGCCGGGCTCGAGAACGCCGATATCGTGCGGTCGAACGCGGTGATCTCGGTCCCGGTCAATCCGGCCTTCGGCTCGCTCAATCTCGGCCAGAGCGCGCTGCTCATCGCCTATGAATGGATGCGCCAGGCCGACGCGACCCCGCCCGCTTCCTATGTCCTGGCCGGCGCCGAACGCGCGACCGGGATCGAGATCGAGAAGCTGCTGGAGCATCTGGTGGCCCGCCTCGACGCGGTCGGGTTCTTCTTCCCCGAGCACAAGCGGCCGCACATGGTCGCGAATCTCGAGAACCTGCTGCGCCGGGCGCCGCTGACCGACGCCGATATCCGCACGCTGCACGGCGTGGTCCGCGCGCTCGCCGTGAAGGTCCCCGGGCGCAAGTGACGCGGAAATGTCGCTTGCGCGGGCCGGCGCCGCCCGCATAGATCCGCCGCGGGCGGAGGACGCGATGGCCAAGACGCGCAGCATCTTCGAGGAAGTCGGCACGAGCGAGAAGCCCGCGGTGGTGCCGTCGGCCGAACGCCGGCCGAAGCGGGGCGGCGCGCGCGGACCGATCGCGGCCTGGCTGATCCTGCTCTTCCTGCTGGTCGCGCTGATGATCGCGGTCGGCGGACTGACGCGCCTGACCGATTCGGGCCTCTCGATCACCGAATGGAAGCCGGTGACGGGCGCGCTGCCGCCGATGGACGATGCCGCCTGGACCGCCGAGTTCGACAAGTACCGCGCGACCCCGCAGGCCGAGATCCTGAACAAGGACATGACGCTCGGCCAGTTCAAGGCGATCTATTGGTGGGAATGGGGCCATCGCCAGCTCGGGCGCACCATCGGGCTCGTCTGGGCCGCGGGGTTCCTGTGGTTCCTGGCGCGCCGGCAGATCCCGCCGGGCTGGGTGCCGCGGCTGCTGGGCCTCGGCCTCCTCGGCGGGCTGCAGGGCGCCATCGGCTGGTGGATGGTCGCCTCGGGCCTGACCGGCAGCATGGTCAGCGTCGCCTCCTACCGACTCGCGATCCATCTCGGGATCGGCTTCGCCATCCTCGGCCTGATCGCCTGGTTCGTGCTGCAGCTTCAGCGCAGCGAGGGCGAGCTCCTGCAGGCGCGGCGCCAGCGCAGCCAGCGGATGGCGCGCTGGGGCCTCGCGCTCGTCGCGACGGGCTTCCTGCAGGTCCTGCTCGGCGCGCTGGTCGCAGGCATCGACGCCGGCCGGAACTTTCCCGAATGGCCGCTCATGGCGGGCCAGTTCGTGCCGCCCGGCCTGTTCGAGCTCGAACCCGCCTGGCGGAACTTCCTCGAGAATCCGGGCCTGGTCCAGTTCACCCATCGGATGGTCGCCTATCTCCTGCTGACGCTGGCGCTCGTCGCCTGGCTGCGCAGCCGGTCGAGCGCGCTCGGCTCGATCCGCCGCGGCTTCGCCAGCGCCTTCCATATGACGCTGCTGCAGGTCGCGCTCGGGATTGCCACCGCGCTCTATGCCGCGCCCTGGCCGATCGCGATCACCCACCAGGTCGGCGCGATGGCGCTCTTCGTGCTGATCCTGCGGGCCCGGTTCCTGGCGCTTTATCCGCGCCCCGAGCGGATTGCGCGCGGCTGAGGGCTTGCCGAACGCTGGCGGCGGCTTAGAACCCCGCCGGGGAGAGAAATGCATGGCGACCATCGTGTCGGTTGAGAATGTCCGCAAGGTCTATGACGGCGGATTCGAGGCGCTGAAGGGCGTGAGCCTCGCGATCGAGGAAGGCGAGATCCTGGCGCTGCTCGGGCCGAACGGCGCGGGCAAAACCACGCTGATCTCGACGATCTGCGGGATCACGGTGATCAGCGCGGGCCGGATCACCGTGGGCGGGCACGATGTCGTGCGCGACTATCGCGAGAGCCGGCGGATGGTCGGGCTGGTGCCGCAGGAGATCTCGCTCGAGATTTTCGAGACGGTGGCCAATACCGTGCGCTTCTCGCGCGGGCTGTTCGGCCGGGCGCCGGACGAGGCCTATCTCGAGCGGCTGCTGCGCAGCCTCGCGCTCTGGGACAAGCGGAATTCGAAGATCCAGCAGCTGTCGGGCGGCATGAAGCGGCGGGTGCTGATCGCCAAGGCGCTGGCGCACCAGCCGCGGGTCCTGTTCCTCGACGAGCCGACCGCGGGCGTCGATGTCGAGCTGCGCAAGGGGATGTGGGAGCTCGTCGCCGAGCTGCGCGCCAACGGCACCACGATCATCCTGACCACCCACTATATCGAGGAGGCCGAGGCGATCGCCGACCGCGTCGGCATCATCAATGGCGGCCGCATCCTGCTCGTCGAGGAGAAACGGGCGCTGATGCGGCGCATGGGGCGCAAGCGGATGACGATCGAGCTGCAGGCGCCCGCCACGGCGATCCCCGACAGCCTCGCGCGCTACGGCCTGCAGCTCGCGCCCGACGGGCGGACGCTCGACTATGCCTACGATACCCAGGCCGAGCGCACCGGGATCACCTCGCTCCTGCGCGACTTGCAGGCGGCGGGTCTCGGCCTGCGCGACGTGCAGACCAGCCAGGATTCGCTCGAGGACATCTTCGTCGGTCTGCTGAAGGATCTGTCATGAACGGACGCGCGATCTGGGCGATCTATCGCAAGGAGATGGCGCGGACCCTGCGCACGGTCTGGCAGAGCCTGGTCTCGCCGGTCATCTCGACCGCGCTCTATTTCGTGGTGTTCGGCGCGGCGATCGGCGGGCGGATCCAGGAGGTCGAGGGGGTGAGCTACGGCGCCTTCATCGTGCCGGGGCTCATCATGCTGACCGTGCTGATGCAGAGCATCGCCAATGCCTCGTTCGGCATCTATTTTCCGAAATTCGTGGGCACGATCTACGAGCTCCTGTCCGCGCCGGTGTCGTATCTCGAGATCGTCATCGGCTATGTCGGGGCGGCGGCGACCAAGTCGCTGGTGATCGGGCTCATCATCTTCGCGACGGCCAATCTCTTCGTCGACCTGCCGGTCAAGCATCCGCTGGCGATGCTGGGCTTTCTCGCGCTCACCTGCTTCAGCTTCAGCCTGTTCGGCTTCGTGATCGGCATCTGGGCCAAGGATTTCGAGCAACTGCAGCTCATCCCGACACTCGTCGTCTCGCCGCTGGTGTTCCTGGGCGGGGCGTTCTACTCGATCTCGATGCTGCCCCCGACTTGGCAGACGATCGCGCTCTTCAACCCGGTCGTCTATCTGGTCTCGGGCTTCCGCTGGTCGTTCTTCGGCATGGCCGATGTCGGCGTCGGCCTCAGCCTCGCGGCGATCATCCTCTTCACCCTCGCCTGCCTCGGGGTGGCCTGGTGGATCTTCCGCACCGGCTACAAGATCCGGAGCTGACGCCCATGGCCACGCTCGACCAGCCCGCGCCCCCGCCCCAGATCCGCACCGCCTATGCGGTGCTGATCGCGCTCAGCCTCTGCCACCTGCTCAACGACACGATCCAGTCGCTGCTGCCCGCGATCTATCCGGTGCTGCACCAGAATTATGCGCTGACCTTCACCCAGATCGGGGTGCTGCATTTCGCCTTCCAGGCGACGGCCTCGCTGCTGCAGCCGGCCGTGGGCTTCGCCACCGACCGCAAGCCGCGCTTCCGGCTGCTGGCGGCCGGCATGGGCTTCAGCCTGGTCGGGCTCCTCGTCCTGTCGGCGGCCGGCAGCTATCCGGTGCTGGTGATGGCGGCGATGTGCATCGGGCTCGGCTCCTCGATCTTCCATCCCGACGCCTCCCGGCTCGCGCGCACCGCCTCGGGCGGGCGCTTCGGCTTCGCGCAGTCGCTGTTCCAGGTCGGCGGCAATACCGGCACCGCGATCGGCCCCCTGCTCGGCGCGTTCATCGTGCTGCCCTTCGGCCAGTCCAGCATCGCCTGGTTCTCGATCCTGGCGCTGATCGGCGCGGCGGTGCTGTTCCAGGTCGGCCGCTGGGCCCGCGCGCAATATCGCCGCCGCCAGAAGGTCGCCCACGCGGCCACCGCCGGCCCGCGCATGCCGCGCCGGCGGCTGATGACGACGATCGGCATCCTCGGCCTGCTGGTCTTCTCGAAATATGTCTATGTGACGAGCCTGACGAGCTACTATACCTTCTTCCTGATCGAGCGGTTCGGGGTCAGCGTGCGGACCTCGCAGCTCCTGCTGTTCCTGTTCCTCGGCGCGGTGGCGCTCGGCACCTATGCCGGCGGGCCGATCGGCGACAAGATCGGGCGCAAGGCGGTGATCTGGGTCTCGATCCTCGGGGTCCTGCCCTTCACCCTGATCCTGCCGCATGCCAACCTGTTCTGGACCGCGGTTCTGAGCGTGATCATCGGCATGGTGATCGCCTCGGCCTTCTCAGCGATCCTCGTCTATGCCCAGACCCTGGTGCCCGACCATGTCGGCGCGATCTCGGGCCTGTTCTTCGGCTTCGCCTTCGGCGTCGCCGGGATCGGCGCGGCGCTGCTCGGCATGCTGGCCGACCGGACCAGCATCCTCTTCGTCTACCAGATCTGCGCCTTCCTGCCGCTGATCGGCCTGCTCACCGTCTTCCTGCCCGACGAACGCCGCCTGCCCGGACGCGCCTGAGGCCCGGACGATCTCAGACCGTCCAGGGCGCCGGCGCGTCCGGATCGAGCCCCAGCTCGGCGACCGCCGCGCGCAGCCGCGCGATCGGCAGCGCCCCCTCCCGCGCCAGCGCCTCGATCGCCGCCAGCGCGATCGAGGCCGCGTCGACCTCGAAGAAGGCGCGCAGACCCGGCCGCGTGTCGCTGCGGCCGAACCCGTCGGTGCCGAGCGCCACCAGCCGCGCCTCCAGATAGGGCGCGAGCATCTGCGGCAGCGCCCGGACATAGTCGCTGGCCGCGATCACCGGCGCCCGCCCGGCCAGCAGCCGCTGCAGATGCGCCCGCTCCGGCTCGTCCGGCGCCTGCAACCGGTTGCGCCGCTCGACGGCGGCCGCCTCACGCGCCAGCTCCGACCAGCTCGTCGCGCTGAAGATCTCGGACGCGATGCCGAACCGCTCGGCCAGCAGATCCGCCGCCGCGATCACCTGCGGCAGGATCGCGCCCGAGCCCACCAGCCGCACCTGGCCGCGCCCCTCGCCCCGCGCGCCGAACCGGTAGAGCCCGCGCAGCAGGTCGGGCTCCACGCCCTCGGGCAAAGGCGGATGCGGATAGGCCTCGTTCGTCACCGTCAGATAGTGGAACTCGTCCAGCCCCTCGCCCATCATCCGCCGCGCCCCGTGGTCGAGGATCACCGCGAGCTCGCCGGCAAAGGCCGGGTCCCAGGCCCGGCAATTCGGCACCGTCGCCGCGATCAGATGGCTGCTGCCGTCCTGATGCTGCAGCCCCTCGCCCGACAAGGTGGTCCGGCCCGCCGTCGCCCCGACCAGAAAGCCGCGCGCCCGCTGGTCGGCCGCCGCCCAGATCAGATCCCCCACCCGCTGGAAGCCGAAGATCGAGTAATAGATATAGACCGGCAGCAGCGGGGTCGCATGCAGGCTGTAGGCCGTGGCGGCGGCGGTCCAGGAGGCGAGCGCGCCCGCCTCGGTGATCCCCTCCTCCAGCAGCTGCCCATCGGCGGCCTCGCGATAGAACAGCGGCGAGCCGGCATCCTCGGGCTCGTAAAGCTGGCCCTGCGGCGCATAGATGCCGATCCGGCGGAACAGGCTGTCCATGCCGAAGGTGCGCGCCTCGTCGGCGACGATCGGCACGATCCGCGGGCCGAATTGCGGGTCCTTGAGCAGCCCGCTCAGCATCCGCACCATGGCCATCGTGCTCGAGATCGGCCGCTCCGAAGCGACCGGCTCGGCATAGAGCGCGCGCGGCGGAACCGGCGGCGCCGGCGGACCGGCCCGGCGCCGCGCCGGCATCGGCCCGCCCAGCGCCGCGCGCCGCTCGCGCAGATAGGCCATTTCGGGGCTCGATGCCGCGGGCTTCAGGAAATCGAGCCGCTCCAGGGCCGCGTCGGTCAGCGGCAGGGCGAAGCGGTCGCGGAATGCCCGCAGCCCCTCGGGATCGAGCTTCTTGGCCTGGTGCGCGGTCATCCGGCTCTCGCCGGCGCTGCCCATGCCATAGCCCTTCTTGGTCTTGGCGAGGATCACGGTCGGCTGGCCGCGATGGGCCCGCGCGGCCGCGAAGGCGGCATGGAGCTTGCGGAAATCGTGCCCGCCGCGTTTCAGCGCATTGATCTCGGCATCCGACCAGCCGGCCACCAGCGCCTTGGTCTCGGGATCGGCATCGAAGAACTTGTGCCGGTTATGGTCGCCGTCCTTCGAGCCCAGATCCTGATATTGCCCGTCCACCGTCGCCGCGAAGCGGCGCAGCAGCGCATGGTTCCTGTCCGCCGCGAATAGCGGGTCCCATTCCGAGCCCCACAGGACCTTGATCACGTTCCAGCCGGCCCCGAGAAACAGGCTCTCCAGCTCACGGATGATCTGGCCATTGCCGCGCACCGGCCCGTCGAGCCGCTGCAGGTTGCAATTGACGATGAAGGTCAGGTTGTCGAGCCCCTCGCGCGCGGCCAGGGTGAGGCCCCCGATCGATTCGGGCTCGTCCATCTCGCCGTCGCCGAACACGCCCCAGACATGGCGCCCGGCGGTATCGGCGAGCCCGCGCGCCGCGAGATAGCGCATCATCCGCGCCTGATAGACCGCATTGATCGGCCCGATCCCCATCGAGCCGGTCGGCACCTGCCAGAAATCCGGCATCAGCCAGGGATGCGGATAGGAGCAGAGCCCCGCCCCGCCGACCTCGCGCCGGTAGTGCGCGAGCTGCGCCTCGGTCAGCCGCCCCTCCAGGAAGGCGCGGGCATAGACGCCAGGCGCCGAATGCGGCTGGAAATAGACGAGGTCGCCGCCGAAATCCGGGGTGGCGGCGCGGAAGAAATGGTTGAATCCCATCTCGAAGATCTCGGCGACCGAGGCATAGCTCGCAACATGCCCGCCGAGTTCGCCATGCGCCTTGTTGGCCCGGATCACCATGGCGAGCGCGTTCCAGCGCATGATCGAGGTCAGCCGCTCCTCGATCGTGAGATCGCCCGGATAGGGGCCCTGCCCTTCGGGCGGGATGGTGTTGCGATAGGCCGAATAGGGCTGGCTGCCGCCGAGGATCCCGCCGTCGCGCGCCACCTGCTCGACCCGGCGCAGCAGGAAGCGCGCCCGCTCGGGTCCCTCGACGCGCACCACGTCCTCGAGCGCCGCCAGCCATTCGCCGGTCTCCTGCGGATCGACGTCGATCTCCGGCCCGCGTTCCATGCGCATCCTCCGGCCCCCCCTGCTCAGCCGTCCGACCCTACCCTCTCCGCTGGCGCAGATGGCGCCGAACTGCCCCGCCCTTGCGACGATCTCCGAATGTTTCTGTGGCATTTGCAAGCCATGGCGGCAATTCCTGCCGCTCCCGCCCGAATCCTGCCGCGCCGCGACCGACCTCGCCCAGCAAGGGCGCTCCCCGCGGGACAGGCGCGCCGGCCGGCCAGTCCTGCCGGCCTCCCTCCCACACCGCGCGCGACCGGCGCGGCGCACCGGGGCCGCTCCCTCCGCCAGGGCCTGTTTCCTGGTGAGTCAGAGCTTTCTTCCAAACGCTCTCCCCCCAAAGGCGCGTCCCCCCTCGCACGGCCTTATGCCACCGGGGCGCTCCACCACCGGCGCAACACCGCCGCGCGCCACCGGCGCGACGCCGCCGCGCGCCGCGGGCGCGACGCCGCCACGCGCGCGGCGTTGCCGCGGCGCCATCCTGAGAGCGGCGCTGCCGCCATCGCCATGCGCTCCAACCCCGAGACCCGGCCCGCGGCCTCGTTTACCGAGATTAAAATCCGGTGAAGCGCGCTGAGAGCATGCTGCAATATCAAAGCATTAGCCGGATTCGCACGCGTGCGACTCCGGCCCTCGCACAGGCTCGGCCTCAGCCGAAGCTGCGGCGGAAGCCGTAGAGGTTCAGCTTGCGATAGAGGGTCGGCCGCGAGATCCCGAGGCGCTGGGCGACCCGGGTGAGGTTGCCCTGCTCGGCCTGCAGGGCCGCTCGGATCGCCTCGCGCTCATGCTCCTCCAGGCTTTCGGCCGAATGCGGCCGCTCGGATGCCGGGGCGCCCGGCACCGGGACGGCCGCCGGCGCGGGTCCCGGAACCCTGTCCGGCTCGGCGATCTCGGCCGGCAGGTCCGACCGCTCGACCCGGCTGCCCCGGACCAGCAGATGCAGCCGCTCGACCAGGCTCTTCAACTCGCGGACATTGCCGGGCCAGCGATAGGCCCGCAGCGCGTCGCGCGCCCCCTCGGCGAAGCCCAGCGGATCGCCGCCCAGCCGGCTGGCGATCGTCCGGTTGAAATGCTCGAGCAGCAGCAGCACGTCGTCGCCCCGCGCCCGCAGGGGCGGCACCTCGATCGTGACCGTGCTGATCCGGTAATAGAGGTCGCGGCGGAAGCGGCCGGCCGCGATCTCGGCCTTGAGGTCGCGGTTGGTCGAGGCGACGAGCCGGACATCCACCGGCCGCGGCCGGCTGTCGCCGATCCGCTGGACCGCCCGCTCCTCCAGCACCCGCAGCAGGAAGGGCTGGATATCGAGCGGCAGCTCGCCGATCTCGTCGAGGCTCAGCACGCCCTCATGGGCGAGCTCGAACACGCCGGGCTTGCCCTCGCGCGAGGCGCCGGTGAAGGCGCCGGCGACATGGCCGAACAATTCGGAGCCGATCAGCTCGCGGGTGATCGCCCCGCAATTGACCGCGACGAACCGGTCCTTGCCGGCACGGGCGCTGCCGACCAACCGGGCGAAGAGCTCCTTGCCGACGCCGGTCTCGCCCTGGATCAGCAGCGAGCTGACCTCGCGGGTCCGCGCGACCCGGGCCGCGACATCGACCACGGCGCGCAGGGCCGGGCTGTCGCCCACGATCGCGGCGGCCGCTTCCTCGACCGGGTCGCGATGCCCCGCGCCCGAGGCGGCGCGGCTCCGGGTCGGCAGGACGAGCGCCGCGCCGCGCAGCGCGCCGTCGAGCTTCAGCGGGCTCAGATGACAGCCGCGCATCGCCGGGGGCAAGGCGCGGGTCAGGTCGTCGAGAAAGTCGGACTGGCCGGCCCGCCGCGCATCGGCCTTGGCGAGCCCGTCGAGCGGGAAGCGCTCGGTGACCTCGCAGGGAACGTTGGCGCAATAGACGGTGCGGCCGCGGCGGTCGAGGATCATCAGCCCATCGGTCCGCTTGTAATGCGGCGCCGAGGCGATGAACGCCTCGAGCAGCCGGGTCCGCTCGGCCTCCTGCGCCTCGGCGAGCGCCTTCTCGATCTCGCGGGCGACGGTGGCGACCAGCGCGGTATTGTGGGGCCGGAAGATGCCGGGGCGGCCCGACAGATCGACGACGCCGACGATGCGCCCGTCCAGCGGGTCGCGGATCGGCGCGCCGGCGCAGGTCCAGCCCTTGATCCCGGCGACGAAATGCTCGGCCGCATGCACGAAGACCGGCGCGCCGGCATGCAGCGCGGTGCCGATCCCGTTGGTGCCGATCGCGTCCTCGGTCCACTTGCCCCCGACCGCGAGATGAATGTCGCGCCCGTCAAACAGGGTCCGCCGGTCGCCGATCGCCTGGATCAGCACCCCATCCTGGTCGGCGAGCACCATCATCGCGCCCGTGCCCTCCAGCAGGCTGCCGATGCTGCCGAACGAGCGCCGGGCGGCGTCGAGAAGCTCGGCATTGCTCCGGCTCAGCCCCTCGATCGCATCGCCGCTCTCGTCGATCGGCGCCTCGCTGGCCATCGCATCGAGGCCGCAGCGGGCGCAGCGGTTCCAGCTGTCGTTGATCACGGTCCGGACCTGACAGGCCTGCGGCGCCTGCGGCGGCTCGCCGGACAGCAGCATCTCCCAGGCGCCCATCGTGGCGCGCTCGTCATAGTCGGGTAGGCCGGACTGGGCCCAGGGCAAAGTCGGCGCTGTCGTGCCTGCCTGGCCGGAGGCTGGGTTGGGCTTGCTGGTCATGCCACCGTCGTTCGCTTGATCCGGGTCAGGGATCCCTCCCTTGCTGCATGGACTCCGCGCCGGGCGACGTCACGCCAAGCCGAGGCGCGCGCCGATCTCCCCGGTCAGGGCCGCTTCGTCGGCCCGCTCGACCGTCTTGCCATCCAGATCGGCCAGCGCCGCGGCGACCGTCTCGTCGACCGGCGAGAAGAAACCGTTGGCCCGGGTCGCCAGCACGAAGATCTGGCCCTCCGGGCGGCGGCGCAGGTCGCCGAGATGATGGAGCTGGCGGCCGGTATTGGCGTCGACCGCGCTGACCCGCCCGTTGAGCGCGACCCGGACGAAAGGCTTGGGCGGCTCGGTGATCGCGGTGCTGCGGGCGGTATGGATGATCAGGCCGGACGCCTCCGGGGCGCGGGGCGCGGGGGCGTTCCGGCGGGCCGAGTAGGCGCCGTTGGAGAGGTGGTCGGCGAGACGGTCGATGACGGGGCGATTCGCTTCGATCAGCTGCCGCGCCTGCGCGTCCTCTCGCCTCGGGCCATCCCGCTTGGTGATGATGTCGACCATGTATCCTCCCCAGGCCCCCCGAGTCTCCGCCGGGTGAGGCCAATTGCCACGCTACCCCGGCTGACAGGATTGCGCCAGCCCGAGGCTAGCTGCTTTGGCGGATCGGCGGGTAGTAGCGGAGTACGACATCGCTGCATGGTGAACGGGTCCGCCGGCGCCGCTTGCCGGCCGGGGCGGTGGGAAGCATAGTCCGCGCTCCGCAAGCCCTGGGAGCCGCCATGCCGCCCCGCCGCCTCGACGAGATCGACCGCCGCATCCTGACCGAGCTCCAGCGCGACAGCAGCCGGACCAATGCCGAGCTGGCGCGGCGGGTCGGGCTGTCGGCCTCGCCCTGCCTCGCGCGGGTGCGCCAGCTGGAACGCGACGGGCTGGTCAAGGGCTATGTCGCGCTGCTCGACCCCGAGGCGCTGGGCCTGACGATCAGCGTCTTCATCCAGGTGACGCTGGACCGCCAGGTCGAGGCGGCGCTTCAGACCTTCGAGGAACGGATGCGGGCCTATCCCGAGGTGATGGAATGCTATCTGATGACCGGGGACAGCGACTATCTGGTGCGGCTGATCGTGCCGGACATGGCGGCGCTCGAAAGCTTCATCGTGCGGGAGCTGGCGACCATTCCCCATGTCGCCAATATCCGGTCGAGCTTCGCGCTCAAGCAGGTGAAGTACAAGACCGCGTTGCCGGTCTGAGGCCGGAGTCGCACGCGTGCGACTCCGGTTATCTATTTGACAAAAAACAATATTTTTTCGGGCATTAACCACCTGTTCATGACTGTCGACGGGCGGGAGAGCCCCCGCCGATGGACGGACCGCCCCCTCCCCGAAACGAAAGGCCGCGGCCGGAGGCCGCGGCAGTCGGGGAGACTTCGAGATGGCGGCCGGTCAGGCGCGTCCGAGCTTCTCGGCGCCGCCACCCAAAGCGGGGCCGGCGGTCACGTCCTCGTCCTCGGCCACGTCGCCCACCAGGGTCTCGGTGGTCAGGATGAGCTTCGCGACCGAAGCGGCGTTCTCGAGCGCGGCGCAGGTCACCCGCACCGGGTCGATGATCCCCGCCTCGTACATATTCTGATAATCGCCGACCGCGGCATTGTAGCCAAAGCCGCCATTGACCGCGGAGACCTCGCGCACCACGCCGTCGGCATCGCCGCCGGAATTCTGCACGATCCGCCAGAGCGGCCGGGTCAGGACCGAGCGGACGAGCCGCGCCCCTTCGGCCACGTCGCCCTTCAGCCCGGCGATCACCTGGTCGACGACCGGCCCGATCTGGGCGAGCGCGGTGCCGCCGCCTGCCACCACGCCCTCCTCCACCGCGGCGCGCACGGCGGAGAGCGAATCCTCGATCAGCTGGATGGTGCGCTTCTGCTCGACCGGGGTCACACCGCCGGCATAGAGCACCGCCGTCCCGCCGGAGAGCTTGGCCACCCGCTCGCGCAGCTTGTCCTGCTCGATGTTCGGGGGCGCGGCATCGTGCTGGCGCTGGACCTGGGCGCGCCGCGCGGCGATCGCGGCCGGCTCGCCCTCGCCGCGCAGGATCGCGGTATAGCCGGCGCTGGTGCGCACCCGCTCCGCGCCGCCGAGATCGGCACGGGTCGCGTCCTCGAGGCGACCGCCGAGATCGCGGGCGATCACCCGGCCGCCGGTGACGATGGCGAGATCCTCCATCAACGCCCGGCGCCAATGCCCGTATTCCGGGGCATGGATCACCAGATAGCGGCCCGGCCCCTCCTTGCCGAGCAGGGTCACCACCACTTCGGGCGCCACCTCGTCGGCGATGATCAGCAGCGGGCGCCCTTCGGCCTCGGCGATCCGACGCACCCCCTCGAGGCTGGCCGGATCCTTGATCTTGAGGTCGGTCATCAGGATCAGCGGGCGATCCAGAACCGCCTCCATCTTCTCCTGGTCCGTCACCATATGGTGCGAGAGATAGCCGCGATCGAAGCTCATCCCCTCGACCACGTCGAGCAGGGTCTCGGTGGTCACGCTGAACTCCGTCGTGATCACCCCCTCGGCCCCGACCCTCTCGAAGGCCTCGGCGACCAGGGCGCCGAGCTTGGGATCGGTCGCGGCGATCGCGGCCACCGAGGCGAGCGCCCCGTCGGCATTGGCGGGCCGGGCCGAGGCCCGGAGCGCCGCCACCACCTTTTCGACCGCGAGGTCGATGCCGCGGCAGAGATCGACGGTCTTGGCGCCCTTCTCGCTGGCCTCGACGCCCTTCTGGACCAGCGCGTTCGCAAGAACGATGGCCGTCGTGGTGCCGTCGCCCGCAACCTCGTTGGTCTGCATCGAGACCTCGCGCACCACCTGGGCGCCCATATTCTCGAACCGGTCGAAGAGCTCGATCTCGCTCGCGATCGACACCCCGTCGCGGGTCACGATCGGCGTGCCGATCGGCCGGTCGATCATCGCGTTCAGCCCCTTGGGCCCGAGCGTCGGCTCGACCGCGGCCGCGAGCTGCCAGACGCCGCGGGCCAGCGCCCGGCGTGCGGCCTCGCTGTGGATCATCACCTTGGGCATGTGCTTCCCTACCTCCCGGAGACCAGGAGCCGCACGCGTGCGACTCCTGACAACATATTGACTTTACTTGATGTTCTCTGGCGCGCTAACCGGGCGACACGGATGTCTGGCGCGCGCGCTGCCGCGGCATCCGGCCGAGCATGAAATCGACCAGCGTCGGCTCGCCATCGATCTCGGCCACTTCCTTGTAGCGCGCGCCCTGCAAGCCACGGCACAGGGCCCCGTTGAATTCCATGCTGATCCGCACCTGGCGCAGGACCGAGAGATGCGCGCGCAGCCCGTCGGCCGCGATCGGCTCGCCCTGCCAGGTCCGGAAGGCGAGATCGCCCGGCCAACGCGCCAGACCGCGACGCGCCAGCGCCTCGCGATAGCGCGGACGCTGGCCCTCGGCCTCGCCGCCCTCGAAATCCACGGCGTCGAGCTGGCGAACCGTCATCGCGACGATATCCCCGTCCGACCAGCCGAGCGCCCGGAGCCGCAGGAGCACGCTTTCCTGCCGGCGCTGGAACGCCTTCTCGTCGAACTTGGCCTGCAACTCGCCAAGATCCGCCCCGTCGCACAGGGCGGCGAAGGCGTCGGAGAAGCTGCGGCCGTCATTGACCGCCGCGTTCACCTCGTCGGCATGCATATGGTCCTCGAGCCGCACCAGGACGCGGGCGACCCAGGGCAGGCTGCTGACCTCGCGCACGATGCCTTCGGCCATCAGGAAGGCGAAGTTCGGCGAGCACCAGTAGGTCGGCAGCCGGAACCGCACCGTCACGACGTCGCCGTCGAAGCCGATCTCCTCGACGAAGCCCATCGCGGTGATCGGTTCGTCGAGTTCGGGGTCGGCAACCCGCGCCAGGACCCGCCGGACATCGGCCTCGCGGGCGCCCGTATCCCGGGCCTCGGGCATCGCACGCATGGCCGTCACTCCGCCGCGATCGAGAGCGGCGCGGAGCGCAGCTTGGCCTTCCGCTCCTCGATATTGATGCCGTAGAGCTTGGCGGCATTGAGGCCGAGGATCTTTTCCTTGATCTCGTCGGTCAGCTGCACGCCGCGCTCGGCGGCGATGTCCTCGGGGATCTGGTAGTTCCAGAACCTTTCGACCAGCCAGCGCGGCGTCCAGATGGCGTAGTCCGAGCCGAAGAGGATCTTGTCGGGACCGCACCAGAACAGGAGCTCGGCGATCATCTCGCCGAAATAGCGCGGACGCGAGTGGATGAAGGGCAGCACCACCGCGAGGCCGCCATAGACGTTGGTCTCCTGCACCGCGATCCAGCAGAAATCGTCGATGCGCGGCTGGCCGCAATGCTCGACGATGAAGTTGAGGTTCTGGAAGTCGGTGGCGGCGTAGTCGACGTCATGGACGTCGAAGGCGTCCTTGTTCAAGGGGATGATCGTCGGGCCCTTGTGGACGTGGATGTTCTTGATCCCGAGCTTGTCGCAGAGCTCGAAGCACTTGTAGGCCCAGGGGTCGTTCAGCTTCCAACCCTTGCTCTCGCCCTTCCATTCGGCCGTGTACATCTTCACGCCCTGAATGCCGTAGGTCTCCTTCATGAAGTGGATATAGTCGAGCGCGAGCTCGCCATCGCGCGGATCGAAGGAGCCGTTGACGATGAAACGGTCGGGCGAACGCTTGGCCATCTCGGTCGAGCGCTTGATGCAGCCGAATCCGTTCTTGTAGAAATCCTTCAGGACCGTCGTCTGGATGATGGCGACGTCATCGGGCCCGTCGATGAACAGGTCGCGGTAGGTGTCGTCCTCCGAATATTTCTCGAATTTCGACTTTTCCCACAGCTCTTCCTTGGGGGAGAGGGCGTTGTGGTAGGCGTAGAAGCACTCGACGAACTGCTTGCCGTGGACGTTGCGCTGGTTGTCCGGGCTGCCGTCCCAGAAATGGGTGTGGGCGTCGACGATGAAGATCTCTTTGCCCTCGGGCGTCACGTACATGGGTTGCCTCCGCTGCTGTCGTTATCGGGGTACCGGGGCGCGCCGGTGGCCGGCACGCCCCCTGCCTTCTCGGGATGCGGGGTCAGATGAACTCCATCACCTCGTCCATGTTGCCGAACAGGATCACGGTGTTGTCGTCGACGCGCACCATGCGGCCATAGTGGGTGGAGGTGTTCACCTCGAAGATCTCGGCCGTCATCTCGCGGCCGAGGAAGTCGCTGATCTCGTCCATCTTGAAGATCAGCTTGCCATCGCCGTCGATGCGGATCAGCGCCGGCTGGTAGGTGACGACGACGCCCTCCTTCTGGCCCATGAAGTCGGCGATGGCGCGGGCCTCGACCGAGTCGTTCATGGTGACGCCGCACTGGTGCGAGATCGTCTGTTCGAAGGTGATGTCCTTCATCGACTTGAAGATGTTGTTCGAATGCGCCGCGTTGCGGGTCGCGTCGGTTGCGGTGTCGCTCATGTCGCTGTCTCCCCTTAGTTGAGGCCGAGTTCGCCGAGGATCTGGCCGATCCGTTCCTCGGACTGCGCCCGGACGTCCTCGAACGAGACGGGCTTCGAGTGCGGCTCCGACCAGATCGGCTGGAGGCCGCGGGCCGCCTTTTCGGCGAGCGGACGGTGGATCTTCAGCCAGGCCTTGAAGAGCGAGCGGTTGTGCTCGGCGTGCTTCTCGTCGTTGGCGAGGAGGTAGACGAGGTCGATCGTGTTCGCGAGGTTGCGCTCGTAGTCGGCCTCGGCGGCGGAGATGACGGGGGGCGTGACGAAGTCGTTGTTCGCCGCCGCGACGCGCATCAGGAAGCCCGAGCGGAAGAGCTCGCCGACGAGGGGCTCGAAGACGATGTTGATGGCGAAGTACTGCTCGAGGTAGTCGGTGGTCCCCATGATCGTTTCGATCGCTTCACGGGTGCCCTGCCACTTCTCGTCGTTGAGCCAGTGCTCCTTGCCGGCGCCGTCGTCCCAGCCGTCGATGTCCATGCCGATTTCGGCGAGATAGAGGGTGATGTCCTGGGCGAGCCGCAGCTTGTAGGAGCTGTTGGTCAGCGTCGCGTTGTTGATCATCTGGGTGTAGCCGTACCGCTGCGCCTGCATGAGCGAGGTGCCGAGGCCGAATTCCGCGTGCTTCCAGGCGCCGAGATGGTTCTGGAGGGTCTTCGTCCACGCCTTGTCGAAGGTGGTGTGGGCGCCGGACTTGCGGGCGTTGGAGATGACGGACTGGACCATCGTCTCGATCTTGGACTGGCGCTGGTAGTGGGTGCGCTCCCACTCCTGGTCGGGGGCGCGGAAGGCGTGCCAGTTGGAGGAGAGGGCGCGGGTGTAGTCCTTCATGTAGGCGCCGTTGCCGTCGGCGAACTCGATGATCCAGTTCTGGATCAGGTACCGCTCGGGGTCGGGCTGGACGTCGACGGTGACGTCCTCGTAGTGGGTGGCGCGCTGGCCGCGCGGCTGGAAGTAGCGGTACTTGCGGCTGTTGCTGTCGGAGAAGATGGCGGCACCGGCCGCGCCCGATCCAACCGAGCTGGAGATGGCTGGCATGACGTTTCGCTCCTTGTTGGGTTTGTCGCTTAGTGAGACCGGGCCGGCTCGAGCTGCCCCGGTGTCGCGCTTGACGAAGTGGTGAAACGGTCGAAGTGGATGCGCTCGCTCTCGAAGCCGGCCATGAAGAGCACCGGCTCCAGCGCGTCGATCATCGGCGGCGGTCCGCAGGCATAGACATCGCCCGCCCCGTCGACGGCCAGTTCCTTGAGCTTGTCGGCGACGCGCTCGTGGACGAAGCCGCGCGCCCCCGTCCAGTCCGCGTCATCGTCGGCGTGGGAGAGCACCGGGATGAAATGGACCTTCGGGTTCGCCTCCGTCAGGGCGGCGATCCGGTCCAGGTAGAAGAGATCCGCCTGGGTGCGGGCGCCGTAGAAGAAGAAGACCTCGCGGTCCTCGCCGCTCGCGACATGGTCGTGCAGGATCGACCAGATCGGCGAGAGGCCCGAGCCGGCCCCGACAAGGATCATGGGTCCGTCCCGGCCTTCGCGCCGGAAGCAGGTTCCATAGGGTCCAACGACGGTGACGTCGGCGCCGACCCGGATTCCTCCGGAGTCGAGCTCGCCGGAGAATTTTCCGGCCGGGTACTTCTTGATGACGAAGCGGAGGGTTTGGGCTTGCTCCGGCGTATTTGCCATGGAAAACGAGCGCGTAATCGTCTCCCCTTCTTCGGTGGTGACGGTGATGTCGACATATTGCCCGGCCCAGAACTTGATCGGCGCGTTGAGCTCGATGGCGATGCCCCGGATGTCGTGGGTCAGGCTCTCGATCTCGCTGATCCGACCCTGATAGGTCTTCACCGCGATGGATTTCGACAGCACCTCCTCGTCGTAGTTGAGGAGCTCCACTTCCATGTCCGAATAGGCGATTGCCCGGCAGAGCAGGATGTGCCCGCTCTCGCGCTCCATGTCGTTGAGCGCGAAGGTCGAGTATTTGAGCAGGTCGACCTCGCCGTCATTGAGGACGCACTTGCAGGCCGAGCATTGCCCTTCCTTGCAGCCATGCGGCAGGGCGATGCCCTGGCGGAAGGCCGCGTTCAGGACCGTCTCGCCATCCTCGACCTCGAACTCGACGCCGACCGGCTCCAGGCGGACCGTATGCGTCATTCCGTTGCCTCGCTTCCACTTCTTCCCCGGTCCCTCCCCGCTTCGTGCGGAGAGGGTTGGTCTGGGTGGTAGGGCGGGTGATTGACCCACCCTACGGGTTGGCTCAGTTGCAGGGTTTGATCGTGAAGCCCGCGCGGTATTCCGCGAGATGCGCCTCACGCGCTTCCGGGGTCATCTCCCGGAGCAGCGTCAGCGGCGACATCAGCGTGTTGCCGCGCACGTCGTCGAGGGTCCACATTTCCTTGTCGTCGAACCGCAGATGCGGCTGCGGGACCAGGGTCTTGCCGTCCTGACGGACGAAGTTGAGGTCCTTGATCGCGTCGGCCAGATCCCAGCCGTGATAGAGCGTCTCCCACTCGCGCTTGCCCGAGAAGCGGCCCATGGCGGGCGTCGGCCGGCCCTGGTACTCCTCGGAGAAGGCTTCCACCGCCGTCCAGCGGTCGAGCTCGTGGGCGAAGGTGTGGAGCTGCCCGTCGATGGTGTCGGTGACGATGTCCTCGCGGATCAGGCAGGGGACCAGGCACGACCAGCAGCGGTGCGGGTAGACGTAGCCCGTCTGCTCCTGCGCGAAGGTGATGACCTGCTGCCCCTTGTGTGAGAGCTTGTCGTACCACTTCCAGAAGTTGCCGAACTCGTTGTACCAGCCCGGATACTTCGCCTCGAACCACTCGAAGTCGGCGTCGCGCTGGGCCTCGATGCGCCAGAAGTTCACCGGCCAGCCGACCGCGAAGAACTGCGCGACCTTGTGGACGTAGTGCTTCTTGGTGATGCGGTTCCAGGCCTCGTGGACGTCGTCGTGGTGGACCTTCACGCCGTACTTCTCGAGCGGCAGCATGTAGGTGCGGTAGTAGTCCTCGAAGATCCAGCGATGCCACATCTCCGCGTAAGATTCCTTGTTCTTGTCGCGGTTGGTGGTGCCGTACTCGATGAAGGTGCCGATCGCGGCGTCGACGATGGCGTGGTTCTGCCAGAAGGCGTAGCGCAGGTCGCGCTCCAGCAGCAGGTGGTTCTCCGGCTCCTTCAGCGCCGCCATCAGCAGCGAGTGGCCGTTGCCGATATGGCGGCTCTCGTCCGACTGCACCGAGAGGAACACCGTCGGCAGGGCGTAGTCGCCGTTACGGGCGGCCTCCGACGGCATGGCGACGAAGAGCGTGTTGGTGAACGCCGTCTCGGCCACGACCGTCAGGTACATGCACGCGGCGGTCATCGTGTCGCCGGTGATGAAGCCCTCGCCGAACTGGCGGCCGATGGTGGTGGCGTAGCACTTGCCGAAGGCTTCCTCGGTGATGTCGAAGCCGGCGGGGTCGATGTAGTTCTCCATGTACCACTTCTTCAGGTTCATCTGAATCGTGGAATGGCGGAACTCGTCGACCATCTGCATGGTGAAGCCGGTGCGCAGATCCTCGCCCGGCGCCAGCCGCGCGACCATCGCCATCGAGCGGGCCGCGGAGATCTCCGGGAACGGGATGATCGCGAGGAAGAGCTTCATCCACTCGACCCAGCGCGGTTCCACGTTGCGGAACATGTCGCCGCGCAGCGCGGCGTCGAGCGCGCCGTAGACGCGGTTGTCCTTTTCTTCCTGCATCGGGAAGTAGGAGCGCAGCACCTGCTTCATCGGATCGCGCGGCGCCTTGGCGATCTTGTAGTCGGTCGGGAACGTGTTCGCTTCCTGGACATAGCTGGGCTGCCAGCCCAGATCGGAAATCCGTTTGGTCGCCTCGCCCACGGAGATACCGCGTTGGGCGGTGATCTTGTTCAACGTCAGGGACGTCATCGTCTGAAAGCCTCCACCTGTTTCGCCGGAGACCCCGTGGCTCCGGCCGTTCGCGGCATCGGTTTGCCGCTAGGTCTTGTTTGAGCGAGCGGAGGACCATTGGTCCGCCGTTCGGTGGATCCGGCAAAGGTGTCGGTCGCGGATAGGGGCACCCCGCCGTCGCCCTCGGGCGAACGGCCGCCTCCGTCCTCAGCCTCCCCTTCGTTCTTGTGGCACCGGGCTCCAGGCCCGATGGGCTTCTTCTGACCCGTTCCAAGCAAGGTCCGTGCCAGTTGCCCGCGACCCCGATCCGGCTCGGCTTTCCCGGGCGCCGGGCCGGGGCTGTTTCGGAACGTTACGACTGTAAATTACAGCTGTTTCGCCGGGGTTGCTTCGCTTACGCCGAAATGTACTTCGCAGTTGCACAATTGACTGGCTCGACAAGTTTTGGCGCCGCCCCTATTTACTGGGCAAAGCAGAGGAGCGACTCATGGCGCCCGGCGACGATCCCGACGAGCCTTCCCCCGAGCCTTCCGGCGGCGCCGGCGCGGCGCAGGACATTGCCGGCGCTCTCGTCGCGCTGATGCCGCGCGACGCGGTCTTCGCGCTGCGCTTCCTCGGCGAGAGCCAGCATCGGCTGCACGAGCATTTCCGCGCCTTCATCGCGGAGGAGCTTGCCGGCCATGGCGTGACGCCGGAGACGCATCCGATGATCCATGGCTTCATCGAGACCCACGCGCTGATGCTGCGCGACTTCGTGTTCTCGGGCGTCGCGATGGCGCATCAATATCGGCTGGCCGAGATCGAGCGGCTGCTCGGGGACACGACCTCGGTGCTGCGCGTCGATATCTGGGACCAGATCCGCAGCCATATCGAGACCGCCCAAGCGCAGTTCCGCCGTCAGGCGCCGGATCTGCCGGACCAGCTCGGGGGCTATCTCGTCCCGCCGCGGGGCTAGTGGGGGCGGCCACCGCGCCAGGAGCCGAGCCAGCCGGCCGGGTCGAACACCAGCCGGCGATGCGCCCCCGCCATCACCCGCTGCTGCCGATCGTCGGGCAGCGCGGCGAGCGCCGCCTGCGCGGCGGCGGGATCGCCGGCCTCCGCCGCCGCGCCGAGCGCCTGGCTGCAGGGATCCTCGGCGCCGAGCTCCGCCGTCGCGGAAGCCTGCAGCGCCAGGAGGAAACGCCGATCAAATCCATCGCTCATCGCAGGGCTCCTGGTCGCACCGGGTCTTGGCCCGATTTTTGCTTCTCAATGGGGAAGATGCCGAGAACAGGCACGGCAACGGGAGGACCACGATGACCCAGCCGAGCGTCGAGACCTTGACGCTGTTCGATCTCGTTGCCCGGGAGTGGCAGGCGGGGGCGGCCGTGGCCGAGCTCGCCTTCAGCCGGGACGGGGCGGCGCTCGCGGCCGCGACGATAGCGGGCGGTGTCGCGATCGCCGCCGTCGCCGATGCCGAGCCGCCCGAGGCGCGGATCCGGGTTTCGGGCGATGTGGGGCAGACCACGATCCGCCCCCGCACCGGCCGGCCGGTGCCGCTGGTGGCGCTGGGCCGCTTGGCGGACCGGGCGCCGGCGCTCGCGGCCCTGCAAGGCGGTTTTCTCGTGGGCGACGGCGACGGGCGCGTGCTGCGGGTCGCGGCGGACGGCAGCGCCGCTCCCGCCGGGATCGCGCTGCGCGGGCCGGTCCTGGCGCTCGATGCGGGCGCGGCGGATCGGCGCATCGCGGCCTCGGACGGCGCGGAGCTGGTCGTTCTCGATGACGGCGGGCCGGCTCGGTTCGCGCTGCGCGGCGCGGCCGCGCTCGGCTTCGCGCCGGATGGCGCGCGCCTCGGCATCGCGCTCGGCGACGGGCTCGCGATCGTCGAGGCCGCTGGCGGACTGCGGATCCTGCCGCTGCCGGCCGAGGGCCCGGTGCGCTGGCGGGACGACGGTGCCTGCCTCGCGGCGGGGCTGGGGCAAGCCGGGCTCGGGATCGCCGCGGCCGCTTCGGACGAGACCGCGACGCTCGGCAACTTTCCGGGCGCGGTGCGAAGCCTCGCCTGGAGCGCCCGGGGCCGGGCGCTCGTCGCCGCGGGGGCCTTCCGGATCGCCGCCTGGGACGAGGAGACGCTGCTGCTGCCCGGCGCCACGCCACGGCCGCTGATCTGCGGGCGCGCCGGGCTCGTCCTGGTCGAGGCGGTGGCGGCCCATCCGGCGCGCGGCCTCGTCGCCGCGGGCCTCGCCAACGGTCAGGTCCTGATCGCCGAGATCGGCGGACGCGACGAGCTGCTGCTGCGCCAGGGTGGCGAGGCGGTGACCGCGCTCGCCTTCTCGCCGGACGGCCGCCATCTCGCGATCGGCGATGCCGGGGGCACCCTGGCGATCGCCACCTTTCCACCGCAATTGTTCAAGTGAGGGAGACATCCATGAACACCGACCAAGAGACCAGCCGCGCCACGCTCACCCCCGAGGAGGAGAGCAAGGACGCCTTCTTCACCCGGCTCGGGACCATGGCCGAGGAGATGAGCGCGGCGCATGGCAAGGACTTCGCCATGGGCGCGCTGGTGCTCGCGGCCCGCTGGATCGCCGAGGGCCGGCTCGGCCAGGACCGCCGGCACTGACCATTGCCGCCAAGCTCCCCCGCCGCCGGGCCTAGCCCGAGGCGGCGGGGACCGACGGACTGCCCTGATAGAGCAGGCAGATCGTCCGAAGCGTCGAGGCGAAGCTCGCGCCCCGCCGGCAAGCTCGGCCACCTCATCCTGCAGGGCGGCAAGCAGCTTCGGCACCGTAAGCCCCTCGCGCGCCGCCATGTGATCGAGCACCGACCAGAAGGCCGCCTCGAGCTCGATGCTGGTTGCGTGCCCGCCGATCCGAAGCGAGCGGTTGATCCGCTGGAATGGCTGCGGACCGGTTCGGGCGACCACGCCGCACATGCGCCTTCTCCCCATCATGACCCATCTCGTTCGCCCGGAGGGAGCGGCGCGCCGCTCCCCCCGCCCGCGCAGGTTCAGGGGATCAGCACCGCACGGCCATGGATCAGGCCGGCATTGAGGTCGTGCAGCGCCTGGTTGGCGTCGGCGAGCTTGTATTCGACGGTGGTCAGCGTGACGAGCCCGCGATCGGCCAGCGCCATCAGCTCGACAAGCTCGGCCCAGGTGCCGACCAGGTTGCCGATGATGTTCTTCTCGGTGATCACCATGTCGACGGTGGGCACCGTGATGTTCTCGCCATAGCCCACGACATAGTAGCTGCCCATCGGCCGGGTCATGGCGAGGCCCTTGGTCGTGGTGCCCTTCTCGCCGACGAAGTCGATCACCGCCTCGGCCCCCGCCCCCCCGGTCAAGGCGAGCACCGCCTCGACCTCGTTGCCGTCGGCCTTGACCAGCCGGTCGGCGCCGATCTTGCCGGCGAGCGCCAGCGAGGCCTCGGACTTGTCGACCACGATCACGTCGGCCGCGCACATCGCCTTCAGGCACTGGATCGCGATATGGCCGAGACCGCCCGCGCCGATCACGACGACGCTCTCGCCGGGCAGCAGGTGCCGGGTCGCCTTCTTCACCGCGCGATAGGCGGTCAGACCCGCATCGGCATAGGGCGCCACCTCCTTCGGTGCCAGCGTCTTCGGCAGGGCGACGATGTTGCGCTCGGAGGTCGCGAGATATTCGGCATAGCCGCCATTGCAATCGAGCCCGGGAAAGGTGCCCGGCCCATGCATGTCCCAGCCGCGGCGGCAGGCGAGACAGGTGCCGCCCGAGATTTTCGGATGCACGATCACCGGATCGCCGACCTTGATCCCCTCGACTTCCTTGCCGACCTCCTCGACCCAGCCGGCATTCTCGTGGCCCATGATCAGCGGCAGCAGATGATGGCCGTCCGGATCCATATGCGGCCGCCAGACCCCCTCGATGATATGCAGATCGGTGCGGCAGACGCCGGCCCCGCCGATCCGCACGATCACATCGGTCGATTTCTGGATCTTCGGATCCGCGACCTCCTGCATCGCAACCCATGTATCCGCCTTCAGGGCGTCGTCGTAACGGGTCAGTACCTGCGCCTTCATGGTCATCTCCTCCTCGGCGTGGTCGTTGCACCCATTCCAAGCAAGGGCCGTGCCAGAATAGCCTGCACGCGCCTTTCGGGCAGTCGCCAGCCATTAATCAACCATTGATTGAATTTTGGTCGATTTCGCCGCATAGTCCCGCGGCTTGCGCCCCGAGACTGTCACCATCAGGAGGAAGGACCGCATGTCCGAAGAACATCAGGACCAGATCCGCCAGCGGGCCCACGCGATCTGGCTGCAGCAGGGCTGCCCGGACGGCCAGGCCGACCAACACTGGCACCAGGCGAGCGCCGAGCTTGCCGCCGAGACCAGGCCGCGCCCGCGCCGGAAGGCCGCCGCAGCGGGAGCCCCCGCCCCGGCCAAGCGGCGCGGCGCGGCCCCGAAGCAGCAGCAGGCGCTGTCCTGAGCCCAGTGGCGCAGCCGCTTCCCAGCGGCGGCTGCCTTTCCGCCCGCCGGGTCGGCGACAACGGGATGCGGCGCGCCCACCGCCTCGGCCCCGCGCCCCAGCGGCGGCGAGCTACCCGTTCAGCTCGGCGCGCAGCGAGGCGAGGTCGAGCCGCGCCGTGACCATGGCGAGGCGACCGTCCGCATCGCGGGGCCAATCCGCCTCCGGCCGGTCCCAGTAGAGTTCGACCCCATTCTCGTCCGGATCGCGCAGATAGAGCGCCTCGCTCACCCCATGGTCGGACGCGCCGTCGAGCGTGATCCCGGCCTCGGTCACCCGGCGTAGCGCGTCGGCCAGGTCGCGCCGGGTCGGATAGAGGATCGCGGTGTGATAGAGCCCGGTCGTCCCCGGCGCCGGCGGCTCACCCCCGAGGCTTTCCCAGGTGTTCAGCCCGAGATGATGGTGATATCCCCCGGCCGACAGGAAGGCGGCCCGGTCGCCGCGCCGCTGCTGCAGTTCGAAGCCGAGCACACCGGAATAGAACGCGATCGCGCGCTCCAGATCGGCGACCTTGAGATGGACATGCCCGATCCTGGTGCCGGGCGCGACGGGCGTGGTCATGGGGAGTGCTCCGATTGTTGCGCCATGAAGACTAAACCGAGCCTCGGGCCCGCGATAGCGGCTGTCGAGGAGGTGCGGGTCGATCGGCTTGGCCGCGATGGCGAGGGACTGGCCGAGGGATCGACCGGTCAGCTGCGCGTGCCGCTCGCCCTGCCCGGCGAGCGGGTGCGCGGCCCGGTCGCGGACGGCATCCTCACGGTCACGGCTGTCGTCGAGGCCTCGCCCGAGCGGGTTGCGCCGCCTTGCCGGCATTTCGGCGTCTGCGGCGGCTGCGCGTTGCAACATGCCTCGGATCGGTTCGTCGCCGACTGGAAGGCGGCCGTGGTCGCCCGGGCGCTGGCGGCGCGCGGGCTCGAGACCGAGCTCCGCCCGACCGCCACCTCGCCCGCCCGGTCGCGGCGGCGCGCGACCTTTGCCGGGCGGCGGACCCGCAAGACGGTGCAGATCGGCTTTCACGCCCGGCGATCGGATCAGGTCGTCGAGATCGCCGATTGCGCGGTCATCCGTCCCGAGCTGCTCGCCGCCCGGCCGCTGCTCGCCGAGCTGACCGGGCTCGGCGCGGCGCGCGGAGGCGCGATCCGGCTCGGCGTGACCGTCGGGCCGGCCGGGCTCGATATCGACGTGGCGGACGCCAAGCCGCTCGAGGCCGCGCTCGCCGAGACGCTTGCCCGGCTGGCCGAGCGGGCCGATCTCGCGCGGCTCAGCTGGAACGGGACGCCGGTCGCGTTCGCCCGCCCGCCGTTGCAGCCGATGGGCCGCGCGCGCGTCGCGCCTCCGCCGGGCGCGTTCCTGCAGGCGACCGAGGCGGGGCAGGCGGCGCTGACCGAGGCGGTGCGCGAGGCGGCGGGCGCGGCGCGGCGCATCGCCGATCTCTTCGCGGGCTGCGGCACTTTCGCGCTGCCGCTGGCCGAGACCGCCGAGATCCACGCGGTCGAGGGCGAGGCCGACATGCTCGCCGCGCTCGATGCCGGCTGGCGCGGCGCGCCGGGGCTGCACCGGGTGACGACGGAGCGGCGCGATCTGTTTCGCCGGCCGCTCGGGCCCGCCGAGCTCGCGGGCTTCCAGGCGGTGGCGATCGACCCGCCGCGCGCCGGCGCCGAGGCCCAGGCAGGCGCGCTCGCGGCCAGCGCGGTGCCCCGGATCGCGATGGTTTCCTGCAACCCGGTCAGCTTCGCGCGGGATGCGGGCCTGCTGGTCGCGGGCGGCTATCGGCTCGACTGGGTGCAGGTGGTCGACCAGTTCCGCTGGTCGGCCCATGTGGAGCTGGCGGCGTCGTTCAGCCGATGACCCCGCCCGCGTCGCCGACCTGTCCGCGATGCAGCAGCAGCTGGTCGAGCAGGACGCAGGCCATCATCGCCTCGCCGACCGGCACCGCGCGGATCCCGACGCAGGGATCGTGGCGGCCCTTGGTGACGATTTCGGTCTCCTCGCCGCGCAGGGTGATGGTCCGGCGGGGGGACAGGATCGAGGAGGTCGGTTTCACCGCGAACCGCACCACGATGTCCTGGCCGGTCGAGATGCCGCCGAGGATCCCGCCGGCATGGTTCGAGGAATAGCGCGGGCCGTCATTGCCCCAGAAGATCTCGTCGGCATTCTCGGTGCCGGTCAGCGCCGCCGCGCCGAAGCCCGCGCCGATCTCGACCCCCTTGACCGCGTTGATCGTCATCATCGCGGAGGCGAGCTCGCTGTCGAGCTTGGCATAGATCGGCGCGCCGAGGCCGGCGGGGGCGCCGCTCGCCTGGATCTCGACCACTGCGCCGACCGAGTTCCCGGTCTTGCGCAGGGCGTCGAGTTCCTCGGCCCAGGCGGCGGCGGTCGCCGCGTCGGGGCACCAGAACGGGTTGCGCGGCACCTCGGCCCAGTCCCAGGCGGTGCGGTCGATCGCGTGTGCGCCCATCTGGACCATCGCGCCGCGGATCGCGATGCCGGGGATCAGCGCCGTCAGCGCGGCGCGGGCGACCCCGCCGGCCGCGACCCGCGCCGCGGTTTCGCGCGCGCTCGACCGCCCGCCGCCGCGATAGTCGCGCAGGCCGTATTTCTGGAAATAGGTGATGTCGGCATGGCCGGGCCGGAACTTCTCGGCGATCTCGCCATAATCCTTCGAGCGCTGGTCGGTATTGCGGATCATCAGGCTGATCGGCGTTCCGGTGGTGCGCCCCTCGAAGGTGCCCGACAGAATTTCGACGGCATCCTCCTCGCGGCGCTGGGTCGTGTACTTGTTCTGGCCGGGCTTGCGCGCATCGAGCCAAGGCTGGATGTCGGACTCGGAGAGCGGCACGCCGGGCGGGCAGCCATCCACCACGCAGCCGAGCGCGGGCCCGTGGCTCTCGCCCCAGGTTGTCACGCGGAACAGATGGCCGAAGGCATTGATCGACATGGCGGCACCTCCCGTCCCGCCTCCTAGCCGATCGGCGCGCGACTTGCCAGCGCGGGCTCGGTCAGCGAGACCTTGGCGAACGGCGTGCGACGCGTCTTAGCAAAGATTGCCATTCGGTGAATGAATTTAAAAATTCTCTTTGAAATCAATGTCTTGGCCTTTGTCGCACGCGTGCGACAGACCCGGTTTCGCACATGTCCCGCGCGGATCGCGCCCGCTTTCGCGGGCTGGCCCCAGGGTCAGGCGACCAGGGATTTCTGGCCCATATCGAGATATTTCTTGCGCCGCGCCTTGCGCAGCTCGCCCGGCTTGCGGCCGTCGAGCTGGCCGAGCAGCTCGGCGATCGCGGCCCCGACGCGGGCCACCATCTCGGCCTTGTCGCGCTGGGCGCCGCCGCGCGGCTCGGGCACGACGAGGTCGGCGACCCCGAGCGCATAGAGGTCCTGCGCGGTGAGCCGCAGCGCCTCGGCCGCGTCCTTGGCCTTCTCCGCGTCCTTCCACAGGATCGAGGCGCAGCCCTCGGGCGAGATGACCGAATAGATCGAATGTTCGAGGATCGCCAGCCGGTCGGCGGTGGCGAGGGCGACAGCGCCCCCCGACCCGCCCTCGCCGATCACGACCGAGATCAGCGGCACGCCGATCTGCAGGCATTTCTCGGTCGAGCGGGCGATCGCCTCGGCCTGTCCGCGCTCCTCCGCACCCTTGCCGGGATAGGCGCCGGGCGTGTCGACCAGGGTGATGACCGGCAGCCCCATCCGATCGGCGAGATCCATGAGCCGGATGCCCTTGCGATAGCCTTCGGGCCGGGCCATGCCGAAATTGTGCTCCAGCCGGGTCTTGGTGTCGTTGCCCTTCTCGAGCCCGATCACCATCACCGCGCGGTCGTTGAAGCGGGCGAGGCCGCCCATCACGGCGTGATCGTCGGAGAAGGCCCGATCCCCGGCGAGCGGGGTCCATTCGGTGAACAGGCCCTCGACATAGTCGCGGCAATGCGGCCGGTCGGGATGGCGGGCGACCTGGCATTTGCGCCAGGGATCGAGGCCACGATAGAGCTCGTCGAGCAGGGCGGCGGCCTTCTTGTCGAGCGCCGCGGCCTCCTCCTCGACATCCATCTCGGAATTCTTGCGGGCGAGCGCCCTCAGCTCCTCGGCCTTGCCCTCGATCTCGGCGAGGCCCTTTTCGAAGTCGAGATAGTTCTGCATTCGCGATCCCCAGGGTGGCGTGTATATTGTCCGCGGCTTGTGCGAATGCAACAGCGGATCGGGCCGCGGCAGGGGGGGGAGGCGGTCCCGCTCCCTTTTGGGGGAAGGCCGAATGTATCCAGTCGAAATCCGGGAGGAAGCGCCGCGCCGCGTGGTCGGGATCGGGCATCGGGGGCCCTATGACCAGATCAAGCCCGCCTTCGAGCGGCTGTCCGACCTCGTGACCGAGCGCGGGCTCTGGCCGCAGGCGCGGGAGGTTCTGGGGGTCTATGTCGATGACCCGACCGAGGTGCCGGCCGAGGATCTGCGGGGCCTGGCCGGCATCGCGGTCGCCGAAGACCTGCCCTTGCCCGAGGGGATGGAGCAGATGCGGGTCGCCGGGGGGCGCTATGCGGTCCTGACGCTGGTCGGGCCCTATTCCGGGCTGCCGGCGGCCTGGGACTGGCTCTATGGGACCTGGCGCCTCGGCTCGGGCGAGGCGCCGCGCGATGCCCCGGGGGTCGAGATCTATCGCAACGATCCTGACCAGGTCGCCCCCGAAACACTGGTGACCGAAATCCTGATGCCGCTGGCCGAGGTTCCGGGCGCCTGAAGGGCGTGCTGTCGCACGCGTGCGAAACAGATCAACTAACTGAAATCGCTAGTATTTTCTCGGAGCATTCACCAATCCTCAACAAAGGTTGACGGGTCGCGGATCGGCGGGAGCGGGGCCGTACGGCGTTGCGGAGCCGCGGCTTTTCGTAAAGCGCCGCGGCAACGCCCCGCTTGTGGCGCTCTCTCGCTCGCGGCGCGCGGCACCGTTGCGCTGGTGGCGGGGGCCTTCCTTGGAGATGTTGGCTCGGGCTCCTGCCCGGGCAGACGGTGGCGCGGAGCCGTCTGCCCGCAATCTCGCAGGGGAGAGGCGCGCCGGGAGGCCCACCCAAGGCGAAACTCGGTTCGGCGACGCCCGGGACGCGCCCTGCGGCAACGCGGCGCTTGAAAAGACCAAGCGGCCCCCTTATTGAGAATGAATTGCATGTGCAGAATGGATCGAGTCGCCATGGACGCATCGGGCCCGCGCTTCACGACGGCATGGAACGGCGAGCGGGGCGAGGCATCGCTCGCGGACATGCATGCGACGGTGCCGGTCGCCCGCGGCGGATCGGCCTGGCGTCGCGCGGCCGCCTTCTTCGGCCCGGGCTATCTGGTCGCCGTCGGCTATATGGATCCGGGCAATTGGGCGACCTCGCTCGCCGGCGGCTCGAAATTCGGCTATGCGCTGCTGGTGGTCGCGCTGGTCTCGAACCTGATGGCGATCGTGCTGCAATCGCTGTGCGCGCGGCTCGCCATCGCCTCGGGCCGCGATCTCGCCCAGGCCTGCCGCGACGCCTTCCCCAAGCCGGTCGCGCTCGGCCTCTGGCTGCTGGCCGAGATCGCCATCATCGCCACCGATATCGCCGAGGTGATCGGCACGGCGATCGGCCTCAACCTGATCTTCGGCATCCCCCTCGAGATCGGCGTGCTCATCACCGCGCTCGACGTGTTCCTGATCCTCTATCTGCAGCGGATGGGCTTCCGCTGGGTCGAGGCGCTGGTCATCGCGCTGCTCGGGGTGATCGCGGTCTGTTTCGGCGTGCAGATCGCGCTGGCGGATCCCGATTGGGGCCAGGTGATCCGCGGCTTCGCCCCGACGACCGAGATCCTGCGCAATCCCGACATGCTCTATCTCGCGCTCGGCATTCTCGGCGCGACGGTGATGCCGCACAATCTCTACCTGCATTCGGGCATCGTGCAGACCCGCGCCTTTGGCCACAGCCTGCCCGAGAAGCGCGAGGCGCTGCGCTTCGCCACGCTCGATTCGACCGTGGCGCTGATGTTCGCGCTGACCATCAATGCCTCGATCCTGATCCTGGCGGCGGCGACCTTCCATGCGTCGGGCCGCACCGAGGTCGCGGAGCTCGGCGACGCCTACACGCTGCTCGCGCCGCTGCTCGGGCTCGCGATCGCGCCGACCTTGTTCGGGGTGGCGCTGCTGTGCTGCGGGATCAATTCGACGGTGACGGCGACGCTGGCCGGCCAGATCGTGATGGAGGGCTTCCTGCAGATCCGGCTGGCGCCCTGGCTGCGCCGGCTGATCACGCGGGCGATCGCGATCATCCCGGCGGCGCTCGTGACCATCTGGTTCGGGGAGAGCGGCACCGCGCGGCTTCTGATCCTGACCCAGGTGGTGCTGAGCCTGCAACTGTCCTTCGCGGTGATCCCGCTCGTGATGTTCACCGCGGACCGGAACAAGATGGGCGCGCTCGTCGCGCCGCGCTGGCTGATCGCGCTGTCGGTGCTGATCGCGGCGGCGATCGTGCTGCTCAATCTCAAGCTGCTGCACGACTTCGTGCTGGCCTAGAGACCGCTTCCCGGACCGGCGCGCGCGACGCCTCAGCCGAGGCGCGTCTCGGCATGGTCCACCTCGGCGACGAGCCGCCGGACGATGTCGTCGGACAGTTTGCGCTCGCGCCCCAGCCGGTAATAGGTCTCGCGCTCGGCCCGAAGGCCGGCGAGGCGCAGCTCGCGCTCGACCGCCTCGGCCCGGCGCAGCTCGTCCGCCTCCTCGCCCGACTTGCCCATCCCCTCGATCCGGGCGCGATAGTCGCCCGAGATCCGCGCCGCCGCCTCCATCCAGGTCACCGTCTTTGGCGAGATCACATGCTCGCCATGCAGCGCCCGCTCGATCGCGTCGATCGCCGCGAGCGACGCGGCCTTGCGCGCCCGGCGCTCGAACCGCTCGCTCTCCTCCTCGACCGGCGCCGGCAGGCTCGCGAGCAGCGGCGGCAGGACCAGGCCGGCCAGCAGCATCGACAGGATCACCACGCCCGCGGCGATGACGATGGCGAGATCCCGGCCCGGAAACGGCGCCCCATTGACGAAGAGCGGCAGGGTCATGATCGCGGCAAGCGTGATCGAGCCGCGAACCCCGGCGATCGCGGCGGCCAGCAGCACGCGCCGGTCCATCGGCGGGCCGCCGCGGCGGAAGCCGGGCAGGCGGAAGGCGAACCAGAGCCAGCCGAGCCGCAGCAGGATCATCGCGGCCGAAACCGCGGCGACATAGACGAGGATCAGCGGCGGATGGCCGAGATCGGCGTCCTCCATCGCGCGCGCCGCGTTGCGCACGATGTTGGGCAGCTGTTCGCCGAGCAGGACGAACATCGTGCCGTTGAGCGCGAATTGCAGCATGTCCCAGACCGCGATCCGCCGCATCCGGGTGGCGGGAAGCGCCCGGCCGGTTTGCTCGACATAGGCCATCGCGACGCCGGCCGCGACGGCGGCGAGGATACCCGAGGCATGGATACGCTCGGCCAGCAGGTAGGCGCCGAACGGCAACAGGAGGCTCATCAGGATCTTGGAGCCGGATTCCTCGCCCAGCCGCAGCGCGATGCGGCTCTGGATCGCGGTGACGCCGAAGGTGATGCCCGCCCCGGCGGCGAGACCGGCCAGCGCCAGCCAGAGGAAGCTCGCCGCCGCCGGGCCGAGCGAGAAGCTGCCGGTCGCGACCGCCGCCACGGCAAAGCGCATGCAGACGAGGCCGGTCGCGTCGTTGAGCAGCGATTCGCCCTCGAGCACATGCAGGATCCGGCGCGGCAGCGGCGATTTCTTGATGATCGCCCCGACCGCGACCGGATCGGTCGGCGACAGGCCGGCGGCCAGCGCGAAGGCCACGGCGAGCGGCATTGCCGGGATCATCCAGTGGATGACGAAGCCGATTGCCACGACGCTCGCCACCACGAGCCCGAAGGCGAGGCCGACGATGGTGCGGGCGTCGCGGAACAGGCCCTCCTTGGGGATGCGCCAGCCATCGAGGAACAGCAGCGGCGGCAGGAACAGCAGGAAGAACACTTCCGGATCGAGCCGCATCCCGTGCGGCGTCGTCGCGGCGATCAGCCCGCCGGCGCCGATCTGGACGAGCGGCAGCGGCACCGGGAAGCGCAGGGCACGCGCGGCCCAGCCGCTGACCACGACCGCCAGCATGAGATAGAGCGATTCGACGATGACGCGTTCCAACCCGACCTCCGGCCTCGACTCGCCCGAGATAGCGGCTGGCGCCGCGGCCCGAAACCGGGTCGCGGCGTCCGGGCGAGGGCGCCTTGTCGCACCCCGCCCTCAGTGCTCGGAATAGCGCTGCTCGGCCCAGGGATCGCCGCGCAGGTGATAGCCGTTCTGCTCCCAGAAGCCCGGCGCGTCCTGCTGGCGGAACGCGATCTCGCGCAGCCATTTGGCGCTCTTCCAGAAATAGAGATGCGGGATCACGAGCCGCATCGGCCCGCCATGCTCGCGCGCCAGCGGCTGGCCCTGCCAGTGGGTGACGAGCATCGCGTCGGGCGCGGTGAAGTCGGCGAGGGTCAGGTTGGTGGTGTAGCCGTCATGGCAGGTCAGCCAGACCGCGCCGGCCTCGGGCTTCGGGCGGACGGCGGCGATCAGGTCGGTCACCGCGACGCCGCGCCAGTCATTGTCGTAGCGCGACCAGGTGGTGACGCAATGGATGTCCGACCGCCGGTCGCTCTGGGGCAACGCGCCGAAGGCCGGCCAGTCGAGGCTCAGCGGGGTCTCGACCAGGCCGGTGACATCGAGGCGCCAGCGCGCGAGCGGGACCTCCGGCTCCTGGCCGAGATCGAGCACGGGCCAGTTGCGCACCAGATGCTGGCCGGGGGGCAGGCGCTCGGCCTCCGGCCGGGCATGGCGGCCGGTCAGGAACCGCCCCTCGGCCGCCCAAAGCTGTTTGGTGCTGGTGAGCTTGCTCGGCGGCGCGTCGGTCTCGTCCATATCCCGTCCCCGTCCTGGTGTGCGGGGGAAGAGGTGGCGCGTCCGCTGCGCTTGTCAAAGGCGCCGGTCACTGCGGCGGTTCGGTCACCCCGCGCCGGCACCGCGCGGTAATCCGGCGTGACCTTGCCGTTGCGGATCACGTAGAGTGTGCGCTGGCGCGAGATGCCGTAGCGGCGGTCGATATCGCGCAAGGAGAGGTTCGAGGGCAGCATGAAAGCCTGGTTCGAGGTCCCGCCATCGACATGCAGCGCGTCATAGGCGACGCCGTCGGCCACCACATGGATCCGGACCGGCGGAATGTCGGCGGTGTCGATCCTGGTATAGGAATCCCGCAGCTCCTGGTCGTAGGGCTTGCCGAGGAAGGCGAACGGCGCGGTGAGCGAGCCGGTGCCGATGCCGGTCACGATGTCGAAGTGCGGCCGCGTCCCCTTGGCGGACCAGCCGAACAGCGGCCCCGCTCCGAAGGCGCCGTCGCTGCCGCCCCCCGAGATCGCGAGGAAGTTGCGCGGACCGGTCCGGCCGGCGGCGCGCGACTGGCGGTCGACCAGGTCGAGCATGTCCGGGCTGATGCTGTGCGCGTCGTCGCCCCAGTAGCGGATCGCGCCATAGCCCGGAATTTCGGCCTCGGCCTTCAGGGCCTCGGGGACCGGATGGCGGGGCAGCGTGCCGCAGCCGGCCAGGAGCAGCAGGCCGAGGACGAGAAGCGCCGTCGCGCGGGTCGAGCGACGTCTGGTCATGGCTCCCGGAGGTGCTTGACTCGCGGCAGTCCAGCGCAGGTCGCCGGTCGCGCCGAGGGGCCTTGGCACCACGGCGCCCGCCAGCGGGCAGGCGCCTGATGCCGTCGGGGTCACGGCTCGACCAGGCGCTGGTCTCGGCCGGCCTCGCGCCGAGCCGGGCGCGGGCCCAGGCGCTGATCGCCGCCGGGATGGTGCGGGTCGACGGCGCCCCCGCGACCCGGCCCTCCGCCCGCGTCGAGCCAGGGGCGGCGCTCGCGCTGACCGGCGATCCGCTGCCCTATGTCTCGCGCGCCGCGCTGAAGCTCAAGCACGCGCTCGAGCAGTTCGGGCTCGATCCGCGCGGCGAGGTGGCGCTCGATCTCGGCGCCTCGACCGGGGGCTTCTCCCAGATCCTCCTCGAGGCCGGGGCCGCCGAGGTCTGGGCCGTCGATGTCGGCCACGGCCAGCTCGCGCCGAGCCTGCGGGCCGAGCCGCGCCTGCGCCTGATCGAGGGGCTGAATGTCCGCGACCTCACCCCGGACCATGTGCCTCCGCCCGGCTGGATCACCGCCGACCTTTCCTTCATCGCGCTGGCCAAGGCGCTGCCGCCCGCGCTCGCGCTGGCGCGGCCGGGCGCCGTCCTGGTCGCGCTGATCAAGCCGCAATTCGAGGTCGGCCCCGCCGCCGTCGGCAAGGGCGGGATCGTCCGCGACCCGGTCGCCATCGCCGCGGCGCGCGAGGGCGTCGCGCGCTTCCTCACCGCCGCCGGCTGGATCCTGCTCGGCGAGACCGAGAGCCCGATCCGCGGCGGCGACGGCAATGCCGAATACCTGATCGCCGCCCGCAAGCCGCTTTAGCCGGGCGGCGGCGCGCCGCTCAGAGCGCCCGATCGAGATGGGTATAGCCGCCATCGGGGAACAGCCATTGCCCGGTCGTGTGACTAGAGCGATCCGACAGCAGGAAGGCGCAGCTGTCGGCGATCTCGCGCGCCGTCGTCATGCGGTGCCCGAGCGGGATCCGCGCGGTGATCCGGGCGAGCGCCGCGTCCGGGTCGGGCAGGGTGTCGAGCCAGCGACGATAGAGCGGCGTCATCACCTCGGCGACGACGATCGCGTTGACCCGCACCGCGTCGGCCAGGAAATCCACCGCCCATTCCCGGGTGAGGCCGAGCGCCGCAGCCTTGGCCGCGATATAGGCCGAGGTGCCGCCCTGGCCGGTCAACGCGGTCTTGGACGCGATATTGACGATCGCCCCCCGGCTGGCGCGCAGGTCGTCCCTTAGCAGATGGGCCATCGTGTAGTAGTGGATCAAGTTCTGGTCGAGGCTCGCCCGGAACGCCTCCGGCCCGCGATCGAGCCCGACCCCGTCATTGGCACCGGCATTGTTGACGAGCCCGTGGATCGCGGCGTGCCGCGCCCGCACCGCCGCCACCGCCGCGCGGCAGGCCGCGTCGTCGGAGAGCTCGACCGCGAGGAACTCGGCGCCGGTGCGGGACAGCCAGCCGGGATCGGGCGCGCGGCGGGCGAGGATCACCGGGACCGCGCCCTCCTCGGCCAGGACCTCGGTGATGCCGGCGCCGATGCCCGAGCCGCCGCCGGTGACGATCACGACCTTGCCGGCGAGATGGAGATCCATCAGGCGCCCCGAACGAGGCAGGAGCGGGGGCGGCCGGTCGTCATGCGCGCACCACGCGCTGGGTCTGCTCGCCCAGGCCGTCGATGCCGAGCCGGAGCAACTCGCCCCCCTGGAGGTAGCGCGGCGGCTTCATGCCCAGGCCGACGCCGGGCGGCGTGCCGGTCGAGATCACGTCGCCGGACTGAAGCGACAGGAACCGGGTGAGATAGGCGATGATCTGCGGTATCCTGAAGATCATGGTGGCGGTCGAGCCGGTCTGCACGCGCTGGCCGTCGATCTCGAGCCAGAGGCCGAGATCATGCACGTCGCCCGCCTCGTCGGGCGTGACGAGCCAGGGGCCGATCGGGCCGAACGTGTCGCAGCCCTTGCCCTTGTCCCAGGTGCCGCCGCGCTCGATCTGCCATTCGCGCTCGGAGACGTCGTTGACGACGCAATAGCCGGCCACGTGGGACAGGGCGTCGGCCTCGGAGATGTAGCGGCCGGGCTTGCCGATCACGACGCCGAGCTCGACCTCCCAGTCGGTTTTTTGGGAGCCGCGCGGGATCTCGATATCGTCGTCGGGGCCGCAGACCGCGCTGGTCCATTTGTTGAAGACCACCGGCTCGGAGGGGACGGGCAGGCCCGACTCGGCGGCGTGGTCGGCATAGTTGAGGCCGATGCAGATGAACTTGCCGATCCGCCCGACGCAGGGGCCGAGGCGCGGGCTGCCCTCGACAAGGGGCAGGCTGCGCCAGTCGAGGGCGGACAGGCCGGCCAGGCCCTCGGGCGTGAGCGCCGCCCCGGCGATGTCCTCGACCTGGGCGGAGAGGTCGCGGATACCCCCCTCCGGGTCCAGCAGGCCCGGGCGTTCTTGGCCCTTGGGGCCGAAGCGCAGCAGTTTCATGGCGTTCCCCCGATCCGAGCCGGTCCCTCCGGCGCGCGAGTCGCACGCGTGCGACAAAGATCATGTTGTTGTAATTGAACGATTTTATCTGGAGCGTTAGGACGATGGCAAGGAAGCTTACCCGATCCTTGCGCCGCCCCTTGCACGGGCGCGCCTGGGGGCCGGGCGATCATGGCGCCACCCGATAGAAGCGCGCGGCGGTGCCGCCGAGGATCGCGGCGCGCTCCGCCGCCGAAAGGCCGGCCAGCAGGTCGTCGGTCAGCGCGTGCCAGTCCGCGAGGCTGGCGGCGAGCGTCAGGACCGGCCAGTCGCTGCCCCAGATCAGCCGGTCGGGTCCGAACCAGTCGAGCAGGCGCGCCACGATCGGGCGGAGCGCGGCGGCGGGAGCGGCGCGGCTGGCCGGATCGAGTTCGGTCAGCAATCCCGAGAGCTTGCAATGGATGCGGGGATCGCGGGCGAGCGCGGCCATGCCGGCCTGCCAGTCCGGCCCGCGCCCAGGCCGCGGCTTGGCGGCATGGTCGATCACGATCGGCAGGTCGGGATGGGCGGCGGCAAAGCGCGCGAGAACCGGCAGGTGACGCTCGGTCACCAGCGCGTCGAGGCCGAGCCCGAGCCGGGCCAGCGCGGCGAGATTGTCCGGGTGGGGCGCCGTCAGGAGCCAGTCGGTGGCGGCGATGTCCTGCAGCATCGGCCGCACGCCCTTGAAGCGCGCATCGGCGGCGCGGGCCTCGAGATCCTCGACGGCGGCGGGATCGGCGAGATCGACCCAGCCGACCACGCCGGCGATGCGCGGCTCGGTCGCGGCGAGGCCGAGCAGGAAGTCGGTTTCGGCGCGCGTCGGCGCCGCCTGGACCGCGATCAGCGCATCGCCCGGCGCCGGATAGTCCGCCGGCAGGAAGTCGCGGCGCAGAGGGGCGAGCGGCCCGCCCTGCCCCGCAAGCCAGCCATAGTCGCCGCGGTCGAGCCGCCAGAAATGGCAATGCGCGTCGATCCGGTTCATGGCTCGCGCCGCTCAGATCGTGACGCCGCCATCGACCAGCAACGCCTGGCCGGAGACGAAGCGGCTCTCGTCGGACAGCAGGTAGACGACCATCGGCGTGATGTCGTCGACCGTGGCCAGGCGCCCCATCGGCTGGCGGGCGATGAAATCCCGCTCGGCCTGGACGGGATCGGCCGCCGCGGCGATCCGGCCGCGCAGCGACGGCGTGTCGACCGTGCCGGGGCAGAGCGCGTTGCAGCGCAGGCCTCTTGTGACGAAATCGGCGGCGACCGCCTTGGTCAGGCCGATCACCGCGGCCTTGGAGGCGCCATAGGCGGTGCGGTTGACGAAGCCTTTGATCGAGGAGGCCATCGACGCCATGTTGAGGATGCTGGCGGTTCCGGTCCCGCCGGCGCGGTCCAGCATCCCGGGCAGGCAGGCGCGGATCATCCGCATCATCGCCGTGACATTGAGCGCGAAGGTGAAATCCCAGTCGGAATCCGCGACATCGAGGATGGTGCCGTGATGCACGAAGCCCGCGCAGTTGAAGAGCCCGTCGAGCGGCCCGATCTCGGCCGCGATGGCGGCGACCGCGGCGGGGTCGGTGACGTCGAGCGGCCGGGTCTCGATCCTGCCGGCTCCGGCCGCCGCCAGACCGTCGAGCAGGTCGGGCCGGAGATCGGTGGCGATCACCCGGGCCCCTTCGGCGGCGCAGGCGACGGCGCTCGCGCGGCCGATCCCCTGGCCGGCGGCCGTGATCAGCAGCCTCTTTCCTTCGAGCCGCATCCGTTTCCCCCCGATTCCTCGTTTTCGGCGAGCTTGCCTTGGCGCGCGAACCCTTGTCCAACCCTTATCGCGGTCGCTCGGGGCTGGCCGCGCGCCAGCGCGCGGGACTGCTCCAGGCCGGCGGCGAGGCAGGCCGGGATCGCGGCGCGCATCGCCTGGGGTCCTGTCCCTTTCCGGGTTGCGGGGGGGGGGCCGGCGCCCCCGTCGTGGGGAGCGTCTGGCCGCAGAATGGACCGGCGGGATCAGCGCGTCAGGTGGTCGCCGAGATGGCGCAGCATCGCGCAGCAGGCCGTGAGCTCGGAGCCGAGGATATATTCGTCGGCGGCATGGGCGCGCGTGATCGATCCCGGGCCGCAGATGATCGCGGGGATTCCAGCCGCCGCGAAGAGACCCGCTTCGGTCCCGTAGCTCACCGATTGCAGCGGCGCCTGCCCGGTCGCCTCGGTCAGGAGCCGGGCGAGGGCCGGGTCGTCGGAGGACGGGAGCGCGGGATAGGCGGCAAGCTCGCGCCAGGAGCAGCGGAGCTTGTCACCCCGGGCCACGATCGCTTCGAGTTCGCGCAGGATCTCCGCGGTCACCGATTGCGGCGGCTGGCCGGGGATGGCGCGCAGCTCGATCGCGATCTCGGCCCGGTCGGGGATGATATTGACGGCGGCGCCGCCGCGGATCAGCCCGGCCTGCAGGGTGGAATGGGGCGGGTCGAAGCGCGGGTCGAAGGGGCCATCGGTCGCCAGCCGCGCCGCGCGGTCGCGAATGGCGAGCAGGAGCTCGGCGGCCGGGTAGAGCGCGTTCTCGCCCAGCGCGGGGTTGGAGGAATGGCCGGCGCGCCCCTCGATCACCAGGGCGAGGGCCTGCTTGCCCTTGTGCGAGAGGACGGGGCGCAGGTCGGACGGCTCGCCGACCAGGCAGGCGGCCGGTGGGGCGCAGAGATCGGGCAGCCGCGCGATCAGATGCGGCACACCGCGGCAGCCGATCTCCTCGTCGGTCGAGAAAGCGAGGTGGACCGGGCGCGTCAGCGGCATCGCCTGGAATTCGGGGACCATGGCGAGCATGCAGGCGAGGAAGCCCTTCATGTCGCTGGTGCCGCGGCCGGTCAGCCGATCGCCGTCCTCGGCCAGGCGGAACGGGTCGGTCGCCCAGCTCTGGCCCTCGACGGAGACGACGTCCATGTGGCCCGACAGGACGATTCCGCCCGCAATGTTGGGCCCGACGGTGGCGAAGAGGTTGAGATGGCCGTCCTCGGGGCCGGGAAGGATCGACGCCGGGACGCCGTGGCGCGCCAGGACCTCGCGCACATAGGAGGCGATGGCGGCGTTCGGGGTGCCGGGCAGCGAGGGGAAGCTGACGAGATCGGCGAGTATCGCGGTGGTGGACATGGGGCACTGGCTCCGGCGTGACGCTGGGATTGTGGCCCGGCCGGGCGGGCAGGTCGTGCCGAAGCCGGGGCCGGCGGCGCAATTCCCTGCGGAATGGCCTGCCGTCCGGAGGGGTCGATTCGGAAGGATCCGCTTCGCCGGCCCGGGCTGCGGCGCGAAGTGCGGAGGGCGGCGGGCTAGGGTTGCGGCAGGTTTTCCTTCGCCCGAGGCCCCTGCCCCATGACCCTGTCCTTTGATCCCGATGCCGTCGCCTTGCCCGGGGGGCATTTCATCGGCGGCGCCTTCGAGGCCGCGCCCGGGGCCATGGTGCTGCGCCGGCCGTCCGATGGCGTGGCATTTGCCGAGGCGCCGGTCGCCGATGCCGAGATCGTAGACCGCGCCGTCGAGACCGCGCGGGCGGCCTGGGAAGCGTCGGGTTGGGGGCGCGGGGTGCCGCGCGACCGGGTGCGGGCGCTGCAGGCCTGGGCCGACCTGATCGAGGCGGATCCCGAGCTCGCGCGGCTCGAGGCGGTGTGCTCGACCCGCGCCGTCGGCCAGCTTCCTGCCGGCGACATCGCCGTCACCGCCGAGCAGATCCGCTTCTTCGCCGAGATGGCCGACAAGGAGGGGGGCGACCTCGTGCCGACGGCGGAGGGCTCGCTCGGCTTCACCCTGACCGAGCCCTATGGCGTGGTCGGCGCGATCACGCCGTGGAACTTTCCCCTGTCGATGGCGGGATGGAAGCTCGGGCCGGCGCTCGCGGCCGGCAACGCGGTGGTGCTGAAGCCCTCGGAGATGACGCCCTTCTCGGCGCTCCGCATCGCCGAGCTGTCGGTACGGGCCGGCATTCCGGCGGGCCTCGTCGCCGTCGTGCAGGGCGACGGGCCGACCACGGGCACGGCGCTGACCGGGCATCCCGGCATCGCCAAGGTGAGCTTCACCGGCTCGACGGGCGCCGGGCAGGCGATCATGGGCAACATCGCCCGCACGGGCGTGAAGCCGGTGACGCTCGAGCTCGGCGGCAAGAGCCCGCAGGTCGTCTTCGCCGATGCCGATCTCGCGGTGGCTGCCGATTGCATCGCGACGAGCATCCTCTTCAATGCCGGGCAGGCCTGCGTCGCCGGCAGCCGCCTGATCGTCGCGGCCGAGGTGGCCGAGGCGCTGGCTTCGAGGCTCGCCGCGCGCTTCCGCGCCGCGCGCCCCGGCCCGACCTGGGACGCGGCCACCACCTACGCCCCGATCGTCTCCGAACGGCAGATCGGCCGGATGGAGAGCATCGTCGGGGCCGCGATCGCCGCCGGGGCCGAGGCGCTGACCGGGGGCGGGCGGATGGACGCGCCCGGCTACTTCTACGCCCCCACCCTGCTCGCCGGGGTCGGCCCGGACTCGCCCGCCGTGCGCGAGGAGATCTTCGGGCCGGTGCTGACGATGCAGACCTTCGCCGACGAGGAGGAGGCGCTGGCGCTCGCCGATCACCCGACCTACGGCCTCTGCGCCGGGGTCTTTACCCGCGACCTCTCGCGCGCGCTCCGCGCCGTGAAGCGGCTGGAGGCCGGCACCGTCTGGGTCAACCGCTACGGCCGCTCGCGCGACCACATCCTGCCGACCGGCGGCACCAAGCAGTCGGGCATCGGCAAGGATCTCGGCCGCGAGGCCTATCACGCCAACCGCCACGCCAAGAGCGTGCTGATCGCGATCTGAGGACAGGCCATGAAGACCCACCGCATCGCTTCCATCCCCGGTGACGGGATCGGCGTTCCCGTCACCGATGCCGCCCTCGCCGTCGCCGCCAAGGTCGCGTCGCTCGAGATCACGACCCTGCCCTGGTCCTGCGAGACGTACCTCGCCACCGGCGCGATGATGCCGGCGGACGGCATCGCGACGCTGGCCGGGTTCGACGCGATCTTCCTCGGCGCCGTCGGCTGGCCCGCGACCGTGCCCGACGCCGTCTCGCTCCACGGCCTCCTGCTGCCGATCCGCAAGGCGTTCCGGCAGTACGCGAACATCCGCCCGCACCGGCTGCTGCCGGGCGTCGAGGGGCCGCTCAGGAAGGGTGGCTTCGACATCCTCTGCATCCGCGAGAACACCGAGGGCGAATATTCCGGCGCCGGCGGCCGCGTCCACGTCGGCACCCCCGACGAGGTCGCCGTCGAGACCGCCATCTTCACCCGGACGGGCGTCGAGCGTATCCTGCGCTTCGCCTTCGCGCAGGCCCGCGCCCGGCGCGGCAAGCTCGCCTCGGTGACGAAGTCGAACGCGCAGAAGCACACGATGGTGTTCTGGGACGAGATGACGGCGCGGGTCGCCGCCGACTTCCCCGACGTCGCGGTCACGCCCTACCACATCGACGCGATGTGCGCGCGGATGGTGATGGCGCCCGAGAGCCTCGACGTCGTCGTCGCCTCGAACCTCTTCGGCGACATCCTCACCGACCTCGGCGCCGCCATCCAGGGCGGGCTCGGCTTCGCGGCCTCGGCCAACGTCAACCCGGACCGCAGCGCGCCGTCGATGTTCGAGCCAGTGCATGGCTCGGCGCCGGACATCGCGCCGCTCGGCATCGCCAACCCGATCGCCGCGATCTGGTCGGCGGCGATGATGCTCGACCATCTGGGCGAGGGGGAGGCCGCCGCCCGGGTCATGGCCGCGGTCGAGGCGACCACCGCGCGGGGCATCGGCACGGAGCCGGGCCGCGACAAGACCGACGCCATCACCGCCGCCGTGCTCGCGGCCCTGGAATGAGAACCGCCATGGACCTCCGCGACCCCGACCTCTTCCGCGAGGCCGCCCTGATCGGCGGGCGCTGGACCGATGCCGCCTCCGGCGCGACCCTCGCCGTCACCGACCCGGCGACGGGCGTGACGCTCGGCACCGTCCCCGCCATGGACGCGGCCGACACCCGCGCCGCGATCGAGGCCGCCGACGCGGCCTTCGCCCTCTGGCGCCGCGTCCCCCACGCCGACCGCGCCGCGGCGCTGGAGCGGTGGTTCGCGCTGATGACCGCGGCGACCGACGATCTCGCCGCGATCCTCACCGCCGAGCAAGGCAAGCCCCTGGCCGAGGCGAAGGGCGAGATCGCCTACGCCGCCTCCTTCGCCAAGTGGTTCGCCGAGGAGGCCCGGCGCATCGACGGCGGCATTATCCCCTCGCCCACCCCCGACCGTCGCATCCTGACGCTGAAGGAGCCGGTCGGCGTCTCGGCGATCGTCACGCCGTGGAACTTCCCGGCGGCGATGATCACCCGCAAGGTGGCGCCGGCGCTCGCGGCTGGCTGCACCGTCGTCGTCAAGCCGTCGGACCTGACGCCGTTCACCGCGCTCGCCCTCGGGGTGCTGGCGGAGCGGGCGGGCATTCCGGCGGGCGTGATCAACGTCGTCACCGGCCTGCCCGCGGGCATCGGCGCGGAGCTGACGGGCAATCCGACGGTGCGGAAGCTGTCGTTCACCGGGTCGACGAAGGTCGGCTCGCTCTTGATGGCGCAGTGCGCCCCGACGGTGAAGCGGCTCTCCCTCGAGCTCGGCGGCAACGCGCCGTTCATCGTCTTCGACGACGCCGACCTCGACGCGGCGGTCGAAGGGGCGATCGTCTCGAAGTTCCGCAACGGCGGCCAGACCTGCGTCTGCGCCAACCGCATCCTGGTGCAGGCCGGCGTCTACGAGGCCTTCGCGGCGAAACTCGGCGCGCGGGTGGCGGCGATGAAGGTCGGCCCGGGCACGGCGTCCGGCACCGACATCGGCCCGATGATCAACGAGGCGGCGATCGCGAAGATCGAGAGCCACGTCGCCGACGCCGTCGCGCACGGGGCGAGCGTCCTCGCCGCCGCCGAGCGGCCGGCGGGCCAGTATGTCGCGCCGATGGTGCTCGGTGGGGCCACGACTGCCATGCTGCTGGCGAGCGAGGAGACGTTCGGCCCGGTGGCGCCGCTCTTCCGCTTCGAGACGGAGGCGGAGGCGATCGCGCTCGCCAACGGCACGCCCTTCGGGCTCGCGGCCTATTTCTACACCCGCGACCTCGCCCGCGCCTGGCGGATCGGGGAGGCGCTGGAGTTCGGCATGGTCGGCCTCAATACCGGGGCGGTCTCGACCACCGTCTCGCCCTTCGGGGGCGTGAAGCAGTCGGGGCTCGGGCGGGAGGGCGCGCGGACCGGGATCGACGAGTATCTGGAGGTGAAGGCCTTCCACATGGGCGGCCTCTGAAGCGCGCGAAAGCACGGGCGTCGCACGCGTGCGACGAGGATCAAGTGCATGATATAAAACGATAATCCAAAAATCGTTTACCAGGTGGCAATCTCGGTTAAGGGGCCGCGCGCGGGGTCACCCCCGCAGCGCCGCCGCCGGCGGTTGCCGGTAGGCGATGAGGGCGGGCAGCAGCGCGAAGAGGCCGGCGGCGAGGAGCAGGGCCAGCACGCCGGCGAGATCGGAGGGCGCGAACTCCACCGGCAGGTGCAGGCCGCTCGCCGCCTGCAGCCGGGCCGAGATGACCCGCGCGGCGCCGTAGCCGAGCGCGAAGCCGACGGCGACGCCCGAGAGCGCGATCAGCGCCACCTCGCCCCAGACGATGGCGAAGACCGCCGCCCGGCCCGCCCCGAAAGCGCGGAGCGCGCCGATCTGGCGGCGGCGCTGCAGGACGTGGATGACGACGACGAGGAGCACCGAGGCCGCCACCAGAACCTGCGCGGCCAGCGCCACGGCGGCGAGCACGCTGCGCGCGTCGCCGAGGGTGCCGTAGAGACGGGTCAGCACCTCGGCCGGGAACACGGCGACGGTGCCGCCCTTCCGGTATTGCTGGCGCAGGTTGTAGGCGTCGGAAATCTTCTTCGCCCGCACCACCACCGCCGGAAGGCCGGGCGCAGTCGGGTCGGCGAGCAGCTCCGGCCGGATCGGCGCGTCGGCGTCGAGATGGCCGTGATGGTGATGCTCCTCGCCACCCGCCCCGTCGGCGTCGGCGGCGGCATGGTCGTCGTCGTGATGCTCGGCCCCCCCGACCGCCTCGGCGTCGGCGTCGTGGTCGTCATGGTCCTCGCCGCTGCCATGGACCTGCCAGACGGCCTCGATCGGGACGAGGATGGCGCGATCCCAGGGCGAGCCGGTGGGGGCGAGGCGGCCGCGCACGGTATAGGTCGCGCCCTGATGCACCTCGCCGGTTTCGGCGAGCTCGGCATGGACCGGGTGGAAGCTGTCGCCGGGCTTCAGCGGCACGTCGGCGCCGACGACGGCGTCGCCGAGCAGGTGGAAGGTCGCGCCCGCGGCGATGCCGCCGAGACCGTCGACCAGCGCCTGCGAGGTGCCGACGACCGGCCAGCCCTGATAGGCGTCGCCGAAGCCGACCGGCGCCGCCCACTGCACCCGCGGATCGGTGCTGAGCCCCGCCATCACGCTCCCCGGCATCAGCGGCAGCGGCGCGGGCTGGAGGAAGACGCCGGAGAGCACGAGCTGGGTCTCGCTGCCCGGCGCGCCGACGACGAGGTCGAAGGCGTTGGCGGCACGGGCGGAACCGAGGCGCAGCGCGCGTTCCTGCAGCGTCACGGCGACCCCGAGGGCGGTGGCGAACGCCACGATCAGGCAAACGGCGAGCGCGCCCGGCCAGCTGCGGCGGAGGTCGGCGAGGATGAATCCAAGCATTTCCGTCCCCTTCAGGCGGCCAGTGCGGCGTCGGCGACGATGCGCCCGTCGGCGAGGCGGACGACGCGGCCGAGCCGCTCGATCAGGCGCGGATCGTGGGTGGCGACGACGAGGGTGGCGCCGGCCTCGGTCGCGAGCTCGGTCAGGAGCGCGGCGACGGCGGTGCCCGCCTCGGCGTCGAGGCTCGCGGTCGGCTCGTCGGCGACGAGGATCGCCGGGCGGGCGGCCAGCGCGCGGGCCACGGCGACGCGCTGCATCTGGCCGCGCGACAGCGTCTCGACCGGCTGGTCGGGGCGCGGCACCCCGGTGCGGGCGAGAAGCCGCAGCGCCTCGTCGCGGGCGCCGGCGGGCAGCGGGCGCCAGGCGAGCCGCTGCGGCAGGAGCACGTTGTCGAGGGCGGAGAGTCCGGGGAAGAGGTGGAAGTCCTGCATGACGAGCCCGATGTTCGCCGCCCGCCAGCGGTCGCGGGCGCTCTCGCCGAGGGTGGCGAGGTCGGTCTCGTCCCAGACGACGCGGCCCGCGGGCACCCGGTCGAGGCCGGTCATCATGTTGAGGAGCGTGGTCTTGCCGCAGCCGGAAGGCCCGCAGAGCGCGACGCGCTCGCCCGCGGCGATGGCGAGCGACGGCACCGCGAGCGCCGGCTGGTCGAGGCCGGGATAGCGGACCACGAGATCGTGGACGAGAAGCGAGGCCATGGTCAAACCCGTGCGAAGCTGGCGCCGACGATGCGCACCTGGCTGACGAACCCGGTCTCCGGGTCGGTCCAGGACCCGACCTCCAGCTTGCCCGTGACCTCGATGCGGGCGTTGGCCTGCTCGAAGGTCTGGGCACGGTCGAGATAGACGACGACGATGTCGGGCGGCCAGTCGGCGTCCGAGGAACAGAACGGACAGAGCGCCATCGGCCGCTCGGTCAATACGAAGAACTTCGCCTCGGCCTTGAGCGGCGGGGCCATGAAGCCCTGCATCCGCACCCGGTGGCCGGCCAGCGCCTTCAGCTTGTCCGAGAAGCTGAGCCCGAGCACGCTTACCGTGCCGTAGAGCTCGTCGAAGGCGATCGAGTCGCTGTCGCTCGCCACGGCCGGGCCGCAGGCGGCGAGGGCGAGCCCCGCGAGGATCAGGCGTCGGCGGTCGCAGCGCGGCATGGGGCATCCCCGAAACGAAGGGCGCGGGCCGGGGCGCATTCGCCCCGGCCCGCGCGACGGTCACGGCCGGAGGGCCGCTCAGTTGGCGGCCGGCGCCAGCCCGAGGATCTTCGCGACGGTCACGTAGACGTCGCTCTGCTCCATGTAGCCATGGAACTGGTCGGCGCCAGCGCCCTCGGCCTGCAGCAGCACGTCGTCGACGGCATGGACCGCGGTGTCGTCGGCCTTGGGCAGGTTGCCCTCGCGGAAGGTCGCGCCGGGGACGTTCTTGTATTCCTCGTTGGCGACGTATTCCTTGTTCTCGTTCTGCACGGCCGGGACGAACGGGCCGTCCATCTTCGGGCCCCAGGTCTCGTAGTAGTCGGGGTAGTTGTTGGCGAACATCGCGATCCGCGGCGCGACGTTGACGTCGTCCGGGAAGCCGTCGTGGTTCTCGTCCTTGTAGCCGAGCTCGCCCGCGGTGGCGTAGACGCCGACGCTCTCGCGGCCCTCGCCGCGGGCCGGGTCGATGGTGCCGATCAGCGAGTTGCCGTGCGTGTGGTCGCCGGTGACGATCAGCAGCGTGTCGGGATGGGTCTTCACGAACTCGCGGGCGACGCCGACGGCCTGATCGAACTCGATCATGTCGAACTCGGCCCGCTCCCAGTCGAGCGTGTGCTTCTGCTTGTCGACCGAGGCGCCCTCGATCATCACGAAGAAGCCGTCCTGGTTCTTGGCGAGCTGGGTCAGGGCGACGTCGGTCAGCTGGACGAGGCCGGGCTGGTCGGGAAACTTGTCGACGGTGCCCTTCTTCAGGAACTTGCGGTCGAGCGCCACGTCCATGTTGCCGGTGTGGAACAGGCCGAGGATCTTGCCGCTGTTGCTGCCCTCGTTCGCCTTGCCGAGGCTCGTCGCATCGGTCGCCAGCGCATAGCCCGCGTCCTGGAACTTCTGGATCAGGTTCTCGTCGTCCTTGCGCTTCGAGCCCGGGGTCGACTGCGGGATCATGTAGGCCGAGCCGCCGCCGAGCAGGATCTGCGGCTCGTGGGCGAGGAGCATGTCGGCGATCGCCGCCTTCTCGGCGCGCAGGCGCGTGTGCGAGACGAGCGCGGCCGGGGTCGCGTCCTCGACCTCGGCGGTCGTCACGATGCCGACGGACTTGTCGCCGGTGCGCTTCAGCGCCTCGGAGACCAGCTCGACCTTGGGGTCGTCGAACGGGTTCTTGGTGCGGTCGGCATAGACGCCGAGCGCGTTCACCGCGGTCTTGTTGCCCGACATGTAGGCCGAGGCGGTGTTGGCGCTGTCGGTCGCGATCGAGTTGGTCGACGAGGTGCCGATGAAGGCGGCATAGGGCATGTCGTCGAGATTGAGGCGGCCGTCGGCCTTGCCGTCGTGCATGCCCTTCGACATCAGGCGCGCGGTGGTGCGGTCGGCCATGCTGAGGCCGTCGGCGATCATGAAGATGACGTTCTTCGCCACCGGCGCCGGGGTGCCGTAGACCGTCCAGGTGACCTTGGCGGTGTCGTCGCCGGCCTTGGCCTCGACGACATAGTCGCCGGGGGTCTTGATCGTCACGCCATGGACGCGGATGGCCGAGGCCTCGACGTCCGGCTCCTTCTCGATGAATTCGGGCTCGGTGCCGAGCACCTCCTTCACCGGCTTGCCGTTGATGGTGACGGTGACGTCCCCGGGCTTCACGACGCCGGTGAACTCGACCTTGGCGTCGAAGGGCGAGCCGGCGAGGAGGGTCGCCCGGTCGAGCGGCAGGATGGTCGCGGCCTGGGCGGCGGGGACGAGGCAGGTGGAGGCTGCCAGCAGGAAGAGGATTCGGCGCATGGGGTTCGCTCTCTGCGGGTGGAGTTGCGGCCCGGCTACAGGGCGAATGTGACGGAGAGACGACACTCGCGTGACGCCTTCGTGGCACCCGCGCGCGGAGGGCGAAACCCGTTCGGTCGCCGGCATGGGGGGCCGACCCTTGACGAATCGCCCCGCAGGGCCTCAGGCGTCGGGCGAGCACAACCACGGCCCGGCATGTTCGAGATCCTCGCCCGCATCCCGCTTTACGTCTGGCCGCTGTTCGTCTTCCTGATCTGGGCCGGCCGGCGCGAGAGCCGCACGCATCTGGTGCGCCCGTGGCAGGTCGTGCTTCCGGCCGCGATCATGAGCCTCTACGGCCTCTACGGCACCGGCGACACCTATGGCTGGAGCGGGTTCGCCCTCGGCGCCTGGGGGGCCGGCGCGCTGGCCGGGCTCGTCCTGCTTTCTCCCGCGGGTGCCGCCACCCGCGCCGCGCGGCGGAACCCCGAGGACGGCCGCTATCTCGTGCCCGGCTCGTACTGGCCGCTCGGGCTTTTCATGACCGTCTTCGGCGTTCGCTTCGCGCTCGGGATGTCCGGGGCCTTGGCCCCGGCGCTTCTGGCGCGGCCGGCGGTGATGGCGGTCAGCTCCGCAATCCTCGGCGCGTGCGCCGGGGCGATGATGCGCCGCCTGCTGGATTTCCGCGCTGCGCGGCGGTCCGTCGCAGCCGCGTGACCCGGGCTGCGACGACGGCGGAACGTCAGCCGACGCTCACGTAGATCTTGCGCACCGTCTGAAGCGTCTTCCACACCCCGCGATAGCCCGGCTTCATCACGAAGCTGTCGCCCTTGCGGTAGGTGACGGGCGGCTGCCCGTCCTCGGTCAGCTCGATGACGCCTTCGAGGATGTGGCAGAACTCGAAGCTCTCGCCCTTGATCGAGACCGTCTCGCCCGGGGTCGCTTCCCAGATGCCGGTGCGCACGTCGCCGTCGCGCGAGGCGTCGAACGCCCAGGTCAGGAAGGTCGGGTTCCCGGCGATCAGCCGCTCGGGCAGGGGCGTGCCCGGGACGCCCTCGCCGAGGGCATCGGGGTCGATCTTTACCAGCAGACTCACGGTCTTCTCCTTCACGAAATGCGGTCCTTGAGGCCGTACCAGGCTCCGACGAGCGGCAGGAACCAGGGTTTGCCGAAGTGGCCGGGCACCGCCGGCCACGGGAGCCCCTCGAACGGGTTCTCGCGCGGCAGGCCGAGAATGCGGTCCGCGACCATCTCGCCCATGTGGGTGGCGAGCTGCGCGCCGTGGCCGGAATAGCCCATGGCGTACCACAGGCCCTCCGCCTGCCCGGCGCGCGGGAAGCGGTCGGCGGTCATGTCGACGAGCCCGCCCCAGCAGTAGTCGAGGTCGATGCCGCCGAGCTGCGGGAAGATCCCCTCCAGCGCCGCGCGCAGCACCGCGCCGCTCTTCGCGTCCGACCGCTGGTCGTCCGAGGCGGTGAAGCGCGCGCGGCCGCCGAAGATCAACCGCCGGTCCGGCGACAGGCGGAAATAGTTGCCGATGTTGAGCGAGGTGACGCAGGTCCGGTCGCCCGGCATCACGTCCGCGACCTCCGCCTCGGTCAGCGCCCGGGTGGCGACGAGAAAGCTCCCGACCGGCACGATCCGCCGCCGGAAGAACGGCAGCGCCGCCGGCGTCGTCGCCCCGCTCGCGACCAGCACGTCGCGCGCCGTGACCGACCCTCCGGCCGTCTCGACCCGCCAGCCGTCGCCCTCGCGCCGCACCCCGGTGACGGCGGCCCGCTCGCGCACCACCGCGCCGCGCCGCACCGCCGCCTCGGCGAGGCCGACGACGAAGCGGCCCATGTGCATCATCGCGCTTTTCGGCGACAGCATCGCCCCATGGAAGGCGTCGGAGCCGACCTCGCCCTTCAGCTCGTCGCGCGAGAGCATCCGCACCTCGGGGTCCGCCGCCGCGCGGATCGCCTCGCAGTTCGCGGCGAGGCCGGCGACGTGCGACGGCTTCGAGGCGAGCTTGAGCTTGCCCGAGCGGCGGAAGTCGCAAGGAATGCCCTCCTCCGCGACGATCCGCTCGATCGTCTCGATGCCGTCGTCGAAGGCGCGGTACATCGCCACCGCCCGCTCGCGGCCGAACTCCGCCGCGGCGCCCGCGAACGAATGCGCGAGCCCGTTGTTGAGATGCCCGCCGTTCCGCCCCGAGGCGCCGAAGCCCACCGTCTCGGCCTCGAGCACGAGGACGCTCCGCCCCGCCATGGCGAGCCGCCGCGCCGCCCCGAGCCCGGTGAAGCCGGCGCCGATGACGACGACGTCGAAGCGCCCGGCCACCGGCCCGGCGGCGGCGCCGCGGAATGCCGGCATGCTGTCATGCCAGTAGGAACGGAAGATCATGGCTCAGAGCCCGAAGACGCCGGGCAGGCCGGAGATGTCGCGGATCTCGGTATACTCGTAGTACGGGTTTGCCGGCTCGTGCCCGCGGTTCACCCAGACCTTCGACTTGATGCCGAGATCGTAGGCCGTCATCAGGTCGTAGCGGAAGGACGAGGAGACGTGGGTGATGTCCTCCGGCCCGCAGCCGAGCATGTCGAGCATGACCTCGAAGCCCTGCATCCGCGGCTTGTAGGCCCCTGTCTCCTCGGCGGTGATGACCTTGAAGAACGGCGCCCCGAGCTTCTCGACGTTGCCGGGGATCTGGCACTTCATCGCGTTCGAGAGGATGACGAGCGGGATCTCCTTCGCGACCTTGGCGAGCCCGGCCGGCACGTCCGGGTGCGGCCCCCAGGTCGGGACCTCCTCGTAGATCGCCCGCGCGTCCTCGGCCCGGAAGGCGACGCCGTTGCGCTTGCAGGTGCGCTCGACGGCGTTGTGGACGACCTCGGCATAGGGCTTCCAGGCCCCGAGGATCTCGTCGAGGCGGTAGGCGGCGAAGTTCTTGATGAAGGTCGTCATCGCCGCCTCGTCGAGTGTCGCGCCATAGACCCGCCGGGCCGCGCCCGCCATGTCGAAATGGGTGAGCGTGCCGTAGCAGTCGAAGGTCACGAATTTGGGGCGAAAGGTCATGGGGTCAGGTCCTCGGGGTTCCGGCCGACACCGGCCGCCTGCCGAGAACCTTACGCCGCCCCGCACGGCGCCCCCTCGCGGAGGGCGGGGGGATGGCGGCAGGAAATGCCTTATGTCGGGGAGGGGGCGGCAGGTTGTTGTGGGGGGTGGGGGGCCTTGTCGAAGGGACGGGCACAGGATGTTGCCGGAATGGGGAGGGAGCGAGTCGCGTTCGGCCCAAGAGGTCCCCTCGGGCCGCCCAATACTGGGGCTCCGACTGACGGTTGCAACCGTCGGCCCTACCGCCGGGGTATGGCCCGCTGGGCGTACGTTGGCGTGAAAGAGCGATCGCGAGTGATTGCGTGATGGCCCAACCCTTGCGTTAGCCGTGGCGGGCGATCATCTACCGCTCTTGAGTAGCGGTGGTGGGAAAACCAGGATGTTCGAATCTATTGTGGTCCGCAGACCTTCTATCACAGACGCATCTTTGGACGCGGGCTTGCTCGCCGAGATCCTTCTCTTTTATCAGAATGTTCGCTTGGTCATCGACCGCGGAAGCCTACCTTTTCTGGTCGAGAGCGTTGGGGTCAATAATTTCATAACACTTGTGGACGACGGCTGGATAAAGTGCTCGTACAGATCACAGATGGTGGGCGTGTATAGTTGGAGCGCGGGCGGCATAAGAATCCATGGCGCTTCGGAAATTGAGCCAGTTCCGAAGGGATGCAAGAAGTACGATAGAGAAAAGGACGTTATTGAACAAATAGAGAGGCGGTATGGCTCTTCGTGGGAGTCAAGAAAGGTTGCCAAAAAGCTCACTGATCGAATGCCGCTAGACAGATTATTTCCGAACGGTGACGAAACAAGCCTGCCGGGCATGATACGGCGGGACTTTAGAGACGCCCCCTATATTGAAGGTGCCGCTCGCGCCGCCCTGAATGCGGCCATCCCTGGCTTGCAATTGTCTCCGCAGGCTTACTTCCGGCTATTCGAAGTCGATAACGGAGGATTTTTAGTTGATACGAATATTAACTTTAGTAATATTGCAAAGAGAGCAGGGATGAATGAGTTTGGACCTGAATTTATTCTGTCAAATATCTCGGAAGCCCGAGCGGACCTCGCCTTTTCGGCAACTCATATGGCCGAGATGGTTGCCAGCCCGCTATCGCAGGCGATTCTCTCGGAAAAGTTCCGTGACATGCTGGCCAAGCGGCGAGCGATGTCGGAACAGATCGACCTTTTCCAGAACACGCACCTGCAAGGGAAGACGCTCCGCGAGGTAATCAACAGCGGCGAGCGGTCATTCTCGGAGTTCATACCGATCCTTGAGAGCGCCCACCGCTTCAAGGCGCAGTTCCTCAAGAACGCCGACATTAACGCGGGACTGCTCGCCGAGTATTATGAAGCCGTTACCCGCGACACATGGGTGAACGGTCTGCCCGGAAAGTTCCTTAGGATTGCCGCATTTACTGGGGCGGGCCACCTTCTTGGCGCCCTAACGGGGCTCGCGGGACTCGGGACGGTAGCTGGGGCGGTGGCTGGGACAGCTGCAGATGTGGCACTCGACGTCACCGACTCCTTCCTCTTGGAGCGCGTGGTCAAGGGATGGCGTCCGAACCAGTTCGTCGAGCGGAAGCTCCTTCCCTTTGTCGATCCCGACTAGGGCGGGGGGACGACCGCTGCTCAAACGACATTTCTTAGCGAACTTTTTCGGCGCTCGCTTTAGGCAGCATCCCGATTGATCGCCGGCATCTGGTTGCTTGTCCGCATCTGGCGCATGACGACCCACCCTTACGCGGTTCCCTGCTGACCCTCCCTAGCCCCAGTCCCCTCCTCACCCCCACAGCATTTCCTGCTTCCCCACCCGGCGGGAAAGACGAAAGATTCCACCCCCTCCCCCGCCCTGCACAGCACCTGCGCAGCCGGTCGCGGCACGATGTCCCCATTCCCGCCGAGGACATCATGACCGAGACCGAGACGCTGACCTTCGCGCCCCTGACCGTGGGCGATCTGCCGGCCGCCGTCGCCCTCTCCCGGGCCGAGCGGTGGCCGCACCGGCCCGAGGACTGGGCGCTGTTCCTCGGCCTCGGTCGCGGCGTCGCGGCGCGGGTCGGCGATCGGCTGGTCGGCACGGCGATGGCGATGCCCTTCGGCCCCGTCGCCACCGCCTGCATGATCATCGTCGCCTCCGAGATGCGCGGCCGCGGGCTCGGCCGGCGCGTCATGGAGCAGGCGATGGCGCTGGTCGCGCCGCAGGAATGGCGGCTCGTCGCCACCGAGGACGGGCTGCCGCTCTACGAGAAGCTCGGCTTCCGCGCCTCTGGCCGCATCGTCCAGCATCAGGGTCCGGTCGCCGCCGTCGCCGCCCCCGACGGGGTCGCCTGGGCGACCGGGGCCGATCTCCCCGCCCTCGTCGCCCTCGACCGGGCCGCGACCGGCGCCGACCGCGCGGACCTCATCGCCGCGCTCGCCCGCACGGGCCGCCTCGCGCGGCTCGACGACGGCACCGGCTATGCCGCGCTGCGCCCGTTCGGCCGTGGCGAGGTCGCGGGGCCCGTCATCGCCCGTGACGGCGAGAGCGCCCGGCGCCTCCTCGCCTTCCTTTTCGCGAGCCGCACCGGCGCCTTCCTCCGCGTCGACACGCCGGAGGAGAGCGGCCTCGCCCCCTGGCTGGCCGAGAACGGCCTTGCGCCGGTCGGCGGCGGCGTCAGCATGACCCGCGGCACCCCCGTCGTCCCCGACGGCAGCCTTCACCCCTTCGCCCTTGCCGCCCAGGCGCTCGGCTGATCCATGGAGTCCCCGATGCTTGCCAACTCGCTCGTCGAGCTCGACCGCGCCCACCTCGTCCATCCCGTCGCTTCCTGGCGCGGGCACGAGGCGGCCGGCGTGCGCGTGCTGACCTCGGCCAGGGGCGCCACCGTCACCGACGCGACCGGCCGCCAGCTCCTCGACGGCTTCGCCGGGCTCTGGTGCGTCAATGCCGGCTACGGGCAGGAGACGCTGATCGCCGCCGCCGAGGCGCAGCTCCGCACGCTGCCCTATGCCACCGGCTATTTCGGCCTCGGGTCGGAGCCGGCGATCCGCCTCGCCGCCCGCCTCGCCGAGGCGGCGCCGGGCGACCTCGACCACGTCTATTTCACCCTCGGCGGGTCGGATGCGATCGACACCACCGTCCGGCTGATCCGCTACTACTGGCACGCCAAGGGCGCGCCGCAGCGCGACCAGTTCATTTCGCTCGCCCAAGGCTACCACGGCTCCTCGAGCGTCGGCGCCGGCCTGACGGCGCTGCCGGTCTTCCACGCGGGCTTCGGCGTGCCGCTCGACTGGCAGCACAAGATCTCGTCGCCCTATCCCTACCGCAACCCGGTCGGGCAGGACCCGGCCGCGATCATCGCCGCCTCGGTCGCCGAGCTGCGGGCGAAGATCGCCGAGATCGGTGCCGAGCGCGTCGCCGCCTTCTATGCCGAGCCGATCCAGGGCTCGGGCGGCGTCATCGTGCCGCCCGCGGGCTGGCTGAAGGCGATGCGCGCGGTCTGCACCGAGCACGGCATCCTCTTCGTCGCCGACGAGGTCATCACCGGCTTCGGCCGCACCGGGCCGCTCTTCGCCTGCGCCGAGGACGACGTCGTCCCCGACTTCATGACCACGGCCAAGGGCCTCACCTCGGGCTACGTGCCGATGGGCGCGGTGTTCCTGCGCGAGCATGTCTACGCCACCATCGCCGACGGCGCCGGGGCCGCGGCGGTCGGCCACGGCCAGACCTATTCGGCGCATCCGGTCTCGGCCGCCGTCGGCCTCGCCGCGCTCGACCTCTACGGGAACGGCCTCCTCGCCAACGGCCAGGCGATGGGCGCCCGCCTGCAGGCCGGCCTCGCCACCCTCGCCGACCACCCGCTCGTCGGCGACGTCCGCGGCCGGGGGATGCTGGCCGCGATCGAGCTCGTCACCGACAAGGCGAAGAAGACCCCGTTCCCGGCCGCCGCCGACGCCTCCCACCGCGTCTTCGACCGGGCGTGGGAGAACGGCCTCGTCATCCGCGCCTTCGCCAATGGCGGTCTCGGCTACGCGCCGCCGCTCTGCTGCACCGCGGACGAGATCGACGCCATCGTCGAGCGCACCCGCCTGACGCTCGACCAGACGCTCGCCGACCCCGACGTCCGCGCCGCCATGGCCTGATGGCGGTCCTCTTCCGCTCGACACCCGAGCGCGGCGCGGTCTTCGCGCGCCGCCTCGGCGAGGCCCTGCCGGAGATGCCGTTCTGGCAGGACGGGGCGCCGGACCCGGCCGCCGTCCGCTACCTCGTCACCTGGACCGCGCCCGACCTCGCCGCCTTTCCGAACCTGCGCCTGATCTTCTCGATCGGCGCCGGCGTCGACCAGCTCGACCTCGCCGCGATCCCGCCCGACGTCGGCATCGTGCGGATGCTCGAGCCTGGCCTGCCCGAGCAGATGCGCGAGTACGTGACCCTCGGCACTCTCGCCCTCCACCGCGACCTGCCGCTCTATCTCGAGCGCCAGCGCGCCGGCCACTGGCAGGCCGCGGCCAACCTCCCGGCAGCCCGGCGCCGCGTCGGCGTGATGGGGCTCGGCACCCTCGGCCGCGCCGCGCTCGACGCCCTCCGCCCCTTCGGCTTCCCCCTCGCCGGCTGGAGCCGCGGCCCGAAGGACGTGCCCGGCGTCGAGACCTTCACCGACCTCGCCCCGTTCCTCGCCCGCACCGACCTCCTCGTCTGCCTCCTTCCCCTCACCCCCGAGACCACCGGCCTCCTCGACGCCCGCCTCTTCGCACAACTCCCGCCCGGCGCCCGCCTCCTCCACGCCGGCCGCGGCCGCCAGCTCGTCGCCCCCGACCTCCTCGCCGCCCTCGACGGCGGCCAGCTCGCCGCCGCGATGCTCGACGTGACCGACCCCGAGCCACTGCCCGAAGATCACGCACTCTGGCACCACCCGGCCGTGATCCTCACCCCGCACACCGCCTGCCAGACCCGCGCCGAGGACGCCGCCACCCACGTCATCGCCGGCATCCGCGCCGACCGCGAAGGCCGCCCGGTGCCGGGTCTCGTCGATCGGGCGCGCGGGTACTGACGCGCCTACGCTTCGTCGCCGACGATCTTGCGCGGCCTTCCGCCCTTGCGACCATTCTCGCGTGCTGCCGCCGTCTTGGCGCGCGATCGAGCCTGCCCGCCCTTGGCTCCGAGCTGCGCCGCCATCCAGCCCTTGGAGCCGAAGACCCCTTGCAGCAGCGCCGGAATGTACAGATCCGCGTCGAGCCTCGGCCAATGCAGGCCGAGACCGGCCGGGCTGATCTCGATCTCGGCGAGATCGACCGGCGAGGCGCCGGCTAGGCCCTCCGCCAGACGCGGCGGAAAGGCGATCTGCACGCCGGTGCTCAGGTTGATGACGATGCGGGCCGAGCGGCGATCGTAGCGCGCCGACACGGCGAAGCCGCTCTCCCGCAGCGTGGCCATCCGCGCCTCGGCCTGTTGCACGTCCTGCTCAGTAACGGCCATGAAGCGCCCTCCCTTGCGCGCACAGGGTTGCCAGAGCGACGGTCACCTCGATCGCGATCCGGCCGAGCTCGCGCGTATTGAATCCGAAGCTCTCCCGCAGGGCCGGCGGTCCGTCAGGGCAATGCAGGACAAACACGGCTTCGCCTGCCGCTCCCTTGACGTGGACGTGCGCCGGGCGGTGATCGTTGGGATAGATGACCACGCGCAGGCCATCGAGGCGCAGGACCGTCGGCATGGTGGGATCGTATCAAAACCCAAGCGGTTGGGAAAGATGCGCGATGAGCCACCGATGCCAGCTGCCGAGGTGCCGCCCCCCATGCCGCCCCGTGCCGGCGAGACGGCACATTCTGCCGCCTCGCCGGCCAAATCGAAGCCCATGCCGCGTGCAACCCGGCGACACTGGCGGGAAGAACAGCACCAAGCGCCCACACTCCAACCGGGAAGAGCCACGATGACCGACGTAACGAACTGGACCCGTTCCGACGACGCCATGGTCGAGAACGCCATCCGCCGGGGCGCCTCGCGCCGGGACCTGCTCAGGATGTTCATGGCGGGCGGCGTCGCCATGGCGGCGGGCGGCTCGATCCTCGGCCGCGCCACCGCCGCGCTCGCCGACACCCCGGTCATGGGCGGCCACATGAAGGTCGCGGGCTACACCTCGTCGACCGCCGACACGCTGGACCCGGCCAAGGCGTCGAACGCCACCGACTACGTGCGCTGCTGCTCCTACTACAACCGCCTGACGTTCCTGCCGGAGAACGGCGAGGTGCAGATGGAGCTCGCTGACTCGGTCGAGTCGAGCGACGCCAAGGTCTGGACGGTGAAGCTCAAGAAGGGCGTCCTCTTCCACGACGGCTCGACGCTGACCGCCGACGACGTCGTCTTCTCGATGAAGCGCCACCTCGACGAGGGCGTCGGCTCCAAGGTCCACGCCATCGCCAAGCAGATGACCGGCTTCAAGGCCGTCGACCCGCTGACCGTCGAGATCACGCTGCAGGCGCCGAACGCCGACCTGCCGACCATCCTCGCGATGCACCACTTCATGATCGTGAAGGACGGCACCACCGACTTCTCCAAGGCCAACGGCACCGGTGCCTTCATCTCCGAGACCTTCGAGCCCGGCGTGAAGTCCGTGGCGAAGCGTAACGAGAACTACTTCAAGGCGCAGAAGGCCCCGCTGGAAGTCTTCGAGTATTTCGGCATCTCCGACGACAACGCCCGCCTCAACGCGCTCCTCTCCGGCGACGTCCACATCGCCGCCGCGATCGCGCCGCAGACGCTGCGCCTCGCCCAGTCGAACCCCGAGATCCAGCTCTCGAAGACCACGTCCGGCAACTACACCAACCTCAACATGCGCCTCGACATGGACCCCGGCGCCAAGGCCGGCTTCATCGAGGGCGTGAAATACCTCCTGAACCGCGAGGTCATCCAGAAGTCGGCGCTGCGCGGCCTCGCCGAGATCGGCAACGACCAGCCGATCCCGCCGATGTCCCGCTACCACAACGCCGACCTCGCGCCGCGCGCCTACGACCCCGACAAGGCCAAGTCGCTGTTCCAGAAGGCCGGCCTCCTCGGCAAGACCGTGCCGATCGTCGCCTCCGAGGCCGCCACCTCCTCGGTCGAGATGGCGATGATCCTCCAGCAGGCCGGCTCCGAGATCGGCATGAAGTTCGACGTCCAGCGCGAGCCCTCCGACGGCTACTGGGACAACTACTGGCTGAAGGCGCCGGTCCATTTCGGCAACATCAACCCGCGCCCGACGCCCGACATCATGTTCTCGCTGCTCTACGCTTCGGACGCGCCGTGGAACGAGAGCCAGTTCAAGAACCCGAAGTTCGACCAGATGCTGCTCCAGGCCCGCGGCGAGCTCGACTTCGCCAAGCGCAAGGCGATCTACGACGACATGCAGGTGATGGTCGCGAACGAGGCCGGCACGGCGATCCCGGCCTATATCTCCAACGTCGACGCGCTCGCCCCGAAGGTCCGCGGCCTCCTGCCGAACCCGCTCGGCGGCCTGATGGGCTACGCGCTCGCCGAATACGTCTGGCTCGCCTGATCCTCGACGGGTGGGTGAATCACCCACCCTACCCCCGACCGCCGGGTGGGTGATTCACCCACCCGGCGCCCCGCCAATTCCGTAGGGTGGGCGATCCACCCACCCCTCGCGAGGAGAATCCGCCGGATGGACCGACGCGTGCTGCCCCTGATCCTCGGCCGCCTCGGCCAGGCGCTCGTCACCATCCTGATCGTGAGCTTCGCGGTCTTCGCCGCGACGATGATGCTGCCGGGCGACGTCGCCACCATCCTCCTCGGCCAGGCGGCGACGCCCGAGGCCGTCGCCGGCCTCCGCACCGCCATGCACCTGAACGATCCCGCGATCCTGCGTTTCCTGCGCTGGCTCCTCGGGCTCCTCCACGGCGACCTCGGCACCTCCTATGCCAACGACATGCCGGTCGCGACGCTGATCGGCGGCCGCCTCGTCTCGACGCTGAAGCTCGGCGCGATCACCACCGCGGTCGCCGTGCCGCTGGCGCTCTTCTTCGGCATCACCACCGCCATGGCCCGCGGCAGCCTCTACGACCGCATCGTCAACGTCCTCGTCATCGGCGTCATCTCCGTCCCCGAATTCCTCATCGCCACCCTCGCCGTCCTCGTCTTCGCGGTCTGGCTGCACTGGCTGCCGGCGCTCTCCTTCGCCTCCGACGTGACGAGCCTCGCCGACATGCTCCGCGCCTTCGCCATGCCGGTCATCACCCTGACCTTCGTCATCTCGGCCCAGATGATCCGCATGACGCGGGCCGCCGTCATCGAGACCCTCGACCAGCCCTATGTCGAGATGGCGCTCCTCAAGGGCGCCTCCCGCCCGCGCATCGTGCTCCGCCACGCGCTGCCCAACGCCGTCGGCCCGATCGTCAACGCCGTGGCGCTGTCGCTCTCCTACCTCGTCGGCGGCGTCATCATCGTCGAGACGATCTTCAACTATCCCGGCATCGCCAAGCTGATGGTCGACGCCGTCGCCACCCGCGACCTGCCGCTGATCCAGAGCTGCGCGATGATCTTCTGCATCGGCTATCTCGCGCTGATCACGCTCGCCGACATCGTCGCCATCCTCTCCAACCCGAGGCTCCGCACGTGATGGCCCTTGCACTCCCCACCCCGCGCCGGCTCGGCTATCGGCTGAACGCCGTCGGGGCCGTCACCGGGATCATCGTCCTCGCCTGGGCGGTGATCGCCATCGTCGGGCCGTGGATCACCCCCTATTCCCCGGGCGAGATGGCGGGCTTCGACTACTTCGCCCCGCCGACGCCCGACTTCCTGCTCGGCACCGACTATCTCGGCCGCGACGTGCTCTCCCGCGTCATCGTCGGCGCCCGCTACACCGTCGGCATCTCGCTCGCCGCCGTCATGATCGCCTGCACCGCCGGCGTCGTCCTCGGGATGACCGCCGCGGTTGTCGGCGGCGTCTTCGACACGGTGCTCTCCCGCATCCTCGACGCCCTCAACTCGATCCCCTCGAAGCTCTTCGGCCTCGTCATGGTCGCGGGCGTCGGCGCCTCGATCCCGGCGCTGATCGGCACGCTCGCACTCATCTACACGCCGGGCGCCTACCGCTTCGCCCGCTCGCTCGCGGTCAACGTCAACGCCATGGACTACGTCACCGTCGCCCGCGCCCGCGGCGAGCGCACGCCCTACCTCATCCTCCACGAGATCCTGCCGAACATCACCGGCCCGGTGCTCGCCGACTTCGGCCTGCGCTTCGTCTTCATCGTGCTGCTGCTCTCCGGCCTCTCCTTCCTCGGCCTCGGGGTACAGCCGCCAAACGCCGACTGGGGCAGCCTCGTGCGCGAGAACATCGGCGGCCTGCCCTTCGCCGCCACCGCCGTCATCGTGCCCTCGGTGGCGATCGCGAGCCTCACGATCAGCGTGAACCTCCTGATCGACAACCTTCCCCGCAAGATCCGCGACCGGAGCGCCTGATGGAGAACCTCGTCGAGATCCACGACCTCCACGTCGCGGCAAAGACCGACTCCGGCCGCACCGTCGAGATCATCAAGGGCGTCTCGCTCGTCGTCGCCCCGGGCGAGATCGTCGCGCTCATCGGCGAATCGGGCTCCGGCAAGACCACCATCGCGCTGACCCTCCTCGGCCACACCCGTCCCGGTTGCACCGTCACCCGGGGGAGCGTCCGCGTCGGCCCGCACGTCATGACCGCGATGACCGAGCGCCAGCGCGCCAGCGTGCGCGGCACCGACGTCGCCTACGTGCCCCAGAGCGCCGCCGCCGCCTTCAACCCGGCGAAGCGCCTGATCGACCAGGTCGTCGAGGTCGCCGCGATCCACGATCTCATGCCGGCGGCAGAGGCCCACGCCCGCGCCGTCGACCTCTTCCGCGCCCTCGCCCTCCCGTCCCCCGAGACGATCGGCGAGCGGTATCCGCACCAGGTCTCCGGCGGCCAGCTCCAGCGCCTCGCGGCCGCCATGGCGCTGATCGGCGACCCCAAGCTCGTGATCTTCGACGAGCCGACGACCGCCCTCGACGTCACCACCCAGATCGAGGTGCTGCGCGCCTTCAAGGCGGTGATGACCGCCTCCAACATGGCCGCCGTCTACGTCTCGCACGACCTCGCCGTCGTCGCCCAGGTCGCCGACCGCATCGTCGTCCTCCGCGACGGGCAGGTGCAGGAGCAAGGCCCGACGGTGCAGATCCTCGACGACGCCCGCCACCCCTACACCCGCGACCTCCTCGCCGCCTTCCACCCGCGGCCCCGGGCCGAGGCCGCCGTCGCCGCGTCGCAGGCGCCGGCCCTCGTGCTCGAGGCCCGCGGCATCACCGCCGGCTATGGCCCGGTCGGCAAGGACGGCCAGCCCTTCAAGACCGTGCTCCGCGACGTGAGCCTCGCGCTCGCGCCGGGCCACAACCTCGGCATCATCGGCGAGTCCGGCTGCGGCAAGTCGACCCTCGCCCGCGTCCTCGCCGGCCTGCTGCCGCCCGTCGCCGGCTCGGTCTCGCTCGAAGGCAGCACCCTGCCGCCGGCCGCCGCGTCGCGCGACAAGGACGCGCTCCGCCGGATGCAGATCGTCTTCCAGCTCGCCGACACCGCGCTGAACCCGTCGCGCCCGATCGGCGACATCCTCGGCCGGCCGCTGACCTTCTACCACGGGCTGAAGGGCGCCGCCCGCGAGGCGCGCGTCGCCGACCTCCTCGACCGCGTCCGCCTGCCCGCCGCCATGCGCCACCGCCTGCCGCGCGAGCTCTCCGGCGGCCAGAAGCAGCGCGTCAACCTCGCCCGCGCGCTGGCCGCCGAGCCCTCGGTCATCCTCTGCGACGAGATCACCTCCGCCCTCGACACCGTGGTCGCCCAGGCCGTCATCGACCTCCTGAAGGAGCTCCAGCGCGATCTCGGCCTCTCCTACGTCTTCATCAGCCACGACCTCTCGACCGTGCGCACCATCTGCGACGAGGTCATGGTGATGCTGAACGGCGAAGTCGCCGAGCGCCTGCCCGCAAGCCGCCTCCCCGACGGCGCCACCCACCCCTATTCCCGCCGCCTCTTCGCCTCGGTCCCCCGGCTCGACCCGGGCTGGCTCGACAGCCTCGACCGCGTGCCGGAATTCGCGCGCCGGTGAGGCGTTTGCTCGTTGGCCCGCTGACAGCTTCCCCCTCCGTCGTTCTTGACAAAGATTGCCAATTTCTGTCATTGCGAGCCGAGGAGGGTAGCCAATGGCAACCATGAACGTCTCCCTGCCCGATCCGATGAAGGATTGGGTGGAAGCGCAGGCCCGCGGGGGCCGCTACAGCAACGCCAGCGACTACATCCGCGACCTTATCCGCCGGGACCAAATGCGCGCGGACAAGATCGCCCGGATGCAGGCGCTGCTCACCGAGGGGCTCGCGAGCGGGCTCAGCGGCGAGACGGTCGCCGACATCCGCGCCGAAGTCCAGGCCGCCGTTCAGCCAGGACATGAGGTATAGGCTTTCGCGCGCGGCGGCATCCGACCTGCGCGCCCTCTATGCCGAGGGAATCGAGCGGTTCGGCCCTCCCCACGCGGATCGCTACCTGGACCGTCTCGAGAACAGTCTCGATCTGCTGGCCCTCAATCCCGGCATGGCCCGCGAGCGCGCCGAACTCTCCCCACCCGCCCGCATTCACCCCGTCGGATCCCACATCATCGTCTATGTCGCGCAGGTCGATGGCATCCTGGTTGTCCGCATCCGCCACGCCCGTGAGGATTGGGCGGCGAGTTGACCATCAGAGCGGAAAGATCTTCTTCAGCGGCAGGTGCGTCTTCACCACCGGCGACTTCATCACCACGAAGCTGAAATACTTGTCGATGCCGAGCTCCATGTCGGTCATCCGCTCCATCAGCTCCTGGTACTCCGAGATGCCGCCGGTGACGAACTTCAGCAGATAGTCGTACCCCCCCGAGATCAGATGGCACTCGATGATCTCGTCGATCTTCTCCGCGGCCTCCTGGAAGCGGGCGAAGTCGATCTGGCGGTGGTTCTTCAGCGTCACCTCGGTGAAAACCGTCAGCGTCGGCCCGAGCTTCGCCACGTCGACCTGGGCCGAATAGCCGGTGATGTACCCCGCCTTCTGCAGCTTCTTCACCCGCATGAGACAGGGGCTCGGCGACAGATGCACGAGCTCGGCGAGCTCCACATTGGTGATCCGCCCGTTCTTCTGCAACTCGTGCAGGATGCGAATGTCGATCCGATCGAGCTTCACCCCCGATCTCCCCCGCTGACCCAGACGATCACACTGCCGCACCGCAGACCTGCAGCACAAGATGCCGCCCGCGTCGGGAGGCCGGCATCCCTCCCCGACGGCTCCCGCCTATGCTCGGAGTCGAACGGAGACAACCCATGCCCGCCCCCCTTCTCGCCATCGAAACCTCGCCAGATCTCCCCCGGGAGGCCGACATCGTCGTCATCGGCGGCGGCATCGTCGGCACCTCGACCGCCTATTACCTCGCCCGCCGCGGGGTGAAGGTCGCCCTCCTCGAGAAGGGCCGGATCGGCGCCGAGCAGTCGAGCCGCAACTGGGGCTGGGTCCGCCAGCAGAATCGCGACGCCCGCGAGCTGCCCATGGCGACGACGAGCCTCGCGCTCTGGGACGAGATGCAGGCCGAGATCGGCGAGAGCCTCGGCTTCCGCCGCTCGGGCCTTCTCTACCTGTCCAACGACGAGGCCGAGATCGCCGGTTGGGCCCGCTGGCGCGACCTCGCCCGCACCTTCGGCGTCAGCACGACCGTGCTCTCCGCCGCGGAGGCCACCGCGCGGGGCGCCGCCACCGGCAAGCCCTGGAAAGGCGGGGTCTTCTCTCCCACCGACGGCATCGCCGACCCCGAGCGCGCGGCCCCCGTCATCGCCCGCGGGATCATCGCCGCCGGCGGCAGCGTCCACCAGGGCTGCGCCGCTCGCGGCCTGGACCTCGCGGCGGGCCGCGTCGCCGCGGTCGTCACCGAAAAGGGCACGATCCGGACGAGTACGGTCATCCTCGCCGCCGGCGCCTGGGCCTCGTCCTTCTGCCACCAGTATGGAGTGGGCTTCCCCCAGGCCGCGATCCGCTCCTCGATCCTCGCGATCGGCCCGGGCGGCCAGGGACCGGACGCGCTCCACACCGCGGCGATCTCCTTCACGCGCCGCGGCGACGGCGGCTATACCCTGGCCGTCTCCGGCCATGCCCGCGTCGATCCGACGCCCCAGCAGCTCCGCTTTGCGAAGCATTTCCTGCCGATGTTCGCCCGCCGCTGGCGCGTGCTGCGCCCGGGTGGCCTGCAGGCCTGGCAGGCGGGCCACGAGACCCGCGCCCGCTGGGCCCTCGACCGCCCGACGCCCATGGAACGCACCCGCGTCCTCGACCCGGACCCGGACATCGGCATGATCGCGACGACGCTCGCCCGCGCCCGCGCCCTCATCCCGAACCTCGCCGAGATCCCCGTCACCGCCCGCTGGGCCGGCTATATCGACTCGACCCCCGACGGCGTGCCCGCCATCGGCGAGACCACCCTCCCCGGCCTCGTCCTCGCCGCCGGCTTCTCCGGCCACGGCTTCGGCATCGGCCCCGGCGCCGGCCACATGATCGCCGACATGGTCACCGGCGTGAGCCCGATCCTCGACCCCGCCCCCTACGCGCCCGCCCGCTTCGCCGAAAGCGCCTGGGGCAAGGTCTCGGAGTTCTGACCGGCACCGCGCGCGCCCCCCGGCGGCGCTCCGCGCGGCCCCGGTGGCCACGGGGCGCGCCGCGCGGTTGGCATGGGTCGGCGCTGGAGAGGGGCCCTCCGACTGCCCGATCGGGCCCTCCGCCCGCGTGACGCCGTCGAGATGCCATAGATGGGCATCCCCCTGCCGCAGCGAGGAACCGGCTCACGGTCTCCCTGCCGCCCGGACGGCGGCTCCCCCGGGGGCGGATGGCAGTCACCCGTGCGCCGAAAGCTTGCGATTGGGTAAACGAATTCAGAAATATCTTTTTAAATCAAATAGATAGACTTTGTCGCACGCGTGCGACAGCCGTGCCGAGAGAGGATTTCAAGGCGCTGTATGACGGGATCCGTTCAGCCCAGCGCCTGGCTTGCCAGCGCGAAGGTCCGGCCCGGCCCCGTGGCCGGACGCTCCCGCCCCGCGGCCATCGAGGTCACGGTATCGTAGAACAGCATCCCCGCCGCGGTCAGATAGGACCGCAGCGGCCCCTCCTCCTCGCGGGTGTCGAGCCGCAGGAACCGCCCCGCACGGGCCGCCACATGCGGCGCGACCAGCGCCACCGCGTCCGCCTCCCGCTCCGCCACCACCGGCCCCACCACATGCCCGCGCCCGAACGGCCGGCAGAGCGCAAAGCCCACGACCCGCCCGTCCCGCTCGATGACCGTGCCCTCCGAGATCGCGAGCAACTCGTCCATCACCGCCCGGCGCGAGGCGCCCAGGGCCTGCGCGTCGAGCATCCGCACCGCCTCCCCGTCCCCGGGCTCCATCGCGCGCGCGCCGGGCACCGGGGCCGGGGCCTCGACCACGATCCCCTGATGCTGCCAGACCGTCGCCCCGGGCCGGAAGCCGAGCGACAGATAGAGCCGGTAGGCCGCCCGCGTCGCGCTCAGCACCCGGTCCTGACCGGCGATCTCCGGCTCGATCTGCGCCATCAGCCAGCGCGCGGCCCCCTGCTCCTGGAGGCGCGGGGTGGTGATGACCATGCCGACCGAGACCAGTCCCTCGCCGAGCGGCCACCACATCGCGCAGCCGACGACCCGGCCGATCTCGTCCTCGGCGACGACGCCGTGTCCTGCGCGGATCAGCATCGCCCAATCCTCGGGCCGATGCGGCCATCGCACCCCGATCGACAGCGCATGAAGCGCCTCGATATCGCCCAGCGCCATGGGCCGCGCGGCGAGGCGATAGGTCTCGATCTCCTTCGTGGCTCCGCCCGACACTTCGCAGCTTCCCTCCGTAGCAGCACCGTCGCCAGAATAGCGCGGCGGCGGCAGCATTTTCGTCGCCTTGACGCCCCCAGGACGGCAGAGTCCGCTTTCCCGGGAAGGCGGTCGGGTCACGGGAGATTGGAGGTCCGGGAACGGGCGGTCAACCGCTCCGCCCCCGCGGCAGGGCTACCAGCTCTGCAGTGGCCGCAGCTGCGGCGTCTTCTTGTGCATGTGCCCGCTCATCCTGCCAAGCAGCCGGTCGAGCTCCTCGATCGCCGCGAACAGGTGCGGGCCCTTGTTCAGCATCACGCATTCGGCCCGGGCCGCCATCGCCGCGTCGGTCATCTCGCCGCGCGAGGGAATGCCGGTCTTCATGAAGCTCTCGAGCACCTGGGTCGCCCAGATCACCGGAACCTGCGCGGCCTCGCCGAGCCAGAGCAGTTCCTCTTGCATCTCGGCGAGCCGCACGAAGCCGATCTCTACCGCGAGGTCGCCGCGGGCGATCATGATGGCGGTCGGCTGGCGCCCGGCCGCCCGCACGACGATGTCGGGCAGGTTGCGGACCGCGCGCAGGGTCTCGATCTTCAGGACGAGGCCGAGCTTCCGCCAATCGGGGCGCTCGCCGGCCAGCGCGTCCTGCAAGGCCGCGACGTCCTCCGGGCTCTGCACGAACGAATATTCGACCGCGTCCGCGTGGCGGGCGATGAAGCGCAGGGCCTCGCGGTCGTCCTGCGTCAGGGCCGGCACGGTGAAATCGGTATCGGGGAAATTGACGCCCTTCTCGGGCTTGAGCTTGTAGCCTGCCTCGTCCGAGCCGGCGGTGATCCGCACCACCGCGCCCCAGGGCTCGTGCCGCAGCACGCTGGTCTCGAGCTTGCCGTCGTCGACCAGGATGCGGTGGCCTGGCCTGACCGCCTGCAGCGCCTCGGTCAGGGTGCATTCGATCGCGGGCATCGAGGGCGGGGCTTCCCGGAGGCGTCCGGGCAGGGTGATCGCGAGCTCCTGGCCGAGCGCGATCCGCTTCAGCCCCTTCTCGTCGCGGAAGGCGCCGGTGCGGATCTTCGGCCCGGCGAGGTCCATGAAGACCCGCATGCGCCGGCCGGTCCGCTCGGCGGCGCGGTCGACCTGGGCGATCATCCGGGCCCAGGTCGCGTCGTCGTCATGGGCGCAGTTGATGCGCACGACCTCGACGCCGAGCTCGGCGAGGCGCGCCATCAGGGGCGCGTCGTCGGCCGCCTCGGACGGAAGGGTGACCATCAGCCGCACCGGGCTGTGGCTGGTGAGCGGCCCCAGCAGTTCCTCGGCCGCGGCGAGGGCGCGCGTCTCGCCGGCGAAGAAGGAACCGGGGGCGATGGGCGCGAACGGCCCGCCACCGGCGGCGCGCAGCATCGCGAGGACGGCGTCGAGGGTCGGCAGGACCCGGCTCTCGGCGCGGCCGATCGAGGACAGGCCGAACTGCATCAGCCGCCGCTGCAGCGGCCGGATGTCGTGGCGGCGGAAGGCGAGATAGTGGGCGAAATTCTCGGCCGAGGGCGCGAAGGGCTCGCGCTCGATCCAGCCGTCCCAGCGGCCGGCGATCTCCGCCGCCAACCGGGCCGTCTCCGCCCGCAGTGCCGCGACCTCCTCGAAAAGCGACCCGAGGGTCACCTCTTCGGCTGCTTCCCCGACCATGACCACCCCTCCGCGCCCATGCGCCATTGATCCCGCCCCGGGATCTCGCCGAGGCGGGGGCAGGAGTCCATCGGGAAATGCGCGAGCGCCCGGGCGCGGCCCCGTGCGGCACGGGTTTCGCACGCGTGCGACAAAACCCAACACACTGTTATATAACGCTTTTCAGAAAAGCGTTCACCAGATCGCAATGAATGTTAAGACGCGGTGCATGATGTCGCGGGCCCCCGCCCGCCAAGATGCCGATTCCGAGGAGACCAAGCCCGGCCGCCGGATGCCGGGCCGCGAGCGCGGCGCCGTCAGGCGAGGAAGGCGCGGATGCGCGCCTGCGCCTCGTCGCTTTCCCACCGGTCGGCGAGGGCCGTGATCGAGGTGGCGATGTCGGCGGTCTCGTCCCCGCCGAGCCCGAGGCAGAGCGCCTTTGCCGCGGCGACCGCGCCGGGCGCCGTCTTCAGGACCGCGTCGGTCTGGCGCTTCACCCGGACGTCGAGATCGGCCGCCGGGCAGGTCTCGGTGAGAAGCCCGGCGCGGAGCGCGAGATCGAGCGGGATCGCGCTGCCCGAGAAGAACACCGCGCGCGCGAAGCCCTGTCCCATCCGCGCCACGACGAACGGGCCGATGGTGGCGGGGATGAGCCCGAGCCGCGTCTCGGTCAGGGCGAGCGTCACCCCCTCGGCGGCAATGGCGATGTCGGCGACGGCGATCAGACCGATGCCGCCGCCATAGGCGTTGCCCTGCACCCGGGCGATCAGGGGCTTCGGCAGGGCGTTGAGCGCCGCGAGCATGGCGGAGAGCCGCCCGGCCGCGTCGATCTTGCCGGCACGGTCGGCGGCGGCCTGCGCCCGCATCCAGTCGAGATCGCCCCCGGCGCAGAAGCTCGGGCCGGTCGCGGCCAGCACCACCGCCCGCACCGCCGGATCGGCACCGAGCGCCGCCGCCGCCTCGGTCAGCTCGGCGATCATCGCGGCGTTCATCGCGTGATGCTTGTCCGGCCGGTTCAGGGTGAGGGTGGCAATGCCGTCGGCATCGGTCGCGATGCGGATCGTCTTCATGCGGCGGTCCCCGCGATACGTTCGGTCATGAAGGCCTCGGCCCGGTCGAGGGCGGCGAGGTCGAGCCCGGTTTCCCAGCCCGCCGCCTCGAGCATCCGCACCATCGGCACCGTCGAGACATTGCCCTTCGCGCCGGGTGCATAGGGGCAGCCGCCGAGCCCGCCAATGGCGCTGTCGAAGGTCCGCAGCCCGTGCCGGAGCGCCGCCTCGACGTTGGCGAGGGCGTTGCCGCCGGTGTCGTGGAAGTGTCCGGCCAGGCGGGCCGGGTCGAACGCGGCCGCGAGATGCGCGATGAGGCGGCCCACGGTTTCGGGCGTGCCGCGCCCGATCGTGTCGCCGAGCGACACCTCGTAGGCGCCCATGTCGAGCAGGCTGCGCGTGACGGACGCGACGGCGGCGGGGTCGGTCGGGCCGTCATAGGGGCAGGCGATCACGCAGGAGACGTAGCCGCGCAGCGGAAGGCCGGCGGCGCGCGCGGCTTCGGCGACCGGGGCGAAGCGGGCGAGGCTCTCGGCGATGGTGGCGTTGATGTTGTGACGGCTGAAGCCTTCGGAGGCGGAGGCGAAGATCGCCACCTCGTCGGCGCGCGCGGCGCGGGCCGCCTCGAAACCCTGCAGGTTCGGGGTCAGCGCGGCATAGCGCACGCCCGCCGACCGGCGGATGCCGGCCATCACCGCCGCGGCGTCGGCCATCTGCGGCACCCGCTTCGGCGAGACGAAGCTCGTCGCCTCGATCCGGGTGAGGCCGGTGGCCGAGAGCAGGTCGATCAGGGCGATCTTGGTCTCGGTCGGCACGAAGCCCGCCTCGTTCTGCAGGCCGTCCCGCGGCCCGACCTCGTAGACCGTGATCCGTTCACCCATCGGCCGCCGCCTCCTCGGGGGCGAACTCGACAAGCAGCGCCCCGTCGCCGACCGTGTCGCCGACCGCGCAATGCACCGCCTCGACCGTTCCCGCCGAGGCGGCGCGCAGGGAATGTTCCATCTTCATCGCCTCGAGCACGACGAGGATGTCGCCCTTGCCGACGGCCGTTCCCGGCCCCACCGGCACCGAGCGGACGAGCCCGGTCATCGGCGCGGTGATCCGGTTCTCGGCCGCGCCGCCGCCTGCCTCGACCGCCAGCGGGTCGATGATCGCGAAATCGGTGCTCCGCCCGTCGAGCAGCACCGAGACGGTCGCCCCCGACCGCGCCACCCGCGCGGCGAGGTTGCGCCCGCCCGACCGCGCGGTGAAACCGCCGTCGACGAGTGTCACCGCCTCGAACTCCGTCGCCCGCCTGCCGTCCTCGACGGCGATATGGTGTGGCCCGATCAGGCGCAGGTCGCGGGCGACGAGCGCGCCGCCGGCGACGAGTTCGATGCGCCGCGATGCCGATCCCCAGAGGCGGAAGCCGAAGAACGGCCGCGCCGGGTCGAGATCGAGCGCCGCCAGCGCGGCGAAGAGCACGGCGGCATCGTCGGGCGGCGGGACGGCGGTGAGCGCCGCCTGCTTGCGGGCAATGAGGCCGGTATCCATCCGCCCGGCGGCGAAATCCGCGTCCCGGCTGAGCGCCTGCAGGAAGGCGAGGTTGGTCGCCGTCCCGGCGATATGCGTCCGCCCGAGCGCCGTGCGCAGCCGGGCGAGGGCCTCGGCGCGGGTCGCGGCATGGACGGTGAGCTTGGCGATCATCGGATCGTAATGCGCGCTGATCCGGTCACCGCCGCGCACGCCGGTGTCGATCCGCGCCCCGTCCGGGAAGGCGACATGCAGGAGCGGCCCCGGCGCGGGCAGGAAGCCTTTCGCCGGATCCTCGGCATAGATCCGCGCCTCGAAGGCGTGACCGTTCAGCCGGATCGCGTCCTGGACGAGCGGCAGCGGCTCGCCGGCGGCCACGCGCAGCTGCCATTCGACGAGGTCGAGGCCGATGATCGCCTCGGTCACAGGATGCTCAACCTGCAGGCGGGTGTTCATCTCCATGAACCAGAAGCCGTCGGCCCGGAGCGGCCCCGAGCCATCGGCGATGAACTCGACCGTGCCGGCGCTGACATAGTCGACGGCGCGCGCGGCCTTGACCGCGGCCTCGGTCATCGCGGCCCGCACCTCCGGCGGCATGTCGGGCGCGGGGGCCTCCTCGATCACCTTCTGGTGCCGCCGCTGCAGCGAGCAGTCGCGTTCCCAGAGATGCACGACGTGGCCCTGGCGGTCGCCGAAGACCTGCACCTCGATATGTCGCGGCGTCGTCACGTATTTCTCGATCAGGACGCCCGCGTCGCCGAAGCTCGCCTGGCCTTCGCGCTGCGCGCCGGCGAGGGCGTCGGCGAAATCGGCCGGGTCCTCGACCAGACGCATGCCCTTGCCGCCGCCGCCGGCGCGGGCCTTGATCAGCACCGGATAGCCGATGCGCGCCGCCTGTGCGGCGAGGAAATCCGCCTCCTGCCGCGGCCCGTGATAGCCCGGCACCACCGGCACGCCGGCCGCCGCCATCAGCGCCTTGGCCGCGTCCTTGAGCCCCATCGCCCGGATCGACGCCGCCGAGGGTCCGATGAAGGTGAGGCCCGCCGCCTCCACCGCCGCGACGAAATCCGGGTTCTCCGACAGGAAGCCATAGCCCGGATGCACCGCCTCCGCGCCGGTCGCGAGCGCGGCGGCGACGATGGCGTCGGCCTTGAGGTAGCTGTCGGCGGCGGGCGCCGGCCCGAGGCGCACGGCCTCGTCGGCGAGGCTTCGGTGCCGCGCCTCGGCGTCCGCGTCGGAATAGACCGCGACCGTGGCGATGCCCATCCGCCGCGCCGTCTCGATGACCCGGGCTGCAATCTCGCCGCGATTGGCAATGAGGATTTTCGTGAACATCACATCCGGAACACGCCGAAGCGTGTCTCCTCCACGGGGGCGTTGAGGGCGGCGCGGAGCGACAGCGCCACCACCGCGCGGGTGGTGCGCGGGTCGATGATCCCGTCGTCCCAGAGCCGGGCCGAGGCATAGAGCGGGTGGGACTGCGTCTCGAACTGGTCGAGGACGGGCTGTTTGAACGCCGCCTCCTCCGCCGCCGACCAGGCGCCGCCGCGTGCCTCGATCGCGGCGCGGCGGACGGAGGCGAGCACGCCCGCCGCCTGCTCGCCGCCCATCACCGCGATGCGGGCATTCGGCCACATCCAGAGGAAGCGCGGCCCGAAAGCGCGGCCGCACATCCCGTAATTGCCGGCGCCGAACGAGCCGCCGACGATCACCGTCACCTTCGGCACCGCCGCCGTGGAGACGGCGTTGACGAGCTTTGCCCCGTCGCGCGCGATCCCGCCGGCCTCGTATTTCGCGCCGACCATGAAACCGGTGATGTTCTGCAGGAAGAGGAGCGGGATCCGCCGCTGGCAGCAGAGCGCGATGAAATGCGCCCCCTTCTGCGCGCTCTCGGAGAACAGCACGCCGTTGTTGGCGACGATCCCGACCGGCACCCCGTCGATATGGGCGAAGCCGCAGACGAGCGTCGTGCCGAAGCGCTCCTTGAACTCCTCGAAATCCGAGCCGTCGACGATCCGGCCGACGATTTCGCGGATGTCGAAGGGGGTTTTCGCGTCTGTCGGGATGACGCCGAGCAGGTCGGCCGGGTCCAGCGCCGGGGCGCGTGGCGCGCGCAGCCCGATCGAGGGCGCGGGCGCCGGCCCGAGATTCGCCACCGCCTGCCGTGCGAGCGCCAGGGCGTGCGCGTCGTTCTCGGCGAGATAGTCGGCGACGCCGGACAGGCGGGTATGGGTGTCGCCGCCGCCCAGCGTCTCGGCATCGACGATCTCGCCGGTCGCGGCCTTTACCAGCGGCGGGCCGGCGAGGAAGATCGTGCCCTGGTCGCGCACGATGATCGTCTGATCGCTCATCGCCGGCACGTAGGCGCCGCCGGCGGTGCAGGAGCCCATGACGACGGCGATCTGGGCGATCCCCTTCGCGCTCATCCGGGCCTGGTTGTAGAAGATCCGCCCGAAATGATCGCGGTCGGGGAAGACCTCGTCCTGGTTCGGCAGGTTCGCGCCACCGGAATCGACGAGATAGAGGCAGGGCAGCCGGTTCTCCTCCGCCACCTCCTGGGCGCGCAGATGCTTCTTCACCGTCAGCGGATAGTAGGTGCCGCCCTTCACGGTGGCGTCGTTGCAGAGGATCATGCAGTCCCGCCCCGCGACGCGGCCGATGCCGGCGACGACGCCGGCCGCCGGGATCGGGTCGCTGTAGACGCCCTGCGCCGCGAAGAGCCCGATCTCGAGGAACGGGCTGCCGGGATCGAGCAGGCGCGTCACCCGATCCCGCGGCAGCAGCTTGCCCCGCGCGGTGTGACGGGCGCGGGACTTCTCGTCGCCGCCCTGCATCGTGCGCACCGCCAGCGCGTCGAACTCGGCAACGAGCGCCGCCATCCGGGCCGCGTTTGCCACGAAGTCCGGCGCGGCGGGAACAAGCCTGCTGATGAGCCGGGTCATCGCCGCTCCCGCGCCAGGCCGGGCCGAGTCTCCATCGCCGCTTCCTCCGCGCCTTGCCATTTCCGCCGCGAGCCGTGACGACCGGCCCCAGCGGAATGCGCCGCCTTGTTGTCGTTACCGATGACAATAGCCCACCAGGCGTTGCACCGGGCGCCAATTCCTGTGCAGGATGCGCCACGAGAAACCCGCCATGCCGAACCCGCCGAACCGCGCCCGAACCCCCGCCGCCTTCGTCCAGGCGATCGCGGCTGGCTATGCGCGTCGAGGCCTCGATCCCGCACCGGCGCTGCGGGCGGCGGGCCTGTCCCAGGCGCTCCGGACCGGCACCGAGGGGCGCGTCGGCATCGAGGCCTTTGAATCCCTGTCCGCGCGGGCGATGCGCGAGCTCGATGACGAGGCGCTCGGCTGGTTCACGCGGCGCCTGCCCTGGGGCAGCTATGGCATGCTGCTGCGGGCCTCGCTGACCGCGCCGACGCTCGAGGTGGCGCTCAAGCGCTGGTGCCGGCATCACGGGCTGCTGACCGACGACGTGCGGCTGCGCCTGCGGGTCGAAGCCGGGATGGCGACGGTCGCCATCGACGAACGGACGGCGCTCGGCGACCTGCGCGAGTTCTGCCTGGTCAGCCTGCTGCGCAACCTGCACGGCATAGCCTGCTGGCTCAGCGACTCGCGCATCGCGCTATCGGGCGTCGGCTTCCCCTTCGAAGCCCCGCCTCATGCCGGGCTCTATGCCTCGATGTTCGATGGCGCGATCCGCTTTGGCGCCGCCCGGGCCGAGCTGCGCTTCGACGCCGTCTATCTGCGGCTGCCGGTGCTGCGCGACGATGGCGCCCTGCGCCAGATGCTGCGCCGGCCGATCGGGCTGATGGCCCGGCACTATCGCCAGGACCGGCTGCTCTCGCACCGCATCGCCTTCCATATCGCGGCCGCGGACACCCCGCCCGGCGCTGAGGCGATCGCCCGGCATTTCGGCATCTCCGTCCGCAGCCTGCAACGGCATTTGCAGAGCGAGGGCACCTCGCTTAGCGCGCTCGTCCACACGACGCGCCACAGGCAGGCCGAGGATCTGCTGCTGCGCAGCGACCTGCCGCTCAAGCAGATCGCCCGTCGGCTCGGCTATGGCGACGAATCGACCTTTGGCCGGGCCTTCCGCCAATGGGCTGGCCGAAGCCCCGCGCAGGTCCGGCGCGAGGGCCTGATCCGGTCCGCGCCGACCTGAAGAACAGGACGGCGCGGACCCCGTTGCCTCAATATTCGTAGAACATCCGCTGCAGGTCGGCCGAGCTCGCGCCTTCCTCGATGGCCAGCGCGGTCAGGATGCGGGCCTTCTGCGGGTTGAGGTCGTTCGCGACCACCCAGTCGTTCTCGTCGTCCTTCTCCTCGGCGTTGCGCAGCACGATGCCGTCGCCGACGCGGGAGGAGCGGACGATCTCGACACCCTCGCCGCGGAGCTTCTTCAGTTCGTCGACGAGATAGGTCGGGATCGAGCCGTTGCCGACGCCCGCGGTCACGATCCCCTTCGCCCCGGCCGCGGCCATGGCGTCGAAGACCTGCGGGATCATGTTGCCCGAGCCGTAGGCGATGGTGACGAGCGGCAGGCTGTCGATCCTGTCGATGTCGAACTCGGAGTCCATCCCGTGCCGCTTGACCGGCGCGCGGAACCAGTAGGACTTGCCCTCGACGATCATCCCGAGCGGACCCCACTGATCCTGGAAGGCGCTCGGCACCACGTTGACGCGCTTGGTCACGTCGCGGCCCGACTGGATCGTGTCGTTCATCGCGACGAGCACGCCCTTGCCGTGGGCCTCGGGGCTCGCCGCGACCGTCACGGCGTCGAGGAGGTTCAAGGGGCCGTCCGCCGAGATCGCGGTCGAGGGGCGCATGGCGGCGACGACGACCACCGGCTTGTCGCTGTGGAGGACGAGGTTCAGGAAGAACGCCGTCTCCTCCAGCGTGTCGGTGCCGTGGGTGATGACGACGCCATCGACGTCGTCCTGCTTCAGGAGCGCCGAGACCCGCTTGCCGAGGGTGACGAGCTTGTCGTCGGTGAAGTCGTCGGAATTGATCTTGAAGACCTGCTCGCCGGTGACGTCGGCGACCTCGGCCATCTGCGGCACGGCGGCGATCAGGGCGTCGACGCCGACCTTGCCGGCCTCGTAGCTCGCGGTGTTGCCGGCGCTGGCCCCGGCTCCGGCGATGGTGCCGCCGGTGGCGACGATGACGACGTGCGGCTTGTCGGCGGGCTTGTCGGCGGCGAAGGCCGGCGCGGCGGCGATGAGGGCGAGGCAAGCGGCTCCGGCGAGCCGCTGGGTGAACGGTCGGGACATGGGATTCTCCGATGTGAGGGGGGCAGTCCGGGAGACGAGGGGCGGGGTCGAGCCGCCCCTCGCGGCAGGTCAGGCGGCGGCGAGCGCGGCCGCTTCGGTCTCGGGCTCGGCGTCGACCTCGCCCTGCCACTTGGCGACGGCGGCGGTGGCGAGGCCGTTGCCGAGGACGTTGGTCAGGGTCCGGCCCATGTCGAGGATCTGGTCGATGCCCATGATCAGGAGGATGCCGGCGGCGGGCAGGTTGAACATCGGCGCCACGGCGGCGACGACGACGAGCGAGGCGCGCGGCACCCCGGCGATGCCCTTGGACGCGATCATCATCACGAGCAGCATCGAGACCTGCTCGGCGAAGCCCATGTGGATGCCGAAGGCCTGGGCGATGAAGAGCGCGGCGAAGGCCTGGTACATCATCGAGCCGTCGAGGTTGAACGAGTAGCCGAGCGGCAGGACGAAGCCGGTGACGCGCTCGTGGACGCCGAACTCGTCGAGCTTCTCGATCGTCTTCGGGAAGGCGGCTTCCGAGGAGGCGGTGGAGAAGGCGAGGAGCATCGGCTCCTTGAGGAGGCCGACGAGACGCCAGACGTCGCGGCCGAGGACGATGCGGCCGGCGGTGAGGAGCACCATCCAGAGCGCGGCGAGGCCGATGTAGAAGGCGCCGATGAACTTGCCGTAGGTGATGAGGACGCCCGGGCCCTGCACGGTCACGACCGCCGCCATCGCCGCGAAGACCGCGAAGGGCGCGACCTTCATGACGTAGTCCGTCACCCGGAACATCGCCGAGGCGACCGCGTCGGTGAGGTCGATGATCGGCTTCGCGACGGCGGCCGGCAGCGCCGCGACGGCGAAGCCGAAGAAGACCGCGAAGACGAGGATCTGCAGCACCTCGTTGCCCGCCATCGCCGAGACGACGGAGGTCGGGAAGACGTGGGTGACGAAGTCGCGGAAGTTGAGCGAGGCGGCGGCGAGGCCGGTTTCGGCGTTCGCGTCCGGCAGGGGCAGCGCCAGGCCGGCGCCGGGGTGGAAGAGGTTGGCGAAGAGGAGCCCGAGCGAGAGCGACACCAGCGAGGCGCAGACGAACCAGCCCATGGCGCGGATGGCGATGCCGCCCACCGCCTTGGCGTTGCCGAAGCTGGCGATGCCCGAGACGATGGTCGCGAACACCAAGGGCGCGATGATCATCTTGATCAGCCGCAGGAAGATGTCGGTGACGATGGTGAAGTTCGAGGCGAGCGATTTCGCGTGGGCGGCGTCGGCGGCGAAGTGATTGCCGACGAAGCCGACGGCGATGCCGAGGACGAGGCCGATGCCGATCCGGGCGGTGAGGCGGCCGGACGACTTCGATGGGGCGGCGTGTTGCATGTTTCAGGAACCTCCGAGTTGTCGTTGTTTGGGGATCAGGCGAGCGGCTGAGGGCGGGTCAGGAGCTCGGGGCGGAGCACCGCGTCGAGCTTCTCGCGGGTCATCAGGCCCTTCTCGAGCACCAGCTCGGCGACGCCGCGGCCGGTCACGTGCGCCTCGAGCGCCACCTCGGTGGCGTGGGCGTAGCCGATGTAGGGGTTGAGCGCGGTGACGATGCCGATGGAGTTCTCGACGCTCGCCCGGAGCCGCTCGCGGTTCGCGGTGATGCCGCGGATGCAGTTGGCTTCCAGCGTGCCGCAGGCGGCGGTCAGGTGGGCGATGGAGCGGGCGATCGAGTAGAAGATCACCGGCTCGAAAGCGTTGAGCTGGAGTTGGCCGGCCTCGGCCGCCATGGTGATCGTCACGTCGTTGCCGATCACCTCGAAGGCGACCTGGTTCACCACCTCGGGGATCACCGGATTGACCTTGCCCGGCATGATCGACGAGCCGGCCTGCTTCGCCGGCAGGTTGATCTCGTTGAAGCCTGCGCGCGGGCCCGAGGAGAGGAGGCGGAGGTCGTTGCAGGTCTTCGAGAGCTTGACCGCGACGCGCTTCAGGACGCCCGAGAGCTGCACGAAGGAGCCGCAGTCCTGCGTCGCCTCGACGAGGTCGGGGGAGGTGACGAGGGCGATGCCGGTGATCTCGCGGAGGTGGGTGCAGACGCGGGCGGCGTACTCGGGATGCGCGGTGATGCCGGTGCCGATGGCGGTGGCGCCGAGGTTGATCTCGCAGATGAGGCCCGCGGCCTCGGCGAGCCGGGTTTCGTCCTCGGCGAGCATGAGCGCGTAGGTCCCGAATTCCTGCCCGAGGGTCATCGGCACCGCGTCCTGAAGCTGGGTGCGGCCCATCTTCAGCACGTCGGCGAACTCGGCCGCCTTCTCGGCGAAGGCGCCGCGCAGTCCGGCCATGGCGCGGGCGAGCCGCTCGATGCCCCACCACGCGGCGATCTTCAGCGCGGTCGGATAGACGTCGTTGGTCGACTGCCCCATGTTGACGTGCTCGTTCGGGTGCAGGCGAGAATACCCGCCCCGCGCCGCACCGAGGTGCTCGAGCGCCCGGTTCGCGATCACCTCGTTGGCGTTCATGTTGGTCGAGGTGCCGGCGCCACCCTGGATCAGGTCGACGACGAACTGGTCGTGCAGCGCGCCGCCGCGGATCTCCTCGCAGGCCGCGACGATCGCCGCCGCCCGCACCGGGTCGAGGAGGCCGAGGTCGCGGTTGGCGAGCGCCGCCGCCTGCTTGATCGCCGCGAGCGCGTTGACGAGGTCGGGGGCGGTGGCGACGGTTTGCCCGCTGATCGGGAAGTTCTCGACGGCGCGGAGCGTGTGCACGCCCCAGTAGGCGCCGGCCGGGACGGCACGGTCGCCGAGCAGGTCGTGCTCGTCGCGGGTGGCGGGGGCGTCGGCGAGAAGGGTCATGCGCGGGTTCCAAAGCGGGGCCGTTTCCCGACTCGGAACGAGACGGGACGGCCGGGTGACATGAGACCAGCCGCGTCGGATCGGCCGCGCCGGGAGCGCGGCCGTCGACGGGCCGGAGGACAGGTTCAGGTAGATGAGGCGAGGGGCGCGGCCCCTTGGGCGCGGCTTATGCGCCGGTCATGCGATTGACGCAAATGCCGTGTTCGGATGGGTTATGCCGTTCCGGCATGGGCGTCCGCCGCGGCCCACACCCGCTCGAGGAACGGGCGCGAGCGGTCGGCGCTGCGGTAGAGGCGGATCTCCATGGGCAGCTCCGGCGCCACCACCACGAGCGCGCCCGATGCGATCTCGGCCGCGACGAGCCGTTTCGGCAGCCAGGCGATGCCGTGGCCCTCGATCGCCATGAACTTCAGCGCCTCGGCCATCGAGTTCTCGTTGGTGTGGGCGAGAAACGTGGTGGGGGCGCCGTCCTGCGCCTGCGCGACCGCCGCCAGCAGGCCGAGAAACGACCCGCGCGAGTATTGCAGCAGCGGCAGCCGCCCGTCGCCCCCTGCGGCGAGGGCGGGGCTCGCCACCGCCGCGAGGCTGTCGCGCCCGATGACGCGATGCGGGTATCGCTCGGGGTCGAGCGGGTTCGGCACGCTCGGGTGGTGGAAGGTCAGGAGGAAGTCGTAGCCGCCCTCGACGAGCGCCTGCACGCAGACGTGGAAGTTGTCCGGCAGCACCCGGCTCGCCATCGGCCCCACCCGCGCCTTGAGCCCGGTCAGCCACTGCGGCAGGAACGTGAGGCAGAGCGTGTGGAGCGCCGTGACGGCGATCGACGGCATGGTCGGGACCGGCTCCGCGTCGCGGAACTCGGCGCGGGCGAGATTGAGCGCCCGCACCACCTCCTCCGCCGTCTCGCGGAAGTGCCGGCCCTCCGGGGTCAGCGAGGTCGGGTAGGTGCTGCGGTCGAGGAGCACGGTCCCGAGCCAGACCTCGAGCGAGCGTATCCGGCGGCTGAAGGCCGGCTGGGTGACCCCCCGCGCCTCCGCGGCCCGCGAGAAGCTGTGCGTCTCGGCGAGGCTCAGGAAGTCCTCCAGCCACTTCAGCTCCATCCGCCCCTGCCCCGCACCGTTGTCCTCAGCGTCTCGCGGAGACGATATGTCCGACGGGCGGGCGCTGGCTAGTCCGCTTGCCGCTGCTCAAAATCTGGCGTCCCAGACTCCGATGCCGCCGCAGGAGAAGATCGCGGCCCACACCAAGATCGACGATATCGAGCCCGCTGAGGCCGAACCGATCGTCGGCCTGGCGACCGCGCAAGACGCTCAACCTTCGAGATCGGCCGGCGGGATGAGCGCGACGCCCTTGATCTGGGCGAAGATCGGCTGGCCTGGGCCGAGCCGGAGATCGTCCCAAGAGCGGCGGGTGATGCGCGCGAGGATCCGTGCGCCGCTCCCATCCGGTCCAAGCGCCAGCAAGACGGTCACCATGCCGGTGCCGTAGGGGCTGCCTTCGACGATGCGCGCAGCGACGCAATTGAGGATGCTGGTCGATCGCGGCGGATCGCGCACCAGCGCCACGTCGGCGCCGGCGATCCGCAGCCGCCGACGGCTGCCCGACGGACCGAACCGTCCCGGCGCGATCAGCTCTGCGCCCTGCACCGAGAGCGTGGTCAGGTCGTAGCCGGGATCGTGCGCCATCACCTCCGCGGCCAGCGTGACGGAGGCGTCGGGCATGCGCGCGAGCGGAAGGTCGGGCCGGGCCTGCAGCTCGGCGAGCGGGCCGGTGGCGGTCACCCGCCCGTCGGCCATCAGCACCACATGATCGGCCAGCCGCTCCACCTCGGCCAGGTCGTGGCTCACATAGAGCGTCGGGAGTTCCAGCAGGTCGCGCAGGCGCTCGAGATAGGGGAGGATTTCCTCCTTCGCGAAACGATCGAGCGCGGAGAGGGGCTCGTCCATCAGAAGGAGCCGCGGCTGGGTGAGGAGCGCCCGGCCGAGCGCCACGCGCTGTCGCTCGCCCCCCGACAGGGTCCCCGGCGCGCGGTCGAGCAGTCGGCCGAGGCCGAGAAGGTCGGCCATGTCGGCGAAGCGGATCGTCTCCCGCTCCCCCGCCCTCAGCGCGCGGCGGCGGCCATAGTCGAGGTTGCGCCGCACGTCGAGATGCGGAAAAAGGCTTGGTTCCTGAAAGACATAGCCGATCGGGCGGCGGTGCGGGGGCCGAAACGCCGCGCCATCCTGCCAGACCTCGCCGCCGATCTGGAACAAGCCGTCCTCGAAGCGTTGCAGCCCCGCGATCGCGCGGAGCAGCGTGGTCTTGCCGCAGCCGGACGGTCCGAAAAGGGCGGTCACCCCGCGGGCCGGCGCCTCGAAGGCGGCGTCGAGCGCGAAGGTGCCGAGCCTCCCGCGAAACCTCGCGCAGAGACCTGCGCCGGGCGGATTTACCTCGCGCATGCCTTGTCCGTCATCCTGTGCCGCCCCTCGGGCCTCCCTCACCGGCCGATCCGCCGCATGCGCTTCTCGAACACCATCATCGCGAGAATGACGAGGAAGGAAAAAGCGAGCATCGCGGCCGCCATCAGATGCGCAGCCCGCCACTGCGTGGTTTCGACCAGCGTGTAGATCGCCACCGACATCACCTTGGTTTCACCCGGGATCGCCCCGCCGATCATCAGGACGACGCCGAACTCGCCGACCGTATGGGCAAAGCCGAGCACCGCGGCCGTCAGGAAGCCGGGGCGCGCCAGCGGCAGGGCGACCGTGCAAAAGGCGTCGAAGGGCGTCGCGCGCAGGGTCGCCGTCACCTCGAAGGGCCGTTCGCCGATCGCCTCGAAGGCGTTGCGGATCGGCTGCACGACGAAGGGCAGCGAGGCGAGGATCGAGGCGATCACCAGCGCCTGGAAGGTGAAAGCGAGGGTTCGGCCGCCCCAGAGGCCGGCGATCCAGCCGCCCGGCCCGTGCGGTCCGAGCAGGATCAGCAGGTAGAAGCCGAGCACCGTCGGCGGCAGCACCAAGGGCAGGGCCACGAGTGCCGCCACCGCCTCCTTCCACCGCGCCCGCGACCTGGCGAGCCACCAGGCGAGGGGTGTGGCGATCAAGAGGAGGAGGAGGGTGGTGACTGTCGCGAGTTCGAGGGTCAGCCGAACCGCCTGCCAATCGAACCCCATCCCTTAGCCCGCGGGTGCCGGCACGGGAGCGAGGGCGTAGCCGAAGGAGGCGATGACCGCCCGCGCCTCGGGTTGGTGCAGAAAGTCGAGGAATGCCTTCGCCGCCTCGTTGTCCGCGCCGGTCTTGAGCAGGACCGCATCCTGCAGGATCGGCTTGTGCAGGTCTTCCGGGACGTCCCAGCGCGAGCCGCCCTCGGTCTTGATCACCTGCGCCAAGGCGACGAAGCCGAGCTCGGCATTGCCGGTGGCGGCGAATTGCTGCGCCTGGGCGATGCTTGTCCCCTGCACGATCTTTGGCGCGAGCGTGTCATAGAGACCGAGGGATTGGAGCGTCTCGATCGCGGCCTGGCCGTAGGGTGCGGATTTCGGGTCGGCGATCGCGAGATGCTGGAAATCGCCCGCCTTGAGCGTCTCCGGCCCGGTGACGCGGCCCGCATCCTTGCTCCAGAGGACCAGGGTTCCGATCGCATAGGTGAAGTCGGTGCCGGGAACGGCGAGGCCGTCCTGGATCGCCTTGGCCGGGCGCGCCGCATCGGCGGAGAGGAAGACCTCGAAGGGCGCGCCCTGCGCGATCTGGGTCAGGAACGCGCCGCTCGCGCCGAAGCTGAGCCTGGCGGTATGGCCGGTCTTTTGCGCGAAGAGCTTCGCGATCTCGGTCGCGGGCTCGGTGAAGTTGGCGGCGACGGCGACCTGGGTCTCGCCGGCCTGTGCGGCGAAGGCAGCGGCCCAGAGCAGGAGGACGGCGGCGGCGGTTCGTTTCATGGACGGGCGCTCATTCGACGGCGAGGATGACATGGGCCGGGTCGATCAGGGCCGTGGCCCGATCGCCCGGGGCGAAATCGGGAGCTGCGGCCGCGCCCGGGGGGAGAATGGCGCAGAGCGTCTTGCCCTCGCCGATATCGAGATTGACCTCCGTCGAGGTCTCGTCGCGCAGCGTTTCGGCGACGATGCCTTCGATCCGGTTCATGCCCTGCGGGATGTCGGCCTCGGTTGCCGGAACGAGCCCGATCATCGGTGCCTTGATGAGGGCGATCGCCGGTCGGCCCGGGAAGAGGCCGAGCGCGCGCAGGCTGCGGCTGGTCAGCGTCACCCGCAGGACCGCCGCCTCGGCGATGCGCAGCGACGTCTCGGCGTTGACCGGACCGCAGGCGGTGGCGGCGACGATGCCGCGCAGCGCGTTCCGGGCGCTGGTCTGCAGGAAGCCGCCGAACATCAGGCGCGCTGCTTCCGCCCCTTCGCCCGCGAGGTCGGGGGCGAGGCTGTTGAAGGCGCGTGCCATCTCGACCTGCAGGCGACGGAAGCTCGCGACGAGCCGCGTGCCCTCGTCGGTGAGCCGGGCGCCTCCGCCACGGCGCCCCCCGCTCTGGCCCTCGACGAGGGGCCGGCCAACGAGGTTGTTCATCGCGCAGATCGCGTCCCAGGCGCCGCGATAGCTGAGCCCGAGCGCGCGGGCCGCGCCGGAGATGCTGCCCTCGCGCCCCACGGCCTCCAGAAGCGCCACACGGTCAGCGCCGAGGGGGCCGGCATTGGGCGCGGAGAGCGAGATTTCAGCCTGAAGCGGCATGGCGCCGTACCGTTATGAGGTGGAATCGCATAACGCAGAGGGTGCGCCATTCCCCGCGGCGTGACAACCCCGCCGCCGGCCGTCCTCGGGATGATCGCATTGGCCGACGATGGGGTCTGGCGGTGGCGTCGGACCGGCCCGAGAGCTGTCGGACGGCGAGGTGCTTCGGCCTCGGTACGAGGTTCCAGGGTTCAGGGTTCAGGCCGGCCCGGACCCCTGAGCCGTGTCGCGCGGCGCCGCTTCTGCGAGCGCCGCGAGGATGATGTGGGCGGAGGCGGCGCCGGGATCGACATGGCCGATCGACCGGGCGCCGAGCTTCTTCGAGCGGCCGCGGCGGCTTTCGATCTCGGCGGTGTGGTCGCGTCCCGCCTCTGCCCCGTCGCGCGCCGCCGCGAGCACCGCGGCGAGTTCCTCCCCCGCCGCACAGGCGGCGCGCGCCGCCGAGACCGCCGGAGCCCAGGCGTCGATCATCGTCTTGTCGCCCACCTCGGCACCGCCGCGGCTGCGGATCCCCGCGGAGATGCCTTCGAGCCAGGCGGTCATCGCCCCCGCATCGAGGTTCAGCCGGTCCGCGACCGCCGCACCGGCGGCGCGGAAGGCGCTGGCATAGAGCGGGCCGGACGAGGCGCCGACCGCGTCGAGAAACGCCTTCGCCATCCGCTCCGAGCTTTCGGAAATGGTCTCGTCCTCGGGCGAGGTCGCCAGCGCCGCCCGCACCGCGGTCCAGCCGATATCCATGGTCACGCCATGGTCGCCGTCGCCGATCACCCCGTCGAGCTCGGACAGCCAGTCGCGGTTCGCCGCAATCGCCGATCCCGCCGCCAGCATCATCGCGCGAAAGATCGCCGGCGTGATCGGGCCGTCGCGGAGCAGGGTCGAGCGGTCGACCGCGATGGAGCCCCGCGAGGCACCGTCGTGACGGCGGGTGCGCGATTTGCCCGCGACCGGCGCGGGCGCCGTGCCGACGGTCAGCGCCGGGGTCCGGCAGGGCGTCTCCAGCAACGCCTTGAGGTCGTCGTCGAGCTTCAGGAGCGTCACCGAGGCGCCGGCCATCTCCAGCGAGGTCGCATACTCGCCGACCCAGGAGCGATGGATGCGCACCCCGAGCGCGGCGAGCCGCTGGGCGACGCGGCGGTGGACGATGTAGAGCTCGAGCGGCCCGGTGGCCCCGAGGCCGTTCACCAGCACCGCGACCTCGTCGCCCGCGGTCAGCGGCATGTCGGCGAGGATCGGATCGACGAGCGCATCGGTCACCGGGTCGGCGCGCTCCAACGGCCCGCGACGCATGCCGGGCTCGCCGTGCAGCCCCATGCCGATCTCCATTTCGCCGGCGCCGATCTCGAAATTCGGCTTTCCGGTCTGCGGCATCGAGCAGGGCGAGAGCGCAACGCCCATCGAGCGCGTCGCGGCCTGAGCCGCCAACGCCGCCGCATGGACAGCGTCGAGGTCGCGGCCAAGCTCGGCGGCCGCGCCGGCGATCTTGAAGACGAAGAAGTCGCCGGCGATGCCGCGCCGCTCGCCGGCGCGGGCGGCCGGGGCCGAGGCCACGTCGTCGGCGACCGCGACCGAGCGCGCCGGGATGCCGGCGGCGGCGCATTCCTCGACCGCCATGTCGAAGTTGAGGACGTCGCCGGTATAGTTGCCATAGAGGAAGACCACGCCGGCGCCGCCATCGGCCGCGCGGGCGGCGTCCATGATCTGCTCGGGGCTCGGCGAGGCGAAGACGTTGCCGACCGCCGCCGCGTCGGCGAGGCCGCGCCCGACATAGCCGGCGAAGGCCGGCTCGTGGCCGGAGCCGCCGCCGATCACGATCCCGACCTTGCCGTCGCGCGGGCCGTCGACGGCCACCACCGCGCGGCCGGTGCGGCCCTCCACCGTGAGGAGGTCGGGATGCGCCGAGACCATGCCCTCGATCGCTTCGGAGACGATGTCTTCCGGCCCGTTGATCAGCTTCTTGGTCAGGCCCTCGCTCACGACTGGCATCCCTTGCGCTGGTTCAGGTGATCTTAGTCCAAGAAACGACGCGTTTCGCCGAGTCTTCTCCGAGGCACAGGCGATCAGGCAGCATCCGCCGCGTCGCTGGCGCGTCCGGCCTCGCGACAGCAGGTCCTCGGGGCGCGAGGCCAGCATGCCGGTAAGCCCGTCCAGATCAATCCCAAGACCGTAGCCCGAGGCGCCGGCGGCTCGGGGGCGCGGCGCGGCCTTTCATCGGAGAACCCGGCGGCGGGCTTCCCGCCACGAGCGCGACGGTCGTGGCAGGAAGCCGGCATCGCGGATGGTCGCTCCTCACGGGCGGTTCTGCCTGATCATCCCGAAGAGATGCTCCATGACCTTCGGGCCCTGGCGGACGCCGTCATGCTCGAACTCGTTCGTCACCCAGGCGCGGAGGTTGCCGACGCGGGCGGCGGTGTCGAGCGAGAGCTGGGCGTCGACATACATGTCGTCGAAGTAGACGCAGGCGGCGACCGGCACCTCGTTGGCGGCGAGGCGCACGGGATCGTAGAGCAACCCGTCGAAGCGGCGTTCGGCGAGCGCCTCGGTGGCGGCGCGGAACGGGCGCAGCGCGCGGATCTCCTCGAACATCCACGGGAAGAACATCTCGCCGGTGAAGAGGAGCGGGCGCGCCGCCGGGTCGAACGCGGCGGGGCGGGCGCGTTCGGCGGCCCAGCGCGTCGAGGCGCCGGCCTGCGCGTAGATCGCTTCCTGGAGGACGGCGAAGAGCGGGTTCGAGGCGAAGGCGGTCAGCGCCATGGTCTGGGCGAGGAAGGTCTCGCTGATCTCGCCCGCCTCGGTCAGCGCCTCGTCGAGCAGCCAGTGGACGTTCTCGAAGCCCGGCGCCATGCCGAAGTCGAGGCCGAGCGCCTGGAAGCGGCGGACCGTCAGCCGGTCGCCGTCGGGCAGGCGCACGTCCGTGGCGTCGAGGATGTCGGCAATGCGGCCGGCGGTGGCGACGTCCTGCGGGAAGCGGGCATAGTGGCGGGCGTTCTTCGCCGCCACCCGCGGGAAGGTGCGGGCATAGACCTCTTCGGCCGTCGCCTCGATCCCGGCGAGGCCGCCGGTGACGTAGCAGGCGGCGAGGCCCTCGGGAGCCATCGACAGATAGGCGAGCGTCAGGAAGCCACCGTAGCTCTGGCCGAGGGTTTCCCACTTGCGGCCGCCGTAGACGGTCTTCCGCAGGTGCTCGCAGTCGCGCACGATGCTGTCGCCGCGGAAGCAGGCGAGGAAGTCGGCCCCGGCGGCGCCATCCGCGAAGCGGGCCATGGTGCGGCCCTCGATCGGGCTCGACCGGCCGGTGCCGCGCTGGTCGACGAGGACGACGCGGTGGGTCTTCAGCGCGACGCCGATCCACGAGGGGCCGTTGTTCACGGGGCGCGGCCCCTTGCCGCCCGGCCCCCCCTGCAGGAACACGAGCAGGGGCAGGTCGTCGCGCCCCTTCTTCTCCGGGTCCACCACCTCGCGGGCGAAAAGGGTGATCGTCTCGCCCCCGGGGTTCGCCCAGTCGAGCGGGACGGGGATCGCCCGGTCACGGATGTGGGCGCCGGGGATGGTGTATTCGACGTCGGTCATGGTCAGCGGGTCCGGGGGTCCAGTGTGGCATAGAGGAGGTCGACGAGGATGTTCATCACGACGATGAAGAGGCCGCCGAGAAGCACGACGCCGATGATGATCGGCCGGTCCTGGGTCTTCACCGCCTGCACGGCGAGGGCGCCGACGCCCTGCAGGCCGAACACCTGCTCGATGACGATGGCGCCGCCGAGGAGCAGCGCGATGTCGGCGCCGAGCTGGGTCACGAGCGGCGTCAGCGTCGCGCGCATGCCGTGGCGGTAGACGACGCGGGTCTCGCTGAGACCCTTGGCGCGGGCGGTGCGGATGTAGTCCTCGCTCAGGACCTCGAGGAGCTGGCCGCGGGTCAGGCGGGCGTAGACCGCGGCGGTGACGAGCGCGAGGGTGAGCCAGGGCAGGGTCAGGTGCCAGGCCCAGATCAGCGGGTCGTCGAGAAGCGGCTTGTAGCCACCGGGCGGGAACAGGGTGAGGCCGGCTTTCCGCGGCAGGAAATAGAGCGTGTAGAGCAGCAGCATCCCGAGCACGAAGGTCGGAAAGCTGAGGCCGATCAGGATGAAGACCTGCCCCATCCGGTCGCGCCAGGTGCCGGGGTGGCGGGCGGACATGACGCCGATCGGGATGCCGAGGGCGAGCCAGAAGACGACGCCGCCGAGCACGAGCGACAGCGTCGCGGGGATGCGGCGGGCGATGAGCTCGGTCACCGGGCGCTGGTTGCGGTAGGAGTAGCCGAGGTCGCCCGTCGCCGCCCGGCTGACGAAGCGCACGTATTGCGTCAGGATCGGCTGGTCGAGGCCGAGGTTCTGGCGGATCTGCACGAGCTGCGCCTCGGTCGCCTTGTCGCCGGCGATGACCCGCGCGGGGTCGCCGGGGGCGACGAAGAACAGGAGGAAGACGAAGCCCGACAGGGCGATGAGGACGAGCGCGGCGAAGGCCAGCCGCTGGGCGAGGTAGCGGATCATCGGGCGCGTCCCCTTGGGTCGAGGGCGTCGCGCAGGCCGTCGCCGAGGATGTTGAAGGCGAGCGTCGAGAAGAGCAGCGCGAGGCCCGGGAAGAGCACGAGCCACCAGGCGACGAGGTAGATCGAGTTGGCGCCGGCGTCGGCCAGCATCCCGCCCCAGCTCGCCGTCGGCGGCACGATGCCGAGGCCGAGGAAGGACAGCGTCGCCTCGAAGACGATCGAGCTCGGGATCATCATCGTGGTGTAGACGATGATCGGCACCGTCAGGTTCGGCAGCACGTCGCGCAAGAGGATCGAGCCGGGGCTGGCGCCGAGCGAGCGGCTCGCCTGGATGAACTCGCGCCGGGCGATCGAGGCGCTTTCGGCGCGCACCACCCGGCCCATCGTCGTCCAGCTGAAGAACACGATGACCCCGATCGAGAGCGGCAGCGACGGGCCGAAGACCGAGACGAGGGCGAGCGCGCAGAGGAGGAAGGGCACGCTCATCACGAGGTCCATGAGGCGGCCGATGACGGTGTCGATCCAGCCGCCGAAGTAGCCGGCGACCATCCCGAGCGTCAGCCCGATCGTCGCCGCCGCCAGCGCGGCGAGCACACCGACCGCAAGCGAGATGCGCGCGCCATAGGCGAGACGGACGAGCACGTCGCGCCCGAGCTGGTCGGCGCCGAGCAGGAAGTCGCGGTTCGGCCCGACCGGCAGGCCCATCGGCGACATCGCCGTGTCGCGGAACTGCTCGTTCGGCCCGTGCCCGGTCCACTCGGCGACGAGCGGCGCCGACAGCGCGAACACCGTCAGCAGGACGATGAAGGCGAGCGCCGCGAGGGTGGCGGGATCGCGGACGAGGCGGCGCAGCGTCAGCTCGGCGGAACCGCGCTGGACGACGACGGGAGCGGCGGGAGTCACGCTGGTCATGCCGCCACCTCCGTGCGGATCAGCTGCCGCGGGCTCGTGCCGGTCAGCGCCGGGGGATGGCGCGTCGCGCCGAGCAGGCGGCGGGTGTAGGGATGCTCGGGCGCGGCGAACAGGCGGTCGGTGGTGGCGAGCTCGACGATCCTGCCCTTCTCCATCACCGCGATGCGGTCGCAGACGTGGCGCACGACCGAGAGGTCGTGGCTGATGAAGAGGTAGGTGAGGTCGAGCTCGGCCTGCAGGCTCTGCATCAGGTTCAGGATCTGCGCCTGGATCGAGACGTCGAGGGCACTCACCGGCTCGTCGAGGATGAGGAGCGAGGGCTTCAGCGCCAGCGCCCGGGCGATGCCGATCCTCTGGCGCTGGCCGCCGGAGAACTCGGACGGGAAGCGGTTGTAGTGCTCGGGGTTGAGCCCGGTCAGCTCCATCAGCTCCTGCACCCGCGCCTTGCGGGCGGCGCCGGAGGCGAGGCCGTGGATGCGGAAGGGCTCGCCGATGATCGCGCCGACCCGCCGCCGCGGGTTGAGCGAGCCGTAAGGGTCCTGGAACACCAGCTGGACGTGCCGCCGCAGCGCCCGCCAGCGCGCGCCGCCCGCGGCCGTCACCGCCTCCCCGTCGAGGGTGATCGCGCCGGAGGTGGCGGGGATCAGGCCGGCGACGACGCGGGCGAAGGTCGACTTGCCGCAGCCAGACTCGCCGACGAGGCCGAGCGTCTCGCCACGATGCACGGTGAGGTCGATGCCGTCGAGGACGTGGAGCGGCCGCGTCCGGCCGAAGCCGGCGCGCAGCGTGTAGGCGAGATGCACGTCGCGGGCGACGACGACGGGTGCGGCGTGGGCTTGCGGCCCGTGCGCGGGTACGGGCTCGGCCCGGGGCGCCACCGGCTCGAAGCGGCAGAGCGCCTCGGTGCCGTCGTCGTAGATGCGCAGCGGCACCGGGCCGCTGCGGCATTCCGCCTGCACCTGCGGGCAGCGTTCGGCGAAGATGCAGCCCGCGGGGCGGGCGAGCAGGCTCGGCGGACGGCCCGGGATCGGCGTCAGCTTCTCGCTGCGCGGGCCGACGCCGGCCGGCGAGGACCGCAGCAGCCCGAGGGTGTAGGGATGCGCCGGCGCGGTGAAGAGACCGGCGGAGGGGCCGATCTCCAGCCGCGTGCCCGCGTACATCACCATCACGTGGTCGGCGACGCTGGAGAGCAGACCGAGGTCGTGGGTGATCATGATGACCGTCGTACCGGTCTCGCGCCGCATCTCGTCGAGGAGCGCGACGATCTGCGCCTGGACGGTGACGTCGAGCGCCGTCGTCGGCTCGTCGGCGATGACGAGCGGCGGGCGCAGCACCAGCGCCATGGCGATCATCACCCGCTGGCGCATGCCGCCCGAGAACTGGTGCGGATAGTCGTCGAGCCGGGCCGCGGCGTTGGCGATGCCGACGCGCTCCAGCATCGCCGCCGCGCGGGCGCGGGCGTCGGTGCGGCTCGCCTTCTCGTGGGCGTGGATCATCTCGGTGATCTGGTCGCCGATGGTGAAATATGGGTGCAGGCTGGTCAGCGGGTCCTGGAACACCATGCCGATACCGGGGCCGCGGATGGCGCGGCGCTCGGCCGGGGTCATCGCGAGCAGGTCGCGCCCCTGGAAGGTGACGGACCCGGTGATCCGGGCGGCGGGCAAGAGGCCAGTGATCGCCTGGCAGAGCACGCTCTTGCCCGAGCCAGACTCGCCCGCGATGCCGAAGAGGGCACCGGGCTCGACCGAGAAGGAGACGTCGTTCGCGGCATGCACCGTGCCGTCGTCGGTCGGAATGCGGATGGATACGTTGCGGGCTTCGATCAGCGGCATGGAACCCCCCGGCGCCTCGGTGAGGGAAGGCCGCGGGCGACTGCCCGCGGCCCCGGCTGGGGTCAGCGTTCGATCCAGACGTTGGTCCAGTCGCCCTGCCCGCCGATCGCGTAGGGCAGGAAGTTCTGCACGCCCGGGCCGTGGTAGAGCACGAGGTTCTGGCTGATGAAGGGGACGACGGGCGCGTCGGCCATGACGAGCTCGTCGACCTCGCCCCAGAGCTTCGCCGCCTCGTCGGGCGCCGTGGCGCTGATCGCCTGCTTGGCGATCTCATCGGCCTTCGGGTTGTTGTAGTCGGTGTAGTTGTAGGTCTGGTGCCGGCCGTCGAAGGTGAACTGCGGCTGGAAGACCGAGCGCGCGGCGCCGCCGACCCAGTCGGGCGACCAGCTGACGGGCGCGATGTCCCAGGTGCCGTTCTTGGTGTTCTCGGGGTTCGTCATGAACTTCGAGTAGTAGTCGGCGGGCGCGACCGGGGTGAGCTCGAGCTTGATCCCGGCCTTCCCCAGGCTCGCCTGGATGATCTGGGCGATCGCCGGCTCGTCGTTCAGGTTGCGGAACGGCATCTTCAGGGTGATGCCGTTGGGATAGCCCGCCTCGGCGAGCAGCGCCTTCGCCTTCTCCGGGTCGCCCTTGGCGTCCTTGGACGGATAGGGGTCGAAGGCGTGGTAGCCGAGGACGCCCGGCCCGAAGATGCCGCTCTGCGGGGCAGCGACCATCTTGCCGCCCATCTGCTGCACGATCGCGGCCTTGTCGATCGCGTAGTTCAGCGCCTGGCGGATCTTGAGATCCTTCAGCGCGCCCTTGTTGTTGTCCGAGGTGGTGTTGACGAAGATGAAGCCGGTGCGCCCGACGCTCAGCGTCGAGAGCTTGTCGTCGCCGGTCGCGACCAGCGTCTGCAGGATCGCCGGCGGGATCAGCACGTCATAGACCATGTCGGCGTCGCCGGCCTGGAGCTGCTGGATGGCGGCGTCAGGCTGCAGGCCGAAGGTGATCTCGATGCCGTCGACCCAGGCGGCGCGCAGCGGGTCGCTGTCGGCGTTCCACGCCGGGTTGCGCCCGAGCTTCAGGCTCGCGTCCGGCACGTAGTCGGTCGGGGTGTAGGGGCCCGAGGCGATGTAGTGCGCGCGGTAGTCCGGGCCGTCCGGCATGTAGTCGAGCACCTCGGCCGGCGCCGGCGCCGCGGTTGCCAGCGACAGCATGTAGATGAAGTCGCCGGCCTGCTCGGTCAGGTGGATGACGATGGTCTTGTCGTCGGGGGTCTCGATCCCCTTGATGTCGTTGCCCTCGACGTAGGCCTTCATCGCGTCGACGGTCGGCTCGACCTTGGCGAAGCCGTCGCAGAAGGCCGCCATGCCGTCGATGAGGTTCACGTAGTAGGTGAGCGCGGTCGAGCCGAGCGCCGGATTGCACATCCGCTTCATGCCGCGCTCGAAGTCGGCCGCGGTGATCGCCCGCGGGCCGCCGGGGGTGTTCCAGGCGATGCCGTCGCGAAGCTTGAAGGTGTAGGTGAGGCCGCCGTCGGTCGGCTCGGGGATCTCGGTGACGAGGTCGGCCTTGGGCGTGATCTGCTCCTTGGCGTCGGCCGAGGCGTCGTAGCTGATGAGCGTGCGCTGGGTGGCGCGCAGGAAGTTGTTGGTGGTGACGAGCCCCGCGCTCGTCGGGTCGAAGTGGTCGAGGTCGCCGGTGCCGACGATCTTGAGCGTGCCGCCCTTGACGCCGTCGGCGGCGAAGGCCGTGCCGACGAGCGCGGTGCTCGTGAGAAGGCCAGCCAGCGCGAGGCAAAGGCCGTGGCGGATCGGTTGGTTCATGTCAGTCTCCCCGTTGTTGGTCGGCCGCACGCGGGTCTTTCCGTCTGCGGCCATCGTCTGTTGTCAGGCTTGTTGTTCTCATTTGGCGGCGGACCCGCGGACGGCTCCGCCGAAAGGTCCGGCTACGCGACCGGCGTGACGGCGATCACCTCCCGCGGGAGATCGGACAGCACTTCTGGTCCGTTGGCGCGCAGGATGACGATCTCCTCCAGCCGCACGCCGAAGCGGCCGGGCAGGTAGATGCCGGGCTCGATCGAGAAGACCATGCCCTCCTCCAGCACCGTTTCGCTCGTCGCGGTGATGTAGGGCGCCTCGTGGATGTCGATGCCGAGGCCGTGCCCGGTCCGGTGCGGGAAGCGGTCGCCGTAGCCGGCGGCCGCGATCACCCCGCGCGCAGCGGCGTCGACCTCGCGCGCCCGCACCCCCGGCCGGGCAGCGGCGAGGGCGGCGCGGACCGCGGCCTCGACCACGCCCGCGACCTCGGCGAACCCTTCGGGCGCCGGGCCGAAGTGGCCGGCCCGCGTCATATCGCTCGGATAGGCTCCCTGCCGGCCGCCGATGTCGACGAGCACCGCCATGCCCGGCTCGAGCACGGTGTCGCCGCTGTCGTGATGCGGAAAGGCGCCGTTGCCTCCGAAGCACACGCTGGCGAACACCGTCTCCGCACCGTGCGCGGCGAAGAACCGCTCGACCTCGGCCACCACCGCGCGCTCGGTGATCCCCGGCCGCAGAGCGGCGAACGCCGCCTTCATCGCCGCGTCGTCGAGCAACGCGTTCGCCTTGAGCGCAGCGTACTCGCCCGCGTCCTTGCGCGCGCGGAGCCAGCCGACCGTGCTCCCAAGGAACTGGCGGCGAACGCCGGGAAGCGCGTCGAGCAGGAGGAGGGCGAAGTCGGCCCGCATCGTCTCGTCCAGCGCGAGCGTCGTCGTCCCCGGATCGGCGCCGAAGTCGGCGAGAAGCGCCGCCAGCGCCGCGTCGGGCCCGTCGGCGTCGGACCACTCGTAGAACGGCAGGTCGGTCTGGGTGCGCACGCTGGCGGCATTCAGCGCCGGCATCAGGAAGGCCGCCCGCTCGGCATCGACGAGCAGCATCACCGGCCGCTCGTCGCCGTGGGCCGAAACCCCGGCGAGCCAGGCGAGGCTCGAGGTCGGGCCGACCGCGACGAGGCCGACGCCGGCGGCGACCATGCGGTCCCGCAACCGGGCGAGCCGGCCGGCGAAAGGCGAGGAAGGGGCGCTGTCGGTCATTGCGTTTTCCCAGGGGCGAGAGGGGGGCGGGCGAGCCAGGCCGGCAGCTCCTCCGGGACGCGGCCGGTGCGGGCGGCGACGGCGCAGGCGGCGAGGCTGCCGAAGCGCACCGGCCGGCCGGAGAGGCCGGGGCCGTAGTGGGCGTACTTGCCGGAGTTGGTCATGATCGCGCGGGCGCGCGCGGGCAGCAACGGCGCGCTGATCGAGCACCAGCAGAGGTCGGGCAGGACCTGGACGCCCGCCTTCGCGAGCCGGGCCAGCGTGCCGTCGGCTTCGGCCGCGGCGATCACCGCGCGGCCGGCGGTGACGATGACGGCGACGTCCTGGGCGCGGGGCGCGCCGTCGAGGGCGGCCGCCAGCGCCCGGCACTCGGCGAGCGAGGCGTGCGGGCTGCCGATCGCCACGAGGTCCACCTCGGCGGGGCCGGCGTTCAGCAGTGCCCAGCCGCGGGTGAGGGCATCGCGGTCGAGGGTGATGGTGTCGGCGTCCGGGGCAACGGCAGGCACCTCGGGGGTCACGCCCTCGACGTGGAGCATCGGCGCCGCCGAGGTGGAACCGAAGGCGGCGCAGAGGGCCTTGAGGTCGTCGGCGGCGGGGCGCGCGGCGGCGAGGCCGCGCAGGAGCGGGATGCGGTCGGGGGAGGCGAGCCCGGCGAGGTAGCCGACGAGCGGCCAGGCGGCATCGTCGGCGCCGGCGGGAAGCTCGACGTCGATCACCCGCCGGGCCACCCGTCCGGCGTCGAGATAGACCCCCGAGAGCGGCGCCCGGCCGGTCAGGGCGATGAAGAGGTCGAGGAAGTCGGGGTGCTTCGCGGTGCGCGCGCCCAGCACGCTGTTGGCGTAGACGACGGCGTTCGATTCGGCCCAGGCGATGGTCTCGCCGGCCTCCGGGGCGCCGTCGAGCAGGTAGGGGGCGCAGGTGAACGTCGGCTGGCACCCCATGCGGACATAGGCGTCGGCGAGCCGGGCCGCCGGGCCGCCGAAGTCCGGCGGCACCCCCTGCGCCTGCCAGTGGGCGCGGTCGACGGAGATCGCGTTCATCGTCGTCGGCACCCGCACCCGGGCGCCCATGTCGGCCATGGTCTCGGCGAAGGTGAGGTTCGCGGGGCTCGCGTAGATGCAGCCGTCGATGTGGGCGCGGGTCACGTCGGTGAGGCGCTCGGCGCCCTGCAGCTGCGCCATCCGCAGGATGACCCGCATGGCGAGCGCCACCGCCGGGCCGTCGCGGCCGTCGCGGCCGTCGAGCATCGCGCGGTCGTCGTCGGCGAGCGCAAGCGGGGCGGCGGCGGTGTCGGCGAGGGGGATCGCGCGGCCGCCGGCGCGGATGGCGGTCTCGGTGATCTCTGCGGTGCCGGCGGCGGCGACGGCGGCGAAGGCGTCGGGGGCGAGGCGCAGCACGGGGACCTGGCGGCCGAAGAGCTCGGCCGCGATCAGGGCGCCGAGGGTCACGACGTCCTCGGGCTCGCGGAAGACCAGCGCGGCCGGGGCGCGGCCGGAGAGCGCGAGGTCGAGGAGGACGCCCGACCCGGTGCAGGAGCCGCGCGTCGTCGGCATCGCGAGGATCCGGCCGGCGACGTCGGCGCCGTGCAGCGGGTGGTGCACGTCCATGACGCGCGCCGTCGCGGGGTCGATGCCGCCCCAGAAGCTCAGGGGTTCCGCCGTCGCGAGGACGGCGCCTTGGGCCGTCCCGCCGAGGACGCGCCGCGCTTCGCTCATTTCACGACGAAGCCGTGGGCGAAGGGGTCGCGGTCGTCGATGAAGATGGTGTTGTAGCCGGTCATCCGCGCCCAGCCGGCGATCGAGGGGATAATCGCGTCGTGGTTGCCGACGGTCGCGGCGGCCTCGACGCGGCCCTTGAACAGCGAGCCGATGATCGACTCGTGCACGAACTCGTCGCCGACCTTCAGCCGGCCCTTGGCGGCGAGCTGCGCCATGCGCGCCGAGGTGCCGGTGCCGCAGGGCGAGCGGTCGATCGCCTTGTCGCCGTAGAAGACGGCGTTGCGCGCGTGGGCCTCGGGCTTCGTCGGGGCGCCGGTCCACTCGATGTGGCTGAGGCCGCGGATCTCGGGGTGCTCGGGGTGGACGAACTCGTACTTGGCGTTGAGCGCGGCGCGGAGCTTCGGCGACCAGCCGATCAGCTCGCCCGCCGTGTGGTCGGCCATGTCGCGGAAGTTTTTCTGCGGCTCGACGATCGCGTAGAAGTTGCCGCCATAGGCGACGTCGACGACGATCTCGCCCAGGCCCTCGACCTCGGCCGTCAGCCCCTCGGCGTGGAGGTAGCCGGGGACGTTGGTCAGGCGCACTTCCTCGACGAAGCGGCCTTCCTGGCGGTAGGTGATCTCGACGCGGCCGGCGGGGGCGTCGATGGCGAGACGGCCAGGCTCGCGCGGGGTGATGAGGCCGTTCTCGATCCCCATGGTGATGGTGCCGATGGTGCCGTGGCCGCACATCGGCAGGCAGCCCGACGTTTCGATGAACAGCACGGCGACGTCGCAGTCGGGGCGCGTCGGCGGGTAGAGGATCGAGCCCGACATCATGTCGTGGCCGCGCGGCTCGAACATCAGGCCGGTGCGGATCCAGTCGAACTCGCGCAGGAAGTGGGCGCGCTTCTCCAACATGTTGGCGCCCTCGAGCCGCGGGCCACCGCCCGAGACGAGGCGCACCGGATTGCCGCAGGTATGACCGTCGATGCAGGAAAAAGTATGCGTGGCCATGGGGGCGCCTTCAGAAACGTTGCGGAGAGAACGGGGCGAGATCGATCGGCGGCCGCGCCCCGGTGACGAGGTCGGCGACGAGGCGAGCCGTGCCGGCGGACTGGGTGAGCCCGAGATGGCCATGGCCGAAGGCATGGGTGACGCGGGGGGTGGCGCGGGCGGCGCCGATCGCCGGCAGGCTGTCGGGGAGCGAGGGGCGGAAGCCCATCCACTGCGTCCCGCCCTCGGGCCGCAAGCCGGGCAGGAAGGCCTCCGCCTTCTTCAGCATCGCTTCCGACCGCTTGAAGTTCGGGGGCAGCTCGAGGCCGCCGAGCTCGACCGCGCCGCCGACCCGGATGCCCTCGCCGATGCGGGTGACGACGAAGCCGTGGCCGCCGAACGTGACCTGCGTGCGGAGGTCGAAGGCCCCGGCCGGCAGGGTGGTGTTGTAGCCGCGCTCGGTTTCGAGCGGGATGCGCTCGCCGAGGCTCGCGGCGATCCGGTGCGAGAAGGCGCCCGCGGCGAGGACGGCATGGGCGGCCCGCCGCACCTCGCCCGGCGCGACCACCTCGACGCCGCCTTCGACGGGGCGGAGCGCCGTCACCTCGGCACGGACGAGGGTGCCGCCGTTCGCGACCACCCGCGCGGCCAGCGCCTCGGTGTAGACTTTCGGATCGGCGACGGAAAACCACCCGGGCGTGAAGGTGCCGTGGGTGAAGCGCGGGGCGAGGCCCGGCTGGACCTCGGCCATTTCCGCCGCGTCCATGTGGCGAAACTCGATCCCGTGGTCCGCCCGCGCCCGCCAGCCGGGGAGCGCGGTGTCGAACTCCCCCTGCCCCTCGTAGACCTGGAGGTTGCCCTCGCGTCGCAGCATGGCGGCGGTGCCGGTGGCGGCGAGGAAGGGGTCGAGCTCGGCTTTCGACAGGTCCATGAGCGCGGTCTGCGCCACCGTCGCCGCCGCCACCCGGTCGGGCGCGCAGGCACGGGCGAAGCGCAGCATCCACGGCGCGATGGCGAGGGCGTGGCGCGGCGGGATGCTGAGCGGCCCGAGCGGATCGACGAGCCAGCCCGGCACCTTGCGAAAGAGCCCGGGCGAGGCGAGCGGCAGGATGTCGGAGAAGGCGAAGGCCCCGGCATTGCCCGCCGAGGCGCCGGCCGCCGGCCCCTCGCGGTCGAGCACCGTCACCGCGAGGCCGCGCCCCTGCAACGCCAGCGCCGCCGACAAGCCGACGACACCGGCACCGATCACGATGACGTCCTGCGTCATCATGCGCCGTCAGTGCGTCGCAGCGAGGAAGGCGCGCAGCTCCTCGGTCTTCGGCGCCCCGAACAGCTCGGCCGGTGGCGCGATCTCGGCCATCACCCCCTTGTGGAAGAAGGCGACCCGGTCGGAGACCTCGCGGGCGAACTTCATCTCGTGGGTGACGCAGATCATCGTCATCCCCTCCGAGGCGAGCATCCGCAGGGTGTCGAGCACCTCGCCGACGAGCTGCGGGTCCAGCGCCGACGTCACCTCGTCGAAGAGCATGTAGTTCGGCGACATCGCCAGCGCCCGCGCGATCGCCATGCGCTGCTGCTGGCCGCCGGAGAGGCGCGACGGAAAGACCGTGAGCTTCTCGCCGAGGCCGACATGGCTCAGCTGGCGCACCGCCACCGCCTCCGCCTCGGCCTTCGAGCGGCCGAGCACCTTGCGCTGCGCCAGCATGACGTTCTCGAGCACCGTCAGGTGCGGGAAGGCGTTCCACTGCTGGAAGACGATGCCGATCTTCTCGCGCAGCTTGTTGAGGTCGGTCGAGCGCGCGTGCACCTCGGTGCCGTCGACGACGATCCGACCGGAGTCGATCGGCTCGAGGCCGTTGATGCAGGTGAGCAGCGTCGACTTGCCCGACCCGGAGCCGCCGATGATCGTCAGCACCTCGCCCTTGCCGACCGTCAGGTCGATGCCTTTCAGGACTTCGAGCATGCCGAACGACTTATGGACCTTTTCGATCTCAATCATTGGACCACCGCCTTTCGAGATAGCCGCCGAGGCGGGCGAGGGGGAAGCTGATGACGAAGTAGAAGAGCCCGCAGATGGTGAGCAGCAGCAGCGGCTCCTGCAAGCGCGTGATGAGGGTCTGGGTCGCCTTGAGGAGCTCCGTCACCTGGACGACGTAGACGAGGGCGGAGTCCTTCATCACGCCGAGCGCCAGGCCGATCCACGAGGGCAGCGCCACCCGCGTGGCGAGCGGCATGACGATGTTGGTCATGTCCTGCCGCCAGGTCATCCCGAGCGAACGCGCCGCCCGCCGTGTCGTCGCCGGCACCGCGTCGATGGCGCCGCGGACGATCTCGGAGCAATAGGCGGCCGTATAGACCGTCAGCACGCCGCAGGCGACCGTCAGGCCGGGGATCTTCAGCTTCAGCACCATGCCGAGGAAGGCGTTGACGAGCACGAGCTGAATGAGGAGCGGCACCGAGCGGAAGACGTCGAGGACGAACGTCACCGGCGTCGCCCACCAGGGACCGACCTGGATGCGGAAGATGCCGCAGGCGATGCCGAGGATGGTGCCGAGCGTCACCGCGATCGCGGTGACGAGGAGCGTCATCCCCGCGCCCTTGGCGAGGAAGAGCAGATCGGATGCGGTGAGGGCAGTGTTGAACATGTTCCTCGTCCCTCAGTACCGGAACAGCCGCATGGCAACGAGCCGCGCGCCGATCTGGATGAGCTTGACCATCACGTAGAAGATCACCGCCGCCAGCGAGAAGAGCTCGAAGGTGCGGAAGGTCAGCGCGTTCAACGCCTGCGTGACGCCGTACAGGTCGCTCGTCATGCCGACGGTGACGCCGAGCGAGGTCATCAGCACCGCCCAGACCATCTGGTTCGTCATCGGCAGGAAGGCGATGCGCAGCATCTGCGGCAGCACGATGTAGCCGAAGGCCTGGTTCGCGCTCATCCCGAGCGAGCGCCCGGCGCGGGTCTGCGTCTCGGGGATCGCCTTCAGCGCGCCGCGGAAGTTCTCGGCGAGATAGCCCGCGTTGTTGAAGGTGATGCCGATGAGCAGCGACGTGTAGGGACTGAAATGGATGCCGAACGTCGCCACCCCGAAGTGCGCCATGTAGATCTGGAAGAGCGCCGGAGTGTTACGGGCGATCTCGACCCAGGTCGTGGCGATCCCGCCGAGCACACGGCTGTCCGAACGCCGGAAGACGGTGAGGAGGATCGCAAGCGCGATGCCGAGCACCATGGAAAGCAGCGCGATCTGCAGCGTGACGAGAGCACCGTCCAGCATCTGCGGAAGCTTAGCAAGCGCCTGATTCCATTGAAACTTGTATGAAAACACGCAACCCTCCGTCTAAACGGACTCCGGGAAGGAGGGCGCGAGCGCCCTCCCATTGCGTCAGTATCGACCCAACGACGAAGTCAGGTGATCAGGATCTCGCGCGAGTCGAGGCTCGGGAGCGGCCCCGGCGCTGCCGGTGCGGCCCGCTCCCGAGCGTCCGCTTCAGCGGTAGGCGTTCGGAACGGTGAGGCTCGGAACCTCGCCGCCCACCCACTTCTCGTAGAGCGCGGCGTAACGGCCGGTGCGGATCTGCTGGTTCACGAACAGGTTCAGATAGTTGATGAACCCGTACTCGTCGCGGTTGGTGAACAGCGCGACATAGTCGATGTCGAACGGCGCCTTGCCGACGACCGAGACCCCGGGGAACTTGCCGGTCTTGATGTTCGCCTGGGCGACGGTCGACGTCGAGACGGTGGCGTCGATCTGGCCCTGGGAGAGGGCGAGGAAGACGTCGGCCTGGGTCTGGTAGGGGCGGAACTCGCCGGCGCCCCAGGCCTTCACCTGTTTCTCGAGGGCGATTGCCTCGAAGGTGCCGGCGGTCGCGCCGACGGTCTTGCCCTTCATGTCGTCGAAGGACTTGATCCCCGACTTGTCATTGGAGGTGACCGCCATCTCGAAGGCGAAATAGGGGATCGAGAAGCCGACGGTCTTCGCCCGCTCCAGCGTGTCGGAGGTCGAGGCGACGCCGACGTCGACCTGCCCGCTCATCAGCGCCGGGATGCGCTCGGGGAACGGCGTCTCGACGATCTCGGCCTTCACGCCGAGGGCCTTGGCGAGATCGTTGCAGTAATCGACGTCGAAGCCGATCGGATTGTTGTCCTTGTCGCGCGACCCCATCGGCGGGAAGTCGAGCACCACGGCGCAGCGCAGCGTGCCCGAGGCGATGATGTCGTCGAGCTTGTCGGCCTGGGCCTGGGTCGAGAGCCCGGCGACGAGGGCGAGGGCGGTCAGGGCAGTCAGGTGTTTCATTGCTTCCTCCGTGTTGGTGTGAGTTGCGATTCGGTCAGCCTCACGCGACAAAATCTACACACTTCGCATTTTTTTAAGAATACAACAAATATGCTAGCCCGTCCCCGGCCCTTTCGGGCGATCCGCGGACGGGCCGGGGCGGTGCGTCGGGACAGGATCAGGCGGCGAACTTCTGGACGTCGGCCTGCTTCACCCAGTCCGCGTACCAGGCGTCGAAGAGCGCGAGCTGGCTCTCGATGAAGCCCCTCTGGCTCGGGGCGAGCACGTCGGTCTCGTTGAAGTGCAGCGCGTACTCCGGGTTCCCCTTCAGCACCATCATGTGCTTGAAGTAGAGCACCAGATCGGGGCCGGCGTCGACCTTCGCGAGCACCAGCAGCGCGTCGTCGAGTTCCTTCGCCAGACGCCGGGCGGTGGCGTCGCCACGGGCAGCGGCCTGGCAGAGCGCGCCGAGGTGGAGGATCTCCCGCGGCAGGACGCAGCCGATGCCGGTGATCGCCCCGGTGGCCCCGCAGTTGACGTAGCCGTGGTAGACTGCGGTATCGACGCCGATCATCAGCGTGACGTCCGGGTCCTGCGAGGTGATGTGCTCCGCGGCATAGGAGAGATCGTCGTTGCCGCCGAACTCCTTGAAGCCGATCAGGTTCGGATGCTCGGCCCGCAGCGCGAAGAACAGGTCGGCGCGGGTGGCGAAGCCGTAGTAGGGGCTGTTGTAGATGACCGCCGGCAGCGCCGGGGCGGCGGCGAGGATCGCCTTGAAGTGCGCCTTCTGGGCGACGATGACGTTGCCCCGCGACAGAACCCGCGGAATGACCATGAGGCCGGCGGCACCGACCTTCGCGGCATGTGCCGCATGGGCCACCGCCGAGGCGGTGTTGACGGCGCCGGTACCGACGATGACCGGAATGCCGGCCTTCACCAGGCGCTCGACACCCTCCATGCGCTGCGCGTCGGTGAGCAGCGGCCAGTCGCCCATGGACCCGCAATAGACCACCGCCGACATGCCGAGCGCGATGAGCTCCTTGCCCTTCTTTACCAGCGCGTCGAAGTCCGGCGTCCGGTCAGCCTTGCAGGGGGTCATCAGCGCCGGGATCGTCCCGGTGAAGATCGAGGCCTTCATCTAGCATTTCCTCCAGGACGGGCGCGCTGTCAGGCCGGAGAGGCCGCCGCGCCGCTGCTGTTTCGCTTGTTATGCATACTGCATTTTTCTTGCATACAAGAATCACAGCGGCAAGTCCAGTGGATCTTCGCGGGTGAAGAGGCGCTGGATCTGCGCGACGATCTGTTCGGCGTGGAGGCACGACAGCCGGTCGGCCGCATCCCTGTCGCGGGCGATCACCGCCGCGATGATAGCCTCGTGCTCGTCCACGTACGCCTGCGGCAGCGTGTCGTCGTAGGAGCGGTAGTAGAGGCGCAGCAGCCGGCGCCCCTCGTCGAGCACCCGGCTGAAAATCGCGTTGAAATAGGGATTGCGCCCGGCCTCGGCGATCGCCGTGTGGAAGGAGGCGTTGACCGAGATCATCGCGATCGCGTCGCGCGACCCGACCGCCCGGACGAACTGCGCCTGCAGATCGAGGATGCGCGGCAGGTCCTCCTTCCGGTGGTGCTGCGCCGCCAGCCTGGCCGTGACCCGATACATCAGGATCAAGGCGTCGAAGAATGGCTGCAGGTTCAGGTAGTCGATGTTCGAGACCATGGTGGAGCGGTTGGGCAGCGTCTCGATCAGGCCATCGCCCGCGAGCCGGACCAGCGCCTCGCGAACCGGCGTCCGCGACACCCCGAGCCGTTCCGCGATCTGGACCTCGTCGATGGGCTGGCCGGGGGCGAGCGCCAGGTCGAGGATCTCGTCCCGGAGCACGTCGTAGACCATCTTGACGCCGGAGCCGCGCCGGCGCTCGGACGAGCGGTTCGCCTGGATGTCGGGGGCTCTGTCGGTCATCTTGCATCCACCTTGTCGACAGGCAAACCATCTCAGCATTCCCGCGAGCGGTCAATGAGACCCTTCCGGAGTTAGGCACTGAGGAGCCCCGACGAGGGCGCAGGCGACGCCCTCGCCTGATATGCCGCGAGCCGTCAGGAGGGCCGGAGCATATCGCTTGACAATCGGCGGCGGAATTGGGAAACCGCTTTCTCAAGACGAGAAAGCGGTTTCCCAATTTTGGAGAATCCCGGTGCCGGAGGAGATGACACCCGCTGATCTGGCTGGCCGCGACGCGCGCGGCGGCACGGTTCGCGTGACGATACGCGAGGTGGCCCGGGTCGCCGGCGTCTCCGTTGCCACGGCCTCGAAGGCCCTGAACGAGCGCGGTCGGATGACGCCGGAAACGCGCGAGAGGGTTCAGGAGGTCGCTCGAAGCCTTGGCTTTCGCCCAAACGCCCTGGCGCGCGCGCTCGCGTTCCAGCGCTCCTTCACCATCGGGCTTCTGACCAACGACACCTACGGCCGCTTCACCCTGCCGGTCGCCGCGGGGCTGTCGACGGCGATGGCGGATCGCGGCGTGTCGGTGTTCCTCTGCGCCATCGGCGACGATCCCGACCGCGCCCGGCTCAACCTCGACGCGATGGAGGAGAAGCGTGTCGACGGTCTCGTCGTCGCCGGCAAGCGCATCGACCGCACGCCTCCCGTCGGCGCGCCGCACCTGCCGGTCGTCTATGTCAACGCCGCCTGCCCGACGGGGGGCGTCGGGTTCGTGCCCGACGACGAGGGCGGCGCGGTGGCCGCCGTGCGCCATCTCGCGGCGCTCGGCCGCCGGCGCATCGCCCACGTCACCGGCCCGCGCAGCTTCGCGGCGGTCGCCCTCCGCGAGCGGGGGTGGCGCTCGGTGCTCGCCGAGCGCGGCCTCGACTACCCGGGCGAGGCGCTCGCCGGCGACTGGTCCGAAGGCTTCGGCTATGCCGCCGGCCAGCGGCTCGCCGACGCCGCCGACCGGCCGGATGCGGTTTTCTGCGGCAACGACCAGATCGCGCGCGGCCTGATGGACGCGCTGACGCTGCGCGGCATCCGCGTGCCGGAGGACATGGCCGTCGTCGGCTTCGACAACTGGGAGATCTTCGCGGCGGCGGCCCGACCGCCGCTGACGAGCGTGGACCACGAGCTCGAGGGGCTCGGGCGGGCGGCGGGACTGACGCTGCTCGACATGGTCGACGGCAAGGCGGTGGAACCGGGCATCCGGCGGCTGCCCTGCCGGCTGGTGACGCGCGCGACTTGCGGCGCCGCGACGTGAGCACAGAACGATCGCGCCATGCCGGCGCGACGAGACTGAACGAAACGCCCGTGAACGGGCCGTTGGGAGGATGCGGAATGAAAGCATGGATTGCCGGGCTCGGCGGGCTCGCCATCGTGGCCATCGGCGTGCCGGCGAGCGCCGACACCTTCACCCTCTGGGTCCGCTCGGACGGGTCGACCTTCATGCCGAAGCTGGTCGACGCGTTCAACGCGAGCCAGAGCGAGCACAAGGCCGAGCTGCAGATCGTGCCGGTGGCCGAGCTCGTGCAGAAGTACGCGGTCGCAGCGGCGGGCGGCACCGCGCCGGACGCGCTGTCGCTCGACCTGATCTATACCCCGGCCTTCGCGGCCGCCGGCCAGCTCGAGGACCTCACCGACTTCGCCAAGGGCCTGCCCTACTTCGACGCGCTCTCGAAGGCGCATCTTTCGGTCGGCACCTATGACGGCAAGATCTACGGCGTGCCGTTCTCGGCCGACGCCTCGGTGCTGATCTGGAACAAGGACCTGTTCGCGAAGGCCGGGCTCGACCCGGAGAAGGGTCCGACCACCTGGGCCGAGATCCACGACGACGCGGCCAAGGTCGCGGCGCTCGGCGGCGACATCAAAGGCTACTACTTCTCGGGCAATTGCGGCGGCTGCAACATCTTCACCTTCACCCCGCTGATCTGGGCGTCGGGTGGCGACATCTTCGCCGACAACGGCCGGACCGCGACGCTCGACACGCCGCAGATGCGCGACGCCATCGCCTTCTATCGCGGCATGGTGGGCGAAGGGCTGGTGCCCGCCGGTGCGCAGACCGACTCCGGGGCCAACTTCTTCGCGGCCTTCGCCGGCGGCAATATCGGGCTCACCCCGTCCGGCTCGTTCGCCATCGGTGCGCTCAACGCGCAGTATCCCGACCTGCACTACGGCGTCACCCTGCTGCCCGGCAAGGACGGCGGGTCGTCCTCCTTCGCCGGCGGCGACAACTTCGTCATCTCGAAGGGCACGACGAAGAAGCCGGCGATCGAGGCCTTCCTCGAGTATGCCTACTCGCTCGAAGGCCAGACGCTGCTCGCCAACAACGGCTCGCTGCCGGTGCGCAACGACATCGCCAAGGACGCGCTGAAGGGTCTCGATCCGCGCTACCTGATCGCCGCGGACGCGATGGCCGAGGGGCGCACGCCGTTCTCGACGGTGTTCAACGACCTGATCAACTCGGCCAACGGCCCGTGGATCACCATGCTGAACGCCGCCTTCTTCGGACCGGCCGACGGCGTCGACGGCGCGATCGAGCAGGGCCAGTCGACGATGCAGTCGATCATCGACACCGCGCCCTGAGCCGCGGCGTCGGGGAGCGGTGCGCCCGCTCCCCGACGGTCCCCCCATCTTCCGAACGAGGTCCGCGATGTCGGCCACCACCAATGCCCGGGCACACGAGCGTCCGGCCGCCTCGGCGCGCCCGCCGCGCGGGCGGCGCAGGGCGCGACGCGACTGGAGCGGCCTGTTCTACGTGACGCCGGCGCTGCTGCTCGTGCTCGTCTTCTTCGTCCTGCCGCTCTGCATGACGGCGTGGATGTCGCTGCACAACTGGCCATTGATCGGCAAGACGCGCTGGATCGGCTTCGCCAACTACAAGGCGCTCTGGAACGACCGCAACTTCTGGAACGCCCTCGGCTTCACGATCCGCTACACGATCGCGGCGACCGTCGGCCTGCTCGGCATCGGCCTCCTGCTCGCGCTCCTGGTGGAGCGGCCGCGGCCCGGGGTCGGGTTCTACCGGACGGCGATCTTCCTGCCGGTGGTCATCGGCTTCGCCTCCGCGAGCCTGCTCTGGGTCTGGCTCTCGAACGTCGACAGCGGCCTGTTCTCGCCGCTGCTCGAGGCGCTCGGCGTGACCGACGGGCGGGTGAACCTGCTCGCCAACTACGAGACCGCCTTCTGGTCGGTGACGCTGATGGTGATCTGGAAGATGGCGGGCTTCTACATGGTGATCCTGATGAGCGGCCTCCAGTCGATCCCGCCCGACTATATCGAAGCGGCGCGCATCGACGGCGCCAGCGCCTTCCAGCGGTTCCGCTTCGTCACGCTGCCGCTGGTGCGCCGGCCGTTCACCCTGTGCCTGATCCTCTGCGTGTCGGGCTCGATGCTCGCCTTCGACCAGTTCTACATCATCACCGCCGGCGGCCCGCAGAACCGGACGATCACGGCGGTCTACTGGATCTTCAACCAGTCCTTCGTGTCGTTCCGCCTCGGTTATGGCGCGGCGCTCTCGATGGTGCTGCTCGCGATCCTGCTCGTACTTAACCTCGTGCAGCTGCGCCTGCTCCGTGAGCGGGAGGGCGGGCGATGACCGCGGTCGACCTCGCCCCGCGCCGGCGCCGGCCGCGGAGGAACCTCCACGCCGTCCTCTTCCACGTCACCGGCATCCTCGTCGCATGCCTGTTCCTCGCGCCGATCGCCTTCGTGGTGCTCGCCTCGCTCCGCCCCGCGGCGGAGTCGGGCCACCCGCCGCTGCCGCCCTGGTCGGCGAGCGGGCCGGACGTGGCGAGCTATTCCCGGCTCGACGCCTTCGGCACCGGCATCCTGCACTATGCCGGCAACAGCCTCGTCGTCGCGCTCGGGACCACGCTCCTGACCATCGTCGTGTCGGTGCTCGCGGGCTACGGCTTCTCGCGATCGCGCTTCCCGATGAAGGGGCTCGCCTTCGTGCTGATCCTCTCGACGATGATGATCCCGTTCCAGTCGATCCTGACGCCGCTCTTCCTCGTGCTGGCGCGGCTCGGGCTCCAGAACACGCTCGGCGGGCTCGTCCTCATCTACGTGACGCTGCAGCTGCCCTTCTCGGTCTTCATGATGCGCAACGCCTTCGACGCCATCCCGAAGGAGATCGACGAGGCGGCGCGGATCGAGGGCGTGCGCGGCATCCGCCTGCTCGTCCACGTCCTCGGGCCGCTGGTGCTGCCCGGCATCGTCTCGGTCGGCCTCTTCGCCTTCCTCAACGCCTGGAACGAGTTCCTCGCGGCGCTCGTCTTCCTGACCGATCAGGAGAAGTTCACGCTGCCCGTGCTGATGACCGCGCTGCGCGCCGGCCGCTTCGGCGCGGTCGACTGGGGCGCGGTGCAGGCCGGCGTCACCGTGATGATGATCCCCTGCCTGATCCTCTTTCTCGTCCTCCAACGCTACTACATCCGCGGCCTGACGGCCGGCGCGGTGAAGTGAGCGGCATACGCCAGGAACCCTTGCCATGAACGAGCATACCGCCAGCATCGCCACGACCGCCCTCTTCCGGCCGCTCGCCGTCAATCGGGTCCGCGTGGACGGCTTCTTCGGTCCGCGCATCGACACGATCGCCGAGACGACCGCCCACACGCTCTTCGACCGCTGCATCGACGCAGGGATGCTCGACCAGGTAGACCCAGACCGGCCGAACCCCGGGCTGCGCATCCCCTACCAGAGCGACAACTCGACCGTGACGACCCAGATGTTCTGGGACTCGGATTTCGGCAAGAGCATCGAGGCGGCAGCCTACGCGCTCTATCGCCGCCCCGACCCGGCGCTCGAGGCGCGGGTGGACGCGGTGGTCGACGCCTATGCCCGGTTGCAGGACAGCGACGGCTATCTCAACTCCTGGTACCAGCGCATGGAGCCCGGCAAGCGGTGGACGAACCTCCGCGACTGCCACGAGCTCTATGACGCCGGCCACATGATCGAGGGCGCGGTCGCCTACTACCACGCCACCGGGAAGCGCCGGCTCATGGACATCATGGCGCGCTACGCCGACCACATCGCCGCGGTGTTCGGCCCCGGCGAGGGCCAGCGGCGCGGCTATTGCGGCCATCCCGAGATCGAGCTCGCGCTCGTCAAGCTCGGCCGCGCCACCGGCGAGCAGCGGTATCTCGACCTCGCCCGCTACTTCGTCGACGAGCGCGGCCAGGCGCCGCACTTCTTCGACATCGAGGCGCGCGAGCGCGGCGACGATCCGGCCGACTACCATTTCGGCACCTACGAATATTCCCAGTCGCACGCCCCCGTCCGCGAGCAGCACGCGGTGGTGGGGCACGCGGTGCGCGCCGCCTATCTCTATTCCGGCATGGCCGACGTCGCGACGGAGTTCAGCGACGCGACCCTCGTCCCGGCGCTCGAAGCCCTCTGGGCGCACCTCACGACGCGCAACCTCTACGTCACCGGCGGCTTCGGCCCGTCGGCCCAGAACGAGGGGCTGACCTTCGACTACGACCTGCCGAACGCCACCGCCTATGCGGAAACCTGCGCCGCGGTGGCGCTGGTCTTCTGGGCCTACCGGATGCTCGGCCTCGGGCCGGACCGGCAGTATGCCGACGTCATGGAGCGCGCGCTCTACAACGGCGCGCTCTCGGGCCTGTCGCTCGACGGCACCCGCTTCTTCTACGACAACCCGCTGGAAAGCCGCGGCTGCCACCATCGCTGGACCTGGCACCGCTGCCCCTGCTGCCCGCCCAACATCGCCCGCCTCGTCGCCTCGGTCGGCACCTACATCTATGGCGAGGCGGCCGACGAGATCGCCGTCCACCTCTACTGCGCCAGCACCGCGGACGTGACCGTCGCGGGGACAGGGGTCCGGCTGACACAGGCGACGGCCTATCCCGTCGACGGCGCCGTGACGCTGACCGTCGATCCCGAGGCGCCGGCCGAATGGACGCTGTCGCTGCGCCTGCCCGGCTGGTCGCCCTCCGTCGCGGTCCGCGTCAACGGCACGCCGGTCGACACCGCCACGGCGGTCAACGGCTATCTCCGCCTGACCCGCCGCTGGCAGGCGGGCGACCGGGTGGACCTCGCCGTCGACATGCCGGTCCGCCGCCTCCACGCCCATCCGGCCGTCGGCGCCGACCAGGGCCGCGTGGCGCTGGAGCGCGGCCCGCTCGTCTATTGCCTCGAGGAGGCCGACAACGGCGCGCACCTCAACAGCCTGCTGCTGACGCCCGCGAGCGCCTTCCGCGTCGAGCCGGCGGACGATCTCGGCGGCGCCCCCGCGCTCGTCACCGACGGCATCGCCGAGGTCGCGGCCTCGCCGGCGCTCTACACCCCCGAGGCGCCGCCCCGCAGCGGCAAGACGCTCCGCGCCGTGCCTTACTTCGCGTGGGACAACCGCGCCGAGGGCGAGATGCTCGTCTGGGTCCGCGCCGAGGGAGAGAGGTGACCGCCATGAACCGGGTAGAGCGCGCCACCGGCGGGCTGGAGCTTCGCGGCATCGTCAAGTCCTTCGGCGCCGTCGATGTCCTGAAGTCGATCGACCTCTCGATCGCGCCGGGCGAGTTCGTGGTGTTCGTCGGCCCGTCAGGCTGCGGCAAGTCCACGCTCTTGCGCCTCATCGCCGGCCTCGACGAGCCGACCGACGGCGAGATCCGCATCGCCGGGCGGGACGTCACCTTCGCCGACCCCTCCGACCGCGGCATCGCCATGGTCTTCCAGTCCTATGCGCTCTACCCGCACATGACGGTCGCCGAGAACATGGGCTTCGGCCTGCGCATGGCGCGGCGCCCGGCGGCGGAGGTGCGCTCCAAGGTCGCGGCCGCGGCAGGCACGCTGCAGCTCGCCCACCTGCTCGACCGCCGGCCCGGGCAGCTCTCCGGCGGCCAGCGCCAGCGGGTCGCCATCGGGCGCGCGATCGTCCGCGACCCGATGATCTTCCTGTTCGACGAGCCGCTGTCCAACCTCGACGCCGAGCTTCGGGTCGAGATGCGGGTCGAGATCGCGCGCCTGCACCGCGAGCTCGGCAATACCATGATCTACGTCACCCACGATCAGGTCGAGGCGATGACGCTGGCCGACAAGATCGTCGTCCTGCGCGGCGGCGTCATCGAGCAGGTCGGCCCACCGGCGCGGCTCTACGACGACCCCGACAACCTCTTCGTCGCCGGCTTCATCGGCAGCCCCCGAATGAACACGCTCAACGGTCGCTGGCACGCCGGCGGCATCGTCGAGATCGACGGCGTGCGTTTGCCGGGACCGGCTCTGACCGCCCCGCCCCGCGACGGCGCCGATGTGGTCGTCGGCATCCGCCCGGAGCACCTCGCCCGTGTTGACGCGGATGGTCCGGCCCTGCGGATCCGGCTCGATGTCGCCGAGTTCCTCGGCGGCACCACCTGGCTCTATTGCACGACCACTTCCGGTCAACGGATCGTCATGGAGGCCCCGCGCAGCGCAGTCCCGAACACCGGGGAGCTGTTCTGCGCGGCCGCCGATCCCGATGGCATCCGGCTGTTCGATCCGTCCGGCCCTCGCCTCCGGTGATCGCTGCCGGACTCGCGGCTCGGCTGGTCAGCCGTGGTCGAGCCAGCGCACCTGCTCGGGGGTGAGGGCGATCGACATCGCCTCGAGGCTGTCGTCGAGCTCGACGAGGCGGCGGGGGCCGATCAGCGGCACGACCGGGAAGGGCTGCGCCAGCGTGTAGGCGAGCGCAACGTGGATCGGGCGCTTGCCGAGGCTGGCGGCGAGCTCGATCGCGCGGTCGCGGCGGGCGAAGTTCTCGTCCGAGTACCAGACGCGGACCAGCTCGGCGTTGTCGAGGCGGTCGCGGCCGGCGGCCTCGGTGAAGAAGCCGCGGCCCTGGCTCGACCACGCGAAGTTGGTGAGCTGGTGCTCGGTCGCCCAGGCCTTCCAGGTGGCGTCCGAGGAATGGATGCAGCCGGCCCAGATCGGGTCCATCATCTCGGCGAGCGAGAAGTTGTTGGAGAAGGCCGCGACCTCGGTCTTGCCGGTCTGCCGCGCGTAGGCGATCGCCGCGTCGAGCCGCTCGCGCGTCCAGTTCGAGCCGCCGATCGGGCCGCGGATGCGCCCGGCCTTCACCTCGGCGTCCATGGCGTCGACGAACTCGCCGACCGGCACGTCGAGGTTGTCGCGGTGCATGAAGTAGACGTCGACGTGGTCGGTGCCGAGCCGGTCGAGGGTCTCGGTCAGCTGGCGGCCGATCACGTCGGGGTAGGTCAGCGGCGAATGCGCGCCCTTGCCGATGACCACGGCGCCCTCGCGCGTGCCGCGGGACTTCAACCACTCGCCGAGGATGCGCTCGGTGCGGCCGCCGCCGTAGATGTAGCCGGTGTCGAAGACGTTGCCGCCGCGTTCCCAGAAGGCATCGAGCAGGATCGAGGCGCTGGCGAAGTCGGGGAAATCCTCGAACCCGAGGGCGACGACCGAGGCGGATTTCGGCAGGCCGCGCACCGGGCGGTGCGGGATCGCCGAGCCGGGCGCGGCGAGCGGCCGGCCGGAGAGGGTCAGCGGCCGGGCCTCGGGGCGCTCGATCCCGTACTTGAGGCCGGCGTCGGCACGCCACTTGTCGAGCACGCGGAGGTTGCCGAGGGTGTCGTCCCACGTCATCCCCGGGGCAGCGAGCTCCTGCCGGCCGGCGCGGATCGCCGCCGCGGCGGCGTCGACCTCGAAGGAATAGAGCCAGCCGTCTTCCTCGACGGCGGTGGTCGTACGGGTGCCGTCGGGGGCGACGACGACGATCTCGCCGCGGCCGCCCTTGTGCCCGGAGGCGAACCAGAAGTCGGCGACCTCGATGCGGCCGGCGGTGCCGAGGACGCGCAGGACGTTCTCCTGCTGGAGCGAGACCGCGCAGCTGACCTCGGCGAGGATGCCGTTCGGGAACTGGAGCATCGCCGACGCCCATTCGTCGACGCCGCTCTCGCCGAGGCGGGCCATGCCTGCGACCTTCGACGGCTCGAGGAAGGGCTTGCCCTCGACCGCGCCGGCGATGAGGCGGGCCATCGAGACCGGGTAGCAGCCGACGTCGAGGATGCCGCCGCCGGCGAGGTCGTTCGAGTAGAGCCGGTGGGTGGGGTCGAATTTCGGCATCTTGAAGCCGAAGCTCGACTGGATCATCCGCACCTCGCCGATGGCGCCCTCGCGGATCAGCCCGAGGAGGCGCGCGGTCATCGGATGCACGCGGTACATGAAGGCCTCGCCGACGAAGGTGCCGGCGCGACGGTGGGCGTGGATGATCGCGTCGGCCTCGAAGGCGGTGAGGCCCATCGGCTTCTCGACGAGCGCGTGCTTGCCGGCCTCGGCGGCCTTGATCGCCCATTCGGCATGGGCGGGGTGCGGCGTCGCGATGTAGACGGCCTCGACCTCGGGGTCGGCGAGCAGGGCCTCGTAGCCGGCGACGACGCGGGCGCCGGGGAAGTTGTCGGCGAGGCCCGGACGGTCGGGGTGGCGGGTGCCGATCGCGACGAGGGTGCCGGTCCCGGAGTGGGCGATGCCGGCGGCGAAGGTGCGGGCGATCGAGCCCGGTCCGAGGATACCCCAACGAAGTCTGGTCATGTCGGTCACGCGGTCTTTCCTGCGAGCTGGGGCCGCAGGCGCTGGCCGGCGGCGTCGAAGAGGTAGGTGCGGGCGGCGGGGATCGAGATCGCGAGCCGGTCGCCGAGCTCGGCGCCGACGTCGTGCTCGATGACGAGCTGCTCGCGCTGGCTGTTGCCGTAGACGAAGCAGGCCGAGCCGAGGTGCTCGATCACGTCGACCCCGACGAAGAGGTCGGCGTCGCCCTCGCCCGGCGCGGCGAAATGCTCGGGGCGGAGGCCGAGGGTCAGCCGGTCGCCGGCGGAGACGCCCGCGACGGGGGGGAGGGCCAGGCCGGCGTTGCCCTGGTTGACGAGGGCGAGGCGGACGCCGCCGGCGTCGGCGGCGACGACCTCGGCGGCCATGAAGTTCATCCGCGGCGAGCCGACGAAGCCGGCGACGAACTGGTTCGCCGGGTCGCGGTAGAGGTCGAGCGGGCGGCCGATCTGCTCGATGCGCCCGTCGCGGAGCACGACGATGCGGTTGGCGAGCGTCATCGCCTCGACCTGGTCGTGGGTGACGTAGATCATCGTCGCCCCGAGCTCGGCGTGGAGGCGCGCGATCTCGACGCGCATCTGGACGCGGAGCTCGGCGTCGAGGTTCGACAGCGGCTCGTCGAAGAGGAAGACCTTGGGCTCGCGCACGATGGCGCGGCCGATGGCGACGCGCTGGCGCTGGCCGCCGGAGAGCTGCTTCGGGCGTCGGTCCATCAGCGGGGCGATGCGGAGGATGTCGGCGGCCTTGGTCACCCGGCGCGTGGTGTCGGCGCGGTCGTTGCCATTCATCCTGAGGCCGAAGGAAAGGTTCTCGGCCACGGTCATGTGCGGGTAGAGCGCGTAGGACTGGAAGACCATGGCGATGCCGCGGTCGGCGGGCTCGACGTCGTTGACGACCGTGTCGCCGATGCGGATCTCGCCGCCGGAGATGTCCTCGAGGCCGGCGATCATGCGCAGGAGCGTGGACTTGCCGCAACCGGAGGGGCCGACGAAGACGACGAACTCGCCGTCCTCGATGTCGAGGGAGGCGCCGTGGATGACGCCGTGCGAGCCGAATCGCTTGACCACGTCGCGAAGGGTTACGCTCGCCATGGCTATTTCACCGCTCCGGCCGTGATCCCGGCCATGAAGTATCGTTGCAGGAAGACGAAGAGGACGAGGATGGGCGCGGTCAGGAGCACCGCGCCGACCATCAGCCCGCCCCACGACACGCTGTTGAGCCCGATCAGCGAGCCGAGCGCCACCGGGGCCGTCATCATCGAGCGGTCGGTGCTGATGAGCAGCGGCCAGAGGTAGTTGTTCCACGAGTTGAGGAACAGGATGATCGACAGCGCGGCGATCGTCGGCCTGGCCATGGGCATGGCGATGCGCGAGAAGATCTGCCACTCGCGCACCCCCTCGACGCGCGCGGCGTCGAAGAGGTCGGCCGGGAGCATGGTGAAGGCCTGTCGCATGAAGAGCACGCCGAGCGAGTTGAACAGCGGCGGCACGATCAGGGCGACCCAGGTGTTGGAGAGCTTGAAGTCGCGGGCGACCATGATGAACTGCGGGATGACGACGACGAAGTAGGGCAGCGTCAGCGTGCCGAGGATGATGCCGATGACGGCCGCGCGGCCGTGGAAGCGGTAGCGCGCCAGGGCCCAGCCGGCCATCGAGGTCAGGATCACCGAGGTGACGGTGAAGACGAGCGCGACGACGATCGAGACGAACATCGTCCGCAGGAAGTGCGTCTGCGCCTCGAGCTGGGCGAAGTTGGCGCCGAACTCGGTCGAGGGCACGAGCTCGATCTTCGGGCTGAAGATGCCGCTGTCGGGCATGGTCGAGAAGACGGCCATCATCCACAGCGGCGACAGCCAGAGGAGCGCGAGGGGAACGAGCGTCGCGTGGAGCGCGACGCTGCGCCAGGTCCGGGTGGCGGATTTCGATCTCATGCGCGTTCCCTCCCGAACCAGAGATTGAGGAGCGCGATCAGGACCGCGAGCGCCGCGATCGTGTAGGCGATGGCGGAGGCGTAGCCGAAGTTGAGCACGGTGAAGCCCTGGCGGTAGAGGAAGACCCCGAGCGTCTCGGTCGCGCCGCCCGGCCCGCCGCGGTTGGTGATGAGGAAGGGCTCGGTGAACAGCTGCATGGTGCCGATGACCGAGAGCACGACGCAGAACACGATGACGGGCTTGAGCAGCGGCAGGGTGATGTTGAAGAACTGCTGCGCCGGCGTCACCCGGTCGAGGGTCGCCGCCTCGTAGACGTCCTCGGGGACCGACTGCAGGCCCGAGAGGATGATGATGGCGTTGTAGCCGACCCAGCGCCAGGTCACGGCGATGATGATGACGGCCATCGCCGCGGTCGGGTTCGCGAACCAGTCGACGGGAGGAATGCCGAAAACGCCGAGCGCCTTGTTCACGATGCCGAAGTCCCGGTTGAACATCAGCCGGAAGACCGCCGCGTAGGCGACCTCGCCGACGACGACGGGCGCGAAGAAGGCGAAGCGCATCAGCCCGCGCGCGCGCAGCAGCGACGAGTTCAGCAGCACTGCGAGCAGGGTGGCGAGCGCGATCATCACCGGCACCTGGATGACGAGGATCATCAGGGTGTTCTTCAGCGCGTTCAGGAACGCCGGATCGACGAGCAGGCGTCCCCACGTGACGGACGGGTTCCAGCGCCAGGGGACGGTCCGCGTCGCGAGAAAGGAGAGATAGAAGGAGTAGAGGATCGGCCAGATCCAGAAGCCGGCGAAAACCAGCAGGTACGGCGTGAGGAAGCCGTACGCCGTGCGCGTTCGTGTCTGCATCTCGCTCCCCTCGACGCAAGGGGGGCCGCGGCTGGCGCGGCCCCGCTCCGGTCACTCGGCGATGGGAAGTCCGGTGACGACGGCGAGCTGCTTGGCCGCGTCGTCGAGCGCCGCCTGGGCGCTCGGGTAGTCGCCGTGCAGGAACTTCGCCTGAACCGTCTTCGAGATGCCGTCGGCGTCGCCGAAGAAGGGCGTGCCGCGGTTCGGGTGGATGTTCGGCAGGGTGCCGAGCACCAGCGACCAGATCTTCTGGTCGCCCCAGAACGGCTGGGGTTCCGACACGAAGGGATCGTCGAGCGCGGCGAGCAGCGACGGCACGAGGCCGTAGCCCTTGAGCATCGTCACCTGCCCCTCGGCGGTGCCGAGGGCGTAGTCGACGAAGGCCCACGCGGCTTCGGGGTTCTTCGTGGACGCCGGGATGGCGAGCGACGAGCCGCCGAGGTTGGCCGCGTGCGGGCCGTCCTTCATGCTCGGCATGAGGTAGACGCCCCACTTGCCCTTCTGGTCCTCGGGCACGTTGGTGCGGATGGAGCCCTCGTACCACGCGCCGTAGAGCTGGCTCGCGACGCTGCCGGCGTTGTTCGACTGGATCTTCTCGCCCCAGTTCGCCGCAGTGATGATGCCCGCGTCGACCATCTCCTTGAGCTTGCCGAGGGCGGCGACGCAATCGGGCTGGTTGATGGTGATCGACTGGCCGTCCTTCGAGAAGTAGCCGCAGCCCTGCTCGTTCGAAAGCATCCTGAGCCACTCGGTATCGCCGTTGAGGTCGGCCTGGCTCATGACGACGCCGGGGTTCGCCGCCATGACCTTCTTGCCGGCAGCGATGAAGTCGTCCCAGGTCTTGATGGTCGCGGGATCGACGCCGGCCTTCTCGTAGAAGTCGCGGCGATAGAACATGACGACCGGGCCCGAGTCCCAGGGCATCGCATAGCGGACGTCGCCAACCTCGAGCTCGGTGCGCTTGAAGTCGGGGAAGCCCTTGGCGATCTCGTCGGTATAGCCGAGCTTCTTCAGGTCGCTGAAGCAGCTCGGGAATTGGTTCCAGAAGACCTCGGCCTTGTGGTTCTCGATCGAGAGCACGTCGGGCAGGCCCTCGCCCCCGGCGGCGCAGCCAGCAAGGGTGCGGTCAAAGACCTGGGAGTTGCCGAGATCCTCGACCTTGACGGTCACGTTCGGATACTTGGCGTTGAAGCCCTCGACCACCGCCTTGAGCGACGAGGCGGCGATGTCCCAGCTCCAGACGGTGATCTCGCCCGACTGGGCGTTGGCGCTGCCGGCGACGGCGGCGAGCACGAAGGCGGCGCAGGTGGCTTGGAGGCGCAACGGTCAGTTCTCCCCTGATGCAGTGATTATTGTTTGTTGCCCGGTCTGCGGGTCCGCTCTTAGACTATCGGCAAAGCGGGCGCGCGTCCCGCGCATAGGGAAGGAAAACCAGTTGGATCGTAAGGTCGCGGGCAAGCGGCAGTGGAGTTTGGGCGCGGGCATGGTCGAGCGCATCCCCGACCGGCTGGTGGTCAGCTATGAGGAGCCGGGAATCATGGCGGCCGCGCACTGGCACGCGCAGGTCGAGGTGAACTACGTCTTCCGCGGCACGATGCGCTACGCGATGCAGGGTCACGGGGTCGACCTCGTGGCCGGCGATCTCGCGGTCTTCTGGGGCGGGCTGCCGCATCGAGTGGTGGATACCGGCGAGGACACGCTCTTTGTCGCCATCCATCTGCCGCTCATCCACTTCTTCCGGTTGCGGCTGGCCGCGGAGATCCAGCAGCGGCTGATGCAGGGCGCGACGCTCGTCACCTCCGCCGACGACGCCGAGGAGGGACCGGCTTTCCGCCGCTGGGTTGACTATCTGTGCAGCGACGATCCGCTGCGGATCGGCCACGCGATCGACGAGATCCTGCTCCGCATCGAACGGATCCGCTTCGCCCCCTACCGGCTGCTCGGGCCGGAGGCGGCAGGCCCGGGGCCCGAGGCACCCGACCAGGTGAGCTTCCAGAGCGTCGGGCGGATCTGCACCTTCGTCGCCAAGAACTTCCGCGAGGACATCTGTTCCACCGACATCGCGCACTCGGCCGACATCCACCCGAAATACGCGATGAGCGTTTTCAAGAAGTCGACCGGCATGACGCTGAACGAGTATGTGAGCCTGCTGCGGCTCTCCTACGCCCAGGCGCAGCTCATGCGCGAGGATGCGAGCGTGCTGGAGGTGGCGATGGAGTCGGGCTTCGGCTCGCTCTCCGCCTTCAACAAGTGTTTTCGCAAGATCTCGGGGATGAGCCCGAACCACTTCAGGCGCGAGCATCGCGCCAGGCTCCCCGCGGCCTGAACCGGCCCGCGCCGCGGGCGGGTCGCACCGATCCATCACCCCCTGCCAGGGTGCGCGGCTCACAGGCTGTTTGACTGCCGCGAGATCGTTCCCACGGCGCGGCGATGCTGTTGAGATGCTGCGGCGCCCCCGTGTCGCCGACGCCGCGACGGCGGTTGCGTTCTGGGACCTGCTGCATCCACCACCGCAGCGGGGCCGCGCGCCTCCACTGAGCCCGAGCCGCTAAGCGGCGCAGAATTCTGCCCCGGCCGCACCACGACCCGCGCGCGTTTCGACCTGCCCGCCCCCAATCGTCGCGGTGGTTGACGCCGCCCCGAACGCGACCGAGGGCAGGACGAGCCTACCCCTCGAGCTCGCCGGCACCGCTCGTCGACGAGGAGCAGTTCGGCCCGGACCTCCCCGCCATCCGCCAACGCGACGTCCACGAGTCGATCGCCCTCGCGGGTCCGCCGACAGCGGCGCCGGCTCAGCACTCCCGAACCTCATGAAGAACGGCCACCGCGTCTTTGCGGTCTTTTCCTAGCATAGCGAAGGGCCAATCAGCGGATCCGGGCCCCGCGTACGGACTCCGCGCCCTTCTCGCCGATGACGAGGCTGATCGCGTTGATGTTGCCGCTCGGGATCTGCGGGATGATCGACGAGTCGATCACCCGAAGTCCCTCGACCCCGCGCACCCGCAGTTCGGGGTCGACCACTGCCGTCGCGTCCACCCCCATCTTGCAGGTGCCGCAGGGGTGAAACACCCCCGATGCCGCAGCGCGCACGTGCTTGGCCAGATCCGCGTCGTCCACCGCCGGCCCGGGCTTGTACTCGTCGACGAAATAGGGCGCGAAGGCGCGGGTCTGGAACACGCGCCGGCCGTACTTTACCCCGGCAACCAGCGTCTCGAGGTCCCAGGGATCGCCGAGCATGTTCGGCTGGATGAACGGCGGCGCCGCCGGATCGGCCGATTGCAGCGTCAGCCAGCCGCGGCTCCGCGTGCGGTTGACGTTCGGCTGCAGCGTCACCGCCGGCCGGTCGAGCATCTGCACCCCCTCGGGCGTGAAGTTGTAGCCGTAGACGCCGAAGTGAAACTGGATGTCCGGGTCCTCGAGCTCTGCCCTCGTCTTCACGAAGGCGATCGCCGGCGAGACATAGGTCGCGGCGCCGGAGCCAAAGAGCGCGAACTCAGCCGCGTGCCGGAGCCGGGCGAGGGCGCCCGCGTCCAGGTTCGAGGTCCGCACGTTGACGTGCCCGACCACATGCGCACAGGCGTGCTCGTGCAGGTTCGCGCCCACGCCCACGCTCTCGTGGACGAGCGTGATGCCGTGGCGGGCCAGCGCCTCGCCCGGACCGATGCCCGACAGCATCAGGATCTTCGGCGAGTTGATGGCGCTTGCGCTCAGGATCACCTCGCCGTCGGCGCGCACCGTCTCGACCCGCCCGCCGCGTTCGAAGACGACCCCGGCGGCGCGGCGCCCCTCCATCAGGAGGCGCTGCGCCGTCGCCCCGGTGACGACGGCGAGGTTCGGACGGTGGCGGGCGGGCTTCAGGTAGCCGCGCGCGGCGCTGACCCGCCAGCCGCCGGACTGGCTGACATGGGTGATCGCGGCGCCGGTCTGGGTTTCGCCGTTGTAATCCGGGTTGGTCGGCGTCCCGAGCTCGGCCATCGCGTCGAGGAAGACGCGCGCAAGCCAGTGGGCGCCGCGGGTTTCCGAGACCGCGATCGGGCCGTCCGCGCCATAGCGCTGCGAGGGGGTGGCGCGGTTGGCCTCGACGCGGCGGAAGTAGGGGAGAAGGTCGTCATAGCCCCAGCCGGCATTGCCGAGCTGGCGCCAATGGTCGTAGTCGCCGCGATTGCCGCGCACATAGACCGTGCCGTTGATCGAGGAGGAGCCGCCGAGGACGCGTCCCCGCGGCCAGCGGTCGGTCCGCCCGCCCCGGCTCGGGTCGGGGGCGGTGGCGAAGTTCCAGTCGGCTTCCGGGTCGCCGAGGCAGGTGAGCGGCCCGAGCGCCGGCACCTTGTACTTGAGCTTGTTGTCCTCGCCGCCGGCCTCGAGCAGCAGCACGCGGACGGACGGGTCCGCGCTCAGCCGGTTCGCAACCACGCATCCGGCGGAACCCGCACCGATGATGACGTAGTCCCAGCGTCCTTGCGTGATCGCGTCCGCCATGGATCAGAGCCCGCAGGCGGCGAGCGCCGCGCGGGCGCAGGCGAGGTCGTCGTCCTCGCTGGCGCCGGAGACGCCGATGGCGCCGACGACCTCGCCCTCATGGCGCGCCGGCTCGCCCCCCACCCAGAGCAGGAAGCGGGGCCGCCCGGTCATTCCCATCCGAAGCGACGGGTTCGCATCGATATGGGCGAAGAAGTCGCGGGTCGAGGCGCCGGTGACGGCGGCGGTATAGGCCTTTTCCAGCGCGAACTCGGCGATCGGTGCCGGCACGCCATCCATACGGGCGAGCGCCATCGGCGCCCCCTCGCGGTCGGCGACGGCGGCGCTGATCCTGAGGCCCTTCGCCTCGGCATGGGCGATCGCCGCGTCGACGAGGGCGCGCGCAGCGGCGAGGGAAAGGCTTTGACGGGTGACGACGGGGTCCATCTGGGGCTCCTTCAGGCAGCGAGGCGACCGCGCAGCAGATCGGCGGCCTTCTCCGCGATCATGATCGTGGGGGCGTTGGTGTTGCCGCTCGGGATCGCCGGCATCACCGAGGCGTCGACGACATGAAGCCCCGCCACCCCGCGCACGGCGAGGTCCGGCCCGACCACCGCCCCGGCGTCGGACCCCATCCGGCACGTCCCGACCGGGTGATAGACCGTCTTGGTGTAGGCCCGCACGTAGTCCGCCAGTACCGCATCGGGGGCGTCGAGGTCGGGCGGCAGGATCAGCTCTTCCGCCAGCCACGGCGCCAGCGCCGGCTCCCGCGCGATCCGGCGCGACATCCGCAGACCCCGGACGAGGCTCGCCACGTCGCGTTCGTCGGCGAGCGCGTTCGAGAACAGCTTGACCTGCGCCGCCGGATCCGCCCCGCCGAGCCGCACCGCGCCGCGCGAGTGGGGCCGCACGTCACAGGCGCCGATGGTGAGCCCGTGGCCCTCCGGCGGCGCGCGGTCGTGGTCGGGCACGAACACCGGGAAGGCGTGGATCTGGCTGTCCGCCCGCCCGTCGCCGTCGAGGTCGACGAAGGCGCACGCCTCCGCCACGTTGGAGGTGAGGAGGCCCGAGCGGAACAGCGTCCACTGCAGCCCGTTGCGGAGCGCGTTCAGGCCGCGGTCCTGCCCGATCAGGCTGATCGGCGCGCGCAGGCGGTAGTAGTTCAGCGCCTGCAGATGGTCCTGATAGTTCTGCCCGACCCCGGGCAGGTCGACGCGCACCGCGATCCCGTGCTCGCGCAGATGCGCCCCCGGCCCGATGCCCGAGTGCATCAGCACCTTCGGGCTGGCGAGTGTCCCCGCCGACACCACCACACCGCGGCGCGCCGTCGCCGTCCGCGCCTGCCCGCCCTGCCGCCAGGCGACACCGGTGGCCCGGCCCCCGTCGATCGTCACCCGCTCGACCACCGCGCCCAACTCGAGCGCGATCGTCCCGCGCGCCATCGCCGGGCGCAGGTACATGGCCGCCGTGCTCGCCCGCTCGCCGCCCTTCTGCGTCACCTGGAAGAAGCCGACGCCGAGCTGCCCGGCACCGTTGAAATCGTGGTTGTAGGCGACGCCCGCCTGCTGCGCCGCCCGCACGAAGGCGGAACTCAGCGGGTGACGGTGCGGCACGTCGACGACGGAGAGCGGCCCGTCGGTGCCGTGGAAGCCATCCGCCAACCGCTCGTTGGCCTCGGCCCTGCGGAACCACGGCAGCACCTCGGCATAGCTCCACCCCGGGCAGCCGCCGGCCGCCCAGTCGTCGTAGTCCCGCGCGTCGCCGCGGATGTAGATCATCCCGTTGATCGAGCTCGACCCGCCCGGCATCCGGCCCTGCGGCACGTGAATGCGCCGGCCGAGCGCGGCGGGTTCGGGCTCCGAGACATAGGGCCAGACCCGTTCCGTGCCGAAGAGCTTGATGAAGCCGCCGGGCGCTCGGCTCGCGAACACCCGCTCGTCGGGGCCGGCCTCGAGCACGAGGATGCGGAGGGCGGGATCCTCGGACAGCCGGCTCGCGACCACCGCCCCGGCCGAGCCGGCGCCGATGACGATGTAGTCGAAGGCCGCGCCGTCCGTACCGCTCAATTGTAGACGCCTCCGTCGATCGACAGCGCCTGCGCGGTCACGTAGCCCGACTCGTCGGACAGGAGATAGACGTAGAGCGGCCCGACCTCCGCCGGCATCGCCTGCCGGCCCATCGGCACCATGCGTTCGACGACGCGGGCCTGCTCCTCGCGCCCGCCCATGAAAGCGATGGCGGGGTTGTTGAAAGGCGTGTCGATGAAGCCCGGGCAGACCGAGTTGACGCGGATGCCCTCGCGCGCCAGTTCCAGCGCCACGGCGGTGGTGAAGGCCATCACCGCCCCCTTGGACGCGGCATAGGCAGTGATCCCCGGGCCGCCGCGCTTCGCCGCCAACGACGAGGTGTTGACGATCGACCCGCCGCCCGCGGCGCGCAGGTGCGGGATCGCGGCGCGGGTGGCGAGGAAGACGCCGCGGGCGTTCACCCCCATCAGCGCGTCCCAGTCGGCGACGGTCACGCTCTCGACCGGCCCCGCCTTCTGGAGGCCGGCGTTGTTGACGAGCCCGTCGAGCCCGCCCATCTCCGCCACCGCCGCCGCCATCGCGGCCGTCACGCTCGTTTCGTCGGCGACGTTGCAGGGCACGAAGCCCGACCCGATGCGCGCGGCCGTCGCGCGCCCCTGCGCCTCGGCGAGGTCGGCGATGACGACGCGCGCGCCCTCGGCGACGGCGGCCTCGGCCACCGCCTCGCCGATGCCGCTTGCGGCGCCGACGACGAGGATGCGTTTGCCCTGGAGACGTGAGGTCATGGCTTGCCGGTCCTTGCTGTTTTGAGGGGAGCGACGAGGCCGCTCGGGCGTCGCGCACCGAGCGGGTCGATGCCGAGCCGTTCCTTGACGACGCCCCAGATCCCGTGCGGCGAGACCAGCATCGCGGCGACCGCCGCGGCGCCGAGGAGCATCATGTAGAGATTACCCGTCTCCGCGAACCAGGCGCGGAACAGGAAGTAGATCGCCGTCCCGATCACCGGCCCCTCGATGGTGCCGACGCCACCGATGATGACGACGAAGAGCATGATCACCATCCAGTTCGGATCGAAGGCGCCGCCCGGATCGACGTGGAACACCGACATGTAGTAGACGGCCCCCGCGATCCCGGTGAAGGCCGAGCCGAGGACGAAGCCGAAGAAGCGCGTCCACCAGACGTTGATGCCGATCGCCGCCGCCGTGCCCTCGCTGTCGCGCACCGCGGCGAGCGCCAGCCCGAAGCGGCTGACCGACAGGTAGTAGAGGCCGAACACCCCGAGAAGCGCGAGCCCGCCGGCGTAGTAGAAGGTCCAGTTCGCCACCGTCGACCGCACCATGTCGCGGGTGGCGTAGAGCGACAGGCCGCTGACCGAGCCGAGCGCGTCGTGCTGGGTGATGAACAGCCGCACGATCTCGGCGATCACCCAGATGCTGATGGCGAAATAGGCGTCGCGCAGCCGGAAGACGAAGGGCGAGATGACCGCCGCCCCGAGCCCCGCGAAGACGAAGGAGAGCGGCAGGAGCAGGAAGGGATTCCAGCCTGTCGCGTTCGAGACGAGAAACAGGAAGTACGACCCGAGCCCGATGAAGAGCTGCTGCCCGAAGGACATGAGCCCGACATAGCCCGCGAGGAAATTCCAGCTCTGGGCGAAGGCGAAGACCGCGAAGATCTCGATCATCAGCCGCAGGTCGCCTTCGGCGACGAGGTGCGGCATCGCGACGACGAGGAGCGTGGCGACGACGGCCGCCCCGGCGACGAGCTTCGGACGGGTCATCGGCGCAGCACTCCCGCAAGGCCGTTCGGCGCGACGATCAGGATGATCAGGAAGACGACGTGCCCCCACATCAGCCCGGCCGAGGGGTCGAGCTTCAGCGACACGAGCTGCGTCACCCCGAGGACGATCCCGCCGATGAACATCCCCCAGAACGACCCGAGCCCGCCGATCACCACCACCTCGAAGGCGACGAGCAGCCGGTCGGCACCGGCATAGGGCGTGAACGACCCCCGCATGGCGAGGAGCACGCCCGCGACCGCCGACAGCGCCACCGCGAGCCCCATGGCGACGCCATAGACCTGGCGGAAGTTGACGCCCGACAGCTGCACGATGCGATAGTCGTCCGCCGTCGCCCGGATCAGCCGCCCCATCGTCGAGGTGCGCAGCCAGAGGTGCAGCGCACCGAAGAGGACGAGCGCGATCCCGAGGATCATCACCGGCAGCACCCCGAGATGCAGCCCGAAAAGGTCGAAGCCCATGAACTTCAGGTCGCCGACGTTGATCGACCGGCTGTTCGCCCCGAAGAGCTGCACCATGCCGTTCCGAAGCACGATCGCGAGCCCGAAGGTCAAGAGGATCTGCGGGATCTGGTCGTGCCCGAGCACGCGGTTGATCAGGAGCCGCTGCATCAGCATCCCCACCCCGAAGGCCGCCACCGCCACCGGCAGGATGACGAGCAACGGATGCACCGGCGTCCACGGGTAGAGGAAGAAGCCGAGGAACGCCGCCGCGACGATCAGGTCGCCCTGCGCCACGTTGACGATGCGCATCACCCCGAAGGCGAAGCCGAGCCCGAGGCCGAGCAGCGCGTAGAGCCCCCCGAGCAGCACGCCGTTGAGAATAGTCTCGATCCAGATCATGCGGCGTGTCCCGTCCCGAAATAAGCGGCGGTGATGTCGTCCATGGACAGCGCCGTCGTCGGCCCCTCGAGGCTCACCTGCCCCTCGAGCAGGCAGTAGGCGTACTGCGCCGCGGCGCAGGCCTGGGCGACGTTCTGCTCGATGACGACGATCGAGACGCCGCTCGCGCGGATCGCGTCGAAGCAGCGGTAGATGTCGGAAATGATCTTCGGCGCCAGCCCGAGCGAGATCTCGTCGCACAGAAGCACCCGCGGGTTCGTCACCAGCGCCCGGCCGATCGCCACCATCTGCTGCTGCCCGCCCGACAGGCTCCCCGCCCGCATGGCGCGGAGCTCGCCGAGCCGCGGGAACAGCTCGTAGACCTTCGGGATCGTCCACGCCCCCGGCCGCCCGGCCGCGGTGCCGACGCGCAGGTTGTCCTCCACCGACAGCGAGTTGAAGAGCCGCCGCCCCTCCGGCACCATCGTCATCCCGGCCTTGGCGATCAGGTCGGCCCGGCGCGACGTGATGTCCTCGCCCCCGAAGCGGATCGTCCCGCGCTTCTGCCCGTCGTGCAGCCCGACGAGCGCGTTGAGGAGCGTCGACTTCCCCGCCCCGTTCGCCCCGATGATGGCGATCGTCTGCCCCTCGTCGAGCGCGAGGCTGACGCCCCGCACCGCGTGGAAGTCGCCGTAGAAGACGTCGAGACTGTCAACCGTGAGCAGGGGCATCGATGACCGCTCCCATGTAGATCTCCTGCACGCCCGCGTCGGCCATCACCTCCGCCGGCAGGCCCTCGGCGATGCGCACGCCGGCGTTGATCGCGAGGATGCGGTCGGCGACGGCCGAGAGCGCGTGCGTGACGTGCTCGATCCACACCATCGCCACCTGCGGCTTCAGCTCCTGCACCAGCGCGACCAGCACGCCCACCTCCGCCTCGGTCAGCCCGCCCGCGATCTCGTCGAGGAGCAGGAGCCGCGGCCGCGTCGCCATCGCCCGCGCCAGCTCGAGCCGCTTGCGGTCGAGGAGCGGCAGGCCGCCCGCCGGCACGTCCGCCCGGGCCGCGAGCCCGGTCCGCGCCAGCACGCTCCGGGCGAGGTCCACCTCCTCGCCCTTCGCCCGCCCGGCGAAGGTCGCCGCGGCGAGGATGTTCTCGTAGGCCGTCAGCTGCCCGAACGGCTGCGGCACCTGATAGGTCCGCCCGATCCCGGCGAGCGCGCGCGCGTGCTGCGGCACGGCGGTCACGTCGCGCCCGTCGAGCAGGACACGGCCCGCCTGCGGCCGCACGACCCCGGCCAGCATGTTGAAGACCGAGGTCTTGCCGGCGCCGTTCGGCCCGATGATCCCGAGGCATTCGCCGAGGGCCACCGAGAAGCCGAGATCGTCGGCGACGACGATCTGCCCGAAACGCCGGGTCAGGCCCTCGACTGAAAGTACGGGGGTCAAGCGCGTCTCCACGTCTGAAGGAAGGGGCCGGGCAGGCACGCCCGGCCCGAGCCGAAGCGCCGTCAGGCGAACTTCGACAGCGGCAGGAATTCCTTCTGGATCGGGACCTGCGGCGCGGTGACGTTGTTGGTGACGTAGAGCTCGTAGGGGAACTTGCTCCCCTCCGGGTTGCGGTGCCACTGGCCCATCGTCACCCAGGTGTTCGCCACCGACTTCATCGGCGAGTTCTTGAAGTCGACCGTGCCGATCACCGTGTCGAGCGTCAGACCCGCGATCGCGTCGCGCACCGCCGCCCGGTCCTTCGGGTTGCCGGACGCCTTGAGCGCGGCCACCGCCACCTCCCAGATCGCGTGCTCGTAGCCCATCGGCTGCGCCCACTGCTTGCCGCTCGCCGCCTCGTAGGCGCCGCAGAAGGCGTCCGCGGTCTGCCCGGTGAGGCTCGACTTGAACGGCAGCTGGCGGTTGAACCAGATCTCCGTCGACATGCCGGCGCCATGGTCGCCCAGCACCTCGACCCCGCTCGGGAAGACGAAGGCCGCGGCGATCGTCGCCGCCTCGAGGCTCAGCCCCGACTGCCGCGCCTGGCCGTAGAAGGTGGCGAAGTGCTCGGGGAAGACGAGCCCGGTCACGATCTTCGCGCCGCCCTCGCGGAAGGCCGCGACCTGGTTCGAGAAGTCGTCGACCTGCTCCTTGAAGATGCCGCCCGGCACCTCCTTCATGCCGGCTTCCTTCAGCGCGGCCGACATGCCGCCCGAGAAGCTGCGGCCGAAGTCGTTGTCCTCGTAGAAGGTGCCGACGACGGGATCGATGCCCGACGCCTTCCACATGCCGACGTAGTTCTTGATGATGTCGGCACCGGACCAGAAGAACAGGAAGCTCCACGGATAACCCTTGTCCGGGCTCGACCCGCGGGCGGCGTAAAACGGTTCCCACTGCAGGATCGTCGAGATCGCCGGCGTCCCGTTCTGGTCGCAGATCTCGAGCGCCGGGGCGGCGAGGCCATCGGCGATGAGCAGGAGATCGACGTCCTCGCGCAGCACCAGCTCGTTGCCGAGGCTGCCCATGCGGTTCGGGTCGGACTGGCTGTCGCGGACGAGGATCTCGACGTCGTACTTCTTGCCGCCGACGTCGAGGCCGCCCTTCAGCGTCTCCTTGACCTGATCGACGACCCAGGGCGCGGTCTCGGCGAAGTTGGCGCGGATGCCGGTGAACTGGTCGATGTAGCCGACCCGCACCGTCCCTTCGGCCGCCCGGGCGATGTAGGGCGAGCCGAGCACGGCGGCCGAGGCGCCGGTCGCGGCGATGCCCTTCAGAAGCGTCCGCCGGTCGAGCGGCCAGTCGCGGGAATCAGTCATCTCGGTTCCTCCCTTTTCAGGTATGTTTGTATGACAATATGCCGTCTGTCAATCCGGCAAGGATCAGTCGATGACCTGCATCTGCACCAGCACCTCGTTCGCCGCCTTGAAGGCGTCGAGGCCGGCCGGGATGCCGCAGTAGACGGTCGCGTGCAGCAGCACCTCGCGGATTTCCTCCGCCGTGCAACCGTTGTTCACCGCACCGCGGACGTGGAGCTTGATTTCGGCGGCCCGGTTGAGCGCCGTCAGCATCGCGAGGTTCAGCATGCTGCGGGTCTTGAGATCGAGCGTGTCGCGCCCCCAGGCATAGCCCCAGCACCATTCGGTGGTGATGCGCTGGAAGGCCATCATGAAGTCGTTCGCCTTGGCGAGCGAGCCGTCCACGTATTCCGGCCCGAGCACCTGCCGGCGCAGCTGCAACCCCTCGTCGAAGAGGTCTCCGAGCGTCTTGTCCTCAGTGGTCATCGGAATTGTCCTTGTTTCTTGACATACAATCTTACAGTATGGCGAGGAGCCGGGCCGTTCTGGCCCTGCCCTCGAGGAGCCCCACGGAATGGCCGCAACCGACGACCTCTCCATGCGCGTGCAGACGCTGCCCGGCCTGCGCGAGCAGGTGGCCGAGCGGCTGCGCCTCGCCATCGCCACCGGCAAGTTTCAGGCCGGGGCGCGGCTCATCGAGCGCGAGCTCTGCGAGATGATGGGCGTCTCGCGCACCTCGCTGCGCGAGGCGCTGCGCGAGCTTCAGGCCGACGGCCTCATCACCTTGCAGCCCAACAAGGGCCTCAGCGTCAGCGTCGTCAGCCCCGAAACCGCGCGCTCGATCTACGAGGTCCGCGCCGTGCTCGAGGGTCTCGCCGCCCGCGGCTTCGCCCTGAACGCCAGCGACGCGCAGATGGCGGCGCTGCGCGAGAGCGTCGACCGGCTGGCCGAGGTCTACGACGACTTCTCCGCCGAGAGCTTCATCACGGCGAAGACCCGCTTCTACGACATCCTTCTCGAAGGCGCCGGCAACGAGGTCGCCGCCGACATGCTCCGCCGCATCCACACCCGCGTCTCCCAGCTCCGCGTCGTCTCGCTCGGCAGCGCCGAGCGGGCGCGGCAGTCGATCCGCGAGCTCCGCGACTTCCTCGACGCCCTCGAGAAGCGCGACGCGGACCTGTCGCAACGGATCTGCGTCGCCCACGTCGAGGCCGCCGCCGCCGCCGCGCTGAAGTCGATCGGCAAGGGGGCGGCCTGACTCATCCCGACCCAAGCGGGCGCTTGCGTCCGCAAGTCCCGGCCCGACAAGCCGACGCCTGCGTCGGCCGGGCCGTCGGCTGGAGGGCGTGAGCCCGGAGGCCGAGGGGGACAGGGTCGGGGGCAGTGGCTCGTAAATTCGCGCGCGCCTGCCTGGGCGGCGCGGTGAAGACGCGCCTGCCCCGGGCAGGCAGGCGCGTGCGAATTTCGCGTACCTCGAAATTCGCTCAGAAAACACCCGTGACCCCCGCTCCATCGCCGGCTACATCGACTTGACCGAGATGCCGCCATCGACATGCAGCACCTCGCCGGTGATGAAGCCGGCGTCCGGCCCGAGCAGGAAGGCGATCCCCGCCCCGATCTCGTCTTCCTCGCCGAGCCGCCCGAGCGGCGTCTGCGCCCGGCGCTTGGCATAGCCCGCCTCGTCGACGATCGCCCGCGCCCCCGGCGTCGGCACCGCGCCCGGCGCCACCGCGTTGACGCGAACGCCCTGCGGCCCGAGCTCGACCGCGAGCTGGCGGGTCAAGGACACGATCGCCCCCTTCACCGCCGTATAGCAGGCCGTGTTCGCCATCCCGAGGTCCGCCGCCGGCGAGGCGAGGTTCACGACCGCCGCCGGCCCCTCGGCGCGATGCGCCAGCAGCGCCTGCACCCCCCAGAACGGCCCCTTGACCCCGACCGCCAGCATCCGGTCGAGCACGTCCTCCGCGACGCCCTCCACCGGCCCGTAGCGGATCCAGATCGCGTCGTTGACGACGCCCGTCAGCGGCCCGAACGCCGCCTTCAGCGCCGCCGCCGCCACGAAGACCGCGTCCCGGTCGGCCGCGTCCGCCGGCAGCGCCAGCGCCTTGCCACCGGCCGCATGGATGGCGTTCGCCGTCTCCTCGGCCAGCCCGGCGTCGATGTCGAGCACCCCGACCGCACCGCCGCGCGCCGCGATCACCCGCGCCGCCGCCGCCCCGATCCCGCGCCCGGCCCCGGTGACGAGGACGACCTGCCCCTGCATCTGCATCCCGCTCACCCCCCCACCGGTCCCGGCACGCCGCCGTACATCCCCCAGAGCTGCGTCGCGAGCACGCCCGCATCGACCGGCAGCTCGATCCCGGTGATCGCGCCCGCGTCCTCCGACAGGAGGAACCCGATGGCGTTCGCCACCTGCTCCGGCCGCACCAGCCGCCCGAGCGCCGTCTCGCCGATCATCACCGCCGGGTTGCGCTCGCCGCGCGCATAGCTCGCCTCGACCGCCGGCGTCCGCGTCGGCCCCGGGCAGACGCAGTTGACCCGCACCCCAGACCGCCCCCACGCCACCGCGAAGTTCCGCGACATGTTGAGGATGCCCGCCTTCGTCGGCCCGTAGGCCTGCAACGGGCTCGAGTTGAACGCCGTGATCGACCCGACCGTCACGATCGCCCCGCCACCCCGCGCCAGCATCGGCGTCCCGAACGCCGTCAGCGTGCGGAAGGTGCCGGTGAGGTTCACCCGCAGGATCGCCTCCCACTCGTCGAAGTCCTGCGCCTCGGGCCGGTGCGGGTTCTCGAGATGTGCCGCGATCGCCGCGAGCCCGACCACTGGCCCGACCTCCCGCTCGACCCACGCCGCCGCATCGGCGATGCTCGCCGCGTCCCCGAGGTCGATCTCCCGCGCCACCGCCCCGTGTTCCGCCGCGACCTTGCGCGCCGCATCGACATCCCGGTCGAGGACGACGACATTCCAACCGTCCTTGACCAGCCGCGCCACCGTCGCCGCGCCGATGCCCCCGGCCCCGCCGGTGACGGCCGCGACCGCCCCCCCTGCCCCGGCCACCGCTCAGAGCCCCGCGTAGAGGGCTTCGAGGATGCGCCGCGCCCGCGGCCCGTTGTCCCCGCGCGCGTGCATCTTGTTGCAGGCGTACGAGAACCCGATCCGCGCGTCCGGGTCGCCCATGCCGATCGAGCCGCCGAAGCCATGGTGCCCGAACGCCTTCGGGTTCGGCCCCATCCACACCGACACCGGCGTGTTGAGCAAAATCCCCCGCCCCTGATGATACGGCCGCCCCTGCATCCGCTCGACCTGGTTGTGCTGCTCGGTCAGCATGTCGGCGACGGTCTCGGGCCGCATCAGCGTCACCCCGTCGATCGACCCGCCCCGCGCCACCGCGCCATAGACCTTCGCCACCGTCCGCGCCGTGCCGTGGCCGTTGGCGCTGACGATCTCCGCCGTCCGCCAGCCCTCGCCGTTCAGCGTCACCCCGATCGGCTCGTCGGGATGCTGCAGGAACCCCTTGGCCAGCAGGCTGTCCGGCTCCGAATCCTTGCGCTCGAACAGCGTCCCCACCACCGTCGGCACCAGCTCCGCGCAGCGGTCGTTGTCCGCCCCGAAGACGTTGCCGATCCGGTAGTCCCCGCCCAGCGGCCGGATGACCTCGTCCTGGATGTAGTCGCGGAACCGCTTGCCCGTCACCCGCCGCACGATCTCGCCGAGGATATTCCCCTGCGTGTGGATGTGATAGGCCGCCACCGTCCCCGGCTCCCACAGCGGCGCCTGCTTCTCCAGCGCGGCGACGATCGCGTCGCAGTCGAAGATCGCCCCCCGCCACAACGGATCGAGCACCACCGGCAGCCCGGCGGTATGGTCGAGGACGTGCCGGACCAGCACCCCCTCCTTGCCGGCTTGGGCGAACTCCGGCCAGTAGGCCGCGACCGGCGCGTCGGGATCGACGAGCCCGCGATCGATCAGCGTGTTGAAGGTCATCCCCGAGATGCCCTTCGCCACCGACATCATGCAGACGATGGTGTCCTCGTTCCACGGCTTTGAATGCGCGCCGTCGCGATAGCCGCCCCACAGGTCGACGACCTTGGCGCCGTCGAAGTAGACGGCGACGGCGGAACCGATCTCCTCCTCCACCGCGTAGTTCTCGGCGAAGGCCTCGGCCACCCGCGCGAAAGCCTCGTCGTAGCTGCCATGCAGGGCGAACTCCCGCCCCCGCGCCGCCACCGTCCTGTCGAGCTGCATGTCGCCTCCCTCTATCGTTGCGGGGAAGCTAGCCGACTGTCATACAATCTGTCAATCGTACTATCGTTCAGACGGTCATCGTGCTGCCGCGCGAGGTCCGAGGGAGCGGCGCCCGGCCCGCGACGAAAGAAGACAGCGGGGGCGCCCCGCGTTCTGGCGATCACTCCGTCAGGGCCGACTCGATATCGGGTCGTGGGCGAAGCAGTCGCCGAAGGACGGATAAACTCGCCCCAGCATCCGTACGCCGCGGCGACCCGCCGGGCCGAGGTATCGACGGCCATCATGTCGGCAGACCGTCGTCGTCGCGATAGAGGAAGTCCTGGCTGCGCGCGGAGTCCGGGCCGGGCCGGGCCTTCCTGGACGCCGACCGCACCTTCTCCATCAACGTGCGCCGGCTCACGGCGTCACTGGCTGCCACGACCGGAACGAGCCGCGCGACCTCACGTCCGCGGCGGGTGAGGATGACCTCGTCACCGGCTTCCGCCCGCTTCACGGTGAGCTGCCCTTTCGCCTCACTGACCGACACCTTCATGATCGCCTCGTCCGTGCTTTGCGGCGGCATCATGGACCATACACTTGGTCCACTTTAAGCCTTCCGAGACGACCGCACGGACGACCGTCGGCGGCCGGCTCAGGCGCCCGTGAACAGAAAGTCGACGGCCTTGGTGATGCGATACGCCTCCCCGGCCAGCGTCGCGACCGATGGGCCGGACAGCACGCTGCGGGGAATGGCGGCCATCTCGCCGACATGGAGGGCGCAGGCGACGCCACCGACGACGAAGACCGGTTCGAGATGGGCGAGCGGCATCGGTCCTTCGTCGACCGGCACCAAGGGCGCCGCCATCCGCGTCGGAAGCGCCGACAGCGACGATGCCTGCATGTCGACGACCAAGCGGCCACCGGACAGGCGATAGACGTCATACTGCGCCATGCGAAGCCTCAGGGCTTCCAGACCTGAAGGTCGGCGAGGGGCAGTCCATGGCGCTCGATCCAGGCGGCGCGCTCCGCGATCGCCCCGGCGTTCTCCGCCTCCCAAATCCGCGCCCTTTCGGCCCGGACCGCCGCCGCCAACGCCTGCTCCGATATCAGCGAGACATTGAGGCCATAGGCCCGGGCTTCCTCGAGGATTCCGGGGTCGATCGTGATGTTGGTGCGGGACTTGCGGGCGGGACTGGACATCGAAACCTCCTCGAAGGCCACACGAGGGATGTGTATCAGGAATGTGGGGACATGGCGAGTTCCGTTGCGGGTGTGCTCCCCTTCCTACGGGCGTCGCGTGTGTTCAGGGGATCAGAGCGCGTCGGCTGATGCTTAACGGCTCATTCCCCTGCCTCTTCCGATCGATGCGGGCTCTGCCCGCGAGGACACGGCCCGACAAGCCGAAGCACTGCTTCGGCCGGGCCGTTGCCCGGAGCGCGTGCGCGCGGAGGGCAAAGGGGGTGACGTTCCGCAGCGGCTGCCATCCGGTCGGGACCGCCCCAGGGTGGGCGCCCTTCGCGCCCGCCCCCGGGTGGGGCGGGCGCGGCCGGATCGTCGACGGACGATCCGGCTGCTGAACCGTTCCGCTCGTGCGCTCGTCTGGCAAAGGTCGGCGCAAAGGCCGTCGACTGACGTCGTGCCCTTGAGACGCCTGGCACGAGACTGCCACGGCAGCCGGTTGGCCCCTCACCCCCCGATCGGCTCGAGGTCCAGGCGCACCACGTCCGGCACCTCCGCCGACAGCGCCGGCCAGCGCCGCCGCACCATCGGGTCGTGCCCGGGGATCAGCAGGTCCTCCCGCCCCCCGGCCAGCTCCTCTCAGATGCGATACCCCTCCAGCATCTCGCCGACGTGCCAGACGATCGGAAACGGCGCCCCGCGCTCGCGGTTCTCGGCGAAGTGGAAGGCGTCCGAGGCGAGCACCAGCGGCCCGCGCGCCGTCTCCACCCGCACCACCTGCAACCCGCCGCTGTGGCCGCCGACCCGGTGCAGCGTGATCCCCGGCGCGATCTCCGCCGTGCCGCGATGGAACCGCATCCGCCCGCCATAGACGAGCCGCACCGCCCCGAGCACGTCGTCGACGTCGAAGGGCGCCCGCAGGCAGGCGTGGCACATGCCACGCCCGGTCGCATAGGCCATCTCGTCGTCCTGAAGGTGAAAGGTCGCGGCCGGAAAGGCGCCGAGCCCGCCGGCATGGTCGTAGTGGAGATGTGTCAGCACCACGTCCGCTACCGTCTCCGCCGCGATCCCCGCGCGCGCCAGCAGGTCGGCCGGCGCGTGCAGCAGCGTCCGCCCCCGCCGCGCCGCCGCCTCCGGCCCGAAGCCGGTGTCGACCACCACCACCCGGCCGGCGCCGCGGATCGCCCACACGTAGTAATCGAGCGGCATCGGCCCGTCGTGCAGGTCGGCGCCGGGCAGGAAGTTCTCCCGCCGCGGCCGGTCCGGGTCCGTCGTCGCGTACCTGAGCGCCAGCACCTCGTAGCCCATCCGAGCCCCCTCCCCCGAAACGCCCTTGCCTTAGCACACTGTCGTCCTGTACGACAATCCTACACACCGACACCGCCGCGAGTCAGGAGCCCGCCATGTCGCCCACCACCCCCGCCCTCGGCTTCATCGGCCTCGGCGCCATGGGCGAGCCGATGGCCGCCCGCCTCGCCGCCGCCGGCTACGCCCTGACCGTCACCGACGCCGACGCCGCGCGCACCGCCCGCGTCGCCGAGGCGACCGGCGCCACCGCCGCGGCGACCCCGGCCGCGGTCGCTGCCGCCTCCGACATCCTCGTCACCATGCTGCCGTCCAGCGCCATCGTCGAGGCGGTGCTCGCCGGCGAGACCGGCGTCCTCGCCCGTCTTCGGCCCGGCGCCCTCGTCCTCGAGATGTCGAGCGGCGTTCCCGACGCCACCCGTCGCCTCGCCGAGCGCGTCGTCGCCGCCGGCGGCGCCCTCCTCGACGCGCCGGTTTCCGGCGGCGTCGGCCGGGCGCGCACCGGCGAGCTCGCCATCATGGTCGGCGGCGGCGACGACGCCGACTTCGCCCGCGCCGCGCCGGTGCTGGAGGCCATGGGAACCACGATCACCCGCACCGGCCCGGTCGGCAGCGCCCACGCCATGAAGGCGCTCAACAACCTCGTCAGCGCCGGCGGCTTCCTCATCGGCATCGAGGCACTGCTCATCGGATCGCGCTTCGGGCTCGACCCGGCGCTGATGGTCGACGTCCTCAACGCCTCGACCGGCATGAACAACTCGACCCAGAAGAAGTTCCGGCAGTTCGTCCTTTCCCGTCGCTTCGACGCCGGCTTCGGCCTCGACCTGATGGTCAAGGATCTCGGCATCGCGCTCGCCGTCGCCCAGGGGACCGGCACCACCGCCCCCTTCGCCGGCCTCTGCCGCGACATCTGGTCGGGCGCCCAGCGTTACCTCGGCCCCGGCCAGGACCACACCGCCATGGCCCGCTTCTGCGAGCTCCTCGCCGGCAGCACCTTGGGCGCCGACACCGACCCTCCGGCCTGAATGGGGCCCGGGACCTCGGTTGGCGCCCCCCATCCCCAGCACGGTTTCCGGCACATTGCCAAGCCCGCCCCATAAGCGGCCGCTATAGGGTCGCGCGCCGGACCTCGCGGAGGAAGTCGTCCTGCGCCCGCGTCGGCAGCCAGTCGCGCCGCAGGGTCAGCCCGATCGGCCGCAGGCTGCCCGGCACCTCGATCGGCAGGATCGTCATCAGTCCGCGCGCCGCGCCGACCCGCGCCTGCGCGCGGGAGATGCAGGCAAGGTGCTCGCTGGCGTCGAGGATCTCGCGGACGAGGATGACGTCCCCCGTCTCGACGAGGCTCGCCGGCGCCCGCCCGCCGGCGAAGAGCCGGTCGAAGTGGACGCGCGTCGGGGTCCCGGCGCGTGCCACCACCCACGGGAAGGCCGCGAGCGCGGCGACATCGAGCGGCCTGCCGACGAGGGGGTGGCGCGGACCGGCGACGACGACGAGGTCGTCGTCGAACAGCGACTCCTGCACCACGTCGCCGATCGGCGCGGGCTCGCGCAGCGCGCCGATCAGCAGGTCGACCTCGCCGCGCCGCAATCCGGCGAGAAGATCTTCGTAGGATCCGTCGTGGACAAGGATCGGCAGTCTCGGGCGCAGGCGGCGGAAGGCGGTGATCGCCGCCGGCAGAACGCTCGACCGCGACAGCGGCATGGCGCCGACGACGATCCGCCCGACCTCGCGCCCCGCCAGCTCGGCAATGTCCGCCTCGGCCTGGTCGAGCTCGGCGAAGGCGAGCCGCGCCGCCTGCGCCAGCGCCTGCGCCGCCCTCGTGGCGAGCATCCCGTGGGCCGTCCGCTCGAACAGCGCCCGCCCCGACTCCTGCTCCAGCGCGGTAATGGCGCGGTGTACCGTCGGCTGGGCGATGCCGAGGCGACGCGCGGCGAGCGTGAAGCTCTCCGCCTCCCGCATGGCGATCAGCGCCTGAAGCTGCGCCGCCGTCGCGGTCAGACGCAGCCGCGGTGCCACGGCGTCGAGCGCGCCGTCGAGCAGCGCGAAGGCCCGCGCCACCCGCGCGGCAAGCGCCGTGCCCGCTTCGGTCGCGAACACGCCCTGCGTCGTGCGCCGGAACAGCTGTGCCCCGAAATCGTGCTCGAGCTTGGCGATCGCCTGGGTGACGGCCGGCTGCGAGACGTTGGCGGTTTCCGCCGCGCGGGTGATCGAGCCGTGGGCGGTCGCGGCCGCGAAGACGCGGAGGTGGCGGAGGTTGGAGATCACCGCGGCGCGGCCAGGATGCGGTCGGCGCGATCGCCGAGGCTGCCCTCGCCGAAGCCGATCGGCGCGATCGCGTGCATTCTCCGCCTCCCTGCCGCCCAACGCCACCCTGCCCCGCGCACCGCCGGCAGTCCAACCAATTATAGCCCAGCCTTATGGCGCCGGCCGCGTTTCCGATTTCCGTTCGGCCGCGATCGGCGGCACACCTCCGGCCAACCCGAAACCGACGAACCGGAGGAACCCCGAGATGCCCGACACCCCCAAGACCGCCCTCGTGATCAGCGCCCACGCCGCCGACTTCGTCTGGCGCTGCGGCGGTGCCATCGCGCTCCACGCTGCAAAAGGCTACGAGGTGACGGTCGTCTGCCTCTCCTTCGGCGAGCGCGGCGAAAGCGCCAGGCTCTGGCGCGAGCCGGGCATGACACTCGACAAGGTCAAGGCCGCGCGCCGCGCCGAGTCGGAGAAGGCGGCGGCGGCCCTCGGCGTCCACGACCTGATCGAGTTCGACCTCGGCGACTATCCCCTGCACCTCGGGCAGGAGGACAAGTTCCGCCTCGTCGACGTGATCCGCGAGGTGCAGCCCGCCTTCATGCTCAGCCACAGCCAGTTCGACCCCTACAACACCGACCACATGTACGCGACCCAGGTCGCGCTCGAGGCCCGGATGATCGCCCAGGCCTGGGGCCACAACCCGGGGCAGAAGGTCCTCGGCGCCCCGCAGCTCTACCTCTTCGAGCCGCACCAGACCGAGCAGATGGGCTGGAAGCCCGATACCTTCCTCGACATCACCCCGGTCTGGGACAGGAAGCGCGCCGCCATCGAGTGCATGGCCGGCCAGGAACATCTCTGGGACTACTACACCCGCGTCGCCGAGAACCGCGCCAACCACTTCATGCGCAACTCCGGCGGCCAGTCCGGCGGCCGCAAGGCCAAGTACGCCGAAGGCTTCCAGTCGGTCTTCCCGCGCACCGTCGACGAGCTCTGAGGAGGCCGCGATGACCACCCCCACCAACCCGAGCCTCGACCTCGCGCATCTCGCCCACGTCGAGATGCTGACCGACAAGTTCGAGGAAAGCCTCGACTTCTTCACCCGCCTCTACGGCCTGAAGCTGTCGGCCCTCGACGGCGACAGCGCCTACCTGCGCGCCTGGGACGACTACGAGTTCCACTCCCTCAAGCTGACCCGCGCCGACACGACCGGCGTCGCCCACATCGCCTACCGCGCCGCCTCGCCCGAGGCGCTGGCCCGCCGCGTCGCCGCGATCGAGGCCTCGGGCTACAAGACCCACGGCTGGACCGACGGCGACCTCGGCCACGGCCGCGCCTTCCGCTTCGAGGACCCCTTCGGCCACGTCTTCGAGATCTACTACGATACCGTCTGGTACGAGCCCCAGCAGGACGCCGAGCGCGCCGCCCTCAAGAACACCGCCTCCGCCTTCACCGGCGCCGCCCCGCGCCGGCTCGACCACCTCAACCTCCTCTCCTCCGACGTGACGGAGTTCCGCCGCTTCATGGAGACCTGCCTCGGCTCGCGCGTCACCGAGCTGATCCAGCTCGACAACGGCCGGCTCGGCGGCTGCTGGTTCACCGTCAACAACAAGACCTACGACCTCGCCTGCACCGAGGAGCATGGCGGAGCGGACGGCCGCCTCCACCACGTCACCTATGCCACCGACCAGCGCGAGGACATCCTGCGCGCCGCCGACATCTTCCTGCAGGCCGGCGTCCACATCGAGACCGGCCCGCACAAGCACGCCGTCCAGGGCACCTTCTTCCTCTACGTCTGGGAGCCCGCCGGCAACCGCGTCGAGCTCGCCAATTCCGGCGCCCGCCTGATCCTCGCCCCCGACTGGCAGCCGGTCGTCTGGACCCAGAAGGACCGGATGAAGGGCCAGGCCTGGGGCCTGAAGACGATCGAGTCCTTCCACACCCACGGCACCCCGCCGGTGCCGGCGAAGGAGCACGCCTGATGCCCCACGTCGTCGTCCAGCAGATCGAGCGCGCCGCCCCCGCCGTCATCGACGGCCTCGCGAAACACGGCGTCGCCACCGTCCACGAGGCCCAGGGCCGCCGCGGCTGCCTCGCCGCCTGCCTGCGCCCGATCTACCCCGGCGCCCGCATCGCCGGCTCCGCCGTCACCATCTCCGCCCCGCCGGGCGACAACTGGATGATCCACGTCGCGATCGAGCAGCTCCGCCCCGGCGATGTCCTCGTCCTCGCCCCGACCAGCCCTTGCGACAACGGCTATTTCGGCGACCTCCTCGCCACCTCGGCGCAGGCCCGCGGCTGCCGCGGCCTCGTCATCGACGCCGGCGTCCGCGACGTCCGCGACCTCACCGAGATGGGCTTCCCGGTCTGGTCGAAGGCCGTCTCGGCGCAGGGCACGGTCAAGGAAACGCTCGGCTCGGTCAACGTGCCCGTGGTCTGCGCCGGCGCCGCGATCGAGGCCGGCGACGTCATCGTCGCCGACGACGACGGAGTCGTTGTGGTCAAGCGTTCAGAGGCTGCGGACGTCCTAGCCGCCGCCGAGAAGCGCACCGGGCTCGAGGAAGCCAAGCGCGCCCGCCTCGCCAGGGGCGAGCTCGGCCTCGACATCTACGACATGCGTCCGCGGCTCGAGGCTAAAGGCCTCGTCTACATCTGACGCGAGCGCGCGCGGAGCGCCGCTCCAAGGAGGGACAATGATTTCGGCAAAGGCGGCGCTCGCGGCGTTCCTGCTCGGGCTGACCGGGCTCTGGTTGCTGGCGGACAGCCTGCATCTCTTTCCCTACGACGCCCGTGCGTTCCACGACGCGGCCATCCAGCTGACCGGCGTCCTCGCGCTCGCCGCCATGGCCGCCGCAACCCTGCTCGCCGCCCGTCCGCGCTGGCTCGAGCCCGCCTTCGACGGGCTCGACAAGATGTACCGGCTCCACAAGTGGCTCGGGATCACGGCGCTCGTCGCCGCGGGCGGCCACTGGTGGTTCACCACGGGCCATCTCTTCGCCAGCGGTTCCGGGGGTCCGCACGGGCCCCACACCGCGCCGGCCGGCCAGACCCTGATCGAGAGCCTGCGCGGCCCCGCCCATCCGGTCGGCGAGTGGGCCTTCTACATCGCCGCGGCGCTGATCCTGATCGCGCTCCTGAAGCGCATCCCTTACCGCTGGTTCGCCTACACGCACCTCTTGATGACGCCGGTCTTCCTCGCGCTCGTCTTCCACGGGGTGCTGCTCGCCACGCCGGCCTACTGGTCGCAGCCGATCGGCTGGGCGCTCGCGGCGCTCTGCATTCTCGGCGTCGGCGCGGCGCTCGTCGTGCTCGCGCGCCGGCTCGGGCTCCTGCGCGGGGCCTCGGGCACGGTCGAGAGCCAGACGTGGTATCCCGAGCTCCGGGTCCTCGAAAGCGTCGTGCGGCTCGACGACCGCTGGCGCGGGCACAGGCCGGGCCAGTTCGCCTTCGTCACCACCGCGCGACTCGAAGGCGCACATCCCTTCTCGATCGCCTCGGACTGGGACCCGGCGACACGGCGGATCGTCTTCATCGCCAAGGCGCTCGGCGACTACACCGCGCGCCTCCGCGACGAGTTCCGGCCGGGGCGTGCGGTCGCGGTCGAGGGCCCCTATGGCCGCTTCGACTTCGAGGACGGCCGTCCCGCCCAGATCTGGGTCGGCGCCGGCGTCGGCATCACCCCCTTCATCGGCCGCATGAAGCAGCTCGCCCGGACGGGATCGGCACAGGAGATCCACCTTTTCCACAGCACCGCCGACGTCTCCGAGGCGGCGCTCGACCGGATGCGCGCCGATGCCGAGGCCGCGGGTGTCACCCTCCACCTCACCCGCTCCGCCGAGGACCCGCTGCTCGACGGCGACCGCATCCGCGCCGCCGTGCCCGACTGGCGGCAGGCGAGCCTGTGGTTCTGCGGCCCGATCGGGTTCGGCGCGAGCCTCCGCCGGGATTTCCTCGCCCACGGGCTCGGGCGCCGCGACTTTCACCAGGAACGCTTCGCCCTGCGCTGACGCGCAGGGTGGGCCACGCAACGGAGAGACCGATGGACGACGGCATCCCCTGCCTCTGGATGCGCGGGGGCACCTCCAAGGGCGCCTACTTCCTCGCCGGCGACCTGCCCGCCGACGCGGCCACCCGTGACGCGCTGCTTCTCCGCGTCATGGGCTCCCCCGACCCCCGCCAGATCGACGGTATCGGCGGCGCCGACCCCCTGACCTCCAAGGTCGCGATCCTGTCGCCGGCGACCCGCCCCGACGCCGACGTCGACTACCTCTTCCTCCAGGTGTTCGTCGACCGGCCGATCGTCACCGACGCACAGCCCTGCGGCAACATCCTCGCCGGCGTCGGCCCTGCCGCCATCGAGCGCGGCCTCGTCGCCGTCGCCGGCGACGTCACCCCGGTCCGCATCCACATGCTCAACACCGGCGAGATCGCGACCGCCCGCGTCGAGACCCCGAACGGCCGCGTCACCTACGACGGCACCGCCGCCATCGACGGCGTCCCCGGCGCCGCCGCCGCGATCCCGCTGATGTTCGAGAACATCGCCGGCTCGCTCGCCGGCGCGCTCCTCCCCACCGGCAACGCCGTCGACGTGATCGACGGCGTCCCTTGCACCCTCATCGACAACGGCATGCCCTGCGTCGTCCTCGCCGCCTCGACCGTCGGTGCCACCGGCACCGAGACCCGCGACGAACTCGAAGCCGACACATCCCTGAAAGCCCGCCTCGAGGCGATCCGCCTGAAGGCCGGCCCGCTGATGAACCTCGGCGACGTCTCCGAGAAGTCCGTGCCCAAGATGACCCTCGTCTCCGTCCCGGCCGCCGGCGGCGCCATCGCGACCCGAAGCTTCATCCCGCACCGCGTCCACGCCTCGATCGGCGTCCTCGCCGCCGTCACGGCCGCCACCGCCTGCCTGCAACGGGGCAGCCCCGCCGCCGCCCTCGCGCGCCTACCGAGCGACGGCCGCTTCCTCGTCGAGCACCCCACCGGTGCCGCCGAGGTCTTCCTCGACCTCGCCCCCGACGGTACCCTCCGCGGCGCCGGCACCGTCCGCACGGCCCGCAAGCTCTTCGACGGGATGGTCTTTCCCGGCCCGTCCCGCTGACGACGAACGGGCACGGGCGTTGTCCGATCGCGCGGCGCCGCGCGTGGCCGGCATTCGCCGTCCCGGAACGCGGCGAGAACCGCGCTTGCCGAGGCGAAGGGTGATCGGGCGAGCGATGTGGTCCTCGATCGTGGCGACGCACGCGCTGCGCGGGGCATGACCCCTCGGCGCGTCCGGGCGGCGCGCGGCGGCAGGCGGCGTCCGGGGGCGAACCGCACGCCTAAGTCCACCCTAACTCTCCCCGGCTAGCGGTCGTCGGAGCGCAGGAGGGAACCCGCATGGTCGACCGGCTCGTCGCGTCACTCGGGCAGGCCGACCTTCCCGCCGATCCCCCCGGACGGGGCGATGCCCCCGCCGTGAGCCCGTCCCCCGACCGCGTGGCCGCCCCTCCCGCGCTCTGCTATCCTGCCCCGCTCGCCCGCCTCCGGCGGGCCTGAGGAGCCGGCCTTGCGGATACTGCTGATCGAGGACGACCGGATGATCGCCGACGCGCTCGGCCGCGCGCTCGGCGCCGCCGGGATGGAGGTCGACTGGGCGCGCGACGGCGAGGAGGGCGAGGCGGCGCTCCGCGACGCGACCCACGCCCTCGTGCTCCTCGACCTCGGGCTGCCGCTCCGCGACGGCTTCGACCTCCTCGCCGCGCTGCGCCGCCGCGGCGACCGGGTGCCGCTGATGGTGCTGAGCGCGCGCGACGACGTCGAGAGCCGGGTGCGCGGCCTCGACCTCGGCGCCGACGACTACCTCGTCAAGCCCTTCGAGACCGTCGAGCTCCTCGCCCGGATGCGGGCGCTGCTGCGCCGGCAGGCGGGCCACGCCCGCTCGCTGATCGGCACCGACGCGCTGACCCTCGATCTCGCCACCCACGAGCTCAGCTTCCGGGGCGTCGCCGAAATCCTCCCCGCCCGCGAGTTCGCGCTGATGCGCGCGCTGCTGGAACGGCCGGGGCAGATCCTCTCGCGCGGCCAGCTCGAGGATCGCATCTACGGCTGGGGCAGCGAGATCGAGAGCAACGCCATCGACGTGCTGATCCACTACGTCCGGCGCAAGTTCGGGGCGGAGGTGATCCGCAACGTCCGCGGCGTCGGCTGGCTGGTGACGCGCTGATGTCGCTGCGCCGGACCACCATCCTGACGCTGGCGGCGCTGCTCACCCTCGTCGCGCTGGTCGCCGGGCTCGCCTCGTACCTGATCGCCGGGCACGAGGCGAACGGCTTCCTCGACATGCAGCTCCGGCAGGTCGCCGCCTTCGTCGCGGGCGCCGGACCGGACCTCGCCGCGGGCGACCTGCCGCCCCACGACGGCGAGGACGACTTCGTCGTCGAGATCCGCTTCGCCGACGGGCGACCGCCTGTCTGCCAGCCGGCCGCGTGCCGGTTCCCTGCGCCGGCGGGCCCCGGCTTCGCCGAGGCGCGGGCGGCGGGGCACGACTGGCGCGTCTTCACGCTCGCCCTCCCGGATCGTACGGTGCAGGTCGGCCAGCGGCTCGAGGTGCGCCGCGAGATGGCGTCGAGCGCGGCCCTCGCCGCCCTCCTACCGCTGCTCCTCGCCATCCCGATCCTGTGGATCGTGGTCGACGCCGTGCTTCGCGCCGCCTTCCGCCGCCTGTCGCGGGTGACCGCGGCGATCGGCGCGCGCGGCGCCACCGACACCGCGGCGATCCCGCTCGACCACCTGCCCGCCGAGATCCGCCCGCTCGTCGCGGCGATGAACGGCCTCCTCGACCGGCTGCGACGGCTGATGGACCAGCAGCGGGCCTTCGTCGCCGACGCCGCCCACCAGCTCCGCACCCCGCTCGCCGCGCTGACGCTGGAGGTCGGCAACCTGCGCGCCGGCGCCCCCGCGAGCGATGGGGCCGGCGACGACCGCCTCGCCTTCGTCGAGGCGGCGGTGCGCCGCGCCTCGGCCCTCGTCTCGCAGCTCCTCCGCCTCGCCCGGCAGGAGGCGGGGCCGCCGCGCGCCCGTGTGCCGGTCCCGCTCGCGGAGGTCGTGGCCGAGACGATCGGCGCGCTCGCGCCGCTGGCGATCGACCGCGGGATCGACCTCGGGCTCGTCGCCGCGGTCGAGGCCGAGGCGCCAGGAGACCGCGAGGACTTCCGCACCCTCGTCGAGACGGTGCTCGACAACGCGATCCGCTACACGGCCCCGGGGGGGACCGTCGATGTCGAGATGTGCGCCGGCCGGGCCGGAGCCGAGATCCGCGTCCGCGACACCGGCCCCGGCATCCCGCCCGACCTCCTGCCCCGGGTGTTCGAGCGATTCTTCCGCGTCGAGGGGCGGGAGGCGGAGGGCAGCGGTCTCGGCCTCGCCATCGCCGACCTGATCGCCCTCCGCCACGGCGTGCGGCTTTCCCTTTGCAACCGTCCGACGGGCGGCCTCGAAGCGCGGCTCCTGTTTCCGGACGCGCCCTAAGTCTGCCGTAAGTCGCCGGTCCCAGGCTCCGCCCGACGCTTCGGAGCCGCGGGAAACCATGATCGACTGCGCAAGGAGGATGGCGGCTGCCGCCATCCTGGTCTCGGTCGCCTCGCACGCGTCGGCTGGCGATGCCCTGACGTCGGCCGGCGATGCCCTGCAGGTCGCGTTGCCGCTGGCGGCCGCGGCCTGTGCCACGCACCAGCACCGGCTGTTGGACTACGCCACCGGCTTCCTCGCTCAGGCTGCGGTTACACAGGCGTTCAAGCACGGCCTCGGCAACGCGCCGATCAACGAGCGACCCGACGGAACCTCGCAAGGCTTTCCCTCCGGGCACACCGCCGCAGCGGCGTCCGGCGCCACCGACCTCGCGGTGCATTGCGCGCCGGGCAACCGCGCCGTGGCGATCGGCGGCGCGGCGGCGGTCGCGCTCGTCGCCGCTTCCCGGGTCGCCGCGGACAAGCACACCGTGCTCCAGGTCGTCGCCGGCGCCGCGCTCGGGGCGTTGTCGACCGGCATCGATGTCTACGAGCCCCCCGGAGGCGGCTTCGGCCTCTCCTACACCTTTCCTTTCTGAGCGGTTTCCGCGGGACCTTAACGAAGCTTGCCATTCGGTAAACGGATTTTTGAATAACGATTAAAAACAATAACTTGACTTCAGTCGCACGCGTGCGACGGACCCGCTTTCGCACGCCTTCGCGCTCGGACCCGCGCCCGACGGGTCGCCCTAAGTCTCGCCTCAGTCTCGGCCGCTACCGCCTCCCCACGCCATCCCGGCGCACAAGAGAGAGACCGATGACGACAAGCGACTTCACCCCGGACGACTACGCGCCGGCCGACCTTGACCTGGCGACCAAGGTGCCGGCCGTCACCCTTGGATTCTGGGTCGTCAAGATCCTCGCCACCACCCTCGGCGAGACCGGCGGCGACACCCTCAGCATGACCTGGGACCTCGGCTACCTCGCCTCGACCGCGATCCTCATCACCCCGCTCGTGGTCCTCGTCGCCCTCCAGATCCGCGCCGAGCGCTTCCACCCGGCCCTCTACTGGCTGACGATCGTCGCCTCGACCATGGCCGGCACCACCATGGCCGACTTCGCCACCCGCTCGCTCGGCATCGGCTACCCCGGTGGCTCGCTCCTCCTCCTCGCCTGCGTCCTCGCGAGCCTCGCCGCCTGGCACGCCCGCCTCGGCTCGATCTCGGTCGAGAGCGTCCACGAGCCCAGGGCGGAGATCTTCTACTGGCTGACCATCACCTTCTCCCAGACCCTCGGCACCGCCCTCGGCGACTGGGCCGCGGACAGCGGCCTCGGCTACTCCGGCGCGGCCGTGGTCTTCGCCGTCGCCCTCGCGGTGCTGGCCGCGCTCTATTTCCTGACCGAGGCCAACCGCATCGCCTTGTTCTGGGCCGCCTTCATCCTGACCCGCCCGCTCGGCGCCGCCGTCGGCGACTTCCTCGACAAGCCCCTCGACCACGGCGGCCTCGCCCTCAGCCGCCCGCTCGCCTCGCTGGTGCTCGCCGCGGTGATCGCCGCCCTGATCTGGCTCCTGCCCCAGCGCGCCCACACGGCGACCGCGCGCGCCTGAGCCGAAGACGACCGGCAGACTGACGCAAACAGGTCCGGGCGCCACGATACGGGCATGGCCCCGTTGCTCCGTGACGCGCCCGGACAGTCGGCCGAGCCTTCATCCGGTGCCGGCTGGAATGCTGCGCCAAGCGGCGAGGAGCCGGGAAACTCGCTGTCGCCCCGGGGACTCCGTCCTATATTTGAAGCCTTGGTCACGAAGGAACCAGGGCTCCCAGCGCGCCCCGATTGCCTTGATCTCCTGCACTCGTTCCAGTAGAAATTGGCTGCTTGTTACGACGAATCCTGTTCCGCATTGGCGCACTTGGTGGGGACGTGAATGCAGTTCGATGGCATGCTCGGAAAACCGGAATCCTGAAGCGACGCTGATCCTGCGACTGGCAGGACCACTTCGGCTTGTGCGCGCGACTTCCGGCGAGGACGTAACCCCTCGTCTGGTCAAGGCGCAGGGCTTGCTCGCGCTACTTGGCAGCGCCCCGCTCGGCCGGCGACGCAGGGACTGGTTGCAGGACAAGCTCTGGAGCGACAGCGAGCCGAAGAAGGGCGCGGCCAATCTGCGACAGGCCCTGTTGCGCCTGCGCCAGATGGTGGGGCTCAGCCAGGGCCTGCTGGTCTTCGAACGCGGCTGGATCGGGCTGGACCGACGAGGCGTCAGCGTCAGGCTCGATCCGGAGCCGGACGACTGGGGGCCGGATGGCGAACCGCCGGAGTTCTGTCAGGGGCTCGATATCGAGGATCCCGAATTCGACGACTGGATCCGCGACCAGAGGCTGGCCTTCGAGGACCGGATGGAGACGCTGGCCCGGGCGCGCACCCAGATGCGGCCGCTCGTGGCGCGATCGGTGCCGGCGTCGCCTCCGGTTCTCTATGTCGCCACCACGGATGCGGGTGACGGCACCATCGCTCCGCTCGCCCAGATCGTCGGAGTTCAGGCGGCGATGGCGGTCGGCCGGATGGGCGGGGCGCTGGTGCGCACCGGGGCGGAGGCGCGGGCCGAGCTCGACGCGCTCCATCTCGCGGTCAGCGGCAGCCGCCTCGGCAACAATGTCGCGCTGCATGCCCAACTGACCGAGGCCGACGTTATCCTCTGGTCGGGCAGCCGGACGCTCAGGATGGCCGCCGACGGCAAGGTCGCCGTGCAGGCGATCGAGCAACTGGTCGGCGAAGTAACGGCGGCGACGGCCCATCATCTCGGGCAGGGCGACCCCCGATCGCCCTGCTATCAGTTCCGGGCAGCCTACCGGGCCATCGAGCACCTGTTCGCGATGAACGAAGACGGACTGGCGGAATGCGAGCGGGTTCTGGCGGCGACGGTGGATGGGCCGGCGGCGGCGGTTCACCGCGCCTGGCGCGCCCAGATCCGGGCGATCTCAGTGATCGAGCGCCTCGCCCCCGACCCTGGCCTGGCAGGCCAAGAGGCGCTCGACATGATTGACCGGTCGCTGCGCGAGGATCCGTACAATTCCATCGTCCACGCAGTCGCAGCCGAGCTCGCGCTGCTATTCGAGGACCGACCGCTCAAGGCCGCCCACCATGCGAGGCTCGCCGTCGAGCGCGACCCCCACAGCCCGTTCGCGCGGACGGCGAACGCGCAGGCGCTGGCTTGGCTCGGCCTGCCCGGAAAGGCCCATGCCGAAGCGTGCCGCGCGCTGCGCCTGGCCGGCGGGCTGCCCAATCAGAGCTTCTGGCTCATGCGGTGCTGTCTGACGGCGGTGCGCAGCGGCGACTATGTCGGGGCCAGCCAATATGCCGAGCTGGCCCACGAGCTCGCACCCCGCTTCAAGCCGCCGCTGCGCTTTCTCGCCGGGCTACGGTTTCACGCGGGCGACGAGGCGGGCGCGCTCAGGGCGTTGCAGCAGCTCAAGATGCTGGAGCCGGATTTCACGCTAGAACTTATGGCCAGCGAGGACTATCCTGCGATATCCTTGCGGAATACGCCGCTGATTGAGGTGGCACGCAGCGGCATTTTTTAGCCGGGCTGCCGGTGCGGCGTTCGTTTTCGATAGTTTGGCTTCAGCTTGGGATTCACCCCAATTTTCCTGGAGGCTTTTATGTCGACGCTTTCTACCAGCGGAACGCGTGGAACCAGGGGCACGCGCGGGACCCGCGGGACCCGTGGCGTATTCCTGGATTCGGACGAGGACGGCCTGGTCGAAGCCCTGATTACCACCCGCGACGGCATCGTCGGCCGCTGGTCGCCGCCCACCGAGTTCCCCGCTCAGCGCGCCGCGGAGATGGACGACAACCTGCTGCTCTGGGAGGAGTGGGTTCGCGATTTCGTCTTCTCGTTCGAGGTCACCTCGCGGCTTGGCTTCACGGTGGGGCAGCCTTCGGGAAGCGCTGGGAATCGTACGGTTTCGGTCTGGCATCTGGAAGTCACGCCCGGCACAGGCGATGCGGCGCCCACCGGCAAATATGTTCCCCTCATCCGGTTCGACCGGCCGTCCGAGCCGGTCTTTGCCGAGCAACTCGCCTTTATGAAGGCCTATGCCGATCTGCGGCCCGACCGGTCGACCGAGATCGTTGAGCAGCTCGACCTGCCCCCGGCCTTCCTCGGCTCGATCGCCGATCTGCGGCCCGACAGCAAACGCTGGACCAACGCGCTGCTCGACACCGTTGCCGATCTGGTCCGTTTCGTGACCCAGCGCATCAAACATGCGCTGGCCTGCCGCCGTCCGCATGAATACTCCCCCCAGGTGCAGCCGATCATCGCCGTGCCCGGGCATGGCAGCCTTCCCTCGGGCCATGCGACCGAGGCATTCGCGCGATCGCTGGTCTTCAGCCGCCTGCTTCTGGCGACCGGGACGGTTCCCTATTCGAACATCGGCGTCACGGCGCAAATGATGCGACTGGCTGCGCGCATCGCGATCAACCGCACGGTGGCGGGGGTGCATTTTCCGATCGACAGCATCTCCGGCGGCCTGCTCGGACTGACCCTCGGCGACTATTTCCTCGCCCGCATCGCGTCCGGGGACAATCACTATGCGCCAGCCCATTTCGACGGGACGGCGGCGGATATCGGCGGTTGTGATTTCATCTGGTCGGAGCTCTACGATCTCGACCATCGCAGGGTTCGGTTCTCGACCGAGGCCGGCAGCCATCCGGCAGTCAAGAAATGGGGCGGCAGCGTGCACCTCTCCGAGCCGGGATCGGGACCGCTGGCTTGGCTTTGGAACCGAGCCAAGGGCGAATGGACCTGAGCCGGTACATCTGAACCTGCAAGGAGATCGAGGCAATGGAAGCGAACGCATCGCCGCCCGACGGCCCCGGCGCGGATTTCCGCATCCTCAGGGGTATGGATCCTGCGGCGAACTGGCTGCTTTATCAGGAGCTTGACGATTACCTGCCCGAGGATGCGGACGGTGTCGTCCCGTTCCTGCTCGAGCTCGATGACGAGGCCGTTGCCCCGTTCAAGCGGTTGGAAGCTGCCGGCGGCGTGACCGTTCTCGGCTTCGGGCCGGCCAATGACCGGGTCCGGCCGAACCGCCCGCTGCCGATGGTGGCGACCATCGGTTGGCTCCGCGGCCTGCTCGATGAACGTGATGAGGCGCGGGCCTTTCGTGGAACCGGCAAGCGCTTCCTTCTGTCCTCCCCGCTCGACCATCCGGCAAAGGGAGGCCGGCCCTCCCCGGTCGATCGGCAAGGGCCGGAGCCCGCGCCCTTGGCCATGGAGGGCGGCGACGTGGTGATGATCGCCGCAATCGACGACGGCTTCGCCTTTGCCCATGAGCGGTTCGGCGCGCCCTCCACGCGGATCGCGGCCTTCTGGGATATGAATCGCGGCTATCCCTATCCGACACCCGCTCTCGGCGCACTGACCAAGGCCCAGATCGACGCGCTGGTGGCGGAGGCGGCCGCGGGCGGTCTGCCGGACGAGGATCTGGTCTATCGGCACGCGGGACTCCTGGATTTTGCCGACCCGCGGCACAAGCCGCTGGCCTGGCGGGCCTCGCACGGCACGCATGTGCTCGATCTGGCGGCCGGCTCCGCGCCGGGCAAGGTCGGCCCACCGATCATCGCCGTGCAGTTGCCGAGCCCCGCGGTCGCGCGCACGACCGGCGAGCTGCTCGATTTCTATATCTGGCTGGGAGTGGAATATGCCTGCCATCTGGCGGGCGACCGCCCGCTGGTCTTGAATATCAGCTTCGGTCTCAATGCCGGCTCGCATGATGGCGAGGGCATGCTGGAACGCGCGCTGAGCCAGCTCGCCGGGAACCGCCCCCGGACCGCGGTGGTGCTGCCTGCGGGCAACGCCCAGCTCGACCGGTGCCATGCGGAGATCGACCTGACGGCGCAGCATGAGGTGGCGCTCGATTGGATTGTGCTGCCGGACGACCGCACCCACAGCATCGTCGAGATCTGGCTGCCGCCCGAGCCGCCTGATCTGCCGGAGGATCAGCCCGGCGGCGCGCGAATCGACGCCATGCTGGCCCTTCCCGATGGCACGTCCTTCACCCTGGGCGAGCCGCCGGGCCAGATCCCGGCCGACCAGCTGCCCGGATGCGCGATCATCGCGGACGGACGGCCCGTCGGCCGCTTCGAACTCTGGGAGCGCGATGACGGTCGCCGCATGTTCCGCATCGCGATCGCCCCGACCGCGCGGCCGGAGCCCGATGCCCGGCCGGTCGCCCCAGCCGGGCGCTGGAGTCTGACCTTCCGCCGCGGCGCGCGCCCGCTCGTGTCGCCCGCCCAAGCCTGGATCCAGCGCGACGATTCGCTCTACGGCTATCCTCAGCGCGGCCGGCAGTCGTACTTCGATCATCCCGGATATAGGCGGTTCGATTGCATCGGCGCCGCCGCCGATGAAGATCCCGCCGGCCAGGTCTCGCCGATGACCCGGCGCAGCACGCTGAACGGCATCGCGTCCGGCTCCTCCGTCCTGGTCGCTGGCGGCTATCGCGTGAGCGATTGCCGGATCGCCCGCTATTCCTCGGGCGGGCCGAATAGCCCGGCCGAGCCCCCGCATCGGAAGAAGCCGGACCTGCTGATGGCCAGCGAAGAATCGGTCGCCCTGACAGGCATGCTCGCTGCCGGCGCCCGATCCGGCGCGCGGCTGGCGATGGGGGGAACCAGCGTGGCGGCGCCCCAACTCACCCGGCTCGTCGCGGCGGCGCTGGCGGCCGGCGATTTCGACCGCGATGCTCTGCAGGCCATGGCCGGCCAGAACGATGCCTGTCGCGACGAAAGCGGAACCCATCCGGATCGCGGCGGCCATGGACGCCTCGCCCCACCGCCGAACCGTCCCGCCCCACGGCGCGAGGAACCGGGCTGACCGCCCCGAGCGCCGCGCCCCCACTCCGGTCGAAACCCGATCGTCAAATTGATCTGATGCCGCCTCTCTGAAGCCGCCGCAGCGGATCGCGGCGGAGTGGCGGCCAAGAGCGCCCGGGCGTGCCTCATTCAGGCAGTCCGAAGCGGCGGAGCTTGTTGGCGATCATCGTGTGCGAGGTGCCGAGGCGGATCGCGAGCTTGCGGCTCGACGGATGGGCCGGGTAGAGCCGGCGAAGGAGGTCGCGCTCGAACCCCTCGACCGCCTCGGCCCAGGTCGCCGCCGGGTCGGATGCCGGGGCCGCCGCCGCCGGCGCGGCGAGCTCGAAGTCCGAGGGGCCGAGGGCGGGATGATCGGCCAGCGTCACCGCCCGGAAGACCGCATTCTCGAGCTGGCGGACGTTGCCCGGCCACGGATTCGCCGCCAGCGCGGCCTCGGCCGCCGCGGTCAGGCGACAGGCCGGGCGGCGGGCCTGGGTGGCGGCGCGATCGGCGAAGTGACGGGCGAGCAGGGTCACGTCGCCGCCGCGCTCGCGCAGGGGTGGGATGTCGAGCCGCAGCACGTTCAACCGGTAGAACAGGTCCTCCCGGAAGCCGCCTTTGGCGATCATCGCCGGCAGGTCGCGGTGGGTCGCGCTGACGATCCGTACGTTCACGCGCGATTCCCGCTCCGCCCCAACGCGGCGGAAGCTGCCGTCGTTGAGGAAGCGCAGCAGCTTCGCCTGAAGGTACAGCGACATCTCGCCGATCTCGTCGAGGAACACCGTCCCGCGGTCGGCGAGCTCGAGCAGCCCGGGCTTGCCGTCGCGCCGCGCCCCGGAGAAGGCGCCGGAGGCGTAGCCGAAAAGCTCGCTTTCCGCGAGGCTCTCGGGGAGCGCCGCGCAGTTCAGCGCCAGGAACGGCTTGTCGGCGCGAGCGCTCGCCCGGTGGCAGGCGAGCGCGAGCAGCTCCTTGCCGGTGCCGGTCTCGCCGAGGATGAGCAGCGGCGCGTCGACCGGCGCGACGCGGGCGGCGCGGGCCTTTAACGCGCGCATGGCGGCGGAGGCGCCGAGGATCGCGTCGAAACCACCGGCCTCGGCATGTTGCAGGGCGTTCAGCCGCTCGCCGATCCGGCTCGGGGCGTGCAGCAGGATCACGCCGCCTGCGACCGCGCCGCCCTCGACGATCGGCCGGGTCTCGAGCAGGAATGGCGTGCCGCGCACCGTCGCCTCGCGCGGCGGCTCGTGGAATCCGGTGGCGAGAAGGCCGGCGCCGACGGCGGCATCGTCGAAGAGCGCCCCGAGCGCGGTCCCCGCCACCGCCGCCCCTCCATCGAGCCCGAGCGCGGCGGCGGCGGCGGCATTGGCCACCACGACGCGGCCGCCGCCGTCGACGGCCAACACCGGATCGCCGAGCGCATCGAGCAGCGTGTCGAGATGCAGCCGTCGGCGGGCGCCCGGCAGCATGTCGACCCGGCGGATGGCCTCGACCCCCTCGACGGTGGCGACGGCATCGCGCAGCGCATCGAAACCGTCCTCGGGCGCGCCGGGAACGTCGATGAAGACATGCGGCGGCTCGACCTCGACCGAGACGACGTCGAGATGGCGCAGGGCAAGCACGGTCAGGATTTCCGAAGCGATGCCGACGCGATCGGAAAACGCCACCTCCAGCCGCATCCCGGCCCTCCTGTAAACGATTCGATACGGCGTAAGGAAATGTTTACAACGGCGGTAATCTCTTGGTCAACATCGCCTTTTGCCAGTCGGCGCCCCCGACCGTAAACGAACGCTTACAGCAGGCAGCTCTGCGCGACATGCATGGCGTAAATGATTTCAAGGCATTACTGCCGCCGAGCAGGTGGCATGAAACTTGCTTATGGATTGGCAACGGATCGGAGACGGACATGCACCAGATTGAAACCAGCCACGCAGGCGCGCTTCTCGAGATCGACCTCGGGGCGATCCGGGCGAACTACCGCGCGCTCCGCGCCCGCCTCGGCGGCACCGCCGCCGCCGGCGTGGTCAAGGCCGACGCCTACGGCCTCGGCGCCGCCCGCGTCGCCTCCGTGCTCGCCGACGAAGGCTGCCGCACCTTCTTCGTCGCCCACCTCGACGAGGCGATCGCGCTCCGCCCGCACGTTCCGGCCGCCGCCGCGCTCTACGTCCTCAACGGCCTCCCCGCCGGCACCGAGGCCGAAGCCGCCGCCCGCGGCATCACCCCGGTCCTCAACTCCCTCGGCCAGATCGACGCCTGGGTCGCCCACGCCCGCCGCCGCGAGCAGCGCCTGCCGGCCGCGATCCAGCTCGACTCGGGCATGTCGCGCATGGGCCTCGACGCCGCCGAGCTCGACGCCCTCGCCGCCGCGCCCGCCCGCCTCGGCTTCCTCGACCTCCGCCTCGTCATGAGCCACCTCGCCTGCGCCGAGGACGCCGCCCACCCGATGAACCGGGCCCAGCTCGCCCGCTTCGACGCCGCCCGCCGCCGCCTGCCCCCGGCCCCGGCCAGCCTCGCCAACTCCTCGGGCGTCTTCCTCGGGCCGGACTTCCACTTCGACCTCGCCCGCCCCGGCGCCGCCCTCTACGGCCTCGCCCCGGTCAAGGGCGCCGCGAACCCCATGCAGCCCGTCGTCCGCCTCCTCGGCCGCATCGTCCAGACCCGCGAGATCCCGGCCGGCGCGCGGGTCGGCTACGGCGCCACCTGGACCGCGGCCCGCCCGAGCCGCATCGCCACCGTCTCGGTCGGCTATGCCGACGGCTACCGGCGCAGCCTCTCCGGCCGCGCCACCGCCCTCGCCGGGGACACGGAAATCCCCCTCGTCGGCATCGTCTCGATGGACAGCGTCACCTTCGACGTCACCGACGCGCCGCACGCCACCGAAGGCGGCTTCGTCGAGCTCGTCGGCTCGCGCCACCCGGTCGACGCCCTCGCCGCAGAGGGCGGCACCATCGGATACGAAGTCCTCACCTCGCTCGGGACGCGCTATGCTCGGTCCTACGCGGACACCCGGATCGAAAGGCTCTCGGCATGAAGATCGTCATCCTCGGCAGCGGCGTCATCGGCACGACCTCCGCCTGGTACCTCGCCGCCGCCGGCCACGAGGTCACCGTCCTCGACCGCCAGCCCGGTCCGGCGCTGGAAACCAGCTTCGCCAACGCCGGCGAGGTCTCGCCCGGCTACGCCTCGCCCTGGGCCGCCCCCGGCATCCCGGTCAAGGCGATCAAGTGGATGTTCATGAAGCACAGCCCGCTGTTCCTGCGCCCGAGCCTCGATCCGGCGTTCTGGCGCTTCGGCATCGCCATGCTCAGGAACTGCAACGCCGCCTCCTACGAGGTGAACAAGAGCCGCATGGTCCCGGTCTCGGAGTACAGCCGCGACATGCTGAAGGCGCTGCGCGCCGAGACCGGCATTTCCTACGACGAGCGGATGCAGGGCACCCTCCAGCTCTTCCGCACGGAAAAGCTCCTCGCCGGCTCCGCCAAGGACGTCCACGTCCTCGCCGACCTCGGGGTGCCCCACGAGGTCCTCGACGTCGACGGCTGCATCCGCGTCGAGCCGGCGCTCGCCCGCGTCCGCGAGAAGTTCGTCGGCGGCCTGCGCCTCCCCGGCGACGAGACCGGCGACTGCTTCAAGTTCACCAACGCGCTCCGCGACCTCGCCGCCGCCCGCGGCGTCGACTTCCGCTACGGCGTGCAGATCAAAGGCCTCATCGCCGACGGCGACCGCATCGTCGGCGTCGCCACCAACACCGGAACGGTTGCCGCCGACGCCTACGTCGTCGCCCTCGGCAGCCACTCGCCGCTGCTTCTGAAGCCCCACGGCATCGACCTGCCGGTCTATCCGGTCAAGGGCTACTCGCTGACCGTGCCGATCACCGACCCGGAGGGCGCGCCCGAGTCGACGGTGATGGACGAATACCACAAGGTCGCCATCACCCGCCTCGGCGACCGCATCCGCGTCGGCGGCATGGCCGAGCTCGACGGCTACTCGACCACGCTGCACGCGAGCCGCCGCGCCACGCTCGAGCACGTCGTCACCGACTTCTACGCCGGCGGCGGCGACGCGACCAAGGGCACCTTCTGGGCCGGCCACCGGCCGATGACGCCCGACGGCCCGCCAGTCATCGGCCGCGCGAAGTTCTCGAACCTGTGGCTCAACACCGGCCACGGCACCCTCGGCTGGACGATGGCCTGCGGTTCCGGCGCCGTCCTCGCCGACCTCGTCTCCGACCGCGCGCCGGCGATCGACGCGAAGCCGCTTTCGCTCGACCGCTACACCGCCGCCGCCGCCTCCCTGTCCCAGCCCGCGAAGGAAGCCCACGCATGACCCCGATCACCGCCACCGGCGCCCCCGAGGCCATCGGCCCCTACTGCCACGCCGTGAAGATCGGCGGCCTGCTCTTCACCTCGGGCCAGATCCCGCTCGACCTCGCCGGCGGCATGGCCGACGGCATCGAGGCGCAGACCGAGCAGGTCTTCGACAACCTCTCGGCCGTGCTCGCCGAGGCCGGCACCTCGCTCGACAAGGTGGTGAAGGCGACGGTCTTCGTCACCGACCTCGGCGACTTCGCCAAGCTCAACGCCGTCTACGCCCGCCGCTTCGGCGATCACGAGCCGGCCCGCTCGACGGTGCAGGTCGCGGCGCTGCCGCGCGGCGCCTCGGTCGAGATCGAGCTCGTCGTCGAGCTCTGAAAGGCCGCGCTGCCACCTTTCCAGAGGGTTAACGCCGAAAGCGTTACCTAGCGAAATCAACGATTTAACCCCCGTCGCACGCGTGCGACGGGGCCCCCGAATCCACCCCGCCCCGCGGGGTGGCCCGCTCTCGCTCAACCAAAAATCCTACGGAGGAACAGCCATGCAGCACATGGATCAGGCGGTGCTCGCCGCCGAACAACAGCAGGAGGGCCGCGACTTCCACCGCGGCCTGAAGGATCGCCACGTCCAGCTCATCGCCCTCGGCGGCGCCATCGGCGTCGGCCTCTTCCTCGGCTCCGGCCGGGCGATCGCCCAGGCCGGCCCCGGACTGATCTTCGCCTACGCCGCCGCCGGCGTGATCATCTTCTTCATCATGCGCGCCCTCGGCGAGCTGATGCTCCACCGCCCGGTCGCCGGCTCCTTCGCGACCTACGCCGAAGAGTACGTCTCGCCCTTCGCCGGCTTCGCCACCGGCTGGTCCTACTGGTTCATGTGGGTCGTGACCGGCATGGCCGAGATCACCGCCGTCGGCATCTACACCCACTTCTGGTTCCCCGACGTCCCGCAGTGGATCCCCGCGCTCGTCACCCTCGGCATCCTCTACGCCGTGAACCTGACCGCGGTTAAGTTCTTCGGCGAGCTCGAGTTCTGGTTCGCGCTCATCAAGATCCTCGCGATCGTCGGCCTGCTGATCGCCGGCCCGCTCTTCCTCCTCTTCGGCTCGGGCCCGCACGCCGAGACCGCGACCGTCGCCAACATCTGGTCCCACGGCGGCCTGTTCCCGACCGGCGTCCTCGGCGTCGTCCTCGCGCTCCAGATGGTGATGTTCGCCTTCCAGGGCGTCGAGCTCCTCGGCGTCACCGCCGGCGAGGTCGAGGACCCGGCCAAGTCGCTCCCGAAGGCCACCAACGCCGTCGTCTGGCGGATCCTCGTGTTCTACATCGGTGCCCTGCTCGTCGTGATGTCGCTCGTGCCGTGGACCGACTTCTCCGCCGGCGAGAGCCCGTTCGTGATGGTCTTCGAGCGCATGGGCCTGCCGGCCGCCGCCCTCGTCATCAACTTCGTCGTCATCACCGCCGCCGCCTCGTCCTGCAACTCCGGCATCTTCTCCACCGGCCGGATGCTCTACACCCTCGCCCACTTCGGCCAGGCGCCGAAGGCCTTCGGCAAGGTCAACAAGAACCACGTCCCGGCCCTCGGGATCACCGTCTCGGTCGCCGTCATGCTCCTCGGCGTCGTGCTCAACTACTTCATCCCCGAGCAGGTCTTCGTCTACGTGACCTCGGTCGCCCTCGTCGGCACGCTCTGGACCTGGGGCATGATCATGCTCGCCCACATCGGCTACCGCCGGGCCGTCGCCCGCGGCGAGGCGGCTCCGGTCTCCTTCCGCATGCCCGGCGCTCCGTTCACCAACTGGGCCGTGCTCGCCTTCCTCGTCATGGTCGCGATCTTCCTCGGCTTCGACAGCGGCACCCGCGTCGCCCTCTACGTCGCCCCGGTGTGGTTCGCCATCCTCGGCATCGGCTACCAGATCGGCCGCCGCCGCGAGACGCTCGCCGCCGCCTGACACCCCTTGACGCGCCGCGGTCGCCCGGCCATCTCTCCGGGCGACTGCACTGACTGAAGCCATGCCGGGAGAAGGCGGGAAACCGCCGCCGAAGGAGCAACCGCGCCCCGGAAACTCTCAGGTCCCAGGACCGGCATGGCTACGACACTCCGAAAAGCGGCCCGGCAACGGGTCCACCGAAGGAGCAAGCCCGACCCCGGGCGAAACTCTCAGGTCCAAGGCACGGAGGGGGCGCGTTCGTGACCCTTGGGAGAGAGACATGACCCGCATTGCCGTCATCGGCGCCGGTGTGACCGGCCTGACCACCGCCTATTCCCTGCTCGACCGCGGCTTCGAGGTGACGGTGTTCGACCGCCACCGCTACGCGGCGATGGAGACGAGCTTCGCCAACGGCGGCCAGCTTTCGGCCTCGAACGCCGAGACCTGGACCCAGTGGGGCACCGTGCTGAAGGGCCTGAAGTGGATGCTCCAGGCCGACGCGCCCTTGCTCGTCAACCCGGCCCCGACGCTGCACAAGATGCGCTGGATGGCCGAGTTCCTGTCGAACATCCCGCGCTACAAGGCAAACACCGTCGAGACCGTCCGCCTCGCCATCGCCGCCCGCAGCGTCCTCTTCGAGATGGCGGCGCGCGAGGGCATCGACTTCGACCTCGAGCGCCGCGGCATCCTGCACTTCTACTCGAACGCGAAGGACCTCGCCCACGCCCGCATGGTCAACGGCCTGCTCGCGCAGGGCGGCCTCGACCGACGCGAGCTGTCGCCGGAGGAGATCCGCGCCGTCGAGCCCGCGCTCCACGGCGACTTCGTCGGCGGCTTCCTGACCGAGAGCGACAGCTCGGGCGACATCCACAAGTTCACCACCGGCCTCGCCCGCGCCTGCGCCCGCCGCGGCGCCGACCTCCGCTTCGGCACCGAGGTCGAGGACATCGCCGCGATCGACGGCGGGGTGCGCATCGTCGCCTCCGGGGCGAGCGAGGCCTTCGCCGGCGTCGTCGTCGCCGCCGGCGTCAAGAGCCGCGGCATCGCCCGCGCCCTCGGCGACCGCGTCAACATCTACCCGGTCAAGGGCTACTCGATCACCGTCCACCTCGACGACGCGGCGAGCCAGTCCGCCGCGCCTTGGGTGAGCCTGCTCGACGACCGCTCGAAGATCGTCGCGAGCCGCTTCGGCGCCGACCGCTTCCGCATCGCCGGCACCGCCGAGTTCAACGGCGCCAACAAGGACATCCGCGCCGACCGCATCCAGCCGCTCGTCGAGTGGTGCGAGAAGCACTTTCCCGCCATCTCGACCGAGCACGCCACCCCCTGGGCCGGCCTCCGCCCGATGACCCCCTCGATGCTCCCCCGCGTCGGCCGCGGCCGGCACCCGGGCGTCTTCTACAACACCGGCCACGGCCACCTCGGCTGGACGCTCTCCGCCGCGACGGCGCAGATCGTCGCGGAACACGTCGCGGCTGAGTTCGCGTCGGGGAACCTCGGCGGAGCCGCCGTTCGGGCCGCGGCCTGAGCCGGCCCGCCGCCGCCGGTGGGCCTGCACACCTTCGTCAGCAACGTCATCAGCCCGGGCGGCTTCGGCTATCCGCTCGGGGCCTTCGTCCTCGCGGCGAGGAGCGGTTCGCCGGACCGAAGGCGGTCGAAGCCTATCTGAGCCCACCGGGCGTCAGCGCCGGCTACGGCGCTCTGCGGTTCTCGTCGAGCTCTCGATGACCGCAGAGCTCGGCAGCATCGCCTCACGCGGCAATTTGCGACGCTGCTGCTTGAGGGCGTCTGAGAAGGCGGCCGATGGCCTCCGATCGCCACATCGTCCACCGTTTATCCTGGGCCCGCTCGCGTGTAGGCTTCGGCAAAACAAGACGAAGCGAAGGGAGACGCACGATGCTCGACGATCTGCTCCGGTCTTTCGTTCTCGCGGCCCTGCCGGTGGCCGCGCTCGCACAGGACGCGACCCTGCCGCCTTGCGAGAACTGCTCGGACACCATGACGATCTCGTCGTGGGGAGGGGCCTACCAGCAGATGCAGATCGACGCCTATGCCGCGCCCTATGAAAAGGCGACCGGCGTGAAGCTGATCTGGGACGAGAGCTCGGCGGAGGCGGTGGCGAAGCTGCGGGCCCAGAACGAGGCGGGCAACGTCACCTGGGATCTCGTCGATCTGCTCGCCGCCGATGGCATCCGGCTCTGCGACGAGGGACTGGTCGCCCAGGTGCCGTTCGACGAATGGCTCGCCCCGGCGCCGGACGGCACGCCCGCGAGCAAGGATCTCGGCAAGTACGTCGTGTCGGAGTGCCACATCCCGACGAACCTCTACTCGACGACCTTCGGCTACCGGACCGATGTCGCCGATTGGAACGGCGCCGTTCCGACCAGCGTCTGCGATATTTTCGACCTCGAGAAGTTCCCGGGCAAGCGCGCGCTGGAGAAGCGGCCGATCAACAACCTCGAGTGGGCGCTGATCTGCTCGGGGGTGGCCCCCGATCAGGTCTACGCCACGCTCGAGACCGACGAGGGCGTGCAGAAGGCGCTCGACAAGCTCGCGACGATCAAGGACCAGACGGTGTGGTGGTCGGCCGGCGCCGAGACGCCGCAGCTCCTCGCCGACAAGGAGGTCGTCATCGGCTCGACCTACAACGGTCGCCTGTTCTCGGTGATCGAGGAGCAGAAGCAGCCGGTGGCGATGCTCTGGGACTACGAGGTTCTCGACATCGACGGGTTCGTCGTGCCGGACGGGCTGCCGGAGGACCGGCTGAACCGGGTGAAGCACTTCCTGCGCTTCGCCACCGACACCCAGCGGCTCGCGGATCAGGCGCGGTTCATCTCCTACGGCCCGGCGCGCGCGTCGTCGCAGCCGCTCGTCGGCAAGCACGCGACGCTCGGCATCGAGATGGCGCCGCACATGCCGACGAACCCGGAGAACGCCAAGACGGGCTTCCTCTTCAACTACACCTGGTGGGCCGACCACCGCGACGAGCTCGACGCCCGCTTCCAGTCCTGGCTCGGCCAGTAGCTCTCGCGAGGGGCGGGGCCCGCCGGTCCTGCCCCGTCGACGCCGATGGTCTATCGCTATTACCGCCTGCCGTCCCTGACATCGCTCGCGGCCTTCGAGGCCTCGGCGCGGCATCGCAGCATGCAGCGCGCCGGGGCCGAGCTCAACGTCACGACCGGGGCGGTCAGCCGGCAGATCAAGGCGCTGGAGGAAGAGCTCGGCGTGGCGCTCTTCGTCCGCTCGCCGTCGGGGCTGATCCTCACCGCCGACGCCGAGGCGCTCTACGCCGTCCTGTCGCAGGCGTTCAGCCGCACGGCGGAGGCCGTCTCGGTCATCCGCAGCGGCAACCGCGCCCGGCGCGCGACGCTCGCCTGCACCCATGCCTTCGCCGCCCAGTGGCTGATGCCGCGGATGGGCGCGTTCTGGCGGCGCTACCCCGACATCAGCGTCGATCACCTGATCTCCGACGACGCCCGCGACTTTCGCCGGGCCGAGGTCGATCTCAGCATTCGCTACGGTTTCGGCGGCTGGCCGGACGAGGCCTCGATCCTGTTGATGACAGAGACGATCTATCCGATCGCGGGGCCCGGCTTCGCCGTCCGGCATACGGGCAGCGCGCCGGCCGACCTCCCCGGCCTGCCGCTGCTGCACGTCGACTGGGCCGACGCCGAGTGGACGGGGTGGGACGAGCTGCTCCGCCGCGCCGACGTCCCGCACGGCGCGCTCCCCGGGCGGCGGTTCGGGACGCTCGGGGTGGTGCTCCGCGCCTGCGAGGAGGACCAGGGCGTCGCCGTCGGCTGGCACCGGCTCGTGCGACCGCTGGTCGAGGAGGGGCGGATCGTTCCCTTCACCGACCTTCGCATCGCGGCACCGGGCTCCTACTACCTGAGCTGGAAGGCCGACCATGCGGCCGGCGACGCGGTCGGCATCCTGCGGAGCTGGCTGCTGGAGATGGCGGAAGCGGAAGTCGACTGAGAGCGGCGCCCGGCGCGAAGCGATCACCCGTATCCGGTACGAGAGAGCCTGCGGGCGTTGAGTTTTTCTCCACCGCGGCCCGAATTTTTCTCGAAACGAGACTCGCCGCGTCTTTGCTAAGAACGCCGCAGAGTGGGCCTTCCCCCGCCGGCGCCCGCCCATACTCGCCAGTCGCGCCGCGCACCCCGTGACGAGGACGTACCGCCATGCTGCAGGATACCGACATTCAGGCGCTGATCGCGGCGCGCAAGCCCAACCATTCGCTGCCGCGGGCGTTCTACACCGACGCGGACGTCTTCCGGGCCGATCTGGAGCGGATCTTCTACAAGAGCTGGCTCTATGCCATTCCGGCCTGCGAGATCCCGAAGCCCGGCAACTACGTCACCCATAAGGTCGGGCTCTACTCGGTCATCATCGTCCGCGGCAACGACGGCGTGATCCGCGCCTTCCACAATTCTTGCCGCCACCGCGGCTCGACGCTCTGCCGCGAGAGCAAGGGCTCGAAGCCGAAGATCGTCTGCCCCTACCACCAGTGGACCTACGAGCTCGACGGCCGCCTGCTCTGGGCCCGCGACATGGACGCGGGCTTCGATGCGAAGGAGCACGGGCTCAACACCGTGCATTGCCGCGAGGTGGCGGGGCTCGTCTACATCTGCCTCGCCGACGACGCGCCGGCCTTCGACGCCTTCGCCGAGGAGGCGGCGCGGTATCTCGCGCCGCACGATCTCGCCAACTCGAAGATCGCCTACGAGTCGACCATCGTCGAGAAGGGCAACTGGAAGCTCGTCTGGGAGAACAACCGCGAGTGCTATCACTGCGCCGGCAACCACCCGGCGCTGACCCGGACCTTCCCCGAGGACCCGCGGCTCTCGGGCGGCGTCGGCGGCGAGGGGCTGTCGGACGTGCTCGACAAGCATGTCGCGCGCTGCGAGCTGATCGGGGCGCCGTCGGCGTTCAGGATCGACCCCGCGGGGCGCTGGCGCTTCGTGCGGATGCCGCTGCTGGAGAAGGCCGAGAGCTACACGATGGACGGCAAGGCGGCCGTGGCGCGGCCGAACTCGTCCTTCCCCTTCAAGGACGCGGGGACGTTGCTCTGCTTCAACTATCCGACGACCTGGAACCATTTCCTCTCGGACCACGCGATCACCTTCCGGGTGACGCCGGTCAGCCCGACGGAGACCGAGGTCCAGACCAAGTGGCTCGTCCACAAGGACGCGGTCGAGGGCGTCGACTACGACCTGAAGCGGCTGACCGAGGTCTGGATCGCCACCAACGACGAGGATCGCGTCGTGGTCGAGAACAACCAGGAGGGCATCCTCTCGCCCGCCTACCGGCCCGGACCCTATTCGAGCGTGCAGGAGAGCGGCGTGATCCAGTTCGTCGACTGGTATCTCGACACCCTCGGCGCCTCGCTCGCCGATCGCACCCTCGTCGCGGCGGAGTGAGGGAGATGGCCGCAGCCCTCGCCGCCCTCGACGACCCGACGATCTGGACCGACGCCGAGCCGCTGGAGTGCTGCGCCGTCGTACCCGAGGCACCAGACGTCGCGACGATCAGCTTCGTCGCGCCGGATGGCGGCTGGTTCCGCTTCCTGCCGGGCCAGTTCATCACCCTCGAGCTGCCCGTGCCGGGCGGTCCGATCTGGCGGACCTATACGATCTCGTCGTCGCCGTCGCGGCCGCTGACCCTCGGGCTGACCGTCAAGGCCGGCCCGAACAGCATCGGCACGCGCTGGATGCTCGACCACCTGAAGGTCGGCATGAGGATCCGCGCCCGCGGCCCCGCGGGCATCTTCACGATCCCGACGCGCGGCAACGACAAGTACCTGTTCATCTCGGCCGGCACCGGCATCACCCCGGCGCTGTCGATGACGAACTACCTCTACGACCGGGGCCTCGGGACCGACGTCGTGCTCATCAACTGCGCCCGCCGTCCCGGCGAGATCATCTGCCGCAAGCGGCTGGAGCTGATGGTGACGCGGGTGCCGTCGATCAAGCTCCACTTCATCGTCGAGCAGGAGGACCCCTACGAGGTCTGGACCGGCTACCGCGGCCGGCTGACCCAGATCATGCTCGGCATGATCGCCGGCGACTATCTGGAGCGGCAGGTCTATTGCTGCGGACCGGAGCCGTTCATGCAGGCGGTGCGCGACATGCTGATCGCGCTCGGCTTCGACATGGAGAACTACCATCAGGAGAGCTTCGCCGTCGCGGTCGAGACCAAGGCCGACGCGCCGCTGCTCGACGACTTCGTGCCCGACGAGAGGAAGGCGGCGGAGATCGTCTTTGCCGACTCGGGCGTGACGGCGGCCTGCGACGAGACCGAGACCGTCCTCGTTGCCGCCAAGGCGGCGGGGCTCAACATCCCGAACGGCTGCGGCTTCGGCGTGTGCGGCACCTGCAAGATCCGCAAGGTCGCCGGCGAGGTCCACATGGTCCACAACGGCGGCATCTCGGCCGACGACATCGAGGCGGGCTACATCCTCGCCTGCTGCTCGACGCCGATCGGGCGGGTCGAGGTCGCGGTGTGAAGGGCTACTGGCTGATCCTCGGCACCCCGGTCACGGACGCGGCGGCGCAGGCTGAATACGGCGCCCTCTGGGCGCCGATCGCCGCACGCTACGGCGCCCGCCTCGTTCCCGCGCCGGAAGCGGTCGACGCCCGCGAGACCCGGGACGCGACCCGCGTGCTCCTCGTCGAGTTCCCGAGCTTCGAGGCGGCGCAGGCCTGCTACGACGATCCGGACTATCGGCAGGCCCGGGAGGTGGCGGCGAAGGCTGCGAGCCGCAGCCTCGTCTTGCTCCGGGGTGACATCGCCTGACGAAGGCCGCGTCCCGGAGCCACAGCGTGCTATGCTGTCGTCTGACCAACGGGGAAGCGGGGCATGGGCAATTTGACAATTCGCGACGTCGACGACGCGCTGCTGCGCGCCCTGCGCCTGCGGGCGGCCGGACATGGCCGCTCGGTGGACGAGGAGGTCCGCGAGATCCTGCGGGCGGTCGTCGGTCCTGCGGGGGCCCCGATGGATCTCGGCCGCTGCATCCATGCGCGCTTTGCGGCGCTCGGCGGTGTCGTGCTCGAGCTGCCGCCGCGCACCCCGAAGCGGACGCCGCCCGCGTTCTGAGCGCGCCGCGGCACGGCTGTCAGCCTTCCCGGCCGGCGCGGCGTTCCTGCCAGCGGATGACGGCGTTGGCGCCGATCCAGGCGATGGGTTGGGGGGGCAGGCGTTTCGGGGACGGCTGGTCGGCGTAACGGGCGAGCTCGGGCGAGGCGCGGCCGGTGGCGAGGTCGGCGGCCATCATGCCGGCGAGCGTGCTCTTCACCGTGCCGAGGCCGTTGCAGCAGCAGGCGGAGAAAAGGTTCTCCTCGACCTCGCCGAAGGCCGGAACGTGGTTGAGACTGAGCGCGAGGCGGCCGGCCCAGCTGTGGGCGAAGGGCAGGCCGGCGAGGTCGGGGAAGCGGGCGTCGAACGAGCGGCGCTGCCGGGCAGCGGTGGCGGCGACGCGGGCCTCGGAGATCGCGGCGGAAGGATCGTAGGTGAAGCGGGTGCGGATGACGATGCGCGAGCCGTCGGCGCCGGTGAGCTTGCGCACCGTCGCGCCCATCGGATCGGCGGGGAGCAACGCCCAGCGGTCGCGGCCGGCGCCGGAGGCGAAGGGCGCGGTCATCGAGGCGTAGGTGAAGACGTGCATCAGCCGGCCGGCGAAGTGGCCGAAGGACTGGACGAGACCGTTGACGCCGAGGATGACCTTCGGCGCCGTCACCGAGCCCCGCGGCGTGCGGGCGGTCCAGAGGCCGGCGTCGCGGGAGAGCCCGGTGACGGGAGAGTTCTCGTAGAGCGCGATCTTCGGCGCGAGGCCGGCGGCGAGGCTGCGGATGTAGTCGGCGGGCTGGATGAGCACGGCGCCCGGGGTGTAGAGGCCGCCGCGGTAGTAGTCGCTGCCGGTGATGGCGTGCATCTCGGCGGCGTCGATCAGGCGGAGCGGCTCGCCGATCTTCGCGAGCGAGGCGGCGAAGGCGGCGTTGAGGCGGTCGCCGCGGTCGGTCGCAGCGGCGTTGATCTTGCCGCAGGGGTCGAAGGTCGCCGTCGGCATGGCGTATTCGGCCGCCGCCTCCTTGGCGAAGCCGATGGCGAGGCGGTTCTCGGCCATCTCGCGGATGGTGCCGCCCTCGTCGCCGGAGGAATACTCCCCCGACGAAAGGTCGTGCGGCACGTCGATCATGAACCCGGAGTTGCGGCCCGCCGGTCCTTGGGCGAGCTCGCGGGCGTCGATGACGACGATGCGCTCGCCCGGCCGGTCCTGCGTCAGCCGGCGGGCGGCGGAGAGGCCGGCGAAGCCCGCGCCGATGACGAGCCAGTCGGCGGTGACGTCGCTTTCGAGCGCGCGGACGGGGAGGGTACGGCGGGAAATCGCCTCCCACCCCGAGCGGCCCGGGTCGGCCGGCAGCGGCCGGATGCTTCGCGTCGTCACCGCACGGGCTCGGGCGTGCGGGTGACGGCAGCGACTTCCGTCTTCAGCGTGGCGACGACGTCGGCGAAGCGGGCCTTCACGTCGGCGTCGAGCGGCAGCAGCGGCAGGCGGGGGGCACCGGCGGTGAGGCCCTCGAGTTCGCAGCCGGCTTTGATCTTCTGCACGAAGTCGCCTTCGTCGAGGTTGTTCATCAGCGGCATCATTGCCGACATGATCTTCCGGCCCTTGGCGAAGTCACCTTCCACCACGCACGCCTCATAGAGAGCGACGTGCTCGGCCGGCAGGAAGTTCGAGGCGGCGCAGACCCAGGAGGGCGCGCCCCAGGCGAAGAATTCGAGCGCGAGGTCGTCCCAGCCGCAGGAAAGCGCGATGTTCGGGAAGCGGCGGGCGAGCATGTGGAGCTGGCCGAGGTCGCCCGAGCTTTCCTTGATGGCGACGACGTTCTTCGACTGCGAGACACGGGTGAAGTAGTCCTCGCCCATCATCACGCCCATCCGGCCCGGATAGTTGTAGAGCATGATCGGCAGGCCGGCGGCCTTGTCGATGGCGAGGGCGTGGGCGGCGTTCTCCTTCTCCGACGGCACGGCGTAGGGGGGCGAGGCGACGAGGATCGCGTCGGCGCCGATCTCGCGGGCGTGGGTCGCGTAGGCGATCGAGTCCTCGGTGCGGATCGCGCCGGTGCCGACGATGAGCGGCAGGCGGGTGCCGATCACTTCCTTGGCGTACGCCGCGAGGTCGGTGCGCTCCTGCGCGGTGTGGGCGTAATACTCGCCGGTCGAGCCGGCGATGATGATGCCGTGGACCTTCGACGCGATCAGGTGCTCGAGCACGGCGGCGAAGGCCTTGCGGTCGATCGAGCCGTCGGCGGCGAGGGGGGTGATGGCGGGCGTGTAGATGCCTTGGAACTTCACGGGATTTTTCCTCCGGTTACTCGATGCCGGCTTTCCACTCGCGCCAGGCGAGGGTGGCGCGGGCACCGATCAGGGTCAATGGTTGCGGGGGCAGGGACTGCGGGCTCGGGAAGGCGCGGTAGATGCGGGTGAGCGGGGTCTCGGTGCCGGCCAGCGTCTCGGCGGCGGCGAGGCCGGAGGCCGTGGCGTTGGAGGCGCCGAGGCCGTTGCAGCCGACGGCGGCGATGATGCCGGGCTCGACCTCGCCGAAGGCCGGGACGGCGTTCCAGGTCAGCGCCATGGCGCCGCCCCAGCGGTATTGCATCTTCGTGCCGGCGAGCGACGGGAAGCGGTGGGCGAACTTGCCGTCGTGGACGGCGCCGGCGCGGCGGAGGGTGGCGTCGCCGGCGTCGAGGCCGGGGTGGTAGGTGTAGCGCGAGCGGACGAGCAGGCGGTCGCCGTCCGGTCCCTCGACGCGGCGGAGGGTGGTGCCCATCGGCGAGGCCGGGGTCGCGGCCCACGAGCGGCGCCCGCCGAGACGGGCGGGGTCGAAGGGCTCGGTCATCGAGGCGAAGGTGTAGACGTGGAGGAGCCGGCCGCGGAAGAAGCCGAAGCGTTCGGCGTGGCCGTTGTTGGCGAGGACGATCCGCGGGGACTCGACCGAGCCCTGCGGCGTGCGGACGAGCCAGCCGCTGCCCTTGCGCTCGATGGCGGTGGCGGTGGTGTTCTCGTGGAGGCGGACCGGCGCGCGCAGGCTGTCTGCGAGCGCGCGGACATAGGCCGCGGGCTGCACGATGACGGTGCCGGGCATGTAGATGCCGGAGGTGAAGGCCTGCGAGCCGGTCACGTCGGCGACCGCCGCCGCGTCGAGCATGGTGTGGGGCTCGCCGAGGCGGTCCAGCTGGGCGGCGTAGGCGACGAGGTGGTGGTCGCCCTCGGCGGAGAGGGCGAGGTTGTAGCGGCCGCAGGGATCGAGGGTCTCGCGGCCGAGGGCGCGCTCGGCGGCGAGGTCCTTGGCGAAGTCGACGGCGCGGCGCTGGAGGGTGACGTGGTCGCGGCTCTTCTGCAGCGCGTCGCCACCGTAGTCCTCGGCGGAGACGTCGTGCGGCAGGTCGATGATGAAGCCGGAGTTGCGTCCCGCCGGGCCGTTGCCGACGACCCCCGCTTCCAGCACGACGATCCGCAGCGTCGGGTCGAGCTGCGACAGGCGGCGGGCGGCGGAGAGGCCGGCGAAGCCGGCGCCGATCACCGTCACGTCCGCCGTCAGCGCCTCGGCGAGCGCGGGCGTGCCGGGCCGGGGCGGCAGCAGCGCCACCCAGCCGCAGACGCCGGGGCTCGTCGGGAGCTGCGAGGTCTCGAAGACCCGGGTCACGCCGGCACCGCTTCCCGCTCGCGGGCGACGAGATCCCCGAGGGCGGCCCGCAGGGTGGCGCGCTTGTCCGCGTCGAGGGCGCGGAGCGGGCGGCGGGGGGTGCCGGCAGCGTAGCCGGTGATCTCGGCGGCGGCGTAGACGGACTGGACGTAGTCGCCCTGCCAGATCAGGTTCATCGCCGGCTCGAGGGACCGCCAGATCGCGCGGGCGTCGTCCCAGCGGTGCGCCTCGGCGGCGCGGACGAGGGCGACGCAGGTGCGGGGGGCGAAGTTGGCGCCGCCCCAGATCAGGCCGGAGGCGCCGGCGTAGAGCGCGTAGGGCATGAGGGGGTCGGCGCCGTTCATCACCGGGAGGCCGGTGCGGATCAGGTCCGCCTGGGCGGCGAGGTCGCCGGACGAGTCCTTGGCGGTGACGAAGTTCGGGATCTCGCAGAGCCGGCGGAGGAGGTCGGGGGAGATGGCGACGCCGACGGCGCCGGGGACGTTGTAGCCGATGATCGGCAGGCCCCCTTCGGCGGCGGCCTCGTAGAAGGCGAGGACGCCGTCGTCGTCGGTCGGGCCCTCGAAGAACGGCGGCAGGACCATCACCCCGTCGGCGCCGTGGTCGGCGGCGTGGCGGGTGCGGGCGACGACGTCCTCGACGAGGAGGGCGGAGGTCTGGACGATGACCTTCGCCCGGCCGGCGACGATCCTCGCGCCGGCGGCGACGAGGGCGTCGGACTCCCCGCGCGAGAGATAGACGTGCATCCCCGTCCCGGAGGAGAGGACGACGCCGTCGATGCCGGCGGCGAGGTACTTCTCGAGGTGATCCTCCAGCCGGCCGAGGTCGATCCGGCCGGCGGCGTCGAAGGGCGTGGTGACGGCCAGGTTGAGGCCGGGAAAGGCGAAGGCGGTCATGGGAAACTCCGGCGAATGGCCCGTCGTCGCACGCGTGCGACGGGGGTCAAGTATCTGATATAATTGTGCATTCGTTTTTCTGTTAACCACCTGGAAAGGTGGGATTCAGAGGCTTTCGGCGCCGGAGAGGTCGAGCCAGATGGTCTTGAGCTGGGTATACTGGTCGTGGGCGTGGACCGAGTTGTCGCGGCCGCCGAAGCCCGACTGGCGGTAGCCGCCGAACGGCGTGGTGATGTCGCCCTCGCCGAAGGAGTTCACCGTGACGGTGCCGGCGCGGAGCGCGCGGGCGGCGCGCATGGCGCGGGCGCCGTTGGCGGTGAAGACGGAAGCGGCGAGGCCGTAGTCGGTGTCGTTGGCGATGTCGACGGCTTCCTTGAGGCCGTCGACCGGGATGACGGCGAGGATCGGGCCGAAGATCTCCTCCCGCGCCGGGCGGGCGTCGTTGCCGGAGACCTCGATGATCGTCGGGTGGACGTAGCGGCCGTCAGTGATCTCGCCGCCGTGCAGCACCGTCTCGCCGTTGCCGAGGAAGGAGCGGACCTTGGCGAAATGCTCGGGCGAGACGAGGGGGCCGACGCGGTTCTCCGGGTCGAGCGGGTCGCCGACCTTCCACGCCTCGAGCGCGGTCTTGAGGTGGCCGACGAGGGCGTCCTTGACGGCGCGGTGGACGATGAGCCGCGAGATCGCCGAGCAGTTCTCGCCCATGTTCCAGTAGGCGCCGGCGACGACGTGGCCGGCGACGGCCTCGAGATCCCCGGCGTCGTCCATGACGATGCACGGGTTCTTGCCGCCCATCTCCAGCACCACCTCCTTGATGTTCGAGTCGGCGGAGAAGTGGAGGAAGCGCCGGCCGGTATCGGTCGAGCCGGTGAAGGAGACGGCGTCGATGCCCGGATGCCGGCCGATGGGTTCGCCGACCTCGGGGCCGGTGCCGGTGACGACGTTGAGGACGCCCGCGGGGATGCCGGCGTCGAGGGCGAGCTCGGCGACGCGGAGCGCGGTCAGCGAGGTTTCCTCGGCCGGCTTGACGACGAGGGTGCAGCCGGCGGCGAGGGCGGGGCCGATCTTCCAGGCGAGCATGAGGAGCGGGAAGTTCCACGGCAGGACGAGGCCGACGACGCCGACCGGCTCGCGGACGACGAGGGCGATGTGGTCGTCGGAGGCCGGCGACACCTGGTCGTAGATCTTGTCGATCGCCTCGGCGTGCCAGCGCAGGCACTTCACCGTCTCGGGCAGGTCGACGGTGACGCAGTCGAAGATGGTCTTGCCCGAGTCGAGGCTCTCCATCACCGCGAGCCCGGTCAGGTCCGCCTCGATCAGTGCGGCGAGGCGCTGGATCGCGGCCTTGCGCTCGGCCGGATGGGTCTTCGACCAGCCCTCGAAGGCGGCGCGGGCGGCGGTGACGGCGGCGTCGACGTCCTCGGCCCCGCAGGCGGGGAGTGTTGCGAGGACGGCGCCGTTGGCCGGGTTCACCGTCTCGAAGGTGCGGCCCGAGCGGGCGGCGACGCTGTCGCCGCCGATCAGGCACGTCGTCGGGAGCGTCAGGCCGCCCGCGATCTTCCTGTAGTCGGCCGTGGTCATGAGGTCGGTCATGGTCGCTCCGCTGGTCGGTGTGGTCAGAGGCCCGTCGGCACGTCCATGCCTTCGGGTGCGGCGTAGGCCGCCATGTTCCGCCGCGACAGGTCGAGGTGGGCGCGGACGAGGCGCGCGCATTCCTCCGGGTCGTGGCGGGCGATGGCGTCGATGATGGCGTCGTGCTGGTCGGCGGCGACGTCGAGCTGCTCCTTCGCCGCGGGGTCGTTGCGGAAGAAGGTCCGGCCGATTCGCGCGTGGTCGATGAGGAGCCGGGTCAGGCTCGGCATCAGGTAGTCGTTGCCGGCGATGCGGCCGATCTCGAGGTGAAACTCGTTGTTCGAGAAGATCCGGCCGTCGACGTCGGCGTCGAGCGCCGCCTGGCGGAACTCGGCTTGGATCGCCCTGAGGCCGTCGACGTCGGCCCTGGTGGCGACCTCGGCGGCGAGCCGGGTCGTGGCGATGTAGATCATCGGCGCGACGAGAAAGAAGTCCCGGAGCGCGTTGTAGCTCATCGAGGTGACGCGGGCGGGCCGGTTCGGCTCGAGCTCGATGTAGCCCTCGCCCGCCATCTGCCGCATCAGCTCGCGCACGGGGGGGCGCGACAGGCCGAACTCCTCGCTGAGCGCCACCTCGTCGAGCACGGCACCGGGCGCGATCTGCATGGTCAGGATGCGCCGGCGCAGCGCGTCGCCGAGCACGGCCTTCCTGTCCGGGTTGCCGTCCGCGAGCCTTTCGATGGGCATCGGGAATCTCCTCGATTTCTGAGTAGACATTTAGAATACATTTGGTAGGATGTCAACATCGGAAAGCGGCGGAGATCGATTCGCCCCTCCGGCCAGCGGGTGCGAAACCCCCGAACGACAGCATGAAACAGCGCCCGGCCCGCGGTTCGGCCCTGGGGCCGGACGGCGTAAACCCTTGTTCCAACGGAGAGGACTGCGAATGAAGTCGATCATGAAGGCGCTCGCCGCGGCCGCGATGCTCGGGCTGAGCATGGTCCCCGGCCACGCCGAGGAAAAGACCATCGAGATGGGCACCATGTCCTGGGAGGACCTGACGCCGATCAGCGCCATCACCAAGAAGGTGCTCGAGGACGCGGGCTATACGGTCAACGTCAAGGAGTTCGCCGAGTGGGGCATCGCCTACGCGGCGCTGACCAAGGGCGACATCCAGATCCTCGCCTCACAGACCGACTACGTCGCGCAGGACTACTGGAACAAGAACAAGAGCAAGCTCGAGAAGCTCTCGCCGGTGTCGCACGGGCTGTTCGACGGGATCGCCGTGCCCTCCTACGTGCCGGTGAACTCGATCGACGAGCTCGAGGCCAACGCCGACAAGTTCGGCGGCAAGATCGTCGGCATCGAGCCGGGCGCCGGGCTGATGCGCGAGACGGGCGACGCGGTCGACGGCTACGGCCTCGACAAGCTGCAGCTGGTCGAGGGCTCGACCGCCGGGATGACCGCCGCGCTCAAGTCGGCCGTCGACCGGCAGGAGTGGATCGCCGTCACCATGTGGGAGCCGTCGTGGATGGCCCAGAAGTTCGACCTCAAGTTCCTGAAGGATCCCAAGGGCGTCTTCCCGCCGCCGCAGACCTACTACTGGATCGGCCAGAAGGGTTTCGCCGAGGCGAACCCGCAGGCGCGCGAGGTGATCGCCAGCGTCTTCGTGCCGAAGGACGACATCACCGCGATGAACGGCGAGGTGAAGGACGGCAAGACCATGGACGAGGCCGTCGCCGACTGGGTCTCCGCGCACGGCGACCTGCTGAAACGCTGGGAAAACATCAAGAGCTACTGAGCGACCGCTGCGCGGGGCGGGCGACGCTCCGCGCGGACCCACGAAGCGGCAGCACTGGAGGAGCGCCATGGATACCCCGACCACCCGCGCCGAGGACGTCCTTCTGGACTGCCGCTCGGTCTGGAAGATCTTCGGCAAGGATGCGCCCCGCGCGATGAGGGCGGTGCAGGAGCGCGGCCTCGGCAAGACCGAGGTGTTGAAGGAGTTCGGCTGCGTCGTCGGCGTGTCCGACGCGACGCTGGAGGTTCGCCGCGGCGAGATCTTCTGCATCATGGGCCTGTCGGGCAGCGGCAAGTCGACGCTGATCCGTATGCTGAACCGGCTGATCGACCCGACGGGCGGGGAGATCTTCGTCAAGGGCAGGGCGCTTTCCGGCCTCGGCGCGGCCGAGTTGCGCGCGATGCGGGCGAAGCACATCGCCATGGTGTTCCAGTCGGTGGCGCTGTTGCCGAACCGGACGGTGATCGAGAACGCCGCCTTCGGGCTGGAGGTGCAGGGGGTGGCGAAGGCCGAGCGCCTGGCCGCCGCCGAGGCGTCGCTGCGCAAGGTGGGCCTCGGCGACTGGATGCAGCGCCTCCCGCGCGAGCTGTCGGGCGGGATGCAGCAGCGCGTCGGGCTGGCGCGGGCGCTGACCTCGGACCCGGAGATCATCCTGATGGACGAGCCGTTCAGCGCCCTCGATCCGCTGATCCGGCGGCAGCTGCAGGACGAGTTCCGCGAGCTGACGAAGTCGCTCGGCAAGTCCGCGGTGTTCATCACCCACGACCTCGACGAGGCGATCCGCATCGGCGACCGCATCGCCATCATGAAGGACGGCGTCATCATCCAGGTGGGGACGGCGGAGGAGATCATCCTGAACCCGGCCGACGCCTATGTCGCCGAGTTCGTCGCCGGCATCTCGCGCCTGCATCTGATCAAGGCGCATTCGGTGATGCGGCCGGTGGCCGAGTTCCGCGCCGGCTACCCGGAGGCCGATCTCGCGGGCCTGCCGGTGACGGGGCCGGAGGCCGACATCGACGAGCTCATCGACCTCGCGCTCGCCCACCCCGGGCCGGGCATCGCCGTGCAGGACGGGGGCGACCCGGTCGGCGTCGTCAGCTGGCGGAGCCTGCTCCACGGCATCAAGGGCTCGTCGTCCGAACGGGCGCGGGCGTGACGGCCATGGACACCTCGGTCATCGCCGATGCCTTCGACACCGCCGTCGACGACGCGCTCACCTGGGTGAGCGACAACGGCGCGTTCCTCTTCGACGGGGTGCGCGCGCTCTTCGAGGGCTTCTACGACGGCGTCCTCGCGCTCCTGACCCTCGCGCCGTGGTATGCGGTCGCCGTCGTCTTCGGCCTGATCGCCTGGCGCTCGGTCGATCGCGCCTTCGGGGTCGTCGCCGCCGTCGGGCTGGCGCTCTGCTGGATGCTCGGCCTCTGGCCCGAGACGATGGACACCTTCGCCCTCGTCATCAGCGCGACGGCGCTGGCGCTGGCGCTCGCCCTGCCGATCGGCGTGCTCGCGGGTTTCCTGCCGAAGCTCGACCATATCGTCGAGCCGGTGCTCGACCTCATCCAGACCCTGCCGCCCTATATCTATCTCCTGCCCGCCATCGCGCTCCTCGGCTTCGGCCCGGCGACGGCGCTGGCGGCCACGCTGATCGTCGCCATGCCCCCGGCGATCCGGCTGACCGCGCTCGGCATCCGCCGGACGCCGGTCAACTTCGTCGAGCTCGGCCAGTCGACCGGCATGACGCCGTGGCAGATGTTCTGGAAGATCCGCCTGCCGTTCGCGCTGCCGAGCGTCATGGCCGGGATCAACCAGAGCCTGATGATGGCCTTCGGCATGGTGGTGATCGCCGGCATCGTCGGCTCGGGCGGGCTCGGCGAGACCATCTACGAGGCGATCCGCACCCTCGACATCGCCAAGTCGATCGACGCCGCCATCGCCATCGTCATCCTGACCATCGTCATCGACCGCATCACCCAGGGGCTCGTGCAGACCGGAAAGGACGCGGCATGACGTTTCAGTTCTCCCTCGGCGCGTGGCTCGCCCCCGCCGTCGACTGGCTCAACACCAACTTTCACCCGCTGTTCGGCGCCATCGCCACCGTCGTCGACGGCGTGGTCGGCGGCGTTCAGCGCCTGCTCCTGCTGCCGCCGGCGCTTGCCGTCATCGCCGTCGTCGCCGGCCTCGTCTGGCTGTTCCTCGGCTGGCGGCTCGCGCTCCTTTCGCTCGTCGCCCTCGGCTTCTGCCTCGTCATGGACCTGTGGAAGCAGTCGATGGAGACGATCGCCCTCGTCGCCGTCGCGGTGGCGATCTCGGTCGTGATCGCCGTGCCCCTCGGCATCCTCGCCGCCCGCCGGCCGCGGCTCGAGGCGGCGCTGCGCCCGGTCCTCGACATCATGCAGACGGTGCCGCCGTGGGTCTACCTGATCCCGGCCGTCATCATCTTCAGCCTCGGCCAGGTTCCTGCCATCATCGCGACGATCGTCTATGGAGTCCCGCCGATGCTGCGCCTGACCACGCTCGCCTTCAAGCAGGTGCCGAAGGACCTGCTCGAGCTCGGGCAGGCGATCGGCGCCGAGCCCCGGACGATCCTGACCAAGATCGAGGTGCCCGCCGCCATGCCCACGCTCGTCGTCGGCCTCAACCAGTGCATCCTCCTCTCGCTCGCCATGGTCGTCCTCGCCGGTCTCGTCGGCGCCGGCGGGCTCGGGGCGGAGGTGACGCGCGGCCTCACCCGCATGGAGATGGGTCTCGGCCTCCGCGCCGGCCTCGCCATCGTCGCGGTCGCCATCCTCCTGGACCGGGTGTCGCGGGCGGCGCTGCAGCGCGAGCCGGGCAGGGGGGCGGCATGACCGCCGCGCTTCCCCGCGTCGGCATCGTCGGCGGCAACGGCTGGATCGGCGGGGCGCTGGCCCGCGCCCTCGTTGCGACCGGGGCGCTCGACGCCGGCGCGCTGACCCTCTCCTGCCGCAGCGCCGCCCCCGACTGGCTGCCGGAGGCGCGCTGGACGCACGACAATCAGGCGCTCGCCGACGCCTCCGACATCGTCGTCCTCTCCGTGCGCCCGCAGGACTGGCCCGGGGTAGAGCTGTCGGCGCCGGGCAAGCTCGTCGTCTCGGTGATGGCGGGCGTCCCCCTCGCCGCCATCGCCGCGCGCACCGGCACCCCGCGCGTCGTGCGCGCCCTCCCGAACGCCGCGGCCGAGGTCGGGCGCTCCTACACCCCCTGGGCGGCGACGGCGGCCGTCACGGACGCCGACCGCGCCGCCGTCGGCGGCCTCGTCGCCGCGATCGGCTCGGGCGACGAGCTCGCCGACGAGGCGGCGATCGACTACATGACCGGGCTTTCCGGCACCGGACCCGCCTATCCCGCGCTCCTCGCCGTGGCGCTGATCCGCGACGCGGTCGCCCGCGGGCTGCCGCCCGAGGTCGCCCGCCGCGCGGTGGTCGCGATGCTCGTCGGCACCGGGCGCCTGCTCGAAGCGTCCGGCGAGGACCCGGAGGCGACGGTCGCCGCCTTCGTCGACTATCGCGGCGTCACCGCCGCCGCGATCGAGGCGATGCGCGCCGGGGGCTTCGATGCCGCCGTCGTCGCCGGCCTCGCCGCCGCGCTCGACAAGTCCCGCACCCTCGCCGCGGCGCGATGAGCTCGGAGAGAGGTATTCCCTTGCAGCACCGCGACCCCACCCTTCAGGCCTTCACCGACGCGGCCCTCGCCGCCTTCGCCGAGGTCGTCCCCGGCCCCGCCGCGGCCGCCTCGCTCGACCGGATCGCCGCGGCTCTCGCCACCCCGGCGCCCGCGCGCGACCGGCCGGGCGGCCGCCTGCCGGTCTGCGCCCATCTCGACGCGGCGCTGGCGGTGCCGCAGCCGCGCCCGACCCTCGCGCGGCTGGTCGAGGCCTTCCGGGCCGTCGAGCCGGGGCTCGAGTGGGTGCGCCGCGCGAGCTGGGACGAGACCGCCAGCGCCAACTTCGTCGACGGCCACGCCAACACGATGATCCTCGGCCCCGCCGGCCTCGAGAACCGGCGGGACGTCTGGCTCGGCGCGTCGCTCCTCGCGCCGCACGTGCGCTACACCGACCACGCGCACGCGCCCGAGGAGACCTACCTCGTCCTTTCCGAAGGCGAGTTCCGCCAGGGCGACGGTGCGTGGTTCGCGCCGGGCGTCGGCGGCTCGTTCTACAACGTGCCGTTCGTCACCCACGCCATGCGGTCGGGCGATGCCCCGCTCTTCGCCTTCTGGGCGCTCCGGGTCGAACCGGAAGCCTGAGCCGCGGCGGGGCGACTCGGCGTCGACGATCACCTCGGCCGGATCGACCTCATCGTCGCGCAAAAGGGAGTGGGCCTCGACCACCCGCCCTTGTGGACCATTCCTCGCCACGGTCGGAAACTCGCAAGATCCGCATCGGGGAACGGCGTAGTCAGCGATCGGACGGACCGGGAAAATAAGAGCCTCGCGGCCCTTCGCGAGCTAGGCATATGGCGCGCGCCATCGGTCCCGACCGGCTGCAGGCGATCTTGCTCCGCAGTCCGGCGGCGACGGCGCGACAGGGGAAACCGAATGAACCACGAAGCACCTGCCTTGGTCGCGGGCTACGGCGACGGCACGCCGTTCGACCGGATCACCTATCTTGAGGCGAAGCTGATCCTGAAGCCCGACCAGTTCACCTCGGTCCGCAGCTTCCGCGACTTCGGCCGCATCGTGCGCGAGGTCGCCGGCGAGACCGGCGTCGGCTTCGTCGGGGACAAGGCGGCGGGCGGTCGTCCGGAGATCCGCGAGATCGTCTTCTTCGACACCCCGGACTTCGCCCTCTACCGCAACGCCTTCATCCTGCGCCGGCGCATCGCCTACGAGGACGGCTTTCCGGTCGGGGACCCGGAGATCGTCTGCAAGTACCGCCATCCCGACGAGGCCGCCGCTTCCGCCGTCGACATGCGGCCGCGGATCGACGGGCGGTACCGGATGAAGTTCAAGGCCGAGGCGCTGCCGCTCAAGGACGAGGTCGGCGGCTACCGCATCCTCTATTCGCACAATTGCCAGTTCGGCCTCAGCCAGTTCCATGGCGGCAGCCGCACCGCCGTGGCGACCCTCGCCCAGGTCTTCCCAGCCCTCGGGCGCCTCGAGGGCACCACGGCCGAGAAGGTGACGCTGGTCAACGAGGGCATCGTCGAGGAGCTGCTGCTGCCGCTCGGCACGCTCGACTTCGGCAAGGGCCTCCTCGCCAAGTGCGACATCGGACTCTGGCGCACCCGCGGCGAGCACCAGCCGCTCGTCGGCGAGTTCGCCTTCCAGGCCAGGTTCGACGACAAGGACAAGGTCGCCGCGAAGCAGAAGGCGCGCGTCGCCGTCTTCTATGTCGAGCTGCAGCGCGCCGTCGAAGCCTGGCTCGCGCTTGGCGTCACCAAGACCGCGATGGTTTACCGCCTGAACGGCACCCCGCCCCAGAGCCACGAATGACCGCGACCCCCGAGCCCGTCTCCGCCGCCCGCGTCTTCCGCGAATTCCTCGTCATCGGCGCCACCAGCTTCGGCGGCGCCGTCCCCTACCTGCGCGACAGCCTCGTCGTCCGGCGCGGCTGGCTCGGCGAGGAGGAGTTCGTCGAGCTCCTCTCGATCAGCCAGAGCCTCCCCGGGCTCAACGCCACCAACATGGCGATCCTGGTCGGCCAGAAGCTGCGCGGGCCGCTCGGCGCCTTCCTCGCCATCCTCGGCATCTGCCTGCCAGGGGCGCTGATCATGCTCGTCGTCGGCATCGTCTACCGCACCCACGGCGACCATGCCGCCTCGACCGCGGCGCTGAAGGGCGTCGCGGCCGCCGCCGTTGGGCTCGTCCTCTTCACGGTCGTCCAGCTCGGCCGGAAGTCGCTCGGCACCCGCGCCGACTACCTCTTCGTCGCGCTGACGGTCATCGCGGTGAACCGCCTGCATCTGTCGGTCCTGACCGCGCTGGTCGGCGTCGGCCTCCTGTCGATCTTCTGGCACCGCCCGCGCGGCGCCGTCACCCCGGAGCGCGCAGAATGAGCGACCTCGCGGCCCTCGTCCGGGTCTTCGCCTACCTCTCGCTGCTCACGGTCGGCGGCGGCATGGCCGCCTTCCCCGAGATGAAGACGCTGACGACCGAGACCCATCAGTGGCTGACCTTCCAGCAGCTCGTGCACCTCTACAGCGTCGGCCAGCTCGCACCCGGCCCGAACATGATGATGATCGTTCCGATCGGCGAATGGACGGGTGGCTATGTCGGCGCCGCGGCGGTGCTCCTCGCCTTCTTCGGCCCGACGGCGCTTTTCACCTTCATGGTCGGCCGCTGGTGGAAGCGGCTCGAGGCCTGGCCCTGGCGCGCCTCGATCCAGCGTGGCCTCGCGCCCGTCTCGATCGGGCTGCTGCTCGCCGGCTGCTTCACCATGGCCAAGGGTGCGATCTTCGGCGTCGAGACCGCAGCCATCGCTGTCGGCGTGCTGCTGATCCTCCTGCAGACCCGGATCAACCCCGCCCTCTTGGTGATCAGCGCCGCCCTCCTCGGTCTTGTCTCGTTCGGTTGATGCTCTAACCTCTCCTGCAAGCCTCGCGGTCGAGAGCGATGCCACTCCTGCGGCGCGGCGATCATGCGTGGCTCTCGGACGCAACCGCAAACGGGGGCAGCGAGGCCGCCCTCCAGTTTGGAAAGCGACACGGACATGGATGGGATGGAGGGCTGGGAGCAGCGCGTGGCGGAGGTCTGGGCCCGAATTGACGCGGCACCGCCCGAGGCGTTCCGCGCGCTGATCTCGGCCCTCGCTGCCGAACGCGGAAACGACGATCCGGAAGGGCTCTTTGAACGGGCGTCCTCACACGATTCCACAGACCAGGAGGCTGCCGCGGCGCCACTTTACGAGCGCGCCCTAGCCCAGGGCCTCACCGGCATTCGTCGCCGCCGAGCAGTCATCCAGCTCGCAAGCACGCTTCGCAATCTGGGTCAGCCCGAGCGTAGCCTGGAGTTCCTTGAGGCCGAGATGAAGCGGCCTTCCGACATGCTTGATGACGCCGTATCGGCATTCCTCGCTCTGGCCTACTGCGATCTCGGCCGCGAGCGGCAGGCCACGTCGTTGGCCTTGAAGGCCCTGTCCAAGCATCTGCCGCGCTACAATCGATCGCTCAACCGATACGCTGACGAGCTGGTTTCGGACTGAGCGGTCCCTGACCTGCGCGCCTTCGCCCAGCGCGTCGAGGTTGCCGAAGGCGCGATACGCAGCGCGGGGAGGAAGTCGGAACTGCTGCCAATGCTCGTCGCCGCTTCGAGAGGGTTTTGGCAGCCCTGGCCGTTCGCAATTCTGTTCTGATATGGCGCACCCGACAGGATTCGAACCTGTGACCTCTGCCTTCGGAGGGCAGCGCTCTATCCAGCTGAGCTACGGGTGCCTGCGGTCTCTATAGGCAACCCGTGCGGTATCCGCAATCGCCCAAATCCATCGCCCTCCATCGCCCTATCCACCGAGCTCGGGCCGGATGGATGATGGCGCTCAACGGCGGAGCGGCATCCGAAGATATGACCGACCCGTCGGGCATGATGTGGAGCCAGTCATGAAATCCGAGGATGGCGCCGTTCGATCCGCTGGCCCCCGCGCCGGGGCGGTCCGCCCTGCGCCTCAACTCGGCTCGCCGAAGCGGCCGGAAACCAGGCTCTGCAGGGCTGCGGCCAGAGCCTCGGACTCCGCGCCCTCGACAACGATATCGATCGTGGTCCCCTTGGCGGCGGCCAGCATCATCAGGCCCATGATCGAATCGCCAGAGACATCCATGCCGTCGCGGCTGACCAAGGCGGTGGCGTCGAACCGCTCGACCGTCTCGACGAACTTGGCGGAAGCGCGGGCGTGCAACCCCTTGTCGTTCTCGATGAGCAACGTCAATCGCATCGCGCCCTCGGCGTCTCGCTCAGCGGCGGTCACAGGGCGATGGGGGTCCGGTCCGGCCCGAATCCGTCAATCGAGTTGATGTATTTGCGTCCCGCGGTCAGCGCGCAGGATACCGCGTCGCCGAGCGACATGCGCCGCGCCTTGGCAAGCTTGATGAGGAGCGGCAGGTTGGCGCCATAGAGCACCGCGCGGCCCTGCTCGCGACAGGCCCCTACCGCCAGATTGGAGGGTGTGGAGCCGAACATGTCCGTCACCACCACGACGCCCTGGCCTTCGTCGACCGAGGCGGCGGCGGCGGCTATCTCCGCTTGCTTGCTGGTACAGTCGTCATCCGGACCGATCGAGACCGCCACGGTCCCCGGATGCTTGCCCACGACATGCTCCATGGCCGCGAGATACTCGCTTGCGAGGCCGCCATGGGCGACAATAACGATTCCGATCAAGCCACACCACCCCCAAGACCCGAAGCCAGGAAGTCAGCCCCGCGCTCAAGATCTCTATGCCGAATAGACACCCGCCATCCATCCTCCGCAAGCGTTTTCGCTAGCGTCTCAACGAGGGCGACCGAGCGGTGGCGGCCGCCCGTGCACCCGAGTCCAAGTCCGAAATAGCTCTTGCCTTCGGCCCGATAGGCCGGCAGCAGGAAGCGAAGCAGATCGACGAGCCGTTCGTAGAACGGGGCATAAGCGGGATCGGCGGCCACGAAATCCGCCACCTCGCGGTCCCGTCCGTCGAGCGGGCGCAGCTCCTTAACCCAATGCGGGTTGCGCAGGAAGCGCACGTCGATCACCATGTCGATACCGCGCGGCGTGCCGCGCGGATAGGAGAAGGATTGCAGCGCGATCGAGAGAGAGCCGCGCCCCTCCTCCATGCCGAACAGCCGGCCCATCTCGGCCTTGAGGTCATGCGGCGTCATGCCCTGGGTTTCGAGCAGCACGTCGGCCCGCGCCTTCAGCGGCTCGAGCAGCGCGACCTCGCGCTCGATGCCGATCTGCGCGGTCTCATGCGGGCTGAGCGGATGGCGCCGCCGCGTCTCGTTGTAACGCCGGATCAACGTGCCGATGTCGCAATCGAGATAGACCAGCGTCGGCGACCGCCCGGTCAGCGCCGCGATCTCCTCGAGCGCGTCGATGAGACGCTGCACGCCGAATTCCCGGTTGCGCGGATCGACGCCCACCACCACCGGCCGGGTGAGCGGCGGCCCGGCGAACAGGCGCGGCACGAAGGACAGCGGCAGATTGTCGATCGCCTCGAAGCCCAGATCCTCGAGCGCCCGGATGGCGGTGGTCCGGCCGGCCCCGGCGGGTCCGGTCATGATCACGATGTCTTGCCCCGCCCCAGGGCTGGCTGCCTCGGTCACCTTGTGCCTGCTTTCAAAGAACGATCCGACCCTTGGCGCGCAGTGCAGCGTCATTCGGGAACTCGTCGATCGTTCTGCATGACAAACATCAACACAGCGTCAATATTTGGCACGTCGCGGCCAAAAATCAATTGCAACGGCAAGCCAAGATAGCGGATCACCTCCTGTTGTGGCATTCGTGCCGCAGGTGCGAAGTCGAGCGTCACGGCGCAGGTCAGAACCGCCTCGCCCAGATGCGGCCGGCGCAGGATCCCGACCCCGCGCGCCTCGATCAGCCCCGCGAGCACCGCGGGCGCCCGCGCCACCAGCCCCTCCCCGCGCCGCTCGACCAGAACCCGGTCGTCGGCGACGAGATCCGCCCCGAGCGCGAGCAGCCGCAGAGCCAGACCCGACTTGCCGCTGCCCGACGCGCCGAGGATGAGAACCGCCCGCCCATCGACCGCCACCGCGCTCGCATGCAGGCAGAGATCGTCCGAGTCGCGACTCACCTTCGCCTCCCGCGCCGCTGCATCGCGTCACTTTCCTTTCGCGGAAACCGAACGCAAGCGAACGCCGGTTACAACATCAGAAAACAATCGCATGGTATTTTTATGTCGCACAAATGCCATTAACGATATCTCGGCCCGCCCAAGCGTGGTCATCCGTGCTATAGATACCGGATGGAGCAGACGCCGCACCTGCGAAGATCGCGGTTGCTGCTTGACATGTTTCTGGTCGGGCGTTTTGCCGGTCGGCCGCTTCAGGGGGACTATCAGTTCATGACGATGGCGTTTCAAGCGGCGGCCAAATCCAGCCCTTTCGCGACGCTCGAAGAGACCGGTTTCCCGGGCGTCTCGACGGTGCATTACAACCTGCTCGAGCCGGCGCTGATGGAACATGCCCTGCGGCGCGGCGAGGGTGAACTCGGCCAGGGCGGCGCGCTGCTTGTCAATACCGGAAAACATACCGGACGCTCCCCCAAGGACAAGTTCGTGGTCCGCGAGCCCTCGGTCGACGGCGCGATCTGGTGGGAAAACAACGGCGCGATGGCGCCGGGGCACTTTGCCACCCTGCTCGAGGACATGCGCGCCCATATCGCAGGCGGCGAACTCTTCGTACAGGATCTCTATGCCGGCGCCGATCCCGACTATCGTCTCAATGTCCGGGTGATCACCGAGCTCGCCTGGCACGGCCTCTTCATCCGCCACCTGCTGCGCCGCCCGTCGATGGAGGAACTGGCTGGCTTCCTGCCGGAATTCACCATCCTCAACTGCCCGACCTTCCTTGCCGACCCGGCGCGCCATGGCTGCCGCAGCAGCACCGTCATCGCGATCTCCTTCGAGCAGCGCCTGGTGCTGATCGGCGGCACCGCCTATGCCGGCGAGAACAAGAAGTCGGTCTTCTCGATCCTGAACTACCTGCTGCCCGAAAAGGGCGTGATGCCGATGCACTGCTCGGCCAACCACGCGCGCGGCGACGACCAGGACGTGGCGGTGTTCTTCGGCCTCAGCGGCACCGGCAAGACCACGCTCTCGGCCGACCCGGCCCGGATCCTGATCGGCGACGACGAGCATGGCTGGTCCGACGCCGGTACCTTCAATTTCGAGGGCGGCTGCTACGCCAAGACCATCAATCTCTCCGCCGAGGCGGAGCCCGAGATCTACGCGACCACCACGCGCTTCGCCACCGTGGTCGAGAACATGGTCTATGACCCCGTCACCCGCGCGCTCGACTTCAACGACGACAGCCTGACGGCCAATACCCGCTGCGCCTATCCGCTCGAGGCGATCTCGAACGCCAGCGCGACGGCGCGCGGCGGGCAGCCCCGCAACATCATCATGCTGACCTGCGACGCGTTCGGCGTGCTGCCGCCGATCGCACGGCTCACGCCGGCGCAGGCCATGTATCACTTCCTGTCGGGCTTCACCTCCAAGGTCGCCGGCACCGAGCGCGGCGTGACCGAGCCGCAGCCGACCTTCTCGACCTGCTTCGGCGCTCCCTTCATGCCGCGCCGGCCGGAAGTCTATGGCAACCTGCTGCGCGACCGGATCGCCGAGGTCGGGGCCTCGTGCTGGCTGGTCAATACCGGCTGGACCGGAGGCGCCTACGGCACCGGCAAGCGCATGCCGATCTCCGCGACCCGGTCGCTCCTGACCGCCGCGCTCGACGGTTCGCTGAACGGCGCCGCCTTCCGCACCGATCCGAATTTCGGCTTCGAGGTGCCGGTCGCGCTCGACGGCGTCGATGCCCGCCTGCTCGATCCGCGCTCGACCTGGGCCGACCCGGCCGCCTACGATGCGCAGGCCGCGAAGCTTGTCGCGATGTTCAGCGACAATTTCGCTCAATATGTCGCGCATGTCGACGCCGACGTGATCGCCGCGGCCGTCCGCGCCGCCTGATCCTCCGCGGCGAACCGGTCGCCGGTTCGCTGCCCCGCCGCCGGCAGGCCCCACCGGCGCGCTGCAGCTTCCGAGGCCCGGAAGCTGCAGCCTCAAGGGCCCATCCCTATCCCAGTCCCTCGCGGCTCCAGCTTCCCAACGCGGAGCAGCCTCGCGCATCGACGCTCCTCGCGCCTTGCAAGGCGCGCGAGTGGCCTTCCCCTTGCGGTCAGACGCGCTTTCGCGCCCGGTTCAGCGCAGCCAAAGCCGGGCATAGGGGGGCAGCAGGATCCGCCCCTCGTCGAGTGCCACCGCGCGGTCGGACAAGGCGTCGTGGAACTGCGACGCGCCTTGCGCCAGCGCCCAGTCGGCGCGCAGGGTCGCCCAGAACTCCGTGAAATTGTAGATGCAGATCAGGGCCCCGGTCGGCGCCCGCCGCACGAAGGCAAAGAGGCCGTTCTGTCCGGCATCGGCGATCAGCGTCGGATTGGCGGCATGCAGCTCCCGCGTCGCGGCACGGCGCGCCAGGATATGCGCCACCCCCTCGAACACCGCCGCCGCCGCCCCCTCGCCTGACCGCGCCGCCGCGACACGGCCCCAATCCATGCGCGGCCGGTGGATCCAGCGGCTGTCATGGGCGAGATCGGGATTGTCGAGATAGCTCGGATCGTTCAGCAGCCCGACCTCGTCGCCCATATAGAGCAGCGGGATCCCCCCGAAGCTCGCGATCAGCGCATGGCCCATCAGGATGCGGTCGATCGCCCGGGCGACCGCCGCCGCATCCCCCTCGGCCTCGGCTCGCTCGAGCCCCGCGAGCGAGGCGAAGGTCCCGCTGATCCGCTTGTCGCCGGTCGCGGGGTTGTGCTGGAACAGCGCCCCCCGCGCGAAGGTGCCGGGATAGATCCCCTCGTAGAAATCCGACAGGAAGCCGCGATGCAACGGGCCGTTCAGCCCGACCGCCCGCGCATCCTCGTCGGTCACCGCCCAGCCGATATCGTCGTGGCAGCGGATATAGGTCGCATAAGTCGCGTTGGTGAAGACCGCCGGAAAGTGGCTCTGCATCACGTGGGTCATCAGCCGCGTCTCGCGCGTGGCGAGCGCCGACCAGAACTGCACCATCAGCGAATTGTGGTAGGCGAGGTTGCCCTCGCGTCCGTCATGCTCGCCCCGCCCGAGATAGGGCACCATCTCGGCCGGCGACACGATCGCCTCCTCCAGATGGATCACCGAGGGCGCGGCGATCCGGCTCGCGGCGCGCAGCGCGTGCAGGATCATGTGGACCTCGGGCTCGGACTGGCAGCGCGTGCCCATCCGCTTCCACATGAAGGCGACCGCGTCGAGCCGCACCACGTCCACGCCCTTGTTGGCGAGGAACAGCATCACCTCGACCATCTCCAGGAAAACCCAAGGGTTTGCCCAGTTCAGATCCCATTGATGCTCGTTGAAGGTGGTCCAGACCCATTTGCCGATCTCGGGATAGTGGGTGAAGCTGCCGGGCGCATTGTCGGGGAACACCTCGATCAGGGTTTCCTCATACTGCTTCGGCAGCGTGTCGTCGTCGAACATCAGGTAGTAGTCCTGATATTTCTTCGTGCCCGCGCGGGCCTTCTTGGCCCAGGCATGTTCCTTCGCGGTATGGTTCAGCACGAAATCGACGCAGAGGCTGATGCCGTTCTCCCGCAAGACCCGCGCGACGGCCTCGAACTCGGCCATCGTGCCATAGGCGGGATTGATCGCGCGATAGTCCATCACCGAATAGCCGCCGTCGCTGTCGCCGGGGCGCGGCTTCAGGCAGGGCATGAAATGCACATAGGTGATGCCGAGGCTCTGGAAATAGTCGATCTTGTCGAGCACGCCCGCCAGGTCGCTATTGAACCGGTCGATATAGAACACATAGCCCGCCATCCCGGGCCGCTGGAACCAGTCCGGTTCCAGGTCGCGCCGCAGGTCGAGGAGCTTCAGGTCCGCCGGCCGCTCCGCCCAGGCCCGCTCCAGCGCCGCGGTCAGCGCCTTGCAGAATTTGGCATAGTCGGGATGCCCGCCATAGAGCCGCTCCAGCATCCCGAAGAGATCGCCATGGCTGCGCGCCATCCGCAGCGCGAAGATCGCGCCGTCCGGATCGTCACCCTCCGTCCGCGCCGCGGCCTCAATCCTCGTCGCCATCCGCGTCCTCCCGCCCTTTTGCCACCAACTCTAGCAAATGGCCGGGGCTTTGAAAGGGCTTCCTCGCCCCGTGACACCGCGCTTGACCAAGATTGAGATTCGGTTGGCGCATTTTATGATATTATTGTTTTTCAATGTATTATCCCTTGCCCCACGCGTGCGACAGCGCACCCCCGAGCCTCCAGCCCGCCCCCTCCCCCGCCCAAGCCAGACCTGCCCGCAGCGCACAACGGTCGTGCCGATCCGGCCGCGAGAAACGGCGAAACTCGCTAACAATATTCTGCCCCATACCAGACAAATGCAGCAAAATTGCGCATCGCGTTGACGCTCCCCCACGATGCCCCTAGGTTGGGCGCAGATGCAACATACGATTCTGCGCTGCACAAGGCGGCGTGCCGAGCAAGAGGATACCCGATGAACCAGACCGCCCGCCTCGCCCCGTCCGAGACGTCGATCTTGCCCGACCTGCGCGCCGATTGCGCCGCGGCGGTGTCGGCGGCGCAGGACGTGTTGGCGTTGGCCCGGGCCCGGCTGGCCGCCCGCGTCAGTTCCGGCGGCAAGGTCTCGAACCAGGCGCTCGAAGCGGATCAAGCCGCGGCCCACGCGCTGAGCTGGATCGCCACCTATGTCGAGAGCCTGACCCAGCTCGACCATTGGGCCGCGCGGCTCGAGGCAGCCGGCAGCTTCGGCGAGACCGAACAGCTGATCCTGCAGATCGGCTTCGGCGAGTATCTGAGCCAGCTGCGCGGCGGCATCCCGATGTCGCAGGGCGAAATGGCCCGGCTCGGCGATCTCGGGCTCGACGAGGCGGATCTGGCGCCGCTGCTGGACCCCGCGGTGCTGCGGCTGAGCCGAGGCGGCAACAGCGACGCGGCGCGGGCGCGGCTCGTCGCGCTGATGCAGGCGCAGCACGGGGCGGCGAGCTTCGGCTCGACCGGGCTCGACGAGGAGTACGAGATGGTCCGGGACCATTTCCGGCGCTTCGCCGACGAGCGTGTCGTGCCCTTTGCCCACGAATGGCACCTGAAGGACGAACTGATCCCGCTCGCGATCATCGAGGAGATGGGCGAGCTCGGCGTGTTCGGCTTGACCATCCCCGAGGAATATGGCGGCTCGGGCATGTCCAAGACCGCGATGTGCGTGGTCTCGGAGGAGCTCAGCCGCGGCTATATCGGCGTGGGCTCGCTCGGCACCCGCTCGGAGATCGCGGCCGAGCTGATCCTCGGCGGCGGCACCGAGGCGCAGAAGGCGGAATGGCTGCCGAAGATCGCGAGCGCCGAGATCCTGCCGACCGCCGTCTTCACCGAGCCCAATACCGGCTCGGACCTCGGCAGCCTTCGGACCCGGGCGGTCAGGGACGGCGAGCGCTATGTCGTCACCGGCAACAAGACCTGGATCACCCACGCGGCGCGGGCCGACGTGATGACCCTCCTGGTCCGTACCGATCCGGCGACGTCGGATTATTCCGGCCTGTCGATGTTGCTGGCGCCGAAGCCGCGCGGGACCGAGGGTGATGCCTTCCCCGCGACCGGCATGACCGGCGGCGAGATCGAGGTGCTGGGCTATCGCGGCATGAAGGAATACGAACTCGGCCTCGACGGTTTTTCGGTGCCGGCCGCGAACCTGCTCGGCGGCGTCGAGGGTCAGGGCTTCAAGCAGCTGATGCAGACCTTCGAGAGCGCGCGCATCCAGACGGCGGCCCGCGCGATCGGGGTGGCGCAATGCGCGCTCGAGCTCGGGTTGCGCTATGCCGAGGACCGCAAGCAGTTCGGCAAGGCGCTGATCGCCTTCCCGCGCGTCTACGGCAAGCTCGCGATGATGGCGGTCGAGATCATGATCGCCCGGCAGCTCAGCTATCACGCGGCGCGCGAGAAGGACGAGGGGCGGCGCTGCGACCTGGAGGCGGGCATGGCGAAACTCCTCGGCGCGCGGATCGCCTGGGCCTGCGCCGACAATGCGCTGCAAATCCATGGCGGCAATGGCTTCGCGCTCGAATATCCGATCAGCCGGGTGCTGTGCGATGCGCGCATCCTGAACATCTTCGAGGGCGCGGCCGAGATTCAGGCCCAAGTGATCGCCCGCCGTCTGCTGGAGACCCGCAATTGACCATGTTGTCCGCCGGACGATCGACCCTGGCCCGGCTCGGGGCGCTAGCGGCTGGCCTCGTTCTGTCGGCCTGCGTCGCTGCGGTGCCCATAGAGCAGTCCGGCGTGCCGCAATCGGGCTGGATCCTGCCCGGGACCAGCTGGGCGCTGACCGAGCTCGATGGCAAGCCCTATGCCGCCCGCGCGGTCGCGACCCTGACCGAGGATGGACGCATCGTCGGCCAGGGCCCGTGCAATGCCTTCACCGCCGCCTATAGCGGGCGCTGGCCCGATCTGCGCTTCCACCCGGTGGCGAGCAGCCGCCTCGCCTGCCCGGACCTCGCGGCCGAGACGGCCTTTTTCGCCGCCCTCGCCAAGGTCGAGCATGGCACCCATGATGGCGATGCGCTCGTCTTCACCGGCCCAGGCACCAGCCTGCGCTTCGTCCGAGCCTGACTGCTGTCCGCCGCTCCGGGCCGCGCCGTGGCGAGGCCCCGAGCGGGATCGTCTCCCGTAGCGCGGCGGCAAGCCGCCGCGTTCGCCTTGGGGGGCCGGCGACGCCTTAGCCGACCAGCGCGATCGCGAACCCGTCCCAACCCTTGTGACCGACCGTCTGCAAGGCGGTCGCGCACAACCGCGGCTCGGCGGCCAGCGCTTCGAAGAAGCGGCGGGTCCCGGTGACCGACGGATCGTTGCTGGTCGCATCCACCACCTGACCGCTTCGCACCACATTGTCGCAGACGATGACCGATCCCTGGCGCGTCAGCCGCAGCGCCCAGGCGAGATAGTCGGCGTTGCTCTGCTTGTCGGCATCGATGAAGACCAGGTCGAAAGGCGCCTCCTCCGCCAGCGCCGGCAAGCTGTCGAGCGCCGGGCCGAGCCGCACCGCCACCCGGTCGGCCAGCCCGGCATGCGCCAGGTTGGCCTGCGCGACGTCGGCGTGATGCGCCACTGCCTCCAGCGTCACCAACTGTCCGTCAGCGGGCAAGGCGCGCGCCAGCCAGATCGTGCTGTAGCCGCCGAGCGTGCCGATCTCCAGGATCCGCCGCGCCCCGATCATCCGCGCCAGCAGATGCAGGAACTTGCCCTGCGCCGCCGACACGTCGATCTTGGGCAGCCCAGCCGCCTCGTTCGCAGCAAGCGCCGCGTCGAGGCCGGGATCGGGCGGCACCAGAAGCCCCGTGATATAGTCGTCGACCGCGCTCCAGCGCGCTTCGTCTTCCATCCCCGCCTCCTCCCCGTTGGCGCCGCCACCCTAGGCGTGCCGGTCGCGGAGGGAAAGCGTCGCCATTTGTTGAATGATTTTATCGGGAATGCTACGGAAGCTTCCGGAGCCTACCGAGGGGGGACTGCGCGATGGCGATGCCGGACTTTTTCGCCGGAACCGGCGATGGCACCGGCCAAACGCCGAACGACGGGCCGGCGCTCGTGACCCGCGCCGGGCGGGTCATCGGCCGGGAGGCGCTGGCGGCGCGGGTCGCCGCCCTTTCCGAGCGCATGCCCGGGCGGCGCGGCCTGGTCGCGATCGAAGGCGCCGTCTGCGAGCAGGCGGTCACCGGTCTGCTCGCGGCCTGGCGCGCCGGCCATGCCGTGGCGCTGCTGCCGGCCGAACCGGCGGGGCGCGCCGATTTCACCCGGCGCTTTGCTCCGGACACAACCTGGCGCCAGGACGGTGGGCGCTGGCGCCTCGAGCCGGGCGCGGCGGGCGGCCACCCGCCGCATCCCGAGCTCGCGCTGCTGCTCGGCACGTCGGGGAGCACCGGCCGGGCGCGGATGGTGCGCCTCTCGGCCGAAGCGGTCACGGCCAATGCCCGCGCGATCGCCACCTATCTCGGGCTCCGTCCCGAAGATCGCGCCGCGCTGGTCCTGCCCCTGCACTATTCCTACGGCCTGTCGGTCCTGACCGCGCATCTGGCGGCGGGGGCGAGCGTCTGGCTGCATGGCGGCTCGATCCTCGATGCCGATTTCCTCGGCGGGCTCGCCCTCCAGCGCTGCAGCAACCTGGCCGGCGTGCCCTATTCCTACGAGCTGCTGGAGCAAGCGGGCTTCCGCGGCGCGGCCCTGCCCGACCTGCGGTTCATGACGGCGGCGGGCGGCAGACTGCCGCCGGAGCGGGTCCGGCTCTACGATGCCCATTTGCGCGCGCGGGGCGGGCGCCTCTTCGTGATGTACGGCCAGACCGAGGCCACCGCGCGCATCGCCTATCTGCCGCCCGAACGCGCCGCCGACCGCCCCGACCGGATCGGGATCGCCATCCCGGGCGGCAGCCTCGCCCTTGTCGACGAAACCGGGCGCCCGATCGCGGGGCCGGGGGAGGCGGGCGAGCTGATCTATCGCGGCCCCAACGTGATGATGGGCTATGCCGATCGCCGGGCTGATCTGGCGCGCGGGGCCGAGATCGCCGCCCTCGCCACCGGCGACCTCGCCGAGCGGGACGCGGACGGCCTCTTCCGTATCGTCGGCCGGCTCAAGCGGATCTCGAAGATCGCCGGCCTGCGGATCGCCCATGACGCGCTGGAGGCGGCGCTGGCGGCGGAGCACATCCCGGCCGCGGTGATCGGCGACGACGAGCGCCTCACCGCTTTCGCCGAAGAAGCCGTGCCCGAGCCTGCCCTGCGCGCACGGCTCGCCGCGCTGGCCGGGTTGCCGCTGTCGCGGGTGCAGGCTTGTACCGTGGCGACCCTGCCGCGCCTGGCCTCGGGCAAGCCCGACTATGCCGCGATGCGCGCGCTCGCCGCCGACCGGCCGACCGCCCCCGACGGCGCGCTCGAAGCCTGCTTCAGCGACCTGTTCCATCCGAGGCCGGTGACGCCGCGGGACAGTTTCGCGAGCCTCGGCGGCGACAGCCTGCGCCATCTCGAGCTGGCGCTCGCGCTGGAGCGCCGGCTCGGCCACCTGCCGCCGGGCTGGGAGCGGATGACGGTCGCGGCCCTGGCGCGGCTCGAGGCCCGCCCCCCGCGCAAGCTGGCCCGGATCGGCAGCGACATCCTGCTGCGCGCCATCGCCATCCTCGCGGTGGTCGTGTGCCACGCCACGCTCTGGCCGGCCCCGGTCGGATCGGCGGTGATGGTGGTCCTGATCGGCTTCGGCCTCGCGCGCTACCAGGTCCGGGCGCTGGAACGCGACGGCATTCCCGGATTCCTCGCCCCCCTGCCGCTGGTGCTCGCGCCCTATTTCGTGCTGGTCGCCTTCCACGCGCTGGCCTGGGGCCAGATGCCCTGGGCCTCGCTGCTGCTGATCGGCAATCTCGGCTTGGCCGACCCGATCCGGCACACGATGCTGCCCTATCTCTACTGGTTCGTCGAGATCTACGCCCAGCTGATGCTGCTGCTCGCCGTCCTGTTCCTGCTGCCCGGGCCGCGGCGCCTGGTCCTCGCCCGGCCGTTCCGCTTCGCCCTGATGCTGCTCGCCGCCGCGGTCCTCGCCCGGGCCGTCTTCCCGCTGCTCTGGCCGCTCGGCATGCGCCAGATCTTCACCCTGCCCTGGATCGCACCGGTCTTCGCGCTCGGCTGGGTGGCGGCGGTGGCGCGCGGCCGCCAGCGGCTGGCCCTGATGCTGCTGGCGGCGGCGATCCTGCCCGTGCTCGCCTGGGCCGGCGGCAACTGGCTCGGCTCCTGGCTGCGCTATGGCGCGGTCCTCGGCGCGGTCGCGCTGCTCGCCTATGTCCCGACCCTGCCGTTCCCGGCCTTCGCACTGCCCGCAGCCCTGACACTGGCCGCGGCCGGCTACCATGTCTATCTGCTGCATCGGCTCGTGCCCGAGCTCCTGCTCGCGCCGCTGGCGGGCGCCATGGCGCCGTGGCTCCTGACGCTGCTATCGGTCGGCGGGGGGGTCGCGCTCGGCTTGGCGGGCTGGCGGCTCCAGCGCGCCCTCGGCCGCTGGCTGCCGCGCCGCCCGACCGAGCGCCCGGCCATCGCTCAGTCCGGCGCCAGCATGTAGCCCGAGCCGCGCACCGTCTGCAAATAGCGCGGCGCCTTCGGGTCGATCTCGATCTTGCGGCGCAGCCGCGTGATCTGCACGTCGACCGCCCGCTCCTGCGCTTCGGCGATCCCACCGCCCAGATCCTCGACCAACTCCTGGCGGGTGACCGGCTCGTGCGCGCGGGCGGCGAAGATGCGCATCAGCATCGCCTCGGTCGCGGTCAGCCGGATCGGCTCGGGCCCGCGCCAGAGCTCGCCCCGCGTCAGGTCATATCGCACCTCGCCGAGCTGCAGCGTCTTCGGCGGCTCGGTCTTCGGCGTCGGCTTCGGCACGCGCCGCAGGATCGCGTTGATCCGCAGCAGCAGCTCGCGCGGCTCGAACGGCTTCGGCAGGTAATCGTCGGCCCCCGCCTCCAGCCCCTTGATCCGGTCGTCGGCATCGCCGCGCGCGGTCAGCAAGAGGATCGGGGTCTGCAGATGCTCGCGCAAGGAGGCGGTCAGCTCCAGCCCGTCCTCGCCAGGCATCATCACGTCGAGCACCAGAATGTCGAATTCCAGCCCTTCGAGCAGCGCCCGCGCCTGGCGCGCATCCCGTGCCACCGAAACCCAGAAGCCGTTGCGCGCCAGGAATTTCTGCAGCAGCGCCCGGATTCGCGCATCGTCGTCCACCACCAGCACATGGGCGCGCGGCGCGCCTGCGGCGCCCTCCTCGATGGCGCTCATGGCCGGACGTTCTCGAGCCCGCGCAACACCTGCTCGCGCAGGTCCGGGTCGATCATCTGTTCCAGCACCTTGCGAAAGCCATGGACCGCCTCGGGTCCGGCGTTGGAGAAGGCGCCGCGCATCCGCCGCCGCTGGGCCGCCGACAGTTCCTGCTCCAACTGCCGCCCGGCATCGGTCAGGTAGAGATTGCGCTGCCGCCGATCGTCGCGCCCGACCCGACTCACGACGAGCCGGTCGTCGACCAGCTGGCGCAGAACGCGGTTCAGGCTCTGCTTGGTCACGCAGAGAATGTCGAGCAGCTCGTTCACCGTGAGGCCGGGCCGGCGATTGATGAAATGGATCGCCCGATGATGCGCCCGCCCATAGGCGCGCTCCTCCAGGATGCGGTCCGGATCGGCCGTGAAGCCGCGATAGGCGAAGAACATCAGCTCGATGCCCTGGCGCAGCTGTTCGTCGGTCAGGAACAGAAGCTGTTCGCTGCGCGTCGGATTCGCCGAAAAGCTGCCCTGCGCCATTCCCCTCTCCGCTCCCGGTCAACGCACCGAGCCGTGAGTTTATGTCAGGTATGTTGACATTCCAAGACTCAAATGTTAGCCCTTCCCGGACTTGGCGAAAGAAACTGTCGCCCGCTCGATAGCGGATGAAATATTCGAAATTCAGGAGCTTGAGGAATGGCCGGGGCGTATGACGACCGCGACGGGGTGATCTGGTTCAACGGCGCCTTCGTGCCATGGCGCGAGGCGAAGGTCCATGTGCTGACCCATGCGCTGCACTATGCGAGCGCGGTGTTCGAGGGCGAGCGCGCCTATGGCGGCACCATCTTCAAGAGCGCCGAACATACCGAGCGGCTGCTGAAATCCTGCGACTATCTGGAAATGCCGCATCCCTACAGCTTCGAGGAGATCGAGGCCGCCAAGACCGCCGCGCTCGCGAAGAGCGGCCTGGCCGATGCCTATGTCCGGGCGGTCGTCTGGCGCGGCTCGGGCGAGGATATGGGCGTCGCCTCGGCGCGCAATCCGGTCCATATGGCGGTCGCGGTCTGGGAATGGGGCGCCTATTACGGCGATGCCAAGATGAAGGGCGCCAAGCTCGACATCTCGAAATGGAAGCGGCCGAGCCCGGAGACCATCCCCTCCTTCGCCAAGGCGAGCGGGCTCTACATGATCTGCACCATGTCCAAGCACGCCGCCGAGGCGAAGGGCTGCTCGGACGCGCTCATGATGGACTATCGCGGCTATGTCGCCGAGGCGACCGGGGCGAACGTGTTCTTCGTCAAGGACGGCGAGGTTCACACGCCCGAGCCCGACTGCTTCCTGAACGGCATCACCCGCCAGACCGTGATGGACCTGCTGCGGCAGCGCGGCATCCGCGTCAACGAGCGGCATATCGAGCCGCACGAGATGGCGGATTTCCAGCAATGCTGGCTGACCGGCACCGCGGCAGAGGTCACCCCGGTGGGCGCGATCGGTCCTTACAGCTTCGAGGTTGGCGAACTGACCCGCGCCATCGCCGGCGACTACGAAAAGCTGGTGCGCGGCCAGCTCGTCGCGGCCTGACTCAAGGCAGCGGCGCTCCCGGGCGGGGCGCCGCGAATCCGATGCCTGTTCTCAAACGCTGGTCCTGGCTGGCGCCGCTCGCGGCGCTCGCCGTCTTCGCGGCCGGATCCGCGGGCCTTCTGTCGGTCCATAGCCCGCTCTATCTGCTGCTGGCGCCGCCGGTGCTGATCGCCGCCGTCTTCGCCGCCGTGCGCCATGCCGAGACGGTCTCGATCCGGCTCGGCGAGACGGCGGGCGCCGTGGTTCTGGCGCTCGCGGTCACCGCGATCGAGGTCGGGCTGATCGGCTCGGTGATGATCGCGTCGCCCCAACATCCGACGACCGTGGCGCGGAACACCGTCTTCGCCGGCGTCATGGTGGTGCTGAACGGGGTGATCGGCGTCTCCCTGTTGCTCGGGGCCGGGCGCTGGCGCGAGCAGACCTTCGAGGTGCAGGGCACGACCTCCGCGCTCGCCGTGCTCGGGACGCTCGCGGCGGTCACGATGATCCTGCCGAGCTATACCGTCACCGCCCCAGGGCCCTATTACACGACGCTGCAACTCGCCTTCGTCGCTGTCGCGGCGCTGGTGCTCTACGGCGTGTTCCTGTTCGCCCAGGCGGTCAGCCAGAAGCACTATTTCGCCTCGCCCGAGACGGCTCGCCCGCGCCGGATCGGCGGCCTCCGGGCACTTGCCTCGGGCGGGATGCTGCTCGTCGCGCTGGTCGCGGTCGTGGTGCTGGCGGATTCTCTGACGCCGACCGTCCAGCGCTTCGTCACCGGACACGGGATGGCCGAGGAAATGGTCTCGGTGGTGATCGCGACCCTCGTCCTCCTGCCCGAGGGCAGCTCGGCGGTGCGGGCCGCCTGGGGTAACCGGCTGCAGACCAGCCTGAATTTCGCGCTCGGTTCGGCGATCGCCAGCACCGGCCTCACCATCCCGGCGATCGCGCTGTTCTCGGCCCTGCTGCACCAGCCGATCGATCTCGGCCTCGCGCCAGAGCATATCGCGCTTCTCATCACCTCGCTCTTCGCCGCGACCCTCACGCTGTCGACCGGGCGGACTACCGTGCTCCAGGGCGCCGTGCATCTGGTGATCTTCGTCGTCTTCCTTGTGATCGCGGCCGTTCCCTGAGCCGGATCGGCCAGCGGCCGGGCGCCTGTCATTAACCGGTCATATCTCAATCCTTGAGAGAAGGCCCTTAGTCGACTACATTGGATATTGCCGGCGCCGGGCAAAATCGGCGTAACCTTGCGGGAGGAGTCAGATCTGACCCAGCAATACCCGGCGCCCAGCGCCGTTCCCCCCTCGGGTGCCCTGGCGCCCGTCCTGGGGAATTCCGACAGCGATGCCCTGCTGTCGACCGTTCTCGCCTCGCTCGACGACGACAAGGCCGAGGATATCCTGTCGATCCCCCTCGCTGGCAAGTCCGAGATGGCCGATCAGATGGTGATCGCCACCGGCCGCTCGTCGCGCCAGGTGGGCGCGATCGCCGAGCATCTCGCCGATCGGCTCAAGCAGGAACTCGGGATCACCGTCCGGATGGAGGGCAAGGAGCTCGGAGACTGGGTGCTGATCGACGCGGGCGATGTCATCGTCCATGTCTTCCGCCCCGAGGTCCGCGACTTCTACCAGCTCGAGAAGATGTGGCTGCCACGGCAGCCCGCCGCGCCCCGCGCCGTCGACCTCGCCTGACCGCGCCGGCTCCGGTGCCGGCATGCGGGTCACGATCGTCGCGGTAGGACGGCTGCGCGCCGGCCCCGAGGCCGCGCTGGTGACGGACTATCTCGCGCGCTTCGAACGCGGGGGGCGCGCTCTCGGGCTCGGCCCCGCTCGGGTGGTTGAGGTCGAGGACCGCCGCAGCGGCGGGCCGACGGCCGAGGCGGCGCTGATCGAGGCGGCCCTTCCGCGCGGCGCCTACCTTGCCGCCCTCGACGAGCGCGGACGGATGCCGTCCTCGCCCGATTTCGCTGACCGCCTGCAGCGCCTCGCCGACAGCGGCACCCGCGACCTCGCGATCGCGATCGGCGGCGCCGACGGGCTGACGCCCGACCTGCGGGACCGCGCCGACTGGCTGATCTCCTTCGGCCCGATGGTCTGGCCGCACATGCTTGCCCGCGTCATGCTGTCCGAACAGCTCTATCGTGCCGCGACAATCCTTGCCGGCGGCCCGTATCATCGGGGCGATCCCACCCGATGAGCCCAAGTCGCCGCACCAATTTGTCATACCAGAGCGGCGGCGCGGGCGGGCATTTGACATTGCCTCGACAATCCTGCCAGTGTGCGATACCGGCGCAATACGGGCATTCTCCCAAGGCGGGCCGGATCGAAATCGCATTTGCTGCGTTGGTCCGCAGCTGCTTTCCGCAGAAGCACCCCGAGGCAGCGAGTCCCGACAGGTCAACCGATGCGCATTGTCCGAGATCAGACATTTGGAAACGCCGCCGTGCCGCTCGACGGCACAAGCTATGAGGCCTGCAGCTTCGTCGAATGCCGCCTGATCTATTCAGGGACGGGTCCGGTGGGGCTGACCAATTGCAATTTTCGGGATTGCAGCTTCGGATTCGAAGGTGCAGCCGCCAATACGGTGTCCTTCCTCAACGCGCTCGCCGGCGATCCCGGCCTGCGCCTGGCCGTGCCATCGATTCTGCCGAATCTCGAAATGGCGCCGCTCGTGGAGCCGCGCAGGCGGGTCAGCTGACTGCATCTCGTCCTCCGGGCGCAGCCTCTAGCATGGCGGCGTGCCGCGCGCACCGGGGTCGCGCGCGCTCGGCAATCATCCGCCGCTCGTACCGCTGCGACACCCGTCCGCCCAGGCCAGACGAGGACGGGAAAGCCGCCCGAGCGTCCAGCGCGCACCGCTCCGGACCTGCGGCGCAAAGTCTGCTGGACCCGCGTTTCCGAACGTTCTAAACGGGCTAAGACCCAGCCGAATGAAGGGCCGACAGGCCTCAAGACAGAAGTGCGCTTCGGCGGCCCGGCAAGGAGACGATCGCGTGGCCCATATTGACCATCCTTCCGGAACGAGGCGCGATTTTCTTTACGTCGCCACGGCCACGGCCGGTGCAGTCGCAACCGGCGCCGCCGTCTGGCCGCTCGTGAACCAGATGAACCCCTCCGCCGACGTCCAGGCGCTCGCCTCGATCCAGGTCGATGTCAGCCAGGTCGCGGTCGGCACTCAGCTCACCGTGAAGTTCCTCGGGAAGCCGGTCTTCATCCGCCGCCGCACGCCCGACGAGATCGAGAAGGCCCGTCAGGTCCCGATGTCGGAGCTCGTCGACCCGCTGGCCCGCAACGCCAACCTCGCTTCCGACGCGCCCGCCACCGATGCCGACCGCGCCGCCGACGCCGCCGGCGAGTGGCTGATCATGATCGGGGTCTGCACCCATCTCGGCTGCGTGCCGATCGGCGAGGCCGGCGAGTTCGGCGGGTGGTTCTGCCCCTGCCACGGCTCGCAGTACGACACGGCGGGGCGCATCCGCAAAGGACCTGCGCCGGAGAACCTGCACATTCCGGTGATGAAGTTCGTCTCCGACACCGTCGTCCAGCTGGGCTGAGGGGAGCTCCGACATGAGTGGCATTCCGCACGACCATTACGAGCCGAAAACCGCGGCAGAAAAATGGGTCGAGAGCCGCCTGCCGATCATCGGCCTGATCCATACGACGCTGTTCATCCCGACGCCCAAGAACCTCAACTGGATGTGGATCTGGGGCATCGTGCTCGCCTTCTGCTTGGTCATGCAGATCGCGACCGGGGTGGCGCTCGTCATGCACTATACCCCGCATGTCACGCTCGCCTTCGCCAGCGTCGAGCATATCATGCGCGACGTGAATGCCGGCTGGGCACTGCGCTATGTCCATGCCAACGGGGCCTCGCTGTTCTTCTTCGCGGTCTATTGCCACATCTTCCGCGGCATCTATTACGGCTCGTACAAGGCCCCGCGCGAGATCACCTGGATCATCGGCATGCTCATCTATCTCTTGATGATGGGCACCGCCTTCATGGGCTATGTGCTGCCCTGGGGACAGATGTCGTTCTGGGGCGCCACGGTGATCACCGGCCTCTTCGGGGCGATCCCGCTGATCGGGCCCGACATTCAGACCTGGCTGCTCGGCGGGCCGGCGGTCGACAACCCGACCTTGAACCGCTTCTTCAGCCTGCACTACCTGCTGCCTTTCGTGATCGCCGGCCTGGTCGTCGTGCATATCTGGGCCTTCCACACCACCGGCAACAACAACCCGACCGGGGTCGAGGTACGCCGCGGCTCGAAGGCCGAGGCCGAGAAGGACACGCTGCCCTTCTGGCCCTATTTCGTGATCAAGGACCTCTACGCGCTGGTCTTCGTGCTGGTGATCTTCTCGGCGATCGTCGGCTTCATGCCGAACTTCCTCGGCCATCCCGACAACTATGTCGAGGCGAACGCGCTGCAGACCCCGGCCCATATCGTGCCCGAATGGTATTTCCTGCCGTTCTACGCGATGCTGCGCGCGATCACCTTCGATATCTGGTTCATCGACTCGAAGCTCGGCGGTGTCATCGCGATGTTCGGCTCGATCATCCTGCTGGTGCTGCTGCCCTGGCTCGATACCAGCCGGGTCCGTTCGGGCCGCTACCGGCCGCGCTTCAAGATCTGGTTCTGGATCCTCGTCCTCGCCTTCATGCTCTTGATGTGGTGCGGCAGCCAGCCGCCGGAGCAGCCCTTCCTGATCATCAGCCAGCTCGCCACGCTTTACTGGTTCGCCTTCTTCCTGGTGATCCTGCCGCTGCTCGGCGTGCTGGAAAAGCCGCTGACCCCGCCGGCGAGCATCGAAGCGGATTTCGCCGCCCATTACGGCCCGGCCGAGGGCGAAACCGGGCTCGCCGCCGTCAAGCCGGCCGAATAGCGTTCGAGGGACCAGGCATGTTGAGCAAGACCAGACTTTCCCTCCTCGCGGCGGCGGCCTGCCTCGCATCGCTCGCCGGCGCGGCGGCGCCGGCCCGCGCCGCCGAGAGCGGCCATGTGACGAATTTCGACTTCTCGTTCGAGGGGCCGTTCGGCCGCTACGACCAGGCCCAGCTTCAGCGCGGCCTGCAGGTCTATACCGAGGTCTGCTCGGCCTGCCATGGCCTGAAGTTCGTGGCCTTCCGCAATCTCGCCGATGCCGGCGGCCCCTCGCTCAGCGAGGAGCAGATGCGCGCCTATGCCGCCGGGCGCACCGTCACCGATCCGGTGACGGGCGAGGATCGGCCTGGCACGCCGCCAGACCATTTCCCGCATTCCACGCTGCCGAACGCGCCCGATCTCAGCCTGATGGCCAAGGCGCGCGCCGGATTCCACGGACCGATCGGACTCGGCTTCAACCAGATCATGTTCGGGATGGGCGGGCCGGAATATATCGCTTCGATCCTGACCGGCTTCGACGGCGAGACCAAGGAGGTCGCGGGCGCCACCTTCTACGGCAACCACACCTTCCCGGGCGGCTTCATCGCCATGCCTCCGCCCTTGTCGGATGACCAGGTCACCTACCAGGACGGCACGCCCGCCACCAAGGAGCAGATGGCCCAGGATGTCGCGGCCTTCCTGATGTGGACCGCCGAACCCAAGATGATGGCCCGCAAGCGCGCCGGCCTCAGCGCCGTTCTGTTCCTCGGCGGCCTCGCGACCCTGCTCTATTTCACCAACAAGAAGATCTGGGCCCCGCAAAAGGGCAAACACGCCTGAGACGCTTGCACCCCTGCCTTGGGGTGCAGCGTTCCGTACCTCTCTCACTGGCGGCTTCTTGCGCCGATAAGCGCTTGTCCGACTCGGATTCGTGCGTTAACCTTGGAACATTCCGCAAACAAACCAGGGTTAAACCATGTCCAACGAGACGATCAAGGCGACTGCCGACCAACTCGTTGCCCATTGTCGGGCCGGTACCACGCATCAGGGCCTGAAGGATCTCTATGATCCCGCGGCGGTTTCGGTCGAAGCGGTCGACACGGATGGATCGGGCCGCGAGACGCATGGCGTGGCGGGGATCGAAGGCAAGCACGATTGGTGGATCAGCGCGATGGAGGTCCATTCCTCGAGCGCCGAAGGTCCCTACCTCAATGGCGATCGGTTCTCGGTGATTTTCGAGTTCGACGCGACCGAGAAGGCCACCGGCAAGCGCTTCCAGATGAAGGAAGTGGGTCTCTACACCGTCAATCCCGCCGGCAAGATCACCCGCGAGGAATTCTTCTACGCGATCTGATGCCGGGAGCCGACCGGCCCCCTCCACCGCCAGGCGAAGCCGCGACCGCCGCGGCTTCGCCATTTCGTCCCGCCGGTCGGCCGGTGGCTCGCGGGATCAGCCACCATGACCGCGCCGCTTCCGGTCGCTGCGGCGAGCGGACGGCTTCACGGCCATTTCGCAACCGGGGGCAGCGACATCAGCACCGCCTCCGGATTGTGCCCGGTCTGCAGCCCGAACTGGGTCCCCCGGTCATAGAGCAAGTTGAATTCGGCATAGCGCCCCCGCTTGACCAGCTGAATCTCGCGCTGCTCCTCGGTCCAGGGCTCCCGCATATGCCGCTCGGTGATCGGCACGAAGGCCGCGAGGAACGCTTCCCCCACCGACTGCGTGAAGGCGAAGTCCGCTTCCCAACGCCCGGTCGTCAGGTCGTCATAGAAGATGCCGCCGACGCCCCGCGGCTCGTTCCAGTGCCGGATCAGGAAATACTCGTCCGCCCAGGCCCGGAAGCGCGGATAGTAGCCGGGATCGTGGGCCGCACAGGCTTCGCTCAGCCGCGCATGGAAGAAATCGGTATCGGCCTGGTTCTCGATCATCGGATTGAGATCGGCCCCCCCGCCGAACCACCAGCCCCCCGGCGTCCAGAACATCCGGGTGTTCATATGCACCGCCGGGGTCAGCGGCGAGCGCATATGCGCGACCAGGCTGATCCCGCTCGCCCAGAAGCGCGGATCGGCCTCAAGCCCCGGGATCTCCCGCCGCGCCGTCAGGCTGCGCTGCGCCCGTTCGTCAAGGCGCCCGTGAACGGTCGAGACATTGACCCCCACCTTCTCGAACACCCGACCGCCGCGCATCACGGCCATCACCCCGCCGCCGCCATCCTCGCCGCGCAGCGTCGCCTTGCGCTCGAAGCGGCCCGGAGCGAGCCCGGCGAACGGCCCGGCATCCTGGGCATCCTCCAACCCCTCGAACGCCGCGCAGATCCGCTGCTGCAGCGCCTCGAACCAGGCGCTCGCCCGGGCCTTCTGCGTCTCGCTGACATCGGTTGCGATCATCGGATCCTCCTCGGCCAACCCGCTCCTGCGGCCAGACGCATCCCGCGTCCAACCGAGGCCCTCTTGCGCCCGCGAAGGCCGCGTGGCCTTGCGCTGGATCAAGCGCCCGCGATGGTGCGTGACAAGACGCCCCGACTGCGCTAAAAGCCCCCCGACCTTCGAGGGAGACGCACGATGATGCAATCCGGGATTTTCGCTCGCTGACCAGCTGGCCCCGGACCGGGCCGTCCTGGCCCGATACTCATCTGCCCGATCTCCACGATTTCCATCCGAAGGCTTCGCCATGTTCCGGTTCTTCGAGACCCTGATCGACCCCTATGCGCCCTATCCGGAGCAGGCGGCCCCGCCCGACCGGTTCTGGCCGTTCATGAATGCCTATCTCAAACCTGCGCGCCGCGTGATGGTCTGGACCGTGCTCTCGGTCTTTGCCGTCGCGCTGATCGAGATCTGGCTGATCTGGTATGCGGGGCGCATCGTCGACGTGCTGGGCAACACCGCGCCCTCGGAGGTCTGGGCCCGCCATGGGCTCGAGCTCGCCCTGGTGGCGGGCTTCATCCTGATCGCGCGCCCGGTGATCCAGACGCTTTCGGCCCTGCTGCTCAACCAGTCGCTGATGCCGAATGTCGGCACGATCGTGCGCTGGCGCGCCAACCGGCATGTGCTCAACCAGTCGGTCGGCTGGTTCCAGAACGATTTCGCCGGCCGCATCGCCAACCGGATGATGCAGACCGCCCCCGCGGTCGGCGAGGCGACCTTCCAGACCTTCGATGCCATCGTCTACGCGATCATCTATCTCGGCGGCGCGCTCTGGTTGCTGGCAGGCACCGATCCGCGGCTCGCCGTGCCGCTCATCCTCTGGCTCGGGCTCTATGTCTGGCTGGTCGCCTGGACGATTCCCCGGGTCGGCCGCGCCTCCAAGGCCTTCTCCGACGCCCGCTCGGCGATCACCGGCCGCATCGTCGACAGCTATACCAACATCACCTCGGTCAAGCTCTTCGCCCATACCCACAGCGAGGAGGCCTATGCCGGCGAGGCGATCGAGCATGCCCGTCAGACCTTCATGGCCCAGATGCGGATCATCACGCTGATGGATCTGGGCCTGACGGTGATCAATGGCCTGCTGATCGTCGCGGTGATCGGCCAGGCGCTGCTGCTCTGGCAAGGCGGACATGCCACAATCGGCACGGTGGCGGCGGCTTCCGCGCTGACACTGCGGCTCAATGCGATGACCGGCTGGATCATGTGGTCGCTCTCGTCGCTGTTCCAGAATGTCGGGGTGATCAAGGAGGGGATGGAGACCATCGCCCAGCCGATCGACCTGCAGGACGCTCCCGGCGCGCCGGATCTGCGGGTCGGCCCGGGCGCGGTCGCCTTCGACCGGGTCAGCCACCATTACGGTCGCGGCGCCGGTGGGCTCGACGGCGTCTCCCTGGCACTCCAGCCCGGCGAGAAGGTGGGACTGGTCGGCCGCTCGGGGGCGGGCAAATCCACGCTCGTCAACCTGATGCTGCGCTTCTTCGATACCGAGGGGGGAGCGATCCTGATCGACGGCCAGGATATCCGCGCCGTGACCCAGGACAGCCTGCGCCGGCAGATCGGCATGGTCACCCAGGATCCTTCGCTCCTGCACCGCTCGGTTCGCGCCAACATCCTCTATGGCCGACCCGATGCCAGCGAGGCGGAGATGGTCGAAGCCGCGAAGCGGGCCGAGGCGCACGACTTCATCCTCGGGCTCGGTGACCCGGGCGGCCGGACCGGGTACGACGCTCATGTCGGCGAGCGCGGGGTGAAGCTCTCGGGCGGCCAGCGCCAGCGGATCGCGCTTGCCCGGGTGATCCTCGAGGACGCACCGATCCTCGTGCTCGACGAAGCGACCTCGGCCCTCGATTCGGAGGTCGAGGCGGCGATCCAGGACACGCTTTACGGGCTGATGGAAGGCAAGACGGTGATTGCGATCGCCCACCGGTTGTCGACCATCGCCCGGATGGACCGGATCGTGGTGCTTGACCAGGGTCGGATCGTCGAGCAGGGCAGCCATGCGGACCTACTGACGCAAGGCGGGCTCTATGCCCGCTTCTGGACCCGCCAGTCGGGTGGTTTCATCGGCTGCGATCCGGCCCTGGACGCCGCCGAATAAGGGCCTGCATCCCGGAGCGCGGCCCCTTCGCGCGCGCCCCGGGGCATGCCGGTCCGGGAATCGGGGCGCCGGCTGATGGCAGGCCCGAAGCTGGCTATTTGACGAGCCGTGTCCGACGAGGCCGAATCCGGTCCCGCGCCCGGTTGACGCTTCGACCTTTGAGCATCCCGACCACCGCGGCCATCTCGCCCGGTCTTGGGATGATGTTGCGCTTGGCCGGCAGCCAAGGCTACCTGCATGCTTGGATCGAACCGGCGGCGCTTCGACTTCGAGCCGCTGGTTCGTGCCCGGCTTCCGCGAATGGTTGGGAGCGGAGGCGATCGTGCTGAATCCCGCCTTGCTGATCGCTTATCCCGCTCCCTCAGGTTGTCGCAAGAAATGGGAACGCCTCGCGACCTGCGGCAGCGACGAAGACGTCGGATCTCGGACGAAACTGGGCAGGCGTCCCTGCAGTGTGGTCCCGGCAGGGGCACCTACCGGGCGAGCGGCGTACCGCGGAGAGGGCCGAGCCAACCCACCTCGATCTCGTCGCTCGAAACTCGCCGGGCGACTATGCGCGAACTTCGGGCCCGCCCTCCGTCCTCCGCGGGACGCGGCGGCAGGATCGGACGACGCGCCAAACCGCGGGGCCGCGCGCCGGAACGCTTCCCGGTTGCCGCGAGCGCGTCGATGAGCGCAATCCCTGCCTCGGTCGCGATATGTTGCGCCGCAGCAAGCCGGCTGGAGGAGACCATCCCCAGGATCTGCGCCTGATGAACTCGCCGCCAATCCGAGCTGTCCCCAACGATGTCCCGGTAGGTTGTCGGCCCTACCCGCTGCCCGAGGCCGAGCAGCGCGTCCATAGCTGTCTGGAAGGATCGCCTACGGTTCCACCGGAAGGCGAATTCATCGAGATAGGCGTCCAGATGTTTGGCGCGGAACCCGTGGAAGGTACCGAGCCCCCAGCGCTTCAAGTTCGAGAAGGCCCGGCGCAGGCCCGCGATCGGCGCCGGGCTCGCGCCGCGCACCGAACCGATCGGAAACCACTGTTGATCCAATCGGTTGAGGAACTGCCCTCCGGGATCGCCCAGACTCTCGCCGCTCTTGTCTGTGGCTCTTTGCGCGAAGGCTCGGATGCCGACCGCATCGCCGCCGGCGATCGTCCTCAGGCGGATCCGGCTTGGCCGATTGCCATCCAGCCGCTCGACCGCACCGATGACGAGTACACCTTTCCGCCCGGAATCGTCAGCCCTCCGGCGGAGCGGGACCGATGTCACGGCGATCTCGACCGCTCCGCCAAGGGGTGGGTCGGGATCGGCCATGGCGCGGCGCAGCTTGTGCAGAAGCAGCCAGGCCGATTTGTACGAGCCGAGGCCGAGCTTTGCCTGCAGTTGCAGCGCGGAAATGGCGTTCGAATGCGTCGTCATCAGATAGGCCGCGACAAACCAGCTCCGCAGCGGCAGATGGGTTCCGTGCATGACCGTCCCCGCGATGACCGAGGTCTGCTTCCGGCACCGACCTGCACCGCACTGGAAGAGCCAGGGCCGCGTTTCCAGCCTCCAGCCCCGGCTCGACCCGCAATTGGGGCACATGAAGCCCTCCGGCCACCGCATCCTCGCGAGATGCTCGGCGCAAGCATAGTCGTCCGGAAAATCCGCCAGGAACCGCTCGATGGAGGGCGGCCGGTCATGCTTCCATCGGGTCGGGAACAGAGCCTGAGACATGGCCCGACCTTCTACCCCACCGGCCCGTCGCCGTCCCTCGCCTATCCCAAATGTGGTTAGCGCCTGAGCGAACGGGATAAGCAATGAACCGACGCCCGCCGCAGGTCGTCCATTGCCATTGCGTGGAGCCTCTCTACCTTTGCCGGGTATGGATCCGGCATCGGCGTGGAGAGCGGCCTTGCTCGATCTGCGCGGGCCGATGCAGGTCTTCGACCCCGTCAGGGGCCGGGGCGGTTCCGCGGCGCTTAACGAAGGTTGACGATGTCTTGATGGTACGAACAATACTATTTGAAATCATATACATAGGCGGAATCGCACGCGTGCGACTCGCGTTCGCCACGGGTCGAGAGGAACGGGCATGAGGCTCTTCTCCGACCTGATCGACCCTTTCGTCCCGGCGGAGGGGCCGCCGCCTGATCGGTTCTGGCGGTTCCTCCGCTGGTCACTCCGGGGGGCCCTGCCGGCGATCTGGCTTGGTTTTGCGGTTTCGATTGCGGTCGGCCTGACGGAGGTTGGGTCGGCCGCCGCGATCGGCTGGCTCATCGACCGTGCTCAGGCGGAGGGGCCGGGCGAGCTGCTCGCCACCTCCTGGTCCTGGCTCCTCGCGATCGCGGCCTTCTTCCTTCTGCTCCGCCCGGCCCTGATGGGGACCGGTGCGGCGCTCAACGCCCTGACCCTCGGCCCCAACCTCTTTCCCCTGGTCCTGGCCCGGCTGAACCGCCATACTCTCGGCCAGTCCCTCAGCTTCTTCGACGACGACTTCGCCGGCCGGATCGCCGCCAAGCAGCAGCAGACCGCCCGGGCGATCACCGATGCCGTTTCCGAGACCGTCAACACGCTCGGCCTCGCGGTGACGGCGATTCTCGGGGCCATCGCGGTCGTGGCCCGGATGAACCTGGCCCTCGGGCTCGCAATGCTGCTCTGGGTCGGGGCCTATGCCCTCCTGATCCGCCACTACATGCCCCGGATCCGCACCGGCTCCAAGGCCCGTGCCGCGGCCAGGGCGGTCGTGACCGGGCAGGTGGTCGATACGATCACCAATATCGCGACGGTCAAGCTGTTCAGCCACGGTGCCCATGAGGATGAGGCGACGCTGGGGGCGCTGGCCGGGTATCGCAGCGCCACGATCGATTTCGGGACCGCCTCGGCCGGCTTCCGGTTCTGGCTGATGACGCTGGCCGGGACCCTGCCGGTGGCCCTGGTGGGGGGCGCGCTGTTCTTCTGGACCCGGGGCCATGCCTCGGCGGGGGACATCGCCACGGCGGGGCTGATCTCGACCCGGCTCGCCCAGATGTCGGGCTGGGTCTCGATGACCGCGATGGGCATCTTCTCGAACGTGGGCGAGATCGAGGACGGGATGCGAACCCTCTCGTCGCCCCATGCCATCACCGACGCCGCCCATGCCGCTGCCCCCGACCGGGCGCGTGGGCGGGTCGATTTCGAGGATGTGACCTTCGGCTATGGTCGGCCGGCGGCGGCGCTCGACGGGTTCAGCCTGCATGTCCGACCCGGCGAGCGGGTGGCCCTGGTCGGCCGGTCGGGCGCGGGCAAATCGACGGCGGTCGGCCTGCTGCTCCGGCTCTACGAGGTCGAGAAGGGGCGTATCCTGCTCGATGGGACCGATATCCGCGACCTGGCCCAGGACGGCCTCAGGGCCCAGGTGGGCATGGTCCGACAGGACACGGCGATGTTCAACCGCTCGGCCCTCGAGAATATCCGCTATGGTCGGCCGGCCGCGACCCGGGAGGAGGTCGAGGAGGCGGCGCGGCGGGCCGAGGCCCACGACTTCATCCTGGGCCTGCGCGACTTCAAGGGCCGGACCGGCTACGATGCCCATCTGGGCGAGCGGGGGGTGAAGCTCTCGGGCGGGCAGCGGCAGCGGATCGCGCTGGCCCGGGTGATCCTGAAGAACGCCCCGGTCCTGGTGCTCGACGAAGCGACTTCGGCCCTCGATTCGGAGGTCGAGGCGGCGATCCAGGACACGCTCGACACCGTGATGGAGGGCAAGACCGTGATCGCGATCGCGCACCGGCTGTCGACCATTGCCCGGATGGACCGGATCGTGGTGCTGGACCAGGGCCGGATCGTCGAGGAAGGAACCCATGCGCGGCTGCTGACCAAGGGCGGGCTCTATGCCCGGTTCTGGACCCGGCAGTCGGGCGGATTCATCGACCTGGCCGCCGAGTGAGCGCAAACCCGGAGTCGCACGCGTGCGACTCCGATCAACCAATTGAAAATAAACGATAATTTAAAATCCGTCAACCAAATCGCAAGAAAGGTAAACGCGGCGCGCGAAGCGCAGTGCCCGCGCCCGACCCGCGCCATCAGCGATGGGAGGGGTCGCCGTGATACCCCGTGGTGGGCGCGGCGAAGGCCTCGACAGCGGTGAAGACCACGTCGATCACGGCCGGGGCATGACGCTCCGCCAAGGCGGCGATCACCGCGCCGCGCAGCCGGTCGGCCTCGGCAAGGCGCAGGTCGGTGCCTTCGGGAAGCAGCACATGGACGGTGACATAGGCGGTGCGGCCGGGCTGGACCGCACGGATCCAGAGACGGCGGACCGGCAAAGGCCCGAGCACGCCGCGCGCGAGCGCTTCCATGCCGGCCACGACGGGAGCGGACGGCGCGCGGTTGAGGAGCGCGAGCAAGCCGGCCGCGGCCATGCGCACCGGAACGGCGATCGAGCCCAGCACGACGATCGCGACCATTGCCGGATCGACATAGCGCGCGGCCTCGGCCTGACCCGCGCGCACGAGCCCGGCGGCGGTGAGGAAACCCAGGAACACCCCGGCCGAGACCAGGGCGTTGACGGTCCAGTTCTCGATATCGGCCGCGACGAGCGGGCTCGCGGCGCGGGCGCGCCGGAGCGCGAGGGTCACGCCGAGACAGGCCAGCGTGGCGAAGCCGGCATAGACGAGCGCCGGCCCGAAGGTCACGGCGCGCCCGCCGGTGGCGAGCGCCGTCAGCGCGTCGATCAGCGCGACGATGGAAACGCCGAGGATCAACAGGCCCTTGACCGTGTTGATCAGCGGCTCGAAGGCGAGATAGCCGAACGGATAGCGCTCGTCGTCGGGACGGGTCAGCAGCGCCGCCACCCGGAGCGTGAAGAGCGCGGTGACGAAGAAGCAGAGATTGAACAGACCGTCGAGCAGGATCGCGCCCGAGCCGGTGGCGAGCGCCATGCCGACGCCGACGCCGCCCAGGATCAGGGCGGCGCCGGCCGAGAGCAGCAGAGCGGGCCGCTCGCGGGTCAGGATCAGCCCCCGATCATCTCTGCCTGGCGCACGATCACCTCGGCCTGCTTGATCGAGGCGAGGTCGATCAGCCGGCCTTTGTAGGTGGTCGCGCCCTGGCCGGACTTCTTGGCCTCTTCCATGGCGGCGAGGATTTCGCGGGCCTCGGTGACCTGCTTCTCGGACGGGGTGAAGACCGAGTTGGCGAGCGCAACCTGCTTCGGATGAATCGCCCATTTGCCGACGCAACCGAGCGTCGCGACCCGGCGGGCCTGAGCGAGATAGCCCTCGTCATCGGAGAAGTCGCCGAACGGGCCCTCGACCGGCAGCAGGCCGTTCGAGCGGCAGGCCGCGACGATGGCCGAGACGACGGAATGCCACGGATCGGCATAGGTCGGGGTCCGGGGCGCATCGCCGTCCTTGGGCGGCAGCATGTAATAGCCCTCCTGGGTGCCGCCGATTCCGGTGGTCTGCATCCCCATCGAGGCGGCGAAATCGGCGGCGCCGAGGCTGAGCGCCTGGAGCCGGGGACTGGCCGCCGCGATCGCATGGACGTTGGAGAAGCCGAGCGCGGTTTCGATGATCGCCTCGAAGCCGAGCTTGCGCTTGCGCCCGGTCGCGAGCTCGATCGACGAGACGAGCGCGTCGACGGCGTAGATGTCGGAGGCGTTGCCGGCCTTGGGGATCATGATGAGGTCGAGCCGGTCGCCCGCCTGTTCCAGCAGGTCGACGACATCGCGGTACCAGAATTCGGTGTCGAGGCCGTTGATCCGGACCGAGAGGGTCTTCTTGCCCCAGTCGACTTCGTTGATGCCCTTGATCGCCGCGGCGCGGGCGCTGGCCTTGTCGGCGGGCGAGACGCTGTCCTCGAGGTCGATATTGATCACGTCGGCGTCCGAGGTCGCCATCTTCGCGAAGAGCTCCGGACGCGAGGCCGGCCCGAACAATTGGCAGCGGTTGGGGCGGGCGGGCGGGCTGGGCGGAATGGTGAAGCTCATGCGGCTGGTCCTCTCGCGGCAAGGGAAGGCGGTCCCCGTGATAGGGCGCGGGCTTCGGCCCTGTCAAACCAAAGCGCCGCAGCGCAGCACGGGTCAGGCCGAGCACCCGCGCCCGCGCGGCCGAGGCGAGCGGGTGGGTCGGCCCGGCTATTGCAGGTCGGCGAAGGCGGCCTGCAGGCGGGTCACCGCCTCGGCGATGCGGGCGCGCGGCGTGCCGAGATTGAAGCGCAGGAACCCCGCGCCGCCGGTGCCGAAGCTCGGGCCCTGGTTGGCCGCGATCCGCGCGTCGCCCTGGACCCGGCGCAGGATCTCGGCCTCATCCATGCCGAGCGCGCGGAAATCGACCCAGGCGAGGTAGGTCGCCTGGAGCGGCATGGAGCGGAGGCCGGGGATGGCCGCGATCCCTTCGTCGAAGAGGCGGGCATTGCCGGCGACATAGCGGCAGAGCGCGTCGAGCCAGGCGTCGCCGTCCTGATAGGCCGCGGTCGCCATCAGCACCCCGAAGAGGTTGGGCGAGGCGCCCGCCGCGGCGGAGGCGGCGGCGAAGCGCGCGCGCAAGCCGGGATCGGCGATGATGACATTGCCGATCATGCCGCCGGCGAGGTTGAAGCTCTTGCTGGTGGCGGTCAGCATGATCAGCCGGTCGGCGTGATCGGGGGCCGCGAGCGGCAGGGCGGTATGGCGATGCCCGGGCATGACCAGGTCGTGATGCACCTCGTCGGCGACGAGGAGCAGGTCGTGGGCGGCGCAGAAATCGGCGAGGGCGGCGAGCTCGGCCCGGTCCCAGATCCTGCCCCCCGGATTGTGCGGCGAGCAGAAGATCAGCATGCGCTCCTGCCCGGTGAGGCTGGCGGCGAGCGCCTCGAGATCCATGCGGTAGCGGCCGTCCTCGAGCCTGAGCGGGCTTTCGACGACGCGCCGGCCGTTGGCGCGGATGATCCGGGCGAAGGCGTGATAGACCGGGGTGAACAGGATGACGCCGTCGTCCGGCTCGGTGAAGGCCTGCAGGCAGAGCGCGCAGCCGGCGACGAGGCCGTGGGCGGTGCCGATCCAGTCGGGATCGACCTGCCAGCCATGGCGGCGCGCCATCCAGCCGGCGATCGCCGCCTTGTAGGCGCGGTCGTCGCCGAAATAGCCGAAGACGCCGCGGGCGAGCGCCGCTTCGAGCGCCTCGGTGACCGCGGGGGGCGGGCGGAAATCCATGTCGGCGACCCACATGGCGAGCCCATCCTCGGGGCTGACGCCGCTGAAGGCCTGCATCATGTCCCATTTGGCGCAATGGCTGCCGCGCCGGTCGATGATCTCGTCGAAATCGAACATGTCCGCTCCCTTGCCGGGCGCCATCCTGCGGCGGCGGCCGGCCGGGCGCAAGGGTCGGGCGCGCGGTCGGGCAGGCGGGGATTTCGTCCGTCTTGTCAAGGCGCATGCCATCGCCTATGTCGCGGCGATGGCCCTCCGTCCGATCCTCATCCATCCCGATCCGCGCCTGCGCAAGGCCGCAGCGCCCGTCGGCGCGGTCGATGCCTCGATCCGCGCCCTGGCCGAGGACATGCTCGCCACGATGTATGACGCGCCGGGGATCGGTCTGGCGGCGACGCAGCTCGGCATCATGAAGCAGGTCTTCGTGATGGACACCGCCGCCAAGGAGGACGAGCGCGTGCCGATGGTGTTCCTCAATCCCGAGATCGTCTGGATCTCGGACGAGGAGGCGGAGAGCGAGGAGGGCTGCCTCTCGATCCCGGATATCTACGAGACGGTGACGCGCCCGGCGCGGATCCGGCTGCGCTGGATGGATCTCGACGGCCATGTCCAGGAGCAGGACTTCGCGGACCGGCCGGCGGTCTGCGTGCAGCACGAGCTCGATCATCTGAAGGGCAAGCTCTTCATCGATTATCTGAGCCCGGTGAAGCGGGCGATGATCACCGCCCGGATGAAGAAGCTGAAGAGAGAACGGGCCCGCGGCTGAGCGGACGGCCCCGGAGGGCGCGCGCGATGCGGCTGATCGTCATGGGAACGCCGGATTTCGCGGTGGCCCCCCTGCGGGCGCTGGCTGCGGCCGGCCACGAGATCGCCTGCGTCTACAGCCAGCCGGCCCGGCCGGCCGGGCGGGGCCAGCAACCGAGGCCGAGCCCGGTCCAGGCGGCGGCCGAGGCGCTCGGCCTGCCGGTCCGCACCCCGCGCACGTTCCGCGACGAGGCCGACCGCGCCGATTTCGCGGCGGTCGGGGCGGATCTGGCGGTGGTCGCGGCCTATGGCCTCATCCTGCCGCAGCCGGTGCTCGACGCCCCGCGCCTGGGCTGCCTCAACATCCATGCCTCGCTGCTGCCGCGCTGGCGGGGCGCGGCGCCGATCCAGCGGGCGATCCTCGCGGGCGATGCCGAGACCGGCATCTGCATCATGGGGATGGAGGCGGGGCTCGATACCGGGCCGGTCTGGCTGCGCCAGGCGATCCCGATCGGGCCCCGGGACACCGCGGGCAGCCTGCATGACCGGCTCGCCGCGCTCGGCGCCCGGCTGATCGTCGAGGCGCTGGCCCGGCATGACGCGCTCGTCCCCGCGCCGCAGGCCGCGGCGGGCGTGACCTATGCCGCGAAGATCGACAAGGCCGAGGCGCGGATCGACTGGAGCCGCCCCGGCATCGAGATCGACCGCACGATCCGCGGCCTCGCGCCGTTTCCCGGCGCCTGGTGCGGCTTCGGGGGCGAACGGGTGAAACTGCTCCTGTCCGAACCCGCCGAAGGGTCCGGCCCCCCCGGCACCGTGCTCGACGACGCGCTGCGCGTCGCCTGCGGCCACGGCGCCGTGCGGCTGCTGACGCTGCAGCGGGCCGGGGCCAAGCCGCTGCCGGCGGCGGCGTTCCTGCGCGGCCATCCGGTCGCCGCCGGCACACGCCTCGACTGACCGGCCTTTACCAAGGCGGGTGACGATCGTTGGAGCCGAAGGCGCCTCCGCCTATGGTCGCGGGCATCCGAAGCGAGGGGTGCGGACCATGCGGCAGCCGAACGACACCGGACGTATTGCCTATCTTGACGGGCTGCGCGGCATCGCGATCGGGCTCGTCGTGCTGTTCCATGCCTTCGTCTGGTGGCCCGACCGGGTGCCCTATGGCAACCGGTTCGCCGATTTTCCGCTGTTCCACTACGGCTGGCTCGGGGTGGAGCTGTTCTTCCTGATCTCGGGCTTCGTGATCCTGATGACGCTCGATGCCTGCCGCAGCTATCGCAGCTTCCTCTACCGGCGCTGGCTGCGGCTCTATCCCGCCATGCTGTTCTGCTCGGCCCTGGTCTTTGTCACCGCCCCCCTGTTCCTGGAGCGGCCGGCCGGCCAGCCGACCTGGGAGAGCCTGCTGCCCGGCCTCACCTTCCTCCAGTTCGATTTCTGGCACCGGCTGCTCGGCGACTTCCCGGTGCTCGAGGGCGCCTTCTGGTCGATCTTCGTCGAGGCGAAGTTCTATCTGCTGTTCGGGGCGCTGTATTTCTGGCTCGGCCGGTCGCGGGCGATCGGCGGGCTGATCGCGATCGCGCTGGTCTCGATGGCGATCGGGGCGATGGGCCTGCCGGAGGCCGGCTTGGGCAAGTGGCTCTGGCTCGCCAACGACGCGAGCGGCGCGCAGTTCTTCGGCTGGTTCGCGGCGGGCGCCCTGTTCTACGGCTATGCCGAGAGCAAGGACACGCGACTGCTCGCGGCCGCGCTCGGTCTGGCCGTGCTCGCGGCGGCGACCATTCCCTACGCGCATCCCGACCACAAGCTGGTGGCGCTGCTCTTGGTCGCGCTCTTCGTCGCGGCGATCCTGTCGCCGTCGGTGCAGCGGCTCTGCAGCGGGCGGGCCCTGCTCTTCGTGGGCTTCGCCAGCTATCCGCTCTATCTGATGCACGAGAATTTCATGATCGCGCTGATCGTCAAGCTTGGGCGGCTCGCGCCCTGGATCCCGGGCCTTCTGCTGCCGATCCTGCCGATCGCGCTCGTGCTCGGCGTGAGCTGGCTGGTGGCGCGCCATGTCGAACCGGCGCTGCGCCGGCTGATCCGCGCGCTCGCGCCCGATCCGCGCGATAGCGTCCAGCCGGCCTGATTTTCAGGCGCCACCCAATGCCTGGTGCAGGAAGGCGATGGTCCGGTCCCAGGCGAGCCGCGCCGCCGCCGGATCGTAGCGCGCGGCGGAGGTGTCATTGTTGAAGGCGTGATTCGCCCCCTCATAGACGAAGATCTGATAGCGCGTGCCGGCCGCGTCGAGCGCCGCCTGGAAGGCCGGGATCCCGGCATTGATGCGCTCGTCGAGCCCGGCATATTGCAGCAGGAGCTGCGCCTTGATCCTGGGCACGTCCGAGGCCGGCGGCTGCATGCCATAGTAGGAGACCGCCGCCGTGAGCGCCGGCTCGGCGACCGCGAGCTGCAGCGCCGCGCCTCCGCCCCAGCAGAAGCCGACGACGCCGATCCCGCGGGTGAAGTCCGGCCGCGCGAGCAGGTAGGCGACGCTCGACCGGAGGTTGCGGGTAAGCGCTTCCGGCTGGATGGCCTGGATCATGGCGCGCGCCGCATCCTCGTCGGCGGGGGTTCCGCCCGCGGGCGCGAGCAGGTCGGGCGCCAGCGCCATGAAGCCTTCGAGCGCCACCCGCCGCGTCACGTCGCGGATATGCGCGTTGAGCCCGCGATTCTCATGGAGGACGAGCACGCCGGGCAGGCGATCCGCGATGCCCGCCGGCCGGACGAGATAGCCCTGCATCGGCCCGTCGCCGCCTTGCCACCGCACGGTCTCGGCGGTCAGGCGCGGATCGTCGGGCGCGATCTGGTCGGCCGCGGCGGCATTGGCCGCGAGGAGCGGCACCAGCGCGGCCGCGGCGGCGCTGCCTCCGGCCAGCTGGCTGAGGCTCGCCATGAAGCGGCGGCGATCGAGACTGACATGGGTATAGTCGTCATAGAGCCGGATCATCTCCGGCGTCACGGTGGGACGGGTGTCCATGGCGGGGTCTCCTCGCGCTCGGGGCCGTCAGTCTAGCCCGGTCGAGCCCTGAGTCGCGCGTCTCACGAGCGGGGCGGGCGCGCGCGATAGACCGGCATGCGCCAGCCCAAGGCGATGCTGCCGGCGCGCAGGCCGAAGGTCAGTCCCGCACAGACCAGCGTGGCGGCGAGCGGGGGCGCGCCGAGGGCGAGGGCGAGCACGCTGCCCGCGGCGCCGGCGAGCGCGGCCGTGATGTAGAGCTCGCCCTCCTTGAGCACGAGCGGCACCCGGTTGCAGACCACGTCGCGCATCAGCCCGCCGAAACAGCCGGTCGCGACCCCCATCATCAGCACGACCGGCCAGGAGGCGCCGAGGCCGCGCGCCACCGCGACCCCGGCCGGCACCGCCACCGCGAGCGCCAGCGCGTCGAGCCAGATGATCGCGGTCTGGCGCGATTCGAGCCGGTGCGCGCCGAGGAAGGTCAGGACGGCAGCGGCGCAGGCGACGACGATGAAGCTCGGATCGCCGATCCAGAAGACCGGGTCGCGGTCGAGCAGGACGTCGCGCACGGTACCGCCGCCGACCGCCGTCAGGCAGGCGACGAAGAGGAAGCCCGCGATGTCGAGCTGGGCCCGGCTCGCGACCAGCCCGCCGGACAGGGCGAAGACGAAGACCGAGGCGAAGTCGAGCGCCTGGGCCAGGGTCACGGCTGCCGCTCCGGCGCGTTCCGCCGATCCGATGCGTTGCCGCCGGGGTTCATGGATATTGCTCGCTTCGGTTGCTTGGGCGCGCATCGTGCCGTGGGTTGCGGCCGGGCTCAAGCCCGATCGTCGTCGCCCCCCCCCCGGGGACCGTTTGTACCGCGCCCGGAGGTCGGATGCGCCACGCGGTCGGCGTGCGCGTCCCGGGTCGGTGTCCAGGCATGGGCGGGCGCCGGGCCGCGCCCGCGCGGGTCCGCGCTATCGGCGGCCGGCGGTCCGGGCAGCTCAGTAGCAGACGAGCGGCACCACGGCCTGGGTGATGGCGGGCGGAGCGCCCTCGTCCATGTCGAAGGCGGGCACCGGATGCGGGGCGGGGCGCAGGCCGGCCTCGCGCAGGAAGGCGGCGATCTCGGCGCTGCCGAGCGCATAGTTCACGTTCTGCGGCAGGCTGCCGGTCGTCTGTTCGATATAGGTCTCCGACAGCCGCGCCACCACGAGGCCCGCGACCGCGCCATGGGCGTCGAAGAGCGGGCCGCCGCTATTGCCGGGCTGGACCGGCGCGGTGATCGAGAGATAGCGCGCGTCGTCGTCCATGCCGGCCAGCGCGCTGACATTGCCGCCCGCGACATTGAGCCTGGTGCCCGACAGGCCGAAATACGGGTAGCCGACCGCGCTCACCCGCTGGCCGAGCCGCAGTTCCTGCGGCGCGGCGAGGCCGAGCCAGCTCGCCCCGGCGCCCGGCGCGCGCAGGGCGGCGATATCGCGGTCGCGATCCACCGCCACGACCTGCAGCCTGGTCCCGTCGGCGAGCGACGCGGTGGCGCAGTCCTCGACCACATGGGCGGCCGTCAGGAGCAGGCGCGGGGCGACATAGAAGGCGGTGCCGGTGCTGACCTCGTCCGCGTCGGCCGCCTCCGCGGGCTGGGGCGCGGCGACCAAAGTCGCGGTCGGCGCCTGCGCCGCCGCCCCGCCCAGCGCGGCAAAGGCTGCGCCGACCAGGCGGGACAGCGCCCCGTCCCTCGGCAGGTCCCAGCGCTCGGGCTCGCCCCGCGCGATGCTGGCGCCCGCGAGCCCGATCAGCCCGGCCTGGTCGGGGCCGGCGAGCAGGCGCAGCGTGCTCCAGCCATCGCCCACCCGCTCCGACCGCTGATAGATCCGCCAGCCGTCGGCGGTGGTGCTGGCGGTGATCATCCGGCCCGCCTCGCGCTGCGCCGTCGCGGCGCCCTGCGGGGCCTGCATCGCCAGGACGGCGCGGTGCCAGTCGGCGGCCTCGGCCTCGGTCTGGCGCGCGGCGATCACCGACAGGCTGCCGGTCCGGCTGCGCCAGACCGGATCGCCGCCCCCCGCACCGCCAGCGCCGTCCGCGCGCTCGACGAGCGCGAGCGGCAAGGCGAGCGACAGGTCGAGATCCGGCAGATAGACGAGGCTCCAGCCGCGCCGGGCGATGGCGTCGACGAAGCCGATCATCAGCGCGGCGGCTTGCAGATTGGCGGGCGGGGCGGCGAATTCGCGCGCCGACCAGGCCGCGAGCCCGTCCTGGCTCGCCCGGTCCCAGACCCCGTCGATCGGCCCGGCGAAATCGCCCGCCTCGGCCAGCGCGGTCTGGATCAGCCGCCGTTCCGGCCCGCTGAGCGCAGCAGGGTCGAACGGCGCCTGAAGCGCGTCCTCGATCGCACAAGCCGGTCCCGCGAGACCGGCCCAGAGCGCCAGAAGGCCGAGACAAATCCACCGCACCATGCACGCCATCCCCCCGGGGACGACGCTAGCACGGCGCGGCGAAATCGCGCAAAAGCTCGATTAATGTTTCGTAAATGCCGCCGGGCCTGGCCCGTCAGAGCATCGAGGGCACCACCTGGTCGGGCGGCCGGTGCCCGTCGACGAAGGTCTTGATATTGATGATGACCTTCTCGCCCATCTCCAGCCGGCCCTCGATCGTCGCCGAGCCCATATGCGGCAGCAGCAGCACGTTCGGCAGCTCGCGCAGGCGCGGATTGACCTCGTGGCCATGCTCGAACACGTCGAGCCCGGCGCCCGCGAGCTCGCCCGCGCGCAGCATCCGCGTCAGCGCGTTCTCGTCCACCACCTCGCCGCGGGCGGTGTTGACGAGATAGGCCGAGGGCTTCATCAGCTTGAGCCGCCGGGCATTCATCAGATGGAAGGTCGAGGGCGTGTGCGGCACGTGGATCGACAGGATATCGATCCGCGCCAGCATCTGGTCGAGGCTCTCCCACCAGATGGCCTTCAGCTCCTGCTCGATGTCGGGATGGACCCGGCGCCGGGCATGGTAATGCACCTCGAGCCCGAAGGGCGCGGCGCGGGCGGCGACCGCGCGGCCCGAGCTGCCGAGCCCGAGGATCCCGAGCCGCTTGCCGGCGATCCGGTGGCCGAGCAAGGCGGTCGGCGACCAGCCCTGCCACTTGCCGCTGCGCATCAGATCCGCCCCCTCGGGCAGCCGGCGCGGCACGCCGAGGATCAGCGCCATCGCCATGTCGGCGGTATCCTCGGCCAGCACGCCCGGCGTGTTCGAGACGACGATATTGCGCTGAAGCGCCGTCGCGACGTCGATATGGTCGAAGCCCGCGCCGTAGTTGGCGATCAGTTTCAGCTGCGGCCCGGCCTGACCGAGCAGCCGCGCGTCGATCCGGTCGGTGATGGTCGGAACCAGCACGTCCGCCGTGGCCATCCCGGCGGCCAGCGCCTCGGGCGACAGCGGCTGATCGTCGGCATTGAAGGTCACATCGAACAATTCCCGCATCCTGGCCTCGACCGGCTCCGGAAGACGGCGGGTGACGAAGACGGACACGCGGGGCGAGGGCATACGGTTTCCTGTTCCTTGGCCACGGGATATTCGGTATCGTCGAGAGACAATTGCACGGGCAGGTCGGAGAGATCCAGACACTTCCCGGCGCCGAGGCCCGAGAGCAGGATCGCAAATGGTCGCATCGCCGCATCGCCTGGCCGCCTGCGCGCTTGTCGCGCTGTTCGCCGCCGCCCCCGGCGTCGGTGCCGCCGAGCCGGCTGCACCGCCCGCCGCGACCGAGGGGCCCGTCACTCATCTGCCGCTGCCCCGCTATGTCTCGCTGCGAGCCGAAAGCGCCAATGCCCGGCGCGGGCCCAGCATGGACCAGCGGGTCGACTGGGAATTCGTGCGCCGGGGCATGCCGCTGCAGATCACCGCGGAATACGGCAACTGGCGGCGGGTGCGCGATGCCGACGGCGCCGGCGGCTGGGTGCATCAGACCATGCTGTCGGGCACACGCACCGCGCTGGTGCTCGGGACCGAGCCGGTCGAGATCCGTGCCGATCCCGACCCGGGCACGCCGATCCGCGCGCGGGTCGAGCCGGGCGTGGTGGCGCGGCTCAATGCCTGCGCCGGCGCCTGGTGCGAGATCACGGTCGACGGCGAGCGCGGTTGGCTGTCCCGCAGCGCGATCTGGGGCGCCGGCCCGGAGGAGACCTTCGACTGACCCGGCCGCGCGCGGCTTTCGGAGCGGCACAAGCGGGCGGACCGGTCGCGGCGTCCGATGGGCCCGCGTCGGGTCGCCCGCTTGTCAGGCGGGGCAATTGCGGGCACATGACCGGGCGATGACACCCGGTGCCCGCCTTTCCGCAGCGATCGAGCTGCTCGATGCCGCGCTCGCCGGCGAGCCGGCCGAGCGGGCGCTGACCCGCTGGGCGCGGGCGAGCCGGTTCGCCGGATCGAAGGATCGCGCCGCGGTGCGCGACCTGGTGTTCGACGGGCTGCGCCAGCGGCGTTCCCTCGGCTGGCTCGGCGGTGGCGATAGCGGACGGGCGATCGGGCTCGCGCTCGCCGCGCGCGAGGGGATGCTCGAGGCGCTCTGCACCGGGGAGGGCTACGATCCGGCGCCGCCCAGCGAGGCCGAGCGAGCGGGCCTCGCCGCCGATCTCGCCACGGCGCCCGACCCGGTGCGGCTCGACTTTCCCGACTTCCTGGGCCCCGAGCTCCATGCCGCGCTCGGCCCGGATTTCGAGCCCGTGCTGCAGGCGATGCAAAGCCGGGCCCCGGTCGACCTGCGGGTCAACACGCTCAAGACCAACGCCGATGCCGCGACCGTGGTCCTGGCCCGCGACGGGATCCGCGTGGCGAGCCAGCCGCTGGCCGGCCAGGCGCTGCGGGTTCTGGAAAATCCCCGGCTCGTCGCCGCGAGCCGGGCCTACAGCCAGGGCATGGTCGAGCTGCAGGACGTGTCGAGCCAGTATGTCGCCGAGACCGCCGGGGCGCGGCCCGGCATGACGGTGCTCGATTATTGCGCCGGCGGGGGCGGAAAGACCCTGGCGCTCGCCGCCGCGATGCAGGGGCGCGGCCGGCTGCTCGCCTGGGATCTCAATGCGCGGCGGATGGCCGACCTGCCGGAGCGGGCGCGCCGGGCCGGCGCCGCGATTCGCATCCTGGGCGATGCCGAGCGCGCCACGCTGGGCGCGGTCTGCGACCTGGTGCTGGTCGACGCCCCCTGCTCGGGCACCGGAGCCTGGCGCCGCAAGCCCGAGGGCAAGTGGCGCCTGACCCCGGACGAGCTCGCCTCCTATCCGCCGCGCCAGGACGCGATCCTCGACGCCGCCTCCGCCCATGTGAAGCCGGGCGGGCTGCTGGTCTATGCCACCTGCTCGCTGCTCAGGGCCGAGAACGAGGAGCGGGCCGAGGCCTTCGCCGCGCGCCATCCGGACTGGCGCACCGAGGGCCAGCGCCGGCTGAGCCCGCTCGACGGCGGCGACGGATTCTTCATCGCCCGGTTCAAGGCGCCGGTCCAAACCCCCGCCAGGAACGCCGCGCCACGGAAAGAATCCCGGCGCGGCTCATAATACCTGTGGTTGAGCTCAGCAACCTTTGGTAGCATCACGCCCGCGAAACTCATCCGGAGGCGCTGGCGTGGCGGAGAGCGGAGAGATCGGGGCGGCGGGTCCGGCCAGCGCGCGCGGCGCGGCCCTGGTCGCGGGGGCTGGCGCGCTGCTGATCGGCTCGTCGCTCGGCGGCTTCTGGCACGGGCCGGCGGTCCTGCCCACCGCCACCGGCATCGCCTGCCTGGTCTTCGGCGGCTTCCTGTTCGCGGTGCGCGCGGGGCTGCTGTTCGGCACGGCCTCCCCCCGGCCGAGCGGCATCGAATGGTTCGAGAGCCATCTCGAGCCGGTCTATCTCACCGACCTCAACGGCCGTTTCCTCGCCGCCAACCCGGCCGGCGCCTTCACCGGCTTTCCCGGCGGCTGGATCGCCGGCGCCGAGGCCGGCATCTACCGGCTCGGCCGCGAGGCCCGCGCCAACGGCGTCGCGACCGAGACGACGGAGACGAGCCGCGTCGTGGTGACCCGGCAGGGGCCGCGCCGGCTGCTCTGGCGGGTCGAGCGGCGCAGCCCGTCTCAGGCCGAGCCCGAGGGGTTCGGCGGATCGGCCACCCCCTGGCTGCGCCTCGATACCGAGGGACGGGTGATCGCGGCCAACCCGGCGGCCGAGGCGCTGGCCGGCAAGACGCCCACCCGGATCGCCGACCTGATCCTCGACCCGCCGCTGCGCCCCGACGGGGTGCACCAGCTCGTCGGCAGCGGCAAGGCGGTGCGTGCGGTGCTGGTCGCCGACCGGCCGGGCCAGCGCGACCTGCTGCTGCTGCCGCTCGACGGCGCCGAGATCTCGGGCCTGGTGCCCGACCATTTCCTCGAGGATCTGCCGGTCGCGCTGGCCCGGCTCGACCCGTCCGGCACGCTGACCTTCGCCAACAAGGCCGCCCGGCAGCTGCTCGGCGACGGGGCGCGCCCCGGCATCGACATCGCCCACCTGCTCGAAGGCATGGGCCGCTCGATCGCCGAGCGGCTCGCCGACACCAACAAGGGCCGCGCCCTCGGCCGGTCCGAGGTCGCCCGCGGCACGCTCGACGGCCAGGAAATCTTCCTGCAGGTCGCCTTCACCCGCACCGTGCTCGATGGCGCGCCGGCGGTGCTCGCCGTCCTCTCCGACGCGACCGAGCTCAAGACGCTGGAAGCGCAGTTCGTCCAGAGCCAGAAGATGCAGGCGGTGGGCCAGCTTGCCGGCGGCGTCGCCCACGACTTCAACAACCTCTTGACCGCGATCAACGGCCATTGCGACCTGCTGCTGATGCGCCACGACGTCGCCGACGTCGAGCATGGCGATCTCATGCAGATCCGCCAGAACGCCAACCGGGCGGCGGCGCTCGTCCGCCAGCTCCTCGCCTTCTCGCGCAAGCAGACGCTGCGGCCGACCGTCATCAACCTGCAGGACACGCTGGGCGAGCTGACCCACCTGCTGAACCGCCTGCTGACCGACAAGGTGACGCTGCGGATCGAGCACGGGTCCGACCTCGCGCCGGTGCGCGTCGACGAGCGCCAGCTCGAGCAGGTGATCATGAACCTCGTCGTGAACGCGCGCGACGCGATGCCCCGCGGCGGCGAGGTCCGCATCACCACCCGCAATGTCCATCTCGCCGAGGACCTGCATCGCGACCGCGCCGTGGTGCTGCCCGGCGACTATGTGGTGATCGAGGTCGCGGATTCGGGCCACGGTATCCCCGAGGGCAAGCTCAACAAGATCTTCGAGCCGTTCTACACCACGAAGCAGGTGGGCGAGGGCACCGGGCTCGGCCTCTCCACCGCCTACGGCATCATCAAGCAGACCGGCGGCTTCATCTTCGTCGACAGCCCGGCCGGGCAGGGCGCGATCTTCACCATCTACCTGCCGGCCTATGACCGGGTCGAGACCGCCCCCGCCCCCGAGCCGGAGGTCCGCCGCCCCCGCGACCTGACCGGCCGCGGTCTGGTCCTGCTGGTCGAGGACGAGGACCCGGTCCGCAGCTTCGCCGCGCGCGCCCTGCGGCTGCGCGGCTATACCGTGGTCGAGGCCTCGTCGGGCGAGGAGGCGCTGGAGATCCTGAAGGATGCCGATTTCCGCGTCGACATCATGCTGAGCGACGTGATCATGCCCGGCCTCGACGGCCCGGCCTGGGTGCGCGAGGCGCAGAAGGCCCGGCCCGACGTCAAGGTGATCTTCATGTCGGGCTATACCGAGGACGCCTTCGTCGGCGGCGACAGCGGCATCCCGAATGCGAGCTTCCTGCCCAAGCCCTTCACCCTCAACGAGCTCACCCAGCGCGTGAAGGACCAGCTCGAGGCGTGAGCTTGACAGCTGCCGATCCTGTGGTGACGCGACGGCCTTGCTGCCACGGGTTCACGACCCGTTAACCCTTGGCGCGTTTGATGCCGGTTATCGCAGATTTGCGTTGCACTGTTCCTGTTTTGTACGCATCCTGAGAACAGAGAACATGTCGGGAACATCGGGTCGTGCCCCGATTGCCGGCGCGGCGCAACTGTGGAATAAGAGGCGGCGATGGCCAGTCAGATCCTGGATTTCAGCGAAAGACGCGGAATGGACAAGCAGAAGGCCCTCGAATCCGCGCTCGCCCAGATCGAGCGCAGCTTCGGCAAGGGCTCGATCATGAAGCTCGGATCGACGCCCGCGCTCGATATCGAGGCGATTTCCACCGGCTCGATCGGCCTCGATATCGCGCTCGGCATCGGCGGCCTGCCGAAAGGCCGGATCATCGAGATCTATGGGCCAGAAAGCTCGGGCAAGACCACGCTGGCGCTGCATGTGATCGCCGAAGAGCAGAAAAACGGCGGGGTCTGCGCCTTCGTCGATGCCGAGCATGCGCTGGACCCCGTCTATGCCAAGAAGCTCGGCGTCAATATCGACGAGATGCTGATCTCCCAGCCCGATACCGGCGAGCAGGCGCTCGAGATCACCGAGACGCTGGTGCGCTCCGGCGCGGTCGCGGTCGTCGTGGTCGATTCCGTCGCCGCGCTGACCCCGAAATCCGAGCTCGAGGGCGATATGGGCGATGCCCAGGTCGGCGCGCAGGCCCGCCTCATGTCGCAGGCGATGCGCAAGCTCACCTCCGCGATCAGCCGTTCGAACTGCATGGTGATCTTCATCAACCAGATCCGCATGAAGATCGGCGTGATGTTCGGGTCCCCCGAGACCACCTCCGGCGGCAACGCGCTGAAATTCTATGCCAGCGTCCGGCTCGATATCCGCCGGATCGGCGCGATCAAGGACCGCGACGAGGTCGTCGGCAACACGACCCGCGTCAAGGTCGTCAAGAACAAGGTCGCGCCGCCCTTCAAACAGGTCGAGTTCGACATCATGTATGGCGAGGGCATCTCCAAGCGCGGCGAACTCGTCGATCTCGGCGTCAAGGCCGGCGTCGTCGAGAAGTCCGGCGCTTGGTACTCGTTCGGCGATCAGCGGATCGGCCAGGGCCGGGAGAACGCCAAGACCTTCCTCAAGGACAATCCCGACATCGCCTTCCAGATCGAGGACAAGCTGCGCGCGGCGCATGGGCTCGATTTCGCCATGTCGGGCGAGGAGACCGCCGAGGTCCTGGACGACTGAGGCCCGTCTCCGTCTCCGTCTCTAGCTCCGGGCCGTCAGGGCGGCGGCCCGCCTCGGCCCGCCCGACTGCAGGCGCGCGCCCCATCGGCCTCGCCCGGCAAGGCCGAGCGATGCGCCCGGCGCCCCGTTCGGCGCGGCGCGTGCGATCTGCGCCCGGTTGGTTCCGCTCGCCGCATCGTGGTGCGATCCAAGCCGCCGCCCGGCGGGCCACGCGCGCGCCAGGCCCAAGCGCCGAGCCCAAGACGCCACGTCTCCGCGCGCGCCCAATACGCTCGGGCGCCCGAAATTCGCGCCCTCCCTGCTACTCGTCCGGGCTCGATACTGTCGGCGCGCGTCTGGATGCTCCTGGCGGGCGTCTGGACGCTCCTGGCGCTCGTCTGGATGCTCCTGGCGCTCGTCTCGATGCTCTCGGCACCCGTCCGGAAGCTCTCGGCGCGCGTCTGGACGCTATTGGCGTTCGTCTGGATGCTCTTGGCGCTCGTCTGGACGCTCTCGGCGCGCGTCTGGATGCTCTCGGCGCTCGTCTGGACGCTCTTGGCGCTCGTCCGGATGCTCTCGGCGCCCCTCCGGAAGCGCTCGGCGCGTCTGGACGCTCTTGGCGCTCGTCTGGATGCTCTTGGCGCTCGTCTGGACGCTCTCGGCGCGCGTCTGGACGCTCTTGGCGCTCGTCTGGATGCTTTCGGCGCCCCTCCGGAAGCTCTCGGCGCGTCTGGACGCTCTTGGCGCTCGTCTGGACGCTCTTGGCGCGCGTCTGGACGCTCTCGGCGCGCGTCTGGACGCTCTTGGCGCTCGTCTGGATGCTCCTGGCGCTCGTCTGGACGCTCTCGGCGCGCGTCTGGACGCTCTCGGCGCGTCTGGACGCTCTTGGCGCTCGTCTGGACGCTCTTGGCGCTCGATGCTCCTCCTCGTGCGCCTGCGGCCCACGAGCGCTTGCCCCGCCGCGGCCGGGTTCACTCCCTGGAGTGGATCCAGGGGCGCGCACGCCATGATTCCCCGCCCCGAAGCGCCTTCCGGGGCTGCCCAGCTCGGCCTCCACCCCGCGCGCGCGGGTTGCCAATCGGTTAACGCAATTGACGATACCGTTTAATATCAACGCTTTAAACTTTGTCGCACGCGTGCGACACCCGGCGGGTGGCCAGGCGGATGCGCGCATCGTGGACAGAACCGGCGCAGAGCGCTAACACCGCTGCTTGATCGAGGCTCGGCGCGACCCGCTGGCCTGATGGCCAGCTTGGGAACGACGATATGGCGAGCCTGAACGAAATCCGCTCCACCTTCCTCGACTATTTCCGGCGCCACGACCACCGCGTCGTGCCTTCCTCGCCGCTGGTGCCGCGCAACGACCCGACCCTCATGTTCACCAATGCGGGCATGGTTCAGTTCAAGAACCTGTTCACCGGGCTCGAGCGCCGCGACTATGTCCGCGCCACCACCAGCCAGAAATGCGTCCGCGCCGGCGGCAAGCACAACGATCTCGACAATGTCGGCTATACCGCCCGGCACCACACCTTCTTCGAGATGCTGGGGAACTTCTCCTTCGGCGACTATTTCAAGGAAGCGGCGATCCCGCATGCCTGGGAGCTGCTGACCAAGGATTTCGGCCTGCCGAAGGACAAGCTGCTCGTCACCATCTATCACGACGACGACCAGGCGGCGGCCCTCTGGAAAAAGGTCGCGGGCCTGCCGGACGAGCGGATCATCCGCATCGCCACCTCGGACAATTTCTGGATGATGGGCCCGACCGGCCCGTGCGGCCCCTGCTCCGAGATCTTCTATGACCATGGCCCCGAGATCTGGGGCGGCCCGCCGGGCAGCAAGGACGAGGACGGCGACCGGTTCATCGAGATCTGGAACCTGGTCTTCATGCAGTTCGAGAGCCACGAGGATGGCAGCCGGTCCGACCTGCCCCGGCCCTCGATCGATACCGGGATGGGGCTCGAGCGGATCGGTGCGGTCCTGCAGGGCAAGCACGACAATTACGACACCGACCTGATGCGGGCGCTGATCGAGGCTTCGGCGCATGCGACCAGCAGCGATCCCGACGGGCCGGGTCGCATCCATCACCGGGTGATCGCCGATCATTTGCGCTCGACCTCGTTCCTGATCGCGGACGGGGTCATGCCCTCGAACGAGGGTCGCGGCTATGTCCTGCGCCGGATCATGCGCCGGGCGATGCGGCATGCTCATCTGCTCGGCGCCCAGGATCCGGTGATGCACCGTCTGGTTCCGGCGCTCGTCACCCAGATGGGCGCGGCCTTTCCCGAGCTCGGCCGGGCTCAGGCGCTGATCGCCGAGACGCTGCAGATCGAGGAGACCCGCTTCAAGGCGACGCTGGAGCGCGGGCTGCGGCTGCTCGACGACGAGCTTGCCCGTCTGCCCGAGGGCGCCGCGCTGCCGGGGACGGCCGCCTTCCGGCTCTATGACACCTTTGGGTTTCCGCTCGACCTGACCCAGGACGCGCTGCGCGAGAAGGGCCGCGCGGTGGACGTGCCGGGCTTCGAGGCGGCGATGGACGAGCAGAAGCGCAAGGCGCGCGCCGCCTGGTCGGGCTCGGGGGAAGCGGCCGAGGAAGGCGTGTGGTTCGACCTCGCCGAAAAGCTCGGGCCGACCGAGTTCCTCGGCTACGACACCGAGGCGGCCGAGGGCCAGGTCGTGGCGCTGCTGCGCGAGGGCAAGCCGGTCGCGAGCGTCCAGGCCGGCGACATGGTGCAGATCGTGCTGAACCAGACGCCGTTCTACGCGGAATCGGGTGGGCAGGTCGGCGATGCCGGCACGCTCACGACCGACGGCGCCACGGTCGCGATCGAGGATGTCCGCAAGAAGGCCGGGCTTTTCGTGCATTTCGGCAAGGTCGAGACCGGTGACCTCGTCTCCGGCGCCGCCGCGGTCCTGACCGTCGACCACGCGCGGCGGGCGGCGATCCGGGCCAACCATTCGGCGACGCACCTGCTGCACGAGGCGCTGCGCCGGGCGCTCGGCGACCATGTCGCCCAGCGCGGCAGCCTGGTCGCGCCCGATCGCCTGCGCTTCGACTTCGCGCATGCCAAGGCGATGACCGCGGATGAGCTCGCGAGGGTCGAGGCCGAGGTCAACGCGTTCGTTCGGCAGAACGGCGCGGTCGAGACGCGGATCATGACCCCCGACGCCGCCCAGGCGCTCGGCGCCCGCGCGCTCTTCGGCGAGAAGTATGGCGACGAGGTGCGCGTGGTCTCGATGGGCGCGCTCGAGGGCAGCGGGCTCGGGGCCGGCGGCGACACCTATTCGCTCGAGCTTTGCGGCGGCACGCATGTGGCGCGGACCGGCGATATCGGGGTCTTCAAGCTGCTCGGCGAGGGAGCGAGCGCCAGCGGGGTGCGTCGCATCGAGGCGCTGACCGGGACCGGCGCGCTCGCTCATGTCGCGGCTGGCGAGGCGGCCCTTGCCGAGGCGGCGGGGCTGCTCCGGGCGCGCCCGGACGAGCTGCCCGCCCGCATCCGGTCGCTGCTGGAGGAACGGCGCGCCCAGGGGCAGGAGATCGCCGAGCTGCGGCGACGCCTCGCGATGGCGGGTGGCGGCGCTGAGGCCCCGGCGGGGCCCGAGATGGTGGCCGGCACGCCGTTCCTGGCGCAGGTGCTGAGCGGCGTCTCGGGCAAGGACCTTCGCGGGCTGATCGACGAGCACAAGGCTCGGCTCGGCTCCGGCGTCGTGCTGCTTGTCGCCGATACCGGCGACAAGGCGGCCGTGGCGGCAGGGGTCACGGACGACCTGACCAGCCGGATCTCGGCTGTCGATCTGGTTCGTGTCGCGGCCGAGGCGCTCGGCGGCAAGGGCGGCGGCGGCCGGCCCGACATGGCCCAGGCCGGCGGCACCGACGCAACCCGCGCACCGCAGGCGATCGCCGCGGCCCGCGCCCTACTGGAGGCCTGAGCCCGATGCCAGCTTACTGGATTGCCCATGTCACGGTCACCGACGAGGCGGCCTACGGCGAATATGCCAAGCGCGCCACCGGGGCGATCCAGGCCCATGGTGGACGGTTCCTCGCGCGCGGCGGCAAGCATCGCCAGCTCGAGGGTCGCGATCATGCGCGCAACGTGGTGGTGGAATTCCCCGATCTCGAAGCCGCGGACCGCTGCTATCATTCGGCCGAGTACCAGGCGGCGCTCGCCTTCGCCAAGGGCGCGTCGGAGCGCGACCTGGTGATCGTCGAGGGCGTGCCGGCCTGACGCAGCGCCAAGCCGGGGACCGGCGTCAGCCCCCGCTGAGCAGACGGGCGGCGCGGGGGGCGAAATAGGTCAGGATGCCGTCGCAACCCGCCCGCTTGAAGGCGCTGAGGCTCTCGATCACCGCCTTGTCGCCGTCGAGCCAGCCATTGGCGGCCGCGGCCGCGATCATCGCGTACTCGCCCGAGACCTGGTAGGCGAAGGTCGGAACGGCGAACTCGGCCTTCACTCGGGCGCAGATGTCGAGATAGGGCAGCCCGGGCTTGACCATCACCATGTCCGCCCCCTCGGCGAGGTCGAGCGCGACCTCGCGCAGGGCCTCCGCGCCGTTGGCATAGTCCATCTGATAGGTCTTCTTGTCGCCCTTGAGCGCCGAGCCCGATCCGACCGCGTCACGGAACGGGCCGTAGAAGCAGGAGGCGTATTTGGCGGCGTAGCTCATGATCGCGACCTGGGAAAAATCGTGCTCCTCGAGCGCCTGACGGATCACGCCGACCCGGCCGTCCATCATGTCCGAGGGGCCGAGGATGTCCGCCCCGGCCTCGGCCTGGGCGAGCGCCATCTGGGTCAGCGCGAGCAGGGTCTCGTCGTTCACCACCTCGCCGTTCCGGACCAGCCCGTCATGGCCGTCGGAATTGTAGGGGTCGAGCGCCACGTCGAGCAGGACGCCGATCTCGGGCACCGCCGCCTTGATCGCCCGGGTCGCGCGGTTGACGAGGTTCTCCGGGTTCCAGGCCTCGGTCGCCTCGGGATTCTTGTCGGCCGCCTCGGTATAGGGAAAGAGCGCGAGGCAGGGAATGCCGAGCCCGGCCGCCTCCTCGGCAGCCCGGACGGCCCGGTCGATCGAGAGGCGCGACACGCCGGGCAGCGAGGCGATCGGCTCCTCGGCATCGACGCCCTCGCGGACAAAGATCGGCCAGATCAGGTCCGCGGGCGCGAGGCGGGTCTCGGCGACCAGGCTGCGCATCCAGGGCGTCCGGCGCAGGCGGCGGGGCCGGCCGAGGGGGAAGGGGGCGGCGAGCGGGGTCATCGGTGCGGTCTCCACGGGCGGATGAACGCGGGTTTGCCACGGAGAGGGCGCTCCCTCAAGGGCGGCCCGGCACGCCGCGGTCGCGCGACAGAGCCGCTTGACGGCGGCGGCCGCCTGCGGCCAGACAGGGCGGCGTGATTTCCGAGGTGACAGGCGTGATCGGTCCTTTCAGCACCCTCAGCTTCTTCAGCATCTGGTACTGGATCCTGGCGGTCCTGGTCTGGACCCTGGTCGGCCTGCGCACGCTCGGGGTGCCTCATGACATGCTGCTCAGGGCCGAGCGGCTGCCTCAGGTCGCCGACCGGGTCGATGGGCTGGCCGGGATCGCGGCCGAGCGGCTGGACGGGCTCGTGGCCGCGATCGGGCCGGCCGTCGCCGCGCTGGCGGGCTTCGGCCTCGCGATGCTGGCCGGACTGGGCTTCGTCTGGCGGCACGAGCTGGCGCTGGCGGCCTTTGCCCTGCTGCTGCCGCTCGCGGTCGTGGGCGTCGGCAATGTCCAGCTGGCGGTCTGGGTGCAGCGGACCGGGGCACGGGGGCCGGAGCTGCGCCGGCGGCTGCTGCGCCGGCGGCTCTGGAACCAGGTCATCGCGGCGCTGGCCCTTGTCGGAATCGCGGTGCTCGCGATCCTGCACGGGCCGGGCCGGCCGCTGGCCTGACGGCGCGCACACGCGAGTCGCACGCGTGCGACAAAGATCAAGCCATTGATATGGCTTATTTTTCTCGTTTCGATTCATCGGATCGCAATCTGTGTTAACGCGCGGCGCGGGAGCGTGCCGGGTCGCGCCCGCCTTGCCAGCGGCGGGAGGCTGCGCTAGGTCGCCGGCATGAGCCGGAACGAACCCCTCTCGCCCGGGCGCCTGCTGGTCGGCGGCTGTCCCGAAGGGTTTGACGCGACCTTCCTCGCCCAGACGCTGACGCGCGCGGCGGGGCCGGTCATTCATGTCGCGCGCGACGATGCCAGGATGGCCGCGATGCGCGCGGCGCTGCGTTTCTTCGCGCCGGACGTGCCGATCCTGACCTTCCCGGCCTGGGACTGCCTGCCCTATGACCGGATCTCGCCCAATGCCGAGATCGCGGCGGCGCGGATGGCGACGCTCGCGGCGCTGGCCGCCGGGTTCGACCGGCCCGCGGCGATCCTGACCACGGTCAATGCCGCGACCCAGCTCGTCCCGCCGCGGGCGCGCCTCGCGAGCGCCAGCTTCGTCGCGACGGTCGGCGGGCGCGTCGATCTCGACGCGCTGCGGGCCTATCTGGCGCGGATGGGCTTCCAGCAGGCGGCGACGGTGACCGAGCCCGGCGATTATGCGGTGCGCGGCGGGATCATCGACATCTTTCCCCCGGCCATCGCGGGCGGGCGCGGCGGGCCGGTGCGGCTCGACCTGTTCGGCGACGTGCTCGACAGCGCCCGGCGCTTCGATCCCGAGAGCCAGCGCACCACCGAGAAGGTGGCGCGCATCGAGCTGGCGCCAGTCTCGGAAGTGATCCTCGACGAGGCCTCGATCCAGCGCTTCCGCACCCGCTATCGCGAGATGTTCGGCGCGGCCGGCAATGACGATCCGCTCTACGAGGCGATCAGCGCCGGCCGCAAGCATCAGGGCTACGAGCATTGGCTGCCGCTGTTCCATGAGCGGCTGGAGACGCTGTTCGACTATCTGCCGCAGGCCCCGGCGCTGCTGGACGACCAGGTGGGCCCGGCGCGGCACGCCCGCTGGACGGCTCTGGCCGACGCCTACGATACGCGGCTCGCCGCCCTGCAGGCCAAATCGACGCTCGGCACGGTCTACAAGCCCTGCCCGCCGGGACTGCTTTATGCCGACGATACCGCCTGGGAGGCCGCGCTCGCCGGCCGCCCGGTGCGCCAGCTCGCCGCCCTGCCCCAGCCGCTCGGCCCCGGGGTGATCGATGCGGGCGGGCGGATCGGCCGCGACTTCGCGCCCGAGCGCCAGCAGGAGGAGCTGAGCCTGTTCGGCGCGGTCGCCGCCCATGTCGCCGAGCGCCGGCGGTCCGGGACCGTGGTGCTGGCGAGCTATTCCGCCGGCGCGCGCGAGCGGATGGCCGGGCTTCTCGCCGACAGCGGCGTCACCGACGCGCGCGAGATCGCCCGGGCGGCGGAGATCGGCGACGGCAAGGGTGGGCTGGCGCTGGCCGTCTGGTCGCTGGAGCATGGCTTCGAGGCGCCCGGCCTGACGGTGATCGCCGAGCAGGACATCCTGGGCGACCGGCTGATCCGGGGCCCGCGCCGGCGCAAGCGCGCCGAGAATTTCCTGACCGAGGCGGCGGGCCTCAGCCCCGGCGATCTGGTCGTGCATGTCGATCACGGGATCGGGCGCTATATCGGCCTCGAGACGGTGACCGCACTCGGCGCGCCGCATGAATGCCTGGCGCTCGAATATCTCGGCGGCGACAAGCTCTATCTGCCGGTCGAGAATATCGAGCTGCTGTCGCGCTATGGCCATGAGGAAGGGCTGCTCGACCGTCTGGGCGGCGGCGCCTGGCAGGCCAAGAAGGCGAAGCTGAAGGCGCGGATCCGCGACATGGCCGACCGGCTGATCCGGATCGCCGCCGAGCGCGCGCTGCGCCAGGGGCCGATCCTGACCACGCCCGAGCATCATGTCTGGGAGGAGTTCTGCGCCCGCTTCCCCTATGCCGAGACCGAGGACCAGCTGAACGCCATCGCCGACGTGCTGGGCGACATGGAGAGCGGCCAGCCGATGGACCGGCTGATCTGCGGCGATGTGGGATTCGGCAAGACCGAGGTGGCGCTGCGCGCCGCCTTCGTCGCGGCGATGTCCGGGGTCCAGGTCGCGGTGATCGCCCCGACCACGCTGCTGGCGCGCCAGCACTACAAGAGCTTCGCCGAGCGGTTCCGCGGCCTGCCGATCAAGGTGCGTCCGCTCAGCCGCTTCGTTTCGGCCAAGGACGCGGCCGAGACCCGCGACGAGCTGGCGCGCGGCACGGTCGAGATCGTCGTCGGCACCCACGCGCTGCTGGCGAAGTCGATCCGGTTCAAGAATCTCGGGCTCCTGATCATCGACGAGGAGCAGCATTTCGGCGTGGCGCACAAGGAGCGGCTGAAGGCGCTGCGCTCGGACGTCCACGTCCTGACCCTGACCGCGACGCCGATCCCGCGCACGCTGCAGCTCGCTCTGTCGGGGGTGCGCGAGCTCAGCCTGATCGCCACGCCGCCGGTCGACCGGCTGGCGATCCGCACCTATGTGAGCGAATTCGACCCGGTCACGGTGCGCGAGGCGCTGCTGCGCGAGCATTATCGCGGCGGGCAGTCGTTCTTCGTGGTGCCGCGGATCGCCGACATTCCCGGGATCGAGGAATTCCTGCGCGAGCAGGTGCCGGAAGTGAAGGTGGTGGTCGCCCATGGCCAGATGGCGCCGGGCGAGCTCGATAACCGGATGAACGCCTTCTATGACGGCCAGTTCGACGTGCTGCTTGCGACCACGATCGTGGAGAGCGGGCTCGACATTCCGGCGGCGAACACGCTGATCGTCGACCGGGCCGACATGTTCGGGCTGGCGCAGCTCTACCAGATCCGCGGGCGGGTCGGGCGCTCGAAGCTGCGCGCCTATGCCTTCTTCACCACCGAGCCGCGCAAGAAGCTGACCCCGCAGGCGGCCAAGCGGCTGCGCGTGCTCGGCAGCCTCGACAGCCTGGGGGCGGGTTTCACGCTGGCGAGCCAGGATCTCGATATCCGCGGCGCCGGCAACCTGCTCGGCGAGGAGCAGTCGGGGCAGGTGCGCGAGGTCGGGTTCGAGCTTTACCAGGAGATGTTGCAGGAGGCGATCGCCAAGCTGAAATCCGGCGAGATCGAGATGAGCGACGAGGGCGGCGAATGGTCGCCGCAGATCAATCTCGGCGTCCCGGTGCTGATCCCGGAAGCCTATGTGCCCGATCTCGACGTGCGGCTCGGCCTCTATCGGCGCCTGTCGAGCCTCGAGAAGAAGGTCGAGATGGAGGGATTCGCAGCCGAGCTGATCGACCGGTTCGGGCCGCTGCCGCCGGAGGTCGACACGCTGATGCTGGTCGTGCGGATCAAGGTCCTGTGCAAGCGCGCGGGGATCGCCAAGCTCGATGGCGGGCCGAAGGGGGCGACGGTCATGTTCCACAACGACAAATACGCCAGTCCCGCCGGGCTGGTGCAGTTCCTGAACGACCAGAAGGGCGCGGCCAAGATCAAGGACAACCGCGTGGTGATCCGCCGCGACTGGCCCGAGCCCAAGGCGCGGCTCGTCGGCGCCTTCGGCATCGCGCGCGATCTCGCCGGGCTCGCCAAGCCGCAGCCGGCAGTCAGCCGGAGCGCGTGATGGCCAAGCCCCGCCCCGAGCTCGTCGACTGGCTGGAGGACGTGTTCGCGCCGCTCGGGCCGATCTCGGTGGGGCGGCTGTTCGGCGGCTGGCAGTTCAAGGCCGCCGGCCTGGCCTTTGCGACGGTGATCGGCGAGGTGCTGTATTTCCGCGCCGGTCCCGATCTGCGCGCGGCGCTGGAGGCCGAGGGGAGCGTACCGTTCCGCTATGCCAAGGCGGCCGGGCGGACCGTGACCGTCGCCCGCCTGATGAGCGCGCCCGAGGCGGCGATGGATGACGAGGCGGCTCTGCTCGACTGGGCGACGCGCGCGCTGGCGGGAGCCGACGCCCTTGGCTGAGACGATGCCCCCGGACTTTCCCTGCGGCGAAAAGCTTGACTGGCGGGGGGGTGCGACACAACGTATACGGTAAAGTTGGCACGAATCGTCTATCTGCTGTTAAGGAATTGGTGAGCATGCTCGCTTGCCGCCTTTCGAAAGGATCCCGTTCGGTGCGCCTGACCTGCCAACCGGCCCTCCTCGCCCTGATTTCGGGCCTGGCCTTCGCCGGCGCGGCGGGCGCCCAGGGCCAGCCGGCTGCCGGCGCGGCACCGCTGGCCGGGGGCACCGCGCTCAGCGCCACGACGCCGGTGACGGCGACCACGGGCGGCTTCGTGCCCGGGCTCGACCAGAGCTTCACGCCGCTCGACACGGCCGGGATGTCCGATTCCGGATGGCCGATGCCGGCTTTCCTCGCGGCCAATGGCGCCTTCGACGCGAAGGAGCCCGACCTGGTCGCGACGATCTCCGGCGGGGTCGAGGTCAGCCCGGCCTATTTCGGCTCGAATCACTACGAGGTCGGACCGCACGCCGCCGTCCGGCTCGACTATGTCCGCTTCCCGAACGGGTTCGAGTTCGGCTCGGGGCGCGCCGTGGGCTATCGCACCGGCCTCGGGCTGCGCACCTCGGTGCGCTATATCCCGACGCGCAACACCGCCAACAGCCCGGAACTGACCGGGCTCGACAATGTCCCCTGGGCCTTCGAGGCCGGGCTTGGCCTCGGCTACGAGGAGCGGAACTACCGGGTCTTCGCCGATGTGCGCTATGGCATCATCGGCACCAATGCCTGGACCGGGGATGTCGGCGCCGATGCGATTGCCTATCCGATCCAGGGCCTGACCCTGACCCTCGGGCCGCGGCTCAATTTCGCGTCCGAGCGCTTCACCAACACCTATTTCGGGGTGACGCCCGATCAGGCGGCGGGATCGAACGGCAACCTGGCCGCCTATAGCGCGCAGGGTGGGCTGGTCGGCGGGGGCGTCGTGCTCGGAGCGCGCTACCTGCTGAACGAGCGCTGGGGGGTCGAAGGCGCGGCAAGCTGGGACCGGCTGCTCAACGGCGCGGCGGATTCGCCGATCACCGAGAACGGCTCGGCCGACCAATACAGCGTCGGCATCAACCTGACCCGCCGGATCAGCCTGGATTTCTGACCCCATCGGGTCGGCGCTCCGCTCTGGGGGGCCGGACAAATGAGGCCAGACCACCGGAGGAGAGATCGCGATGAAGGTCGCCGCTGCCGCCTATTCGATCGACTGGCACAATCGCTGGAACGAGTTCGTCGGCAAGCTGCGCGTCTGGGTCCGCACCGCCGCCGAGAACGGCGCCGAGCTTCTGGTCTTTCCGCAGAACGCCTCGCTTGAGCTGGCATCGCTCGCGCGGGAGGAGAATGCCAAGGACCTGAAGCGGGCGGTCGAGGCGGTCAATGCCCGGATCAAGGATGTCGACGAGCTACAGGCCAGCCTCGCGCGCGAATTCGGCGTGCATCTGTGCGCCGGATCGGCGCCGGTCGGCGGACCCGAGGGCAGGGTGGTGAACCGGGTGCGGCTCTTCGCGCCGAACGGGAAGGTCGGCCAGCAAGGCATGCGCTTCCCGACCCCGGCCGAGATCGAAGCCGGCATCGCGCCCGGCCAGATCGGCAGGGTATTCCAGACCACGCTCGGGCGGATCGGCATCCTGCCCGGGCCGGACGCCGCCCATCCGGCGCTGGCGCAAGCGATGGTCGAGGCCGGGGCGGAGATCCTGCTGGCGCCGGTCAGCACGCCCACCCTCCGGAGCTATTGGCGGGCGCGGATCGGCGCGATGGCGCGGGCGCTCGAAAGCAATGCGCTGGTGGTGCAGGCGGTGACGATCGGCGATGCCGACTGGCTGGCAACCGCGACGCGCAGCGTCGGCGCGGCCGGCATCTACGCCCCGCCGCTCGAGGGCCTGCCCGATGACGGGATCGTCGCCGCGGGCAAGATGAATGCCGCGGGATGGGTCTATGGCGAGGTCGACCTCTCCCCCTTGCGCGCCGCCCGCGCCGCTCCCCTCGCGGATCCGGCGCCAGCCGGGGATCTGGCAGCGATCGAGCTGGTGGGCCTCACCGACCCATGACATAGGCCGAACCTAATCAGCCCTGAGGAAGATGCTGGTTTTTCCTAAGCTATACCTGCGGTAGGAAAGAAGCGGGACTTCCGCAGCCGGAAAGGGATCAGTCATGTCGGTCGAGACGGTGGACACGCTCGTGGTTGGCGGCGGCCAGGCCGGCATCGCGATGAGCGAACATCTGAGCCGGCTCGGCGTGCCGCATCTCGTGCTGGAGCGGAGCCGTATCGCCGAGCGCTGGCGCTCGGAGCGCTGGGATTCGCTGGTCGCCAATGGCCCGGCCTGGCATGATCGGTTCCCCGGGCGCGACTTCGCTGGCGATCCCGACGCCTTCGCACCGAAGGAGACGGTAGCGGACTATCTCGTCGCCTATGCCGAACAGATCGCTGCCCCGATCCGGTGCGGCGTCGAGGTGCGCGCGGTGCGGCGCAATGCGGGGCGGCCCGGTTTTCGGGTCGAGACGTCCCAAGGCGCGATCGAGGCGCAGAATGTCGTCGCGGCGACCGGCCCGTTCCAGCGCCCGATCATCCCGGCCCTGGTTCCCGAGACCGCCGGGCTCACCCAGATCCATTCGAGCGCCTATCGCAATCCCGGCCAGCTGCCGGAGGGCGGGGTTCTGGTGGTCGGCGCCGGTTCGTCGGGCGTGCAGATCGCCGACGAGCTCCGGCGGGCCGGCCGGCGCGTCACGCTGTCGGTCGGGCCGCATGGCCGCCCGCCCCGCTCCTATCGCGGGCGTGATTTCTGCTGGTGGCTCGGCGTGCTCGGCCTCTGGGATCTGGAGACGCCCGGACCCGGCACTGAACATGTGACGATCGCGGTCAGCGGCGCGCGCGGCGGGCAGACGGTCGATTTCCGCCGCCTCGCCGCCGAGGGCATGGTGCTGGTCGGCCGGACCGAGGGTTTCCGCGACGGCGTGCTGCGCTTCGCCGGCGACCTTTCCCAGAACATCGCGCGGGGCGATGCCGACTATCTCGCGCTGCTCGACGCTGCCGACGCCTATGTCGCCCGGAACGGCCTGGACCTGCCCGAGGAGCCCGAGGCCCGCGTGATCGGCGCGGACCCCGCCTGCATGAGCGAGCCGGTCCGCGCGCTCGATCTCCATGCCACGGGCATCGCCACGATCATCTGGGCGACCGGCTTCGCGGCGGATTACAGCTGGATCGAGCTCGATGCCTTCGACGCGAAGGGCCGGCCCCGGCACCAGAGGGGCGTCTCGGTCGAGCCGGGCCTGTATTTCCTCGGCCTGCCCTGGCAATCGCGGCGCGGCTCCAGCTTCATCTGGGGCGTCTGGCACGATGCCCAGCATGTCGCCGACCGGATCGCCACGCAGCGCAAATATCTTGCCTATCCCGCGTCGGCCGGCAGGTCGGCCGCCGCATAGGCGATCATTTCCAAGCCCGACGGAGACCGAGATGGCGCATACCCGCATCCGCAAGTTCAATACCCGCGACACCTATCCCGAGCAGGCGCTCGACAACGATCTCTGCCAGGCCGTGGTCACGCGGGGCGGGCGCACGGTCTGGATGCGCGGCCAGTGCCCGCAAAACCTGGACGATGCGCGCAATATCGAGAGCCACGATCCGGTCGAGCAGACCCACAAGGTCATGCAGAACATCCGCCAGTTGATCGAGGAAGCCGGCGGAAGCATGGAGCATCTGGTCAAGGTCGTGGTCTATCTCACCGACGTGCGCCACCGCGAGGCGGTCTATCGCACGATGGGGGACTATATCCGCGGCGTGCATCCGGTCTCGACCGGCCTCGTCGTCTCGGCTCTGGCGCGTCCCGAGTGGCTGGTCGAGATCGACGCAACCGCCGTGATCCCCGACTGAGGACGAAACGCAGGAATTGGCGCTATTTCCCTTGACGCGCCGGCTCGCGGCGCTGATCGACTTGTGCGGCCGAGGCCACGAAGAACGACCGGAGGGAAGATGCAGCCTGCCACGACGAATCTCGATCGACTCTGGAGCCTGACCCAGCGCGCCCAAAAGATCGGAACCGAGCTCGGCGCCGCAACCGCCGCCAAAGCAACCGGTCAGGACTTCTCGATTGTCGACGCCCAGAGCGTCGGCAAAGCCTATCTCCACGCGCTGCAGGAGCTCGCCCAGCGTCCCTGGCAGGTGGCGGCCTATCAGCAGTCGCTGTGGTTCGACGTGGCGCGGGCCTGGGCCGACGCCTGGAAGGGCCCGGGCGAGAGCTCCGGCGATCGCCGGTTCCGCGATCCGAAATGGCAGGAGGATCCGACGAGCCGCGCGCTGCGCGACGGCCATCTCGCGATCGAGGCCGCGACCAACCGCCTCCTGAAGGCGCTGCCCCAGGGCTCGAAGGACCAGCTGCGCGTGGAATTCTATACCCGCCAGCTCCTGAGCGCGCTGGCGCCGTCGAACTTCCTGATGCTGAACCCGGCCGCGCGCGAGCGGTTCTTCGAGACCGAGGGCCAGAGCCTGCTCGACGGGTTCGAGAACCTGCTCGACGATCTCGACGAAGGCGGGCGTCTCGACATCGCGACCAACGACCGCGCGGCCTTCGTGATCGGCCGCGACATCGCGACCACCGAGGGCAAGGTGGTCTGGCAGACGCCGCTGATGCAGCTCATCCAGTACGAGCCCACCACCGAGACCCAGCACCGCCGGCCCCTGCTCTATGTGCCGGCCTGGATCAACAAGTTCTACATCCTCGACATGCGCCCGAAGAACAGCCTGGTGCGCTATATGCTCGATCGCGGCCACACCGTCTTCGTGATCTCCTGGGTCAATCCCGGCAAGGAGCACGCGGCGATGAGCTTCGAGGACTACATGAAGCACGGGCCGCTCGCCGCGCTCGACGCGATCGAGACGCTGACGGGCGAGAAGCAGATCGACATTCTCGGCTTCTGCATCGGCGGGATCCTGGTGACCGCGACGCTGGCCTATCTCGCGGCCAAGGGCGACGACCGGATCGCCACCGCGACGACGCTCGCCACCATGATCGACTTCACCGATGTGGGCGAGATCGGCGTCTTCATCGACCGCGACCGGCTCGACGCGCTGCGCACCCACATGGCCGATACCGGCTATCTCGAGAACCACCATCTGCAGGACATGTTCTCGATGATCCGCGAGAACGACCTCGTCTGGTCGTTCCATGTGATGAACTATCTGATGGGGCGCCGGCCGCCGGCCTTCGACCTGCTCTACTGGAACTCGGATTCGACGCGGCTGCCGGCGGCGATGCTGCTCTGGTACCTGGAGAAGATCTATATCGAGAACGGGCTGCGCAAGCCCGGCCATCTGACGATGGACGGCACGCCGATCGACGTGAGCAAGATCAAGACCCCCTGCTTCGTGCTGGCGACCAAGGAGGACCATATCGCGCCCTGGACCTCGGTCTATCCGACGACGCATCTGCTCGGCGGCGAGATCCGCTTCGTGCTGGGCGGGTCGGGCCATATCGCGGGCGTGATCAACCCGCCGGCCGAGAAGGTGAAATACGGCTACTGGACCCGCGACGATTATCCCACCTCGGCGCAGGATTGGCTCGAGGGCGCGACCTTCACCCCGGGCTCCTGGTGGCCCTGCTGGGCGGAATGGCTCGAATCGAAGTCGGATGGCGAGATGGTCCCGGCACGGCACCCGGCTCCCGCCACCAAGGGGCGGCGCAAGGTCGCGCTGGAATCGGCGCCCGGCAGCTTCGTGCTGGCGCCGTGACGGCTTCGGCCATGTCAGTGAAGGAAGCTGGAGCGGGTAGCGGGAATCGAACCCGCACTATCAGCTTGGGAAGCTGAGGCGCTACCACTACACCATACCCGCGCAGCCCCGTTCTTAGCGGGGCCGCGCCCGGCGCGCAAGGGCGCGTCAGCGCCAGATCAGCGGCAGATCGCGCCCAGCGCCGCCCAGTCGCGATCCGACAGGACCGGGACGGCGGCGGGGATCGGCGGCGGCAACGCATCGCTCGGCGGCGGCAGGATGGCGCGATCGGCCCCGCGCGCCAGCGCCGCGTCCGACAGCGCCCCGGTCAGGATGTAGCGCAGGCTGGCCAGCGGCCCCGCCGCCTCCATCAGCGCGCGCACCGGCGCCCGCATCGGATCGGGCCCCAGCGCATGACCGAGCTGCGCCGCCAGGACCTGCGGCCGGGGCGCGGCCTTTATCGCCCCCAGGTTGATCACTGCTGCCGGGCCGGGCAGGACCGAGACCGGGGGAGCCTGTCCGAGATCGAGCACGGTAAGCGGCAATCCTCCGGCCGCGCGCTCCGACAGGCGGCCGAGCGCGCGCAGGCCGGCCGGGTCGGTGCAGGGCGACCCATGCGCGGCGATCAGGTCGAGCAGCATGCGCTGGCCGAATTCCTGCGCTTGTTCCGGTGGCACCATCCGCGCCGCCTGATCGCGCACCAGACGCGGCAGCTGCGCCGCAAGAACGGCCAGCACGATCAGCGCCAACAGCGCGACCCACGGGAATCGCCGGCGCGCAACCGTCTGAACCGGCACGGGAATCGCGCTCCAATCGCGCGAGACCGCGGCAATGGCGGCGATCATCTCGGGATCGCGGATCGTCAGCGTCTCGTCGCCCGCGCGATCCATCGCGTAGATCGTGGCACCCTCCGCCCGGCCCACGGGCTCGATGCCGGCCAGCGCCCAATGGCCGAGGGGCCGGTCGGAAAGGTCGGTCAGGACGAGGCTCGCATTGCCAAAGGAAACCACGACCTCGCGCGGATCGGTGGCCGCGGCCTCGCGCCACAGGCCGAGTGCCTCAAGGCGAGCATATTTCTCGAGCGCCGTCATGCGGCCCAAGCGTGACCCTGCCAATCGGAAAACGTGTTTCCTTCCCTGTCTTTAGAGCATCGCCGCGTCTTAGGGAAGCCGTTACACCACCAGCGCATAGCCCTGATCCGCCAGCCGCCGCCGCAGATCGAGCTTGGAGATCTTGCCGGTCGCGGTATGCGGGATCTCCGGCAGGAACAGGATATCGTCCGGCAGCTGCCAACGCGCGAAACGCGCCTCGAGCAGCGCCCGGATCCCGGCGGGGTCGGGCGCCCGCGCCTCGCGCATCACCACGACCAGCACCGGCCGCTCGCCCCATCTCGGATGCGGCATCCCGACCGCCGCCGCCTCGGCGACGTCGGGATGCGCGATCGCGGCATTCTCGAGCTCGATCGAACTGATCCACTCGCCACCCGACTTGATCACATCCTTGCTCCGGTCGGTGATCCGCAGATAACCGTGCCGGTCGATGATGCCCATGTCCCCGGTATCGAACCAGCCTTGCGCGTCGGTCGCGTCCCGCTCGGCCTTGAGATAGCGCTGCACCACCGCCGGTCCGCGGGCCCAGAGCCGGCCCTGCCCGGCCTCTGGCCCGATCTCGGCGCCGAGATCGTTGGTCACGCGCAGCTCGACCCCGAAGGGCGGATGGCCGACTGTCTCCTGCACGGTCAGCCGCTCGCCCTCCGCCAGCGCCGCCACTTCGGGCGTGAAGGAGCACACGGTCCCGAGCGGCGACATCTCGGTCATTCCCCAGGCATGCAGGACATGGACGCCGTAGCGCTGCTGGAACCGCTCGATCACCGCGCGCGGACAGGAGGAGCCGCCGATGATCACGCGCCGCAGCGTCGAGAGCCCCAAGCCCTCGGTCTCGAGATAGGCGAGCAGCGCCAGCCAGATCGTCGGCACCGCCGCCGTCACCGTGACGCCGGTTTCGAGCAGGGCGTGGAGCGCCGGCGGGCTGAGATCGCGGCCGGGCATCACCAGGGCGGCGCCGGCCATCGGCGCGGCATAGCCGATCGACCAGCCATTGGCATGGAACAGCGGCACGACCGGCATCATCACCTCGGAGGCGCTCAGGGCCAGCATGTCGGGGCTGTTGGTGACGAGCGCGTGCAGCACGTTGGAGCGATGGGTATAGACCACGCCCTTGGGATTGCCGGTGGTGCCCGAGGTATAGCAGATGCCGCAGGCATCGCGCTCGTCGCCCTCGATCCAGGCGAAATCGCCGTCCAAGCCCTCGAGCCAATCGGCATAGGTCACCGCCTCGGGCAGGTCGGAGCTCGCCCCGCCCAGCAGGACGATCTGCTCGATCCCGTCCAGCCGGTCGCGGATCCGGGCGATCACCGGGGCAAGGTCGCTGTCGACGAACAGCAGCCGGTCGCCGGCATGGTTGATGATATAGACGAGCTGATCGGGAAAGAGCCGCGGATTGAGCGTGTGCAGGATCGCGCCGGCGCCGGGAATGCCGTACCAGAGCTCCATCAGCCGCGGCGTGTTCCAGGCCATGACGCCCGCGACGTCGCCGCGGCCGAGGCCGGCACGGGCCAGCCTCTGCGCGACCCGCAGCGCCTGGCGACGGATGCTCGCATAGCTGGTCGCGGCCGGCGCGCCGTCGGCCTCGCGCCCGGTGACCGGGCGCTCGGGATGGAAGCGGGCGGCATGGTCCAGGATTCGGCTGACCCTGAGCGGCCAGTCCTGCATCAGCGCATGCATGGGCGTCCTCCCGCGATGGCCCGTTCCGGGCCTTGGCGCCACTCTAGCACGGTTCGGGCAGGCAGGCATCGCACGGGTTCACGACGGCGGCTCCGCGCTTGGCCGGCGATCGACCAGCCATGCGAAGATCGCGACGAGGACCGCGGCCTCGATGCGGAATTCGGCCGAATGCACCGTGGGGGCGACCGCGAACAGGACCCCCAGCGTCAGCAGCCCTGGCGCGAGCGCCGAGGGCGCGCCGAGATAGCGCACGCCCCCGCATCAGGATCAGCGGCGCCAGCGCGAACAGCACCGGGTCCGGGATCGCGAGGAGGGGCCGCCGAACGGCCAGATCACTCAGGCCGCCGTCGCTGCCCCGACGGCACCGCCATAGAAGCTCCCGCCCCGCGCCGCCTGATCCCGCAGCAATGCCGGCGCGGCGAAGCGCGGCCCGTGGCTCCTCGCCAGGCGGTCCGCGATCCCCACGGCCTGGTCCGCGCCGAGGATATCGAGCCAGCCGAACGGGCCGCCGGACCAGGGCATGAAGCCCCAGCCGAGGATCGCGCCCACGTCGCCCTCGCGGATATCGGTCAGCACGCCCTCCTCCAGCGCCCGCACCGCCTCGAGCGCCTGGATCATCGCCAGCCGCTGCTCCACCTCCTCCAGGGGAGGCTGCGCGGCCGCGACCGGCCACCGCTCGGCGAGCCCGGACCAGAGCCCGGCCCGCCTGCCCGCCTCGTCATAGGCATAGAAACCCGCCTTGGCCTTGCGCCCGAGCCGCCCGGCCTCGACCAGCGCGAAGAGGACATCGTCGGCCGGGCTCTCGGGATAGGCATCGCCCATCGCGGCCCTGGTCGCCTTGGCGATGCGGACCCCGAGATCGAGCGACACTTCGTCGGTCAGCTGCAGCGGCCCGACCGGCATGCCGAGCTGCCGCGCGGCATTCTCGATCAGGGCCGGCGCCACGCCTTCGGCGATCATCCGCACGCCCTCGTTGATATAGGGCAGGATGCAGCGGTTGGCGTAGAAGAAGCGCGCATCGTTGACCACGATCGGCGTCTTGCGGATCTGGCGGATGAAGTCGAGCGCCTTGGCCACCGCCCGGTCGCCGGTCCCCGGTCCCCGGATCACCTCGACCAGCGCCATCTTCTCGACCGGCGAGAAGAAATGGATGCCCACGAAGCGCCCCGGATCGCGGCTCGCCTTGGCCAGGCCCGCGATCGGCAGCGTCGAGGTGTTGGTGGCGAAGATCGCGTCAGAGCCGAGCTGTTGCTCGGCCGTCCGCGTCGCCTCGGCCTTGATGCCCGGATCCTCGAACACCGCCTCGATCACCAGATCGCAGCCCGCGAGCGCGGCATAGTCGGGGGTCGCTGTCACCCGCCCCAGCACCGCCTCGCGCTCCTCGGCGGTGGTCTTGCGCCGCTTCACACCCTCGTCGAGGATGGCGGCGACATGCGCCCGCCCACGGTCGGCCGCCTCCTGGTCGCGGTCGATCAGCACGACCGGGATGCCCGCCTTCGCCGCGACATAGGCGATGCCGCCGCCCATCATGCCCGCGCCGAGAATGCCGAGCTTGCGCACGCTCTCGTCGGGCAGCGCCGGCCGCGAGGCGCCCTTCTCCAGCGCCTGCTTGTTGAGAAACAGCGACCGGATCATCGCCGCCGAGGACGGGTTCATCAGCACGCCGGTGAACCAGCGCGCCTCGATCCGGAGCGCGGTGTCGAAATCGACCAAGGCGCCCTCATAGGCCGCCGACAGCATCGCCTTGGCCGCGGGATAGGCGCCCTGGGTCCGGCCGAGCACCATCGCCGAGGCGCCGACGAAGGTCATGAACCCCGCCGCCGAATAGGGCGCGCCGCCGGGGATCTTGCCGCCCTTCTGATCCCAGGGCTTGACCAGGTCCTCGTGGCGCGCCGACAGGAGCCAGTCCTTGGCGTTGAGCAACAGGTCGGCCGGCGGCGCGATCTCGTCGATCAGTCCCGCCGCCTTGGCGGCCTTGGGCGCCAGCATCTTGCCCTCCAGCAGCACCGGCGCCGCCCCCATCAGCCCGAGCATCCGGACAAGCCGCGTGGTGCCGCCCGCGCCGGGAAAGAGCCCGATCAGGATCTCGGGCAGCCCGATCTTCGCGCGGGCGGTATCGGCAATGAAGCGGCGATGGCAGGCCAGCGCGATCTCGGTCCCGATCCCGGCGCACAGGCCGGGCGAGGCGAAGGCGACGGGCTTGCCGCCCTTGTGGGTCCTCGGATCCATGCCCGCCCGCTCGATCTTGCGCAGCAGACGATGGATCGCCATGATCCCCTCGAACAGCCCTCGCGCCGGATCGGCCCCCGCCTCCTCCTTCATCCGCGCGAGCACGGCCAGATCCATGCCGCCCGCGAAATCCGGCTTGGCCGAGGTGATCAGGATACCCCGGACCCCGGGATCGGCCAGAGCCGCGTCGAAGGCCGCCTCCAGATCGGCGATCCCCTCATAGGTCAGCACGTTCATCGACCGGCCGGGCAGGTCCCAGCTCAACGTCGCGATGCCGTCGGCGTCGATCGCGGTCTGAAAGATCGGCATGGTGATCAGAGCTCCTTGACCAGGGTTCCGTCGCGGCGGGCGTACCAGGCGCGCCCGCCCTCGGTCATTGCGACCAGATCGGCCTCGGAATAATGGCAGACGCCCGCGGGCGCACGGGTCCCGACCACGAGGAACGTCGCCGGCGCGCCGCTTTCATTGCGGAAATGGTGCCCGACCGGTCTCCCGGCCGGGAAGGCCGCGACGTCGCCCGCCCGCATCTCGGCCTCGTCGTCATCCTCGACCAGCACCAGCGTGCCGGACCGCATCAGCACGAACTCGTCCTCGGTCGTGTGCCAGTGCCGGAGCGAGCTGATCGTGCCGGCCGGGATCGTCACCAGATTGATCCCGAACCGCATCAGACCGCCGGCATCCCCCAGCCGCTGCCAGCTCCGCGTCGCGACCAGGGCGGCATAGGGCTCGGGATAGGAGCTCCCGGTGCGCACCGGCGCGCGCGCGATGTCGATCCAGCCGCCCGGCCCGTCATAGGGCGGCTCCGCCACGCGCCCGACCGGCGCATCGGGCGCGGCAAGCGGCGTCCCGTCCCGTCGCGTCACCTGGCGCCGGCCATCGCGCCAGAAGCTCATTCGGTCGCGCCCGGCATAGGTGCAGACATCCCGCGCATCGCGATTGCCGACGACGAGGAAGGTCGCCGGCCCGTCGGAACGGTTGCGCAGCACATGCCCGTTCGGCCGCCCCGCCGGAAAGGCCGCCGCCTCGCCGGGGCCGAGCGGCGTCTCGCCGCCCTCCTCCTCCAGCACGAGCCGCCCTTCGAGGACCAGGACGAACTCGTCCTCATGGCTGTGCCAGTGCCGCATCGACGAGGCCGAACCGGGCGGCAGCGTCTCGATCCGCGCCCCGAACTGGGTCAGCCCGCCGATCTCGCCGGCCGCCACGCTCGCGAACGGCCCCGGATCCTCCTCGGCCGGCGCATAGCCCGCCGCGGTCTCGAAAACCGGCTCGGGCAGCGTCAATTTCGGCATCACACCCGCTCGATGATGGTGGCCGCGCCCATGCCGCTCGCGACGCACAGGGTCGCGAGCGCCGTCTCCTTGTCCGAGCGCTCGAGCTCGTCGAGCGCGGTGCCGAGAATGATCGCCCCCGTCGCGCCCAGCGGATGGCCGAGCGCGATGGCGCCCCCATTGACATTGACCCGGCCCGGATCGGCATCGAAGGCCTGCAGGAAGCGCAGCACCACGGCCGAGAACGCCTCGTTCACCTCGATCAGGTCGATATCGCCGATCTCCATCCCCGCCTCGGCCAGGATCCTCTCGGTCACCGGCACCGGGCCGGTCAGCATGATCGTCGGGTCGGTGCCGATCTTGGCCGTCGCCCGGATCCGCGCGCGCGGCTTCAGCCCATGCGCCACGCCGAAATCGAAGCTGCCGATCAAGAGCGCGGCCGCGCCATCGACGATGCCGCTCGAATTGCCGGCATGGTGGACATGCTCGATCCGCTCCAGGTCGGGATATTTCAGGATCGCCACCGCGTCGAAGCCCGGCATCCCCTCGCCCATCTCCTTGAAGGCGGGCTTCAGGGCGCCGAGCGACTGCATGTCCGTGCCGGGCCGCAGATGCTCGTCGCGGTCGAGCAGCAGCAGCCCGTTGCCGTCGCGCACCGGGACCAGGCTCCGGGCGAAGCGCCCCTCGTCCCAGGCCGCGGCGGCGCGCCGCTGGCTCTCGACCGCATAGGCGTCCACATCGTCGCGCGAGAATCCGAACCGCGTCGCGATGATGTCGGCGGCGATGCCCTGCGGCACGAAATAGCGCTTCATCGCCAGCGACGGATCGGCGGCGACCGCCGCGCCGTCCGAACCCATCGCCACCCGGCTCATCATCTCGACCCCGCCCGCGACATAGGCCGAGCCGGCGCCCGCGCGCACCTGGTTCGCCGCGAGATTGACCGCCTCGAGCCCCGAGGCACAGAAGCGGTTGATCGCGAGGCCCGGCACCCGCTCGTCGAAATCCGACAGCAGCACTGCGGAGCGGGCGAGGCAGCCGCCCTGCTCGCCGATCTGGGTGACATTGCCCCAGATCACATCCTCGATCGCGTCGGTCGAGAGCGCGTTGCGCGCCTTGAGCGCGTTCAGCATGTCGGCGGACAGGCGCACCGCCGTCACCTCGTGCAGCCCCCCGTCGGGTCGCCCCTTGCCGCGCGGGCTGCGGATCGCGTCGTAGATATAGGCGTCGGGCATGATCTCGGGATCCTGTGGCAGTGTCCGGCGGTTCGTGAGGCGGGGCCCCGCCTCAGCTCGGCGCGGGCAAGGGATGGCCCGGCATCAGGTCATAGGGGTGGCGCCAGCCGGGCAGGGCGGCGATCGCCTTGCGCCAGCGCTCGATGTTCGGGAAGGCATCGAGCTCGAAGCCGAATTCGTGGTCGTAAAAGAGATAGCCGGCGCAGGACAGGTCGGCGGTCGTCGCCCGGCCCGGCACCGCCACCCATTCATGGGCGAACAGCCGATGGTCGAGCAGCTCGAGCGCCCCCTTGGCCCGGCGGCGCAGCCAGTCGATCACCCCCGGGTCGCGTTTCTCGTGCGGCAGGAACTTCATCATGAAGCGCAGGCTGGCGATGGTGCCGGTCAGCTTGTGATTGTCCCACAGCGTCCAGCGCAGGATCTCGCGCCGCTCCTCGTCGCTCGCCGGCCCGAAGGTCCCGAACGCCTCGGCGAGATAGTCGAGGATGACCCCCGACTGGCTCAACCGGACCGCGCCATGGGTCAGGACCGGCACCTCGCCCATCTCGTTCAGCGCGCGATAGTCCGGCGTCCGCGTCGCGCCGTTGAAGAAGTCGACGAAGTCCGCCTCCCAGTCCGCCGCGTTCAGCTGCAGCATCAGCGCGCATTTATAGGCGTTGCCCGATTGCGCGAAGCAGGTGAGTTGGTAGTCCGACATGCTGGCCCCCTTGCTCTCCCGGCAGCGGCCGCCACCGGTTCCTAGCCTAGAACGCCTCGGCGGGAAGTTCCATCACCGGGGCGCCCCCGCTCTGGATACGCGCGAGATGCAGCGCAGTTGCCGGCAGCAGGCGGGCCATGTAGTAGCGCCCGGTCGTAAGCTTGGCGCGGTGAAAGTCGCTGTCGCCCGCCAGCGCCGCCCGGGCGATCCTCGCCCACATCAGGCCGAGCGCGACATGGCCAAACAGATGCAGGAAATCGGTCGAACCGGCCAGCGCCGCGTTCGGATCCTTCAGCCCGGTGGCCGCGAAGGTCATCACCGCCGCCTGCAGGTCCTTCGACGCCGCCTTCAGCGGATCGAGAAACCCTTCCTTCAGCGCCGCATCGCCCTCGTTGTCCCGGATGAAACCCTTGACCAGCTCGAAGAAGGCCATCATCGGCCTGCCGCCGTCCTGCGCCAGCTTGCGCCCCACCAGGTCGAGCGCCTGCACCCCGTTCGCGCCCTCATAGATCATCGCGATCCGGGCATCGCGCACGAACTGGCTGGCCGGCCAATCCTCGGTATAACCGTGGCCTCCCAGGATCTGCTGGGCCGAGACCGTCGCCTCGAACCCCTTGTCGGTCAGGAAGCCCTTGATCACCGGCGTCAGCAGCGAGACCAGCCCCTCCGCGCCTTCGTCCCCGCCCCGCTGATGCGCGTCGATCAGGCTCGAAGCCCAGAGCACCAGCGCCCGCGCGCCCTCGACGAAGGCCCGCTGGTCCATCAACGCCCGGCGCACGTCCGGATGCGCGATCAGGGGATCGGCCGGCTGATCCGGCGCGACCGCCCCGGTCACCGCGCGGCCCTGCAGCCGCTCCTGCGCATAGGCGGCCGCCATCTGATAGGCGGCGGCGGCCTGCGCCAGCCCCTGCACGCCCACCGCGAGCCGCGCCTCGTTCATCATGGTGAACATCGCCCGCAGCCCCTTGTGCGGCTCGCCCACCAGGAACCCGGTCGCGCCATCGTAGTTCATCACGCAGGTGGCGTTGCCATGGATGCCCATCTTCGCCTCGAGCTTGCCGCAGGCGAGCGCGTTGCGGGCCCCGAGACCGGGGCCGCCCTCGGCCAGCAGGATCTTCGGCACGATGAAGAGCGAGATCCCCTTCACCCCCTCCGGCCCACCCGGGATCCGCGCCAGCACCAGATGGATGATATTCTCGCTCAGATCGTGCTCGCCCGAGGAGATGAAGATCTTCTGCCCGGTGATCCGGTAGCTCCCATCCGCCTGCGGCTCGGCCCGGGTCCGGAGCAGCCCCAGATCGGTGCCGCAATGCGGCTCGGTCAGGTTCATCGTGCCGGTCCACGCGCCCGCCACCAAGTTCGGCAGATAGGCCGCCTTCTGCGCCGCCGAACCATGGGCATGGATCGCGTTGTAGGCGCCATGGGTCAGGCCCCAATACATGTTGAGCGCCATGTTGGCGGCGGCATGCATCTCGCCCACCGCGGTGTTCATCAGATGCGGAATCCCCTGCCCGCCGAAATCCGGGTCGAGATCGAGCCCGATCCAGCCACCCGCCCGCACCAGGTCATAGGCCGCCTTGAACCCGTCGGGCGTGCGCACCACCCCGTTCTCCAGCCGGCAGCCCTGCCGGTCGCCCACCGCGTTCAGCGGCGCCAGCACCTCCGCCGCCAACCGGCCGCCCTCGCCCAGGATCGCCTCGGTCGTCTCGGGATCGAGCTCGCCATAGCCGGGGATCGGGCTCGCCCCGACCGCGAACACCTCATGCAGCAGGAACCCAAAGTCGCGAAGGGGGGGAGAATAGGCGGCCATGTCGGTCTCCGCTCACGAAGGTCGCACCGCCCGGGAGGCCGGCCAGGACCTGCTCCCCGGAGCTTCGGCATCTTCCGGCGAAGATGGACTCGACCTAAGGGCGAATCAAGGACCGCGACACACCGCCTCGTCGCGCACCTCGCGGCCGCGGTTGAATCCCCCGCCGCTTTGTGGCCATCTCGCGGGCGACCCGACCCCCGAGATGCCGATGCCCGCCGACGCCGCAGACCCGATCCGGACCGCGAACCAGTTCATCCAGGCGCTGCCGCATTCCCGCGATCTCGGGATGCAGGTGCTCGAGATCGGCGCGGGCTGGGCGCTGATGGCCCTCGACTATGATCCGCGCCTGGTCGGCGACCCCGACAGCGGCGTGCTTCATGGCGGCGTGGTCACGGCGCTGCTCGATACCTGCTGCGGCACCGCGGTGATGAGCCATCCGGCCGCTCCCTCCAGCACCGCGACGATCGACCTGCGCATCGACTATATGCGCCCCGCCGAGCCCGGGCTTCGCCTCCATGCCCGGGCCGACTGCTACCGGGTGACCCGCACCGTCGCCTTCGTCCGCGCCTACGCCTATACCGACCGGTCCGACGAGCCGGTCGCCGCAGCCGCCGGCGCCTTCACCGTGGAGCGCCCGGCATGACGAGGGCGCGCCCGCCGATCGAACCGGTCCAGGTGCTGAAGCAGCGGCGCGACGCGGCGCTCGCCCGGCTCGCGGCGCGCGTGCCCTATGTCACGCATCTCGGCGTCAGCTTCGACCGGCGCGGCGACGAACTGACGGCCCAGCTGCATTTCAGCGACAAGCTGATCGGCAATCCCCGCCTGCCGGCGCTCCATGGCGGGGCGATCGGCGCGTTCCTCGAAATCACCGCGATCATGGAACTCGCCTGGGCCCAGATCTGGGAGCGGATGGAGGGCGGCGGCGACGGCGCGGCGGCGATCGAGGCCGGCCAGTTCCCGGCCCTGCCCAAGACCATCGACCTCACCGTCGACTATCTCCGCTCCGGAATGCCGCGCGACGCCTATGCCCGCGCCCGCGTCAACCGCGTCGGCCGCCGCTATGCCTCGGTGCATGTCGAGGCCTGGCAGGACAACCGCGCCCGGCTCTTCGCCCAGGCGACCGGCCATTTCCTGATGCCGCAGGACTCCGAGCCATGACGCCCGGATCGGGCCGGGGCTCCATGGCCCGCATCCCTCGCACCTGATCGCCATGACCCGACCGAGCGCCATCACCCATGGGCGGGTGCTTCGGATCGCGCTGCCGATCGTGCTCTCCAACGCCACGGTGCCGATCCTCGGCGCGGTCGATACCGGCGTCATCGGCCAGCTGGGCCAGGCGGCGCCGATCGGCGCGGTCGGGCTCGGCGCGGTCATCCTCGCCTCGATCTACTGGATCTTCGGCTTCCTGCGCATGGGCACGACCGGGCTCGTCGCCCAGGCCCGCGGCGCCGGCGATACGGCCGAAACCCGTGCCCTGATGACCCGCGCCCTGATCCTCGCGGGCATGGCCGGGCTCCTGATGGTCGCGGGCCAGGCGGCGGTCTGGGCCCTCGCCTTCCGCCTCGCGCCCGCCTCGGCCGAGGTCGAGTCCCTGGCGCGCACCTATCTCGGCATCCGCATCTGGGGCGCGCCGGCGGCGATCGGCACCTATGCCGTCACCGGTTGGCTGATCGGGATGGAGCGGACCCGCAGCGTGCTGCTGCTGCAGCTCGCGACCAACGGCTTCAACGTCGTGCTGACCGTCAGCTTCGTGCTCGGCTTCGGCTGGGGCATCGCCGGGGTCGCGACCGGCACGCTGATCGCCGAATGGGCCGGGTTCGGCTTCGGCCTCTGGCTTTGCCGCGGCGCGTTCGACGGCGCGCAGTGGCGCGACCGGACCCGGGTGTTCGACGCGGCCAGGCTCGCCCGGATGGCGCGGGTCAATCGCGACATCATGATCCGCTCGGTCGTCCTGCAGGCGAGCTTCACCGCCTTCATGTTCTTCGGCGCCGGGCTCGGCGACGTGACGCTGGCCGCGAACCAGGTGCTGCTGCAATTCCTCGAGATCACCGCCTATGCGCTCGACGGCTTCGCCTTCGCCGCCGAGGCGCTGGTTGGTCAGACCCTCGGCCAGCATGCCCGCGCCGATCTGCGCCGCGCCGCGATCGTCAGCTCGCAATGGGGGGTCGGCTTCTCGCTGGTGCTGTCGCTCGCCTTCGCGCTGTGCGGGCCTTGGCTGATCGACCTGATGGCGACGGCGCCCGAAGTCCGGGCGACGGCGCGCGACTATCTGCCCTGGCTGGTCGCGGTGCCGGTTGTCGGCATCGCGTCCTGGATGCTCGACGGCATCTTCATCGGCGCGACCGAGACCCGCGCGATGCGCGACGCCATGCTGATCTCGGTCGCGGTCTATGCCGCGGCGCTCGCGATCCTGCTGCCGGCCTTCGGCAATCACGGGCTCTGGGCGGCGCTGACGGTGCTGAACATCGCCCGTGCCGTGACCCTCGGCCTGCGCTATCCCGCGCTCGAGGCGCGCGCCGCCTGAGCCTCAGCGATGCCGCCCCTGCGGACGCAGCGTCTCGAGCCGCCAGGACAGGCCGAACACCGCGAGCCCGGCCAGGCCCAGGATCGCGCCCACCCAGCCCGTCGCCGCATAGCCCCACCCCGCGGCGATCGCGAGCCCGCCGAGCCAGGCCCCGGCCGCGTTGGCGATGTTGAAGGCCGAATGCATCGAGGTCGCGGCCAGCGTCTGCGCGTCGCCCGCCACATCCATCAGCCGGGTCTGCACCGCCGGGGCGAGCGCCACCCCGGTCCCGATGAAGAACACGCAAAGGCACAGCATCGCCGCATGCTGCGCGCTCAGCGCGAAGACGGCGAGCACCAGGATGTTGAAGACCATCAGCGCCGCCAGCGTCGGCATCAGCGCCCGGTCGGCCAGCCAGGCGCCCGCGACGTTGCCGACGATCATCCCCGCCCCGAAGATCGCGAGGATCACCGGCACGAAGCTCTCGGGCAGGCCCGCCACCTGGGTCGCCGTCGCCGCGATATAGCTGAAGACCGCGAACATGCCGCCGAACCCGACCGAGGCGAAGATCAGCGTCAGCCAGACCTGCGCCCGCTTCAGCGCCGCCAGCTCGCGCAGCGCGCTCGCCTCGGCATGGACCTCGTCCTGCGGCAGGGTCGCCGCCAGCAGCGCCACGGTCAGCGTGCCGATCCCTCCCACCAGCACGAAGAGCGAGCGCCAGCCGAATTGCTGGCCGAGCCAGGCCGCGATCGGCGTGCCGATCAGCGTCGCGACGGTGAGCCCCAGCATCACCCGCCCCACCGCCTGCGCCCGCCGGCCCGGCGGCGCGACCGACGCCGCGACCAGGGCCGCCACCCCGAAATAGGCGCCATGCGGCAGCCCCGACAGGAACCGCGCCAGCGTGAGCGTCCCCATCCCCGGCGCCACCGCGCTCGCGAGATTGCCGAGCGCGAAGGCCAGCATCAGCGCCAGCAGCAGCGTCCGCCGGCTGAGCTTCGCGGCCAGCAGCGCGATCAGCGGCGCGCCGACCACGACGCCCAGCGCATAGGCGCTGATCAGATGCCCCGCCGCCGGCAGCGAAACCCCGAGCCCGGCCGCGATGTCAGGCAGCAGCCCCATGATCGCGAACTCGCCGGTCCCGATCCCGAAGCTGCCCACCGCCAGCGCGAGGCTCAGCACCATCACCGCGCCCCGCGACAGACCCTGCGGCCCGAACCCGGCCGCGCCCCCTTCCTCGATCGCCGTCGCCTCGCTCATTCCCCTGCCTTTTCGTTCCGGATGCCGCCGCCCCTGCTCCCTCGGGGAGCAAAAGGCTCAGCTAGCCCCCTCCGAAGCAGTTTCCATTGCACCGCAGCAAAAAAGCGCGGCCGCTCACGCGCGCCAGGCGTCCCGGTCGAGCCCCACCGCGTCCGCGACATTGGCGAACCCGTCCCGCTCCAGCAGCGCCTCAAGCCCCAGCGCGATCTCCCCGGCCAGGCCGATCCCGCCATAGACCATCGCGGTATAGAACTGCACCGCGCTCGCGCCGGCCCTGATCTTGGCATAGGCCTGCTCGGCCGACCCGATCCCGCCCACCCCGATCAGCGGCACCCGGCCCGCGACCAGCGCCGAGACCTTGGCGAGGATCCGCGTCGAGGGCGCGAACAAAGGCTGCCCCGACAAGCCGCCCGCCTCGCCCCGGTGCCGGCTCCTCAGCCCCTCGCGCCCGATCGTGGTATTGGTCGCGACGATCGCCGCCACGCCATGGGCGAGCGCGATCTCGACCAGATCGGCCAGCTCGCCGTCGCCCAGATCGGGCGCGATCTTCAGGAAGATCGGCACCGGCGCGACCAGAGCCGCATTGGCCGCCATCACCCCCTTCAGCAACCCGTCGAGCGCCGCCCGCCCCTGCAGATCCCGCAGCCGCGCGGTATTGGGCGAGGAGACATTCACCGTGGCGAACTCGACGAACGGCCCGGCCAGGCTCAACACCTCGGCATAGTCGGCCGCCGGATCGGTGCTCGTCTTGTTGGCGCCGAGATTGAGCCCGACCACGCTGCCCTCCGGCCGCTCGGCCAGCCGCGCCGCGATCGCCCCCGCCCCCTCATTGTTGAAGCCGAAGCGATTGATCGCCGCCCGGTCCTCGCTCAGCCGGAACAGCCGCGGCCGCGGATTGCCAAGCTGGGCTTTCGGCGTCGCCGCCCCGACCTCGAGAAAGCCGAACCCGGTCCGCGCCAGCGCGTCGAGCGCCACGGCGTTCTTGTCGAACCCCGCGGCCAGCCCGACCGGATTGGGCAGGTCGAGCCCGGCCAGCCGGGTCCGCAGCCGGGCCGAACTCGGCGGCCCGTCCCCCGGCATCAGCTCCAGCCCCCGGAGCGCCAGGCCATGCGCCGCCTCCGGATCGAGGCATCGCAGCAGCGGCAGGCCCAGCCGCTCGATCAGGCGCATGTAGGATCGTCGGGCAGCGCCCAGGCGGCGGGATCGTCGGGCAAGGACCGCGACCAGACCACATCCTCCGCCTCGAAATCGCGATAGAGATGCGGAAACAGCTCGCCCCCTCGCGAGGTCTCCCATTTCAGCCAAGGCCCGCCGCGGGCGGCATCCATCGCCACCAGCACGAGCCCCGTCGCTCCGGCGAAATGCTTGTGCAGCGTGCCGGCAAGCTGCGCCGCGGTCGAGAGATGCACGAAGCCGTCCTCACGGTCCACAGGAGCCCCACGCGTCCTGCCGTTGCTCACGAGCTCGGCCCATTCGGGGGCCCGGAAGACCTTGAAGATCAGCATGCGCGAGCATTGGACGAGCCTGAAGCGCAGGTCAATATGGTGCTTTTGCAGGTCAGCCTTGCGGTGTCATCGCCCCTCGCGCCCGAGCCCGCTGCACCCCGAGCCGCCGCTCGCGCCAGATGATGAACAAGCCCGCCGCGACAATGAGCGCCGCCCCGACCAGGGTCGTCATCGTTGGTCGCTCGCTGAAGAGCAGATAGCCGAACAGCAGCGACAGAACCATCGAGACATATTCGAACGGGGCAACCACGCTGGTCTCGGCATGGCGATAGCTCTCGGTCAGCAGGATCTGCCCGCAGCCCCCGAGCAAGCCCGCCCCGACCAGCAGCGCCGCCTCCCGCCCGGTCGGAATGACCCAGCCAAACGGCAGCGTGACGAGCGCAAGCAGGGCGCCCGTCACCGAGAAATAGAACACGATGGTCGCGGTCGGCTCGCTATGGACCAGTTTCCGCACGAAGACCTGGGCGAGGGCTGCAAAGACCGCGCCGCCCAGCGCCGCCATCGCCCCGATGGTCTGGAGCTTCGAGGTCGCGTCGAGCGAGGTCAGCGTCATCCGCGGCCCGAGCACGATCGTCACCCCGACAAGCCCGACCCCGACCGCGCTCAGCCGGAACGCCCGCACCGCCTCGCCGAGAAACATCGCCGCGAAGATCACCGTGAGGAGCGGCGCCGCATAGCCGAGCGCCGTCGCCTCCGGCAGCGGCAAGAGCCCGAGCGCGGTGAAGCCGAGCGCCATCGCCGTCGTCCCGACCAGCCCGCGCCAGACATGCCCCATCGGATTGGCGGTCGCGAGCCCATGGCGCAGGTTCTGCGTCAGTCCCAGCCAGACCAGGATCACCGGCAGCGCGAAGAACGAGCGAAAGAACACCGTCTGGCCGGGCGGCACATGCGGTTGTGCCGCCTTGATGCAGATCGCCATGGCGGTGAAGACCACGACCGACAGGATCTTCAGACCGATGCCGCGCAGCGGGTTCATGTCTCTCTCGAAGGGATTAAGGATACCGGCGCGTCCCGGCGCGCGAACTATGCCGCCGCGCATCGGCGGCGGCAAGCGGCAAGTCAGGCGAGCAGACCCTCGGCCCTCGCCCAGGCCTCCGTCGCATCGAGCGCCGCCTCGACCGGCGCGAACAGCTCGTCGATCTCGGCGTCGGTGATGATCATCGGCGGGCAGAAGGCGATCGAATCGCCGATCGGCCGGACGATCACCCCACGCTCCAGCAATTCCTGCGCCAGCCTGACCGCGGCCTTGCCGGGCTGGGCGAAGCCGAGCGGCGATTTGTTCGGCGCCAGTTCCAGCGCCCCGACGAGCCCGGCATGCCGCGCCTCCCCGACCAGCGGGTGCGAGGCCAGCCGGTCGAGATGCGCGGCAAAGCGCGGTGCCAGCGCCCGCACCCGGGCCGGCGCGTCCATCCGCTGATAGATTTCCAGCGCCTTGATCGCGACGGCGCAGCCGACCGGATGCCCGCCATAGGTGAAGCCGTGGCCGAACGTGCCGATCTTGCCGCTCTGGGCCTCCGCGACCTCGGCGATCCGCTGGCTCATGCCGACGGCGGAGAGCGGCAGATAGGCGCCGGTCAGCTGCTTCGCCATCGAATAGCTGTCGGCCTCGAAGCCGAAGGTCTCAGCGCCGAACCACTCGCCAGTGCGTCCGAAGCCGCAGATCACCTCGTCCGAGATCATCAGCAGGTCGTATTTGCGGCAGATCTCGGCCATCGCCGGGAAATAGCCCTCGGGCGGCACGATCACGCCGCCCGCCCCCATGATCGGCTCGGCGATGAAGGCCGCGACCGTTTCCGGCCCCTCGGCGAGGATCAGCGCCTCGAACTCGGCCGCCAGGCGCCGGGTGAACTCCGCCTCGCTCTCCCCCGGCAGGGCGCCCTTCCAGAAATGCGGTGTCGCCGCATGCAGGATCCCCGGCACCGGCAGGTCGAAATCGCGATGGTTGTTCGGCAGGCCGGTCAGCGAGGCCGAGACGATGGTGGTCCCGTGGTAAGCCTTGATCCGGCTGATGATCTTCTTCTTTTCCGGACGGCCGAGCGCGTTGTTGTAGTACCAGACCAGCTTGACCTGGGTCTCGTTCGCCTCCGACCCGCTCGACTGATAGAAGATCCGCGCCATGCGGCCGGGTGCCAGCGCCTTGATCTTCTCGGCCAGTTCGATTGCCGGCTCATGGCTCTTGCCGGTGAACAGGTGATAATAGGGCAGCTTGTCGATCTGTTCGCGCGCCGCTTCGGCAAGCTCGGCATTGCCAAAGCCGAGACCGGCGCACCAAAGCCCGCTCAGGCCCTCGATGAACGGGCGCCCGGCCTCGTCATAGACCCGGATTCCCTCGCCCCGCTCGATGATCTGGGTGCCGGACTGGCGCAGCGCCATGGCGTTGGCATAGGGATGCAGCAGCGCCTCGGTATCGCGCAGCTGGGAATTGGACAGGGTCATGGTCGCGCACCTCGCGGGGGGATCGCGCCGACGCTAGTCGCCGCCGGCCCTCGCGGTCAATCGCGGATGGGTTGACGTTTCCCCGGGGCCAGCCCTCGGCGCCTGCCATCCGGCGCGCCCCTTTATGCGCCGGTCCCGCGCCGCGATCCGCCGCCGGTTCCCTCGCTCCACCTGCCTCCTCCCGCGAAATGACGCAGGACGCGCGCCTTAACGAAGATTGCGATCGGGTAAAGGCGTTTCGAAATATCGTTATATTACAGCATGATACCCTTTGTCGCACGCGTGCGACAGCACGGTTTCCGCGCTCGGGATCGCGCCCCTCGGCACGCCCGCGCCGGCCGGCCCGCCCTTGCCGCGAGGCATGGCCGGCTGGCATGGTCGGGGCCATTGCCGACTCGGGAGGTTCCGATGCACCGCCAGACGCTTCTCCTTGCCGCGATCCTCGGGCTTCCCGCCCCAGGGGCCGGGGCCTTCACCCTCGACATCCTGCATTTCAACGACTTCCACAGCCGGATCGAGTCGATCAACGGCTTCGATTCGACCTGCTCGGGCGAGGACGAGGCGGCGGGCAAGTGCTTCGGCGGCGCCGCCCGGCTCTATACCGCGATCAACCGGCTCCGGGACGAAGCCAAGGGCCGGGGGGAGCCGGTGCTGGTCCTGTCGGCCGGGGACGAGTTCCAGGGCTCGCTGTTCTTCACCACCTATTCCGGCAAGGCCGAGCTCGATTTCATGAACCGGCTCGGCCTCGACGCTGCGGCGCTCGGCAACCACGAATTCGACCTCGGCCCCGCTCCCCTGACCGATTTCGTGGCGGGGGCGAATTTTCCGGTGGTCTTCGGCAATGTCGATGCCAGCGCCGACCCCAAGCTCGGGCCGCTCGCGAAGGCGGGGCCCCTGATCCTCGAGATCGGCGGCGAGAAGGTCGGCCTCCTCGCGGTGACGACCGCCGACACGCCCGAGATTTCGAGCCCCGGCCCCACGGTCGCCTTCGCCGATCCGATCGCCTATCTCCAGGCCGCGGTGCCGGCGCTGGAGGCGCAGGGGATCGACCATATCCTGGTCCTGAGCCATGCCGGCACCCCGGAGGACATCCGGATCGCGGCCGCCGTCCCGGGGATCGACGCGATCATCGGCGGGCATAGCCACACCCTTTTTTCCAACAGCGACCCCAAGGCGCCCTATCCCTATCCCCTGATGGCCGACGGGCCGGACGGGGCCAAGGTCCCGATCGTCCAGGCGGGGTCCTATTCGAAATATCTGGGCGACCTGAAGCTGAGCTTCGACGAGGCCGGCAAGGTCACGGCGGCGAGCGGGGACAGCCTGCTGCTCGATGCCAGCGTCACGCCCGATCCCGGCATCCTCGAGGCGATCAAGGGCTATGCCGGACCGATCGAGGCCCTGAAGGCCCGCAAGGTCGCTGAGGTGGGGGCGGAAATCGACGGCAGCCGGGAGACCTGCCGCAAGGTGGAATGCCCGATGGGGAACCTGGTCGCGGAGGCGATGCTCGACCGGGTGAAGGGCCAGGGGGTAACGATCGCCCTGCAGAACGGGGGCGGCCTCAGGGCCTCGATCGCGGCCGGGCCAGTCAGCATGGGGGACGTGCTGGCGGTCCTGCCCTTCCAGAACACGCTCTCGACGTTCAACCTGACCGGGGCGGGGGTGGTCGCGGCCCTGGAGAACGGGTTCAGCCAGGTCGAGGACGGGGCGGGACGCTTTCCGCAGGTCGCGGGGCTCAAGGTCACCTGGGACCCGGCCGCGCCGGCCGGCGCGCGGGTGGCCGAGGTTCTGGTCGCCCAGGGCGCCGACTGGGTGCCGATCGACCCCGGCAAGACCTATACGGTCGTCAGCAACAACTTCATGCGGGCCGGGGGCGACGGGTATGCGGTGCTGAGGGACCAGGCCAGCAATGCCTATGATTACGGGCCGAACCTGGAGATCGTGCTGGCCGACTATCTGTCGGCCCATCCCGACTACGAGCCCGGGACGGATGGGCGCATCACCCCGAAATGAGCTGGGGCTGTGCGACAAGGCGGAGTCGCACGCGTGCGACTCCAACCAATACATTGAAATTGCTGATATATTTCTGTGGCATTAACCTGATCCTCAGAAAGATTAACGCCGGTGGAAGCGTGACCCGTCCAGAGAATGCGATGCGCTCGTGCCGAAAAGGGACGAACCCCCAAACGACGTATCGCTCCTTGGAGCGGAGTTGAGGAACCCGCCTCGGCCTTGCGCCACGGAGGTCCTGACGGATCATTTCGGCGCGACGCCGCCCCGCCGCCCTTTTCGGCGCGGCCGAACGAAACGGCCTGCTCGGCCTGGACTCCAGCGCGAGGATGGCCGGCTCAAGGCTGTGGCCGCGATCCGACAGGCCATATTCGACCTTTGGCGGCACTGCGTCCGGGTGAGGCAGCCATCCGCCTCCAAACGCGAGGGCCGGCCCGGTTGAACCGGTCCGGCCCTCCAAAGAAGATCATGATCCCGCCCGAGGTCGGGGATCACCGGACGACGATGGCGCCCGGTGGACCCTCGCTCTCAGAGGCCGAGGACGCCCTTCAGCGCGCCGACATCGCGGACACGCTGATGCGCGGCCATCCGGCCGTCCTGCGGCGCGGCTGCGAGCTGCTTCTCGGCCGCCTCCAGCAGATCGCTGACCAGAAGCGACGAGGCCTCGGCCCGCGGCATGGCCTGCTCCGCCAGGATGGTCGCGGCGGTCGGCGAGATCTCGGCGAAGCCGCCGGTCACGACATATTCGGTGGTCTCGGTCCCCGCCACGACCCGGACAATGCCGGGCCGCAGCGTGGTCAGAAACGGCGCATGGTTGGGCATGGCGGTAAAATCGCCATCCATGCCCGGGATCTGCACGCTGGTCGCCGCGACCGACGCAAGCTTGCGCTCCGGGCTGACCAGATCGAACTGCAAGGTATCGGCCATCACACGGGCTCCCGTCAGGCGGCGGCGGCCGCCATCTTCTCGGCCTTGGCGATCACTTCCGAGATGCCGCCGACCATGTAGAACGCAGCCTCCGGCAGGTGATCGAACTCACCCGCGACCACCCGCTTGAAGCTGTCGATCGTCTCCTCGATCGGCACCTGGACGCCGGGCGAACCGGTGAAGACCTGCGCCACGTCGAAGGGCTGCGACAGGAAGCGCTGGATCTTGCGGGCGCGCGCCACCGTCAGCTTGTCCTCTTCCGAGAGCTCGTCCATGCCAAGGATGGCGATGATGTCCTGCAGGCTCTTGTAGCGCTGCAGGATGCCCTGGACGGCGCGCGCGGTGTCGTAATGCTCCTGGCCGACAACGTCCGGCTGCAGGATCCGGCTCGTCGAGTCGAGCGGGTCCACGGCCGGATAGATGCCGAGCTCGGAAATCGCGCGGCTGAGCACCGTCGTCGCGTCGAGATGGGCGAAGGAGGTCGCGGGCGCCGGGTCGGTGAGGTCGTCGGCCGGCACGTAGATCGCCTGCACCGAGGTGATCGAGCCGTTCCGCGTCGAGGTGATCCGCTCCTGCAGCGCGCCCATGTCGGTCGCGAGCGTCGGCTGGTAGCCCACGGCGGAGGGGATACGGCCGAGAAGCGCCGACACTTCCGAACCCGCCTGGGTGAAGCGGAAGATGTTGTCCACGAAGAACAGCACGTCGGTGCCGGACTGGTCGCGGAACTGCTCGGCCAGCGTCAGGCCCGAAAGGGCGACGCGGGCGCGGGCCCCCGGCGGCTCGTTCATCTGACCATAGACCAAGGCGACCTTCGACTTGGTCAGATCGTCGATGTTGATCACGCCCGATTCGATGAATTCGTGATAGAGGTCGTTGCCCTCACGCGTGCGCTCGCCGACGCCGGCGAACACCGAATAGCCCGAATGCACCTTGGCGATGTTGTTGATCAGCTCCTGGATCAGCACCGTCTTGCCGACGCCGGCGCCGCCGAACAGGCCGATCTTGCCGCCCTTGGCATAGGGTGCGAGCAGGTCGATGACCTTGATGCCGGTGACGAGGATCTGGCTTTCGGTCGACTGTTCCTCGAAATCCGGCGCCGCGCGGTGGATCGCGCGATACTCGGTCGCGGCAACCGGACCCTTCTCGTCGACGGGATCGCCCACGACATTGAGGATGCGGCCGAGCGTGCCGTCGCCGACCGGGACCTGAATCGGCTTGCCGGTGTCGCTCACCACCTCGCCGCGGACCAGGCCCTCGGTCGAGTCCATCGCGATGGTGCGCACGGTGGATTCGCCCAGATGCTGCGCGACCTCGAGGATCAGCCGCGCGCCATTGTTCTCGGTCTCAAGCGCATTGAGAATTTCGGGCAGGTGGCCGTCGAACTGAACGTCGACCACGGCGCCGATGACCTGAGTGATCTTGCCGACTGGTTTTGTCATTGCGCGGTTCCCCGTCCCCTTGCGTTCCTAGAGCGCCTCGGCGCCCGAAATGATCTCGATCAGCTCGCTGGTGATCGCCTGCTGCCGCGAGCGGTTATAGACGATCGTCAGCTTGTCGATCATCTCGCCCGCATTGCGCGTCGCATTGTCCATGGCGCTCATCCGCGCGCCCTGTTCGGACGCGCCGTTCTCAAGGAGCGCCGTGAAGATCTGCGTCGTCACGCCGCGCGGCAGCAGGTCGGCGAGGATCGCCTCCTCGCTCGGCTCGTATTCATATTGGGCGCCCGCCGCGGCGCCGTCCTCGAACAAAGCCGGGATCAGCTGGCGCGCGGTCGGGACCTGGCTGATCACCGACTGGAAGGTGTTGAAGAAGATGGTGCAGACGTCGAACTCGCCGGCATTGTAGCGCTGCATCAGGTCGTCGGCGATGCGGGCCGCGTCGGCATAGCCGAGCTTGCGCACCTCCGAGAGGTCGACATGGCCGACGAGATAGCTGCCCATGTCCCGGCGCAGCTGCTCGCGGCCCTTCTTGCCGACGGTAAGGATCTTCACCGTCTTGCCCTCGGCGCGCAGCCGCTCGACATGGGCCCGCGCCAGGCGCACGATCGACGAGTTGAAGCCGCCGCAAAGGCCGCGTTCCGCCGTCGCCACCACGAGCAGGTGGACATCCTGCTTGCCGGTGCCGCCGAGCAGCTTCGGGGCCGCCGCGCTCTTGCCGACGCCGGCCGCGAGGTTGCCGAGAACGGCTTCCATGCGGCTGGCATAGGGGCGCGCGGCTTCCGCCGCCTCCTGGGCGCGGCGGAGCTTGGCCGCCGCCACCATCTGCATCGCCTTGGTGATCTTGCGCGTGGATTTCACGCTCGCGATCCGGATCTTGAGGTCCTTCAGGCTCGGCATCGGCCGCGCTCCCTATATTCGGATCAGCCGAAGGTCTTGGCGAATGCGTCGATCGCTGCGCGGATCTTGGCCTCGATATCGCCGGCGATCTTCTGGTCCTTGTCGCGGATTTCGGCGAGGAGCCCGGGATCGCTGTTGCGCAGGTGCGACAGCAGGCCCTTCTCGAACCGGCCGACGGCGCTGACCGGCAGCTTGTCGAGATAGCCGTTGGTGCCGGCGAAGATCACCACCACCTGCTCCGCATTGGTGAGCGGGGAATATTGCGGCTGCTTCAGGAGCTCGGTCAGGCGGGCGCCGCGATTGAGCAGGCGCTGGGTCGCGGCGTCGAGGTCGGAGCCGAACTGCGCGAAGGCCGCCATCTCGCGGTACTGGGCGAGCTCGAGCTTGATCGAGCCGGCGACCGACTTCATCGCCTTGGTCTGCGCCGACGAGCCGACGCGGGAGACCGAGAGGCCGACATTCACCGCGGGACGGATGCCCTGGTAGAACAGCTCGGACTCGAGGAAGATCTGGCCGTCGGTGATCGAGATCACGTTGGTCGGGATATAGGCCGAGACGTCGCCCGCCTGCGTCTCGATGATCGGCAGCGCGGTCAGCGAGCCCGCACCCATCGAGTCGTTGAGCTTCGCCGCGCGCTCCAGCAGGCGCGAATGCAGGTAGAAGACGTCGCCCGGATAGGCTTCGCGGCCGGGCGGGCGGCGGAGCAGCAGCGACATCTGGCGATAGGCGACCGCCTGCTTGGAGAGATCGTCATAGACGATCAGGGCATGCATGCCGTTGTCGCGGAAATACTCCGCCATCGCGCAGGCGGAATAGGGCGCGAGATACTGCATCGGCGCCGGCTCGGAGGCGGTGGCGGCGACGATGATCGAATAGTCGATCGCGCCGGTTTCCTCGAGCTTGCGGACGAGCTGGGCGACAGTCGAGCGCTTCTGACCGACGGCGACATAGACGCAATAGAGCTTCTTGCTCTCGTCGCTGCCGGCAGCCTCGTTGTAGGTCTTCTGGTTCAGGATCGCGTCGAGCGCCACGGCGGTCTTGCCGGTCTGGCGGTCGCCGATGATGAGCTCGCGCTGGCCGCGGCCGATCGGGATCAGAGCGTCGATCGCCTTGAGGCCGGTGGCCATCGGCTCGTGCACCGACTTGCGCGGGATGATGCCCGGCGCCTTCACGTCGGCGATCCGGCGCTCGGTATAGTCGATGGGGCCCTTGCCGTCGATCGGGTTGCCGAGCGCGTCGACCACGCGGCCGAGCAGGCCCTTGCCCACCGGAACGTCCACGATCGACTTGGTGCGCTTGACGACGTCGCCCTCGCCGATATCGCGGTCCGTCCCGAAGATCACGACGCCGACATTGTCGATCTCGAGATTGAGCGTCATGCCGCGGATGCCGCCGGGGAACTCGACCATCTCGCCGGCCTGGACATTGTCGAGGCCGTGGACGCGCGCGATGCCGTCACCGACCGACAGAACCCTTCCGACTTCGGCGACCTCGGCCTCCTGCCCGAAATTCTTGATCTGCTCCTTGAGGATCGCAGAGATTTCAGCGGCTTGGATCGTCATCATCCGACCTCTTTCATGACATTCTGGAGATTCGCCAGCTTGGATCGGATCGAGGTGTCGATCATCCGGGAGCCGACCCGAACCACGAGCCCCCCGATCAGAGCCGGGTCGATGGTGATATCGAGCGCGACGTCCTTGCCGATGCCGGCCTTGAGCGCGGCGCGGAGCGAGGCCAGCTGATCGTCGCTCAGCGGCGTCGCGGCGGTGACGGCGGCGGTCACCTCGCCCCGGGCGTCGGCGGCGAGCGCCTTCACCTGCGCGATGAGCGCGGGCAGGACGAAGAGCCGGCGATTATGCGCCATCAGCCGCAGGGTGTTGGCAACCTCGGGGCCGAGCGCCATGCGGGACGCGAGGGCCTGGACCACGCCATCGAGATCCTGGCGGCTGAAGACCGGCGAGGCGATCGCGGCGCGGAGATCCGGGCTGTCGGCCAGCGCCTGTTGCAGCGCAGCAAGATCGGCCTCGACCTTGTCGAGCGACCTGGATTCCCGGGCGATCTCGAACAGGGCGGTTGCGTAGCGTCCTGCAACGCCCGAGGTCAGTGAAGCTGAGCTGGACACGTGCACCCTCCCCGTCATTGACGTGCTGCGTCGCCCCCCGGGAGCGGCACGAGTCACTTTGGCGTGATTGCTTCTCGCGCCCTAGTGAAATCGGCGCGGTGATAACAGAGCGAGTCGAAGGGCGCAATACGTAGGTGCGCCCGCTTCCGCCGCCCGGAGGCCAGTTCACCACGGTTTTCCGGTATTTGGCTCAGGCGCAGCCCGACCGACTCTCGTGCGTTCGACCCGATCCGGCCACCGGCTCGGGCGTCGGCAGGGTCAGGCCGCCCAGCATGTCGAGGGGCCCCGGAACCGCCACGCGCAATCCTTCCGAGGGCGGGCGGGCATAGACCTGCTTGACCGCGACAACCAGCAGGGCGCCCGCCATGAATTGCGGATCGAAGCGCTGGCACAGCATTTCCCAGAAATGCGCGGTCTGCAGCCAGAAGCGCCGGTGCGAGGGCGGGGCATAGAGCGCCGCGGCATGGCGCTCGGAGGTGAAGCGGAACTTGGCGAGCTGGCTCTCGAGCTGGCGGAAGCTGTAGGGCCGGCCATAGCCGAAGGGCGTGACATCACGTCGCGCCCAGATGCCCGAGCGGTTCGGCACGATGAAGATCACCTGTCCGCCCGGCGCCAGGACCCGCCAGATCTCGTCGAGGAGCGCCCCCGGCCGGTCGCTGGTCTCGAGCCCGTGCGCGACGATCACCCGGTCGACCGTGCCGGCGGCGAGCGGCCAACTGGTCTCCTCGACCAGCGCGCTGACATTGGGCCCGCTCGCCGGCCAGGGCATCACCCCCTGCTCGCCCGGCATCAGCGCGAGCACCCGCTGCGCATCCTTGAGGAACGGGCGCAGCATCGGTGCCGCAAAGCCGAAGCCGACGACCGTCAGCCCGCGCGTCTCCGGCCAGAGCCGGCGCAGCGCCCCTTGCAACTCGCGTTGCGCCGAGCGGCCGAGCTTCGTCCGGTAGTAGAAAGCGCGCAGGTCGACCACATCCAGATGCATTGCGCGAGCCTAGCCGATCGGACAGAGTGGCGCCAACGCAAAGGAGGAGCGGCCATGGCGCTCGAGATCGTCGTCGTACCATGCCTGCGCGACAACTACGCGTATCTGCTGCGTGACGGCGCGGGGCGGCAGGTTGGGCTGATCGACGCCCCCGAGCCCGGGCCGATCGAGGCGGCGCTGGAGGCGCGCGGCTGGGATCTGAACATGATCCTGATCACCCATCACCATGACGACCATATCGCCGGCGTGGACGCCCTGCGCGAGCGCTACGGCGCGACGGTGGTGGGCGCGGCCGCCGACCGGCATCGCCTGCCCTCGCTCGACATCGCGCTGGAGGATGGCGACACCATCCCGCTCGGCGTCAGCATGGCCGAGGTGATCGCGGTGCCGGGCCACACGCTCGGCCATGTCGCTTATTACTTCGCCGGGGCCAACGCGCTGTTCTCGGCCGACAGCCTGATGGTGATGGGCTGCGGGCGGCTGTTCGAGGGCACGCCCGACCAGATGTGGACGAGCCTCAGCCGGCTCGCGGCGCTGCCGGGCGAGACCGCCATCCATTCCGGGCACGAATATGCCGAGAGCAACATGCGGTTCGCGCTCAGCCTCGAGCCCGACAATGCTGCGCTGCAAGAACGAGCCGCCGAAATCTCCCGGCTGCGACGGGAGGGCCGGCCGACGGTCCCCGCCGCGCTGGCGCTGGAGGCGCGGACCAACCCGTTCCTGCGAGCCTCGGATCCGGTCTTGAAAACGCGTATCGGGATGCCCAATTCGCCGGATGCCCAAGTTTTCGCCGAGATCCGCCGACGCAAGGATGCTTACTGAGCATCCGCAGCAACAGTCGAGGAATCCTTGCGACTGCCGCTGCATTTTTTTTGCGCTTTGACGGTCGCGCCTGCATACTCGACCCTTGAAGCGCAGGGAATAAAACCGAAGTTTAACAGGTGACGGGTAGGACGGAATCTCCTTGCCCGCGTCGGCCCCCGGCCGACGGGTTCAGACCGGAAGGACGCGGACTATGCCCTCTTTCTCGAGTACTCTGGAAGCCGCCATCCACAACGCTCTCGGGCAGGCGAACCAGCGCAAGCATGAGCTCGCCACCCTGGAGCATCTGCTGCTTGCCCTGCTCGACGAGCCGGATGCCGCGCGGGTGATGAAGGCTTGTGGCGTCGATCTCGAGAAGCTGCGCAAGACCATCCTCGCCTTCCTCGACGAGGAGCTCGACGCGCTGATCTCGGACATCGAAGGGTCCGAGGCGGCGCCCACCACCGGTTTCCAGCGCGTGATCCAGCGCGCGGCGATCCATGTCCAGAGCTCGGGCCGGTCCGAAGTGACGGGGGCGAATGTCCTTGTCGCGATCTTCGCGGAACGCGAGAGCCACGCCGCCTATTTCCTGCAGGAGCAGGACATGACCCGCTACGACGCGGTCAACTATATCAGCCACGGCGTCGCCAAGGATCCGTCCTATGGCGAGGCCCGGCCGGTGAAGGGCGCGGAAGCTGCTCCCGAGCCCAAGGCTCAGGCCCAGAGCGGCAAGGAGGCCGAGGAGACCGCGTTGCAGAAGTATTGTGTCGATCTGAACGAGAAGGCCCGCAAGGGCGATGTGGATCCGCTGATCGGTCGCGACCTCGAGGTCGAGCGCTGCATTCAGGTCCTGTGCCGCCGGCGCAAGAACAACCCGCTGCTCGTGGGCGATCCCGGCGTCGGCAAGACGGCGATCGCGGAAGGGTTGGCGCGCAAGATCATCGACGGCGAGACGCCGGGCGTTCTGGCGGACACCACCATCTTCTCGCTCGACATGGGCGCACTGCTCGCCGGCACCCGCTATCGCGGCGATTTCGAGGAGCGGCTGAAGGCGGTGATGAAGGAGCTGGAGGCGCATCCGAACGCCATCCTCTTCATCGACGAGATCCATACGGTCATCGGCGCCGGCGCGACGAGCGGCGGGGCGATGGACGCGTCGAACCTGCTGAAGCCGGCCTTGCAGTCGGGCACGCTGCGCTGCATGGGCTCGACCACCTACAAGGAATACCGCCAGCATTTCGAGAAGGACCGGGCGCTCGCGCGGCGGTTCCAGAAGATCGACGTCAACGAGCCGAGCGTCGAGGATGCGTTCAAGATCCTGAAGGGGCTGAAGCCCTATTTCGAGGATCACCACGATATCCGCTATACGCTCGACGCGATCCGGTCCGCGGTGGACCTGTCGGCGCGCTACATCCATGACCGCAAGCTGCCCGACAAGGCGATCGACGTGATCGACGAGGCGGGCGCGGCGCAGCACCTGCTGCCCGAAAGCCGGCGGCGCAAGACGATCACCAGCAAGGAGATCGAGGCGGTCGTGGCCAAGATCGCCCGGATCCCGCCGAAGAACGTCTCCAAGGACGATGCCGAGGTGCTGAAGGATCTCGACACCTCGCTGAAGCGGGTGGTCTTCGGGCAGGACAAGGCGATCGACGCGCTCGCCTCGGCGATCAAGCTGAGCCGCGCCGGGCTGCGCGAACCGGAGAAGCCGATCGGCAACTACCTGTTCACCGGCCCGACCGGCGTCGGCAAGACCGAGGTCGCCAAGGCGCTCGCCAGCATGCTGGGCGTCGAGCTGCTGCGCTTCGACATGTCGGAATATATGGAGAAGCACACGGTCAGCCGGCTGATCGGCGCGCCTCCGGGCTATGTCGGCTTCGACCAGGGCGGGCTCCTGACCGATGGCGTCGACCAGCATCCCCATTGCGTGCTGCTGCTCGACGAGATGGAGAAGGCGCATCCGGACGTCTACAACATCCTCCTGCAGGTGATGGATAACGGCAAGCTGACCGACCATAACGGCCGGACCGTGGATTTCCGCAATGTCGTGCTGATCATGACCTCGAATGCCGGTGCGACGGAGCAGGCCAAGGAGGCGCTGGGCTTCGGGCGGGCGCGGCGCGAGGGCGAGGACACGGCCGCGGTCGAGCGGATGTTCACGCCGGAGTTCCGCAACCGGCTCGACGCGGTCATCAGCTTCGGCGCGTTGCCCAAGGAGGTCATCCTCCAGGTCGTCGAGAAATTCGTGCTGCAGCTCGAAGCGCAGCTGATGGACCGCAATGTCCAGATCGACCTGACGCCGGAAGCGGCGGAATGGCTGGCCGACAAGGGCTATGACGACAAGATGGGCGCCCGCCCGCTCGGCCGGGTGATCCAGGAGAACATCAAGAAGCCGCTGGCCGAGGAACTGCTGTTCGGCAAGCTGGCCAAGGGCGGGGTGGTTCAGGTCGTGGTCCGCGACGGTATGCTCGAGCTCAAGATCGAGCCGGCTGCCGCGCCCCGCATCGCCACCAAGAAGCCGCCGCTCCTCACCGCCGAATAAGGCGCGAGCGCAGAGATCGGGCCCGGATCGCAGGATCCGGGCCTTTTCCTTGCCCGGCCCTGCGGTTCGGGGTCAGACCGGACGAATGAGCTTCTTTTCCAGGACCCGGAGCACGGTGGCGAGATCGTTGCCGCGCCGCAGGATCCGCCCGTCCATGCCGATCACCGAATATTGCCCCTGGCGACCGGCCAGGCGCGGCCGCTTCTCGATCCGGTAGAGCGGCTGCTCGGCGGTATGGCGGAACACCGCGAAGACCGCGACCTCGCGCAGCATCGAGATGCCGTAGTCGCGCCAGAACCCGGCAGCGACCATCCGTCCATAGAGGCCGAGAATGACCGAAAGCTCCGTGCGCTGGAAGCTGACGCGGTCGGGGAGGCTCGGAAAGGGCGCGATATCGGCACTCTGAACCATCCGACCACAATGGCGGTGCCAACGGGGATTCGCAAGCGCCACGAAAGCCCGTTGCCTAACCCGGCGGCGAACGGTCTTATGCGTCACCCTGAGCCGCGGGAGGAGGATCATGCGCGACTTCCAGAGCCCCGGACGGTCGCTGGTCTATGCGGCGAACGGACTCTGCGCGACCTCGCATCCCTTGGCGTCGCAGGTCGCGGTCCGGCTGATGCAGGACGGTGGCAACGCGGTCGATGCGGCGATCGGCGCCGCGGTCCTGCTCGGCCTGTGCGAGCCGCAGATGACCGGGCTCGGCGGCGATTGCTTCGTGCTGCTGAAACCGGCGGGCGAGGAGCGGATCCTCGGCCTGAACGGCTCGGGTCGGGCGCCGCGCGGCCTCGATCCGGCGGCCCTGCGCGCCGCGGGGCACCGCGCGATGCCGGTCCACGACGCGGCGGCGGTCACGGTGCCGGGCGCGGTCGATGCCTTCGTCAGGCTGTCGGAGGGCTGGGGCCGGCTCGGGCTCGCCGCCAGCCTCGCGCCGGCGATCCGCTATGCCGAGGAAGGCGTGCCGGTCGCGCCGCGCGTCGCGCTCGACTGGGCCGAGGCGGCGGGGGACCTGCAAGGCGATGCCCGCCGCTTCTACCTCCTGGGCGGCGCGGCGCCGCGTGCCGGCCAGCTCTTCCGCGCGCCCGGCCAGGCCGAGATGCTGCGGCGGATCGCCCGGCAGGGACGGGCAGGCTTCTATGAGGGCGAGGCGGCGGAGGACATGGTCGCCTCGCTCGCCGCGCTCGGCGGCACCCACCGGCTGGAGGATTTCGCGGCGACCGAAGCCGCGTGGGTCGAGCCGGTCCGCGGGACCTATCGCGGGCACGAGCTGGTCGAGATGCCGCCGAACGGCCAGGGCGCGACCGCGATCCTGATGGCGAAGATCCTCGGCCATTTCGACCTCTCCCCGCTCGATCCGATGGGGCCCGAGCGCGCGCATCTGGAGGCCGAGGCCGGCAAGCTCGCCTATGACGCGCGCGACCGGTTCGTCGCCGACCCCGAGGCCGGCCCGCTCCGCATCGCCCACATGCTGGCCGACGAAACCGCGGCGCGGCTGGCGGCGCTGATCGATCCGGGGCGGGCGCTGCCCGAACCCGCCGCGGCCTCGGAGGCGATCCATCGCGAGACGGTCTATCTGACGGTGGTCGATGCCGACCGGATGGCCGTGTCGCTGATCTATTCGACCTTCCATACCTTCGGCTCGGGCCTCGCCTCGGCCCGGTTCGGCATCAATTTCCAGAATCGCGGCGCCGGCTTCTCGCTGGCTCCAGGCCATCCGAACGAGGCCGGCGGCGGCAAGCGGCCGATGCATACGATCATCCCGGCGATGCTGCGTCGGAACGACCGGCTGCTGATGCCGTTCGGGGTGATGGGCGCGGCCTATCAGCCGGCGGGCCATGTTCGGGTCATGAGCAATCTGCTCGATTTCGGCATGGATCCGCAGGCGGCGATCGACGCGCCGCGGAGCTTCGCCGAGGCGGGCGGGATCCAGCTCGAAACCGGCTATGCGCCCGCGGTCGCCGAACGGCTGCAGGCGATGGGTCACCGGACCAGCTGGCGGACGAGCCCGCTCGGGGGCGCGCAGGCCATCCTGGTCGACGACGAAGCGGGCGTGCTGATCGGCGCCAGCGATCCGCGCAAGGATGGCTGCGCGCTGGGTTACTGAGCTCCGAGCCACAGGAAACCGTCAGGGGGAAAACCGACCATGCTTGCCGATCTCAGCACCCTGCCGACCCCGTGCCTGATCCTCGACGAGCCGCGGATGCGCGCGAACATCGCCCGGATCCGTGGCCGGTTGCAGGGCAGCGGCTTGACCTGGCGCCCGCATCTGAAGACCGCGAAGTCGATCGAGGTCGCCCGTCTGCTGATGGACCGGCCGGCGGGACCGGCCATGGTCTCGACCCTGCGCGAGGCCGAGATCTTCGGCGCGGCCGGCATCCGCGACCTGACCTACGGCGTCGGCATCGCGCCGGACAAGCTCGCCCGGGTCCGCGACCTGCGCCGGCAGGGGATCGACCTCGCGGTTCTGGTCGACAGCGTGATCCAGGCGGCCGCGGTCGCCGCCGCCGGCGATCCCGGCGAGCCGATCCCGGCGCTGATCGAGATCGATTGCGACGGCCACCGGTCCGGGGTCGCGCCCGGCGATGCCGCGCTGCTCGTCGCGATCGCCGGCGCCCTCGGCCCCAGCCTGCGCGGCGTGCTGACCCATGCCGGCGAGAGCTATGCCGCCCAGGGACCCGAGGCGCTCGCGGCCGCGGCCGAGCAGGAGCGCCGGGCGGTGGTCGAGGCCGGCTCGATCCTGCGCGCGGCCGGGTTCGCCTGCCCGGTGGTCAGCGCCGGCTCGACCCCGACCCTGATGAGCGCGGCGCGCTTCGACGGACTGACCGAGTTCCGCGCCGGCGTGTCGGTGTTCTTCGACCTGTTCCAGGCCGGCGTCGGCGCCTGCGGCATCGAGGAGATCGCGCTCTCGGTCCTGACCGAGGTCATCGGCCACCAGCGGGCGCGCGGCTGGATCATCACCGATGCCGGCTGGATGGCGATGTCGCGCGACCGCGGCACCGCGAGCCAGGCGGTCGATCAGGGCTATGGCCTGGTCTGCGGGCTCGACGGGATCCCGATCCCCGATCTCGTGGTGATCGCCGCCAACCAGGAGCACGGCATCGTCGGCCGCCGCGCCGGCAGCATGGCCGAGATACCCGACCTGCCGATCGGCACGCGGCTGCGCATCCTGCCGAATCACGCCTGCGCCACCGCGGCGCAGCACGCTTGCTACAATCTGCTCGAAGGCGACGGGGTGATCACCGCCAGCTGGCCGCGCTTCTCCGGCTGGTAGCGCTCAGTGCAGGTGGCCGTCCATGTCGTACCGGCCGCCATCGCGCAGCGGGCCGAACATCTCCGCCACTTCGGGATGGTCGACCGGCTCGCCGGAATCGTCCCGGACCAGGTTCTGCTCCGAGACATAGGCGACGTAGTACGACGTCTCGTTCTCGGCCAGCAGATGATAGAAGGGCTGATCCTTGCGCGGGCGGTTTTCCTCCGGGATCGATTCCCACCATTCATCGGTGTTGCTGAAGGTCGGATCGACGTCGAAGATCACGCCGCGGAACGGGTGGACCCGGTGCCGGACGACCTGCCCCACAGAGAATTTAGCCGATGCGGTAAGCATGCCTTCGCACCCGTAAGGACCCCACACTGCACGACATATTATCGCGCGGTTGACTTTCTGTCCATCGCGGGCGACGCAGCCGCACCCGCGCGCCATGATTCCGTCGCCAAGCGTGGCCGAAATGCCAGTGCGCTGGCGCTTTCCCGAGGGCTCCGCTAGGCTCGCCTCGCGACCGGAGAGGGAGGCGAAGATGACGGAACTGGTCTACAGGATCGTCGAGCATGACGGCGGTTGGGCCTATCGCGTGGGCGCGACCTTCTCCGAGACCTTCCGCACGCGCGAGGAGGCGCACCGCGCCGCCAACCGCGCCGCCCTGGAACAGCGCCGGCCCGGCGCGGCCGCCAGCATCGCCTGGGAGGACGAGCGCGGCCGCTGGCACGAGGAGGTCGCCAGCGGCGAGGACCGGCCCGACGTCGCCGTCGAGGACTGACGGCACCCGGCCAAGACCATTTGCCTGCCACCAGCCACTTTCCGCCCGGACCGCTCGGCCAGACTGAGCTTTCGCTTGCAAAATTCACGATTCGCGGCAATATTCCGCTTGAAACGTGCAAAAAAGACACGCGGGCAGTTCAGAGGCAGGTTCCAGCGCATGCGGCGGCTCACGCTCCTTGCGGCCATTCTCGTCGTCAGTTCTTGTTCGGGGCCGGAAAAGCCGCCGAGCAACGTGGCCGATGCCTGCCAGATGCGGACCGAACGGCCGCACTGGTTCGAGGCGATGAACAAGAGTCAACAGCGCTGGGGCGTGCCGGTGGCGGTCCAGCTCGCCACCATCTCGCGCGAATCGAGCTTCCGCGCGACGGCCAAGCCGACCAAGCGGGTCGGCAGCGGCCTGTTCTCGCGCAATGTCCCGCTCTCGAGCGCCTATGGCTATGCGCAGGCGATCGACGGCACCTGGGACTGGTATGAGCGCGATACCGGCCGGCACGGGGCCGACCGCGACAGCTTCGCCGATTCCGCCGACTTCATCGGCTGGTACATGAACCGGAATTCCCGGGTGAACGGCATCGCGCTCGATGACGCGTACAACCAGTATCTCGCCTATCACGAGGGGGCGGCGGGCTTTGCCAGTGGCAGCCACCGCTCCAAGGGCTGGCTGCCGCCGGTGGCGCGCGACGTGCAGGCCTGGGCGGTGCGCTACAACCAGCAACTGCAGACCTGCGGCGGCTGACCCACCCCACCCTCCGTCCCTCCCCGTTTGCCCCTAGAGGCTTGCTTTGCGCCGTCCGCTGGCGGAAAAAGGCAAAAAAACCAAACGGGAGGATCGCCTGTGAAGACCATCAAGGGCCCGGCCTTGTTCCTGGGTCAGTTCGCCGGCGACGCTCCGCCGTTCAATTCCTGGGACGCGATCACCCGCTGGGCCGCCGAATGCGGCTATGTGGGCGTGCAGGTGCCGACCTGGGCCAGCCAGCTGATCGACCTCGGCAAGGCCGCGACCTCGAAGACCTATTGCGACGAGTGGAAGGGCGTGGCCGAGGCCAACGGCGTCGCGGTGACCGAGCTGTCCACCCATCTGCAGGGCCAGCTCGTCGCGGTCCATCCGGCCTATGACGCGGCCTTCGACGGGTTCGCGGCGCCGGAGGTGCGGGCCAATCCCAAGGCGCGGCAGGAATGGGCGGTCGAGCAGGTGCGCCAGGGGCTCAGCGCTTCGCGCAATCTCGGGCTCGGCGCCATGGTCACCTTCTCGGGCGCGCTGGCCTGGCCCTATTTCTATCCCTGGCCGCAGCGCCCGGCCGGCCTGGTCGAAACCGCCTTCGACGAGCTCGCCCGGCGCTGGCATCCGATCCTCGACCATGCCGAGGAGATGGGCGTCGATCTCTGCTACGAGATCCATCCCGGCGAGGATCTGTTCGACGGCCGGACCTTCGAGATGTTCCTCGACCGGGTCGGCGGGCATGCCAGGGCGAACATGCTCTACGATCCGTCGCACTACATTTTGCAGTGCCTCGACTATCTGGACCATATCGACATCTATCACGAGCGGATCCGGATGTTCCACGTCAAGGATGCGGAGTTCAATCCGACCGGGCGGCAGGGGGTCTATTCCGGCTATGCGCCCTGGGTCGAGCGGGCCGGGCGGTTCCGCAGCCTGGGCGACGGGCAGGTGGATTTCGGCGCGATCTTCTCGAAGCTCACCGCCTACGATTTCGACGGCTGGGCGGTGGTCGAGTGGGAATGCGCGCTCAAGCATCCCGAGGACGGCGCGCGCGAGGGGGCGGAGTTCGTCAAGGCCCATATCATCCGGGTGACCGAGCATGCCTTCGACGATTTCGCCGCTGGCGGAACCGACGCGGCGGCCAATCGCCGGATGCTCGGGCTCGCCTGAACCAAGTCAAAACGAGGGAGGAAGCGATGGCCGAGGCGACGGGCGAACGGATCCGGCTGGGCATGGTCGGCGGCGGGATCGGCGCCTTCATCGGCGGCGTGCACCGCATCGCCGCCCGGATCGACGGCGACTACGACCTGGTCGCGGGGGCCTTGTCATCGACCCCGGAAAAGGCGCGCGAGTCGGGTCGGGCGCTCGGCCTCGCCGAGGATCGCAGCTATGGCGATTTCGCGGCGATGGCGGCTTCCGAGGCGGCGCGCCCCGACGGAATCGAGGCGGTGGCGATCGTCACGCCCAATCACATGCATGCGCCCGCGGCGCGCGAATTCCTCGCCCGCGGCATTCATGTGATCTGCGACAAGCCGCTGACCGCGACGCTGGAGGAGGCCAAGGCGCTGGCCGAGATCGCCGCCCGCTCCGATGCGCTCTTCGTGCTCACCCACAATTATACCGGCTATCCGATGGTCCGGCAGGCGCGGGCGATGGTGCGCGACGGGCTGCTCGGTGAAATCCGGCTCGTCCAGGCGGAATATGCCCAGGACTGGATGACCGAGCCGCAGGAGGACAAGGGCAACAAGCAGGCGGAATGGCGGGTCGATCCGGCGAAATCCGGGGCGGGCGGGGCGACCGGCGATATCGGCACCCATGCCTTCAACCTCGCCTGCTTCGTGTCGGGCCTGACCCTCGCGGAGCTCGCGGCCGATCTGCAGCATTTCGTTCCCGGCCGGCGGCTCGACGACAATGCCAACGTGCTGCTGCGCTTCGAGGGCGGCGCGCGGGGCATGCTCTGGGCGAGCCAGGTGGCGCCCGGCAACCAGAACAGCCTGCGGCTGCGCGTCTATGGCAGCAAGGGCGGTCTGGAATGGGCGCAGGAGGATCCGAACTATCTCTGGTACACGCCCCTCGGCGAGAGCAAGCGGCTGATCAGCCGCAGCGCCGCCGGGGCCGGGCCCGAGGCGGCACGGGTCAGCCGGGTTCCGGGCGGCCATCCGGAAGGCTATCTCGAGGGTTTCGCGACGATCTATGCCGAAGCCGCGCGCGCGATCCGCGCCCATCGCGCCGGCGAGCCGATCCCGGAGGAAGTCGTCTACCCGACCATCGCCGATGGCGTGGCCGGCGTCGCCTTCGTCGAGGCCTGCGTCCGCTCCTCCGCCGCCAACGGCGCCTGGGTCGGCCTCGCGATCTAGATCCTGTGCGGCCGGGCGGAGGGACGTCCGTCCGGCGATCGGGGCAGCGTTCCGGCCCGGTCCGCGCGGCCCCGGGACAGCGCCTTGGCCAGAGCCGACCCGTTCAGACCTGGGCCAGCGTCGCGCCCTGCCAATGGTGGCTGGAATGGGTCGCGAGCTGCATCGGCACCAGGGCCGGCGGCACGGGGCGCCGCTCGATGCCGCGCTCGGGCAGCAGCGCCAGCAACCGTTCGGCGAGGGCCATGCCGGCCGCGTCGAGATCGGCGCTGAAATGGGTGAGGGTCGGGCTCAGCGCGCGATTGTCGATGATCGGCGACGTGCTGATCAGCGCGACATCCCGGCCGATGCGCAGATCGAGCTCCGACAGGTCGCCATAGAGCGCCGCCGCGATGCCTTCATGCGCCGCGAGCACCGCCGTCGGGCGGGTCCGCCCCGAGGCGAAGATCGCCCGGCTGGCCGCGTCGAGCCGTCCGCCGCTCGTGGGCAGAACCTGCACGGCATCGCGCCCCAGGCCCGCGCGCGCGGCCTCCGCGGCAAAGGCCTCGGCCAGGATCGTCTCGAAATTCATGCCGAACTCGCTTACCGCCAGCGCGAGGCGGCGATGACCGTCCAGCGCGAACAGCCGCGCCGCCGCGACCGCCACCGATTCGAAATCGAAATCCACCCAATCCGTCGAGCCGCTGCCGGCCGAGCGGCCGAGCGCCACATGCTCGATCCGCGCCGCGCGCAGATAGGCGATGCGCGGATCGTGCGCGCGGGTCTGGTTGAGCAGGATCGCGTCGGCGATGCGCCGCGACACCATCCGGTGCAGATGGTCGAGCGGATCCTCGTCCGGCCCGCGGAACAGCACGATGAGATCGAGCTCCTGCCGGCGCAGCCCGCGGCGGCAGCCTTCGAGCAGCCGCAACAGCCCGCCATCCGACTGCAGGCCCGCCGTCGGGATGATGGCGGCGACGATCCCGGTGCGCCCCTTGCGCAGGCTGCGGCCCGACTGGTCGGGCACATAGCCCGCGCGAAGCGCCGCCTCCTTCACCCGCGCCCGCGTCTCCTCGTTCACGTCGGGCCGATCGTTCAGCGCGCGCGAAACCGTGCCGATGGACAGATTCAATTCTCGGGCGAGCAGGCGAATCCCCATGGCGTTCTCCCTCGAGCGCTTCTCGTTCATCGGCAATTTTCTGTCGTATGGGCCAAAGCAACCCCCTTGGCAATCAGCGCGATCGCAACCTGGCCGATCGCGCAAAGGATCGCCGATTCTACGGCGAAATCCAGGCCTCCCGCGGACACCTGACAAAATCCGACAGTTTGTCGGCTAAAAACGACATTTTTCTTGGTTTTCCCGCCCGGTCGAGACGGTCCGGTGCGCTGTCACGCTGGTGTAACGCGGACCATGGTCTGGTTAACGCCAAGCAAAACACGAGGGAGCCACCTCAATGCCGACGCAAGCCGAACTCCCCCCGACCCGCCCATCCCTGTTCGCCCCACCACGCGCGGAGGAGCGCTTTCGCGCCATCGCCGATCCCGAGGGCGCCGCCGGCCAGGCCGTGCTGCGCGCCATCGCCCGCAAGATCGCGCGCAGCCGGCATCCCCATGCCAGTTCGGACATTCCGGCCGGAACCACCTATTTCACCCAGTTCGTCGTGCACGATCTCGATTTTCTGACCCGCGACGGCAGCCCGGACGAGAGCCTGCTCGACCTTGCGCTCATCTATGGCGACGGCCCGAAACATGACGCCTTCTGCTACCAGACCCCCGCCGATCCCGGCATGCCGCGCTACCTGCTGCGGCTCGGACGTACCCGGCCGACCCCGAGCTCGCCCGCCTGGGGGGCGATGCGCGACCTGCCCCGCTCGGGCTGTCCGCATCTCGATGCCCGGGGCGTCGATGCCAAGACCGAGGTTCTGGTCCCGAACGGCTTCTCCGATTCCAACATGCTGCTCGGCCAGATGCAGACCCTCTGGGCACTCGCCCATAACGCGATCGCCGGGATCCTGGCGGAGAGCCGTCCGCCAGCGGCCGCCTTCGAGCAGGCCCGGATCATCAATCGCGGAATCTATCGCGATGCGATTATTCACGACGTGATCGACACCTGGCTGATGCCGCGCCTGCGCGCCCGCTACCGCGATCCGTCCCATATCGCCGCCGCGCCGCGCCAGCGCGCGCCGCGCGAATTCATGGCCGGCGTCGGCCGGCTCGGCCATAGCCTCGTGCGCGAGATCTACGCGCTGAACGATCAGATGCCCGTCGCCGGCCTGCGCAACCTGATGCGCCAGACCAGCACCGGCCGGCCCTACGACATGCCGCTGACCGAGGACTGGCTCGTCGATTTCGCGCGCTTCTTCGCCATCGCCGGCTCCGAGCCGCAGATGGCCCGCGCGCTCGGGCCGCATGTCGCGCGCCCGATCGCGACCGGCGCCGGGCTCGCCGCCGGCGACCCGCCGGGCGACAGCATCGTGCTGCGCGACCTGCTCGCCTGCAGCCGCGGCGACCTCGCCTCGGTCCCGACCCTGATCGCGCGGGCCCGCCATGCCGAGCCCGGCCGGTTCGAGGGCTGCTTCGCCCATGACAAGGCGCGCTGGACCGCCGCCTTGCGCGACTGGCTGTCCGATGTCGGCCTCGACGCCGTCACCGTGGGCCGGCTCGCCGAGGATCCGCCGCTCACCCTCTTCCTCATGCTCGAGGCGGAAGCCGACACCCAAGGCCGCACGCTCGGCGCCCTCGGCTCGGTACTGATGGGCGAGACGATCGCCGCCGCCCTGCCGGCCGCGATCGTCCGCCCCGATATCGAGGCAGCCCGCGCCCTGGTCTTCCAGGGCCAGGCCCCGCGCACCATGGCCGACCTGATCCGCTTCCTGCAGCGCCACTACAAGTTTTCCGAAGGCGCCCGCCTTCACCCGCGAGAAGACAAGCGCGAAAGCTCCGACACAGCCGCGCCGATAACCAGAACCGGAGACAGCAGAATGTTCGATACCAATTCCCCGGCTGCGCCCAAGCCCATCCCGCGCATCGAGGTGACGGACTTCATCGAAATGGGCCGGCTCGTCGCCGAATGGAGCACCAAGCCCGAGACGCGCCCCGCCAACATTGCCGAACTCAAGGACCAGCTCGACGGGATCGCCGTGGTCCCCGACCGTATCCAGCAGGTCGAATTCGTCCAGAGCACGCTCGAGAAGCTGTATCTCCGCCTGCCGGTCAAGGAAATGATCGAAGAGAGCATCGACCGGATGAGCGACCCGATGGCCACCAGCCAGTATCCGCTGCCGCAATTCTACGCCGATTTCTATCGCCCAGGCTTCGGACCGGTCATGACCTCGCTCGACACCCTGCTCGCCCGCGTCGGCGACTACACGATTGCCCAGTGCCGCTAGGCCAACCCGGCTCGCCGCGGGGGACCGGATCCGCATCCTGGCCCCTGGGGCTCCGCTGCAAACCGATTGCGTCCGGTTTGCTTTCTCCCTGACGAAACTGCGGCCGGCTCAGCCGGCCGCTTCTTTGATCGCGACCACCGCCTCGTCCAGCCGGCGGCGGAGCGTTGTCCGCACCTCGTCGCTGCGGATCGGAAAGCAGCCGAGAAACCAGTCGAGCACGTCCTCCTCGCCCGCCACCGGCATGCCCACCCAATCGAGCCGCGCCAGCTCCAGGAAGACCCGCATCGACTGCGCCGCGCGCTCGCGCTCGCCGAGCGCGATCAGGCTGGCCGCCGCCCAGGCAGGCAGGTTGATGATGGCATCGCCCGCGACCTCGGCGGCATCGACCGCAGCCTCGTATTCGCCGCACAGATAGAGCGTGGTCGCGATATAGCCCTGCGCCACGCGCGAATAGCGCATGCCGAACGCCTTGGCCTGGGCGACCAGCAGCCGCGAGCGCCCGATCTCGCCGGCAAAGGCGAAGCCCAGCGCCGCCGAGATGATGGTCCAGGGATCGTTCTCGTTCAGGTCGAGCGCGAGATCGAGATGGCTGAGCGCCGCCGAATGCGCCCCGGCGATCGCATGCGACCAGGCCCGGCACAGATGGGTCCGGCTGTCGAGCGGGTCGAGATTGACGGCGCGCGAGGTCAGCCGCAGCGATTCCTCCAGCCGCTCGGGATCGCGCCGCTGGCCGGGATAGACGATCGGCCGCGCATTGAGGATCTGGGCCATCAGCACCATGGCGGGGGCGAAGGTCGGCGTCGACGCGATCAGGTCGCGCAGGATCCGCTCGGCCCGCGCCTCGTAGTCCGAGCGCCATTCGCCCATCAGCGCCTGCGCCTGCATCCAGAGCTCGTATTTGCGGCCCATCGGGGTCGCGAGCTCGCGGGCATTCTGCTGGCGCGGCACCGACAGATGCACGTTGAGCGCCACCGCGAGATGCCGCAACGCCGTCTGGTGCAGCTGGGCCATGCCGTCGAGCGTCGCGGTGTGGCGTTCGGCCCAGACGCAGCGATTGTCGCCCTGATCGACCAGCATCATCGCGACCACGATGCTGCCCTGATGGCCGTGCAGGGTGATGCGCAGGAAATAGGCGCGATAGGTCGGAGGCGTCGGCCCGCCCTGTTCGCCGTCGATCACCAGCCAGTCGCGGAATCGCGACAGGGCGGCGATCATCTCGTCGCGGAAGATCGCGCCGAAATAGGCGAACTCGCTCGGCAATTGCTGCTGGCCATGGGTCGGCTCGACCACGATCGCGATCGGGGCCAGCAGGTCCTCCATCGGCGCGGCCGCGACCGGCGGATTCGGATGCGGCGCCCCCTGCTTGATCGCGACATAGAGCTCCTGGGTCTTTTCCGACGGCTCGACATCGAGCTCTTCGTCGAGCACCTGCCAGAGCCGTTCATAGACCCGCATCGCCTGTGCGGTATCGCCGCGCCCGAGATGCGCCTGCATCGCCGCGCGCGCCGCCGCCTCATGCGTCGGGTCGGCGCGCAGCAGCGCCTCTGCCAGCGCCAGCCGCTCGCTGTCGCTGCGGTCGGCGACGAGCAGCGCGGTCTCCAGCCGGTTCATCAGCTGCGCGCCCAGCCGCTCGCGCTGCACCGCGATCCAGAGATTGAAATCGGGATCGAGATCCTCGAGATCGGTGAACAGCCGGTCGAGCCCATCCTCCTCGCCCGCGAGCAGCGCGGGCGGCGCGCCTTCCTCGGCGGCGGCGATGGCATCGAGGATATCGACGCGAAGCGGCAGGGTCAGGCGCAGCGAGTTCCGGTCGGCCTCCAGCAGATCGCCGGCAAGACCGAGATCGGCCTTCAGCCGGCGCAGCGTCTGGCGCAAGGCGGCGCGGCCTTGCTCGCCGCCCGAATCACTCCAGAGCAGCGCGGCAACGCGCTCGCGGCTCTCCGACCGCGTCGGCTGGAGCGCGAGATAGGCGATGATCGCCAGGGATTTGCGGCTGGAGAGCGGCGTATCGACGCCATCGACCAGCAGATGCATGGTGCCCGCGGTGGTCAGCGCGACCAGCTGCGGCGGATAAGCAGCAATCACATCAACTCCGCCCGCTCCCCCGGAGCTCCCGCCTGCGGCCGCTCGGCGCCGCCCGGCATCGGTCGCAAACCTGGCACGAAAACTTTGGCGACCGCCAGCCCGCCGGTGGGTCGCAGATCGACCGCCGTCGCTTCGTATCCGAGATCCGCCAGATGCCCCACCAGATCGTCCAGCCCGGCGATCGAGGGCCGAGCCTCGAGCCGGGGCGGCAAGGCCGCGAAGGCGGCGAACGCCTCGGGATCGAGCGCCGCCCGGCCGAGCGGCCCGGCATCGCCCGGCACCGACCGGCCCTGCGCCCGCCGATGCCGCGCCATCTCGAGCCCGATCTCCATCTGCAGCAGCTCGACCAGCGCCGCCTGCGTCGCCGCGCGCAGCCCGAGCGCCGCCTTGAAACCCAGGGCGAGCCCCCGCCCGTCCGGATCGCGCGACAGCGCGCACACGACCGGCAGCCCGGTCGGCGAGGCGAGCTCGAGAAACGACGTGCCGCGCCCCGGCAGCACCGCGCCGGAGCGCAGCCGGACCAGATCCGCCGCCGCCCCCACGGTCTGGCCGGCATCGAGCATCCGCGGCCGCCGCTCCCCCGCCCACCAGCGCGCGGCGGCATCGCGCTCGATCAGTTCGAGCAGGCCCCCGAGCCGGGCTGCCGCCGGATCGGACCCGGCCGCGAGCCCCAGACTGCGCGGCGGGGCATCTTCGCGCCGCTCGCTGTCAAAGACCGGATCGGTATGGATCGCCGTGGCGGGCGCCGCGCCGTGGCGATCCCGCGTCAGGTTGAAGGCCGGCACCAGCGCATGCGGCCGGCCATTGGTCCAGACCGCCGAGATCGCCGGATCGTCCTGCCCGGTGCACAGCGTCGGCGCCGCCCGCTGCGCCAAGACCTCCGCCGCCTCGCCCGCGAGCCGCCCCGCCGCCTCGTCGAGATCGCGGCCCCCGCCTCCGACCGGAACCCCGCCGCAGGCCCCCGCCAGATAGACGAAATGCGGCGCCGCCGCGTTCGGCAGGGTGATCACCCAGTCGAGCGCCGCCAGCGCCGGTAACAGCGGCACCACCGCCTCGCGCGTCGGACCGAGCGTCGCGCGCAGCTGCGCGACGCTTTCCGGAAACGCGGTCAAGGATGGCGCATCGAGCGTCATAAGCGGAAAAGGACTAACCCCAGGATCCGGCAGATCCTACCGCGATTACTCCGCCAAGCACAGGTATTTGTCGCAGTGCAGCGCGCAAACCTAGAGGGCCAGGCAGAGATATTTCAACTCCAGGTAGTCCTCGATACCATGGCGGGATCCCTCCCGGCCGAGTCCCGACTGCTTCACGCCGCCGAACGGCGCGACCTCGGTCGAGATCAGCCCGGTATTGATTCCCACCATGCCGTATTCCAGCGCCTCCGCCACGCGCCATACCCGGCCGAGATCGCGGGCATAGAAATAGGAGGCGAGCCCGAAAATCGTGTCGTTGGCCTGGGCGATCACATCGGCCTCGGTCTCGAAGCGGAAGAGCGGCGCGACCGGCCCGAACGTCTCCTCCCGCGCCACCTTCATCTCGGCGGTGACGCCAGTCAGGATGGTCGGCTCGAAAAAGCTGCCGCCGAGCGCGCTGCGCTTGCCGCCCGCGGCCACCCGCGCGCCCTTGGCCACGGCGTCGGCGATATGCTCCTCGACCTTGCCCAACGCCTTGCCGGTGATCAGCGGCCCGGCCTGCACGCCCGGCTCGAACCCGTCGCCCACCTTGAGCGCCGCGACCTTGGCCGCGAGCTTCTCGGCGAAGGCATCATAGACCGAGGCCTGGACATAGATCCGGTTGGCGCAGACGCAGGTCTGGCCGTTGTTGCGGTATTTCGAGATCATCGCCCCCTCGACCGCGGCGTCGAGATCGGCGTCGTCGAACACGATGAAGGGCGCGTTGCCGCCGAGCTCCATCGACATCTTCAGGACCTGCGCCGCGCCCTGCGCCAGCAGGATGCGCCCGACCTCGGTCGAGCCGGTGAAGGTCAGCTTGCGGACCAGCGGATGGGCGCAGAACAGCTTGCCCACCGTGGCGCTCGCGGTCGAGGTGACGACGCTGAACAGCCCCTTCGGCACGCCTGCCCGCTCGGCCAGCACCGCCATCGCCAGCGCCGACAGCGGCGTTTCGTGCGCGGGCTTCGCGACGAAGCCGCAGCCCGCCGCCAGCGCCGGCCCGACCTTGCGCGCGATCATCGCGTTCGGAAAGTTCCAGGGCGTGATCGAGGCCGCGACCCCGATCGGCTGGCGCAACACCACGAGCCGCTTGTCGGGCTGGTGGCCGGGAATGGTCTCGCCATAGACCCGCTTGGCCTCCTCGCCGAACCATTCGATGAAGCTCGCGCCATAGAGGATCTCGCCGCGCGCCTCGGCCAGCGGCTTGCCCATCTCGGCGGTCAGGATCGCGGCCAGGTCGTCGGCATTGGCGACCATCAGATCGGCCCAGGCCCGCAGCACCGCGGCCCGCTCCTTGCCGGTCCGCGCCGCCCAGGCCGCCTGCGCCGCATGCGCCGCCTCGATCGCGCGCGTGACCTCGGCCTCGCCGAGATCGGGCAGCTCGGCGATCACGTCGCCGCGCGCCGGATTGGTCACCGCGAAACGCCGCCCGTCATCGGCCTCGGCCCAGGTGCCGGCGACATAGGCGCGGTCGCGCAGCAGGTCGGGGTCGCGCAGCCGCGCCGCCAGATCGGTGTGGTCGAGCATCTCTCTCCTCCTCAGGGGAGCCTCCCCCGCATGGGGGCCATACCGGCCCCCGCCCGCAAGGCCCCTAGGGGGCCGGTGCCTCAACCGCCCGGGGCGCCGGGACGATCTCGTTGTCCGCCTGCTCCGGCGCCTGGGCAAGGACCCGCGCGATATGGCGGTCGAAATAGTCCTTCAAAGGCGGGAAGGCGTTGGTCATCCGCAGGAAATCCTCCGGCGCCAGCACGACGACCTTGGTGTCCTCGAGCGCCTTGGTCGTCCCCGTCCGCAGCCCGGTGCCGAGCAGCACCCGCTCGCCGAAATGATCGCCCGGCCCCAGGATCCGCACGATCTCGCCCCCGGTCCCGTCGGGGATGCGGAACTCCACCTTGCCCTCCAGGATCGTGTAGAACCCGTCGGCCCGGTTGTCGCGCTCCCAAATCCGGTCGCCGGCGAGATAATGCACATAGCGCGCACCTCCCTTGGGCTCGGACTGAACCTGCACCGTGTTGCGCGGCAGGATCGCATCGAACAGCCAGTTCAGCATCACCCTGAGCTTGGTGCTGAAACCGGGCAGGAAGGACAGGTAGTAGCTGCGCCACAACAGCCAGGCCGGAAAGCCCGAGATGCGCCAGCCATAGACCTCCGCGACGCCCCGCTTGCCGCCCAGCGAGGCGAGCGAGCCCTTCGACGAATAGTCGAACGGCGTCAGCGCCCCCCCTTCCAGGCTCACCGCGATGTTCTTCGCCAGCGTCCGCGCCTCGCGCACCGCGAACTGCGCGGTCGGCGGCGCGAAATCGTAGCGGTCCTTCGCGTCCTCCTTCATCGGGATCAGCGCGCAGTCGCCGAGCGCCCAGACATCGGCGGCGCCCCGCGCGCGCAGCATGCGATCGACCGCGATCCGCCCATGTTGCTTCTCGAGCGCGAACTTGGCGATGATCGGCGACGGGGCATTGCCGATCGTCGCCACGATCGTGCGGGTGCCGATGACCTCGCCGGTCGAGGTGACGACATGGGTGCCGGTCGCCCGCGCCACGCCGGTCTTGAGCTTGATCTCGATGCCGCGCTTCTCAAGAAAACGATGGGCATAGCTCGCCAACGGCTCCGGCAGCTCGGCCAGCACCCGGTCGGCGAATTCCAGCACCACCACCCGCACCTCGGCGGGGTCGATATTGGGATAGAACTTGAGCGAGCGGTCGATCATCTCCTTCATCTCGCCCACGGTCTCGACCCCGGAAAAGCCCGCCCCCACGACGGTGAAGGTCAGAAGCTCCTTCTTGACCTCGGGCATCGAGGTGATGTCGGCATGTTCGAGCTTGTCGATCACATGGTTGCGCAGCCGATAGGCGTCGCCGACCGTCTTCATGGTGATCGCATGGTCGGTCAGCCCGGGAAAACGGCTGAGATCGATCACTTGGCCGAGCGCGATGACGAGCTGGTCGTAGCCGATCTCGGTATAGCGCCGCTGCTGGCCCTGAAAGAACGTGATGACCTTGCGATCGAAATCGACGTCATAGACCGAGGCCTGGCGGAAGCGGATGCCCGGCAGCAGCAGGCGCAACGGCGAGATCGCGTCCCGGGATGTGATCGAGCCGGCGGCCACCTCGGGCAGCAGCGGCTGGAACACGAAGTGATTTGTGCTGTTGATCAGCTCGATATCGACCCTGTCGCGCAGCGTCCGATGCAGGGCTTTCGCCGCGAACATCCCCGCAAAGCCGCCCCCCAGAACGACGATCCTCGGCTTCATGGTCTCCCCCCCCAGCTTCTTGTGCTTGGCCGTACCACGGGGCACCGCGCACAGCGTGGGCATCGCCTTAGCACAGTTCTTTGGCGGACAGGAACCGCCACGGTAAATCGGCTTGACCGCCCGTTGCCGGGGCTCGGCAAGCCCGTCCCCCTGCGGATCGGCAGCACGGATCCGCTGACCGAGGCGGGCTTTCGCGATCGCTCCTGCATGCCCTGGCCGCGCTCCGGCCGGATCGTCGGCGCTCGGCACCAGCCTCGTCGCCTTGCTGGCCGGGATCGGGGCAGGCCTCGCCAGACAGCGGCCAGCGGTGCCCAACGATCGGGCTCGCTCTGGATCGGTTGTCCGCGTCCCCGGTTCCGGTCTGCCCGATCTGCGCGCCCCGGGGCCCGCATCCGCGCTATCGGCGATGCGGTGGCGCGCAGGCCGGGCCGATGCCAGCGCGCGCTACACCTTCGCGAAATGGCGCATCCGCCTCAACGCCACCGATCTCGGCGACGAGGCCTATGCGACCTGCACCTGATCCCTGCTTCGACGCCGCGCCGCGCTCGCGCGCGGCTGACGGCGAGCGACGCGTCGTCGCTTCAGACTCCGTCAACCTTGCTTGAGATTCGGTTGACGGATTTCAGCTTTCCTAGAGATATCAGATACTTATCTTTTGTCGCACGCGTGCGACGGGGGCCGGTCGCACAGTCGAGACCGGCCCCCCGCGGCTCAGATCAGCTTGCCGAAGGCGACCGCCGTGTCGGCCATCCGGTTCGAGAAGCCCCATTCGTTGTCGTACCAGGACATGACCCGGACCAGGGTCCCGTCCATCACCTTGGTCTGGTCCGCATGGAAGACCGAGGAGTGGCTGTCATGGTTGAAGTCCGAGGAGACCAGCTGCTCGGTGGTGAAGCCGAGGATGCCCTTCAACTCGCCCTCGGCCGCAGCCTTGATCGCCTCGTTGATCTCCTCCTTGGAGGTCGATTTCTTGGCGATGAACTTGAAGTCCACGACCGAGACGTTCGGGGTCGGGACCCGGATCGCCACGCCGTCGAGCTTGCCGTTGAGCTCGGGCAGGACGAGCCCCACCGCCTTGGCCGCGCCCGTCGAGGTCGGGATCATCGACAGCGCCGCGGCACGGCCCCGGTAAAGGTCCTTGTGCATCGTGTCGAGGGTCGGCTGGTCGCCGGTATAGGAATGGATCGTGGTCATGAACCCCTTCTCGATCCCGATCGTCTTGTCGAGGACATAGGCGACGGGGGCGAGGCAGTTCGTGGTGCAGGAGGCGTTCGAGATGACCAGGTCTTGCTTGGTCAGGGCCTTGTCGTTCACGCCGAACACGATGGTCTTGTCCGCGCCCGACGAGGGGGCCGAGACGATCACCCGCTTGGACCCGTTCTCCAGATGCAGCGCCGCCTTGGCCCGGTCGGTGAAGATGCCGGTGCATTCCAGCGCGATATCGACATCCTTCCAGGGCAGCGCCTTGGGATCGCGCTCGGCCGTCACCCGGATCGGCCCGCGGCCCACGTCGATCGTGTCGCCCGACACCGTGACGGTGCCCGGGAAGCGGCCATGGACGCTGTCATAGCGCATCAGATGGGCATTGGTCTCGACCGGCCCGAGATCGTTGAGCGCAATCACCTCGATATCGGTGCGCCCCGATTCGATGATGGCGCGCAGGACGTTGCGTCCGATCCGCCCGAAGCCGTTGATTGCAACCTTGACCGTCATGCTGGTGTTCCTTCGCCTCAGGACGCTTGCTCAAGCCGCGACGGACAGCCTCGCGCCGGTCCGCCAAGTCTGGTTGGGTATCGCGCGCCGCAGTCCCGGCCATATCCCGGCGCCCCCGATCGGGCGTTGCGCAGGACGCCACGCGAAATCCTGTCTGGCCCGGATACTGCCCCGCGCGGATTCCCGCAAGTCCCGCCGTCGCCGGCCCGCGCGGCGCAAGCTTATTGCGCGCGCTTGCACACCGGCGGGGCGGGCCTTATGACGAATTTATCAGAGCAAGAGCGCCGATGGCCCAGAACTTTCGTCATTCCGAAATCCTGACCATTGCCCGCGATGCCGGCAAGGTCACGGTCGAAGGACTGGCGGCCCATTTCAATGTCACGGCCCAGACCATCCGGCGCGACCTGGCCGAGCTCTGCGAGATCGGCCAGCTGACAAGGGTCCATGGCGGGGCGATGATCCCGTCCGGGGTGATCGCGCTCGGCTACGAGGACCGCCGCAGCCTGGCCTCCGAGGCCAAGGACGCGATCGCCCGCATGGTGGCCGAGCAGATCCCCGACGGGGTCTCGATCTTCATGAATATCGGCACCACGACCGAGGCGGTGGCCCGGGCGCTGCTGAAGCACCGAAACCTGATGATCGTCACCAACAATCTCAATGTGGCGAACATCCTGGCCACCTCGCCCAATTCCGAGGTGATCGTCGCGGGCGGGATCCTGCGGCGGGCCGATGGCGCGCTGGTGGGAGACGTGACGGCGGAGTTCATCGGGCAGTTCAAGGTCGACTACGCGATCATCGGCTCGGCGGCGGTCGATCCGGACGGGTCGCTGCTCGACTACGATTTCCGCGAGGTCCGGGTCGCCCAGGCGCTGATCAAGAATGCCCGCAAGAGCTTTCTCGTCGCCGACCATACCAAGTTCAAGATGGCCGCGCCGGTCAGGATCGCGAGCCTCGCCGAACTGAATGGCTTCTTCACCGACATCGCCCCTCCGAAATCGGTCATCCAGCTCTGCGCCGACAACGACGTCTTCATCCGGACCGTCGAAAACTCGGCCCGCGGGCGATAGGCGTGCGGAGTCGCACGCGTGCGACTCTGGCTAAGTGATTGATATTTATCATGATTATCTGGCACGTTAACCCGATCTTCGGACATGGCGCCGTGCGACCGGCATCGGCAGCACGAGCGGAGCCGCGGCGGTTCC
>JAXMDG010000004.1:0-352127 GCA_046348955.1 Amaricoccus sp.
GGCGAGCGCCGCCCGGACGCCCAGCTGGGTCACCCCCCAGGCAGGCGGGATCGCGGCCTTGGGCCGGACCTGGCTCGTCACCAGGGGCGCGGTCGCGGTCGGGGACTGGGCGGCGCAGCCGGCGAGAAGGGCGGCGGCGGCGGCGGCGGCGAGGAGCGGGAGCGGGCGCATGGAATGCCTCCTTTTCGTGGACCCCCGGGGCGCGCGCGCCACGGCAGGGAGGCGTGCGAACAGCGGGAGTCGCACGCGTGCGACAGAAGGTAACATATTGTAATTACACGACAATCATAAAATCATACACCAGATCTTCACCAAGGTTACCGTGCGACACGGTGGGAGATGCGGCCCTCTCGCCCCCAACGGACGCGGCGGGCCGGGGCGGGGTCACTTCAGCATGACGGCGATCTCGGGATAGTCGAACATCGGATAGGATGGGCCCCAGCCGGGCCCCCAGCCCGGGCCGTACCAGCCCCCCCAGCCCGGTCCCCAGCCGGGGCCGTACCAATAGGGCGCGGCGGGCGCGCTGCGCCAATAAGTGGCGATCGGCTGCTGGGCCGCGCCCTTGAGCTTGCCGGCCTCGCAGGCGACGTTGAGGATCGGCGATTGCGGCCCGAAATTCGGCAGGCGCAGGCGCGTCGGCGTGGTGAGCCTGGTATTGTAGAGGCTGCTCGTCACCGTGCAGGCCGCGCCGCCGACCTCGAGCCGCTGTCCGGCCGGATCGGTGAGATAGGTGCGCACCACGACATCGGCCTCGCCGCTGACCGCGACGAAGTCGCGGCCGCTGACCACGACGTCGGGATTGAGGGGCAGACCGCTCGCGCAGCCGCCAAGCAGGCTCGCCCCCACCACAGCCGCGAGACCGCGCTTCATGCCGTCACTCCGCCGCCACTACCTTGGCCCGGCCGCCGGCCGCGAAGGCGGCAAGCAGCGCGTCACGCCGGATCGCCGCCTTGGCCGCCGCCTCGGCCTTGACCGGTCCGAAACCCCGTACCTGCAACGGAAGTTCCGCGAGTTCCAGCGCAATCGGCAGGGTCGCGGGCGCGAGCCCGGCCTGAACCCGGTCCATGTCGGCCTCGTAGGCGGCGATCGCCGCCCGCTCGGCCCGGCGCTCCGCCGCATAGCCGAACGGATCGAAGGGCGTGCCGCGCAGGCCGCGCATCCGGGCGAGCAGGCGGAAGACCGGCCGGATCCAGGGGCCGAAGCTGCGCTTCCTCGGGCGGCCCGCGCCGTCCTTGCCGGGCAGGAAGGGCGGCGCCAGATGGAAGCGCACGCGCCGCACATCGGTGAAGCGCTCGGCGACGGCGGCATCGAGCGTCTCGGACTGGAGCCGCGCGACCTCGTATTCGTCCTTGTAGGCCAGGAGCTTGTGATAGCCGCGTGCCATCGCCTCGGCGAAGGCCGGATCGGCGGCGCGGGCGCGCGCGATCCGGTCCCGGTAGCGATCGGCCAGGGCCTTGTCCTGATAGGCTTCGAGATGGGCGGCGCGGCGGGCGACCAGCGTGTCGAGATCCTGCGGCTCGGGCGCCGGCTCGTGCAAGGCCCGGCGCGCCTCGGCCGGATGGAGCATCGCCCAGCGGCCGATCTGGAAGGCGCGGGCATTGCCCTCGACATTGGCCTTGTTGATCTCGATCGCCTTGAGCAGCGCCTCCTGGCCCAGCGGCACCAGACCGGCCTGCCAGGCGGCGCCGAGCATCAGCACATTGGCATAGATCGCGTCCCCGAGCAGCCGCTCGGCCAGCCGGGTCGCGTCGAGCATGCGCAGCGCGTCCTCGCCGATCCGGGCGCGCAGGGCGAGGGTCAGCCGGTCGGTCGGCAGGGCGAATTCGCGGTTGCGGGTGAATTCGCCGGTGATGATCTCGTGCGCGTTGCAGACCGCGCGGGTACGGCCACGGGCGAGCAGGCCGAGGGTCTTGGCGCCCGCCGCCACCACGAGGTCGCCGCCGATCAGCGCGTCGGCCTCGCCCACCGCGACGCGGATCGCCGAGATGTCCTCGGGCCGCTCGGCGATCCGGCAATGGATATGGACCGCGCCGCCCTTCTGGGCGAGGCCCGCCATCTCCATCTCGCCCGCGCCCTTGCCTTCGAGCCGGGCGGCCATGGCAAGCAGCGCGCCGACGGTGACGACGCCGGTCCCGCCGACGCCGGTGATCACGATATTGTAGGTGCCCGCGATCGGCGGCAAAGCCGGGTCGGGCATCGCGGGCAAGGCGAGCTCGGCCGGGGCGGGCTTGCGGATCTTGGCGCCTTCGAGCGTGACGAAGCTCGGGCAGAAGCCGTTCAGGCAGGAAAAGTCCTTGTTGCAGGAGGATTGGTCGATCTCGCGCTTGCGCCCGAACGAGGTTTCGAGCGGCAGGATCGAGACGCAGTTCGATTGCACGCCGCAATCGCCGCAGCCCTCGCAGACCTCCGGATTGATGAAGACGCGGGCGTCGGGGTCGGGGAAGCGGCCGGATTTGCGGCGGCGGCGCTTCTCGGCGGCGCAGGTCTGGATATAGAGGAGCGCGGTGACGCCCGGGATGGTTTCAAGCTCGCGCTGCACGGCGTCGAGGTCGTCGCGCGGGCGCAGTTCCATGTTTTTCGGGAAGTCGCCGAAATGGATGTTTTCCTTGGGGTCGTAGACCGTTACGACGCGCTTCACACCCATGGCGACCAGTTCGTGGGCGATGCGCTCGGGGGTCAGGCCGCCTTCGTTGGGCTGGCCGCCGGTCATCGCCACCGCGTCGTTGTAGAGGATCTTGTAGGTGATGTTGACGCCAGCCGCGAGCGCGGCACGGATCGCGAGCGAGCCCGAATGGTTGTAGGTGCCGTCGCCGAGATTCTGGAAGATATGGGGGCGCGTGGAGAAGGGGGCCTCGCCGACCCAGTTCACCCCCTCGCCGCCCATATGGGTGAAGCCCTCGGTGGCGCGGTCCATCCATTGGACCATGTAGTGGCAGCCGATGCCGGCATAGCCGCGCGCGCCCTCCGGCAGGCGGGTCGAGCTGTTATGCGGGCAGCCGGAGCAGAACCAGGGCTTGCGGCTGGCGATCTCGGGCGCGTTGTCGGCGCGCACCGCCTCGTCGAGCCGGGCCCGGCGGGCGCGGAGCGTGTCGGTCTCGATCCCCTCGGCGGCGAGAAGTTCGCCGAGCGTGCGGGCGACCTTGACCGGGTCGAGGGCCTGTTTGACCGAGAAGACCGTCTCGTTCTTCTCGTTCTTCCAGCCGATCACGCGGCGGCCGCGGCGGTCGTTGAAGATCGCCTCCTTGATCTCGACCTCGACGAGCTTGCGCTTTTCCTCGACGACGATGATGAGTTCGAGCCCCTCGGCCCAGTCGCGGAAGCTCGTGACGTCGAGCGGCCAGACCATGCCGACCTTGTAGGTGGTGAGGCCGAGCCGCATCGCCTCGGCCTCGTCGATGCCGAGCAGGTCGAGCGCGTGGACGGTGTCGAGCCAGGACTTGCCGCAGGAGACGATGCCGATGCGCGCGCCGGGTTGGCCGAGCACGCGCTTGTCGAGCTTGTTGGCGCGGGCGAAGGCCTCGGCGGCGAAGCGCTTGTAGTCGTGGAGCCGCGCCTCCTGGGCGACGGGCGTGTCGTGCAGGCGGATATTCACCCCGTCCTCGGGCATCGCGAAGTCGGTGGGCGTGACGATCTGCAGCCGGTGCGGGTCGCCATCGACGACGGAGGTGACCTCGATCGTGTCCTTGACGCATTTGAGCCCGACCCAGCAGCCGGAGAAGCGCGAGAGCGCCCAGCCATAGAGGCCGAAATCCAGCACTTCCTGGACGCCGGCGGGCGAGAGGATCGGCATCATCACGTCGACGAGGGCGAATTCGGAATGGTGGAGCGTGGTCGAGCTCTCGCCGGTATGGTCGTCGCCGAGGCAGGCGACCACGCCGCCGAATTCCGCGGTGCCGGCCATGTTGGCGTGGCGGAACACGTCGCCGCAGCGGTCGACGCCGGGACCCTTGCCGTACCAGAGGCCGAAGACGCCCTGGACGCGCCCCTCGCCGCGCAGATGCGCCTGCTGGGTGCCCCAGAGCGCGGTGGCGGCGAGATCCTCGTTGAGGCCGGGCTCGAAGCGGATGTCGGCGGCGTCGAGCTGTTTCGCGGCGCGGACCATCTGCTGGTCGACGCCGCCGAGCGGCGAGCCGCGATAGCCCGAGACATAGCCCGCGGTGCGGAGCCCCGCCGCCTCGTCGCGCGCCTTCTGCATCAGCATCATGCGGACCAGGGCCTGGGTCCCGCCGAGCAGCACCGTCCGTTTCGAGAGATCGAACCGATCGGTGAGCGACACATCCTGCAGGGTCATGCGCATCTCCCGGGAAGCCGCCCCTTTTGGGCGTTCTGTTATGGGGAGAGTATAGGTCAGAACGGGTGACCAAAAAAGCGAAATCCCGTGATCGCGCGGGGCGATGAGGGGCGTAACAAAATGTCACGCGATGATCCGAAGCGGCGCGAAACGCGAATACGTGAATGGCGTCAAGAAATATGTGGTATCCAGCGCACCAGACCTTACATAGCCAGCCGAGAAAAAGTTCAACGGGCGGAACGAGTATGGATTGGGACAAGCTGCGAATCTTTCACGCGGTGGCCGATGCCGGCAGCCTGACGCATGCGGGCGAGACGCTGCATCTCAGCCAGTCCGCGGTCAGCCGTCAGATCCGGGCGCTCGAGGTCAGCCTCAACACCACCTTGTTCCGCCGCCATGCCCGCGGGCTGATCCTGACCGAGCAGGGGGAGCTGCTGTTCGAGGCGACGCGGACCATGACCAAGCGGCTCGATGCCACCGCCGCGCGGATCCGCGACAGCGAGGACGAGGTGTTCGGCGAGCTGCGCGTGACCTGCACCAGCGGGTTCGGCACGTTGTGGTTGGCGCCGCGGCTGCCGCGGCTCTTCGCGCTCTATCCGAACCTGAAGATCGACCTGATGCTGGAGGAGCGGGTGCTCGACCTCGCGATGCGCGAGGCGGACGTGGCGATCCGGATGAAGGAGCCGAGCCAGGCCGACCTGATCCGTCGCCGGCTGATGGAGGTGCGCATCCGCTTCTATGCGAGCCGGGCCTATATCGAGGCGCATGGCATGCCGGCGACGGCGGAGGATATGAACGCGCACCGGCTGATCAGCCACAGCCCGGCCTCGCCGCAGGTCCGGGCGGGGGCGGATTTCGTGATGCCGTTCCTGGCCAACAACACCCAGTCGCTGCTGACGGTGAACAGCTATTTCGGCATCCAGCAGGCGGTGATGCAGGGGATCGGCATCGGCGCCTTGCCCGACTATGTCGCGACCGACGCCGCCCTGGTGCCGGTCCTGCCCGAGGATCAGAGCGCCCCGATCCCGGTCTATCTCGCCTATGTCGAGGAGTTGCGGCATTCCAAGCGGGTCTGCGCGTTCCGCGATTTCGTGCTGGAGGAGATCACCGCCTACAAGCGCACCGGCGACCAGACGCCCGCCGGCCATGCCGCGAGCCATGCAATCCTGCCATAGCGGGCATGCACAACTTTTGGGCATGATCCCTTGTCGTAGGACGCGGGTCGGGCTATATTGCGATGCGAAGGGGATGCAGCGTTTCGCGCATCCGCTTCAACCTCCCTGTTGGACTTGGGCCGGGCGATGCCCGGCCTTTTTTTTGTCCGGGCGCCGGGCCCGCGGCGCAAATGGTTTTGCCAATCGGCGAGGGATCCCTCTCGCGCTGCACGGGCGGACCTGGCGGTTCGTCGATCAGGATGCGCTCATCCCCCGCGAGCGGTTGCCCGTCGATCGGCTTGTCGCGACCTACGGCAATGGTGGCCTGCGGGTCGGCCGATGGCAGCCTACCCGGATCGGTTCCAACGGAGCACCATAAGCGCGGATATCGACTTTCTCTGCGCGTCGCAGGGGGGTGCGGAGCATTGCGCCAGGGCAATCACGCGACGCCTTGTGCCAAACGGTTGGAGCGCCTTTGCGCTCCGGCGACTTTTCTCCCCACGCGCAAGCGCGCGGGGCCCCTCGCGCGCCTTTGCGCGCGGTTTCTCCACTCCCCCCTTCCCCCCTCGCCCAGGCGAGGGGGAACCTGCCCGATAGGCGAAAGGGGAGGGAGAAGAAGGGGTTGGGGTGTGGCGTGGAAGACGCGGATCGAATGGAGCGATTGCCCGACCGCAGAAAACGCAGGAGGGATCGCCAAAGCGCCCTTTGGGCCCGCAAGGCTTGTCTCGGCGCGGTCCGGCTGGTCCGGGGCCCGAGCCGGCTGAGGACATGATCCTGTGGGCATGGAGCCTCAAGCTTGACGCCGAGATGCTCGCCCACCATGGCGCCCCACTGGAGCCTGAAGCGTGATCCCGGTCTGGGGCAGCGCGGCCTTTCCCTCGGGGCGCGGGCTGCGTAAAAGCAGGCGGGCCCCCAGACCGAAGGAAAAGCCGCATGTCAGAGACGCTCGATCGCGAGCCCGAGATCACCGAGGCGCTGGTCGCGGCGCATGGGCTGAAGCCGGATGAGTATCAGCGCATCCTCGATCTGATCGGACGGGTGCCGACCCTGACCGAGCTCGGGATCTTCTCGGCCATGTGGAACGAGCATTGCTCGTACAAGTCGTCGAAGAGATGGCTGCGCACCCTGCCGACCTCGGGGCCGCAGGTGATCTGCGGGCCGGGCGAGAATGCCGGCGTCGTCGATATCGGCGACGGGGACGCGCTGATCTTCAAGATGGAGAGCCACAACCACCCCTCCTATATCGAGCCCTATCAGGGGGCGGCGACCGGGGTCGGGGGCATCCTGCGCGACGTCTTCACCATGGGCGCGCGCCCCATTGCCGCGATGAACGCGCTGAGCTTCGGGGCGCCGGATCATCCGAAGACCCGGGCGCTGCTCGCCGGCGTGGTGGCGGGGATCGGCGGTTATGGCAATGCGTTCGGCGTGCCGACCGTCGGGGGCGAATTGCGCTTCCATCCCGCCTATAACGGCAATTGCCTGGTCAATGCCTTCGCCGCCGGGCTCGCGCGCACCGATGCGATCTTCTATTCGGCGGCGAGCGGGGTCGGCATGCCCGTCGTCTATCTCGGCGCCAAGACCGGGCGCGACGGGGTGGGCGGCGCGACCATGGCGAGCGCGGAATTCGACGACACGATCGAGGAGAAGCGCCCGACCGTGCAGGTGGGCGATCCCTTCACCGAGAAGCGGCTGATGGAGGCCTGCCTGGAGCTGATGGCGACGGGGGCCGTCATCTCGATCCAGGATATGGGGGCGGCGGGACTGACCTGCTCGGCCGTCGAGATGGGCGACAAGGGCGGGCTCGGGGTCCGGCTCGATCTCGACCGGGTGCCGGTGCGCGAGGCGCATATGAGCGCCTATGAGATGATGCTGAGCGAGAGCCAGGAGCGCATGCTGATGGTGCTGCGCCCGGAAAAGGAGGCCGAGGCGCGGGCGGTGTTCGAGAAATGGGATCTGGATTTCGCGATCGTCGGCGAGACGATCCCGGAGGACCGGTTCCTGATCCTGCAGGGCGGGGTGGTGAAGGCGGACCTGCCGCTCAAGGCGCTGTCGGGGTCGGCGCCGGAATATGACCGGCCCTGGCGGGAGACCCCGAAGCCGGCGCCGCTCGGGGCCTTGCCCGAGATCGCGCCGATCGAGGCACTGGGCCGGCTGGTCGCCAGCCCGAACTATGGCGGCCGCGCCTGGGTCTGGTCGCAGTACGATCATATGGTGATGGCGGATACTGTGGTGCGGCCGGGCTCGGATGCGGGGATCGTGCGGGTCCATGGCACGGGGAAGGCGATCGCCTTCACCTCGGACGTGACGCCGCGCTATTGCCTGGCCGATCCCTGGCGCGGCGGCGTCCAGGCGGTGGCCGAGGCCTATCGCAATCTGTCGGCAAGCGGCGCCAAGCCGTTGGCGACGACCGACAATCTCAATTTCGGCAATCCGGAGAAGCCCGAGATCATGGGGCAGTTCGTCGGCTGCATCAAGGGGATCGGGGCGGCGGTTGCGGCGCTCGACATGCCGATCGTGTCGGGCAATGTCAGCCTCTACAACGAGACCGACGGCCAGGCGATCCTGCCGACGCCGACGATCGGCGCGGTGGGGCTGCTGGAGAGCCTGGATGCGGTGATCGGCATGGCGCCGGCGCCGGGCGATGCGCTGGTGCTGATCGGCGAGAGCCGCGGCCATCTCGGCCAGTCGGCGCTGCTGGCCGAGCTGTTCGGCCGGGCGGAGGGCGAGGTTCCGCCGGTCGATCTCGAGGCCGAGCGGCGGGCGGGGGAGGTGCTGCGCGCCGCGAAGGCCGAGGGGCTGGTCGGGGCCGCGCATGATCTCGGCGATGGCGGGTTGGCGCTGGCGGCGGCCGAGATGGCGCTGGCGGGCGGATGCGGGGTGAGCGTCGAGGCCGATGCGGCGCTGCCGCCGCTCGGCTGGTTCTTCGGCGAGGATCAGGGGCGCTATCTGGTGGCGACCGCGCGGCCCGAGGCGCTGGTGGCGCGGGTCGAGGCGGCAGGCGTCGCGGCGCGGATCGTCGGGCGGGCCGGGGGCGAGCGGGTCACGCTCGGGGCCGGGGCGGTGGCGCTGGAGACGCTGCGCGCGGCCCATGAGGGCGCGCTTGCCCGGCTGATGGGCGAAACTCCGCCCCCCGCGAATTGAGCGGCGGGGCAGGGCGTCGCATCCGTCGATTGTGCGGCATTCCCGGATTGACAGCTTGCCGCCGTGTGCCGCCTAATGCGTGAAACACCGCAACAGGGGGGATGCACATGGCTGAAGGCGATCGCCTGATCGTGGAACGCGCATTCAATCTTGCCTATTCCGGCGGCTATAGCGGGTGGCTTGCGATCGAGCAGGCCTTGCGTTCCGAGGGCTTTTCGCAGGCCTCGCAGTTTCTCGACGACGGCACCATCCGGGCCGAGCTCAATACCATCTGCTCCGAATCGCGGATGGGGACCTATCGCTACGCCTGAACCGTTGCGGCCGGCAGCCACTGCGCAGTGGCTGCCGGCGTGCGCGGCTCTATTCGTCGTCTTCGTCGTCGTGCGACGGCGCGAGATTGAAGAGGCTTTCGGCATCGGCCTTCGCGTCCTCGCGGCTGACCCGGTCTTCCTTGCGACCGAGGCCGGTGCCGAGCTTGAAATTCTCGAAGCCGGCGATCCCGGACGGGGCGCGCGGCTCGGGCTCCATGCTGAGGCTCTGCTCGGTCGAGACGAGGCGCATGCGCTCGGCGTCGGTCATCACCTCGCCCTCCTTGCCGAGCCGGGCGACGGCCTTGGCGACGGCGGCGTCGAGCTCGCCCTGCCGGCACATGCCGAGCGCCACCGGATCGACCGGCGCGATATTGGCGATGTTCCAGTGGCTGCGGTCGCGGATCGACTCGATGGTCGGCTTGGTGGTGCCGACGAGCTTGGCGATCTGGCCGTCCGACAGCTCGGGATGGAACTTGACGAGCCAGGCGATCGCGGCCGGCCGGTCCTGGCGCTTGGAGAGCGGCGTGTAGCGCGGGCCCTTGCGCTTCATCTCGCCCTCGGCGGCGGGGTTCTTCCAGAGTTGCAGCCGCGCGGCCGGGCTCTTCTCGCAGCGGCGGATCTCTTCGGCGGTCAGCTGGCGGTTGGCGATGGGATCAAAGCCCTTGACCCCCTGCGCGACCTCGCCATCGGCGATGCCGTTGACCTCGAGCTCGTGAAGGCCGCAGAATCCGGCAATCTGCTGGAAGGTCAGGGTGGTGTTCTCCACAAGCCAGACGGCGGTCGCCCGAGGCATCAATGGAAGCGCCATGAATCGGTTTTCCTTGTCCCAAACAGTATCTTCCCCGAGCCGAAAACTCGGGTGTGCCGGAGCACTCGGAGCGGTCTTCGTGGGGATCAGCGCACAGTATATAGGCAGGAAGGTCGCCGGGATAAAGGGCGATTCGTTCCGGCTGGCCGCCCTGGCGCTGCTTGCGGCGCTCGCGGGCCCGGGCGCGACGGCGCGCGCGGCGGATTTCGACTATTATCTGCTGGCGCTGAGCTGGAGCCCGAGCTGGTGCGCGGCGGCGCGGGGACCGGCGCCGGAGCAATGCGCGCCGGACCGCGATCTCGGCTTCACGCTGCACGGGCTTTGGCCGCAATATGACGATGGCGGCTGGCCGGAGGATTGCGCGACCGAGGCGCGCGATCCGTCGCGGCGCATGACGCAGGGCATGGCCGACATCATGGGGTCGCCGGGGCTCGCCTGGTATCAGTGGAAGAAGCACGGCCGCTGCGCCGGGCTGGAGGCGGGCGACTATTTCGGCCGCGCGCGCCGGGCCTACCGCGCCTTCGCGCTGCCCGGACTGGCCGAACGGCCGCAGACCGCGGCGGCGATCGAGCAGGCCTTCCGCAGCGCCCATCCCGAGCTCGCGCCCGACGACCTGATCGTTACCTGCGCCGAGGGCCGGATCCAGGAGGTGCGGATCTGCCTGACGCCCGCGCTCGCGCCGCGGCCCTGCGCCGCGGACGTGCTGGCCGATGCCTGTCGGGGAACCCGGCCGCTCGAGGTGCCGCCGGCGCCCTGAGCTTCTATTCCGCCGCTTCCACCGTCGGTTGCGGCACGTAGTTCAGAACCGGCCCGAGCCAGCGCTCGATCTCGGCGGCATCCATGTCCTTGCGGCGGGCATAATCCTCGACCTGGTCGCGCTCGACATTGGCGACGCCGAAATAATAGCTGTCGGGATGGGCGATATAGAGGCCCGAGACCGACGAGCCCGGCCACATGGCGAAGCTTTCGGTCAGCGCCACACCGGTCGCGGCGGTCGCGTCGAGCAGGCCGAACAGCGTCGTCTTCTCGGTATGGTCGGGCTGGGCGGGATAGCCGGGCGCCGGCCGGATGCCGCGATAGGGTTCGCCGATCAGATCCTCGGGCGCGAACGCCTCGTCCGCCGCATAGCCCCAGAATTCGCGCCGAACCCGCTCGTGCAGCCGCTCGGCGAAGGCCTCGGCGAAGCGGTCGGCCAGCGCCTTGACCAGGATCGCGGAATAGTCGTCGTTCTGCCGCTCGAAACGCTCGGCGATCGCCACCTCCTCGATCCCCGCCGTCACCACGAAGCCGCCGACATGATCGGCGATCCCTTCCGGCGCGACGAAATCGCTCAGCGCCACGTTGGGCCGACCGTCGCGCTTGGTCACCTGCTGGCGCAGGGTATGGAGCGTCGCGAGGGTCTCGCGGCGGCTCGCATCGGTAAAGAGCCGGATATCGTCGCCCACCGCGTTGGCGGGCCAGAAGCCCAGGACGGCCTTGGGCGCGAACCAGCGCTCGGCCACGATCTTGCCGAGCATCGCCTGGGCATCCTCGAAGAGCTGGCGCGCCGCCGCCCCTTGCGCCGGATCCTCGAGGATCTTCGGATAGCGTCCCTTCAGCTCCCAGGTCTGGAAGAACGGCGTCCAGTCGATATAGCGGGCGAGCTCGGCCAGATCCCAGTCGGCGAAGCTGCGCGTCCCGAGGAAGGTGGGCGCGGGCGGCGCATAGGCGGCCCAGTCGAGCTTGAGCGCATTGGCCCGGGCCTTCGCGAGCGGCAGGCGCTGCTTGTCGCGCTCGGCCCGGGCATGAGCCTCGGCGACCTTGCGATATTCGTCGCGCACGCCCGTCACATAGGGCGCCTTGGCCTCGGTCGAGAGCAGGCTCGCCACGACGCCGACCGCGCGGCTCGCATCGGTGACATAGACGGTCTGGCCCCGCTCGTAGCGCGGATGGATCTTGACGGCGGTATGGACCCGGCTCGTGGTCGCGCCCCCGATCAGCAGCGGGATCTCGAAACCCTCGCGCTCCATCTCGGCGGCGACATGCACCATCTCGTCGAGCGAGGGGGTGATGAGGCCGGAAAGGCCGATGATATCGACCTTCTCCGCCTTGGCGGTCTCGAGGATCTTGGTCGCCGGCACCATCACGCCGAGATCGATGATCTCGTAATTGTTGCAGGCCAGCACGACGCCGACGATGTTCTTGCCGATATCGTGGACGTCGCCCTTGACGGTGGCCATCAGGATCTTGCCGGCGCTTTCGGGCGCGCCGGATCCGCCATTGGCGAGCTTCTCGGCCTCCATGTAGGGCAGGAGCCCGGCGACCGCCTGTTTCATCACGCGGGCCGACTTCACCACCTGGGGCAGGAACATCTTGCCGGCGCCGAAGAGGTCGCCGACCACGTTCATGCCGGCCATCAGCGGCCCCTCGATCACGTGCAGCGGCCGCTCCGCCGCGAGCCGCGCCTCGTCGGTATCGGCGTCGATGAATTCGGTGATGCCGTTGACGAGCGCATGTTCCAGCCGCTTCTCGACCGGCCAGTCGCGCCAGGCGAGATCCTTCTCCTTGGCCTCGCGCCCGGCGGCGCCGCGGAAGCGCTCGGCGAGATCGAGCAGCCGCTCGGTCGCGTCCGGCCGGCGGTTCAGCACCACGTCCTCGCAAGCCTCGCGCAAGGCGGGGTCGATCGTGTCATAGACCGCGAGCTGGCCGGCATTGACGATGCCCATATCCATCCCCGCCTGGATGGCGTGGTAGAGGAAGACCGCGTGCATCGCCTCGCGCACCGGCTCGTTGCCGCGGAACGAGAAGGAGAGGTTCGAGACGCCGCCCGACACATGCACATGGGGCAGCGTGTCGATGATCCTGCGCGTCGCCTCGATGAAGTCGACGCCGTAATTGTTGTGCTCCTCGATCCCGGTCGCCACCGCGAAGATGTTCGGGTCGAAGACGATATCCTCGGGCGGGAAGCCGATCCCGGTCAGGAGGGTATAGGCCCGGGTGCAGATCGCGACCTTGCGCGCCTCGCTGTCGGCCTGGCCCTGCTCGTCGAAGGCCATGACCACCACCGCCGCGCCATAGGCCCGCGCGAGCCCGGCATGGTGCAGGAAGGCCTCCTCGCCCTCCTTGAGCGAGATCGAATTGACGATCGGCTTGCCCTGCACGCATTTGAGGCCGGCCTCGATCACCTCCCACTTGGAGCTGTCGATCATCACCGGCACCCGGGCGATGTCGGGCTCGGCCGCGATCAGGTTCAGGAACTCGATCATGGCCTGCTTCGAATCGATCAGGCCTTCGTCCATGTTGACGTCGATGATCTGCGCGCCGTTCTCGACCTGGTCGCGCGCGACGACGAGCGCGCTGGCATAGTCGCCCGCGGTGATCAGCTTGCGGAACTTGGCCGAGCCGGTGACATTGGTGCGCTCGCCGACATTGACGAAGGGGATCTCGGGCGTGAGCGTGAAGGGCTCGAGCCCGGAGAGCCGCATCAGCGCCGGTCGCTCCGGGACCTGGCGCGGCTGGTATTTCGCGACCGCGGCCGCGATGGCGCGGATATGGTCGGGGCTGGTGCCGCAGCAGCCGCCCACGACGTTGAGCAGCCCCTCGGCCGCGAATTCCTCGATCTGCGCCGCCATGAAGTCCGGGCTCTCGTCGTATTGGCCGAACGCGTTGGGCAGGCCCGCATTGGGATAGGCGCAGGTGAAGGTGTCGGCCGCCTCGGCGATCTCGGCCAGATGCGCCCGCATCGCGCGGGCGCCGAGCGCGCAGTTGAGCCCGATGGTGAAGGGCCGCGCGTGGCGCACCGAATGCCAGAAGGCCGTCGGGGTCTGGCCCGAGAGCGTGCGCCCCGAGAGGTCGGTGATGGTGCCCGAGATCATCACCGGCAGGCGGATGCCGGTCTCGACGAAGATTTCCTCGCAGGCGAAGATCGCCGCCTTGGCGTTCAGCGTGTCGAAGATCGTCTCGATCAGGATCAGGTCGGCGCCGCCGTCGATCAGGCCGCGCAGCTGTTCGCCATAGGCGATGCGCAGGTCGTCGAAGGTGACGGCGCGATAGCCGGGATTGTTGACGTCCGGGCTGATCGAGGCGGTGCGGTTGGTCGGGCCGAGCGCGCCCGCGACGAAGCGGTGCTTGCCGTCCTCCGCCTCGGCGCGGTCGGCAGCGCGCCGCACCAGGCGCGCGCCGTTCCGGTTCAGCTCGTAGACCGCGTCCTCCATCCCGTAATCGGCCTGGGCGATCCGGGTCGAGGAAAAGGTGTTGGTCTCGATGATGTCGGCGCCCGCGACGGCGTAGCGGTAGTGGATCTCCTCGATCGCCTCGGGCTGGGTCAGGATCAGGAGGTCGTTATTGCCCTTCTGGTGGCAGTCGCAGGTCAGGAACTGGTGGCCGCGGAAATGGTCCTCGTCGAAGCCCAGCCCCTGGATCTGGGTGCCCATCGCGCCGTCGAGCACCAGGATGCGCTCGCGCGCCGCCGCCGCGAGCGCGTCGAAAACCGGCGAGCGCTTGGGTTGAATCGTGCGGGATTCTGCCGCGTTGTTGGCCGCCATGATCACTCGTCCCTCTCCGGAGTCCGGGCTCCGCCCCCTGGTCTGGCGCGACAGCTTGGGGTTGGGGGCGCGTTTGTCAAGGAAGAGCCACCCCCGCCGCACCGCACAGCGCCGCGCTCCGGCCCCGCGACCCCTCGCCGGCGAGGCCAGGGTCGAGCCGCCGCCATGGGTGCCGCGCGCCGCGAGCCGAACGGTGCCGCTCGCGGGGCGTCGCCGCGGCGCTTTACCGAAAGCGCCGCGCTTCAGAGAAGGAAGTCGCTCGCCTGAAGGTCCGCGGCATGGGCGAGCGCGATGCGGAAATCCGCCGATCCGTCGCCGTCGAGATCGGCGAGGACGCTGTGCGCGGTCAGCCGCAGCTCGCCCGCCGCGTGCGAGAACGCGGCCGTGCCGATCAGGTGGAAGGCTTGGTCGCCCTTGCCGGGGCCCGCATCGATGGCGGTGAGGTCGATGCGGTCGCGGCCGGGCTCGAAATCGGCAATCCTGTCGGCCGCCTTGCCGGGGCGGGATTCGGCCGCCGCCGCGAAGACGAAGCGGTCGGCGCCCGCCCCCCCGTCGAGCAGGTCGCGCCCGAGACCGCCGGTGATCCGGTCGTTGCCCGCGCCGCCCGACAGCGCGTCCGCGCCGCGCGAGCCCGAGATCGCATCGTCGCCCGACAGCAGATAGTCGAGCGCCGCCTGCTTCCCCTTCAGCGCGCCGAGCTTCTCGAGGCGATGGAAGTCGAGCGCGAGGCCGGTGGCGGTGAGGGCGGCGCTTCCGCTCTCGGTCGCGCTCAGCGCCGCCACGGTGCCGCGCAGCGCGATGCCCTGGCCGACCGGGTCGATCTGGGTGCGGAAGCTGCCCTCGAGCCTCAGATCGTGCTCGCCGCTCTCGGCGGTCATCCGTCCGGCGCCGATCCGGCGCGCGGTCCAGTCCTCCGGGCTCGCATGGTCGATGAGATCGAACGGCCGGTCATAGACGAAGCTCGGCATCCTTGCGTCCTCCTCGCTGCCCTCGTCGGGGTCGAGCACTAGCGGGGCGGATCTCAACAAAGCATGAAGGCCCGCCGGCTGGGGCGGGCCGTCGCGACGTCAGTCGGGCTGGCGCAGGGTCTCGGTCGAGAGCATCGCGAGCGCCCCGACGCAGCCCACGAGCGCGAAGATGTAGAAGCCCCAGGGATGGCCGATCCCCATCGCGACCAGCGTGCCGCCGAGCAGCGGCCCGGTGATGGCGCCGAGCCGGCCGACGCCGGCCGACATGCCGAGCGCGGTGGCGCGGATCGCGGGCGGATGGTTGGCCGCGACGAAGGCATAGACCAGCACCTGGGCCGAGAAGACGAAGCAGCCGGTCAGGAACACGATCGGATAGAGCAGGGCCGGCGTCGTCTTGACCGAGAGCGCCGCGAGCAGCACCGCCCCGCAGGCGAACCAGATCACCGCCGCCGGCTTCAACCCGATCCGGTCGCCGACCTGGCCCGCCACGATCAGCCCGCAGACCGCGCCGACATTGAGCAGCAGCAGCTGCCACAGACCGCCCGCGAGTCCGTAGCCGGCTGCGACCATCAGCTTCGGCAGCCAGGTATTGAGGCCATAGACCAGCAGGAGCCCCATGAAGGAGGTGAGCCAGACCGCGAGGCTGTTGCGCAGGAACGGCGCCCGCAGCAGCGCGCCGGCCGAGCCGCCCGCCGCCGGCGTCGCGGCCGCGGCGACGGGCGCCAGCGTCAGGCCATAGGCGCCGGCCACCGCCTCGGCTTCCGCCCGGCGCCCCTTGGCGAGCAGGAAGGCGGCGGATTCCGGCAGGCGCGCGATCATCAGCGGCACCAGGATCAGCCCCGGGACGGCGCCGACGAAGAACATCATCCGCCAGCCATAGGCCGGCAGCAGCGCCAGCGCGAGCAGGGCGGTCGCGACCGCCCCGACATGATAGCCGGTCATCACCCGGGTCGACGCCTTGCCGGCCCGGCCGCGGGAAAATTCGGTGACCATGGCGATCGCGGTCGGCAGGCAGCCGCCAAGGCCGAACCCGGCGAGGAAACGGAACAAGGCGAGCTGGTTGGGGCTCTGGGCCAGGCCGCAGAGCAGCGTCATCACCGAGAAGATCAGCACCGCGCCGATCAGCGAGCGCCGCCGCCCCAGCCGGTCGGTGGCGGCACCGATCGCGAGCGCGCCGAGCGTCATGCCGACGAGGCTGATCGTCGCGACGAAGGTCGCCTCGGCCGCCGTCATCCAGGGCGTGTCGCCGCCGGTCAGGGTCGGGATGAGCGCCCCCAGGACGACGAGATCGAATCCGTCGAGAACGACGGCCGCCCAACAGAGCGGGGCCACCCATCCGGACGGAACGGCGGTATCGGTTCGGGACAATGTCATGGCTTTCCTCCGGTCACGACCCCTTTGCGAGCAGGTCTTGTCCGGGGGGCGTTACCGCCGAAGGCGCGCCGAGTAAAATGAGAAGGTCGGGCAGATCTATAACCTGCAGGTTATGAAACTGCCGATCAGGGGCGCCAATCGAGGAAATTTTCGATCAGTTTCAACCCGGTCGCCTGGCTTTTCTCGGGATGGAACTGGGTGCCGGCGATATTGCCCCGGCCGACCATCGCCGTCACCGGCCCGCCATGCACGACCTCGGCCAGCAGGTCGGCCTCGGCCTCGGGCAGCAAGTGGTAGGAATGGACGAAATAGGCATGGTCGCCGCTCGCGATGCCCGCGAGCAGCGGATGGTCCCGCAGCAGGCGGAGCGCGTTCCAGCCCATATGCGGGATCTTCAGGTCGGGATCGTCCGGCGTGATCCGCACGACCTCGCCCGGGATCCAGCCGAAGCCCGGCGTGTCGAGCCCGTGCTCGCGTCCGAGGCTCGCCAGCATCTGCATGCCGACGCAGATGCCGAGGAAGGGCGCGCCCTCCGCGACCCGCGCGGCGATCGCCTCGAACAGGCCGTCGCGCGCCATCAGGCCGGCGCGGCAATCGGCGAAGGCGCCGACCCCGGGCAGCACGATCCGATCGGCGCGCGCGACCGTCTCGGGATCGGCGCTGACCAGGATCGGCCCGGCGCCGGTCTCGTCGGCCACGCGCTGGAAGCTCTTGGCGGCGCTGTGCAGGTTGCCGCTGGCATAATCGACGATGACCGTGGTCATGGGCCGAGCGTGCCCTTGGTCGAGGGCACCGAGCCCGCCGAGCGCGGATCGGGCTCGACCGCCTCGCGGAGCGCGCGCGCCACCGCCTTGAAGCTCGCCTCGGCGATATGGTGGCTGTTGGCGCCGTCGAGCCGCGCGATATTGAGGGTGATCCCGCCATTCATCGCCAGCGCGGTGAAGAATTCGCGCACGAGCTCGGTATCGAAGCTGCCGATCTTGGGGCTCGGGAAGGAGACGTCCCAGACCAGGAAGGGCCGGCCCGACAGGTCGAGCGCCGCCCGGATCAGCGCCTCGTCCATCGCGAGATGGCAGCTGCCATAGCGGCGGATGCCCGCCTTGTCGCCGAGCGCCTGGGCGAGCGCCCGGCCGAGCGCGATGCCGACATCCTCGACGGTGTGATGGTCGTCGATCTGCAGGTCGCCGGTCGCCTCGACCGCGATGTCGATCAGCGAATGCCGCGACAGCTGCTCGAGCATGTGGTCGAAGAAGCCGACGCCGGTGCGGCAATCGTGGCGACCCGTGCCGTCGAGGTCTATGCGCACGGTGAGCGCGGTCTCGCTGGTCTTGCGGCTGATCTCGGCCTGGCGCATCGGCTTTTCTCCGGCTGTCGCGAGGGCTTATAGCGGGGCGCGGCGGATGATCCAAGACGGGCGATCCCTCCAAGACGGGCGATCCGCAGATGCGGCGCGAGCCAGAGGCCGGCGCGGCGCTCTCCGAAGCGCCGCGGCGACGTCGCGCGCAGGGCGGCGCAGCGCTCGCGGCGCGCTGCACCGTTGCGGCGGCTCAGCCGCGCGCTCCGCTCGGGGGCTCGGCTCCGGCGGGGCGCGGGAAGGGCGCAAGAAGCCGGGGACCGACGAGTTGCCGGGGCAGGGGAAATATGCGATCAGACGGGGACCCGACTGCCAACCGCCGAGGAAAGTCCCAGCATGATTGATTTCGCCGCCGCCCGCGAAGCCATGGTCGACTGCCAGGTCCGCCCGTCGGATGTCACGCGCTTTCCCATCATCGCGGCGATGCTGGCGGTCCCGCGCGAGGATTTCGTGCCCGAGACCCTGAAGCCCGTCGCCTATCTCGGCGAGCATGTGCCGCTGGCGCCGGGGCGGGTGCTGCTCGATCCCCGGGTTTTCGCCAAGATGCTCGACGCGGTGAATGTCGGGCCGACCGACCTCGTGCTCGATATCGGCAGCGGGCTCGGCTATTCCGCCGCGGTGCTGGCGCAGATGGCCGAGGCGGTGGTGGCGCTCGAGGAGGCGCCCGAGCTCGCCGAGGCGGCCGCGCGGCTCCTCTCGGCGCAGTCGGCCGACAATGCGGTGGTCGAGACCGGGCCGCTCGCGGGCGGCGTTCCGGCCCAGGGCCCCTATGACGTGATCATGATCGAGGGCGCGATCGAGCAGCTGCCCGAGGCGATCGAGGACCAGCTGAAGCCCGGCGGCCGGATCGCGGCGATCTTCCGCGAGGGGCGGGGCGGGCAGGCGCGGCTCGGCCTGCGGCTGGGCCACGGCATCGTCTGGCGGCGTGTCTTTGATGCCGCAGCCCCGGTCCTGCCGGGCTTTGCGGCGACGAAAGCGTTTGAATTCTGACCGGATCGCTCCAATAGTTTCGACCGAGCCCGGCCAACGGGCCGAGAACCCTGCGAGCGGCAAACCCGAGGACGACATGGCCCAGCGTAAGCGACGCGCAGATCTGCTTTCGACGGCCCTCGTCGCGGTATTGATGGTCGCGCCCGGCATGGGGCGGGCCGAGACGCTGTCCGATGCGCTGATCAAGGCCTATCAGACCAGCCCGCTGCTGCAATCGGCGCGGGCGGCGCTCCGGGCGCAGGACGAGAACATCCCGCAGGCGAGTTCGAGCAAGAAGCTGCAGAGCAATCTGAGCGGCAATGCCACCGGCGAGACCAGCTCGGACAATACCAACGAATATACCGAATATTACGATGCCGGGCTCAATGCGACGCTGTTGGTCTATGACCATGGCCAGACCAAGGCGGCGATCGAATCGGCGCGGATGAGCTCGGCGGCGGGCCGGGCCGACCTGATCGATGTCGAGCAGCAGGTCCTGTTCGCGGCCGTCACGGCCTATATGGACGTGCGTCAGGCGCTGGAATTCGTGGCGATCGCCAAGAACGACGTCGGCGTGCTCGAGGAGCAGCTGCGCGCGGCCAACAACCGCTTCGACGTGGGCGAGGTGACGCGCACCGACGTCAGCCTGACCGAGGCGCAGCTGGAATCGTCGCGCGCCCAGCAGGTGACGGCGCAGGGCAATCTCGAGACCTCGCGCGCGGCCTATCTGGCGGCGGTCGGCACGCTGCCGGGCGATCTGGCGCCGCCGCCGCCGCTGCCGCAGCTCGTCAAGAGCATGAAGGAGGCCGAGGCGCTGGCGATGCGGCAGAATCCGGGCGTCATCGCCGCCCAGTTCGCCGAGCGCGCCGCGATCGCCAATTTCGACCGGGCGCTCGCCGCCAAGGGGCCGAGCGTCAGCCTGACCGGCTTTGCCGGCTATCAGGGGCACGAGCAGCTCGGCGTCGGCGACAAGCTGAGCGCCAATGCCGGGGTCAGCGGCAGCATCCCGCTGACCACGGGCGGCAATCTCGACAGCCTGATCCGCCAGGCCCAGCAGACGCTCGACCAGCGCAAGAGCCAGGTGCAGGAGGCCGGGCGCTCGGCGGTGCAGTCGGCCGACAATGCCTGGACCCAGCTCAAGACCGCGCAGGCGACGATCCTCGCCAACAAGCGCCAGGTCGAGGCCTCGCGCATCGCCTATGAGGGCGTCGCGGAGGAGGCCCGGCTCGGGGCGCGCTCGACGATCGACGTCCTGACCGCGAACCAGGACCGGTTGCAGGCGGAGGCCGAGGTGGTGCGCTCGACCCGCGACGAATATGTCGCGGGCTATTCGGTGCTGCAGTCGATGGGGCTGCTCACGGTCCAGCATCTCAAGCTCGGGATCGAGACCTACGATCCGAACGAATATTTCCTGCAGATCCGCAACGGGCCGCGCGGCGGCTACGACACGTCGGCGGTCGACCGGATCCGGTCGCGCTGGGGCCAGGATTGATGGAGCCGGGCGAACCCGATACGCCGCGCGCCGAGCGGCCGGATTCGCTGACCGACGTGCTGGCTTCGATCCGGGCGCTGGTCTCGGCCGAGACGGCGGCGCGGATCGACGAGAACGAGGCCGAGCGCGAGGATGTGGTGATGCTGACCGCCGAGATGCGGGTGGCGGAGCCGACGCGCGACGGCGAGCTCCTGGCCGAGGGGCTGGCGGGGCTGCGCTCGGCCGGGGCGCCGATCCTCGACGAGGAGGCGCTGCGCGGGCTGATCAACGCGATCGTCCGCGAGGAGCTGCAGGGCGAACTCGGCGAGCGGATCAGCCGCAACCTTCACAAGCTGGTGCGCCGCGAGGTGGCCCAGGCGCTGGAAGAGCGCAGGTCCGAGGCCGGCGGGAGCTGAGGGCGGAGCGGCCGCGCCTCTCACCCGGGGCAGCGCCGACCTCAAGCTGCCCTCGCAAGCGAGGGCAGCCCTCGGCCGGCGCTTGGCGGTCGGCCGCCTTTGCGGCCTCCCTCTGGCGGAGACGGCCCCAAGGGGCCGTCGAGTCCAGAATTTTCTCCCCGCCCGTTGGCGGGGCCCCCTCGGACTGCCCGATAGGGTTTCTGCCTTTATGAAATCCTTGAAGAAGCCAGGCGGAGCCGGGCGGGTGGACGCTGACCATGGCGGGTCCAGCGGCGAGCGCCGGGACAGGGGGGGGGGCGGGGGGCTTTTCCTCGGGCGGCGGCGGGTCTATGAGCACAAGGCCGCATTGCCCGGGAATGGACCGATGGAAAAGACGTTCGACGCGCGCCGCGCCGAAGCCGCGATCTCCGACCTCTGGGATCGCGCGGAGGCCTTCCGGGCCGGGGCCAATGCCAAGCCCGGCGCCGAGCCCTTTGCCATCCTGCTGCCGCCGCCGAACGTCACCGGCAGCCTGCATATGGGCCATGCCTTCAACCACACGCTGATGGATATCCTGGCGCGCTGGCGGCGGATGCAGGGGCGCGACGTCCTGTGGCAGCCGGGGCTCGACCATGCCGGCATCGCGACCCAGATGGTCGTCGAGCGCCAGCTCGCCGCGGCGGGCCAAGCCGGGCGGCGCGAGATGGGGCGCGCGGCCTTCACCGCCAAGGTCTGGGACTGGAAGGGCCAGTCGGGCGGCACCATTCTCGAACAATCCCGCCGGCTCGGGGACAGTTTCGACCTCTCGCGCAACGCCTTCACCATGTCGGGCGCGCCGGGGGCGCCGACCGGCGAGGAGGGCAATTTCCACGACGCGGTTCTGAAAGCTTTTGTCGCGCTTTACGAGAAGGAGCTCATCTATCGCGGCAAGCGGCTCGTCAACTGGGACCCGCATTTCGAGACGGCGATTTCCGATCTCGAGGTCGAGCAGGTCGAGGAGAAGGGGTCGCTCTGGCGGCTGCGCTATCCGCTGGAGCACGGCGCGACCTACGCGCATCCGATCGAATTCGACGACGAGGGCAAGCCCACGGCCTTCGAGGCCCGCGACTATCTCGTCGTCGCCACCACGCGCCCGGAGACCATGCTCGGCGATACCGGCGTCGCGGTGAACCCGGACGATCCGCGCTATACGCATCTGATCGGCAAGACCGTGCGCCTGCCGCTGGTCGGCCGCTCGATCCCGATCGTCGCCGACGCCTACGCCGATCCGGCGAAGGGCACTGGCGCGGTGAAGATCACGCCCGCGCATGACTTCAACGACTGGGATGTCGGCAAGCGCGCGGGGCTGCGCGTCATCAATGTGATGGGCACGCGCGGGCAGATCTTTCTCAATGGCAACAATGATTTCTGGGAGGGAATCGATCCTTCCAATGTGATTGGCAACCTTGACGGAATGGATCGCTACAAGGCGCGGGACGCGATCGTCACACTCGCGCGCGACGAAGGCTGGCTCGACGGGATCGATTCCGAGACGCATATGGTGCCGCATGGCGACCGCTCCAAGGTCGCGATCGAACCGCTCCTGACCGACCAATGGTTCGTGAAGACCGAAGGGCTCGCCGAGAAGGCGATGGAGGCGGTCCGCTCGGGCAAGACGCGCATCCTGCCGGAGCGCGACGAGAAGACCTTCTTCCACTGGATGGAGAATATCGAGCCCTGGTGCATCTCGCGGCAATTGTGGTGGGGGCACCAGATCCCGGTTTGGTATGGGGAAAGTAGGGACACACCTGCTGTCCCGGACGGCATTCATCGAGAGCGGCAGATCTTTGTCGCGACGAGCGCGAATGAAGCGCTGAAGCAGGCTGCTGAATATTATGGTCCTGATGTTGTCGTCGATATCATCGAGGGCGAGGCTACGGTTCTGGGCTACGGAACCGACGCTGCTGGTGACACGCGGATTACCACCGCAAGCCTCTATCGCGACCCCGACGTCCTCGACACCTGGTTCTCCTCCGGCATCTGGCCGATCGGCACGCTCGGCTGGCCCGAGGAGACCGAGGATCTGCGCAAGTACTACCCCACCTCCGTCCTGGTGACCGGCTTCGACATCATCTTCTTCTGGGTCGCCCGGATGATGATGATGCAGCTCGAACTGGTCGGCGAGGTGCCGTTCCGCGACGTCTATGTCCATGCCCTCGTCCGCGACGAGAAGGGCAAGAAGATGTCGAAATCGCTCGGCAACGTGCTCGACCCGATCGCGCTGATCGACGAGTTCGGCGCCGATGCGGTGCGCTTCACGCTGGCGGCGATGGCGGCGATGGGGCGCGACCTGAAGCTCTCCAAGGACCGGATCGCCGGCTATCGCAATTTCGGCACCAAGCTCTGGAACGCGGCGCGCTTCGCCGAGATGAACGAATGCCGGCCCGATCCGGCCTTCGATCCCGCCCGGGTCACGCTCACCGTCAATCAATGGATCGTCGGCGAGACCGGGCGCTTGCGCGAGACGCTCGACGCGGCGCTCGAGGCCTATCGGTTCAACGACGCGGCCAACGCGCTCTATGCCCATGTCTGGGGCAAGGTCTGCGACTGGTATGTCGAGTTCGCCAAGCCCCTGCTGGCCGATCCGGCCGCGGCGGCCGAGACGCGGGCGACCATGGCCTGGGTGCTCGACCAGTGCCTGATCCTGCTGCATCCGTTCATGCCCTTCATCACCGAGGCCTTGTGGGGCCAGATCGCCGAGCGGGCGAACCTGCTCGTCCATGAGGACTGGCCGGCCTATTCCGCGGCGGGGCTGCTGACGCCGGCGGCCGATGCCGAGATGTCCTGGCTCGTCGGCCTGATCGACGAGATTCGCTCGGTGCGCGCCGCGATGCGGGTGCCGGCGGGCGCGCAGGTTGCGCTGGTCGCGCTGGAGCTCGGGCCCGATCAGGCCTGGGCGCTCGAGCGCAACCGCGCGCTGATCGCGCGTCTGGCGCGCATCGAGCGGTTCGAGGCGGCGGACGAGGCGCCGAAGGGGGCGGTGACGCTGACCGTCGCGGGCGCGACCTTCTGCCTGCCGCTCGCCGAGGTGATCGACATCGCGGCCGAGCGCGAGCGCCTCGCCAAGGCGCTCGACAAGCTCGACAAGGAGGCGGCGGGGATCCGCGCCAAGCTCGGCAACGCCGCCTTCGTCGCCCGTGCGCCGGAGGAGGTGGTGGACGAGAGCCGCGCCCGGCTCGAGGCCGCCGAGGACGAGCTCGCCACCCTGCGCGCCGCGCAGTCGCGGCTGGCGGCGCTCTGATGGCGCCGCGTCTGACGCCGCTCGTCGAGGCGCTGCCCGCGACCGTCCCCTTCGTCGGGCCGGAGGCGCAGGAGCGGGCGCGCGGCGCCGGCTTCCGCGCCCGGCTCGGCGCCAACGAGAGCGCCTTCGGTCCCTCGCCGCGGGTCATCGCCGCGCTCGCCGAGGCGGCGCACGAGGTCTGGCGCTACGGCGACCCGGAGGCGCATGACCTGCGCGCGGCGATCGCCGCCCATCACGGGCTGCGCCCCGAGAACGTGATGCCGGGCGAGGGGATCGACGCGCTGCTCGGGCTCCTGGTGCGGATGCTGGTCGAGCCCGGCACGCCGGTCGTGACCTCGGCCGGCGCCTATCCGACCTTCGCCTACCATGTCGCGGGCTTCGGCGGGCGGCTCGTCACCGTGCCCTATCGCGGCGATTCCGAGGATCCGGAGGCCCTGCTCGGCGCGGTGCGCGAGACCGGCGCGCCGCTCGTCTATCTCGCCAATCCCGACAATCCGATGGGGAGCTGGCTGCCGGCCGAGCGGATCCAGGCGCTGGTCGCGGCCCTGCCCGAAGGCTGCCTGCTCTGCCTCGATGAGGCCTATGCCGATTTCGCGCCCGAGGGCTCGATCCCGCCGCTCGACCCCCACGAGACCCGGGTGATCCGCCTGCGCACCTTCTCCAAGGCGCATGGGCTCGCCGGGGCACGGATCGGCTATGCGCTCGGGGCAGCGGGACTGATCGCGGCCTTCGACCGGGTGCGCAACCATTTCGGCCTCGGGCGCCTCGCCCAGGTCGCGGCCCAGGCGGCGCTCGCCGATCGCGACTGGCTCGCGACGGTGGTGATGCGGGTTGCCGCCGGGCGCGCGCGGATCGGCCGCATCGCCGCCGATAGCGGGTTGAGCGCGCTGCCCTCGGCCACCAATTTCGTCACCGTCGATTGCGGGCGCGACGGCGCCTTCGCGCGGCGGGTGCTGGCCGCGATGATCGCCCGGGGCGTCTTCGTCCGGATGCCGTTCGTCGCGCCGCAGGATCGCTGCATCCGCATCACGGTCGGGCGGCCCGCCGATCTCGACATCGTGGCGGAGGTTCTGCCGCAGGCCCTGGCCGAGGCGCGGGCGGTTCCCGACAATCCGGGATAAACGCGCGGCATCTCGTCCGGCCGGCGGACCCGTTGCCTTAATCCTTGCGCGCTAGGGATGGCGGCGGAGTTCGCCACCGGGCCGCGCCATGACATCGCATCGGCTGCCGCGCCTCGCCGCGGCAGGTCTTCTCATCGGGGTCGTGATCGGAACGCTCGCCCCGCGGCTGGCGGGTCCGGCCGCGCCCTCGTCCCTGGTCAATGCGCCGCTGATCTCGATCCTGAGCCCGATCGCCGGTCGCATCCGCACCGCCTCGGCGCCGGCCGGCGCGCCGGTCGCCGCCGGGCAGCAGCTGCTGCAGGTCGAGAGTGAGCCCGACCCGGAGATCCAGGCCGAGCTGCAGGCCCGAAGGGCGGAGCTGGCCGCCAAGGACCGGCAATCTCGCGCGCTCAAGGCCCTGCGCGACACGTTCGCGGCGCGAGAACGGACCTACCGCGCCGCGCTCGCCGGCTGGCTCGATGCGAGGCTCGCCGAAGCCGCGGCCGAGCAGGAGGCGGCGCGGGTCACCCGCGACGAGACCGCTTCCCGGATCGCGCGCAGCCGGAACCTGGCCGGGCAGGGGGCGCTCGCCCAGGCGGGGCTGGAGCATGACGAGGCCGAGCTGGCGCGCGCCGATGCCGCGGTCGCCGGGGCCGGCGCGCGGCTCGAAGCGGTGCGGCGCGAGCGGGCGGCGCTCGATTCGGGCCTGCAGATCCAGGGCGAGGCCAGCTATTCGCGCAGCCGCATCGACGAGGTGACGCTGCGACTGACCGATCTCGAGGCCGAGCGCGACCGGCTCGCCGCCGAGGAGGCCGCGCTGGCGGCGCGGCTCGCGGCTTCCGCCCAGGCCCGATTCGCGCCGGTGGCCACTGCGCCGGGAACCGTCTGGCGGGCCAGCGGTGCGGTCGGCACAGCGGTGGCGCCGGGCGACGAAATCCTCCAGCTCGTCGATTGCGCGCAGCGCTTCCTCGAGGTCCCGGTGCCCGACGGCGCCGCCCCCCGCGCCGGTGACGCGGTCCAGGTGGCGCTGCGCGGCCGTGCCGACCCGGTCGCGGCCCGGATCGCGGCGATCCGCGGCTCCGGCGGCGGAACCGAGCCCGCCGCGCGCGCCGTCACCGAGCCGGAGCTTCCGCCCGGCCGCCTGCGGGCCCTTGTCGCGCTTGCCCCCCCGGGCTCGGCGCCGCCCCCCGCCGATCCCGCCTTCTGCGACCTGGGCCGCGCGGCGGAGATCCGGTTCGACGGGCCCGCGGCCGGCCCGTGGCAGAGCCTCGCCGGCCTCGGGCGGCGGCTGGCCGGCTGGATCGGCGGGCGCGGCGACCAGACCGCGGCGCGCTGAGGCCCGTCAGGCCGCGAACACCTCCCTTGCCGCCAGCCGCCGCGGCCCGTCGGGATCGTGGGCTGGCAGGATCACGGTCGGCTGTTCGGCCGCGAAGGCCTTGATCGCGCGCAAGGTGGCGAGCGCGGTCGCCGGATCGTTGGTGACGCCGTCGGTGCAGTCCGCCTGAAGCGCCGCCTGCGAATAGGTCGCGTCGCCGGCCAGCAGATAGGCGACGTCGTCGTCCCGGACCAGCACCGCACAATGGCCGGCGACATGGCCGGGGGTCGGAACCAGGGCGATCCGGCCGTCGGCGGTGATCGGGTGCGATGCGGGGAAGGGACCGATCGCCGGCCCGTCCATCTCGACCAGATCGGGCGCCAGCCAGATCGGCCAGCGCTGCGGCAGGCAGCCCATCATTCTGCCCTTGAGGCCCGTCGAGACGGCGAAATTCGCGCGCGGCCCGATGATCCGCGTGTGCGGGAAATGATCGAGCCCGCCGGTATGATCGTGATGGAAATGGGTCAGGATCACCGCGGCCAGATCGCGCGCCGGATCGAGCCCCATCGCCGTCAGCCGTGGCCCGACCTCCTCCTCCGGCGCAACCCGGATCGAGACCTGCTTGTAGAACGGATTCCAGCCCGGCAGGTAGCCCGGCACCGAGTTGCGCCAGGTATCGCCGGTATCGACCAGGAACCGGCCCTCGGGATGCTCGATCAGGAAGCAGAGGATCGGAAGCGGCTCGACCCAGTCCGGGTCCCGGAAGATATCGATCTTGCGCCCGATCGGCCCGCGCCCCGGCCGCCCGATCCTCTGCGCCGTCTTCATGCGCGCCTTGCCGGTCTCGATCGCCGTCACCCGGATCATCTCGCCATCTCCATAAAGAGGGAACGTTCGGTTTTTATCCGAGTCGATGGATCTTGTAAAGAACGATCGTTCGTTTTATATTGGGGCATGCCGAAGATATCCGACGACCGCCGCGCCGCCCGAAGGGCGCAAATTCTCGAAGCCGCCTGGATCTGTTTCCAGAAGCAGGGGCTGCACGCGACCACGATGGACCACATCATCCGTGCGTCCGGTCTTTCTGCCGGGGCGGTCTATTCCTACTTCCCGAGCAAGGAGGAACTGATCGTGGCCGCCGTGACGACCTCGCTAGGCGGCCTGCGCGAGCGGGTGGAGCCATTGTTTGCGGCGCCGCTGCCGCCGCCCGACCAGTTGGTCGAGCGCATTGCCGAGGCGGTGACCGACTTCACCGACCGCGGCGACTACGACCTGCGCCGCATCGCTCTGCTCGGCTGGAGCGAGGCGCAGCGCAGCGAGCGGCTTCAGTCGGTGATGCAGGGCTTCTATGGCGGGTTTCGCGACCAGCTCGCCCAGGCGGCGGAGGGGTGGCGTCGCGCCGGGTTGCTCCACGTCGAGGCCGCACCGCTCGACGTCGCCAAGGCGATCCTGGCCGCGTTGCTCGGCTTCGTCGTGCAATCGGCCTTGCTGGGCGATGTGGCGCCGCGCGACCTCGCCGCGGGTCTGCGCGACCTGATCCCTTGTCCCGATGCCCGCTGACCGGGGCTCGGCGGCTCGGCACGCCGCCTATCTCTCGCTGTTGGGCTTGCAGACCGCGGCGGCGAGCCTCTTGTTCTGGACGATCTTCCCCACCTTCCAGCGCCTCGTGTTGCGCTCCGGCCAGCCGCAGATGCTTGAGGCCCGAACGGTGCTGGTGGCGCTGGCCGCGGTGCTGGTTCTCCAGGCCTGCTACTGGGTGCGCTACCATCACGTGCCGGTCTGGGCTCCGCTCGCCAGCGCATTGATCGGGCATATTCTGGTCTTCGCGAGCCGGGCGAGCTTCTTCTTCGGCGGCGCGCTGTTCTCGGCGGTGGTGTTCCGCCATGTCCCGCAGCTCGGCTTCCTGCCCCCGCTGGGACAGGGGCTTGCCGAAGCGCTCGGCCTTTTCGCGGTCCTGTTCTCTCTGTTCTGCTATTCGCGGGAGCTCGACCGTCTCGGCCGCGCCATCGAGACCGGCGGGCGGCCTGCTCCGCAAGCCGATTAACGTCTATGAAGATCAGGTGAACGGGATTTTTATTGTCTAGTGAAAACAGTATCTTGATCGGAGTCGCACGCGTGCGACTCCGCAGGTTCGCACACTGGGCCTTACATCGAGAAGCTGGTCCCGCAGCCGCAGCTCGCGGTGGCGTTGGGATTGTTGACCACGAACCGGGCCCCGATCAGCTCGTCGCTGAAATCGATCTCCGCATCGGCCAGGAAAGGCAGCGAGACCGGGTCGATCAGCACCGCCGTCCCGTCCTTCTGCAGGACGAGATCGTCGGAGGCTGCCGCCTCCTCGAGCTGGATCAGATATTGGAAGCCCGAGCAGCCACCGCCCTCGACCGCCACGCGCAGATATTTCGCGGGCGCCCGGACGCCGATCTCGGCGAGGCGGGCATAGGCGCGGTCGGTGACCCGCGGCGGGATTTGAAGCTGCATCTTTCGACCCGGACCATCATGAGCTAGACGGGATGGTAGGTAGGCGCGCGCCCCGCGCCCGGCAAGCCCCTTGGCGGCGGAGACCCGATGACCGAGCCCTATGCGACCCGCCCCGAAATGAGCCGGGGGCGGCTGTTCTCCGAGCAGGGATCGGCGCATCGCTCGGAATTCCAGCGCGACCGCGACAGGATCATCCATTCCTCGGCCTTCCGCAGGCTCAAGCACAAGACCCAGGTCTTCGTCGAGCATGAGGGCGACTATTACCGCACCCGGCTCACCCATTCGATCGAGGTGGCCCAGGTTGCCCGCACCATCGCCCGCGTCCTCGGCCTCAACGAGGAACTGGCCGAGGCGGTGGCGCTGGCCCATGATCTCGGCCACCCGCCCTTCGGCCATACCGGCGAGGACGCCCTGCATGCGCTGATGGAGCCCCATGGCGGCTTCGACCACAACGCCCAGGCGATCAAGATCGTGACCCGGCTCGAGGCGCATTATGCCGATTTCGACGGGCTGAACCTGACCTGGGAGACGCTGGAGGGCATCGCCAAGCATAACGGGCCCGTCGTGGGCGATATCCCGTTCGCCTTGGCCGAATATGCCGCGCTCCAGGACCTGGAGCTCGACACCCATGCCAGCGCCGAGGCGCAGGTCGCGGCGATCTCGGACGATATCGCCTACAACAACCACGACCTGGCCGATGGGCTCCGGGCCGGGCTCTTCACGCTCGACGACCTGCGCGTCCTGCCGCTGATCGGCCCCTGCATCGCGGCAGTCGATGCGCGCTGGCCGGGGCTCGCGCCCGCCCGGCGCGAGCACGAGGCGTTGCGCCGCTTCTTCGGCCTGCTGGTCGAGGATGTGCTGGCCACGAGCCGCGCGCGGCTGGCAGCCGCGGCGCCGGCCAGCGCCGAGGCGGTGCGCCATCTCGGGGCGCCGGTGATCCGGTTCTCGGACGGGACCTTTGCCGAGCTGAAGCTGATCCGGACCTTCCTCCATCAGCGGATGTACCGGCACTGGACGGTGCAGCGGATGCGGCGCAAGGCGCGGATGGTGGTGTCCGAGCTGTTCGGGCTGTTCACCGGGGCGCCGGAGCTGATGCCGGCCGACTGGAACCTGTGCGGCCGGCTCGATGCGGGCGGCCGGGCGCGGGTGGTGGCCGACTATATCGCCGGCATGACCGACCGGTTCGCGCTGCAGGAGCACCGCAAGCTCACCGATCCGCTGGTGAAGGGCTGAGGGCGACGACCTGCTCTCGGGCAGGCGGGCGCATTGCATTCGCGCTGCCGCCGGGTTAGGCGGAGGCCCATGAGACGCGCCCCCGCCGATTGCCGCGACATGACCGAGATCCGCCGCGAGATCGACGGGCTCGACCGCGAGCTCGTGGCGCTGCTGGCGGTTCGGCGCGGCTATATCGAGCGCGCGGCCGAGATCAAGCGCGCCGTCGGCCTGCCGGCCCGGATCGACGAGCGGGTCGAGGACGTGGTGGCGCGGGTTCGGGCCGAGGCGGTGGGGAGCGGGCTGGACCCGGGCCTGGCCGAGGAGTTGTGGCGGCGGCTGATCGACTGGTCGATCGCGCTGGAGGAAGGGCTGCTCGGGCAGGGGAGCGGAGCATGACGGCCGATACGATCGACGGTAAGGCCTTCGCAGCGGGGATCCGCGCGCGGGTAGCGGGCGAGGTGGCGGGGCTCGCCGCCCGGGGCATCGTTCCGGGTCTCGCGGTGGTGCTGGTCGGCACCGATCCGGCGAGCCAGATCTATGTCCGCAACAAGCGGCGACAGACGATCGAGGCGGGGATGCATTCGGTCGAGCACCGGCTGGATGCGGCGACCTCGCAGGCCGAGCTGCTGGCGCTGGTCGATCGCCTGAACCGCGATCCGGCGATCCACGGGATCCTGGTCCAGCTGCCGCTGCCCGGCCATCTCGATGAGACCGCGGTCATCAACGCGATCGACCCGGCCAAGGATGTCGACGGCTTCCATGTCCTCAATGTCGGGCGGCTCGCCACCGGGCAGGCGGCGATGGTGCCCTGCACCCCGCTCGGCTGCCTGCTGCTGCTGCGCGATCGGCTGGGGCCGCTCGCCGGGCGGAACGCGGTGGTGATCGGCCGGTCGAACATCGTCGGCAAGCCCATGGCCCAGCTCCTGCTGCGCGACAGCTGCACCGTGACGGTCGCCCATTCCCGCAGCCGGGACCTGCCGGAGATCTGCCGGGGGGCCGAGATCCTGGTCGCGGCGGTGGGGCGGCCGCTGCTGGTCAAGGGCGACTGGATCAGGCCGGGCGCCACGGTGCTCGATGTCGGGATCAACCGGCTGCCGGAGCGGGACGGCAAGGCCCCGATCGTCGGGGATGTCGATTTCGCCGCCGCCTCGGAGGTCGCGGGAGCGATTACCCCGGTCCCGGGCGGGGTCGGGCCGATGACGATCGCCTGCCTGCTGGCGAACACCCTGACCGCCGCCTGCCGGGCCAATGGCCTGGCGGAACCGGCCGGGTTGAGCGCCTGACCGGCCGGACGTGCGGAGTCGCACGCGTGCGACTCCGACTAACGCGTTGTAATTGCACACAATTGAGAGTCCCGTTAACCTGAACTCCATCAAGGTTAACCGGGCGTCCGCGCGAGACGCGAAATGCGGGAGACGACAAGCCTAGCCGGCGAGCGGCAGGCTGAGGCAGGGCGCACCGGTCAGGATGGCGCGAACCGGCGGCCGCAGCAGCGCGCGCAGGGTGGGGTGGTCGGCATCGAGCCCGCCGGTATAGGTGCCGAACGCGGGCAGAATCAGCCGGGTCGCATCGAGCAGGAAGCAGGGGCGCGCCAGACGTGCGCCCTTGAGCGAGAGCCGAAGCTTCGGATGATAGTGGCCTGAAATCTCGCCCGGCTCCACGTCCGGCCGTGCCGCGTGGCGGAAGCGGAGCGGGCCGACCAGCATCTCGGCGCTCTGCCGCCCGCCGCGCGCGGCGCTGTCGGGATCGTGGTTGCCGGCGATCCAGACCCAATCGCGGGCCGAGACCAGGGCGGCGAGACGGGCGTCGTCGTCTGGCTCGAGCCGGGCGGCGGAATCGTCGAAACTGTCGCCGAGACATAGCAGCGTCGCAGGGTCGAGCGCCTCGATCTCGGCGGCGAGCCGGTCCAGCGTGGCGCGGGTCTCGTAGGGCGGCAGCAGCGCGCCGCCGCGCCGGGCCAGCCGCTCGGACTTGCCGAGATGCAGATCCGCGACGCAGAGCAGCCGTTCGGCCGGCCACCAGAGCGCGCCGGAGCCGCGGGCGGTCAGCCGGGCGCCGGCAAGAAGGATGCGCTGCTCGTCCATCGCATCCGGAGTTGCCCGAAGCCGCGGGCCGAGGCAAGGCCGAGCCTGCAGCGGGCGTCCGACCGCGCCGGCGCCCGGCCGGACCTGTCATCCCGCAAACCGTCGTGTCGGGCGTCAGATGCCAAGCTGGTTGGAGACGGCGGTGCCCGCGCCGACGGCGCCGCCGATCGCGGCGCCGATGCCGGCCCCGATCGGGCCGCCGAAGCCGAAGCCCAGCCCGGCGCCGAGCAGGGCCCCGCCGAGGCCGGCCGCGGCGGTGCCGCCGGCGCTGATCGCGGCCGCGCGAGCGACGCCCTTGGCCGGGTCGCCGACGGTCGGCTCGGTCGCCTGCAGGGCGACGCTGGCGATGGCGATCGCGGCCGGCGAGGCGGCGCGGTCGGCGCAGAGCCGGCCATAGAGGTCGAGGATCTCGCGGCGGCAGGCCACCGGGTCCGCCTTGTCACGCACCGCGTCAAAGACGCAGGCGACGACCCGGCGCAGGATCTCGGAATCCGCGGCGGTGATCGCGCCGCGGGCGACCAGGTCCTCCAGCCCGGCGACGAACGCCTCCGGCCGCCGCCTGCGCTCGTCGGTCAGCACGCGCTCGACCTCACGCGCGGCGAGCCGGCTCCAATCGCCGGCACCCAGGCAGAGCGACCGGGCGATCTCGGCGGAAACGGTTGGGAACAAAGTGCAATCCATGCCCCCGAAGGGCAGCTGGGTCGTCATGGCAAAGTCCTCATGCTGAAAATGCAGTGTGCCCATTGTACCATGGCCCTGCCGACCTCGCTCGCATCACGATCGCGCGACGGGTGCGCCGCGCCGCGTGTCAGGGCGCGAGGCCGGCCTCGGCGAGCAGCGCCTCGGCTGCCTCCGCGAGCAGGCGGGCCTCGGCGCGGCCCTGGATCGGCACGGTTCCGACCTCGAGCAGCAGGGGGGCGGCGAGCGGCGTGACATGAGGGGCGACAGCATGGTCGATGCGGCCGGCGACCCGGGCCAGCATCTCCTCGATCCGGCCGAAATCGACCAGGCCGCGGCCGGCCTCGGCGCGGGTGATGCGCAGCAGCAGATGGTCGGGATCGTAGCGGCGCAGCGTGTCATAGAGGATGTCGGAGGAGAAGGTCGCCTGCCGGCCGGTCTTGCGCCGGCCGGGCAGGGTCTTCTCGATCAGGCCGGAGATGGTGGCGGCATTGCGGAAGGTGCGCTTCATCACCGCATTGGCGCCGAGCCAGGTTTCGAGCCCGTCGCGCAGCCCCTCGGCGCCGAGCAGCGCGGCCGGGTCGGCGACCGGGTCGAGGCCCCAGATCAGCAGCGCGTAGTCGTTGGCGACGAAACCGAGCGGGTGAAGGCCCGCCTGTTCCATCCGGCGGGTGATCAGCAGGCCGAGGGTCTGGTGGGCGTTGCGGCCGGCGAAACCGTAGAGGCAGAGATGGTGCTGGCCGCCGCGCGGAAAGGTCTCGGCCAGCAGCCGGTCGGGGCGGGGCAGGCGGCTCGTCTCGGCCTGGGCTTCGAGCCAGTCCTGCATGTAGGCGGGCAGGCCGGCCCACTGGGCCGGATCGGCGAGCAGGCCGGCGACGCGTTGGGCGAGACGCGTCGAGGTGGCGAGCTTGGTGCCCATATAGGCGGCGATCTGCGGCTTGGCGCCGGGATCGCGGGTCACTTCGAGCGTGAAGTCGCGGAGCCGGTCGTAGCGCACGGTCTGGCCGCCGATCAGGAACGTGTCGCCGGGCGCGAGCGTCGCGGCGAAGTCCTCCTCGATCTCGCCGAGCGCGGCGAAGCTGCCCCGCAGGCGGACCGCGACGGTCTCGGTCGCGACGATGGTGCCGACATTCATCCGGATCGTGCGCGCCCGGCGCGGGTCGCGCAGGCTCCAGCGCCCGTCCCGGAGCACCAGCCGGCGCCAGCGGTCATAGGCCTGGAGCGCGTAGCCGCCGGTGGCGCAGAAATCGAGGCAGGCGTCGAACTCGGCGCGGGTGAGCGCGGCATAGGGCTGGGCCTCGCGGATCTCGGCGAAGAGCGCGTCGGCCTCGAACGGACCGGCGCAGGCGGTGAGCAGCAGATGCTGGCAGAGCAGGTCGAGGGGCCCGGGGCCGCGCGGCTCGCCGTCGAGATCGTGGGCGCGGACCGCCTCGAGTGCGGCCTGGCATTCGAGGAGCTCGAAGCGGTTGGCGGGGACGAGCACGGCGCGCGAGGGCGCGTTGTAGCGGTGGTTGGCGCGGCCGATCCGTTGGACCAGGCGCTTGACGTTCTTGGGTGCGCCGATCTGGATCACCAGGTCGACGGCGCCCCAGTCGATGCCGAGATCGAGGCTGCCCGTGGCGACGATGGCGCGCAGCGCCCCGGCGGCCATCGCCGCCTCGACGCGCTGGCGCGCCTCGCGGCTGAGCGAGCCGTGATGCAGCCCGATCGGCAGGTCGTCCTCGTTGACCGCCCAGAGCGCCTGGAAGAACAATTCGGCCTGGGCGCGGGTATTGATGAAGACGAGCGTGGTCCGCGCGGCGCGGATCAGCGCCATCACCTCGGCGGCGGCATAGCGCCCGCCCTGGGTCGCCCAGGGCGGGCGGGCCTCGGTCGCGAGGATCGCGATGTCGGGCTCGGGCCCGGGATCGGCGGTCAGCACGTCGGCGCCGTTGCCGAGGAAGGCGGCGAGGCCCGGCGGGTCCTCGACGGTCGCCGAGAGGCCGACGCGCCGCAGGCCGGGCGCCAGCCGCTGCAACCGGGCGAGGCAGAGCATCAGCTGGTCGCCGCGCTTGGATTCGGCGAGCGCGTGGATTTCGTCGAGGACGATCCGCGACAGGCCGCCGAAGATCCGCGGCGCCTCGGGATAGGACAGCATCAGCGCGAGCGATTCCGGGGTGGTGAGCAGGATATGCGGCGGGTCGCTGCGCTGGCGGGCGCGCTGGCTGGCGCCGGTATCGCCGGTGCGGTCCTCGATGCGGATCGCGAGCGCCATCTCGGCGACGGGCACCGCGAGATTGCGCGCGATGTCGGTGGCGAGCGCCTTGAGCGGCGAGACATAGAGCGTGTGGAGCCCGGGGCCCGGGCGGGGCCCGAGCTCGACGAGGCTCGGCAGGAAGCCCGCCAGCGTCTTGCCCCCGCCGGTCGGCGCGATCAGCAGCAGCGCCGGCTCGGCCGCGCGGGCGAGCAGCGCGCGCTGGTGGGGATGCGGCTCCCAGCCGCGCCGGGCGAACCAGTCGGCGAAGGGTTGTGGAAGCGGCGCGGGATCCATGGCGCGAGAGTCTAGCCCGGCCGCGCCGCGAAGCCAGGGGGCTTGCGCGCCTGGCGTGGAAACCTTGCCGCGACGGAGAGGATGCGTTTCGCTGGAGGAGCGGCTATGGGTCGCAGGGGGTGGAAGACAGGGGGGCGCGGAATGGGCGTGGCGGCGGCGCTGTTCGGGGGTGTGCTGATCCTGGTCGGGCTGGGGCTCGGGCTGCCCGGGGCCTATCTGGTGGCCCTGGGGGGCTCCTGGTATTACCTGCTGGCCGGGCTCGCGCTGGTTGTGTCGGGCTGGCTCTATATCCGGCGCCGGGTGGCGGGCGCCTGGCTCTACGGGCTGACCTGCGCCGCGACCCTGGCCTGGGCGCTCTGGGAGGCGGGGCCGGGCTTCTGGCCGCTGGTGCCGCGGCTGGTGGCGCCGGCGGTCCTGGCGATCCCGGCCGTGCTGCTCGTGCCGGCTTTGACCGGCGGGGCGGGGCAACGCGGGGCGCGGCTCGCGGCGATCGGGCTGGCGGCGGGGCTTGCCGCGACCGGCTGGCTGATGGTCGAGCCGCATGGGGTGATCCGCACCGCCTGGACCGGCGGGACCCGCGCGCCGATGCCGGCGACCGAGACGGCGGGCAGCGACTGGCGGCATTACGGGCGCACGCCGAACGGCACGCGCTACGCCCCCTTCGCCGAGCTCACGCCCGCGACCGTCGGCGGGCTCGCGCCGGCCTGGAGCTTTCGCTATGGCGATGCGCCCTCGGGCGCGGCGCAGGACCAGAACACGCTGCTCTTCGTCGGCGATACGCTCTATGCCTGCTCGCCCCACAATATCGTGCACGCGCTCGATGCCGAGACCGGGGCGCTGCGCTGGCGCTTCGACCCGCAGGCGAGCGCGCCCACGCGACAGCGCTGCCGGGGCCTCGGCTATCACGAGGCGGCGGAGGGGGAATGCCCGCGCCGCCTGCTGCTCACCACGATCGACGCAAGGCTGATCGCGATCGACGCGCGCACCGGGCGCCCCTGCGCGGGGTTCGGGGCGGGAGGCACGGTCGATCTGAAGACCGGCCTCGGCGAGGTGCGACCGGGCTTCTATTTCCCGACCTCGGCGCCGACCGTGATGCGCGACCTGGTGATGGTCGGAGGCTGGGTCTGGGACGGCATGTCGACCGGCGAGCCCTCGGGCGTGGTGCGCGCCTTCGACGCGCGGACCGGCGCGCTGGCCTGGGCCTGGGATCTCGGCAATCCCGCGACCACGGCGCTGCCGCCGCCAGGCGAGACCTATACCCGCGGCACGCCCAATGTCTGGTCGACGCCGGCCTTCGACGACGCGCTCGGGCTCGTCTACCTGCCGACCGGCAATGCCACGCCGGATTTCTGGGGCGGGCACCGGACGGCGGCCGACGACGCCTACAATTCCTCGATCGTCGCGCTCGACATCGCCACCGGGCGCGAGCGCTGGCGGTTCCGCACGGTGAACCATGATATCTGGGACTATGACGTGCCCTCGCAGCCGGCGCTCTACGACCTGCCCGACGGCGCGGGCGGCACGATCCCCGCGCTGATCCAGGTGACCAAGCGCGGGCGCATCTTTCTGCTCGACCGCCGGGACGGCCGACCGCTGACCCCGATCGAGCAGCGCGCCGTGCCGACCGACGCGGCCGAGGGCGACCGGCTGGCGCCGACCCAGCCCTATCCGACCGGCATGCCGGATATCGGCACCGCGCCGCTGTCGGAGGCCCGGATGTGGGGCGCGACCCCGTTCGACCAGCTCTATTGCCGCATCAAGTTCCGGCGCCTGCGCTATGACGGCGACTTCACGCCGCTGACCACACGCCGCGCCCTGATGTTCCCGGGCTATTTCGGCGGCATGAACTGGGGCAGCGTGGCGATCGACGAGGGGCGGGGGCTGATGATCGTCAACGACACCCGGATCGCCCAGATCATGCAGCTGATCCCGCGCGGCGAGATCGACGCGGCCGGCCTCTGGCACGGTCGCCGGCTGACCCCGCAGGAGGGTACGCCCTTCGCCGCGCTGAAGGAGGATTTCGTCTCGCCGCTCGGCATTCCCTGCCAGCAGCCGCCCTATGGCACGCTGAGCGCGATCGACCTCGCCACGCGGCAGATCGTCTGGCAGGTGCCGGGCGGCACGCTGCGCGACCTCTGGCGCGTCGGGCCGATATCCGGGCCGGCGATCCCGATCGGGCTGCCGACGCTTGGCGGGCCGGTCGCGACGGCGGGCGGGCTGGTCTTCCATGCCGGCACCCAGGACAATGCGCTGCGAGCCTACGACGTGACGGATGGACGCGAGGCCTGGAGCGGCCGCCTGCCGGTCGGCGCGATGGCGACGCCGACGGTCTATGTCTCGCCCGTGAGCGGCCGGCAGTTCGTGGTGGTCTCGGCCGGCGGCCTGTCGGACGCAAGCGGCCGCGGAGACTATATCCTGGCCTTCGCCCGACCGAAGGGCTAGCGGCGGAGGGGCCGAGCGCGCCAGGCCGCGCGTTCGGGGACTTTTGCGCCTTCGCGCCATGCCCTCAATGCCGCACGGGTCGCGTCCGGCCGGAGCAAGCGGCCCGTCGTTCCCGGGTCGCGGGCCTCAGAAGGGGATTTCGTCGTCGAGCCCGCTCGGCGCGGAGCCGCGGCGATCGCCGCCGCCGCCGCTGCTGCGGCGCTCGTCGGAATAGCTGCGCTCGCCGCCATAGCCACCCGCGCTCGCGCCGCCGCCCTCGCCGCGGCCGTCGAGCAGGGTCAATTCGCCGCGGAACTGGCGCAGCACGACCTCGGTCGTGTAGCGGTCCTGGCCCGACTGGTCCTGCCATTTCCGGGTCTCGAGCTGGCCCTCGAGATAGACCTTCGAGCCCTTGCGCAGATATTGCTCGGCGACGCGCACCAGGTTCTCGTTGTAGATCGCCACCGAATGCCACTCGGTGCGTTCCTTGCGCTCGCCCGAATTCTTGTCGCGCCAGGTCTCGGAGGTCGCGATGCGCAGGTTGCAGACCTTGCCGCCATTGCCGAAGGTCCGGACCTCCGGATCCTGGCCGAGATTGCCGATGAGAATGACCTTGTTCACGCTGCCCGCCATGCCGTCACCTCTCGTCCTGGCCGATCGCATTCCGTGCGCGGAGCGCATCCCCCCGCGAAAACTAGGCCCTTCTAGTGTTAACGCTTTGTGAAGAACAGAACAAAGCTGACAGCGGGTAAATTTTTTGCCATAGTCCGGCGGACCCGGGAACGGCCGGGTGGCGGAAGAGCAGTCCGTCTGCAGGTAGACGAGGGACCATGCGAAGGATCTTGTATGCGCTCGGCTTGGCCGCAGCGCTTGGTTTTCCGGCTTTTGCCGATACGTCGCTCAGCGCCTTGCTGCGCAATCAATCGAGCCTATCCCCGGAATATCGCTCGCTGATCCGGCCGCCGGTGCCGGGCGCGCTGGCCGGCAAGCCCCGTCGGCCGAAGATCATCGAGATCGACGACTTCGCCGGAATTCCGGCCTTCAGCGGTCCGCCCGGCCTCTATCAGGACATGGCGCGGGCAGCGGCCCGCCGCCATAACGTGCCCGAGGATCTGTTCCTGCGGCTGGTGCGTCAGGAATCGGGCTTCAGCCGTGGCGCGGTGTCCAACAAGGGCGCGGTCGGGCTGGCGCAGCTGATGCCGGAGACGGCACGCTATCTCGGGGTCAATCCGAGCGATCCGGGGCAGAATCTCGAGGGTGGGGCGCGCTATCTCAGCGAGCAGTATCAGCGGTTCGGCGACTGGCGTCTGGCGCTTGCCGCCTACAATGCCGGGCCGGAGGCGGTGGCGCAGTATAATGGCGTGCCGCCCTATGCCGAGACCCAGAAATATGTGAAGGCCATTCTCGGCCGCTGAGCCGGGAGGCCGGTCCGGGCTTGGGCTCGGGCCCGCCATCGCGGCCGCGGGGCCGCGCGCGTCTCGCGCAATGGCCTCCGCGGGTTGACGCCGTCCGACCGGTCGGCACCGGCTATTCCGCCGCGACCGACAGGGCCGGGCGGGGCCGGGTCAGGGTCTGGAACCGGCGATGGATCAGGGCGGCGGGCCAGAGCGCCGCGAGGGCGGCGAGCAGGATCAGGCTACGGCCGAGTTCGCCGAGCCCGAGCGGCGGGACCAGCGTCGCCAGCGCGTAGAACAGCAGGACATGGGCGGCGAAGACCGGCAGCGAATGCTGGCCGAGCAGCACGAGGGGCGGCGCGGTGAAGAGCCGGCCGCAGGCGCGCGCCGCGGCGCGGACCAGGCGGTTGCGGTCGGTCGGGCCGATGCGCAGCAGCCAGACCATGGCATAGAGGTCGATCGCGAACGAGGCGGCATAGATCCAGGCCATCCAGGCCCGATCGGCCTGCGCGGCGAACTGGGCGCTGTAGGTGCGCCCGAGCAGATCCCAGCCGACGATCCGGTCGAACAGGCCGAGCGCCAGGATCGCGCCGACCGCGATCAGGAAGGCGACGCGGCCCTGTTCCTGCCCCAGGACGCCGAGATCGAGCCGGCCCTCGGCGCTGCGGAAGCCGCAATAGAGCCCGCCGAAGAACAGGGCCTGCCAGGCGAGGGCGTTGAAGCCGAGCCCGAGCCGGATCGCGCCGCCATCGAGCGCCATGGCGATCTGGCCGGCCGCCGCCTCGGTCAGGCCGGTCTGGCCGACCATCCAGAGCAGCAGGACCGCGAAGGCGAAGGGCAGGTCCCAGCCCCGCGCCAGCCAGCGGATCGCCATGGGCGAGGCGAGCAGGAACAGCACATACATCGGCAGGATGCCCATATGGACCGAGCCGGTGACGAGCAGCGCGCTCACGACCGGGAACAGGGCGGGCGAGGCGAGATAGGGCGCGAGCACGGGCGGCACGCGCGGCCCCAGAAGATGCGCCGCGGCGCAGAGCAGGAGGATCAGCGCCAGCTGATAGAGATAGATCGTCGCCGCGCGCCGCCGGATCGGCCCGGCGAACCCGGTGGGATCGGCTTGGTAGCGGCGGCCATGGACCAGGCCGACCATCAGCCCCGACAGGAACACGAAGCCCTGCGCCACATCGACCCAGCCGAAATATTCGTGGTTGATCAGCCCGATCCGCACGCCGAGCACGCCGTTGAAATGGTGCTGCGCCATGAAGAGCAGAAAGAAGCCGCGAAAGCCGTCCACGACGGCAAGGCGCCTGGTCACCGCAGAACCCACCCGACAACAAAACCCGACGAACCGAATTCCAGCTAGCCCGGTCCCCGCGGTCCCGGCAATCCACGACCCGCGCCGCCGCCCGGAAACCTTTCGGCTTGGTTAATCCGCGCCGCGTCGCGCCGACGGAACAGGGGCGTGGCAGAAAAAGCGCTGGATCGCCGGGCATTTGCGACTATACCCTATGTATCTATGGTAGGTACGGCCGATACGATCATAGAATTAACCAGTATCAACCCTGGATTGTGAACGGTAAATGGTGGTGTGGTGCAATGAACAGATTGCGGACGATCGACGGGTTTCGAGGTTTCTTCCTGCTGTTCATGGGGATCGTGCATTTCAACGGCATCACCGACTCCGTGCTCGGCCGGCTCAATCATCACCGTTTCGGCTGGGTCCAGGACGCCCAGGGCTTCGTCTTCATCTCCGGGCTGGTCGTCGGCCTGGTCTATGGCCGCAAATATCTGCGTAACCCCAGCATTTCAGCGATCTACGACCCGATCCTGCGCCGCGTCGGCACGATCTACAGCCACCAGGCGGGGCTCGTGCTTATCCTGCTCGCCGCCGCCCTGCTGCTCGGATCCGCGGCGCCGAGCAACCTGTCGGCCTATCAGCGCGAACCGGTCGCCTTCACCGTCTCGAGCCTGCTTCTGATCACGGCCTCGACCCATCTCGGCATCCTGCCGATGTACATCTTCTACCTGCTCGCCACGCCCTTCGCCTTCCACGCGCTCGGACGCGGCCATGTCGTGCCGTTCTTCCTCGCGATCCTGCTCAGCTGGCTGTTCGCCCAGACCGGGCTGATCGAGTTCGGCATGGAGGCCTTGGCCGACGGGCTGCTCCGCTGGGATCTCGAGCTCAATTTCGGCATCGGCTTCAATGCCTTCGCCTGGCAGCTGTTCTTTTTCGGCGGGCTCTATTTCGGGTTCCGCATGGCGGAGGGGCGGCTCGATCTCGGCTGGCTGGCGGAGCCGCAATATCGCGTCGCGTTCCAGATGTCGGTCCTGGCGATCGTGGCGCTCGGGCTGTTCTACCGCGCGGTCAACTGGCACATGCTGGGGCCCGCCTATTCGCTGTCCTTCGACGCGCGCACCGACCGGGGCCTGCTGACCTTCATCTTCCCGATCGCCTTCCTGCTCGACCTGTTCGCCGTGGTCTGGATGCTCAGGATCGGCGTCACCGACCGCAATGCCTGGATCCGTCTGCCCTCGGTGGCGGTCGCCTGGCTGTTCTCGCGGCAATCCCTGGTCGTGCTCGGCCAGCATTCGCTGCATGTCTTCTCGTTCCATATCCTGGTCTTCTACCTGCTCGCCACCATCGTCCCACGCTTCGACCTGTCGGCCGCCGGGCGCGCGCTGGTCCTGGTCGCCGCGACCGCCTCGCTCTATCTCGCGGCCTACGGCCATGCCTGGCTGCAGGCGCGCGATACCCGGCGCAAGGCGCCGGCGGCAGCGGTCGAGGGCTGAAAACGGGCTTGCATCCGGTCCTGTTTTGTTCTCGACTGGGGACTCGCAAAACCGGCGCGAGGCGCTATCTAGGGCGTGTCGCTGGGAGACGCATGCATGCCCGAGCAGAAGTTCATCGAGATCCGCGGCGCCCGCGAGCACAACCTGAAGTCGATCGACCTCGACATTCCGCGCGACCGCCTGGTGGTGATCACCGGCCTGTCGGGATCGGGCAAGTCGAGCCTCGCCTTCGACACGATCTATGCCGAGGGCCAGCGCCGCTATGTCGAGAGCCTGTCGGCCTATGCCCGCCAGTTCCTCGACATGATGCAGAAGCCGGATGTCGACCACATATCCGGCCTCAGCCCCGCGATCTCGATCGAGCAGAAGACCACCTCCAAGAATCCGCGCTCGACCGTCGGCACGGTCACCGAGATCTACGACTATCTGCGCCTGCTCTTCGCCCGGGCCGGCACGCCCTTCAGCCCGGCGACCGGCCTGCCGATCGAGGCGCAGCAGGTCAGCCAGATGGTCGATATCGCCATGGCCCTGCCGGAGGGGACGCGCGCCTATCTGCTGGCGCCGATCGTCCGGGACCGCAAGGGCGAATACAAGAAGGAATTCCAGGAGCTTCTGAAGAAGGGCTTCCAGCGGGTCAAGGTCAACGGCACCTTCCACGACCTCGACCAACCGCCCACGCTCGACAAGAAGTTCCGCCACGATATCGACGTGGTGGTCGACCGGATCGTGGTGCGCGATGGGCTGCAGACCCGGCTCGCCGACAGCCTGCGCACCGCACTCGACCTCGCCGACGGGATCGCGATCCTCGAGATCGCCCCGCCCGCCGGGGAGGACGCGCCGGAGGCGGAGCCGCAGCGGATCACCTTTTCCGAGCGCTTCGCCTGCCCGGTCTCGGGATTCACCATTCCGGAGATCGAGCCGCGGCTGTTCTCGTTCAATGCCCCGTTCGGCGCCTGCCCGGTCTGCGACGGGCTGGGGGTGGAGCTGTTCTTCGATCCGCGGCTGATCGTGCCCGACGAAAGCCTGCCGCTGCTCAAGGGCGCCATCGCGCCCTGGGCTCGCGGCTCCTCGCCCTATTATCGCCAGACGATCGAGGCCCTGGCGAACCATTACGGCTTCAACAAGTCGGCGCGCTGGCGCGACCTGCCGGAAAGCGCGCGGCAGCTGCTGCTCTATGGCTCAGGCGAGGAGCAGATCCGCTTCCGCTATGACGAGGGCGGCCGGGTCTATGAGATCAGCCGGACCTTCGAGGGCGTGATCCCCAACATGGAGCGTCGCTATCGTGAGACCGACTCGGCCTGGTCGCGCGAGGATATGGAGCGCTATCAGAACAACCGGCCCTGCGGCTCCTGCCACGGCTACCGGCTGAAGCCCGAGGCCCTGGCGGTCAAGATCGCCGGCTTCCATGTCGGCCAGGTGGTGCAGCTCTCGATCCGCGAGGCTCTGGCCTGGATCGAGGCGGCGCCGGCGAGCCTCAGCGTGCAGAAGAACGAGATCGCCCGCGCCATCCTCAAGGAAATTCGTGAGCGGCTGGGTTTCCTGGTCAATGTCGGGCTCGATTATCTGACGCTCGCCCGCAATGCCGGCACGCTGTCGGGCGGCGAGAGCCAGCGGATCCGGCTGGCGAGCCAGATCGGTTCGGGCCTGACCGGCGTGCTCTATGTGCTCGACGAGCCGTCGATCGGTCTGCATCAGCGCGACAATGACCGCCTGCTCATCACGCTCAAGAATCTCCGCGATGCCGGCAACACGGTGATCGTGGTCGAGCATGACGAGGAGGCGATCCGCGAGGCCGACCATGTGATCGATATCGGCCCGGGCGCCGGGGTGCATGGCGGCCGGATCATCGCCGAGGGCACGCCGGCCGAGATCGCCGCCCACCCGGACTCGGTCACCGGCCAGTATCTGACCGGGGCGCGGTCGATCGCCGTGCCCGCCGAGCGCCGCAAGGGCAACGGCAAGAAGATCGTGGTGAAGGGCGCGACCGGCAACAATCTGCGCGACGTGACGGCGGCCTTTCCGCTCGGCACCTTCACCTGCGTGACCGGCGTCTCGGGGGGCGGCAAGTCGACGCTTACGATCGAGACCCTGTTCAAGACCGCCTCGATGCGGCTCAACGGCGCGCGCCAGACCCCGGCGCCGGCCGAGGAGATCACCGGGCTCGAAAATCTCGACAAGGTCATCGATATCGACCAGTCGCCGATCGGGCGGACGCCACGGAGCAATCCCGCGACCTATACCGGCGCCTTCGGGCCGATCCGCGACTGGTTCGCCGGGCTGCCGGAGGCGAAGGCGCGGGGCTACAAGGCCGGCCGTTTCAGCTTCAACGTCAAGGGCGGGCGCTGCGAGGCCTGCCAGGGCGACGGCGTCATCAAGATCGAGATGCACTTCCTGCCCGACGTCTATGTCACCTGCGAGACCTGCAAGGGCAAACGCTACAACCGCGAGACGCTCGAGGTGCTGTTCAAGGGCAAGAGCATCGCCGACGTGCTCGACATGACGGTGGAGGATGCGGAGGAATTCTTCGCCGCCGTGCCGTCGATCCGCGAGAAGATGACGACGCTGATGCGGGTCGGGCTCGGCTACATCAAGGTCGGGCAGCAGGCGACGACGCTGTCGGGCGGCGAGGCGCAGCGGGTGAAGCTGTCGAAGGAGCTGAGCCGGCGCTCGACCGGGCGGACGCTCTACATCCTCGACGAGCCGACGACGGGGTTGCATTTCGAGGACACCAAGAAGCTGCTCGAGGTGCTGCACGAGCTGGTCGAGCAGGGCAACTCGGTGGTGGTGATCGAGCACAATCTCGACGTGATCAAGACTGCCGACTGGATCATCGATATCGGTCCGGAGGGCGGCGATGGCGGTGGCAGCATCGTCGGGGTCGGTACGCCCGAGACCATCGCCAAGGTGGCGGAAAGCCATACCGGGCGCTATCTCGCGCCTTTGCTGAAAGCGCGGCAGGTGGCGGCGGAATAGGCTATACTCGCGGTCGGAGGCGTTACCGTCGGGTTAACGGGGCGCATGAAGATGCTGGAATATCAACTGGTTAGCCGGAGTCGCACGCGTGCGACTCCATGGTCCTGGCACCGGCCGTGACCCCGCTGCGGCCCCGCGACCGGCTCGCGACCCATAGGGTCGCGAACCAGCCCGACGAGCGCGGGGACCGCGATCTCTGGGCCGAGGACGGCCCGCTTCGCCGAGCCTGCGCCGCCGCCGGGGCCGACGCTTCCGCCTTCGGGGCGGCGGTCGGCGGGGCCGAGATCCGGGCCCAGGCGCGCGAGGCCGAGCGCCACCCGCCCGAGCTCCGGCTCTTCGACCGGGCCGGGCGGCGGATCGACGAGGTCGGTTTCCATCCCGCCTATCATGCGCTGATGCGGCTCGGGATCGAGGGCGGCTATGTCGCGGCCCCCTGGACCGGGCGCCCCGCGGGCCATGCCGCCCATGCCGCGATGGTCTATCTCCTGAGCCAGGTCGAGCCAGGCGTCTGCTGCCCGATGACCATGAGCTATGCCGCCGTCCCCGCGCTTCGCGGCCAGCCCGGCACCGAGGCGCTGGTCGCGCTGCTGCTCGCGGGCGCCTATGACCCGGCGAGCCGCCCCCTCGCCGGCAAGCGGGGCGCCACGGTCGGCATGGCGATGACCGAGAAGCAGGGCGGCTCGGACCTGCGCGCCACCGCGACCCGAGCCGATCCCGACGGCGAGGGTTGGCGGCTGACCGGGCATAAATGGTTCTGCTCGGCCCCGATGTCGGACGCGTTCCTGACGCTCGCCCAGGGACCCGGCGGGCTGACCTGCTTCCTGGTGCCGCGCTGGACCCCGGACGGCACGCGCAATCCGGTCGAGATCCAGCGCCTCAAGGACAAGCTCGGCAACCGCGCCAACGCCTCGGCCGAGATCGAATATCGCGGCGCGTGGGGCACGCAGCTGGGCGAGCCGGGGCAGGGGGTGCGCACCATCATCGAGATGGTGCACCATACCCGCCTCGACACCGCGCTCGCTCCCGCCGGCCTGATGCGCGCGGCCCTGTCCGAGGCGCTGTGGTGGGCCGAGGCCCGCAGCGCCTTCGGCCACCCGCTGGCCGGCCAGCCGCTGATGGCGAGCGTGCTCGCCGATCTCGCGGTCGAGGCGGTGGCGGCCCTCACCCTCGGGCTCCGGGTCGCGCGGGCCTTCGACGAGGGCGACCGGCCCTTCGCCCGCGTCGCGGTGGCGCTCGCCAAATATCTCAACACCAAACGCTGCCCGGGCGCGATCTATGAGGCGATGGAGGCGCTCGGCGGCTCGGGCTATGTCGAGGACGGGCCGATGCCGATGCTCTATCGCGAGGCGCCGCTCAATTCGATCTGGGAAGGGTCGGGCAACATCATCTGCCTCGACCTGCTGCGCAGCCTCGGCCGCGAGCCCGGAGCGAAAGCACGGCTCCGCGACGAGCTCGAGGCCGCGCGCGGACGCAGCGCCGCCTATGCCGCCGCGCTCGATGCGGCGCTCGCCCGCTGGCCCGACCTGCCGCCCGAGGCCGAGGCGCGCTGGTTCACCGAGCGGCTGGCGATGCTGCTCGCCGCGAGCTTGTTGTTGCGCTCCGCGGAGGGCGCGGTGGCGGAGGCCTATCTCGCGACCCGGATCGAGGGCGAGGGTGGCCGCACCGTCGGCGCCTGGCCGGCCGGCCTCGACCGCGCCGCGGTGCTGGCCGCGCTGGCCTAAAGGGCTTGCATCGCGCGGCTTTTTGGTCCGTCCTGTCGGCAAAAGACCGGGAGGAACCGATGCGGGCAGGGGCATGGATCGCCGTCGCGGCGCTGGCAGGGCTCGGCGCCTGCGGGCGCCTGCATCTGCCCGACATCACGCCCGTGCCGAAGCAGCGCGCCGAGATCGCCGATCGGGTCTGGCTCCGCACCGACGAGAGCGCGGCGCCGGGCAGCTTCGTCGCCTTCCTGTCGGACGGGACGATGATACAGGATAGCTGCGGCGAGACCTGGCGCCTGTCGCCCTGGCGCCGGGTCGATCCGACGACCCTGGTCTGGGAGGAGGACGGCAAGACCATCCGCGCCGAGATCGCCCTGCTCGGGCCCGACACGCTGGTCCTGGTGCTCGATCTCGACGACGCGCCGGTCAGCGAATCCTTCCGCCTCGGCAAGGCGCCGAAGGTCTGCCCCGAGACCCGCTGAGCCGCGGCAAAACGTGCCTCGTTCAGAGCACGAGGTCGATGTTCCAGAAGCGGCGGACCTGATCCTCGCAAGCGGCGCGGGCGGCCGGGTCGTCGCCGGCGATCCGCTCGCAGCGGAAGCCGAACCGTTCGAGGCCGGTGCGGTCGCAATGGGCGAGCACCACGATCTCCACATCGCGCTCGATCGCGAAGGCGGCGAGGCGCAGGGCCCGGTCGGCGGCGTCGGGCAGCTCGGCCAGCACCCGCAGACCCACGCAGACCGCGTCGGGCCGCTTCATCGGCGAGGCCTGCCGCAGCACCGCGTCGCTCTCGGCGAAGAGGTCGCGCCCGGGCGCGCGGCGGCGCGGGTCGAACGGTCCCACGATCGCGTCGAGATCATCGGCGTCGTGATTGCCGATCCGGAGCAGAATGGCGGTCCACCGCGTCGGCTGGTCCATCGACGAATTCCTCGATCAGGCGCGCGGCGCGCGCGGTGCCGGGCTCCGGCAGGTCGGCGGAGGCGAGCCGCTGCCGCAGCATCTCGGCCTCGCCGCCTTGGAGCAGGCGGCCGACCTCGCGCTCCAGCTGCATCAGGTCGGACGCCTCGACGAGCAGCGCGAGCCCCCGCTCGCGCGCGGCGCGCGCGCGGCGATGCTGGTCGTCCATGAAGGCCCCGGTCTGCGGCACGAAGATGGTCGGCGTCTGGTTATAGAGCGCCTCGTGGAACGAGTTGTAGCCGGCGGCGCTGATCGCGAGATCGGCCGCCGCGGCCAGGGTCGCGGCATGCAGGCTGCGCACCACGCGCGACCGCCGCCAGCCGAACCAGGCCGGCTGCAGCACCGAGGACGGCCAGACCAGCACGAGATGCAGGATGTCGGGCTGGCGCTCCAGCAGGCCGCAGAGGGCCTGGATCTCGGCGGCGCGGTCGCCCGCCACCCCGGCGCCGAGCTGGGACACGACGAGCCGCTCGAAGCCGATGCCGAAGCGCTCGGCGAGCCCGGCCCGCAGCGCCGCCCGGGCCGCGGGATCGAGCGTGACGCGTTGCACGATCGGGCCCACCTCGCGCAGCTGGGTCCCGTGCGAATAGCGCTCGTTCAACTCGTCGAAGGCCTCGCCCGGCACGATGACCCGGCCGAACAGCTTTTCGCGGTCGAGCGCGACCGAGGCGTCCTGGCCTGCCTGCCAGAGGCCGCGGCGGATCCAGATACCCTTGAGCCGGTTCTCGGCGATGCAGCGGCAGACCGAGTCGAAGATATAGCCGCCATCGAAGACCAGGGCCGACGCGGTCTCGGTCAGCGCCCGGAGGCGCAGATAGGTCGCGAGGTCGTTCTCGTGCGATTGCTGGTGCAGCGGACTGCGCCCGATCAGCGGCATCGCGTCGAAGCCGCGCGATTTCACCAGAGCAAGGCAGCTCGGAAAGGCCGCGAAGGCGGGCGATGCGCGGCGGGGTGCGAGCTCTCCCGCGATCAGCGAGCAGCGTTGCGCATGGCCGAGTCCGACGCCGTTGGTCGGCATGAAGACGATGTCCGGCCGCCGCGCCGGTGCCCGCCGTCGCCGCGGCGGTGGGGCGAGCGCCTCGAGCAGGCGGGCGGGGGCGATGCGCGCGGTGAAGTCCGCCTGGCCGAGATGGGCGGCGATCGAGGCCAGGTTCGGCAGGATCTGGGCGCCGAGAAACTCGGGCAGGCCGCGCAAGCTGCTCGGCCCCGGAATGAAGGCGTCGTTCTCGGCGGCGATCCCATGGTCCCGGGTTGCGTCGATCAGCGCCACGCCCGAGGCGGCGAGGTTGGCGATCAGGCTGTGCAGCCGGTAGTTGCGCTGGATCGGGGTGAAGCAGACGCAGAGATCGCTAAGCTCGGCGAGCGGCGCGGGCAGCATCTCGCCATATTGGTGGAACGGGATTGCCGAGCCGCGGGCGGCGCGCCAATCCTGCTTGGAGCGCCCGTCGGTGAGCACCGTGGTGGAGAAGAGACGCGACAGGGCGAGCGCGCCGAGATCGGCGGCCAGCCCCGGCTCGGCGAGGTTCGGCTCGACCAGCAGCAGGCGCGGCGGCGCGGCCGGCGCGGCGCGGCGCGCGATGCCGAAGACCGGCGCGTCGGCATGGGTCGGGGCGGCGCCCGGCGGTGCGGTCAGGTCGACGAGCACCGGCTCGGCGCCGCAGACATAGGCGAGCTTCGCGCCGGCGCCGATCATCGCCTGGCGGCTGCCGAAGCTGCCGAAGGCGAGGCAGGCGCGCGGCCCGTCGGCGGCGAGACGACGCAGCCGGGCGAGCCGCGCTTCCTCCAGCCGCTGGGCGGCGATCAGGATCAGGCGGTCCCCGAGGCCGGGCGCATCGACGAGATAGGGGGCGAGGTCGAACTGGGCGTTGCGGGTCAGCCCGTCGGGCAGCGCGCTCGCCGGCACCCCGACCGGATGGCCGAGCGCTGCGAGTTGGCTCGCGAAGGCTGCGAGATCCTCGTAGTCCTGCGGCGCGCTGCCTCCGGTTTCGCAGATCAGCATGGCGGCCCGGCTCGGTCGAGGAAGGGGAGGACGCGCTCGCGGAAGGCCTGCGGCGCGAAGCGGTTGAGCGAGGCCTGGGCGGCGCGGACGAAGGCGACGTAGCGCGCGGGGGCAGCGATATGCGCGGCGATGATCGCGTCGATATCGCTGCCGTCGGAGGCGATGACGGCGGACCCGAAGCTCGCGGCGGTGGCGGGGTCGGTGATCACGAGCTTGCCGGCCGCGATCGCCTCGGCGACGGCGCGGCCGAAGCTCTCGCGCCAGAGCGGGTTGGTGAAATACACGAAGAAGTCGATCTCGGCGAGGAAGTCGGCGACCGGCCGCTCGCCGAAGCGGTAGAGGCGCCAATGGTCGGGGCAGCCCTCCGGATCGCCGAGCAGGCTGTCGGCGCCGAGGATGGTGCAAAGCTCGGCATGGGCCGGGAATTGCGCCTGCAGCGCGGCGGGGCCGGGGAACTTCTCGAAGCCCGGGCGCGAATGGCGGCCGCGGCGGTCGCGCGGCTGCGGGGTGGGGGGGATCCGCTTCATGTCGCAGATATTGAACCAGTCGAAGTCGGTCAGCGTCCAGTCGAATATGCCGCGTTCGAGCCAGGTCTCGACGGTCTCGCGGTTCCAGGGCGAGACCGGGGCGAGGAAGCGCTCGCGGCAGATCAGGCTCCGGTCGATCAGGCCGAGGCAGGCGGCGATGTCGAAGGACTCCGCGCCGCCCGGACGCAGGAAGTTCTCGTGGCAGACGACGATCGCGGTGTCGCAACTGAGCCGCAGCGCGAGCGCGGTGTCGAATTTGAGGCAGGACGGGTTGTGCAGGACCAGGCTGTCGGCCCGCACCACCGGCGGATCCCAGGTCAGCGCGAGGCCGGTCGCGTCGAGCGCGGCCTGGAGCGCGGGATTGACCGGGCGGTCGCGGAACATGCCGCTGGTCAGGCCGATCACCGCGAGGTCGGTCAGGCCGGCGAGCGCGCGGATCTCGGCAGCGACGGCGGTGGCGGTGCCGCCGGGAAAGCGCGGGTCGAGCAGGATGGCGAGCCGGTGCGGCCCCGGCCGGGAGCGGGCTGCCGGCTGCGGCCGGGTCAATAGGGGGATGCCGGCGTGGCGCTGCCGCCGCCGCTGCCGTCATTGTCCGATGCGCCGCCGCCCAGCTTGGAGAAGGCGCCGCGCAGGCCGGGCTGGAAGCCCAGGAAGGTATTCATGTTCTCGGACTGCTTCATGAAGTCGCGCAGGAGGGCGGCGAGCGTCGTGTCCTCCTGGAGCAGGTCCGGATGCTCGGTCAGGTAGGCGCGCAGGCCGCGCACATTGTTGTTGGACAGGAAGCCCGCGATGGTGCTGAGCTCGTCGAGCGACGGCTCGGCTGCGGAAAGCGGCGAGCCGAGCTGCGCCGCGAGGATCAGTGCCGAAACGGTTATGCCGAAAGTCCGAAACATCGCAGCCCTATTGACGCGGGTCCACGATCGCCGAGACGGCGCCTTCTCCCCACCGATATTCTGTCTAGCGCAGCGGCGGCGCGGTGGGAAGGGCGGCGTTGCGGTTCGGCGGTGTCCTGCCGCTGCGGGTCAGTTGCCGAGCTGCTCGCGCAGCATGCGCTCGACCGCGCGGCGGACCACGATCTGCTGGACTGCGTCGGTTCGGGCCTGCTGGGCGGCCAGGTCGGACGGGCTCTCGCGCGGGCGGCTGGCGGCTTGGCGGGTTCCGGTGCCCTGGCGGGCGACTTTCGGCGCGGGGGCGGCCTGCGGCTGCGGCGCGGCGGGGTCGGTCGCCATGGTGCCGCCGAACCAGATCTCCAACACGCCGCTCGGCGGCTGAGGCCGGTAGCTGGTGAAATCGCGGATTGTGGCATCCGATCCGCCGATCGTCCGGGCAAGCTGCTCGGCGGTCGCGCGATCCTCGGGATGGAAATAGCGGATGTCGGTGTTGGCGACCGGAAACGACACTTGCATCGGCCGGGCATCCTGCACGCCGGCCGCATGCAGCGCGTCGACAGCCACCACGGCCGCGGCGGCGGCGCTGGGCGGGTAGTGCACGTAGATCCGGTTCGCCGCGACCGGGACCGGTGCGGTGGGGACGGAGGCGATCGCCGATTGGCCGCGTGGCTGCGGCGCGGGAACGATCTCCGGTGCCGCGGCCCGAGCCGGCGCCTCGACGGGCCGGGTGGGCTCGTCGATCGCCGGTTGGCGCGCCTCGGGCGCGGCGGGGACCAGTGGCTGCGGCACGAAGGGCGGCTCGGTCGCAGGGCTGCCGGCATCGAAGGACGGCGCGCGGGCGGCGAGCAGGATGCCGCCGAGCGCCGGCGCCTCGCTGTCGGCGGTGGGCGGCGGGCTCACCAGCGCCACCGGCAGCGGCGGCATGTCGGCCTCGGCGCGGACGGGTGCCGCCGGGGCGGCGGCGACCGGCTGGGCGATCGGGCCGGTCGCAGGCGTGGGCTCGCGCTCGGCGCGATCGGCGGCGGGGATGGCGGGCGCCGCGCTCAGCACCGTCGGTTGGCTGTCGCCGGCCCGGGAGGGCGCGGCCCGGTCCCCCTGCGGCGCGATACGGTCGGCGATATGTTCGCGGAAAGCGGGGGGGACCAGCAGAACCGCGGCGCCGCCCCCGACCAGCCCGACAAGCACGGCGAGCAGCACGGCTGGCACCGAGCCAAGCGCCGGCCGCTGCCGGGCCGAGGCCTCCGGGGCCGGTTTCGGCATGGCCGGTCGCCGCACGACGGGCGTCTCGGCCGCGAGGACGGGCGCCGGCCCCCGCGGTGCCTCGGGCCGGGCCGCCATGCCGGGCGGCAGCGGCACGGAGGCGTGACCCTGATCGAGCCGTGCCGCCGCGCGGGGCGGAAGCGGCACGGCGGCCCGCGCCCCCTCGGCCGGAGCGGCCGGGCGGCGCGGAGCGGGGCCCTGTGCGGCTTCCGGCCGGATGGCGGGGCGGGGGAAACCCGGCGTTGGCGTGGGATCGGCAGGTGCTGCCCCCTCCGGCGCGCCGCGGCGGGGGACGCGGGTCACGGCGACGGCGGTCGGGTCGGTGGTTTCCTCGCGCCGGCGGGCCAGCGCCTCGGCGCGCCGGGCGCGCGCCGAGGCGAGCCGTGCCTCCAGCGCCACCGGATCCATGAGCTCGGCAAGGGTCAGTTCGGCATCGGCCGGCCGCTCGGACTGCCGCGCCGTCTGCACGTGATTAGCCATTCCCCACTCCCACCGATCCGGGGCTGCCCCCGGCGGTCGCCCAACGACGCAACCGACACCCTGCGCGACGACCCAAGGGGCCAGCCGCACCACACACAAGCCCTGACTCTAGTCAGAATCGCCCGGAAGCGCCAGTACCGCGGTCGCGAGCGGCGCGTGAAGCGGCAATTCGGGCGGGCTTTTGCCACCCGCGCGCCAAAGCCGGCCCGGATGATGATAAAATATTGGGCGAACCGGTCGATATGTGCCCGAGCGTCGTGCAGCCGTTAGGGACGGAAAATCGTCTTCCAATCGTCCTTCATGCTGATCACGGCCCAGCCACGATCCTTCGCCTCGTCCATCAGCGCCTGCGAGAATGTGCCGATCCGGCTGTCCGGCAGGCCGTTCGCCGGTCCATAGGCGAATTCGCGCGCCGCATCGTCATGCAGGACCAGCAGGCCAAGCCGCTTGCCGTCCCCGGCCGTGGTCCATTCCAGCATCTCCCGGTCGCCGTCCGAATTGCCGAAGGCGATCTGCGGCCGCTGCCCGATGAAAAGATCGATCCCGCGCGCCTTGCCGGGGCCGTCATCGACGAAGAGGATCTTGGGCTCGCGCAGCAGCTGCGGCTTGCCGTCCCGCATCTCGTACCGGGTTTCGATGCTCGAACCGACAACCTGCGCCGGTGGGATGCCGTAGACCTGCTCGGCATAGACGCGCACGAAGTCCTGGCCGCCGCCGGTGACGATGTAGGTGCGGAAGCCGTTGGCCCGCAGATAGGCCATCGCCTCGAGGATCGGCTGAAAGACGAGGTCGGTGACCGGACCGCGCCCCAGGACCGGATTGCGCGATCGCGGCAGCCAGTCGGCCACCAGCGCCTGGAACGCGTCGGTATCCATGCCGGCATGGGTGGCGGCCAGGATCTCGACCCAATCCTTCTCGCTGAAGGCCGCCATCGCCTTGGGGTCGCCGCTCAGCGCGGACTTGAAGGGGTCCTGCTGCTTCCAGTCCGGATGCTCGGGCGCCATCGCCGCCAGCCGGTCGAGCGCGAACAAGGCCTGGCCGTAGAGCGGCTGCTCCACCCAGGCGGTGCCGTCCTGGTCGAAGGTGGCGACCCGGTCGCCGGGAGCGACATAGTCGGGGCCGCCCTCCTGCGTCACCGCGCCGACAAGGTCGAGGATCGCCCGCTTGGTCGGGCCGTCGTTCCAGGAGGGCAGGGGATCGGGCTGGGCCGCGAGCGGCAGCGACGCCGCGAGCAGGCCCAGCCCGGCGACCAGGGCCAGCAGGCCGCGGCGGGAAAGCGACAGGGGATGGAGAAGGATGGGCATGGTCCAGGGCACCTCCGTTGAGACAGGGCGGCTCGCTTGGCGACTATGGGCGATCGCGATGCCGGGCAGCACTATGCTGTCGCACCACATTCCCCGCGCGACGATCTCCGACACGGGCCGCCAGCACAGGCACGCCCGAGGAAGGGGCGCCCGTGCCGCGCTTCGTCAGTCGGCCGGGCCGCTCTTCATCTCGCGGACCTGCGCCATGACCTGGTCGAGATTGTAGCTGCCGGGGCTCTGGAGCGGCGGGAACTTGATGTAGGTCTCGAGCTCCTTCAGCCACAACGCCTGACCGATCGGCAACATGTTCCAGTCATAGACATAGGCGGTCACCGGCGCGGCCAGGGCACCGGCATAGCCGAACAGCGTCTTCTGCTGGTCGCCGACGGAGGTCTCGAACGGGTCGCGCTTGATATTGACGACCTGGGTCCAGCTATAGGGCTCCACGCCACGGATGAAGCCGTTCGGGTCGTCGGACACCATCGCGAAATACATCTTCCAGTTCTTGTAGCGTACCGCCGACGGATCCTTGCCGGAATAGTAGAAGAAGTGGTCGCGCGCCGAGGAGGCGGCCTTGCCCTCCAGGTAGTCGCGCAGGTCCATGCCGTCGAGCGTCGTCTTCACGAGGCCGGGATAGCCCGTCTCGACCTGGTTCTTCAGCGCGTCGCCCTTGGGCCCGCCGGCGATGTCGACCAGCGTCGGCAGCCAGTCGAGCGAGGCGAAGATGTCGGTCTTGACCGTGCCGGGCTCGATATGGCCGGGCCAGCGCACGACCAGCGGAACGCGCATCCCGCCTTCCCAGGTCGAGAGCTTGCCGCCCTTGAACGGCGTCGTGCCGCCGTCGGGGAAGGTCAGGGTCTCCGCACCGTTGTCGGTGGTGAAGGCCACGATGGTATTGTCGAGCTGGCCCATCGCGCTCAGCTTGTCGAGGACATAGCCGATATTGTCGTCGAGCTGCTTCATCGCGGCTTCGTTGATGCCCCAGTCCTTGCCGCCCTGCTGGCCGACCATCGCCATGTATTTCGGCGACAGCATGGTCGTGATGTGCATGCGGGCCGGATTGTACCAGACGAAGAACGGCTTGCCGGTCTTCTTCGGATCGTTGCGGTCGAGAAAGTCGATGACGTGGCTCGAGATCTCCTCGTCGACGGTTTCGGAGCGGTCGAGCGTCAGGGGGCCCTGGTCCGAGCAGGTCTGTTTCTCCGGGCTGCCGTCCGGCGACGTGCAGGCGAGGATCGGCCGTGGCGGGGTCAGGCAAACCACGCTTGCCGGGTCGACCTCGCCCGGAACCGGCTGCAGGCCGGGGATCGGCGTGTTCGCGCAGGGCGGGGCCACGGTCTGGCTGGTTGGCGTCGTGTTGATGTCGGGGAAGCTCACCCCCTGCATCGCGTCCAGATGGTAGAGATAGCCCCAGAACTCCTGGAAACCGTGGGCGGTGGGCAGCGATTCGGCGGTGTCACCGAGATGGTTCTTGCCGAACTCGCCGGTCGTGTAGCCGAGATCGTAAAGGAATTTCGCGAGGGTCGGCGTGCCCTTGCGCAGGAAGGACGGGCTGCCGGGCAGCTCGGGCAGCAGCATGCCCACCCGCAGGGGATTCATGCCGGTGATGAAGGCGGTGCGGCCAGCCGTGCAGCTCTGTTCCGCGTAATAGTCGGTGAACAGGGCGCCCTCACGGCCGATCCGGTCGATATTGGGGGTCTCGCCGACCATCAGGCCCCGATGATAGATGGATGGCTGCATATAGCCGATATCGTCGCCCATGATGAACAGGATGTTGGGCTTCTGCTGGGCCAGGGCCGGGCCGGTCAGGCCTGCCGCCAGGGCCACGGCCGTGAGGCAGCGGCCGATCCGCCATCGTTCCGGCGCAGCGCCGGTCAGTCCGCGTGGCATTCCTGATCCTCCCGTTGTCGGTTCCCGCACCCGGATCCGCCCGCGGTGTCGAGGAGCTTCAGCACCTCGTCCTCCAATTCGGCCGCGAGCCGGCGCTATTGCCCGGCGCGCGCGGAACCCTCGGGCCGAGCACTTGCCAATGCGCGACGGCGGCGAGGGCATCGTGATGATGGTCGCAAGCCGCGCGGAGGTCGGCCAGCCGGTCGCGCAGGCACCGGATGGCCAGCTCTCGGCCGAGGAAGCGCGCCGAGAGGCAGGCGAGCTTCGGCACCATTTCCTCCTCCGCCCCATGCCCTTGCGGGCGTCGTTCCCGATTCGATGTCACGGGCGGATCATCGCATGGGGGCAGGCGCGCGCGGAGGTGCGAACATGTGCGCACGGGCGGCTTTGTGCAGGGGCCGGCATGCGTTAGGCTCCTTCCCCTGGACGAGATCGCAAGGGGGAGCCGATGACCGGGATGGCGCCGCCGCCGGGGGCGAGAGAGATCGCTGGCGCGCCCGAGCCATCGCCCGCCGAGATTCGCGCCGAGCTCGCGCGGATCCTGGAAAGCCCGGCCTTCCGCGCCAGTCCCCGCCGCCGCGACCTGCTGTGCTATCTGGTGGAGGAGGCGCTGACCGGACGCAGGAGCGGACTCAAGGGGCCGGTGATCGCGGTCGCGGTGTTCGGCCGTGATGCGAGCTTCGATTCCCAGTCCGATCCGGTGGTCCGGCTCGAGGCGAGGCGCCTGCGCCGCGATCTCGACGGCTATTATGCCGCCGACGGCGCGGCCGATCCGGTGCGGATCGCCGTTCCGACCGGGGCCTATCTGCCCCACTTCGACTGGTACCCGGCGCCCCCGCCCACATCCCCCGCCGGGCCGCCCCCGCCATCCCCATCCCCGGCCTCATCCCCGGCCTCATCCCCGCACTCAACGTCGTCCGCGCCTCCGATCCCGTCTTCGGTCCGGCCGCGGCCCGCTTCCTCCCCGCCCGTCTCCGTCGGGCCCGCCTCGCTCGCGCCCGAGCGGCCGCGTTGGCGCCGCTGGTGGCCTTGGGGGGCGGGCGCGGCCCTTGCGGCTGCGCTCGCCGCCGGCTGGCTCGCCTGGCACCGCGCGCCCACCGGCGGCGAGGGCGGTGTCGGACATGGGCCGGCGGTCATGGTCCTGCCGTTCGAGCCGCTCAGCACGGCGCCGGACGATCGTTTCATCGCCGCCGGCATCACCGAGGAGGTGATCAGCGGCCTCATCCGGTTCGAGGGGCTGCGGCTCTTCTCGGTCCCGGCGGGCATCGACCCGGATCTCCCGGGCGAGGCCGGCGAGACGCCGGCCGTTGCCTACGCCGTCAAGGGCAGCGTGCGCTCGGATGACGGGGCGGTGCGGGTCAGCGCCCAGCTCGTCGATGCGACCTCGGGCCAGGTGCTCTGGAGCCAGACCTTCGACCGCGCCCTCACCCCCGGCGACCTGCTGGCGGTCCAGGCCGAGATCGCGGACGACATCGCGACGACGCTCGGCCAGCCCTATGGCGTGCTCGGCAACGACCTCCAGGAGCGGCTCGCATCCGGGGCGCCGGCGAGCATGGCGAGCTATGCCTGCCTGCTGCGCGCCTACGACTATCGCCGCACTTTCCGGGCCGAGCTGAACGGTCCGGTGCGCGCCTGCCTGGACGAGACGATCCGCCGCGAACCGGACTATGCGGCGGCCTGGGCCATGCTCGGATGGCTGCATCTCGACGCCGCCCGCTTCGGCATGGTTCCCGAAGCCGCGGTGCCGGGCGAGCTCGATCAGGCGCTCGCCATGTCTTCGCGGGCGGTGGCGCTCGACCCGACCAGCGTGGTCGCGCTGCAGGCCCTGTCGGCGGTCCGCTTCCATCTCGGCGACATCGAGGAGTCCGAACGCCTGCAGCGCCAGGCCCCTGGCCCTGAACCCGCAGAACCCCGATACCCTCGCCCAACTCGGCTGGCGGCTCGCGGTGCGCGGGCGCTGGGACGAGGGCATCGGATACCTGCGCCAGGCCATCGCCCGCACCGTCAACCCGCCGGGCTGGTACTACGACCTGATCGCGCTCGATCTCTACCGGCAGGGGCGGTACCGCGACATGCTGCCCTATGCCCGCCGCTCCTCCACCGGCGACCCGATCGGCCTGTCGCTCCTGGCGATCGCGCAGGGCGCGCTCGGCGACCCGGACGCCGCCCGGGCCACCCTGGCGCGGATGGCCGACCTCTCGCCCGAGCTGGCGCGCGACCCCGCAGCGGTCTATCGCCGGTTCCAGCCGGCCGACGGCATGGTCGACATGCTGCTCGCTGGGCTGCGCCAGGCCGGCTGGACCCCGCCCGAGACCGCGCCGCCCCAGCCCTGACCCCCAGCCGTTCCCCGCGCCTCGAACCGCCGCGATGCCGTGCCCGCGGCGGCTAGCGCCGGCCGCCGACCTCGTCGATATGCGACAGCAGGTCGGCCGGATCGTCGAAGACCCGCATCGCGCCGCCCTGGCGCAGCTCCTCCGCGCCGTAGCCGCCGCTCAGGAGCCCGACGCCGAGCGCGCGGGCCCGCACGGCCGCGAGCATGTCCCAGACCGCATCGCCCACCACAACCGCCTGCTCGATCGGCGCGCCGAGGCGATCGGCCGCGGCCAGGAACAGGTCGGGATCGGGCTTGGCATAGCGGACCTGGTCGCGCGTCACCACCGGCGTGACCGCCGGATCGATGCCGAGGGTCGCGAGATTGACCCCGGCCGTCTCCATCCGCGCGCTGGTCGCCACCGCCCAGGGGATGCCCTCCGCGCTCAGGAAATCGAGCAACGCCCGCGCCCCCGGCAGCGGCCGGATCTGGCTCGCCAGCTCTCGATAGGCCTCGGCATGCCGCTCGCGCAGCCGGTCGAGCAGATCCGGGCTCAAAGGCCGCCCGATCTCGCGGAACAGCTGGTTCATGAACAGGCCGCCGCTCATGCCGATCCGGCGATGGATGCGCCAGACCGAGAGGTCGATCTCCTCGGCATCGAGCGCGATCTTCCAGGCGAGCACATGCTGATAGACGCTGTCGACCAGCGTGCCGTCCACGTCGAACAGAAAGACCGGATTCACCCGCATGGCCGCTCCTCGCCAAAGACCGAGGCGAAGCTCCGCGCCAGCGCCAGGTCGAGATCGGTCATCGTCACCGGCAGGCCGAGATCGACCAGGCTCGTCACCCCATGCCCGCGGATGCCGCAAGGCACGATGCCGGTGAAATGCTCGAGATCCGGATCGACATTGATCGCCACGCCGTGAAAGCTCACCCAGCGCCGGATCCGCACCCCGATCGCGGCGATCTTGTCCTCGGCGACCGCGCCGTCGGGCCCTGCCGGTTTCTCGGGGCGCTGGACCCAGACGCCGACCCGGCCGGCGCGACGCTCGGCGGTGACGTTGAACTCGGCCAGCGCCCGGATCACCCATTCCTCCAGCCGCCAGACAAAGGCCCTGAGGTCGCGCCCGCGCCGATTGAGGTCGAGCATCGCATAGGCCACCCGCTGGCCCGGTCCGTGATAGGTATATTCCCCGCCGCGCCGGCTCTGGTGAACCGGGAACCGGTCGGGCGCCAGCAGGTCCTCCACCCGCGCCGAGGTCCCGGCGGTATAGAGCGGCGGATGCTCCAGCAGCCAGACCAGTTCGGGCGCCCGCCCGGCGAGAATGTCCTCGACCCGCGCCTCCATCGCGGCCAGCGCCTCGGGATAGTCGATCCGCCCGTCGGAAATGCGCCATTCGACTGCATCACGAACGGGCAACCGGTCAGGATCTTGCGGGGAGAGAGGCAGATTCATGGTTAGCGACTTCGCTTGCAGCCGAGAATCGGGTATTGTTGCAATATTCTTGCCGATCCCGACTTAAGCCCCCCGCATAGGAACCGCAATCATGCTTCCGCGCATCGCCATTGCCTGCCTGATACCACCTATGCTTGCGCTCGGCGCCGTGCCGGGCGCCGCCGGCGATGGCGGCAGCGCCTTTGTCGGCGGTGTGGTCGGCGGCATCGTCGGTTCTGCGATCGGCAACGCGATCCAGAACCAGCAGCCCCGCCGCACCGTCATCCACGAGCAGCGGGTCTACCGGGCCGCCCCCGACTACAGCTATCAGCGCGAGCAGAACCGCCAGGTCCAGACGGCGCTCAACTATTTCGGCTTTCCTGCCGGCGTGGCCGACGGGGTGATCGGCGCCGGCACCCGCTCGGCGATGGCCGACTATCAGGCCTATATGGGCACGCCGCCGAACGGCTATCTGTCGGACTATGACCGCAGTTTCCTGCTCACCTCCTATCAGCGCGCGATCGCCGGCGGACCGCAGACCGCGCAGCTGATCGCGAGCAACGGCCAGGGGGTGCGCGGCCTGCTGATCGCCTACCGCCAGGAGCAGTATGGCGCGCCGGCCCAACCGGTCGCGCCGCCCGCGGTTGCCGTCGTCCCGCAGCAGCCGGTGGTGCCGGTCGCGGCCCAGCCGGTCCTCTCCCAGCCCGTCCCCTCCCAGCCCGTCCCCTCCCTGCCTGTCGCGGCCCAGCCCGCCACGGTCGAGGCGGCCAGCGCGCCGGTGGTTCAGCCCGCCGCCGCCAAGTCCGCGATGCCGAGCTTCATCGGCGCCGCCGCCGCGCCCTCGATGGCGGCCCAATGCAACAAGACCAGCATCGCGACCAATGCGCATGGCGGGCTGATGCAGTGGAAGGTCGGCGAGACGCTCGATGCCGAGCAGACGCTGGCCGAGCAGTTCTGCCTCGCCCGGACCTACGCGATCGACCAGGGCGACAGCCTCGCCGCGACCGTGCAGGGCTTCAGCGCCGCCGAGATCGACCAGCAATGCATCGCCTTCGCGCCGACCATGCGCGACTTCGCCGCGTCGCTGCCTTCGGCCAAGCCCGAGATCGAGACCGCCGATCTGCGCAAGTTCGTGGTCGGGACGGGGGTTGCGCCGGCGCAGCTCAGCGCCAATGCCCGGATCTGCCTCGGGGTCGGCTATCGCACCGACAATGCCGACGTGGCGCTCGCCTCGGCCATGGTGCTCGTCGGGCTCGGCGAGACGAGCTATGCCGAGCTTGTCGGCGAGCATCTGGTCTATGGCTATGGCACGCCGACCCGGATCGATACCGGGCTCGACTGGCTGGAGACCGCGGTGGGCGCGCTCGAGAACGGGGCGACGCCGCTCGTCACGACCAGCAGCGACGAGCGCGTCAGCCTGCTCGAATCGGCGCTGACCATGCTGTCGGTGGGGGCGACCAAGGGCACCATGGTTCAGGACGCCTCGGCCCCGGCCCAGCCCAAGCCGTTGGCCCTGCCGGTTCCTGCTTCCGCGACGGTCCCGGCTGGCCCCTCGAACTGAGTGCGGAAAATCGCGGTCGCGCCTTGCGTTTCTGCGCTTGAGTAGCGGGTGGGCCTTTGTTAGAAGGCCCGCCAGTGCGGTTGTGGCGGAATTGGTAGACGCGCAGCGTTGAGGTCGCTGTGGGCTAACCCCCGTGGAAGTTCGAGTCTTCTCAACCGCACCACTTTCCTCCTTTGGCATTGATTTTACGGTGCTTTTGTCCGCCGCGGGCCGTCGGTGGGACTTTTGCCTGCCGCGGCATTCGACCTCGATCCCCTGCGGCAGCATGGGCCGCCCTGCTCTCGGTGGCCGGATATCGCGCTTGGAGCCAGCGCGCGCGACTGCGTCGCCGGCTGCTGTGGGGAAGCTCCGGCCCATCCCCCTTGAGTCCGGAGCGCCGGGTGCGAGCGCGGATGCCGGATCAATGGGAATTCGGATTGTCAGACTATGGGAATTCGGTTTGTCAGATTGTAGCAAGCCTTGAACCGAGACGCGCGCGCGACTCCGTTCGGATCGCATGCGTCCGCGGCACCTCCGCCGCCGGGGCCCGCCGCCCGGTCGGCCCTGGCCCTTGACGCGCGGCCGAACAGCGGACATTTGCCCGCGGCAGGCAAACCTTGGGGATGGGCATGAGCACCGAGACGAGCACCGCTTTGGACTTCCTCCTGACCCGGCGCTCGCGCCCGGCGCGCCTGCTCGGACTGCCGGCGCCCTCGCGCGAAGAGATCGAGCGGCTGATCACCGCCGCCGTCCGGGTGCCCGATCACGGCAAGCTCGAGCCCTGGCGGTTCATCGTTCTGGAGGGGGTAGGGCTCGGCCGCTTCGCCCAGGCGATCCGGGCCCGCGCGGCCGAGACCGACGCCGATCCCGAAAAGGGGGCGCTCGCCTTCGAACAGGCACCGGTCGCGATCGTGGTGGTCGCCTCGCCCAAGCCCAGCGACGACATCCCGCCGATCGAGCAGACCCTCTCCGCCGGCGCCGCCACCCTCAGCCTCCTCAATGCCGCGCTCGCCGATGGCTGGGGGGCGAACTGGCTGACCGGCTGGCCCGCGCGCGACCGGGCGCTCGCCGAGGGTTTCCTCGGTCTCGGCGAGCAGGAATGGATCACCGGCTTCATCCATCTCGGCAGCTGCACCACCGCCGTCCCCGAGCGCCCGCGCCCCGACATCGCCAAGCTGATCACCTGGCGCGACGCGTGACCCTGCTGACCGATCTCGGCCGGGCGCTCTCCCAACTCGGCGACCCGCGCTTCCTCCGGGTCCTGCTCGGATCGCTGGCCTTGACCGTCCTCGCGCTCGCCGCCCTGTTCTGGGCGGTGATGCTGACGCTCGGCTGGCTCCTGCCCCCGAGCCTGACCCTGCCCTGGGTCGGGACCGTGACCTTCCTCGACGACCTCGTCTCGTGGGCTGCGGTCGGTCTGATGCTGGCGCTCTCGGTGGTGCTGATGGTCCCGGTCGCGGCCGGCGTGGTCGGCTTCTTCCTCGACAGCATCGCCGCCGCGGTCGAGGCGCGGTACTATCCGAGCTTGCCGCCCGCGACCGAACTCGGGGTCGGCGAGCAACTGATCGACGCGCTGCGCTTCATGGGGCTGGTGATCGCGGTCAATCTTGGGGCGCTGATCGTCTATCTCGCGATGCCACCGCTGGCGCCCCTGGTGTTCCTGCTGGTCAACGGCTTCCTGCTCGGGCGGGAATATTTCCAGCTGGTCGCGACGCGGCGCGTCGGCAGCGAGCAGGCCCGCCTGCTGGGGCGGCGGCATTTCTGGCGAATATGGCTGACCGGGCTGGCCATGGCACTGCCCCTGACCGTGCCCTTGCTCAACCTTCTGGTGCCGATCCTCGGCGTCGCGGTCTTCACCCACCAGTTCCAGCGACTGGCGTCGGCGGGTTGATCAGCGCGGACGGCGGGCGGCAGCGACCCGAACCCGAACGGGCCGGGCGTCGGCGGCACGGACGATGCTCAGCAAAGCCAGCCCGGCCGCAAGGATGGTCACGGTGGTCGGAACAATCATACGTTGAGCCTCCTCCTGATCCCTCGCTCTTGAGCCTAGCATACTTTCCGCCGAAGTCGATGCGCGATCACACGAAGGTGTGGTGATCGGCGTCGCGCCGCTACATCACGTGCCAGAAGTCGAGATCGCGGATGGAAAGGCCGCTCCAGATGATCACCGCGCAAAGCGGTCCCCCGATCGCCACCGCCGCAATCGTCGCCCAAAGGAGCTTGCGGCGGATCATCGCGTCGACCGGCGCCGAGCCGGGCGTACCGGGCACGATCTCGCCAGCCTCGCCTTGGGTCCGGACGCCGATCGGCAGCGCAACCAGCAGGGCCAGGAACCAGATGGTCGCAAGAACCACGATGATCGCCGTGATGCTCATGCCTGCTCGAGTTCGACCAAGGCTCCGCTGAAGTCGCGCGGATGCAGAAACAGCACCGGCTTGCCATGGGCGCCGATCTTGGGTTCGCCATCGCCCAGAACCCGCGCGCCCTTGGCCACGAGCTGATCGCGCGCAGCCAGGATGTCGGCGACCTCGTAGCAGATGTGATGGATGCCGCCCGCCGGATTCTTGGTCAGGAAGCCCGCGATCGGGGACGCCTCACCGAGCGGGTAGAGCAGCTCGATCTTGGTGTTCGGCAGGTCGATGAAAACGACGGTCACCCCATGGTCGGGCTCGTCCTGCGGTTCTCCGACCGTCGCTCCCAGGGCGTCACGGTATTGTGCACGCGCAGCATCGAGATCCGGGACGGCAATGGCGACGTGATTGAGGCGCCCAAGCATCAATATCTCCATCTCCCCTGAAACCTGCCCCGAAGCCCTAGACGCAAACGCCCGCTCGGGCAAGCGGAGCGCATGTCCGCGTTAACCAAACTGCCACGACGGCGGCCCGATTCTTTTTGCATATCGATATTCCACGGGAAGCGGGTATACTCCGCTCTGTGTGTGGGCAAACTCTGCGTGGGGAGCCGAAATTGAGCGGCTTGAAGGGGTGAAGTCATGAAGGTTGTGCTTTTTTGCGGCGGAATGGGCACGCGTTTGCGTGAATATTCCGAGACTATCCCAAAGCCTCTGGTGCCGATCGGCGGCCTTCCGATCATCTGGCACATCATGAAATACTATGCCCATTTTGGGCACAAGGATTTTATCCTTTGCCTCGGCTACAAGGCGGAGGCGTTCAAGCGATTCTTTCTTGAATACAACGAGGCGATCACCAGCGATTTCGTTCTCGACCAGGGTGGCTCCAAGATCCGCGTGTTCGAGCCGGAACAGCGCGACTGGCGCATCACCTTCGTCGATACCGGGCTCGAGACCAATATCGGCGGGCGCCTGCTGCGGGTGCGAAAGCACCTCGCGGGCGAGAAAATGTTCCTCGCGAACTATTCCGACGTGCTGACCGACCTCGATCTCGACACCATGGTCGACACGTTCCAGCGCACCGATGCGGTCGCATCCTTCTGCTCGGTTCCCCCGCCTTATTCGTTCCATCTCGTCTCGGTCGGCGCCGACAATCGCGTCGACGGGATGATGAATGTCCATGATTCCGGCATGCGGATGAATGGTGGATATATGATTCTCCGGGACGAGATTTTCGACTATCTCAATCCCGGCGAGGAACTGGTGGTTGAGCCCTTCGAGCGGCTGATCCGCGAGAACCGGCTGCTGGCGCACCAGCATGACGGGTTCTGGATGCCGATGGACACGTTCAAGGAGAAGCAGGCGCTCGACGACCTGGTCTCCCGCGACAACACGCCCTGGCAGGTTTGGAAACGATCGGAGCGTGATGTTCGGCCTGCGGTTGCGTGATCTCCGAAGCATCCTCTGCATCGGGGCGCATAGCGATGATATCGAGATCGGAGCGGGGGCGACCCTGCTCCGATTGATTCGCGACAATCCGGAAGCGCGGGTCACCTGGGTCGTGCTCGCCGCCGGCGGCGTGCGCGGCGAGGAGGCCCGAGCCAGCGCCAAGGCGTTCCTGCGCGGCGCGGGCAGCAGCGATGTGCGGCTCGAAGGCTTCCGCGATGGTCATTTCCCCGCGGCCTGGAGCGAGATCAAGGCCTATTTCGAAGGGCTCAAACCCAGCGCTCCGGATCTGGTCCTCTGCCACTACGGTCAGGATCTGCACCAGGACCATCGGCTGGTCTCAGAGCTCACCTGGAACACGTTCCGCGACCACATGATCCTGGAATACGAGATTCCGAAATGGGATGGCGGGCTCGGCTCACCCAATGTCTTCATGCCGGCCGGCCGCGCCGACGCCGACCGCAAGATCGAGCTTCTGATGAGCTGTTTCGCCTCGCAGGCCGGAAAGCACTGGTTCGACGAGCTGACCTTCCGCGGCCTGATGCGACTGCGCGGGTTGGAATGCAACGCGCCCGACCTCCTCGCCGAGGCCTTCTACGCGCGCAAGCTCAGCTTCGGCTGAGGGCCGGCGCAGATCGCGGCCGCTGTGGGTCCTTCGGTCGGGCGGTATGTCTTGCCAAGGCATCGGCTCCTGTTTACCTCGGGCGCGCGAAGCCGCTTCGCTCTGGCGCAGCGGTCCATTCCGCGGGCGCGCAGCCCATCCATCTGGCGGAGGCCCTTGACGTGACCAATCGGCCCAAAGGCCTGACCTATGCCGATGCCGGTGTCGACATTGCCGCTGGCAACGCGCTGGTCGAGCGGATCAAGCCAGCGGCGGCCCGGACCGATCGGCCGGGGGTGATGGCCGGGCTCGGCGGTTTCGGCGCGCTCTTCGATCTGCGGGCTGCCGGCTACAGCGATCCGATCCTGGTGGCGGCGACCGACGGCGTCGGCACGAAGCTCAAGGTCGCGATCGAAAGCGGGACGCTTGGGACGGTCGGCATCGATCTCGTGGCGATGTGCGTGAACGACCTCGTCTGCCAGGGCGCCGAGCCGCTGCTGTTTCTCGACTATTTCGCCACCGGCCGGCTCGATGTCGAGGCGGCGGCCGACCTGATCGCGGGCATCGCCGAGGGCTGCCTGCAGGCTGGCGCGGCGCTGGTCGGCGGCGAGACCGCCGAGATGCCGGGCCTCTACGCCGCGGGCGATTTCGACCTTGCGGGCTTCGCGGTTGGCGCGATGGAGCGTGGCGCGGCGCTGCCGCACGGCGTTGCGGCGGGCGATCTGCTGATCGGCCTCGCCTCGAGCGGCGTGCATTCCAATGGCTACAGCCTGGTGCGCCGGGTCGTCGCCGATAGCGGGCTCGGCTGGGATGCGCCGTCGCCCTTCGCGGACGGCACGCTCGGCGCGGCTCTGCTGGCGCCGACCCGGATCTATGTCCGACCCGCGCTCGACGCCATCCGGGCCGGCGGGGTGCATGCGCTCGCGCATATCACCGGTGGGGGGCTGACCGAGAACCTGCCGCGCGTCCTGCCCGATGGGCTCGGTGCCGTGATCGACCTCGATCAATGGGACCTGCCGCCGGTCTTTGCCTGGCTGCGCGACCAGGCGCGGATCGCGGAAGCCGAGCTGCTCCGCACCTTCAATTGCGGCATCGGCATGGTCGCGGTGGTTGCGCCGGACCGCGCGGCCGCGCTCGAAGCGCGCTTCGCCGCGGCGGGCGAGCGTCCCATCCGGATCGGCCAGGTCACCGAGGGGCAGGGCGTGCGCTACGCCGGCCGACTGTGACCCGCAAGCGCGTCGCCATCCTGATTTCGGGCGGCGGCTCGAACATGGTGGCGCTGGCGCGCGCCATGGCCGCGCCGGATCATCCGGCGGAGCCCTGTCTTGTGCTCGCCAACCGTCCCGATGCCGGCGGGCTGCGCCACGCCGCGTCGCTCGGCCTGCCCACCGCCTGCATCGACCACCGGCGCTTCGGCGGGGACCGGGCCGGCTTCGAGGCCGCGCTTGGCGCGCCGCTCGCGGCTGCGGCGCCAGACATCGTCTGCCTCGCCGGTTTCATGCGGGTGCTCACGCCGGATTTCGTCGCCCGCTGGACCGGGCGGATGCTCAACATCCATCCCTCGATCCTGCCGCTGTTCCCCGGTCTCCACACCCACGAGCGGGCGCTCGCCGCCGGTATGGCGGTGCATGGCTGCACCGTGCATGAGGTGATCCCCGAGCTCGATGCCGGCCCGATCCTCGGCCAGGCGGTGATCCCCGTCGCTCCCGGCGACACCGCACAGACGCTGGCCGCGCGGCTGTTGCCGGTCGAGCACCGGCTCTATCCCGCCGTGCTGCGCCGCTTCGCCCTGGGCGACCGGACGCCGCTCGCGCTGCTCGATTGACGCTTCCGCTTGGCCCGACGCGCCTTGGTCTCCGGCGCATGACGAGGCGCATCGCCGTCCCGCTGCACGTCCTTCTCATCCTCTGGTTGCCGCTGGCCGGCCTAACGGCGGGCCTCTCCTATCGCCTGCCGCCCGAACAGCGCGATCCCGGCCTGGCCTTCTGGCTGGCAGCGGGGGGACGGTCCGCCGATCTCTGCGCCGACCGGGCGCCGAAGCCCGGCCTCCACAGCCATTGCGACGCCTGCCCGCAGGCGGGGGCCGCCCTTCTGCCCATGCCCGGCGGCGGCAAGGGCCGCCCGCCGCGGGTGGAGATCGTCCCGAGCGCGGTGCGCCGGGGATGGGGCGCGGCTTGCGGATCGTCCTCGCTGGGCGCCGCACCGAGAGGGCCGCCGGCAGTCGCCTGAAGCCGGACCCGGACGGGCGAGCCTCGTCCGACGGGTCACGGCCCCAAGGCGCCCCATCGCAACCGAACGACAGGACCATCCCCATGAGATCGCTGTTTTCCGCCGCGGCCGTCGCGCTGCTGGCGACCCTCGCCGCGCCCGCCATGGCGCATCAATACACGCTCGGCGCCCTTGAGATCGAACATCCCTACACGCCGGAGCCCGCGCCCGGCGCCAAGACCGCAGCGGGCTATCTCAGCATCGCCAATGGCGGCGCCGAACCCGACGCGCTGATCGCGGTGCGCTCGGCCGTCGCGTCGACCACGCTGCACGCGACCGAGATCGGCGCCGACGGCGTGGCCCGGATGACCGCGCTCGACGCGATCGAGATCGCGCCTGGCGCAACCGTCACCCTGGCCCCGCAAGGCATGCATGTGATGTTTGTCGGCCTGACCCAGCCGCTCAAGGACGGCGACCGCGTCCCGGCAACCCTGGTGTTCCGCAAGGCGGGCGAGATCGCGGTCGAGTTCGAGGTCCAGCCGCGCCAAGCCGGCAGCGCGATGCCGGCGGGCATGGACCATATGCAGCACATGGCCCCCTCGAACTGAGGCCCCGCAAGGACGGCCGGCGCCCCGAAGGGCGCCGCGCCCGATCAGCCGACCAGTTCGAGGCCGGAGAAGAAATAGGCAATCTCGACGGCAGCGGTGTCCGGCCCGTCCGAGCCATGCACCGAATTCTCGCCGATCGACAGCGCGAATTCCTTGCGGATCGTGCCCTCGGCCGCGTCGGCGGGATTGGTCGCGCCCATCACTTCGCGGTTCTTCAGGATCGCATCCTCACCCTCGAGAACCTGCGCGACGATCGGCGCCGACGAGATGAACTCGGTCAGCTCCCCGAAGAAGGGCCGTTCCTTGTGCACCGCATAAAAGGCCTGCGCCTGGGCGAGGGTGAGGTGGATCCGCTTCTGCGCGATGATCCGGAGCCCCGCGGCCTCGAACTTGGCGTTGATCGCGCCGGTCAGGTTGCGCCGCGTGGCGTCCGGCTTGATGATCGAGAAGGTCTGTTGCAGTGCCATGTCGTCCCTCGCATTGTCAGGGCCAGTTAGCACGCGCGGCATTGTCGCGAAAGCAAAAACGTTGAAACCCCTCCGGCGCGGCCGCGGTGCTCCGGCAGGAACTCCAATCAAGCGACGAGGATTGAAAGACTATTCGCCGCGACCGGCGCAGGGTTGCCCGAACTGTCCCGCCGTCACGCCCGTTGACAAGCGGGTCGGGCCGGGCCACATCGCGGCGCATGCTCGCGTTCAAGAACGTCTCCTTCACGCTGGAGGGCAAGAAGCTCTTCGACGACGCTTCGGCGCTGATCCCCGCCGGGCACAAGGTCGGATTCGTCGGGCGCAACGGCACCGGCAAGACCACTCTGTTCCGCCTGATCCGGGGCGAGCTTGTCCTTGATGGCGGCGAGATCGAGGTCCCGAAGCGCGCGCGCATCGGCGGGGTCGCCCAGGAGGCGCCCGCGACCCGCGACAGCCTGCTCGAGACCGTGCTCGCCGCCGATACCGAGCGCGCCGCCCTGATCGTCGAGGCCGACAGCGCCAGCGACCCCGACCGGATCGCCGAAATCCATGCCCGCCTCGCCGATATCGACGCCCATTCGGCCGAGGCGCGCGCCGCGGCGATCCTGCACGGGCTCGGCTTCGACGCGGAGGCCCGGGCGCGGGCCTGCGCCGACTTCTCCGGCGGCTGGCGGATGCGCGTGGCGCTCGCGGCCGTGCTGTTCTCGCGCCCCGACGTCCTGCTGCTCGACGAGCCGACCAACTATCTCGATCTGGAAGGCGCGATCTGGCTCGAGAGCTTCCTGCAGAAATACCCGCATACCGTGCTGGTGATCAGCCACGACAAGGATCTGCTCAACCGCTCGGTCGGGGCGATCCTGCATCTCGACCGGCGCAAGCTCACGCTCTACCAGGGCAACTACGACACGTTCGACGCGACCCGGCGCGCAAGGCTGGAACAGCTCGTTTCCGAGAAGAAGAAGCAGGACGCGGCGCGCGCCCACATGCAGGCGTTCGTCGACCGGTTCAAGGCCAAGGCGTCCAAGGCCCGCCAGGCCCAGAGCCGGATCAAGGCGCTGGAGCGGATGAAGCCGCTCGCCGCCATCGTCGAGGACCAGGTGACGGGCTTCAACTTCCCGACGCCCGAGGAACTGTCGCCGCCGATCATCCGGCTCGAGGACGTGACGATCGGCTACGGCCATCGCCCGGTCCTCTCGGGCCTCGACCTCCGGATCGACCAGGACGATAGGATCGCGCTGCTCGGCGCCAACGGCCAGGGCAAATCCACCCTCTCGAAGCTGCTCGCCGACCGGCTGCAGCCGATGCATGGCCGCAAGCTCGCCTCCTCCAAGCTCCGCGTCGGCTATTTCGCCCAGCATCAGGTCGACGAGCTCGATCTCGACGAGACCCCGCTCCAGCATATTGCCCGGCTCCGGCCCGACGAGCCGCCGGCCAAGCAGCGCTCGCGTCTCGCCCTGGGCGGCCTCGGCGCCGATATCGCGACGACCGAGGTCGGGCGGCTCTCCGGCGGCCAGAAGGCGCGGCTGAGCCTGCTGCTCGCGACGATCGACGCGCCGCATCTCATCATCCTCGACGAGCCGACCAACCATCTCGACATCGAGAGCCGCGAGGCGCTGGTCGCCGCGCTCACCGAATATGGCGGGGCGGTGATCCTGGTCAGCCACGATCCGCATTTGGTCGAGCTGGTCGCCGACCGGCTCTGGCTGGTCAAGGATGGCCGCGTCGCACCGTTCGAGGAGGATATGGAGGCCTATCGCCGCCTGCTGCTCAGCGAACGCGGCGGGGCGCCGGTGCGCCTGCGCGACGATCGTCCCAAGGCGAAGCCGGCCGCCAAACCCAATGGCGCGCTCAAGGCCGAGGTCGCGAAATGCGAGGCGCGGGTGGCCAAGCTGGAAGAGATGCGCGCCGCGATCGATTCACGCCTCGCCAATCCGATCCTCTATGCTCGCAGCGACGCCGCCGAGATGGCGAGCCTGCAGAAGAAGCGGGCCGAGGTGATCGAGGGGCTCGAACGGGCCGAGGCGCTGTGGCTCGCCGCGCTCGAGCGGCTCGAGGCCGGGTCGTGAACGTCGAGGCGCTGATCAACACCTTCGTCACCCTGTTCGTGGTGATCGACCCGATCGCGCTCGCGCCGCTCTTCGTCACGCTCACCGCCGGCATGGCGAGCGCCGAGCGGCACGGCGTCGCGCTGCGGGCGGTCCTGGTCGCCTTCGGCCTGCTCTCGCTCTTCGGCCTCGCCGGCAAGCCGCTTCTGGCGGGGATCGGCATCGGCCTGCCGGCCTTCCGCATTTCCGGCGGCCTGCTCCTGTTCCTGATCGCGGTCGACATGCTGTTCGAGCACCGGACCCAGCGGCGCGAGCGCCACGCCGCCGAGGCGGTGGCCGATGACAGCACCCCCGATCCCTCGGTCTTTCCGCTGGCCACGCCGATGATCGCGGGACCTGGGGCGCTCGCGACGATGATCCTGCTGGGTGGCCAGCAGAGCGGCAGCCCGACCGGCCTGATCGCGCTGCATCTGGTGCTGATCGCGGCCCTGGCCATCACCTATCTGTTCTTCCGCGCAGGCGGCCTGATCGAGCGCGCGCTCGGCGCGACCGGCGTGCTCGTGGTGACGCGGCTCTTCGGCATCCTGCTCGCGGCCCTTTCGGTCCAGTTCGTGCTGAACGGGCTGCACGATCTCGGGGTGCTGAAAGCCTTGGGGTCCTGAGAGATGCCGCTCGATGGCCTGTCGCCCGACGACAAGGCGCACCTCGTCTATCTCGTCCTGCTGCTCGTGATGGTGGTCGTGTTCTTCGCCGCCGGACGGCGGCGCAACCTCGTCGGCTGGCTGCGCGACCTTCTCGCCTGGATCCTGATCTTCCTGATGGTGCTCATTGCCTACCAGGCGAGCGACTCGATCCGCGCAGCCCTGTTCCCGCCCTCGACCATCGCCACCGACGGCGCGATCGAGCTGCTTCGCCAGAGCGACGGGCATTTCCATGCCGAGCTCGAGGTCAATGGCCATCCGGTGCGCTTCATGGTCGATACCGGCGCCTCGCAGATCGTGCTGTCGCGCCGGGATGCCGAGGCGGTGGGGCTCGATCCCGACAGGCTGGTCTTCGCCGACCAGGCCGAGACCGCCAATGGCTGGGTTCCGATCGCACCGGTTCGCCTGCGCGAGGTGCGGTTCGGTGGGATGCAGACGCGCGGCGTTCCCGCGAGCGTCAGCGCCGGCGCCCTCGATATGTCGCTGCTCGGCATGGACTACCTGCGCCGCTTCGCCCGGATCGAGATCGAGGGCGACGTGATGCGCCTGCGCTACCAGCGCGACTAGCAAACGGCTTCGCGGCTGCGGCACGGCAGGCGGTTGTTTTGGCAGGCGCGGCATGTATGCTCGCCGCCAATCGCCAACCAGGAGTGGGAACCCATGTCGATTGCAGGCAAGGTTGCAGTGGTCACCGGATCGAATTCCGGGATCGGTCTCGGGATCGCCGAGGAATTGGCCAGGCTGGGCGCCGATGTCGTGCTCAACTCCTTCACCGACCGCACGGAGGACCACGCGCTTGCCGAGCGGATCGCCGGCGAGCACAAGGTGCGCGCTCTCTATGTCGCCGCCGACATGTCCAAGGCGTCCGATTGCCACGCGCTGGTCGCCAAGGCGGTCGAGGGCCTCGGCCGGGCCGACATCCTGGTCAACAATGCCGGCGTCCAGCATGTCGCGCCGATCGACGAATTCCCGCCCGCGAAATGGGACCAGATCATCGCGATCAACCTCACCTCGGCTTTCCACACCACCGCGGCGGCGCTGCCGGTGATGCGCAAGCAGGGCTGGGGCCGCATCGTCAACATCGCCTCCGCCCACGGCCTGACCGCCTCGCCCTTCAAGGGCGCCTATGTCGCGGCCAAGCACGGGCTGGTCGGCTTCACCAAGGTGACCGCGCTCGAAACCGCCGAGGAGCCGATCACCGCCAACGCGATCTGCCCCGGCTATGTGCTGACCCCGCTCGTCGAGGCGCAGATCCCCGACACGATGAAGCAGTACAACATGACCCGCGAACAGGTGATCCGCGACGTCCTGCTGACCCGCCAGCCCTCGAAGCAGTTCGCCACCGTCGAGCAGCTCGGCGGCTGCGTCGCCTTCCTCTGCTCGCCGGCGGCCGACCAGGTCACCGGCACCACGCTCTCGGTCGATGGCGGCTGGACGGCGCTCTGACCTCAGCCGAGACGCTTCCCCAGCCGCGGCAGCCCGGCCCGCTTGAGCAATGGCCGCAGCGGCTGGTCCCGCCCCGAGATCCGCTCGGTGCGGGCCCGCACCGCTTCGACGACGGCGGCGACGTCGAAGCCTCCCCGCTGCAGCTCCGCCAGATGATGGTCCGGATCGCGCGGCAGCAACCCATGGGCCGCCAGCGCCCGCGGCGGAAAATCCGCCCGGTTGAAGGTCAGAAGGATGTCCGCGCGCCCGGCGATCGCGGCGGCCAGCACATGCCGGTCGTCCGGATCGGGCAGGGCGAGCGTCTCGGCGAGCCCTGCCGGCGGAACGATCTCCGCCCCCGGCCAGTCGGCGCGCAGGAGCGCGATCTCGGCCCGCGCGACCGCCTCGGCCCCGTCGGGCAGCCGCCGCGTCGCGCGCGCCCATTCCTCCAGGATACGCGGCGACCAGAGCGGCACGAAGCCGCCCGCCGCCGCCACGCCGAGCACGATCTCGCGCAGGACGGTCGGAAACAGCACGTTCGCGTCGATCAGGACGCGCTCGCTCACCCGTCGAGCCGCAGGAACAAGGCCTTCAGATAGGCCGATTCCGCCAGATATGGATGAACCGGATGGTCGGGCCCGGCGCCGCCGACCCCGAGGATCTGCGCGGCGCGGCCAGCGCGACCGATGCCGCGCAGGCTCGCCTCGCGGAACCGCGTCAGATCGGCCGCATGGCTGCAGGAGCAGAGCACCAGGAACCCGCCCGGCTCGACCAGGGCGGCGGCGAGCCGCGCGACGCGCTCATAGGCGCGCAATCCGGCCTCGAGCGCCGGTTTCGCCGGGGCGAAGGCCGGCGGATCGCAGACCACCAGCCCGAAGCGCGCCCCTTCCCCGGCCAGGGCCGCCATCGCCTCGAACGCATCCGCCTTGCGCGCCGTGAACCGGTCGGCCGCCCCGCTCGCCGCGGCCCCGCGCTCGGCGAGATCGAGCGCGGCCGCCGACCCATCGACCGCCAGCGCCGAGACCGCGCCCCCCGCCAACCCCGCGAGCGCGAAGCCGCCGACATGCGAGAAGACGTCGAGCATCCGCCGCCCCCGCGCCAGCCGCGCCGCGAAGGCATGGTTCGGCCGCTGGTCGTAATAGAGCCCGGTCTTCTGCCCGCCCAGCAGGTCGGCGAAATAGGTCGCGCCATTCATCGGCACCGCGACCGGCCCGTCGAGCGCGCCCGAGAGCAGCCCGGACGCATCGTCGAGCCCCTCCAGCCCGCGCGCCCGACCCCCGGCATTCTTCACGATCGCCGCGACCCCGGTCACCGCCCCCAGCGCCGCCGCGAGTTCGCCGAGCCGCGCCTCCGCCCAGGCCGCATTGGGCTGGATCACGGCTGCCTCGCCGAACCGGTCGATGATGACCCCGGGCAGCCCGTCCGCCTCGGCATGGACCAGCCGATAATAGGGCGCGTCGAACAAAGCCTCGCGCAGGCGCAGTGCCCGGCTCAGCCGCTCCGCCAGCCAGTCCTGGCCAATCGCCGCCGCGGGATCGCGGTCAAGCAGGCGTATCGCGATCTTGGAGCCGGCATTGAAGGCGGCGGCGCCGAGCGGCTGCCGCTCGGCATCCTCCAACGCGACGATGCTGCCCGGCGCGATGGCGCTGGTGCGGCGATCGAGCACGATCTGGTCGGCATAGGCCCAGGGCGCCCCGAAGCGCAGGGCCTGCGCGGACACTTTGGGACGCAGCCGCACGACGGGACGGGAAACGGAGGCAACGGATTCGGACATGGGCGCCTGCCTAGCGCGGCCCGCGCCCGAGCGGAAGCCCTCAGCGCCGCAGGTCGAGATGCGCCAGATACCGCCCCTCCAGGCCCCGGAACACCAGCACGAAGCAGAAGGTGATCGCCATATAGAGCAGGGCGGCGGTGATGAAGCCCTCATAGGCCAGATAGAACTTCGCGTTCAGCGTCCGCCCCGCGCCGAGGATGTCCTGCAAGGTGATCACGCTCGCCACCACCGAGCCGTGCAGCATGAAGACCGCTTCGTTGCCATATTGCGGCAGGGCGCGGCGCAACGCGGACGGGATCATCAGCAGCCAGTCGGCCTGACGTTGCGTCAGGCCGAGCGCGGTGGCGGCCTCCATCATCCCCGTGGGCGTCGTCTCTATCGCGCCGCGGATGATCTCGGTCGCATAGGCGCCCGAGTTCAAGGAGAAGGTGATCAACGCGCACCACCAGGGGCTGCGCAGGAACGTCCAGGCCCAGCTTTCCCGGATGAAATCGAACTGCGCGAGCCCGTAATAAATCAGGAAGGTCTGCACGAGCAGCGGCGTGCCACGGAACAGATAGACATAGGCGTTGATCGCCGAAGAGGCATAGGGCACGCGCCGCGCCCGGGCGAGCCCGCAGGGCAGGGCGATGCAGAACCCGATCCCGAGAGCGAGCAGCGTCAGCTGCAGGGTCATCCAGATCCCCGCCTGGAACAGGTGCCAGTTGGCGAGGACGAGATCAACGCGCATCGGCGGCCCCCCGCGCGAAATGCCGTTCCGCCCGCTCGAAGACCCGAGTCGAGAGCCAGGTGAAGGCGAGATAGGCGAGCAGGACGGCGGTATAGAAGAGGAAGGGCTGCCGGGCGGTCTTGCCGGCATCGTTGGCGAGCCCGACCAGATCCTGCAGGCCGATCACCGAGACGACAGCGGTCGATTTCACCAGCACCTGCCAGACATTGGCATAGCCCGGCAGCGCGAAGCGGACGATCTGCGGCAGGGTCACGGTCCAGAGCAGCGGCAGGTTCCTGAGCCCGAGCGCGCGCGCCGCCTCGATCTGGCCGGCCGGCACCGTCATATAGGCGCCGCGGAAGGTCTCGGTCAGATAGGCGCCGTAGATGAAGCCGATCCCGAGCACGCCCGCCAGAAACGGCGACAAGGCGGCGCCGGTCGGCGCCCCCGCGAGGCCGGCGATCTGGTTGATCGCCCGCTGGCCGCCGAAATAGATGAGCAGCAGCATCACGAGGTCCGGCACCCCGCGCACGAGCGTCGTATAGGCGAGCACCAGACCCCGCGCGACCCGGCCCCCACCGAGCTTGCCGGCCGCGCCGAGGGCGCCGAGCAGCGTCGCGAGGGCCAGCGAGACCAGCGCCAGCGCCACAGTCACGAGCGCGCCCCCCGCGAGCAGCGGGGCATAGCGGATCAGGCTGTCCATGCGGCGCGCCCGCGCGGGTCAGCTGCCATAGATATCCATCGAGAAATACTTCTTCTCGATGGTCTGGTACTCTCCGTCGGCCCGGATCGCCGCGATCGCCGCGCTGATCTTGTCGCGCAGCGCGGTATCCTCCTTGCGCACCCCGATCGAGGCGCCGGTACCGTGGATCGCCGGGTCGAAATAGTTCTCCGCCCCTACGAAGGCAAAATCCTTGCCGGCCGGCGTCTGCAGGAACCCCGAATCCATCGCGATCGAACTCGCCATGATGGCGTCGATCCGACCCGAGACCAGGTCGAGATAGGCCTCGTCCTGTGTGGTATAGAGGACCAGCTGGGTCTTCGGGTAGTGCGCTTCCATGAAGGCCTGGTGGATGGTGCCGCGCTGCACGCCGACCACCTTGCCTGCCATCGCTTCCGGGCTGTCGTCGAACGGGACGCCGGCCTTGGCGACGAAGCGGTTCGGCTCCTGGTAGTATTTCGCGCTGAAATCGATGACCTGCTTGCGCTCCTCGGTCGCCGACATCGAGGCCACGATCGCATCGCATTTCTTCTCGAGCAGCGCCGGGATCATGCCGTCCCAGTCGGTCTTGACCATCTTGCAGGTCTCGCCGAGCTGGGCGCAGAGCGCCTTGGCGATATCGATATCGAACCCGACCACCGTGCCGTCGGGCGCCATCTCGGAGAAGGGCGGATAGGCCCCCTCGACGCAGATATTCAGCGCCCAGGCCGGCGCCGACGCGCCGAGACAGAGGCCGGTCACGGCCAAGCGCAGGATGCGCATTCCCTTTTTCTCCCCGCTGATCTTCTGCGGCCAGCCTAGGCAGCGCCGGCAGGGCGCGCAAGGGTGGCGCTACTCCCCGTAGATATCGGTCTGGAAATAGCGCCCGGCGATCTGCTGGTAGGTCCCGTCGGCCCGCAAGGCGGCGATCGCCTGGCTGAACCGGTCGCGCAGGTCGGGCTCGTCCTTGCGCACCGCGACCGCGGCGCCGCTGCCCTGGATCGCCGGGTCGAAATGCGGCGCCCCGAAGAAGGCGAAGCCCTCGCCGGCCGGCGTCCGCAGGAAGCCCACATCGAGCTGCACCGCCTCGCCCAGCGTCGCGTCGAGACGCCCGGCATAGAGGTCGAGCATCACATGGTCCTCGTCGTCATAGAGGCGCAGCTCGGTCGCGGGATAATGCACCTCCATGAAGACCTGGTTGGTCGTGCCCCGCTGCACGCCCACCACCTTGCCGTCCAGCGCCTCGGCCGTGTCGGCGAGCGTGGTGCCGGCCGGACCGACGAACCGCACCGGCGAGACATAATAGCGCGCCGAGAAATCGATCTGCTTGCGCCGCTCGCGCGTGTCCGACATCGAGGCGATGATCGCATCGCACCGATCCCCGATCAGCGACGGGATCATCTGGTTCCAGCTGGTCAGGACGAGCCTGCACTCCTCGCCGATCCGGGCGCAGAGCGCCTTGGTCATGTCGATATCGAACCCGACGATCGACCCGTCCGCCAGCACCTCGGAGAACGGCGGATAGGCGCCCTCGACGCAGATATCCAGCGCCCGGATGGGCGCGGCGACACCGAGCCCCACCGCCAGAACCGCCAAACCCGGCACGATCCGCATCGGCGCCCCCCCTTGGACGGTTTTCCCGCGATTCTACCGGCCCGTCCCCTTGCGTCAAGCGGTTCAGGAGCCGAGCAGGTGGCGCGCCGCGACCAGCACCGGCAGGAAGGCGAGCGCGAGCGCCAGCCAGGCCGGCACCGCCGTGGCGAGGCCGGGCACCAGCAGCAACCCCGCCGCCAGGGCCGCGAGCAGGAGGCCCGGCGGCCCGCCCACCATCACCGCCACGAGCCCGACCAGCGGCACCGCCCAGGGCAGGGGCCCCGCGCCGAGCCCGGTTCCGGCGAGCAGCGCCGAGGCCAGGCTCACCCAGGCGAGCAGCGCACCCTGGCCCCACTCGCCCGGTGCCGAGCCGAGCAGCCCGAGCCCGGCAAAGACCACGGCCGGCAGGAGCAGCAGCAAGACAGCGATCGGCGAAGCCAGCCCCAAACCTGTCATGTCGATCCTCCCTGATTCGGGTGTATCATTGCGGCATTTGAGCCCGCGACAATGGGGATTGCCCATGACCCAGATCTACTTTGCCAGCAACCGCGACGTGCTGCATGAAACCTCGTCCAAGGGGGCCCTGTTCGGGCCCCGCTTCAATGCCGCCGGCCCCCAGATCTTCCGGGTCGGCAAGGCCGAGGTGACGCTCGCCGGCACCGATCCCAAGGATGACGGCGCCTGGTCGGTCGGTCAGTCCTCGCTCTATCCCGAGACCCTGGCGGCGACCGACGACAAGACCAAGCTCGGCTCGGCCAGCCTCTTCGAAGATCTGCGCCAGATCCTGAAGGGCAATGACCGCGACGTCATCGTCTATCTGCACGGCTTCGCCAACACTTTCGAGAACTCGCTGCAACGCGCCGCGGCGCTGGAGCAGCTCTATAGCAGCGCCCGGCAACAGGTGATGGTGGTGCTGTTCTCCTGGCCCTCCAACGGCCAGGTCCAGCCAGCCTGGAACTACTTCTCCGACCGCGAGGACGCGGAGGCGTCCGGCCTCGCGATGGGCCGCGCGCTCAAGCGCCTGGTCGAGTTCCTGACCGACCTCCGCTCCGACGACGAGGCCCTGGTGCTCGCAGCCCGCCAGCGCGGCGAGGTGCCCGACAAGGCCCAACTCCGACAATGCAGCCGGCGGCTGCATCTCGTCGCGCATTCGATGGGCAACTGGGCGCTGCGCGGCGCGGTGCAGAAATTCCTCCAGCTCAATGGCGGCACGCCGCGCCGCGTCTTCGACTGCGCCTTCCTGATGGCCGCCGACGAAGACAACGACGCGCTGCAGCTGCCGCTGAAGCTTCAGCCGCTCGACGCGCTCGCCAACCGCGTCTTCGTCTATCACGCCGCCAACGACATCGTGCTCACCATCTCGGACAAGACCAAGGGCATGCCCGACCGGCTCGGCTCGGACGGGCCGCAAAGCCTCGACCAGGTCAGCGAGCGGGTGATGGCGGTCGATTGCCGCCTGGTCGCCGACACCCGGCTCGAGGATGGCCGCCACCAATATTACCGCCTGCGCGACGAGGTGATCACCGACATCCAGGCAACCCTGTGCGACGATCCGCAGGAGAGCCGCCCCGGCCGCCAGGAGAAGCGCCCCGGCCGCGCCTGGCTCCTGCTCGCCAAGGGCTGAGCGGCCCGAAGGCTTCCCGCCGCCGGCGCGCGATTGTGCCCGGCGGCGCGAATGGCTAGGGTCCGTCGGCCAAAGACGGGGACCTGCATGCTGTTCTGGGGGATCGCGCTCTGCCTGGTGCTCGGGAGCCTCGGGCTCCTCGCCGCACCGCTGATCCGCGGCGCCGGCGGCGGCACGGGCCGCGCGCGCTTCGACATGGCGATCTATCGCGACCAGATCGCGGAGATCGGCGCCGACCGCGCCCGCGGGCTCCTGACCGAGGCCGAGGCCGAGGCGACCCGTGTCGAGATCGGCCGCCGCCTGATCGCCGCCGCCGACGCCGAGGCGGGCGAGCCCGCCGCTGCCCATGCGCCGCGCGCGCTGTCCCGGGCGGTCGGGCTCGTGCTCGTGGCCGGGCTCGCCGCCGCCGCCTTCGGCCTCTATGCCCGGCTCGGCGCCCCGAACCAGCCCGACCAGCCGCTCCAGGCCCGGCTCGAAGCCGAGGCCCGGGCCCGCGCCAACCGACCCGGCCAGGAAGCGGCCGAGGCGATGGCGGCCAAGACCGCGCAGCCCGCCCCCAAGGCCAGCCCCGAGGACACCGCCCTGGTCGCCAAGCTGCAGGCGGTGCTCGCCGACCGACCCGATGACGTGCAGGGCCACCGGCTCCTCGCCCAGAGCCTCGGCTCGCTCGGCCGCTGGAGCGAGGCGCGCGCGGCCCAGGGCACCGTGGTGCAGCTCGAAGGCGGCGAGGCCAGCGCCCAGGACCTCGCCGACTGGGCCGAACTCATGGTGCTGGCCGCCGGCGGCTATGTCTCGCCCGAAGCCGAGCAGGCGCTGGCCCGCGCGCTCGACCGCGACCCGCGCAACCCGGTCGCCCGCTACTATTCCGGCCTGACCCTCGCCCAGGGCGGCCGGCCCGACCTCGCCTACCGCCTCTGGTCCGGCCTCCTCGCCGAGGGCCCGCCCGACGCCCCCTGGATCGCGCCGATCCGCGCCCAGATCGGCGACGTGGCCGGCGCCGCCGGCCTGCCGCCCCCGCCGGAGGCCGGCGGCGCTCCCGATATCGCTTCCATGGCCCCCGACCAGCGCGCCGGCATGATCGAGGGCATGGTGGCGGGCCTCGCCGAACGGCTGGCGGGGCAGGGGGGCAGCCCCGAGGAATGGGCGCGCCTGATCACCGCCTATGGCGTGCTCGGGCGCCTCGACGATGCGAGGCAGGCCTGGCAATCGGCCGAGGCCGCCTTTGCCGGCAACCCGGCGGCGCTCGCCACCCTCGCCGCCGCCGCCAACCAGGCGGGCCTCGCCCCATGATCCTCGAAGACGCCGCCGCCTTTGCCGCCGCGCTGGCGCCGAACCGCGCGCTCGCCGGCCTCGATCTCGGCACCCGCACCATCGGGGTCGCGGTCTCGGACACGCTGCGCCGGGTGGCGAGCCCGCTCGAGACCCTGCGCCGGACCAAGTTCACCGCCGATGCCGACGCGCTGCTGGCGCTCGCCTCCCGGCGGGCGCTGGGCGGGCTGGTGCTCGGCCTGCCGCGCAACATGGATGGCAGCGAGGGGCCGCGCTGCCAGTCGGTCCGCGCCTTCGCCCGCAACCTCGCCGCGCGCACCGATCTGCCGATCGGCTTCTGGGACGAACGCCTGTCCACCGTCGCCGCCGAGCGCGCGCTGCTCGAGGCCGACACGTCGCGGGCGCGCCGCGCCGAGGTGATCGACCATGTGGCGGCGGCCTATATCCTGCAGGGGCTGCTGGACCGGCTCGGCCATATGGAGCGCGAGGCGCGATGAGCGACGAGATTTGGCGCCGCGAGGCGGTCGAGAGCCCTTGCATCAAGGTCTGCGTGATCCACCCCGCCTCCGGCCTCTGCCTGGGCTGCTACCGCACCGCCGCCGAGATCGCCGCCTGGCCCACCCTCGCGCCCGAGGCCCGTCGCGCGCTGATGGCCGCCCTTCCGGCCCGGGCTTCCCTGGCCAAGCCCACCCGTCGCGGCGGCCGGGGCGCGCGCCAGCCCTGAAAGGCGTCCTGTCGGACAGCGATCCATCGGCTTGAGGCCCGGGGCCCGACCGGCCGGTTGCACGGGGTCCGTTTGGTCGGAGCGGCGGGAGGCGCGAGCCGGGACCCCCGTTGCGTCCCTGCCCGCCAGGCTCCGCCTGTGGTCACGTCCGTCACGGGTCGGCAACGGCCAGGGGAGCCGGCCCCCCCTTTCCAATACCGCCCTGGAGGCGCGCGATGCCGTCCCCGCTCGTCGAGCACGAGACAGCGAAAGGCCGCCTCCAGCCGGCGTTCGGCGCGGGACGCGAGACCGGCCTCAGAGCGTCGACCTCCGGGGCTTGTGCCCGCCCGAGAAGACGCGGCCAGAGAGGGCCTCGGGGATCGCCTTGGCCTTCGGCGTCGAGACGCCGCGGACATGGATCGCGGCGAGGCCCGAGCGCTGGCAGCCGACGAAGGCTCGCTCGCGAAGCGCCGGTCGCGCGGTCACCGCACGGGGCACGCGACTGACGGGCTTCGGCGAACCTCCCGGACCCTCCCGGACCCGCGGCGCGCCCGACGTCCTTCGCCGCGCGCCGCGCCGCTTTGGACAGCGCCGCGGCCGCGCCAAGCGCAGGCCCGGTCAGACCTGGATCTCCCGGTCGGGGCGGTCCTCAGCATCAAAGCCGTGCCATGGCCGCCGCCGCGCCACCAGGATGCCCCTGTCTTCCCTCACCGCAAGCCGGCTGTTCTCGGCCTTGCGCGCATCGGTCCGGCCTGGCTTCTTGAAGGATTTCATATAGGCAGAAATTCTATCGGGCAGTCCGAGGGGCCCCATCAACAGATGGGGAGAACAAAGACTCTGCGGGCAACGGCCCGCTCCGAGCAGCCGCGATCTCGCGGCTGCGCCTCTCCGCCCGAGCCCACGCCCCGGAGCCAGGAGACGGCCGAGCCGCCGCCATGGCTGCCGCGCGCCGCGCGCCGAACGCTGCCGCGAGCGCGGCGTCGCCGCGGCGCCCTCCCGAGGATCGCCGGTCGGTTGCCGGGCACGCTCCAGTAACCTTGATGAAGTTCCGGTAAAGGCTTTCAGAAAATATAAGTCATATCAAAGGTATGACCTTTTTCGCACGCGTGCGACGCGCCGGTTTCGCACGGGGGGGGGCGGCGGCGGCCTTCAGGCGCCGAGGGCCTTGCGCAGCATATTGAGCGCCACCAGGATCAGGAAGGCGCCGAAGGTCCGCTTCAGCGGCTTCGCGTCCATCGCGTGGGCGAGCCGCACCCCCCAGGGGGTGGTGATCATCGTGGTCGCGACCACGATCGCGAAGGCCGGCAGGTTCACGAGCCCGATGGTCCAGGGCGGCAGGCCCGGCGTGCCCCAGCCGCTCAGCAGGAAGCCGATGACCGAGGGGATCGCAATCACCAGCCCAAAGCCCGACGCCGTGCCGATCGCCCGGTGGATCGGCACCCCGTGCAGCCGCATCAGCGGCACCCCGAAGCTGCCGCCCCCGATCCCCATCAGCACCGACAGAAAGCCGATGACCGTGCCGGTGACCGCCCTTCCGATCCCGGTCGGCATCCGGTCGCTCAGCCGCCATTCGTCGCGCCCGAACGCGATATAGAGCCCGACCAGCGACCCGAGCGTGCCAAAGATCAGCATCAGGGCGGTGGATTTCATGCCCCCTGCAACGAGCACCCCGATGATCGAGCCGATGGCGATCGAAGGGGCCCAGCTGCGCAGGATATCCTCGTCCACCGCACCCCGCGCCCGATGCCCCCTGACCGAGCGGCCCGAGGTGGCCGCGATGGTCGCGAGCGAGGTGGCGAGGCAGACCTGCATGATCTGGGGGCCCCCATAGCCGAGCGCGGTGAAGGCATAGAGGAAGGCCGGGACCAGCACGATCCCCCCACCCACCCCGAGCAAGCCCGCAATCACCCCGGCAAACCCGCCGATCGCCAGAAGAATGACGCCGAGCGTCAGGAGATGGGCGAGATCGGGATGCGGCATCGAGGCTCCGGCGGCTGACAGCGACATCCCAGCCCTAGCTCGCGCGACGGGGCGGTTCAAAGGGAATCGGCTCGTCCCGGTCCTCGACCATCGCGAGCGCCCGGCGCACCAGATCGGGCCCCGCGCCCTTGCGATGCGCCTCCTCCGACAGCAGGCGCCGCCAGCCCCGCGCCCCGGGCCGTCCTTGGAAGGCCCCGAGCATGTGCCGCACGATCGGGTGCAGCCCGGTGCCCCGGCTGCATTCCGCCTCGATATAGGGCAGCATCGCCCGCACTGCCGCCTCGGCGCTGACGTCCGGGCCGGGCGTGCCGAAAATCCGCCGGTCGGCCCCCCCGAGCAGCGCCGGGCCGTGATAGGCGGCCCGCCCGATCATCACCCCGTCGAGCCCCCGCGCCAGCAGGCGCTCCGCCTCGTCGAGGTTGGCGATCCCGCCATTGATGCTGATCGCGAGCGCTGGAAAGCCGCGCTTCATCGCGACGACCAGGTCGGGGTCGAGCGGCGGGATCTCCCGGTTTTCCTTGGGGCTCAGGCCCTGGAGCCAGGCCTTGCGCGCATGGATCGCGACGCGCCGCACGCCGGCGGCCGCGATGGTCTCGAGGAAGGCCGGGAGCACGTCCCGCGGCTCCTGCTCGTCCACGCCGATCCGGCATTTCACGCTCACCGGCACCGCCCCGACCGCCGCGATCATCGCGGCAACGCACTCGGCCACCAGATCCGGGGTCCGCATCAAGGCGGCGCCGAAACAGCCCGACTGCACCCGGTCCGAAGGGCAGCCGACATTGAGGTTGATCTCGTCATAGCCGAAATCCCGCCCGATCGCGCTCGCCGCGGCCAGATCCTTCGGATCCGAGCCCCCGAGCTGCAAGGCGACCGGATGCTCGGCGTCGGCGAAGCCGAGCAGCCGCTCCCGCGGCCCGTGCAGAACCGCGCCCGTCGTGATCATCTCGGTATAGAGCAGGGTCCGCGTCGAGAAATGCCGATGGAAAGCCCGGCAATGCCGATCGGTCCAGTCCATCATCGGGGCGACCGACAGCCGGTGCGCGGGGGGGTGATCAGGTGTCAACCGGCCGTTCCCTTGATGGTCCGGACATCGGCCGGTCGCAAGCGAGGAGCGGGATCTAGGCTCGCTCGCCCCGAAAGTTCAAGCCCATCGCGGGCCGGTCGGCCGGTCTCGGGGCCCTTCTGCCACCCGGACGCGGTCCGGTCGGACCGGGTTGGCCTTCCCGAGACCCCGCAAACCGGCGTCGGCAACACGGCGTATCGAGTGCTGTCGCACGCGTGCGACAATGATCAAGTCATTGTTATAAAACGATTTTCTTTCTGGCATTTACCCGGTCGAAACCTGTCTTTACGCGGCGCGGACCAGGGGGCGGGCGATATCCGGCCGGCACTGGGCAGGGCCGCACCCATTGGTTGCGGGAGGCCTGCCAGGCGCCGACCGGTCACGATCAGCCGAGCTCGAGCGTGGTGAGGCCGAAGATCCGGCGCGCGTCGGCGACCGGCGCGTCGCCGCGATACATCCGCGCCGTCTCGAACACCGTTTTCCACTTCATGTGCGTGGCCATGGTCTGCGCGGCGGGATTGTCCTCGGGCATGTCGATCAGGATCGAGCGTGCCCCCATCGTCGCGGCGAGCGCCCGCAACAAGGCCTCTGCCTCCGCACCGCCGGGGGCGACCAGCGGGCCGACCTTGTAGCCCTCGCGGCAGGACCGAATCGTGCCATAGCCGGCGATGGCCCCGTCGTCGATCAGCACCAGGCTGCGCCGGGTCTGGCTGTCGGTCAGCCAGGCCGACAGATAGGCCGGGCGCTCGATGCCGGAAACCACCGAATCGAAGGCGATCAGGTCGGGCAGCATCCCGGGCTCGATACGGCGGGCATGCGGCCAGACCTCGGGCACCACCGCGCCGGCCTGCCGCAGCGTCCGATGCGCGACGGAGAAGCCCGAATCGGCATAGCGCTGCTGCTGGGCCACCACCGCGTCGAGCCCGATGCTGCGCTTGCCGAGCTCGGCCAGGCCGCGATGCCAGATCTCGGAGCCGAGCCCGCGGCCGCGCCAGTCGGGCCGCACGATGAACAAGCCGACGAAGCCGAAGGACGGGCCGTGCCGTACCACGGACAGCGAAGCGACCGGCTCGGAGCCGACCCACCCCATCAGAAAGCCGTCTGGATCAGCGGCATGAAAGGCGGCCGCGTCGCCCAGGCCGGGATTCCAGCCTTCCGCCGCCGCCCAGTCGAGCGCCAAGCCGAGATCGGCGACCGACATGGGAGCGATGCGCATCATCCGGCTATGTCCGGCCGTGCGCGCCGCAAGTGCGAAATCGGCGCCGCTATGCACGCGCCGGGTCTCAGAGCGAAAAATTGCCATAGCATGGGACCTCCACCAGATGGCTTCGTCTCGCCGCGTCCCCGGCTGGCGCAAAGGATGCCGTCAACTGCTGCTCCGCGCGCGGAACGCGATCTCGGGCAGGGCGCCAGGGTGAGCAAGGGGACGGGACACGAACAAAACGAACGCGATGGTCTTCTGTTTCGCCATCTCGCGATCCGCGCAACAGAAAAAATCACGATCGAGGGATGCGATGCAATTTCCCGTCTCGCATGGGCCGCGTCGGCGGCATTCAGCCGATGCTGCGCCGCCGCAGGCGGGACGGCGCCCGCCGGCAGGGGCCTCCGGCTAGCGCCGGAGGAAGAATCGCAGCATTTCGGCGGAGGCGTCGGGGCCGGACGGGTCGGAATAGGAGCCTTCGGGCTTGCCCCCTGACCAGGCATGGCCCGCCCCCTCGATCATCCAGATCTCGGTTTCGCTGCCGGCCCGACGGCGATAGACGCGCCCGCCGGCGGACCGGCCCTGGCTCGCGGTCAGCGCGCCGGCGCGGCCGGCGACCAGCCGCTCGGCATTGGCCGGATGCACGACCTGGTCGGCCTCGCCCTGGAACACGATCATCCGTCCCGCCGCGGTTGGCGCACCCCCCGCGAGGCCGGGCTCGCCACGCATCACCGCGAAGGCCGAGACGACGTCGTTCGCCGCTCCGGTCGGCACCCCGGAATGGATGCCGGTCGCCGCATAGAGGTCGGGATAGGTCTCGGCCAGGACCGCCGCCATCGCGCCCCCGGCCGAGAGCCCCGCGACGAAGACCCGCTCGGGGTCGATGGCGAACTCGGCGACGAGCGCCCGCGTCAGGTCGGCCAGGATCGCCGGCTCGCCCTGGTCGCGTTGCTGGTCGCCGGGGCGGAACCAGTTCCAGCAGCTCGCCAGATTGTGCGCCGCCGCCTGCCGCGGATAGGCGACGAGCAGCCCCTCGGCCTCCGCTGCCTCGTTCATGCCGGTGCCTGCCGCGAAATCGTCGGGGTCCTGCTTGCAGCCATGCAGCATCAGGACCAGGCCCTGAGGCGACCCGGCGGAGGGGATATAGAGTTTGTAGTCCCGGGCGCCTGCTTCGCCGGCGAAATGTCGCGCTTCGAACCGCGCGCCCTCCGGCACGGGCTTGGGTTTCGGCATGTCCGCGGCAGGCATCCGGCCGCGAAGCGCCAGCTTGCCCTCGCGCAGCATCCGGACCGCCTCGCGCAATGGACGCCGCAGCCGCTCTCCGATCCGCGGCATCGGTCCGATCACCGGTGTCTGGACGGGGTAGGAGGCAAGCGCAGGGGCGGAGGCAGGCGCAGGGGAGGGGACAGGCGCAGGGGAGGGGACAGGGGCGCCGGGCATGCCCAGCGCCTCGCGAATGATGCGGGTCGCTTCCGCAAGGTCGTTTGCCCGCGTCGCTTGGGTTGCGCGGGTCATGGCGGCGGCAAAGTCGCTGTCCATCGTCACACTCCTACAAGGGTCACTCTCGAGGGATCTCTCAGTGAATTCGGTCGGCGAGCGCCGTCTTGATCGCGGCGCTGGCCTGCAGCGCCCCGAGCACGGTCAGCGACCCGATCGTGGCGCGCGCGAGCTCGGGCGTCACGTCCGCGGCGATGCGCACGAGCCCCAGCACGCGGATATGCAGGACCTCCCGCGCCGCGCGCGCCGCCTCGAGCTCGGCGCTGCCATAGTCGCGCAGGCCGAGCTCGAGCCGGTAGCGGTCAATCGACCGGCCGAGGCTCTCCGAATTCTGGTCGAGCTGCCGGCGGATCGCGCTGCGGATGAAGTCGCTGCGGTTGGAATAAAAACCTTCCTGGACCAGCAGGTCGATGCGACCGAGATCCACATAGCCCAGATTGATCGTGATCTTTTCACTGTCCGCGCTGCGATCGCGCAGCATCCTGATCGGTTCGCTCATCGGTTTCTCCATCCACATGGATGGTATGGGGATGTTTTTTGGTGATTTCAAGGGTGATCCGCGTCTCGAGGCGCCGAAATCCGGGCGCAGCGGAACTGCAACATCGGGCAGGTGTGATGCGCTTCCCGACAAAAGCGGCTTGATTGGTCGTCAATCCTGTCCTAGCTGCTGGGAATGATCTCCCAGAAGACCAAATATGCGATCAAAGCCTTGATCACGTTGGCGGAAGACCAGGCCAACGGGGGGACATCCCTGCGCATCGAAGAGATCGCCAACCGCTCGAACGCGCCGAAGCGGTTTCTGGAACATATCCTGATTGATATTCGCAATGCGGGGATCATCGGCAGTCGGCGCGGGCGGGATGGCGGCTATGTGCTGATCAAGTCGCCCGAGAGCATCTCGATCAGCGAGGTCTTGCGGATGATCGACGGCCCGATCGCCCCGCTGCCCTGCCTCTCGCGGCGCGCCTATCAGCGCTGCGAGGATTGCGACGACGAGGAGACCTGCCGGATCCGCAAGGTGTTCGGCGACCTGTTCTCCGCCTATCTCCTGATGGTCGAATCCCTGACCCTGGCCGACCTGATGCGCGATGATTCGCTGCTCGCGGGCAGCGAGATGGTGGAAAGCCTGCCCTGAACGCGTTGGAATTGCTGGTTTCACGCGTCCGAAACATCCTGAAACATTGCTCTTGATAATCACGACATACTCTGTCGTGATAATCGGAAGTTAACGCGAGGGAGACTTTCGATGGAGATCCACCTTCCGAACAGCCGGAAGGCAGAATTCCTGCCCCCGGCCGGCCGACGTGGCGCGGCGGATCGTTCCGCCATGGTTGCCGCCTATGCCGTGCATTTCGACATGTTCGGGACGCTGCATCTGGCGAACTGGGATTCGGGCCGCCCCGACGCCGGGACGCCGGCTGCCCGCGCCGACGCATCGCAGGAGCCCGGGCTGCTGGCCCGGGTCGGGCGCTGGTTCGCCGGCGCGACGGCGGCGGGGCTCCTTGCGATGGGCCTTGCCACGCCGCCCGCCTCGGCGGCGGACGCGACGCTGCTCAATGTGAGCTACGACCCGACCCGCGAGCTCTATCGGGACTATAACGAGGCCTTCAACGCCCACTGGCAGGAGGAAGGCCACGCGGCGCTCGACATCACCGCCTCGCATGGCGGATCGGGCGCGCAGGCGCGCGCGGTGATCGACGGGCTCGACGCGCAGGTGGTGACGCTGGCGCTCGCCTCGGACGTGAACGCGATCGCCGACAAGACCGGCAAGATCCCGGCCGACTGGCAGGCCAAGCTGCCGCACAATTCCGCGCCCTATACCTCGACCATCGTCTTCCTGGTGCGCAAGGGCAACCCGAAGGGCATCAAGGACTGGGGCGATCTCGTCAAGGACGACGTCCAGGTGATCACCCCGAACCCCAAGACCTCGGGCGGCGCGCGCTGGAACTATCTCGCGGCCTGGGCCTATGCCGAGAAGGCGTTCGGCGGGGACGAGGCCAAGGTCAAGGATTTCATCAAGACGCTCTATGCCCATGTGCCGGTGCTCGATACCGGCGCGCGCGGCTCGACGACGACCTTTGCCCAGCGCGGCATCGGCGACGTCCTGCTCGCCTGGGAGAACGAGGCCTTCCTCGCGCTCGAGGAGCTCGGCCCCGACCAGTTCGAGATCGTCGTCCCCACGATCTCGATCCTCGCGGAGCCGACGGTGGCGCTGGTTCCGGGCAACATCCATTCGGACGAGCAGGGCAAGGCCGCGGCGGAGTATCTGGACTTCCTCTACAGCCCGGTCGGGCAGGCGATCGCGCTCAAGCACTACTACCGCGCCTGGGACACCAGCGCCGCCGATCCCGCCGACGTGGCCCGCTTTCCGAAGATCGAGCTCGTGACGATCGACCAGCTCGGCGGCTGGAAGAAGGTCCAGCCGGAACATTTCGGCGATGGCGGGATTTTCGATCAGCTCTACAAGCCGAGATAACATGCGCAGCTTCGCCTTTCGCGCGCCGTCCCCGATGCCAGGCTTTGGCCTGGCATCGGGCATTGCGCTGACCATGCTCTCGATCGTGGTCATCATCCCGATCGCGGCGCTGCTGCTGCGCGGTGCCGATGTCGGCTTCGTCGAGATCTGGCGGGTGATCCAGACCGAGCGCGTCGCCTCGGCGCTCTGGCTCTCGTTCCGCCTGTCGTTCTTCGCGGCGCTCTTCAACCTGATCTTCGGACTGATGATCGCCTGGATGCTGGTCCGCTACGAGTTTCCCGGCCGCCGGTTGATCGACGCCGCCGTCGATCTGCCCTTCGCGCTGCCGACCGCGGTCGCGGGCATCGCCCTGACGGCGCTCTACGCGCCGAACGGCGCGCTCGGCAGCTTCTTCGCGCAGTTCGGCATCAAGGTCGCCTATACCGAACTCGGCATCTGGGTCGCGCTGGTTTTCGTCGGCCTGCCCTTCGTGGTGCGCACGGTGCAGCCGGTGATCGAAGAGGTCGACCGCGAGGTCGAGGAAGCCTCGGCGACGCTGGGCGCCTACCGGCTCCGGACCTTCGTGCGGGTGATCCTGCCGATGCTCATGCCCGCGCTGCTGACCGGCTTCGCCCTCGCGCTCGCCCGCAGCGTCGGCGAGTACGGATCGGTGATCTTCATCGCCGGCAATCTGCCGTACCAGACCGAGATCGCGCCGCTGCTCATCGTGATCCGCCTCGAGGAGTTCGACTATAGCGGCGCGGTGGCGATCGCGGTCGCCATGCTCGGCATCTCGTTCGCCATGCTGCTCGCGATCAATCTGGTCCAGGCCTGGAGCCGGAGGCGGTTCGGCGATGTCTGACACCGCGCCGACCGTCACCCCTGGCCGCCACCCGGCCGCCGTCCCATTTGCTGAAGGCGAGAGGTTCACCATGCCCGCCGATATCGCGCTCTATCCGCCGCAGGTCGGGTCCGCGGCGCCCGCCGTTCGCCGTCAGCACCAGGCCGTGACGACCGAGCCTTTCTGGTTCCGCCTCGGCATGGTCCTCGTCGTGCTGGCGCTTCTGGCGCTGCTGCTCTTCGCGCCGCTGGCCGAGGTCTTCAGCCAGGCGCTGAAGCAGGGGCTCGGCAAGGCCATCGCCTCGTTGCAGAATCCCGAGGCGCTCAAGGCGATCCGCCTCACCCTGCTGACCGCCGCGATCGCGGTGCCGCTCAACGCGGTCTTCGGCATCGCCGCCGCCTGGGCGATCGCCAAGTTCGACTTCAAGGGCAAGGCGTTCCTGATCACCCTGATCGACCTTCCCTTTTCCGTCTCCCCGGTGGTTGCGGGTCTCTGCCTGGTGCTGCTGTTCGGCGCCAACGGCGCGGTCGGCGCCTGGATGGTCGCGCACGGGATGCAGGTCGTGTTCGCCGTGCCCGGCATCGTGCTCGCGACCATGTTCGTGACCTTCCCCTTCGTCGCCCGCGAGCTGATCCCGATCATGCAGGAACAGGGCCGGGCCGAGGAGGAGGCGGCGCTGACGCTCGGCGCCTCGGGCTGGCGGCTCTTCCGGACCGTGACGCTGCCGAATATCCGCTGGGCGCTGCTCTATGGCGTGTTGCTCTGCAATGCCCGCGCCATGGGCGAGTTCGGCGCGGTGGCGGTCGTCTCGGGCAAGATCCGTGGCCAGACCATGACCATGCCGCTGGCGATCGAGATGTCCTACAACGAATATATGTCGGTGGCGGCCTTCACCATGGCCGCGCTGCTCGCGACCCTCGGCCTCGTCACGCTCACCATGAAGACCTTGCTGGAATGGCGCTATGCCGACCAGCTCGCCGCTGCGCACCGGCACTAGGAAAGGCCCCGTAGTCCCATGCAGATCGAAATCGAGGAACTGGCCAAGGAATTCGGCCCGACGACCGCGCTCCTGCCGGTCAGCCTGTCGATCCCGTCGGGCGCGCTCGTCTCGTTGCTCGGCCCGTCGGGCTCCGGCAAGACGACGTTGCTGCGCATCCTGGGCGGGCTTGAATTCCCGACCTCGGGCCGCGTGCTGTTCGACGGACAGGACGCCACCGGCCTCAGCGTCCAGGAGCGGCGCGCCGGCTTCGTGTTCCAGCACTACGCCTTGTTCCGCCACATGACGGTGTTCGAGAACATTGCCTATGGCCTTCGTGCCAGACCGCGCCGGACGCGCCCGACCGCTGCCGAGATCGAGCGGCGGGTGAACAAGCTCCTGCAGATGATCCAGCTGCCCGAGATCGCGAAGCGCTATCCGAACCAGCTTTCGGGCGGCCAGCGCCAGCGCGTCGCGTTGGCCCGGGCGCTCGCGATCGAGCCGCGCATGCTGCTGCTCGACGAGCCTTTCGGGGCGCTCGATGCCCGGGTCCGCCGCGAGCTCCGCGGGGGCCTGCGCGAGATCCACGACCAGACCGGGCTGACCACGATTTTCGTGACGCACGACCAGGAGGAGGCGATGGAGCTCGCCGATCTCGTCGTGGTGATGAGCATGGGCCGGATCGAGCAGATCGGCACCCCCCACGACATCCGCGCCCGCCCGGCGACCAAGTTCGTCGCCGAGTTCGTCGAGGTCTGACGCCGCCGGCGGGCACGGCGTTCCGGCCGGGCATGCGGGCCCGGCAGGCGCCAATCGGCTCTGGATGGCGCCCAAGGTCGCCGTCCCGGCGATCTCCGCAAGGAGAGGGCCATGCGGAGATCGTTCGGCCGTCCTCGGTGGAGAGGGCAGGGGTTCTGCGGCATGGGTTTCTGTTTGGCAGCAATGCGTCGGTGGCCCGCCCTTCGGTTGCGCCTAGCCGCGGGCGCGCCGGCCGCTTCGCCGCCATTCTCGGTCGCGGGCGCCCCCCGGGGAGAGGCTCCTGACTCCATTTGAACCGGCGCTGCCCGAACCCTTGGAAAAAGCCCGCGCCCGGTCTAGGCAGGTGCCATTATGGAGCCGCGCCCTGTCCGTCCCGCTGATCCCGATGCCCGCGCCCGGCGCAATGTCCGAGTGCTGGCGGCTGCCACCGCGCTGCTCGGCAGCCAGATGCCGGTCCAATTCATCCTGGGCGGGCTCGCGGGGCAGATGCTCAGCCCCAACAAGTGTCTCTCGACCCTGTCGGTCTCGCTGATCATCTTCGGCTCGATGCTCTCCGCGCCGCTGCTCTCCTTCCTGATGCAGCGCCGCGGCCGCCGCTTCGGCTTCGTTCTCGGCGCAGCGGGGGGCGGGATCGGTGCCGGCCTCTGCGCGCTGGCGCTGATCCGCGGTTCGTTCGGCCTGTTCCTGGCCGGCTCGCTCCTGAGCGGGCTCTACATGTCGGCCCAGGGCTTCTATCGCTTCGCCGCCGCGGATGGCGCCAGCCCCGCCTTCCGCCCGCGCGCCATCGCCTGGGTGATGGCGGCCGGCCTCATCTCGGCCATCCTGGGGCCCCAGCTCGTCAAGGCGACGGGCGATGCCCTGGCGCCGTTCCCCTTCGCCGGCGCCTATCTGGCGGTTGCGGCGATCAATGTCGTGGGCGCCCCGATCTTCGCCCTGCTCGACAGCCCGCGGCCCGCGCCGGCATCCCCCGATGCCCCGGCCCCGCGGAGCATCGGCGATTTGCTCCGCACGCCGCGCATCGCCGTCGCGATGATCTGCGCGATGGTCTCCTATGCGTTGATGACGCTGGTGATGACCTCGACCCCGCTCGCCATCGTCGGCTGCGGCTTTCCGACCGACCGCGCCGCCGACGTGGTCAGCGCGCATGTGCTGGCGATGTTCGTCCCGTCCTTCTTCACCGGCGGGCTGATCGACCGGTTCGGGGCCGAGCGCATCGTCGCCGTCGGCCTCGCGGTGCTGGCGGGTGCCGGGCTGGTCGGCCTGTCGGGCGTCGAGATCACCCATTTCTTCGGCGCGCTGATCCTGCTCGGGATCGGCTGGAATTTCGGCTTCATCGGCGCGACCACGATGCTCGCCGGCTCCTATCGGCCGGAGGAGCGCGGCCGGGTCCAGGGGCTCAACGATTTCGCGGTCTTCGGCTTCGTCGGGCTCGCCTCGCTCGCGTCCGGCGGGCTGATGAACTGCTCCGGCGGCGACGCGGTCGATGGCTGGACGGCGGTCAATCTGGCGATGATCCCGATGCTGGCGCTGGCGGCCGGCGCGCTGATCTGGCTGGTGCTGCGGGGCCGGGTCTTCACCAGCGTCCGCTGAGCCCGCGGGCGAGCTGGACGGACCGCGCCCGGAACTCCGACAGGTCGGGCGCCGCGCCGCGCGCCGCCAACCGCAATCGGGGCGCGGCGGTCGCGGCCCCGAGCAGCGCCGGCGCCGCGGCGGCCGGGACCAGCGCGCGATTGGCCCGCGCCCGCGCGATCAGGGCGAGGCCGTCCCGCGCCAGGTCGCGCGGATCGAGGCCCGGCGGCAGCGGATCGCGGCCGCGTGCCAGCAGCGTCGGCCGCGCCCTGAGCAGCGCCGCGATCCCGGCTCCTTGGGCGAAGTCGCGCACCGCCGGCAGCGCCGTCTCCGGCGCCCCGAGATGGCGCACGGCGAGCTCCAGCAGCGCGCCGGCCGTCGCCGCGACATAGCGGTCCAGCGCCGCCCGGTCGGGATGCGGCGCGGTCTCCGCATCCCGGGCCCGCGCCTCGATCATCGCCTCGAAGAGCGGCATCGGCAGCCGGCCCTCGCCGATCGCCTCGGCCAGCGGCGCGACGATCTCGTGGCGGCGCGGCGCCATCCCCGCGGCGATCTCGGCCAGCGCATCGGCCCACCAGCGCAGACGGATCTGCGCCAGCATCGGCTCGGACGCTACCCAGGATGCCCGCGCGATCTCGAGATTGAAGCCATAGAGCGCGAGCAGCCCCGTGCGCCGGCCGGCTGGCGCCGTCATCGCCGCCCGCCAGCGCTCCGGGTCCCCGCGCGCGACTGAATCGGTCAGGTGCTCCGGCGTCATGGTCCTGCTCGTCCATCCGGCGCCCACCATATTTGCCCCGGCGCGGCTCGACCAGATGCGATCGCCCCGCGCCGCCTGGTGTCGGGGATGGCTCCGCCTCGGCATTCACAAGATCGTTGACGAAGCGGGGCGCGCCGGGAAATAACTGCCGCGAGCCCATGGCGTCGGACGCGAGCTGTGGAAGACTTCCGGCATTGGCATGGCCGGACACTGCAACCCTTCCCCATTCCGCCTGTATCGAGGTACCAACCCGTGCGAAGCAGAGTCTCTCCTGTCGTCCGGTCCAAGGCTTCGGGCCTTCGCCAGATCTCGACCCTTCCCTGCCTGCCGGCTCTCGGCAGCTTTCTCCTGGCCCAGCTCCTCGCGGCGGCCGCCTCGGCGCAATGCACCGCCAGCAATCCGCCGCCGGCGCCGCCGACCGTCGTCATTCCGAACGTGAACGGCCAGAGCTTCGGGCCGTCGCCGAAGTCCGACTTCCTCGTCGATCTGCGCGGCGAGGCCGGTTGCGGCGGGGGCGAGGGCAGCCCGAACGGCGGACCCGGCTCGCCGGCGCAGGGCGCGGCCTCGGCGGCGCTCAAGATGCAGAACGTCACGTTCACCGGCGCGTCGACTGGCTATGTCGACCCCGGCAGCGGGCAGGGGGTGGCGGCGGCGTTCCTCGCCAGCGGCGGGGGCGGCGGCGAGGGTGGCGCGGCCGACTACAATATCGGGCCGGGCGGCGGCGGCGATGGCGGCGCGGCAGGCGCGGCGGGGTCGCTCACGGGCAGCCTGAGCGGCTTCACCATCGCGACGATCCCCGGCCAGACGCTCGCCTACGGCCTCTTCGTCGAGACGATCGGCGGGGGCGGAGGGCTTGGCGGGGCCGCGTATGGACACGGCCTCGCGGTCATCAACGGCGGCGCGGGAGCGGATGGGTCCGCGGGCGGCACGATCGAGCTCACCGTCGGCGCCAGGATCGCCGCGGGCAAGGGCGCGGCGGCGCCCCGGACGGCGGCGGCCTTCGTCGCCACCGGCGGCGGTGGCGGCAACGGCGGACCGACGACCAGCAACGGCAACAGCACCTGGGGCGGCCATCCCGGCAACGGCGGCGCCGGCGCGACGGCCACCGTCACGACGACGGGCGACACGACGATCGTCGCCTCCGAGGTCGGCCTCGAGGTCGCCACCGACGGCGGCCGGGGCGGCGACGGCGGCGGCGCCGGATCCTCGCCCGAGGTGCACGGCTCCTACGGCGGGATAGGCGGCAATGCCGGCAGCGCGAACCTGACCTTCGACGGCGCCGTCAGCGTCTCGGCCATCGACTCGAGCAGCCCGGCGGTCAGCGGCCTCCTCGTCCAGTCGAACGGCGGGGCGGGCGGCAATGGCGGGCTCGGCGGCGGGGCGCTCGGCGGCTATGGCGGGGCGGGCGGCAACGGCGGCGCGGGCGGCTATGCCGGCCTCACCCTTCTCGGCGACGTCACCGCGACCGGCGTCGACCCCATCGGCGGGCTGGAGCCCGCGGGCGGCCAGGCGGTGCTCGTCCAAGGCAACGGCGGCCCGGGCGGCTTCGGCACGCAGACCAACTCCTGGACCGGCTTCGGCGGCAACGGTGGCGCCGCCGGCAACGGCCACCAGGTCGCCGTCAATCTCGGCGTCGCCTCGGCGTCGGGACCGGCCCTCGTCACCTCGAACGGCCCGGGCGTCGACGGCGTCGTCGCCCAGTCGGTCGGCGGCGGCGGCGGCTCGGGTGGCGCGGCGCAGTTCTACGCCGCCGGCGGCGCGGGCGCGAACGGCGGCGACGGCGCGGGCGTCGGCGTCATCGCCAACCAGGTCTGGACCATCGTCAACGGCGACGAAGGGCGCGCGCTCGTCGCCCAGTCGATCGGCGGCGGCGGCGGCATGGGCGGCACCGCCACCGACCTCAATGTCGGCGCCGGCTACGCCGTCGGCGGCAATGGCGGCGCCGGCGGCAACGGCTCCTGGGTCGAGCTGAAGCTCAACGGCGGCAGCAACAACGTCTTCGCCTCGATGAGCGAATACGGCGGCAGCGGCGTGCTCGCCCAGTCGATCGCGGGCTCGGGCGGTGCCGGCGGCAACGCCTCGGAGAAGGGCTTCGGGTTCTTCACCATGGTGGTCGGCGGCGATTCCGGCACCGGCGGCACCGCGGACGTGGTCGATGTCGACAGCACCGCGATCGTCACCACCTTCGGCGACCAGGCGGCCGGCATCCTCGCCCAGTCGATCGGCGGCGGCGGCGGCGTCGCCGGCGAGGCGCTCGGCATCGAGGGCGGCGGCGTCCTTCCGACGGCGGCGGTCGCGGTCGGCGGCCGCGGCGGCTCGGGCGGCGTCGGCGGCAAGGTCACGATCGAGAACGCGGGCCAGGCCATCACCTACGGCCCCGACGCCCCCGGCCTCGCGGCGCAGTCGATCGGCGGCGGCGGCGGCTCGGGCGGCAGCGCCGCGGCGACCGCGATCAACGTCTCGCCGAACGAGGAAATCCCGGCGATCTCCGCCAGCTACGCGACCGGCGGCGCCGGCGGCTCGGGCAATCTCGGCGGCGAGGTCGACGTCACCAACAGCGGGTTCGTCGTCACCGCAGGCCACGGCTCGATGGGCATCCTCGCCCAGTCGATCGGCGGCGGCGGCGGGCGCGCGGGCGATGCCTCGGCGGCCTCGTGGACCGGCACCACGTCGGACTCGCAGCTCTCGGTCAATCTCAGCGCCGCGGTCGGCGGCTCGGGTGGCGTCGGCGGGGCCTCGGGCCAGGTCGGCCTCGAGAATTCCGGCCTCGTCTATACCACCGGCCAGGACGCCTACGGCGTCTTCGCCCAGTCGGTCGGCGGCGGCGGCGGCACCGGCGGGGTCGGCGACACCGCGGCGACCGTGGTGCAGGACGACCTCTCCTTCGCCATCGGCCTCGCGGTCGGCGGCCGCGGCGGCACCGGCGGCACCGGCGGCGGCGTCTCGCTCAAGAACGCCGCCGGCGGCCTCATCGCCACCCGCGGCGACGGCTCGGACGGCGTCTTCGCGCAGTCCGTCGGCGGCGGCGGCGGCACGGCGGGAGGCGGCAGCGCCTCCTCGAACGGCGGCTCGATTTCGCTCGCCGTCGCCCTCGGCGGCAATGGCGGCGCGGGAGGGAACGGCGGCGACGTGTCGCTCGAGAACGACGGCATGATCACGACGATCGGCACCGACGCCATGGGCCTGACCGCGCAGTCGGTCGGCGGCGGCGGCGGGCGCGGCGGCAAGGCCGGCGCGACCGCGGGCGGCGCCGACGACGACCTGCCCGAGTTCGTCTTCGGCCAGATCCAGAACGCCTTCTCCAACCCCGACGCGCCGAGCGTGCAACTCGTCGACAAGCTCTGGGCGCTGAACGACCGCCTGAAGGGCGATGTCGAGACGCTGAACAAGCTCACCGAGCACTTCACCGGCAACGCCGAGAAGCCGGCGGACGACGACACCATCGCGCTCAGCATCAACGCCGCCCTCTCGGTCGGCGGCAGCGGCGGCGCCGCCGGCAAGGGCGGCGACATCACGCTGACGAACACCGGCGCGCTCCAGACCCAGGGCGCCCAGGCCGACGGCATCGTCGGCCAGAGCGTCGGCGGCGGCGGCGGCATCGGCGGCTATTCCGTCGCCTCGGGCGCGTCGAGCGACGACACCTCGCCGAACTTCAGCCTCTCGCTCGGCGGCTCCGGCGGCGGCGGGGGCGACGGCGGGGCGGTGACCGTCACCAACTCCGGCGCGGTGAGCACCGCCGGCACCAGCGCCTACGGCCTCGTCGCCCAGTCGGTCGGCGCGGGCGGCGGGCGGGGCGGCGCCTCGCAGGACACCAACAACGGCGCGCTCGGCTTCGGCCTCAGCCTCGGCGGCGGCGGCGGATCGACCGGCAACGGCGGCAAGGTCGATGTCGAGCTGCAGGCAAACAGCACGCTCCAGACGACCGGCAAGTTCGGGCTCGGCGTGCTCGCGCAGTCGGTCGGCGGCGGCGGCGGCCTCATCCGCACGATGACGACCGACCAGCAGGGCGACCAGAGCGGCTCGGGCGACGACGACGCGCCCGACGCCCACAACATCTTCCTCGACATGGGCGTCGCGGGGGCGAGCGGCGGCAACGGCAGCGGCGGAGCGGTCACCGTCGCAATGGCCAAGGGCGCCGCGATCGGCACCTCCGGCTACAAGGCCCACGGCGTCGTCGCGACCAGCCTCGGCGGCGGCGGCGGCGCGGTCGGCGGCGGCGTGATCAACCTCATCCAGGCCTCGCCCCATACGGGCGATTCGAGCGGCAATGGCGGCGCCGTGACGATGTCCTTCACCGGCGCGCGGATCGAGACCCAGGGCACCGGCGCCGTCGGCGTCTGGGGCTCCTCGATCGGCGGCACCGGCGGCGTGCTGCTCGGCGATCTCAACCAGGACGCGCCGCTGACCCCCGGCGGCGTGTCGCCGGGCTGGGGCAATGTCGGAAACGGCGGCGCCGTCAGCATCACGCTCGACCAGAGCAACGTCACCACCGTCGACGGCCCGGCGATCATCGCCCATTCGATCGCGGGCTCGGGCTATTCCGCGGCCGACGGCGGGGACGAGACCCCGGTCGGCGGCTGGGTGTCGCCGATGACCGCCACCAACGTCGGCGGCACCGGCACCTCCGGCGTCGTCACCGTCCAGGTCACCGACAGCATCGTCTCGACGCTCGACCAGTCGGCGATCGTCGTCGGCTCCGACGCGAGCGCCGCGGCCGACATCGCGCCGGGCGCGACGAACCCGATCACCGTGACGGTGGCGAAGTCGCAGGTGCCCTCGACCGAGGTCTCCAACAACTCCGCCGACCACGCGACGGTCAGCTACATCAACAATTCCGGCCGCGACGTCCTGCTGACCAACAGCGCCACCATCGCCAACCTCCATGCCGGCGGCTATGTCGCCGCCTCGCCCTTCGGCGGGCACCTGAAGGTCGACAATAGCGGCACGCTGACCGGCAACGTCCAGGGCGGCGACGGCGCCTCGATGCTCAACCGCGCGGGCGCGACCTTCGCGCCCTACGACACGGTCGATCTCGGCGGCGGCCGGCTGCGCAACGCGGGCACGATCGAGGTCGGCGGCATCGGCAGGATCAAGGCCACGACCCTCTCGGGCGCGCTCAACCAGAGCGGGCCCGGCCATCTGCGCTTCGATCTCGACGCTGCCGGCGGCAAGGTCGATACGCTGCGGGTGACGGGCGCGGCGACGCTCGCGGGCGCCTTCGACCTCGTCCCGACGACGCTGCTGCCCGGAACCTATGCGGTGCTCTCCGCCGACCAGGGCGTCACGCTCGACGAGAAGGCCCGCGCCGGCACGACCCAGGTCTTCAGCTTCCTGCCCTCGCTCAAGTCCGGGCAGCTCGCCCTCACCGCGCAGGCCGATTTCTCGGCGGATGGCGCCGACACCGCCGACCGCCGCGCGGTCGCCCGGCACCTCCAGGCGATCTGGGACAAGGGCGGCACCGGCTTCGCCGAGGGCTTCGGCGGGCTTGCCGCGGCCAAGGACGCGGCGAGCTATGGCCGCTCGCTCGACAGCCTCGCCGGCCAATCGGTGGCGGCTATCGGCTATACCCGCTTCCTCGGCGGCGACTCCGTCGCCCAATCGACCTATAGCTGCCCGCGCTTCGAGGAGGCGGGCGTCTACAAGACCCAGGACAGCTGCGCCTGGCTCAAGGTCCGCGGCAGCTGGCTGGAACGCTCGGCGACCGGCGACGACCCCGCCTTCGACTACAATGCCGTGACGACCTCGGTCGGCGGCCAATGGCGCCTCGCCGACGATCTCTTCCTTGGCGGTACGCTGGGATGGGAGGATGGCCGCCTCAACGACGACGCCAACGCCGTCTCGGTCGATGGCAGCGCCCTGGTCGGCGCGGCCTCGCTCAAGCGCGTGAGCGGTCCCTGGACCTTCACCGGGGCCCTCGATCTCGGCTGGGGCAGCTATGACAGCAGCCGCAAGATCCAGGCGGGCAGCCTGACCGAGACGGCCACCGCCGATCCGGGCGCCCTCAATGCCGGCATCCATGGCCGCGCCGCCTATCAGATCCCGCAGGGCAGCTGGTACCTGGAGCCGGCGCTCGACGTCACGCTCTCCTATGTCCGGCTCGACGGCTATACCGAGAGCGGCGCTGGCGATCTCGGACTGGTGGTCGATGGCACCGATACCCTGGTCCTGTCGGGCACGCCCTGGCTCAAGGTCGGCCGGCGCATCGATGTCGAAAACGGCGGGACGCTCGATGCCTATCTGAGCGGCGGCGTCAGCCTGAGCACTGGCGAGGATTTCGACACCACGGCGCATTTCCTCAATGCGCCGGCCGGAACGGGAGACTTCACCACGACGCTCGACAATCCGAACCTCATCGGCCGGATCTCGGCGGGCGTCGAGCTCCTTACCACCAGCCATTGGGACGTCCGCCTTCAGTATGACGGCAGCTTCGCCGACAGCCAAACCGAGAATGGCGGCCAGATCAGGCTCAGCTACTACTTCTGAGGCTCCTCGCCGGGGAGCTTCCGCCGGGCGGAGCGTCGGGGCCGAGGGCCGACGCTCCCCCGGCCGTCCGCATCCCGGACGGCGTGCATCCGTGACGCTGCCGGAACAGCCGGCTCAGATGCGAGGAATCGCAGAACCCGCACTCGACGGCGATCGCCGAGACTGACTTGTCGGTCGCCTCGAGCAGGTGGCGCGCGAAGGCGAGCCGCATGTCGAGAAAGGCCGCCTGCGGCGAGGTGCCGAGCGCCGACCGGAAATGCCGCTCCAGCTGACGCTTGCTGCAGCCGATCTGGCGGGCCAGCGCGGTCATCGAAAGCGGCGCATCGATGCGCTGCTGCATCAGCAGCAGCGCGCGCCGCACCATCGGATCCTCGGCCTTGACGTCGAGCGGGATGCCGGGCTGCGGCTTCTCGGGCCGCAAGGCCCCGTCGATGATCATGATATGCAGGCTCTTGCTCGCCTCTGCCCGCCCGACATGCTTCTCGACCAGATAGGCGGCGAGATGGGCCGAGCTGGCACCGCCGGCACAGGTCAGGCGGTCGCGATCGACGACGAAGATCTGGTCGGATATCGGCTCCAGTCCGTCGAACTGCTCCAGGAAATCGGCGTGGCAGAACCAGCTGACGCAAGCCCGGTAGCCCCGCATCAATCCGGCGCGATGCAGGATGAAAGCGCCGGTGCAGAGCCCGACCAGCGGCACGCCCGCCTCGGCGGCGCGCTGCAGGAAGCGGGCATAGGCGGGGCTGATATTCGGGACCTCTTCCAGCAGACCGCCGACCACGACGATATAGTCGAAGCGCGCGGGGTCGCCGAGCCGCTCGCCCGGCTGGACGCTCACCCCGCAACTCGATGCCACCGGGTCCATCGTGTCCGACAGGACCGACCAGCCGCAGAGGATCGGTCGCGAGCGGTCGCCTTCATCCGCCGCGAGCCGCAGCACATCGACGAAGCAGGCGAAGGCGCAGAGCGTGAAGCGACCGGCTAGGATGAACCCGACCGAAAGCCGCGGCCCGCCGGCGCGTCGGCCGAGCGGCCCCGGCTCCCGTCCTCGTCTCTGCATCGCATCCCCGGCCATCGTCGATGTCGTAGCCGTATTGCCGACATGCCGCAAACGTCCTGTCCCGGCCGATGGAACTGGCGCATACCTTCGGCAGGCAACCGATGACGAGCAGGAGGAGCAGAATGTCAGCGTTTCCCGAACGCGCGAAGGTGGTCATCGTCGGTCTCGGCGGCATCGTCGGAGCGTCGATCGCGCATCATCTGATCGAGCGCGGATGGGACGATATCGTCGGCATCGACAAGTCGGGCATTCCGACCGACATCGGCTCCACCGCCCATGCGTCGGATTTCTGCTACGCGACGAGCCACGATTTCCTGTCCTGCTGGACGACGCTCTACTCGGTCGATTTCTACGAGAAGATGGGCCACTACGCCCGCATCGGCGGCATCGAGGTCGCCCGGGTCGGCGACGACGAGCGGATGAACGAGCTTCGCCGCAAGGTCGACTCGGGTCGCGCCTTCGGCACCCGCGCCCGGCTGATGGAGCCGTCCGAGATCAAGGAGAAGTTCCCGCTGATCGAGGAGGAGCTGGTGCAGGGCGGCCTCTGGGACCCCGACGCCGGCCTCGTCATCCCGCGCTCGCAGACCGTCGCCGGCAAGCTCGTCGACGCCGCCGAGAAAGCCGGCAAGCTCCGCGCCTTCGCCAACACCCCGGCCAAGTCGCTCGTCATCGAGGACGGGCGGATCAAGGGCGTCGTCACCGCCCGCGGCACGATCATGGCGGATCACGTCATCGTCTGCGCCGGCCTCTGGGGGCGGCTCATCGCCGAGATGGCGGGCGAGGACCTGCCGGTGATGCCGGTCGACCATCCGCTGACCTTCTTCGGGCCGTACGACGCCTTCGCCGGCACCGGCAAGGAGATCGGCTTCCCGCTGCTGCGCGACCAGGGCAACTCGGCCTACATGCGCGACACCGGCGACCCCAAGACCGCCGAGGGCGGGCAGATCGAGTGGGGCTACTACGAGGAGCATAACCCGCGGCTCGTCCATCCGCGCGACCTGCTGGAGAAGGAGCAGGCCCGCCTGTCGCCGTCGCAGCGCGACCTCGACATGGAGCAGGTGATCGAGCCCCTGGAGCGGGCGATGGAGCTGACGCCGATCCTCGGCGAGCTCGGCTACAACGAGGGGCACTCGTTCAACGGCCTTCTCCAGACCACGACCGACGGCGGCCCGTCGATGGGCGAGAGCCAGAAGGTTCGCGGCCTGTGGTATTGCGTCGGCATCTGGGTCAAGGACGGCCCCGGCATGGGCAAGCTCATCGCCGACTGGATGACCGACGGACGCACGGCGATCGATCACGCCCGCATCGACTACGCCCGCTTCAACCCCTTCGCGCTGACCGAGACGTTCATCGAGGAACGCTGCACCGAGACGGCGCGGAAGATCTACAACCCCCCCGTCCATCCGCGCGAGCCCTTTGCCGGCGGTCGCGGCATCCGCCGCTCGCCGTTCTGGGAGCGCGAGAAGGAGCTCGGCGGCTACTTCATGGAGCTCGGCGGCTGGGAGCGCGCGCACGGCTACGCCGCGAACGAGCACCTGCTCGCGAAGTACGGCGACCGCGTGCCGGAGCGGAGGAACGAGTGGGACGCCCGCCACTTCTGGCGCGTGTCGAACGCCGAGCAGCTGGCGCTCTCCGAGGATTGCGGGATCATCAACCTCTCGCACTTCCACATGACCGACATCTCCGGGCCGGACCATGTCGCGATGATGGAGTGGCTGTGCGCGGCCAAGATCGGCGGCGACACCAATATCGGCAAGGGCATCTACACCCACTTCCTCGACGACGAGGGCAACGTCCGCGCCGACTTCACGCTGTTCCGCATGGCCGACCGCATCCGCATGGTGAACGGCGCCGACGCCGGCCCGCGCGACTTCCACTACATGCGGCGGGTGGCGCAGGACCGCGGCTACGACGTGACGATCGAGGACGTCGCCGAGAAGTTCGTGACCATCGGCATCTGGGGCCCGAACGCCCGCGTCAATCTCCAGAAGGTCGTCGAGGACCCGGACGCGCTCTCGAAGGAGGCCTTCCCCTTCGCGGCGATCCGCCCGGTGCGCATCGCCGGCAAGGACGTGACCGCCTTCCGCATCTCCTATGTCGGCGAGCAGGGGTGGGAGCTGCACATGGCCTACGAGGACGGCCTCGCCGTCTGGGACGCGCTCCGCGCGACCGGGGTGATGGCGGTGGGCGTCGAGACTTACGCCAACTCGCGGCGGCTGGAGAAGAGCCTGCGCCTGCAGAACGCCGACCTGCTGACCGAGTACAACCTGCTCGAGGCCGACCTGCAGCGGCCGAAGGTCAAGGAGGCGGATTTCCGCGGCAAGGCGAAGCACCTCGAGCACCGGGCGCGGGAGCACCAGCCGGCGATGCTCTGCACGCTCGTCATGACCGAGAACACCGACGCGAGCGGCGTCGCGCGCTTCCCGGTGGGGACGCTGCCGGTGATCGACCCGGCGACCGGCGAGTCGCTCGTCGACGCGCTCGGGCGGCGGTCCTTCACCACGTCGATCGCCTACGGGCCGAGCGTGGGCAAGAACATCGCGCTCGCCTACCTGCCGTGGGACTACTGCCAGAAGGGCCGCAAGCTCGAGGTGCGGTATTTTTGCGAGACCTACCCTGTCGAGGTCGTGGGCGTCGGCTACGCGCCGCTGTACGATCCCGAGAACGCCAAGCCGCGGAGCTGAGCCCGAGGCCCCGGCGCCGCCGATCAGGCGGCGCTGGGATAGAAGGCCTCGTAGATCGGGCCAAGCGTCTGGCTGTCGAACAGCGACGACACGCTGGTCCCGTTCGAGATATTGAGGATCGCCTGGCCGAAGAGCGGGGCGATCGGCACCACGCGGATATTCTTGGCCTTGCGGACCTGCGGGGTCGGCTCGATCGAATCGGTGATGACGAGGCTCTTCAGCATCGAGCCGGTGATCCGGCCGATCGCCGGACCCGACAGAACCCCATGCGTGATATAGGCATGGACCTCGCGCGCGCCCTGGCTGATCAGGAGCTCGGCCGCCTTCACCAGCGTTCCGGCGGTGTCGCAGATATCGTCGACGATCAGGCAGACCCGGTCGCGCACCTCGCCGATCACCGTCATCGAGGCGATCTCCCCCGGTGCGGCCCGGCGCTTGTCGACGATCGCGAGATCGGCATCGATTCGCTCGGCCAGCTCGCGGGCCCGCGCCACGCCGCCCACATCGGGCGAGACCACGGTCAGCTCGCTGAGATTCTTGAACTTATGCTGGATATCGAGCGCGAAGACCGGCGCGGCATAGAGATTGTCGACCGGAATGTCGAAGAAACCCTGGATCTGCGCGGCATGCAGGTCGAGCGTCAGGACCCGCTCGATCCCGGCGCGGGTCAGCAGGTTCGCCACGAGCTTGGCGCTGATCGGGGTGCGGGCCTTGGACCGCCGATCCTGCCTTGCATAGCCGAAATAGGGCATGACGGCGGTGATGCGCGTGGCCGACGACCGGCGCAGCGCGTCGGTCATGATCAGCAGCTCCATCAGATTGTCGTTGGCCGGGTTCGAGGTCGACTGGACGATGAACATGTCCTCGCCCCGCACATTCTCGTAGACCTCGACGAAGATCTCCTGGTCGTTGAAGCGCTCGACCCGGATCTTGACCAGCTCGACCGCCTCGCCGCGATGGATCGAGATGCGCCGCGCGATGGCGGAGGCCAGGGGCTTGTTGGAGTTGCCGGCGATGAGTTTCGGCTTGAAAAGCGGATTCATCGGGGCGGCCCTTCGCACTGCGGTAACATTGGCCCCCGTTACCACCGCAACCCGGGCTTGCAAAGCCCCGCCAGCCGGGGAACCTTGGCAAATCGGTGCAGGAGGGTCCGCGATGGCGGCGATCGACTATTATCTGTTTCCCTTGTCGCCCTTCAGCTATCTGGCGGGGCTGGAGCTCGAGGCGATCGCGGCCCGCCATGGCGCGACGATCCGCTACAAGCCGGTGGAATTGTTCCGTATCTTCGCCGAGACCGGCACGGCGCCGCTCAAGGACCGGCATGTCTCGCGCCAGGCCTACCGCTTGGCCGACCTTGCCCGGGTCGCCGAGGCCAGGGGGATGCCGATCAATCTCTCGCCGCGCTACTGGCCGACCAATCCGGTCCCGGCCTCGGTCGCGATCATCGTGGCGCAGGCGGTGGGGGGCGGGGATCTCGGCGCGCTGACCCACGGTTTCCTGCGCGCGGTCTGGGCCGAGGAGCGCGACATCGCCGAGGATGCGGTCGTCCGGGCGCTGCTGGCCGAGGCGGGCTTCGATCCCGGCCTCGCGGACCGGGGCATGCTGACCGGCGTCGAGGAATTGCAGCGCAATACCGACGAGGCGCTGCGCCGCGGCGTGTTCGGCGCGCCAAGCTATATCGCGGGTGACGAACTGTTCTGGGGCCAGGACCGACTGGCCCTGCTCGAGGCCCATCTGGATCGGCTCGGCTGAACCGCGGCTTTTCATAAAGCGCCGCGGCAACGCGGCTCCTGGCGTCGCCGTCGCGCGCGCGGCGCGCGGCACCGTCGCGGCGGCCGGGGCGCGCTGCCCCGGCCTTCCGCCCGAACGGATCCGGGCCGAACCGCAGGAGCGCCGTTAAGCCTGTCGCTTGAAAAAAGCCGTCCTCCCCGTCCGGCCCGGTTGTCTGGCGGCCAGCGGGACCCAGGCTCGCTGCGTCCTGGCTCCGCGCAACGCACGCCAGGCCGCCCGCAAAGACCAGGCACCAGGCACCAGGCGTCGAATGCCCCACGGCGGGCCCGCGCCATCATCGGCGCATCTTCGGGTACCTGCGCCGCCGCTCCGTTAGTCTGGCGGAAACCGGCTGCGCCTAGGCTCCGGCGGCGAAGCTGTCGCCGGGAGGCTCGACGTGACCAAGAGCGCCGCCATTCTGCTGCTGCTGCGCTGCCTCAATACCGAGCCGGAGCTCTGTCCGGCGGCGGATCGGGCGATCCAGGGTAATCCGGAGCTCGCGCAATTCTCCCGGTCCCTGCTGGTGCAGCAGGCGGCGGTTCCGGCCGCGCGCCATCCCGGGCGCCATTGACGCGTCACAGCGCCAGGTCGACCCAGATCGGGACATGGTCCGACGGCTTGTCGCGGCCACGGATCTCGGCGTCGATGCCGCAGGCGGTCAGACAATCGGCGGCCTGCGGGGTCAGGAGCAGATGGTCGATGCGGATTCCGTGGTTCTTCGGCCAGGCGCCGGCCTGATAGTCCCAGAACGTGTAGATCCCGGGATTGGGATTGACGGCGCGCAGGGCGTCGGTCAGCCCGAGATTGGTGAGCCGGTGGAACGCCGCCCGGGTCGGCGGCAGGAACAGGGCATCCTCGGCCCAGACCTTCGGATCCCAGCAATCTTCCGGCTGCGGAATCACGTTGAAATCGCCCGCCAGGAGCGCGCAGGTCTCCTCGGCCAGCAGCGCCTCGGTTCTCGCCTGGAGGCGCTGCATCCAGGCGAGCTTGTAGTCGTATTTCGGCCCGGGCGCGGGGTTGCCGTTCGGCAGATAGAGGTTGCAGAACCGGAGCGCCTGGCGCTCGCCGACCACCGTCGCCTCGATCCAGCGTGCCTGGTCGTCGGTCGGGTCGCCGGGCAGGCCGCGCGTCACATCTTCGAGCGGCAGGCGCGACAGCAGCGCGACCCCGTTGAAGCTCTTCTGGCCATGCGTCTCGACCTGATAGCCGAGCTCCTCCACCTCAAGGCGCGGGAAGCCGTCATCGACGATCTTGATCTCCTGCAGCGCGACGAGGTCGGGCTTGGCGTCCCGCAGCCAGTCGAGCAGGGCGGGCAGGCGTGCGCGCACGCCGTTGATATTGAACGAGGCGATTTTCATGCGGCGGACGCTAACGCCCGGCTCCGGACACCGCAAGCGCGTCCGGGACCGCCCGCGGCTTGCCCCATCGCGTTAAGCTTGGTTGCGAACTGGTTGATGGATTTTAAAAATTCCTGTAAAAGCAAATATATAGCCGGAGTCGCACGCGTGCGACTCCGCGCTTTCGCACGGTCTATTGGCCGGCTTCCTCGGTCACCGGGCTCCAGCCTTTGCCGGGATTGAAGCTCTCGATCCTGGCGGCGACGGCCAGCGTGTCCGGCCCCAGATCGGCCTGGTAGACCCGATCCGCCTCGCCGACCAGGAAGCTCATCACCCCGGTCTCGCCATAGTCGGCCGGATAGGCGAGCAGGGCATGCCCCGCGACCATGTGACCGTTGACGATATAGTCGAGCTTGCCGCCCGGGGCGGCCGGCCCCTGCCGGGTCAGGACGCGGAAATAGTAGCCGAGATAGGGTTCGGGCGGCACATCCTTGCCGTCGAGATGATAGCCGCTGGCGGCGGCCCGGGCCATGAAGTCGCCGATCGGGCTGTCCGGCGCGTCCGGGTCGGGCGGCCAGTAGAGCCCGTCCCGCTTGCCCCCGGCGCTCAGGATCGCGTCGGCGAAGGCCGGCACCCCGTCGCCGGCCGGATTCTCCGACCGATAGACGGCCTGGGCATGGACATAGCGGTGCATCAGGTCGATCACGTCGAGCTCGTTCTCGCCGATCCGCCGCAGCCGCACCTCCTCCCGCGCGGCGGCGGCGTCGAAGCTCCAGCCTTCCGCCGATTTCACCAGCGGGGCAGGGAAGGGCCAGAGATCCCGGCCGATCGTCAGGGTGGCCTGGTCCGGGCCGTCGGGATCGACCCGATGGAAGGTCTGGTAGGCGTCGAGGAACCGCCGCCAGGTCTCGCGGTCGTCGCCATCATTGCCGGTCAGAATCACGTCCCGGTTCTCGGTGCCGAAGATCGCGACCAGGGCTGTCGCGTCCTGCGTCTCCAGCGCGCCCGCGACAGCCGCGGCCGCATCGTCGGGGGTCGGGAAATGCTCCGGCGCCGCCCAGGCCATCGTCGCGGCGAGCGCCAGACCGGGTCCCGCGATCATCGTCAGAGTGAAGCGTGTCATCTCCGGTCCCCTACTCAACGCCGGCGGACATGGCCGCCACCGCCACCGCCGCGATTGACGCTCTGATGGCCGCGTTTCGAGGCAGCCTTGGCCTTGCCGCCGCCCGAGGGCATGTCGAACGCGGTGCCGCGCTGCGGAGCCCGCTTGGCCGCCGCGACCGGCTTGGCCGGTTTGGACAGCGATTTCGGCGTGTCGATCTCGCGCGACGGGGTCCGTTTCAGCCCCTCGCCTCCGCCCTTCGCCTTGCCGAGGCTGGCCGCGCCGCGGTCGCTCGCGCGTTTGGTCGCGACGGGTCCACCGGAGCCGGGATCGAGGATAGAGCCGGGCTTGGCCTTGAACTGTCCAGCCTGCGGGGTCCGTTTGCCGGCGGCCTCGAGCTTGGCCCGGGCACCGGACTCGGTGGACCGTGCCGTCAGCTTGTCGCCGAGACCGGCGGCGCCACCCCCCGCGGCCTTGCGCGCCGCCAGGGCCTGGCGCGCCTCGTCCTTGCGCTCGGGGGAGGGTTGCCAGGCGCCGGTCCGATCGCTCAGCGGGCGGTCCCGGTTGCCGATCTGCCCATCCTTGATGCGCACCCGCGTCCGGTCGCGGTCGATATTCACGTCGCCATTGACATTGATGCCGCCGCGGTTCGGGTAGAAGTCGCCGTCGTTCCAGTCGATCGGCGGCGGCCCGCCCCAATAGCCGTGCCAGTCGTCATCGTCGTCGAAGATCTCGCTGAGCAGCAGGGCGCTGCCAAAGGCGATCGCTCCGGTCATCAGCACGTCGCCCGTCGAGACGCCGGTCTCGGTGCCGGTGGTCACGACCGGGACCGAACTCGTGGTCGCCGGCGCGAAGGCGGCGGTCGCGTCATAGCTCGGGACATAGATCACCTGCGGGTCGGCGGGCGCGATGGTGATCGCATCCCCGACGGTCTCGACGGTCTGAGCCTTGTTGCTCTCCAGGTTCCCGGCCGCCTGCGCCCGAGCGCGCTGGCGCTGGACCGCCGCCAGCAGGTCGTCGGTCTGTGCGATCACCGCATCGCCGAGCGTCTGGGTCCAGTCGATCTCGGTCGCCATGCGCGCGACGACCGTCGGAAAACCGCCGGTCAGGACCTGGACGCTCGGATCCCATGGTTCGCTCTCCGCCTGCTTGGCGCGGTCCTTGTCCGACAGGGTCGCGTTGGCGGTCATGAACCGATCCGCCTTGACGATATCGATCGGGTAGGTCGCCGCGACGAAGATCTGGGTCAGCAGCGCGTCGGGATAGAGGGCGACCGGCGCGACCAGGGCGTCGAGCTCGGTCTCCGACAAAAGTGTGCCCGATGGCGGGGCGGCAAGGTCAGCCGCCGACGCCAGGGCCGGCCGTGGCTCGGGAGGCGCCGCCTCCTGGGCATCGACCGGGTTGAACGCGACGAAGAGGACGAGACCGGACGCGCCCGCCACTGCCATGCGCCGCAAAAGCACGATCACCCCCCGCGGTCCACCATTTGTCGGTCGAGTCTACGCCAAACGCGGAGGTGATGGCGGGCAAAATCCGACATCAAGCCGACGATCAGACGCCGCCATCCTTGGCCGCGAGGCGGCTCGAGGCCCCGCGAGAGTTCTCGCCGCCCTTGCGGCCGGCCTCGGCGGCGCGGGCCGGGTTGTGCTTGAAGTTGCCGCCGGATTGCTCGCCGCCCTTGCGGCCTGCGCGGGCCGCGCGTTCGGGGTCGTTCTTGAAGTTGCCGCCCGAAGCCGACCCGCCCTTGCTGGCGACGGCGCGCTGCTTGGTTCGATCCATCGCGGCAAAGCCGCGCTCGCTGGTCCGCGATCCGCTGCGGGGGGTGTCCTCGGCCATCGGCCTTCTCCTGATCTGGTGATCTCGATTCCTTCGTGGAAAAAACGCTTGCGCCGGTTTGGTTCCCTTCGAGGGCGGGGTGCCCGCGCCGGAACTCGTCCGTGGGCGCATTGCTGCTATGCAAAGAAACTCGCAGTTTGTCGCAAAACCGTCACGAAATTGGCGGATGGTCCCCGCGAGAACGGCTAGCAATATCCGGGGGTATACCGTTGCTGAATCGTCTTTTTGGAATCGCGCTCGCTGCGGCGGTCGCGTTCGGTTCGTCTGCCATGGCGGACACGCGCATCACCGGTTCGGGGGCCAGCTTCCCGTTTCCGCTCTATTCGGCCTGGTTCAAGGATTTCAGTAAGAAAACCCAGGGCGTTACCGTCGACTACCAGTCCAAGGGCAGCGGCGCCGGCATCCAGGACCTGATCAACAACGTCGTCGATTTCGCGGCCAGCGATGCGGCGATGAAGGACGAGGATATCGCCAAGGTGAAGCAGGGCGTCGTGCTCCTGCCGATGACCGCCGGCGAAATCGTTCTCGCCTACAACCTGCCGGGCGTGAAGGAGCTGAAGCTCCCGCGCGACGTCTATTCGGACATCTTCCTCGGCAAGATCACCAAGTGGGACGATCCGCGGATCGCCGCCGCCAATCCCGGCGCCAAGCTGCCCTCGACGCCGATCACCGTGGTGGTTCGGTCGGACAGCTCGGGCACGACCTTCAACTTCACCAGCCATCTCTCTGCAATCAGTGAGAGTTTCAAGGCCGGTCCCGGCGCTGGCACCTCGGTGCAGTGGCCCTCGTCCGACAAGGTCGTGAAGGCGCCGAAGAATGACGGCGTGACCGCGACCATCCTGCAGACCCCGGGCGCCATCGGCTATGTCGAGTTCGGCTATGCCAAGCTGACCGGTGCCTCGATGGCGACCCTCGAGAACAAGGACGGCAAGTTCGTCGCTCCGGGTGGCGAGGGCGGTGCCGCGGCGCTGGCTTCGGCCAAGTTCGACGACCATATGCGCGCCTTCATCACCGATCCGGAGGGCGAGGGTGCCTATCCGATCTCGACCTTCACCTGGATGCTGTTCTACGAGAGCGGCCAGGACGCGGCGAAGGTCGAGGCGCTCAAGGCGATGGTCGAGTACGGCCTGACCACCGGCCAGGGCATGGCCGAGGAGCTTGGCTACATCCCGCTGCCCGAATCGGTCATCGAGAAGGTTCGCGAGGCCGCCAAGCAGATCGGCGCGGGCGCCTGAGATCGGGTGCGGCAAATTTCTTCCCGAGGCATCGCGATGCCTCGGGCTTTCTGATTGACACCGCGCTGGCTCGGGGGTGAGTGGCGCGAAACGGGGGTGAGATGAGTTACGAATCCAGCTGGGCGGCCGCGGGGGACCGCTCGATATCGCAGGCCCCCACGCGCGGCGAGTTCTTGATGGACCGGGTCTTCCGGTCGATGACCTACGCTGCGGGTATCTTGGTGGTGGCGCTGCTGGTTTATATCGCCTGGAAGATCGGCTCTGATGCCGCCCCGGCGATGCAGCGCTTCGGCCTTGGCTTCCTGACCACGGCGGAATGGGACCCGTCCCGCGAGAGCATGGGCATCCTCGCCGAGATCTGGGGCACGCTCTACAGCTCGATTCTCGCGCTGATCATCGCCGCCTTCTTCGGGATCGGCATGGCGATCTTCCTGACCCAGGACTTCCTCGACGCGCGGCTCGCGCGGGTGTTCCGCACCATCATCGAGATGCTGGCGGCGATCCCGTCGGTCGTGTTCGGTCTCTGGGGCATCTATGTGGTGATCCCGGCGCTGCGCCCGGTCGCCGACTTTCTCTACACCAATTTCGGCTGGTTTCCGCCCTTCTCGACCTCGCTCGCCGGGCCCGGCCTCGCGCCCGCTGTCGTGGTGCTGGCGATCATGGTCCTGCCCACCGTCGCGGCCATCAGCCAAGACGCATTCTCGCTTATCCCCTACAAGGTGAAGGAAGCCGCCTACGGCATGGGCACCACCAAGTGGGAGGCGATCCTCAAGGTGATGATGCCGACCGCGTCGAGCGGCATCTTCGCCAGCCTTGTTCTCGGCTTCGGTCGCGCGCTCGGCGAGACGATGGCGCTCGCGATGTTGATCGGCAACTCGAACCAGATCAGCTGGTCGATCTTCTCGCCGGCCAACACGCTCGCCTCGCTGCTCGCCTCGCAATTCCCCGAGGCCAGCGGCATCGAAGTTCAGGCCCTGATGTATGCTGCGATCGTGCTTCTCGTGATCTCGCTGGCGGTGAATATCATCGGCACGATGATCATGGCCGTCTCGGCGAAACAGACAGTCTCGTGAGGCGGTTATGAGCACGACTTCGACAAATGGCGGCGCGTTCGGCAAGGCGCGCATGGAGATGCCCGACCTGCGGCGCAACCTGGGCGACCGTCGGTCGCTCACCAACTCGACCCTGACCGGCCTGCTCTGGCTGGTCGCGGTCCTCGCGGCGGTGCCGCTGTTCTCGGTGCTCTACATGCTGATCACCCGGGGTGGTGCGCGGCTTGGGCTCGAGCTCTTCACCGAGCTGCCGCCCGCGGGCCTCGAGCCCGGCGGTGGCTTCGGCAACGCGGTGATCGGCACCGTCGTGATGGTGGCGCTGGCCGCCATCATCTCGGTTCCGTTCGGCGTGCTGGGCGGGGTCCTACTCGGGGTGATCGCCCCGAACAGCCGGGTCGCCGACGCGACGCGCTTCATCGCCAAGGTTCTGACCGGCTTCCCCTCGATCCTCGCCGGCGTGTTCGTCTATGCGTGGCTGGTCCTGTCGATGGGCACCTATTCGGCGCTGGCGGGCGGCGTGGCCTTGGCGGTGCTAATGCTGCCGACCGTCATGCTGACGGCCGAGCAGGCGGTGCGCATGGTGCCGCAGCGGATGAAGGATGCCGCCTACGGCATGGGCTGCACCCAGACGCAGGTGGTGCTGAAGGTCGTCCTGCCGACCGCGCTGCCGGGGATCCTGACGGGCGTGATGCTGGCGGTCGCCGGCGCGGCCGGCAATTCGGCCCCGCTGCTCTTCACGGCGCTGTTCTCCAACTACTGGATCCGCTCGCTGCAGGAGCCGACAGCGTCGCTGGCAATCCTGATCTACAACTTCTCGGGGATGCCGTTCCCGAACCAGATCGAGCTCGCCTGGGCGGCGTCGCTGGTGCTGGTTCTGATCATCCTCATCTTCAACATTCTGAGCCGGCTGGTCGGCTCGAGCAAGGTCTGACGGACCGGGGGCACAGCCATGACCATGATCGAAGAAACCTCAGCCGGACTTGCTCGCGCACCGATCGCGAGCTCGGCGAAACGGGCGGTCGCCGAGTCGGCCAACGCCATCGACGCCAAGATCGACAAGATCTATTACGGCAAGTTCCTCGCCGTCCGCGGCAGTCACATCGCCATCGAGCGCAACAAGATCACCGGCTTCATCGGCCCGTCGGGCTGCGGCAAGTCGACCGTGCTGCGCTCGCTGAACCGGATGAACGACCTGATCCCGATCTTCCGCCTGGAGGGCCAGGTCCAGTTCCTGGGCCAGGACATCTATGCCAAGAACATCGACCCGGTGGTGGTTCGCCGCCATATCGGCATGGTGTTCCAGCAGCCGAACCCGTTCTCCATGTCGATCTACGAGAACGTCGCTTTCGGCCTGCGTCTCAACCGCTTCCGCGGCGACTATGACGAGAAGGTCGAGCATGCCCTGCGCCGCGCCGGTCTCTGGGCCGAAGTGAAGGACAAGCTCAAGCAGAACGGCCTGGCTCTGTCGGGCGGCCAGCAGCAGCGCCTCTGCATCGCGCGCGCCATCGCTACCGAGCCGACCGTGCTGCTGATGGACGAGCCCTGCTCGGCGCTCGATCCGATCGCGACGCGCATCGTCGAGGAGCTGATGCTGGACCTCAAGACCGACTACACGGTCGCGCTGGTCACGCACAACATGCAGCAGGCGACCCGCGTCGCCGACACCACCGCCTTCTATTCGGTGGACATCTCGCAGGGCGGCCGCACCGGTTTCCTCTGCGAAGTCGGCGACACCCAGCAGATCTTCGAGGCGCCGCAGCAGGACCTGACCAAGCAGTACATTTCCGGCCAGTTCAGCTGACCGGACGGAACGCTGTCCAATTTTCCCAAGAGCGGGACGCACTTTCGCGCGATTCCGCTCTTGGTTGTGCTTTGTCTTGCGGTCGATCCGTTCTGGCCTTATCGCGGGATGGCCGGAGCGGACCATGGCGACTCCGGTTCTTCCAGGAGCGGTGATGGAGTGGCGTCGGCTCGATCTTGAGGCAATCAGCCAGGCCCTCGCCGGGATGGAGGCCGAGCACGAGCTGACCGGCGACCTGCCGGAGGAACCTCTGACCGAGGACGCCGTGCGGCGGATGGTTGCGGGCTATCGCTATGTCGATGAGTTGCTCGCGGCGCGAACCGACATTTTCTGCTATGGCGAAACCCGCCATATCCTCGAGCTCAATCACCTGGTCCTGTGCGGGACGACGCCCGAGCGGCGGGCGCAATATCGGAAGCATATCGACGAAACCGAGCGTCGGTTCTACGAGCGCTCCGGGATCGGCGATTTCATGGAATGGTACAAGCGCAACCGCACCGGCTCGCCGCAGGCCCTGGCGAGCGGGGTGTTTCTTCGGGTGCTGAGCGCACCGCAACTCTTCATCGAAGGAAACAGCCGAACCGCCTCCTTGCTCGTGAGCTATGTGAGGGTCCGTGCCGGGCTCGCGCCCCTGGTGGTCACGGTCGATGGGTTCCGGCGCTATGTGGAGATGGTGGAGCGCTGCACCACGCTCGATCGCACGGGTTTTGCGAGCCTTTTCACGGGGGTTGCCCTGCATCGCCGGTTGACTGAGTTCCTGGCGGACGCCTGCGACGGGCGGTTTCTGGTCGGGCGGTTCGACGCGCAGGGACCGGACTCCGAGTGCTCGACGGGACGTTAAGGCAGGCGTCGAAAGCGGCGTTGCACCGCAGCGTGCCACTTGATCCGCGCGGTGCCTTCACGTAGGCTCCGCCTCGATTGTTTCGGGTCGGTTGTCGATGGTCGCGGAACGATTGGTGTAGGGCGGCTTTTTGTCGCCGGATGTTGGGGGGCGTCTCGTCCTGGGCGGTTTTGCCGGCGGGACCGCGGCGACGGCCCGAATTGTCGGTGGTGGTGTGCCGGCAGGGCAGGGCGTCGGAGTAACGATTTCTGTGGGGGTAAGCTTGGTCTTTCAGTCGCCAGCATCGTCGGTAGCCGCCACCGGGGCGGGTCGGAGCGAGCCGCAATGTCGCAGATGACCGCCGGCGAGATTGCCGCCACGCCGGGTCAGGGGCGCAAGCTCGCGCTTTACACGCTGGCGATCTTTGCCGTGATGCTCGTCACCTCGCTCTATCATCTGCGCACGACGGGCATCTTCGCTTGTCCGGCAACCGGTTATGCGGGCGACCATTATCTCGCTTACTGCCATGCCGACGGCTACGCGGATATCGATCACGGCAGCTTCTGGTATGCGCTGGACCCGGTCAGCCAGGACTCGGCGCGCAAGGCGGATGTGCTGTTTCTCGGCAACAGCCGGCTGGAATTCGGTCTTTCGTCTCCCGCGACGACGCAGTGGTTCGCCGACAACAAGCTCAGCTACTATCTGCTCGGTTTCTCCTATACCGAGAATGTGCAGTTCACCAAGCCGCTGCTCGGCCGGATCAAGCCGCAGGCGCGGGCCTATGTGATCAATCTCGACCAGTTCTTTTCGAGCGACGTGACGCCGCCCGCGCGCGAGGTGATGTTCGCCGGCGACGGGCTGACCCGTCAGCGCAGCAAGATGAGCTGGCAGGAGCCGCACCGGCAGGTCTGCTCTTGGCTGCCCTTCATCTGCGGCGACCTGCAAGCCTATTACCGCGAGCGGACGACCGGCCAGTGGATCTTGAAGGGCACGATCGGCGATGCCGGCAAGCCGCTGTCCGGTTCGGATATCGGCCCGGACCAGCGCGTCAATTTCAAGGCGATGGTGTCCGAGCAGGCTGCCGCCAAGGACTTCATCGCGAGCCTCGGCGTGCCGCATGACTGCGTGATCCTGAGCTACGTGCCGACCCGCGAGAATCAGCGCCCCCGGGCCGAGGCGCTGGCCGGCGCGCTTGGCTATCCGCTGGTTTCGCCGAAGCTCGACGGATTGCGCACCTTCGACGGATCCCATCTCGACCCAGCTAGTGCCGAGCTGTTTTCCACCGCCTTCATGGCGGAGGCGGGGCCATTGCTTCAGGCCTGTCTCCAGGAGCCGGCGCAATGAACTGGCTGCCCAAGCCCGAGGCCTTTCGAGAGCGGCTCGCCGCCGCCAATGCCGAGCCGGACGCGTCGGCGAAAGCCGGGACCTTGGCGGCGCTCGCCATGGCCGATCTCGGTTTCCTCGAGATCATCCAGCTCGACCAGGCGCTGACCCGGGCCGAGCCGGGGGGGGGGCTTGACCCGGTGCGGCTCGCCGTGCTCGCGGCAAGCACCGTCGACCATCTGATACCGTCGATCCGAGTTGCCGGCCTGCGGCGCGGGCTGCGGATCGAGACGCGAGTCTCCGGCTACGGCCAGTACCGCCAGGATCTGCTCAATCCGGGCTCCGCGATCCATACCTTCCGTCCCGACACGGTGCTCTTCACCCTGACCCCGCGCGAGTTTCTCGGCGCCGTCCCGCTCGGCGCCGCGGCCGAGGAGGCGGATGCCGCGATCGCTGCCGCGGTGGCCGATCTGCGCGGGCTTTGGCGCCATGCCCAGGACGCGTTCGGCGCCACGGTGGTGCAGCAGGGCTTTCTCGACAGCGAGCCGCCGGTCTTCGGCAGCCTCGACGCGGTTGTCCCCGGCGCGCCCTCGAATTTGATGGCCCGCCTCAATGCCGCGCTGGCCGAGGCGGCGCAGGCCGACGGCGTGCTCTGGCTCGATCTCGCCCGCGCGGCCGCGCGGGACGGGCTCGATGCCTGGTTCGACCCGGTGCGCTGGCTGCAGGCCAAGATGGCGATCGCGCCCGAAGCCGCGCCCCGCTATGGCGAACTCGTCGCCCGGTTGATCGGCGCGGCCCGCGGCAAGGCGCGCAAATGCCTGGTGCTCGATCTCGACAACACGCTCTGGGGGGGCGTGATCGGCGATGACGGGCTCGACGGCATCGTTCTCGGCGAGGGCAGCGGCATCGGCGAGGCGCATCTGGCGCTGCAGCGCTATGCCAAGGCTTTGAACGAGCGCGGCGTGATCCTCGCCGTCTGCTCGAAGAACGAGCTCGCGATTGCCGAGGCGGCGTTCCGCGACCATCCCGAGATGCTGCTCAAGCGCGAGGATTTCGCAGCCTTCCTCGCCAATTGGACCGACAAGGCGACCAATCTCGAGGCGATCGCGCGCGCGCTCAATATCGGCGTCGATTCGCTGGTCTTCGTCGACGACAACCCGGTGGAGCGGGCCCAGGTTCGCGAGCGCCTGCCGATGGTCGCGGTCCCCGAATTGCCGCGCGATCCGGCTCATTATGTCCGCTGCGTCGCGGAGGCCGGCTATTTCGAGGCCATCGCCTTTACCAGCGAGGACCGCGCGCGCGCCGGCCAGTATGCGGCGAACCGCGAGCGGGCCGAGATGGCGGATGCGGCCGGCGGCATGGACGCCTTCCTCGCCCAGCTCGACATGTCGGTCGAGTTCGGCCCGGTCACGGCCCTCAACCGCGCCCGCGTGGCCCAGCTCGTCAACAAGACCAACCAGTTCAACACCACCACGATCCGCCGCACCGAGGCCGAGATCGCCGCGCTCGCCGAGGATCCGCAGGCCCTGCTCCTGCAGTTCCGCCTGGTCGACAAGTTCGGCGACAACGGCATTGTCAGCGTGATGATCGCGACCCCGGCCCTCGGCGCGCCCGCGACGCTCGATCTCGCCAGTTGGGTGATGAGCTGCCGGGTCTTCGGCCGCCAGCTCGAGGACGAGGCGATGAATCTGTTGGTCGAGGCAGCGTCCGCGCGTGGCTTCGCGGCGCTGCAGGCCGATTTCCTGCCCACGCCCAAGAACGCCGTGGTCCGCGACCTCTATGCCCGACTGGGTTTCACCGAGATCGCCGCGCCCGAGCTTGGCGAGGGGGCCGGCCGCTGGCGCCTCGATCTCACCGACTATCGCCCGCGCCCGACGCGGATCAGCCGAAAGGAGCTGGTTGCATGACTGATGCGGACATCCTGCAAACCCTGACCCGGATCCTGCGCGACCTTCTCGGCGATCAATCGATCACCCTCACCGCGACGACCACCCGTCCGGACGTGCCCCGGTGGGACAGCTTCGCCTACGTGACCTTCATCGTCGCGGTCGAAGCCGAATATGGGATCAAGTTCAACCTGGCCGACGTCGAATCCTTCGAGACCGTCGGCGACATCGTGAAACAGATCGAGACGCTCAAGTCCTGATCGAGTGCGTGCGCGGTAGCCAATGCTCTTCAATTCTTATGAGTATATTCTTGTCTTCCTGCCGGTCACGATCGCGCTCTACCTGCTGTTCGGGCGGGTTTCGCGCTCGCTCGCGATCGGTTGGCTCATCCTCGCCTCGGTGGTGTTCTATGCCTGGTGGCGCCCGGTCAATCTGCTGATCATCGGACCGTCGCTCGCGGTCAACTATGCGATCGGCCGGGCGCTGATCGGCATGATGGGGAACGAGGCCAAGGCACGCTCGCGGACCGTGCTGCTGGTGCTCGGCGTCGCCTTCAACGTGCTGTTCCTCGCCTATTTCAAGTATGTGAACTTCCTGGTTTCGGTCGCCGACGACCTGACCGGCGCGGGCTTCGTCTTCCACCAGGTGATCCTGCCGCTCGGCATCTCCTTCATCACCTTCCAGAAGATCGCCTTCCTGATCGACATTGCGGGCGGACGGATCAAGTCCTTCACGCTCCGCGAGTTCCTGCTCTTCGTGATGTTCTTCCCGCAGCTGATTGCGGGCCCGATCGTGCATTTCCCCGAGACGATCCCGCAATTCCAGCGCGGCGACGGACGGTTCAACGGCGTGCTCTATGCCACCGGCATCACTCTGTTCTGCTTCGGCCTGTTCAAGAAGGTCGTGCTGGCCGACAGCATCGCCGCTCAGGTCACGCCGATCTATGCCTTCGCCGCGGCGGGGGACCCCGTCACCCTGCTGCAGGGCTGGATGGCCGCGATCGGCTTCACCTTGCAGATCTATTTCGACTTCGCCGGCTACAGCGACATGGCCTGCGGCGCGGCCCTGTTCTTTGGGGTGCGGCTGCCGCTCAACTTCAACTCGCCGCTGCGCGCCACCAGCATCATCGACTATTGGCTGCGCTGGCACATCACGCTGAGCCGCTTCCTGACGGCCTATGTCTACAACCCGATCGCGCTCCGCCTGGTGCGCCGGCGCATGGCGCAGAAGCTGCCGATGGTCACCGGGCGCGGGTCGCATTTCGGCGCCTTCTTCCATGTCATCGCCTGGCCGATGCTGTTCACCATGCTGTTGTCGGGCATCTGGCACGGTGCGGGCTACACGTTCGTGCTCTGGGGCGTGATGCATGGCTGCTATCTGATCATCAACCATGCCTGGCGCCAATATGGCCCGCAGCCAGCCGCGGCACCGCGGCTCGGCGGGGCGTTCTGGGGCTTCCTCCTGACCTTCATCGCGGTCATCGTCTCGATGGTGATGTTCCGCGCGCCGAGCGTCGCGTCGGCCGGAAACATCTATCACGGCATGCTTGGCCTGCACGGGCTCGGGCTGCCGGGCAAGGTCGCCCATATGCTGCACTGGCCCGCGATGCAGCAGATCGGCGGCGAGGTCGACATGCGCACCTTCGCCACCACGACCGGCTATATCGTCGTGCTGCTGGCGATCGCGCTGCTCATGCCGAATTCGGCCCAGATGATGCAGCGCTACGATCCGGTGCTCCAGACGCCCAAGGCGCCGCCGCTGATCGCCGGCACGAGCCGGGCGATCTATTGGCAGCCGAACCTTGCCTGGGGCGCGATCATCGCGGTCATGGCGGCGATCTCGATGATCTGGTTGACCGGCAAGAGCGAGTTCCTCTACTGGCAGTTCTAGAGGCGACAGCCAGGGGGCAGGGGTGGCGGATCAAGATCGCTTTGCCGGGCTGACCCAGCTCGGTCAGCGTGCCGAACTGCCGGCGAGCCCGGACCAGGCGGTGCTGGAGCGGGTCGCCAACAGCCAGGCGGACGTGGATTTCTGCGTCCGCTTCACCGCGCCCGAATTCACCTCGCTCTGCCCGATGACCGGCCAGCCCGACTTCGCGCATCTGGTGATCGATTATGTCCCCGATGCGTGGCTGGTCGAGAGCAAGTCGCTCAAGCTCTTCCTCGGCGCCTTCCGCAATCATGGCGCCTTCCACGAGGATTGCACGGTGATGATCGCCCGGCGCCTCGTCGGTCTCCTGGCTCCGCGCTGGCTGCGGATCGGCGGCTACTGGTATCCGCGGGGCGGCATGCCGATCGACGTTTTCTTCCAGACGGGGCCGCAACCGGCCTCCGTCTGGATCCCGGATCAGGGTGTGGCGCCCTATCGCGGGCGCGGCTGAGCCTCAGGCGGTGGATTCGCGGATCACCACCTCATAGCCCCACAGCCGGCGCAGATGCGCGAGCGTCGCGGCGCTGGCGGTCGAATCGAGCGGCACGTCATTGCGGCGGATATGCTGCAGCCGCAGCACCCGGTCGCCAAGCAGGTCGACATCGACCACCTGGATATCGGGTTCCGAGACCGAGATGTCGCGCGACCGGGCAAGCGCATCGCGCACCGTGCGATAGCCGCGCGGGTCGTGGATCCCATCGACGGTATAGTACCGCTCCGCCGCCTTGTCCGACAGGGCGAACAATTTGAAATGCCGCATCACCCGCGGGCTGAGGAACTGCTGGATGAAACTTTCGTCGCGATAGTTGGCCCAGGCTTCCTTCAGCAGGCTGCGCCAGTCGCGGCTGCCGGCGAAGTCGGGGAACCATTCCCGGTCCTCGTCGGTCGGGTCGTCGCAGATCCGCTTGATGTCCTGCATCATCGCGAAGCCCAGAGCGTAAGGGTTGATCCCGCTATAGCGCGGATCGTCATAGTCCGGCTGGGTCAGCACGTTGGTATGGTTGTGCAGGATCTCGAGCATCGCCCCGTCATCGATCCGGCCGCTCTGATGCAGCGCCTGGACGATGTGGAAATGCACGAAGCAGGCGCAGCCCTCGTTCATGACCTGGGTCTGTTTCTGCGGATAAAAGTACTGCGCGATGTTGCGCACGATCCGCAGGATCTCGCGCTGCCAGGGCTGGAGCACGGGGCTGTATTTCTCCAGGAACAGCAGCAGGTTCTCTTCCGGCAAGTGCATCGAACGCTTGCGGGCCAGCGCCTCGTCCTCCGAGGCGGTCGCCCGCCGGCCCGCCGCGATCGAATCCCAGAGATAATGTGCCGAGCGCTCCTCTTCCTCGCGCCGTTGCCGTTCGCGCTCGCGCTCCTCGCGCAGCGACAATTGGACCGGCCGGCGATAGCGGAAGACGCTGGCCGGCATCAGCGCGTGGGCGGCGTCGAGCAGCCGCTCGACCTCGGCCTGGCCATGGCGCTCCTCGCATTTCTGGATATAGGTCCGGCCATATTCCAGATAGTCGAGGATGCCGTCCGGATCGGTCCATTGCCGGAACAAGTGGTTGTTCTTGAAGAAATGGTTGTGCCCGAAGGCCGCGTGCGCGATCACCAGCGCCTGCAGCGCGATGGTGTTCTCCTCGAGGCAGTAGCTGATGCAGGGATTGGAATTGATGACGATCTCGTAGGCGAGCCCCCGCGCGCCCCGGCGATAGGCGTTCTCGTGTTGGATGAAATGCTTGCCGAACGACCAGTGCCGGTACATGACCGGCATCCCGATCGACGAATAGGCGTCGAGCATCTGTTCGGACGAGATGATCTCGATCTGGTTCGGATAGAAATCCAGCTCGAGATCGTGCCGTGCCACCGCCTCGATCGCGTCGTAGGTCCGGCGCAGCGTGTCGAAATCCCAGTCCGCCCCTTCGAACAGCAGGTCAGGCATGGGCACGCGCTCCTTCCTTGCGGGCGAAGAGCTCGCGGAACACCGGATAGATGTCGGCCGGCCGCGCGATGCGCTTCATGGCGAAGTTCGGCCAGGTTTCCGAGACCCCGCGATAGGCGGTCCAGAGCTCGGTGCCGCTGCCATCGCTCTTGAGGAACCGTGTCTCCTCCTCGGCGATGATCTCGACATAGGCGAAATACTGGCAGACCCGCATCAGCTCGCCCTGCAGCAGCGCCGCGCAGGTCTGCGAGTCCCCGCCGAAATTGTCGCCGTCCGAGGCCTGGGCGGCATAGATGTTCCATTCCGACGGCGAATAGCGCTCGGCAATGACCTTCTTCATCTCGGTCAGCGCGGTGCTGACCACGGTGCCGCCGGTCTCGCGCGAATGAAAGAAGGTCTCCTCGTCCACCACGCTCGCCTGATGCGTGTGACGGATGAAGACCAGATCGACCCGGTCGTAGCGCCGGCTCAGGAACAGGTGCAGCAGCACGAAGAACCGTTTGGCCAGGTCCTTCTCGCGTTCGCCCATCGAGGCCGAGACGTCCATCAGGCAGAACATCACCGCATTGGCGTTCGGCTGCGGCTGCGGCTCGAAATGCGTGTAGCGCACGTCGATCGGGTCGAGATAGGGGATGAGCTTCTGCCGCCGCCGCAGCTCCTCGACCGCGGCATGCAGCGCGATCAGCTCGGCTCGCTCGGCCTCATCCGGCTCCGCCAGCGCCTCGAGCTCGAAGATCCGCGCCTGCAGCGCCCGGAGCTCCGCCTCGCTCGGCCGCCGCAGCGCCAGCCGCCGCCCCAGCGACTTGCGCATGGTGCGCGCCACGTTGAGATTGGCGGGCGAGCCGGTCGCCGAATGCCCCGCCCGCCGCGGCTTGACCGCCGCGACCTCGGTCAGCGTCCGCTTCACCAGGTCGGGCAGCTCCAGATCCTCGAAGAAGATCTCCAGGAACTCGTCGCGCGACAGGACGAAGGCGAACTCGTCCTGCCCCTCGCCATCGGGCGCGCCCTGCTTGCCGCCGCCGCCCGAGCCGCCGCCCGGCTTCTCGATCCGGTCGCCCGCGTTGAAATGCTTGTTCCCGGGCAGCACCTGCTCGCGATAGCCGCCCTGAGAGCCATGATGGAAGATCGGCTCGCGGATCCCGTCGGCCGGCACCGAGACCGATCCGCTGCGATCGACCTCGGCGATGCCGCGCTTGCGCACCGACTGGTCGACCGCCTCCTTCACCTGGGCCTTGACCCGGCGGATGAATCTCCGCCGGTTGCCGAGGCTCTTCTCCTTGGGGTTCAGCCGGCGGTCAACGAAATGCGCCATCTGCTTCGACCGCTCACCCTGCCTTGTTGACGCGCATGTACCATTCGACCAGGCGGCGGACCTGCCGCGGCGTATAGCCCCGATCGGTCATCCGCGCGACGAACTCGGCATGCTTGGAGTCGGTTTCCTTGTCGCGCTTGGCGCCGAAGCTGATGACCGGCAACAGCTCCTCGATCTGCCCGAACATCCGCTTCTCGATCACCCGGCGCAGCTTCTCGTATTTGTGCCAGTCCGGGTTCCTGCCGGCATTCTCGGCCCGCGCCCGCAGCACGAACTTCACCACCTCGTTGCGGAAGTCCTTCGGATTGGCGATCCCGGCCGGCTTCTCGATCTTGGCGAGCTCCTGCTCCAGGATCTCGCGGTTGAACATCTGCCCGGTATCGGGGTCCTTGTAGTCCTGCTCCTCGATCCAGGCATCGGCATAGGCGATGTAGCGATCGAACAGGTTCTGCCCATAGTCCGAATAGGATTCCAGATAGGCCTTCTGGATCTCCTCGCCGATGAACTCGGCATAGCGCGCCGCGAGCTCGGTCTTGATGAAATCCAGATAGCGGTTCTCGACCTCGTCCGGGAACTGCTCGCGCCGGATCGCCTGTTCCAGCACATACATCACATGCACCGGATCGGCCGCGACCTCCTCGGTATCGTGGTTGAAGGTCTCCGACAGGATCTTGAAGGCGAAGCGGGTCGAGATCCCCGTCATGCCCTCGTCGACCCCGGCAGTGTCGCGATATTCCTGGACCGAGCGGGCCTTCGGGTCGGTATGTTTCAGCGTCTCGCCGTCATAGGTCCGCATCTTGGCGAAGAGCGACGAATTCTCGTGCTCGCGCAGCCGCGTCAGCACGCTGAACCGCGCCAGGATCGGCAAGGTCTCCGGCGCGCAGGGCGCCGTGCTCAGCGTCGAGTTGGCGAGCAGCTTGTCATAGATCTGCGCCTCCTCGCTCGCCCGGAGGCAATAGGGCACCTTGATGACGCTGATCCGGTCGAGGAACGCCTCGTTGTTCTTGTTCGACTTGAATTGCTGCCATTCGGACTCGTTGGAATGGGCGATGATGATGCCCTGATAGGGCATCGCCCCGATATTCTCGGTCCCGGTATAGGAACCTTCCTGCGTCGCGGTCAGCAGGGGATGCAGGACCTTGATCGGCGCCTTGAACATCTCGACGAATTCGAGCATGCCCTGCGTCGTCCGATTGAGCCCGCCCGAATAGCTGTAGGCGTCGGGATCGTTCTGGCTCAGATGCTCGAGCTTGCGGATGTCGAGCTTGCCGATCAGCGCCGAGACATCCTGGTTGTTCTCGTCGCCCGGCTCGGTCTTGGCGACGCAGATCTGGTGCAGCTTGGACGGATAGAGCCGGACGACGCTGAATTTCGAGATATCGCCGCCGAACTCGTCGAGCCGCTTGACCGCCCAGGGCGACATCAGCCCGGTCAGCAAGCGGCGGGGGATATTGTATTTGTCCTCCAGCAGGTCGCCGAACCGGTCGCGGTCGAACAGGCCGAGCGGCGATTCAAACAGCGGGCTGATCTGGTCCCCGGCCTTCAGGACATAGATCGGCTCCTTCTCCATCAGGTTCTTGAGGATCTCGGCCAGCGTCGACTTGCCGCCACCGACAGGGCCCAGCAGATAGAGGATCTGCTTGCGTTCCTCGAGCCCTTGGCTGGCATGGCGGAAGAAGCCGACGACGCGCTCGATCGTCTCTTCGGTGCCGTAGAGATCGGCGAAGGCCTTGTAGCGCTTGATGGTCCGATTGAGGAAGATCCGGCCGAGCCGCTGGTCCTGGCTGGTATCGACCAATTCCGGCTCGCCGATCGCAGCTACCATGCGCTCCGCAGCGGTGGCCCTCATGCTGGCGTCTTCGCGGCACCCGAGCAGATAGTCCTGAAGCAGCATCTCCTCGACATGGGTGCGTTCGTAGGCTTCGGCAAAACGGGAGAAAACGTCCATCTGCGGTAGCACTGCTCCTTGTTGCTTTGGGTCTGCCTCGGGGGGATCGGAACTCCAGAACTGGGCAACTGCGAGATCAGGGATGTCGCAGTTTATTCATACTTTGGTTAATAAATGGTATCCGATGGTGGTTCGACCAGTCGGAAGGCCCAAAACGTGATCGGAAAACCCGCGTTGCGCGGCCGTTTGCCCGGTCTTGCGGCAGCCGCACCCGGTCTTCGCAGGTGCAGCAAATTCAGAATGTTAGGACATATCGAGAAGAGATAATGCGGTCGGCCGGCAGGGGCTGCCGGCCGATCCGCGACCTGATGTCACAGGCGGGCCGCACGGCCCGCCGAGAGGCTGGCGTGGGGGACGGTCAGAGGAAAACCACCGTCCGCCGGCCGTTCAGCATGACCCGGCCTTCGAGGTGAGTCTTGACCGCGCGGGCCAGCACTCGGCTCTCGATATCGCGACCGGCGGCGACGAAATCGTCGGGCGTCATCGCATGGGTGACGCGCTCGGTCTCCTGCTCGATGATCGGGCCCTCGTCGAGGTCGGGCGTGACATAGTGCGCGGTGGCGCCGATCAGCTTCACGCCCCGCTCATAGGCCTGGTGATAGGGCTTGGCGCCCTTGAACGAGGGCAGGAAGGAATGGTGGATATTGATGATCATGCCGAAGAGCCGGCTCGACAGCCGATCCGACAGGACCTGCATGTAGCGCGCCAGCACCACGAGTTCGGCCCCGGTATCCTGGACGAGCTGCAGCAGCTTCGCCTCCTGTTCGTCCTTGTTCTCGCGGTTCACCGGCCAGTAGTGATAGGGCACACCCTCATAGTCGGCGGTGCGGCGCGAATCCTCATGGTTCGAGACGATGGCGACGACTTCGGCATCGAGCCAGCCGACCCGGATCTGGTAGAGCAGGTGCAGCATCGCATGGTCGAACTTCGAGACCATGATGATGATCTTCGGCTTGCGCCGTCCGGGGACCAGGCGCGAGCGCATGCCGAACCGCTCGACGGTCGGTTGCAGCGCGATCTCGAACTTGTCCCGCGTCATGCCTTCGGTCAGCAGGAAGGCGATGCGCAGGAAGAACTTGTTGGCTTCGCGATCCCAGAACTGGTTCGATTCCGCGATATTGGCGCCGCGCGCGGCGAGTTCGGCGGTAACCGCTGCGACGATCCCGGGCCGGTCATCGCAGGAGAGGGTCAGCACGAGCGTTTCGTCGGTCATAAGGGTATCCGCAGCGGGAGGGAGAGGGAACGTCAGCGCCTTCTACGCCGCTTTCCGTCGCCCGCGCGGGAAAATGCGAACTCTTCTCCCGCGATTGCGACCACCTGCCGCCTCGTGCGTCTCTTGTCTCCGGAAAAGCCCATGGCGGTTTCTGGCGCAGTCCCCCGATGGGATATGGCCCCAAGGCGCTGTTGACTGTCGTCAGGGCCTTGTTCCGCCTGGGATTTGGGTCACCTCCCACTCGCTTGCATCGAGGATCCTTCGAGCGAGATGCCCGCCGCGGCCGATAGACGTGGCTCTGGCGGGGAGACTGCCGTCGCCCTATTCCTGCGCCATGAGCGCGTTCACCCCCAACTTCGTCGATCCCGAGCGGGTCCGACGCTACATCGAACAGGGTCCGGCCGCCTTTGCTCCGGGACATGGCGGTCTGCTCCAGATGATCGGCGTCCTTCTGGGCGAAAGCGTGCCCCCCGACGGCACGGTGCTCGTCGTCGGCGCGGGGGGCGGGCTGGAGACGCGCTATCTCGCGGGGATCGAGCCTGGCTGGCGGTTTGTCGGCGTCGATCCCGCACCGGCAATGCTCGACCTTGCCCGGGCGGTCGTCGGGCCGGCAGCGGCGGCGCGGTTGACGCTGATCGAGGGAACGGTAACGGACGCGCCTCCCGGGCCGTTCGACGCGGCGACATGCCTCCTCGTGCTGGGCCTCGTCGCCGACGACGGCAGCAAGCTTGCCCTGCTGCGCGAAACCCGGCTCCGGTTGCGGGAAGGGGGGGCGTTCATTCTCGTCGACCAGTGCATTGACCGCTCGGCTCCGGATGTCGAACGCCGCCTGACCCGCTACGCGCGCTACGCCCTTCGGTCCGGCATTGACGCCGAGACCGTCGCTGGCGCCAGGGCCGCACTGGCTGCGCTCGAAAGCGTGGTGCCCGACTGGCGGAACGAAGAGCTGCTTCGCGAGGCCGGGTTCCGCACCATCGAGGTCTTCTACACCGGGATGGCGTGGCGGGGCTGGCTGGCCTACGCCTGACGCACGCCCGAAGGGGTCCCTGGGCTGTCGACAATCCTTGCCAGAAGGTTACTGAAAATAATAATATGTAATGAAATCAATATGTTGATCAGAGTCGCACGCGTGCGACTCCGTGCTCAGTAGCTCCCGATCGCCGCCGGCGGCGCTTCCGGCCCCCCGGTCAGCGCCTTGAACCGCTCGACGCTGCCCCGGGCCGCCCGGGCGAGCAGGGCCACGTCGGCGGCGATCGTGACCATGTCGAAGCCCCAGCCCACCGCCCGCGCCGCATAGTCTGGGGTCCCGCAATGCAGGGCTGCCCGCAGTCCCCGCGCCTTGCAGGCCGCCAGGATGGTCTGGAAGGCCGCGATCGTCTCGGGCTCCTCGCGGTCGAGTGCCGGGGGCAGTGCTCCCCGCGACAGGCTCAGCGTCAGGTCGACCGGGCCGACATAGATGCCGTCGAGCCCCGGGGTCGCCACGATCTCCTCGACCGCCGCCAGGGCTTCGGCCGTCTCGATCTGGGCGAAGGCAAGGATCTCCCGGTTGGCCTCGGCCGCATAGTCCTGCCCGGCGGCGAGAACCGCCCGTGTCGGCCCGAAGCTCCGGTCCCCCTCGGGCGGATAGCGCAGCCACCGGACCAGCTCGCGCGCCTCGGCCCCCGAATTGATCATCGGGCAGACGATGCCATAGGCCCCGGCATCGAGCGCCTTCATGATGATGCCCGGCTCCCGCCAGGGCACCCGGACCAGCGGCACGACCCCGCTCGCCCGCATCGCCTGCAGCATCGGCAGGGCCGCGGCATAGTCGAGCGCCCCATGCTGGAGGTCGATCGTCAGGCTGTCGAAGCCCTGCTCGGCCATGATTTCGGCTACGAACGGATTGCCGACCCCGAGCCAGCCATTGCTGCTTGCCCGACCCTCGGCCCAGATCCGCCTCAGCCGGTTGCCGATCATTCCTGCAGCCCGAGGATACGTTCGGCGACCCGGGTGCGGCCTTCCCGGATCACCACCTCGACCGCGGCCGCCGCGGCCTCGGCGTCCCCGGCGGCGATAGCCTCGGCGATCCGCCGATGCGCCGCGGCGCTCGTCGAATGGCGCAGCGGATCGTCCGCCGGCGATCCCAGCGTGAACGCGGTGACCAGGGCCGCCTCGATGAGGTTCCCGACCGAATGCATGAACGGGTTCTTCGATGCGTCGAGCAGCGCGGCATGGAACCGCAGGTCGGCCTGCGCGAACTCCTCGTCGCTGCGCGCCGCCCGCATCGCTTCGGCATGCTCGAACAGGATCACCTTGTCCTCTTCGTTGGCCGCCGCCGCCGCCAGCCGCGCCGCATAGGGTTCGAAGGACAGGCGCATGTCGCAGAGGTGATCGAGAAAGGCCTGATCGACCCCCACGTCGAAATGCCAGAACAGAACGTCGGCATCGAACAGGTTCCATTTCGACCGGTCGGTGACCCGGGTGCCGATCCGGGCGCGAGCAACCACCATTCCCTTGGCGGACAGGGTCTTCATCGCCTCGCGCAGCACGGTGCGCGAGACCCGGAACCGCTCCGCGAGCTCGTTGTCGTTGGGCAGGGCCGCCCCGACGGCATAGCTGCCCTCGACGATCGACCGCCCGATCCCGTTCACCACCTGAGCGTGGCTGTTATGCAGCACCCGGCCCGAGAAGCTCGCCCTCGACACCGCCATCCTGGTTCGTCTCCTTCCGCGCCCGACCGCGTCGGTCGCCATCGCGGGGCTCGGTGAGCCCGGCGGCCGCGGGCAGCGGCCGCGCGCTTCTTGGCGCAAGGAATCATATTGCATGGGGGCCGTCCACCGGGAAGTCATCCGCTGACCCGCGGGGCTCGTGCCGGGCCGCGATCCGTGCTAGCAGGCCGGCGGGGGACCGAGTGAGCAGGGGACGGGATGGCTATCGAGCCGGAGGGGGGGCGCCAACGCATCGGGCCCAGCCTCACCCTGGTGCTTGGCGGCGCGCGCTCCGGCAAGAGCCGTCACGCCGAGGCCCTGGCCGGCGGCTTTGCCGGACCCCGTTTCTATATCGCGACGGCCGAGGCGCTCGACGCCGAGATGGCGGATCGGATCGCGCGGCATCGCTTGGATCGCGGCCCCGAATGGCGGACCATCGAGGCGCCGCACGCGCTGGCGGCCGCCTTCGGGGCCGTGCCGGACGGGGCGGTGATGGTCATCGATTGCCTGACGCTCTGGCTCAGCAACCGGCTGCTGGCGGGGGCCGATCTCGAAGCCGAGACCACCACATTGACGGCGGCGCTGGCGCGGCGGCGGGGGCCTTGGATCGTGGTCTCGAACGAGGTCGGGTTCGGGATCGTGCCCGACAACGCGCTGGCGCGCCGGTTCCGCGACGCGGCGGGCCGGCTCAACCAGGCGGTCGCGGCCGAGGCGGATCGGGTCTTTCTGGTCGTCGCCGGCCTGCCGCTGGCGCTGAAATAGCCGCTCAGCCCAGCCTGAGGCTTGCCCGGAGGTCCTGGGCGATATCGCCGGGCCGAAGACCGCGGCGCGCTTCGTCGATGCCGAACAGGGGGTAGAGCCCCATCGCGACCAGGCCCACCAGCAGGAAGGCGAAGAGCATGTCGCTGAGGAAATGCCGGCCCGGGCCCATGCGGACCAGCATCACCCCAAGGGCGAAGGCGATGGTCGCGGCGACCCCGGTCCCCTTGTGCCGGAGCATCGGCCAAGCCAGCGCGATGGCGAGGCTCGCGAGCGCGGCGGCGCCGGCGCCCTCGCCCGAGACGAAGGAGCAGTTGCGGAGGCACTGGCCAGCGATCTCGAACGGGCCGGTGAACTGCATGGGCCCGCCGAAGGCCGCGACGGCGTCGGGACGGGCACGACCCCAATGGTCCTTCAGGACGACATTGGCGAGGAGGCCGGGCCCGAGCAGGTAGAGGGCGATGCCGAACGACCAGATCCGGGGCGGAACCCGCGGAGCGTATCCGGTGAGGCGGGGCGCGGCCAGGAGCCAGAGCATCAGGAGGAAGCTGGCATTGACGGCGAGCCGATAGGCGAGCCGCAGGCCCGCGATCGGGGCGCTGTCGGCGAGGGGAAAGCCCGAGGCGGCGTGGAAGAGGCCGGCGGCGCGGATATCGAGGCCGGGCCAGGCGGCGAAGAGGGCGGCAAGACCGAACCCCGCGCCGAGCAGGGCGGCGAGCAGGCGGAGATAGACGGGATCGTCCCAGCATCGCATCGCAGACCTTGTGCCCCCCGGCCTTGCCGATGTCCAGCGGAGGGCCGCGGGGTCTTGCCTGGGCGAGCGGGCTCGTGCTCCATGTCGGGAAAGGGCAGGAGGCTTTCGATGGGCGCGACCGAGGATCTGGCGCGGATCGGGGAGCAGGAGCGGCGGCTCTGCTTCCGGCAATTCGGGCTGGCGGAGGCCTGGGACCTGGGGTGCCGGATCCGGCGGCTGGCCGAAGCGAAAGGCATCGCCGTGGCGATCGAGGTGCGGCTGGGCCGGCGGACGGTGTTCCAGAGCGCCATGCCCGGCACCACGGCGCTCAATGCCGACTGGGCCCGGCGCAAGCTCAACAGCGTGGAGCTGGCGGAGCGGCCCACCTATGCGATCGGGCTCGACCAGCGGCCGGGGACCCCGGGCCTTGCCGAGATCGCGGCCCTGCCGGTGCGGGACTTTGCGGCCCATGGCGGGGGCTTTCCGATCCGGGTCGAGGGGTCGGGCTGTGTGGGGGCGGTCGCTGTCTCGGGGCCGCCGCAGCGGCAGGACCATGGGCTGGTGGTCGAGGCCCTGGCCGAGATGTGCGGCGTCCCGCTGGCCGAGATCGCGCTCGAGTGAGGGCGTCGCACGGAGTCGCACGCGTGCGACAAAGATCAAGGCATTGATATTTATGGGCTATTCTAAATCCATTTACCGGATTTCAACCGAGGTTACCGTGCGACGCAGGCCGACGAAAGAGGATGCGGGAGCCCGGCTTCTGTGCTTCAGTCGGGCCCCGGGCGAGACCGCGACCCCAGCGCGACGACCGGAACGGCACGGCGCCTGAGGCGCGGCAACCAATGGGAGAATGCGATGCTGAAGAGACTGGCCGCCCTGGCGCTGGGCGGGGCGCTCGCCTTGGGCGCGGCGGGCCTCGCGGAGGCCAAGACCTTCTACTGGATCTCGCACGGGTCGCCGGCCGATCCGGTCTGGACCTATTTCCTGGCCGGCGCCAACCAGTGGGCCAAGGATACCGGCAACACGGTCAATACCTCGTTCCACAATGGCGATGTCGCGGCGCAGCAGGAGGCGGTGCGCGCGGCGATCTCGGCCCATGCCGACGGCATCGTCACCTCGAGCCCCGATCCGGGAAGCCTGGTCGAGGTGGCGCAGGAAGCCAACGATGCCGATATCCCGATCATCAATTTCAACACGCCCGACCCGACGGCGAGCTTCGATGCCTATGTCGGTGGCGACAACGTGGTCTTCGGCGCCAACTGGGCGCAGTATCTGGTCGACAACGACCTGGTGAAGCAGGGCGATCTCGTCTGGATGCCGGTCGAGGTCCCCGGCGCGACCTATGGCGTGCAGGAAGAGCAGGGGATCAAGAGCGTCTTCGACCCGCTCGGCATCAAGACCGAGATCACCGACGCGACGCTCGACCAGGCCGAGATCATCACCCGGATGTCGGACTACCTGACCGCCAACCGCGGCAAGATCAAGGCGATCATCGGGCTCGGCGACCTCGTCACCGGTTCGATCAAGCGTGTCTTCGACCAGGTCGGCGTCAAGCCGGGCGAGATCCCGGTGATCGGCTGGGGCAATTCGCTCGATACCACGCAGGAAGTGCTGGCGGGCTACGTCAACGCCGCGCAATGGCAGGATCCGCAGGCGACCTCCTATATCGCGCTCTCCATGGCGGCGATGGAGGCGGGCGGCATCCCCGCCGGCTTCGACGTCATCACCGGCGCGCTCTACGAGAAGGATTCGGCCCAGCTCTACGACGATATCCTGTCCGGCCAGTGATCCGCCCGCGCCGTCCGCGACCGGCGGGCGGCGCCCATCGAAGGCCCGGCCCTTGAACCGAAGCGCGCCCCTGCAGCGGCTGATCGCCACGCCCGAACTCGGGCCGCTGGTGCTGCTCCTGCTGATGCTCGCGGTATTTGCCGCGATCAATCCGGATTTCCTGTCGCCGCTCAATATTTCGAACACGCTGACCTTCACCGTCGAGCTCGGGCTGATCGCGCTCGCCATGACGCTGCTGATGACGGCGGGGGAGTTCGATCTGTCGGTCGGCTCGGTCTTCGGTTTCGCGCCGGTGCTGATGTGGACGCTTTTCAATGGCGGCGCGACGGGGCTCGGCACGGCCTTCCTGATCGCTCTCGCGGTCGCGGCGGCGATCGGGCTCGTGAGCGGGCTCTTCGTCACCCGGCTGAAAATTCCGTCCTTTCTGGTCACGCTCGGCATGCTGCTGGTGGTGCGCGGCACCGCGCTCTTCGTCACCGACGGGTTTCCGCAGCGGACCTGGAATGCGGGGGGCAGCCTGCTGGCGCAGATCCTGGTGGGGGATTTCCATCTCGGGCCGTTCCGGCTCTATGCCTCGCTGTTCTGGTTCATCGGCGCGGCGCTGCTGTTCGGCTATGCGCTGACCCGCACCAAGATCGGCAACTGGATCCAGGCCTCGGGCGGCAGTCCCACCGCGGCGCGGGCCCGCGGCGTCGATGTCGACGCGACCAAGGTCGCGCTCTTCATGCTGACCGCGCTGATGGCGGGCTTCGCGGGCATCATCAGCTCGATCCGCACCGCGGCCGCCAATCCCAACAGCGGCACCGGCTACGAGCTCGAGGTCATCGCCATGGTGGTGATCGGCGGCACGCAGCTGAGCGGGGGCAGGGGCACGATCCTCGGCACCGTGATCGGCGTCCTGATCCTCAGGGTGATGCGCAACGGCATCGTGCTCGTCGGGGTGCCGGGGCTGGCCTACAACATCTTCGTCGGGGCGATCATCCTCGGCATGATGGCGCTGCATTCCTGGCTGGAGCGCCGGCAGCAGGCGGGCCGCGGATGACGGATGCGCTGATCCGCATGGTGGGGATCACCAAGGCCTATGGGCGGGTCGAGGCGCTGAGCGGCGTGGATTTTGCCGTGCGGCGCGGCGAGATCGTCGGATTGCTGGGGGACAATGGTGCCGGAAAGTCGACGCTGATCAAAGTCTTGTCTGGCGCGGTTCCGGCGACGAGCGGCGAGATCCGGGTTCGCGGCCAGCGGGTCAGCCTGCGCAGCACCAAGGACGCGATCCGGCTCGGGATCGAGACGATCTATCAGGACAGCGCGCTGGTGCCCCAGCTCTCGATCGCGCGCAACCTGTTTCTCGGGCGCGAGCCGCTGCGGGGGCCGCGGTTCCTGAACCGGCTCGACCAGGCGCTGATGGACCGGGTGGCGCGCGAGCTGCTGGCTCGCGTCGGTATCTCGAAGGCGATCCCGCCCGACACGCCGATCGCCGCCCTGTCGGGCGGCGAGCGTCAGGCGGTGGCGATCGCGCGGGCGATGCATTTCGACAGCGATCTGATCATCCTGGACGAGCCGACCAACAATCTCGGGGTGGCGGAGACCCAAGGCGTGCTGCGCTTCGTGCGCGAGGCGCGCGATACCGGGCATTCCTGCATCCTGATCGCGCACAACATCCATCACGTGTTCCAGGTGGTGGACCGGATCGTGGTGATGCGGCGCGGGCGGGTGGTCGCCGATGCGATCGACCCGGCCCGGAGTTCGGTCGCCGAGGTCGAGCGGGTGATCACCGGAGAGGATGCGGCCTGAGACCGCTCAGCGCGGCAGGCGGAGGGTGGCGCGCAGGCCGCCGAGCCCGGCGCTGTCGCCGAGTTCCAGGCTGCCGCCATGGCTGCGCGCGACATCCATCGCAATCGAGAGGCCGAGGCCGACATTGCCGCCCTGGTCCTGGTTGCGGGCGCTGTCGAGCCGGGTGAAGGGGGCGAGCGCCTGGGCCCGGTCGGCTTCGGGGATGCCGGGCCCGTCATCCTCGACGATGAATTCGAGCGCGCGCGGGCGGAGCCGCACGGTCAGCAGGACGTGGGACCCGTGGCGGGCGGCATTGCCGACGAGGTTCTGCACCGCGCGGCCGACCGCGCCGGGCCGCATCGGCATGTCGGGTGCGTCGGGGGTGTCGTTGATCCGCTGCAGCTCGATCGCGGCGCCGCTGCGCCGGGCATTCTCGGCGATCGAGTCGGCGAGCGCGAACGGGTCGGTCTCGACGGTTTCCTCGAGGCTGTCGCCGCGGGCGAAGGCGAGGAATTCGCCGAGCATGCGCTCCATCTCCTCCATGTCGAGCTGGAGGTCGCGGGTTTCCTCGCTCTCGTCCATCAGCGCGACGGTGAGGCGCATGCGGGTGAGGGGCGTGCGCAGGTCGTGGCTGACGCCGGACAGCATCTGGGTGCGTTGCTCGATCTGGCGCTCGAGGCGGCTGCGCATCGAGAGGAAGGCGATGCCGGCGCGGCGGACTTCCTCGGCGCCGGCGGGGCGGAAGGGCAGGGAGCGGCCCTTGCCGAAGGCCTCCGCCGCCTCGGCGAGCCGGCGGATCGGGCGGACCTGGTTGCGCAGGAAGATGACGGCGATCGCGGTCAGGAGGGCCGCGGCTACGAGCATGAGGACGAGCAGCTGGTGCGGGTTCGAGACCGAGAGGCGGGTGCGCGGGATCGAGGCCGTGAGCGTGCCGCTGCCGGCCGGCACCTCGACCCGGGCCATGCGGGGATCGCTGACCAGGTCGATCGCGAGCGGGCCCGCGAGGTCCTGCTGCAGGGTGAAGGCGAGCGCGCCGCCCGAGACGTCGTACCAGTCGCGCCGCACGCCGGGCGTCATGCCGGGGCTCGGTTCGAAACCGAGCACGAGGTCGAGGGGGCGGCCGATCTCCTGCAGGCGCTGGCGGGCGGCGTCGGGCGTGGCGGCGCGGCCGGCCTCGTCGATGGCGAGGCGGAGCTCGAGCGCGACCCCTTCGCTCAGCTGCTCGGTGACGCGCTGATAGTGGCGCTGGAAGAAGACGAGCCCGACCACCAGTTGCAGCAGGACGATCGGAACCAGTAGGATCGCGAGCGCCCGGCCGAACAGGCTGCGCGGCAGCAGGGATTTGATCGGCGGCAGGGTCATCGCGCCCGAGGGTTAGCGCCGCCGTCGGTCCGGCGCAAGGAAGGACCGATGGCCGATCCCGATCCGTTCGACCGCAGCCACGCCCCGCCGATCGGCCGGCCCGAGGCGCTGGCGCCCGGCCTGCGGGTGGTGACGGCGCCCAATCCGGGGCCGATGACCTTCACGGGGACGCGGAGCTATATTCTGGGCGCGGGCCGGGTCGCGATCATCGATCCCGGGCCGGCGGAGCCGCGTCATGTCGAGGCGCTGGCCGCGGCGCTCGAGCCGGGGGAGACGGTGGCGGCGATCCTGGTCACCCACGCCCATCGCGATCACTCCGCCGGTGCCGCCGCGCTGGGGCGGCGGGTCGGGGCGCCGGTGCTGGCGCATGGCGATCCGGTCGGGGCCCGGAGCCCGCTGATGGCGCGGCTGGCCGCTTCGGGCGGGCTCGGCGGCGGCGAGGGGATCGATGCGGGCTTCGTTCCGGACCGGCGGCTCGGCGGGGGCGAGACGGTCGGGGGCCCCGGCTGGACGCTGACGGCGCTGGCGACGCCGGGGCATCTGTCGGACCATCTGAGCTTTGCCTGGGAGGAGGGGGAGGCGGTCTTTACCGGCGACACGGTGATGGGCTGGGCGAGCCCGGTGATCTCGCCGCCCGACGGGGATGTCGGTGCCTTCCGCGACAGCCTGGCCCGGCTCCGCGCGCGGGGCGACCGGGTCTATTATCCCGGGCATGGCGGGCCGGTGACGGAGCCGGCGCGGCTGGTCGACTGGCTCCTGGCGCATCGGGCCGAGCGCGAGGCGCAGATCCTGGGCGCGCTCGGACGGGGGCCGGCGACGCCGGATGCGCTCGTTGCGGCGGTCTATGCGGGGATCGACCCCGCCTTGCGACCCGCTGCGGCGCGCAATGTGCTGGCCCATCTCATCGACCTGGCCGAGCGGGGCCTCGTGGAGGCGGAGAACGGGTTCGGCGCCACCGCCCGGTTCGGACTGCGCTGAACCGTCGCGCCGGGCGCCGACCTCTTGGCCGACCTCGCTGCGCGCCAACCGGGCGAATCCTCGCGTAGCAGGTGAGGAGCCCTTGGTTATTGCATTGATATAGAAATAAAAAAATTCGAGATCGCATGCTCCGGCCGGCGGCGCTCTTGTGGAGGAAGCGGGCTGCCGGCGGTGCCGTGCGTGATCTTGCACCCGCCCCCCGATGGCCTCAGGAGCCGATCGGGCGGTGGTCGGGGCGGCCGTGGGGGCCGGTCAGTAGGCCGAGCGCCGCGTTGAAGGCGCCGGTGGCGCGGATGCGGGCGATCTTGTCGGCTAGGGGCTGCCAGTCGTCGCGCGCGGCGATCGGGTCCCAGAGGGCTTCGACCTCGGCGATCACCAGCGTCTCGGGTTGGTCCGGCGCCAGGGCCAGGGCGGCGGCGAGGCCGGGGGCCGGGGGCAGGTCGCGCAGGCCGTCGATGACCTCGGCCCAGGCGGCGGTCTCGAAGGTCGCGCGGAGCGGGCTGTCGCGCAGCCGCGCCGGGTCGGCGCCGAGCAGGTCGTGGAAGGCCTGCTGGAAGGGAGGAGCGGTATCCTGCATCGCGCCCCAGAACCGATGGACCAAGGCCCGGCTCTCGGGCGTCGGGTCTGGCGCGAGGCCGAGCCGGGCAAAGGTCTGCCGCTCCAGCGCCGCCTGGAAATGGGCGGGAAAGGCCTCGAAGATCGGCTCGATCGCCGCGCGACTGGAGAGCGGGATCAGGCATTCGCCCAGCCGGGCCAGGGTCCATTGCAGGGCTTCGGGCTGGCGCGCGAAGCAATAGAGGCCGGTCTGGTCGAAATAGGCGGCGGTGAAGGCCGGAATGTAACGGTCGAGAAAGCGCCAGGGGCCGTAATCGAAGCTCTCGCCGGTGATGTTGATGTTGTCGGTATTCAGGACCCCGTGGACAAAGCCCGCGGCGAACCATTGCCCGCCGAGCGCCGCGACCGCGCGGGCGACGTTGTCGAAGAGGCCCGCGACGGGATCGGCGGCGGTTGCCGCCCCCGGCCAGTAATGGCGGATCGCGTGATCGACAAGGCGGCGGAGATCGGCCGGCTGGTCCAGGGTTGCGAGGCGCTGGAAGCTGCCGACGCGGAGATGGCCATGGCTGAGCCGGGTCAGGACGGCGGAGCGCGTGGGCGAGGGCTCGTCGCCGCGATGCAGCGCCTCGCCGGTCTCGATCAACGCGAAGGTCTTGGATGTATAGACGCCGAGCGCCTCGAGCATTTCGGTGGCGAGGATCTCGCGGACACCGCCCTTGAGCGTCAGCCGCCCGTCGGCGCCGCGCGACCAGGGCGTGGTGCCCGAACCCTTGGTGGCGAGATCGAGCAGCCGGCCGTCCACCGCGTCGCGGACCTGCGCGAACAGGAAGCCGCGCCCGTCGCCGAGATCGGGATTGTAGTAGCGGAACTGGTGGCCGTGATAGCGCAGGGCGAGCGGCTGGGGCAGGTTGTCCCGCAGCGGCTCGAAGCGGGCGAAATGCGCGACCAGGCCGGGCTCATCCAGACCGTCGAGTCCGATCCGCGCGGCCCATCGGTCGTTCCGGAAGCGCGCGATGGATTGCGGGAAATCAGCCGGGCGCACCGGGTCGAAGAAGGCGGGCCCGAGATCGGCATGGACCGGGGCCGGAATGTAGCGTGTTTGAGCCATGGAACGGAGGAAGGGGACGGCCGGCGCGGACCGGCCGTCCCCCCGGGATCTCAGGCCGCGACGCCGGTGGTCTGGTGCAGCAGGCTCACCGTGGCGGGGTCGAGCTTGAGCGCATGGGCGAGCTCGGCGAGATAGGCCTTTTCCTGGTCGGTATCGACATTGATGGTGAGGAGCGAGGCGGTATAGACCGCCGCGGCCTGCGCGGGCGAGGTGACCTGCGCCGCGAGCGCGGCGATGTCGATCGGCGCCTGCATCTCGTCCATCACGAACTGCTTTTCCGCGTCGGTGACCGAATCGGCGCTGATCTTGCCGATGACCTTCTGCATCTCGGTCTCGTCGATCTGGCCGTCCGCCTTGGCGGCGCTGATCATCGCGGCGATCATCAGCTTTTCCGTGTCGGGGCCGGCGAGGGCCGCCACGTCTTCGGGGGCCGCGGCCGGCGCCGCGTCGGCCGCGGCAGCGCGAGACTGCGCGGCCTTGAGCGCGCTGAGCGCGATGGTGCCGAGCACCGCCATGGCGCCGCCCTTGGCCGCGCCGCCGGCCCCGCCGCCGAGCAGCGCGCCGGCAATCGCGCCGATGCCGCCGATCTGGGCGCTGTTGAGGCCGCCGACCTGCTCCTTGCCGAGGAACTCCTTGGCCATCTCGGCCATGCCGCCGAGCCCGCCCCCCGCACCACCGGCGCCGCCGGCGCCGCCCAGGGCGCCCTGGATCTGGGCGAGGATGCTGTCGAGGCCGCCGCCGGCATTCTGCAGGCCCTGGTTCACCCGCCCGGCCGGCTGCGCCGTGCCGCCGAGCCCCTGCTGCATGATCTGTCCAAGAATGTCACCGAAGCCCATGATAACCCCCCAAAGGTCCGATTTGCCGCCCGCTCTCCCTCCCCAGGGGAGCGGCTCGGTGCAGCCAGGAGGCCGCCGCGGCGCATGGGGCACGCGGTGCCGAAGAAAAGCAAGGAAAAATGGGTGTGTCGGCCGGCTTTTTGCCGCTCAGAGCGAAGCCTTGGCCTGGGGCGCGAAGGGGGCGAGGCGCGGATCGCGGAACAGCAGCGACCCGACATATTTCGCCCCGGCCTGCGTGAGATGCGTGCCGTCGAAGGTGATGAGCTCGCCCGAGGGCGTGACGATCGGGCAGGTATCGCCCTGGCCGCACAGGATGGCCTGGGTATCGACGAAAAGGGCGGGGTCGACGACCTGTTCCATCTCGGCATTGGTCTCGAGATGCTCGGGATAGACCTTGTTGCGCAGGCCGGGCAGGCGGTCGGGGTCGAGCCGCAGCAGGGCGCGCAGATTGACATAGCCGAAATTCTTGCGGCCGATCACCAGCACGGTCTGGTCGGGGCGCAGGTGGAAGTTGGCGATCGTCTCCATGATCCGGGCGCCGGACCATTTGCGCCAGCTGACCGCGAAGACCACGACATCGGCCTGCTGGGCGATGGCGACGAAATCCTTGGCGCCCTCCTGCATCGCGCAGCTGCGCACCGGCGGGTCGAGATAGCGGGTCACGTCCTCGGGCCCGAGATAGAGCTGGCAGTTCGAGCCGACCCGGCGCGTGGCGATCTGATAGTCGGCGAAGGCGCCGTTCTCGTGGAGCATGTTGTAGAAGTCTTCGGAGAACGAATCCCCGATGATCAGGAGCTTGGGCCGGCCGTCGTCGCGAAAGTCCGCGCCGGCGAACTGGCGGTATCCCTGCTCGACATAGGTGGCGCGGTCGGCGCGGCTGACCTTGACGAACTGGTCGTCGCGGGCCGGGTAGCGCCAGTCGGCGGAGGCGAGCCAGGGGCCGAGGCCGGCGAGGAGCAGGAGGCCGGCGCTTGCCGCGACGCCGCTGACGATCAGGCGGCGCAGGTCGATGGCGGCCTTGTCGCGGAACGGCCGCTCGACATAGCGCCAGGTCAGGGTGGCGAGCAGCAGCGAGAGGAGCGAGAGCCAGCCCATCAGCCAGGGACCCGGCGGGGACATCCGCGCGATGCGGGCGAAGGCGAAGAGCGGCTGGTGCCAGAGATAGGCGCTGTAGCTGATGAGCCCGACAAAGACGACGGGCTTGAGCGACAGGAGCCGACCGGCCGAGCCGTCGGGCCGTCCGTAGAGCACGACGAGCGCGGTTCCGACGGTCGGGACCAGGGCATAGAGGCTCGGGAAGCGGGTGCCGGCATCGAAGAGGGCGACGCTGGCGAGGATCATCGCGAGGCCGAGCGCTGCGCCCGCATCGCCCAGGCGCGAGGGGCGGGCGGGTCCGTGCTGGTGCAGCCAGAGCGCCGCCATGCCGCCGATCCCGAGTTCCCAGGCGCGGCTCGAGAGCAGGAAGAAATTCGGGATCGGCGCGCGCCGCGACAGGTAGTCGGCGAGCACGAGGCTCGCGAGGCTGCCGAGCGCCAGCGCGATCCAGGCGCCCTTGGCGCGCCAGCGCCAGACCAGATAGAGGCCGATCGGGAACAGGACGTAATACTGTTCCTCGACCGCGAGGCTCCAGGTATGGAGCAGGGGATTTTCCTCGGCGGTGCGGGCGAAATAGCCGGTGGTCTGCCAGAAATAGATGTTGGAGACGAAGAAGATCACCGAGATCGCGGTGCGGCAGAAGCCGGCGAACTCGTCGGGCAGCATCAGATGGAAGGCGAAGGGCAGGGTCGCCAGCATCACGAAATAGAGCGCGGGCAGGATGCGCCGCGCGCGTCGCTCGTAGAAGCGGGCAATGGAGAAGCGTCCCTGGGCGAGCTCGGCCAGCAGGATCGAGGTGATGAGATAGCCCGACAGCACGAAGAACACATCGACCCCGACGAAGCCGCCGGAGAAGGCGCCGAAGCCGGCATGGAAGAGGATAACCGGGATCACGGCAACGGCGCGGAGCCCGTCGATCTCACTACGATACTTCATCGAACCATGTACGCTGGGCCGAACCGCCACGGGTCGCCCCGGCATGCCGCCAGCGCGGCGGGACGGTGGGGGACCATGTCACTCGGCGCAATGATTCCAGAACCGGGCATCCTTGCCAAGCGATTTCGCCCCGCGGGCGTCCTTTGTCACGGGGCGCGGGCCTCAGACCGGGACCGGAATGATCTCGGCGAGGAACCCGGCCAGGCGGTCCGCCCAGTCCTGCTGGGCCGCCTCGGTCGCGATCAGGTCCTGGCGAAGCTCGATCAGCACATGGCGGATGCCGCGCCGGGTGCCGTGGCGGCAGAGCGTGTCGCCTTCGAGCTCGCCATGATAGGGCTGGTTGTCGCCGACGCAGAGACCGGGCTCGGCGCGCAGACGGTCGATCAGGGGCAGGGCGATGCGCCGGTCCTTGTCCCAGAGGATGCCGACATGCCAGGGCCGTGGCGGCCGGTCGCGCAGCTGCGGGGTGAAGGAGTGGATCGAGACGATCGCCGGATCGCGCCCGTCGGCGATCAGCTGGTCGAGCATGGATTCGATCGCGCGATGGTAGGGGCGGTGCCAGGCGTCGAGCCGACGCTCGACCTCCTCGGGGCCCGCGGTTCGGTTTCCCGGGACGATCGTGCCGTCATAGAGCTTCATCACCAGGGTCGGGTCGTCCTCGCCGCGATTGGGGTCGATCACCAGGCGAGAGAATCGGGTCAGCAGGGCCGGCGCGTCGAGAGCGCCCGACAAGCCGAGCGCGAGGCCGCGCGCGCCGATATCGTAGGCGATGTGGCGCTGCATTTCTGCCGGCGGCAGGCCGAGATCGCCAGCGCTGACGCTCGCCGGAACGAAGTTTGTGGCGTGATCGCAGAGAATCAGAACCGGCGCGCGGCCAGCGGGATTAACGGTCTCGAAGGCAGGTTCGGCCGGCATCCGGCTCCCTCATTGTGCGCCGCAGCGAGGCTAACCCCTTGTGCCGGCGAGAGCCAGACCGGCGATTAACACTTTTTCGGACTTACGCGGCGATTTTCGTTTCAACGCGGCAAAGTTCGGTTATAAGGCCGGCACCTTACCCCTAACCGGATGTGGATGGCCTACCTATGAGCACGCTCCGCCGGCAGCGCAACGTCAAGATCGTCGCGACCCTCGGGCCGGCTTCTGACACCTACGAGATGATCAAGAAGCTGTTTGAAGCCGGGGCCGACGTGTTCCGGCTGAACATGAGCCACGGCACGCAAGACGATATCGCGCGTCGCCACGCGATGATTCGCGAGGTCGAGGTCGAAGTTGGACGGCCGATCGGCATCCTGGCCGACCTGCAGGGCCCGAAGCTGCGCTGCGGCACCTTCGCCAACGGCCCGGTCATGCTGGAGGTCGGCGCGCCGTTCCGGTTCGACCTCGATCCGGCCGAAGGCGACGTCAATCGTGTGCGCCTGCCGCACCCGGAGATCTTCGCGGCGCTGGAGGTCGGGTCGACGTTGCTGGTCAATGACGGCAAGATCCGGCTCCGGGTGGTCGATTGTTCGCCCGACCATGCCAACACCACCGTCGAGGTCGGGGGCGAGATCTCGAACCGCAAGGGCGTCAACGTGCCCGATGTGGTGCTGCCGCTCGCGGCTCTGTCCAACAAGGACCGGAGCGACCTGGAATTCGCCTGCGAGCTCGGTGTCGACTGGCTGGCGCTGTCCTTCGTGCAGCGGGCGAGCGATGTCTTCGAGGCGCGCGAGCTCGCCGACGGGCGCGCCGCGATCCTGTCGAAGATCGAGAAGCCGGCGGCGGTGAAGGCCTTTGCCGAGATCCTCGACGCGTCGGACGGGATCATGGTGGCCCGCGGCGATCTCGGGGTCGAGCTGCCGGTCTATGAGGTTCCGCCGATCCAGAAGCGGCTGACCCGCGCCTGTCGCGCCGTCGGCAAGCCGGTGATCGTCGCGACCCAGATGATGGAGAGCATGATCACCGCGCCGGTCCCGACGCGCGCCGAAGTGTCGGACGTCGCCGCGGCCCTCTATGAGGGGGCGGACGCGGTGATGCTGTCGGCCGAATCGGCTTCGGGCGACTATCCGATCGAAGCGGTCTCGATGATGAACAGCGTGGCGATCTCGGTCGAGAGCGACACGAACTATCGGCAGGTGATCGAAGCTTCGCGCACGCCGGGCCGCCAGCGGGTTTCCGACGCGATCACCGTGGCCGCGCGCGAAGTGGCGGAGACGACGCAGGTCAAGGCGATCTGCTGCTTCTCGCATTCGGGCACCACGGCGCTACTCGCCGCGCGCGAACGGCCGCGCGTGCCGATCATCGCGCTGACCCCGCAGGTGCGCACCGCGCGCCGGCTGGCGCTGAGCTGGGGTCTGCATTGCGTGGTCACCGAGGAGGTCGATCGGTTCAAGATGGCGGTGATCAGCGCCGCCCGCGCCGCGCGCCAGTACGGTTTCGCGGCCGAGGACGACAAGATCATCGTCACCGCGGGTATCCCGTTCGGCAAGCCCGGCACCACCAACATCCTGCGAGTCGCCCCCTGCAACGAGCGCCAGATTTTCGAGGGTGGCGCCGAGGATTGATCGCAATCCGGGTGCTAACCATTTGAAGCCCGGGCTCGGTTCGAGTACCCTCGGTCGCGCGCCGGCTTGTGTCGGCGCGCGACGTCGAGCCTGAGTGGATTGTGCAATGCTGCTTCTCGAACGGGCCTGGGCGAACGAGCCCGGGCTGCTGACAGTCCTCGCTCTGTGCGCGGCCTTGGTCTGCCAGCAAGCCTGGATGATCGACCGGCGCATGGGGGTTCCTTTCCTCCGATCGCGCTGGGCGCATCTCTGCGTCGTGACGCTGGTTGGCGGGTCGGTCGCGCTCGGCTATCAACTTTTCGGTCTTGGCGCGCCCGGCGGCATGTCGGAGCCCGCGGGCGGCGCGGTTGCGGCCGCGGCGCCGATCGTTCCGGTGGTTTCCGCCTCGGTTCGGCCGGTCGTCGCGCTGGGGCCGGAGCCCGCGGCGCCGGCTTCTGCCCCGGAGCCTGCCCCGGCGGTCTCGGCCCCGCTGGCATCGGCGCCGTCGGAGGCGCGGGCGATGCGCGCCGCGACAGCTTCCGATCTGGCGGACTCAATCGTGACCTCTTCCTCCGCGCCACGCTGAACGAGCGCCGTATCCCCGGAGCATGCCCTTGCGCATTGCCGGGGCGCGGACTATAAGCCGCGCTCCACCGCAGCGGCCGGCCAATCAGGGCTGCCGAGCCGTCTGCTTGACGCAATCCTGTGACAGGAGCACGAAATGCCCAAGATGAAGACCAAGTCGGGCGCGAAGAAGCGCTTCAAAGTGACGGCCACCGGCCGCATCGTCGCCGCCCAGGCCGGCAAGCGGCATGGCATGATCAAGCGCAGCACCAAGTTCATCCGCCAGGCCCGCGGAACCACGACGCTGTCGGCTCCGGACGAGAAGATCGTCAAGAGCTACATGCCCTACGCGCGCTGAGGAGGCCGAGCCATGTCGAGAGTCAAAGGCGGCGCCACGTCGCATGCCCGTCACCGCAAGGTCGTCAAGGCGGCCAAGGGCTATTACGGTGCGCGCAGCACCAATTTCCGCACCGCGACCCAGGCGGTCGATCGGGCGATGCAGTATGCGACGCGCGACCGGAAGGTGCGCAAGCGCAATTTCCGCGCGCTGTGGATCCAGCGGATCAATGCGGCGGTGCGGGCGTTCGATGCCGATCTGACCTATTCGCGCTTCATCAACGGGCTCGACCGGGCCGGGGTCGAGGTCGACCGCAAGGTGCTGGCCGATCTGGCGGTGCATGAGCCCGACGCGTTCAACGCGATCGCGGCGCAGGCGCGGGCCGCGCTGGCCTGAGCCGGCGGGAACGGGGCTTCACAAGGGCTTCGGCCATTGCCAGCCGCTCGGGGGTGATCCCCGGGCGGCTGTTTTGTGTGGCATGCGCCGGCCGTCCCGGCATAGCGAGCCGCCGGCGGAAGGCGAGCCCGTCCGGGATGACGGACCGGAGGGGTAAATCCGGCCCGCCATCCCAGGCGGGGTAGGCGGACATGCGCGAGCGGGGACTGAAATTGCTCGCGCCGCAGGAACCAGATACAGATCGCATCGCGGGCAGAAGCCCGCACACCCAACAAATCCCCACCCTCTCGATACCGCCTGCGGCCCTGGCGACCAAGCGCGGCGCTAACGATTGGTTAACCCTTTCGGCGCGGGCGTTGCAGGGGGGCAACCCTGCGAGAGGGCAGCGGCGCCTGCGGGTCCAGGCTGCGGCGCTTGCAAAGGCGAGCGGCTGCGGATAGCGGTCTTTGCGCAATTTTCCCGCATCCCAACGGAGCGAGCCCATGGACGCGATCACCGGCCTTCGCGACAAGTATCTGACCGCGATTGCCGCCGCCGACGGCGAGACGGCGCTGGAGGAGGTGCGGGTCGCGGCGCTGGGCAAGAAGGGCGAGGTGTCGGGGCTGATGCGGGCGCTGGGCGGCATGAGCCCGGAAGAGCGCCAGACCGCCGGCCCCGCGCTCAACGCGCTGAAGGACGATCTGACCGCGGCGATCGCGGATGCGCGCGGGCGTCTGGCCGATGTGGCGCTGGAGGCGCGGCTGGCGCACGAATGGCAGGACGTGACCTTGCCGGCGCGGCCGGTGGCGCGGGGCAGCATCCATCCGGTGAGCCAGGTGATGGAGGAGGTGACGGCGATTTTCGCCGATCTCGGCTTCTCGGTCGCCGAGGGGCCGCAGGTCGAGAGCGACTGGTACAATTTCGACGCGCTGAACATCCCGGACCACCATCCGGCGCGCGCCGAGATGGATACCTTCTATCTGGCGCGCGAGGCGGGCGACAACCGGCCGCCCCATGTGCTGCGCACCCATACTTCGCCGGTGCAGATCCGGCATATGGAGGGGGTGGGCGTGCCGTGCCGGATCATCGCGCCGGGCCGGGTCTATCGCGCCGACTACGACCAGACCCATACGCCGATGTTCCACCAGGTCGAGGGGCTCGCCATCGACGCGGACATTTCGATGGCGAACCTCAAATGGGTGCTGGAGGAATTCTGCCGCGCCTTCTTCGAGGTGGAGGGGGTGGAGGTGAAGTTCCGCGCCAGCCATTTCCCGTTCACCGAGCCCTCGGCCGAGATCGACATCCGCTGCTCCTGGACCGGCGGCCAGCTCCGGATCGGCGAGGGCGACGATTGGCTGGAGGTCGGCGGCTCGGGCATGGTGCATCCGAAGGTGCTGGCGGCGGCGGGCGTCGATCCGGACCGTTGGCAGGGTTTCGCCTTCGGCATGGGGATCGACCGGCTGGCGATGTTGAAATACGGCATCCCGGACCTGCGCGCCTTCTTCGAGGGCGACCTGCGCTGGCTGCGCCATTACGGCTTCGTGCCGCTCGACGTCCCGACCTTGCAGGCCGGGATCAGCCGGTGACGCGCGCGCGCACCGCAATCGCCGGGTCGGTTGAGGCATTCAGTGCCGGTGGAGAAGGCAGATCATGAAATTCACCCTCGCCTGGCTCAAGGAGCATCTCGAAACCAGCGCCTCGCTGGAGGAGATCACCTTCGCGCTGACCGATCTCGGGCTCGAGGTCGAGGGCGTCAGCGATCCCGGCGCGGCGCTCGCCGCCTTCACCGTCGGGGCGGTGCTCGAGGCGGTGCAGCATCCCGATGCCGACAAGCTGCGGGTCTGCCGGGTAGCGACGGGCGCCGGCGAGAAGCAGATCGTCTGCGGCGCGCCGAACGCGCGGGCGGGGATCAAGGTCGTGGTGGCCGCTCCGGGCGACTATATCCCGGGCATCGATACCACGATCAAGGTCGGCAAGATCCGCGGCGTCGAGAGCCATGGCATGATGCTGAGCGAGCGCGAGATGCAGCTCAGCGACGAGCATGACGGTATTCTCGAACTGCCGGCGGATGCGCCGGTCGGCGCGCGCTATGTCGATATCGTGCCGCGCGATCCGGTGATCGAGATCGCCATCACCCCGAACCGGCCCGATGCCCTGGGCGTGGCGGGGATCGCGCGCGATCTGGCGGCGCGCGGGCTCGGGCGGGTGATCACGCCCGCGGTGGAGCCGGTCCCGGGCGCCTTTCCGAACCCGGTGCCGGTCTATCTGGCGCCGGACGTCGCGGGCGAGGCCTGTCCGCTGTTCCTGGGCCGGCTGATCCGCGGGGTGCGGAACGGACCGTCGCCGCAATGGCTGCAGGACCGGTTGCGGGCGATCGGGCTCCGGCCGATCTCGGCGCTGGTCGATGTGACGAATTTCCTGACCTATGACCGGGCGCGGCCGCTGCATGTCTTCGATGCCGACAAGGTCCAGGTCGGGATCACCGTCCGGCTGGCGCGGCCGGGCGAGCGGCTGGCCGCGCTCGACGGCAAGGATTACCTGTTCGAGGGCAGCGAGACGCTGGTTTGCGACGCCCATGGGCCCGAGGGGATCGGCGGCATCATGGGGGGGCTGCGCTCCGGCTGCACCGAGCAGACGGTGAACGTGCTCCTTGAGGCGGCCTGGTTCGATCCGGTGCGCACCGCGCGGACCGGGCGGCGGCTGCGGATCAATTCGGACGCGCGCTACCGGTTCGAGCGCGGTGTCGATCCGGCCTTCACCCGGCCGGGGATCGAACTCGCGACGCGGATGATCCTCGATCTCTGCGGCGGTGAGGCATCCGAGGTGTTCGTGGCGGGGGCGGCGCCGGCAACCGCCCGGTCCTATGCGCTCGATCCCGCGCGGGTGGTCAGCCTCGTGGGCATGGAGATCGCGCGCGACGAGCAGATCCGCATCCTGACCGCCCTGGGCTTCGCCGTCGAGGAGGGCGCGGCGGGTCTCGCTGTGGCGGTGCCGTCCTGGCGGCCGGACGTGCAGGGCGAGGCCGACCTGGTCGAGGAGATTGCGCGTGTCGCCTCGCTCACCAAGCTGGAAGGTCGGCCGCTGACCCGCCCGGCGGGGGTTGCCAAGCCCGTCCTGACGCCGATGCAGCGGCGCGAGGGGCAGGCGCGGCGGCGGATCGCGGCGCAGGGCTTCAACGAATGCGTGAGCTACAGCTTCATCGACGCGACGGCCGCCCGGCTGTTCGGCGGCGGGGGCGAGGCGGTTCGCCTCGAGAACCCGATCAGCTCGGAGATGAGCCATCTGCGGCCTGACCTGCTGCCCGGCTTGCTGCGGATCGCGGCGCGCAACCAGGCGCGAGGCTTTGCCGATCTGGCGCTGTTCGAGATCGGCCAGGTGTTTTCCGGCGGCGAGCCGGGCGACCAGCGGCTGGTCGCGACCGGGGTCAGGCTGGGCGCGACCGCGCCGCGCGACCCCTATGGCAGCCGGCGACCCGTCGATCTGCAGGATGCGCGGGCCGATGCCGAGGCGGTGCTCGCCGCGATCGGCGCCCCGGCCGCGCCGATGATCCAGCGCATCGCGCCGGGCTGGTTCCATCCGGGGCGTTCGGCAGCCTTCACGCTCGGTCCGAAGCTGACGCTGGCGGTGTGGGGCGAGCTCAATCCGCGGGTGCTGGCGGCGCTCGACGTCAAGGGGCCCGCCGTCGCCTTCACGCTGGAGCTGACGGCCCTGCCGTTCCCGAAGAGCCGGGCCACCACGCGCCCGGCGCTCGCCGTGTCCGATCTCCAGGCGGTCGAGCGGGATTTCGCCTTCGTGCTCGATGCCGGCGTCGAGGCCGAGACGGTGCTGAAGGCGGCGCGGGCGGCCGACAAGGCGCTGGTCGCCGAGGTGTCGGTCTTCGATCTGTTCGCCGGGCCGAAGGCCGAGGCGCAGATGGGGGAAGGCAAGAAGTCGTTGGCGATCACCGTGCGGCTGCAGCCGACCGCAGCCACGCTGACCGAAGCCGAGATCGAGGCGGTGTCGCAGAAGGTGGTCGCGGGCGTGGCGCGCGCGACTGGCGGCAGCCTCAGGGGCGCGTGAGGCGGCGTCGCGCGCGGGCGAAGGGCAGCGGCCGACCGGCCCCGCCCGCCCGCCCGCCGCTCGGCCGCTGCCCTTCACCCCTCCCGTCCGCGTGATTGCGCTGGATCGGAAGGCGGCGTGGCGTTAGGGAGGCGACATGGACCATTCCGTGCTCGATTTCGCCGACGGGCGGCGCATCGCCTATCACCGCAGCCCGGGGCAGGGGCCGGGCGTGGTGTTTCTGGGCGGCTTCCGCTCGGACATGACCGGGACCAAGGCTTCGTTTCTGGAGGCCTGGGCGCGGGCGAGGGGGCGGGCCTTCCTGCGGTTCGACTATACCGGGCACGGCGCCTCGTCGGGCCGGTTCGAGGACGGCTCGATCGGGCAATGGGCCAAGGACGCGGCCGACATGGTGGAGCGGCTGGCCGAGGGGCCTCAGGTTCTGGTCGGGTCGAGCATGGGCGGCTGGATTGCCCTGCTGCTCGCCGCTCGCATCGGCCACCGGATCGCGGGACTGGTCGGGATCGCTGCGGCGCCCGATTTCACCGAGGACGCGATGTGGGCCGGCTTCGATGCCGACCAGCGCCGCCGGCTGCTGGAGGAGGGTTCGGTCACGCTGCCCTCCGACTATTCGGATGATCCGTATCCGATCACCCGGCGGCTGATCGAGGATGGGCGCCAGCATCTGGTGCTGCGCGGTCCGCTCGACCTGCCGTTTCCGGTCCGGCTGCTGCATGGCACGGCGGACCGGGATGTCGAGATGGCCGTCGCGCTGCGCCTGGTCGCGCATGCGACGGCCGCGGATCTGCGGCTGGTGCTGGTCAAGGATGCGGACCATCGGTTCAGCAGTCCCGACAATCTCGATCTGATCGCGCAGACCGTCGAGGACCTGCTCTGACCCGGACATGATTCGCCCGCTCCGGCGGGGTGCCGGAGCGGGCGCTCGGAAGAATGGCTGGAAGATCGATCGGTCCGTCCGGCCGGTCAGGCCTGGTGGGACAATCGCTCGATCTCTTCCTTGAGGTACAGTTTCTTGAGCTTGAGCTGCTTGATGTTCAGGTCGTCAGACGCCGGATTGCGCTGTTCGGCCTCGATGACATCGGACAGGGCCTGATGCTTTTTGCGGAGTTCGGTCAGGTGAGACCCCAGGCTCATGCGTTGCCTCCTCGTAGGCTGTTATGGTCAACCGGGTGAGTAAACCATGGATTGCGTGACCTGTCACGCAAAGCGCGGGCCTGCGCGGCCGACCGGCGGAAGGGTGATCGTCAGTCGCGGCGACGGCATCAGCGTGGTGAGCCCGCCCATCGCGATGGCCGCGAGACCGGCGAGGCTGGCGAGGCTCAGGCTCTCGCCGAACCAGAAGAAGCCGACGGCGAGCGCGGTCAGAAGGTTGAAATAGAGGAAGGGCGCGAGGACCGAGGCGTCGGCTCGCTGATAGGCGGCGACGGTCAGGAAATGGCAGATCGCCGAGATGCCCCCGAGCGCGGCGGCATCGAGAAGCAGCGTCGGGCTGAGGGTGGGCAGGCCGCCGGCCAGCGCGAAGGGCGCGATCAGCCCGGCGCCGAGCAGCGACTGGACGCAGAGCGTCGAGAGCGGGTCGGTCTGGTGCCGCGCGCCACGGGTCGCGGCGAGATAGGTGCCGAGCAGCGCGCCGCCGGTGAGCGCGAAGACCGAGCCGAGTTCCAGTCCGGCCTCGGGATGCATCAGCACCGCGGCGCCGGCGCAGCTGAGCGCCGATCCGGCGAGGCGGCTGACGGTGGGCGGCTCGCGCCAGATCAGGATGCCGAGCGCGCCCGACACGATCGGCGCGATCAGGAAGCCGCCGACGGCCTTGGCCATCGGCACCATCCCGAGCGCGGCGATCAGCGCGGTCATCGCCCCCATGATCAGCGCAGTGCGCACCACCTGGCCGAGACGGTCCCCGGCAACGATTTCGATCCGGCGGCCGCTGACGCGGGCCACGGCCAGCGCGATCAGCCCGGCGCTCAGATAGCGCAGGAAGGCGATCATCATGGGGGTCTGGTCGGCCGACAGCGTCTTGGCCACGCCATCGACGGCGGGCGTGAGCATCATGGCCAGAATCAGGAAGCCGACACCGAGCTGCATTCTCACCCCTCTCATCGCGCGCTGCACCCTGGGGTTGCGTTAATCAACCCGAAGTAGAATCTGGTACCAGATCCGCGGCACCGCGCAAGAGTTTCTCCACGAATTCCGTATAGTCGCTCGCGTCCCGGCTGTGTGAACTTCCGCGATGCACGGTTAACGGGCTGTGGAGGGTGAGGGGGGCCGCACGGGCCTTGCGCGCACGGACCAGGATGCGACCGGCGGGGCGGCCAGCGCGGGGAATCACGGGAAGGATCTCGATGGCGCCGGCCGGGCCGTCCAGGGCGGCAAGGATCTCGGCAAGTCGCTCGGCGCGGTGGATGAGGGTGAGATGGCCGCCGGGCCGCAGCCGGCGCAGGCCGGCGGCGATCCAGTCCCCGAGCGGCAGGTGCTCGCGATGCGCTTGGTCGCGGCCCGGATCGGCGGGCGCGGTGATGGCGCCTGCGGCGTAGAAGGGCGGGTTGGTCAGCACCTGATTGAAGACCAGGGCCTTCAGCGCCGCAGGGGGGCGCGCCAGGTCGCCATCATGGACCGTGAGCGCGACGCGGTTGTCGGCGGCGTTGCGCCGGGCCAGACGAGCATAGGGCGGCTGCAACTCGATCCCGTGCAGGTCGAGCCCCGTCACCCGCGCCGCGAGGCAGAGCGACGCCGTCCCGACGCCGCAGCCGAGATCGAGCACATGCTCACCGGGCCGGGCCGGGGTGAAGGCGGCGAGCAATACCGGATCGGTTGCGGCGCGGTAGCCCCGCACCGGCTGCAGCAGCTGGAGCCGCCCCCCGAGGAATCCGTCGCGGCTGAGGGGACCGAGGTCGGGATCGGTTTCGGGCGCATCCTGCGGCGCGGCGGAGACGGTCATGCGGGCGACAGATCCTCGATGCCGTTGTCGCGGAGGATGGCGCGCACGCGGAAGGCGTCGCGGTCGGAAACCATCAGCCGGCGCGGGAACAGGCCGATCCCGCCTTCGAGAACGCTCATATGGACGTCCAGCACAAAGCAGTCTATACCCTCCGCGCGCAGGAGAGCGGTGGTGAAGGCGATGATGGTGGGGTCGGTGGTGCGCAGGATTTCCCTCATGCGCCCGACCCTAGGCCCGTCGCCCGCAGAGGTCGAGCAATTAGCGTGATGGACACTCCCGCCCAGGCATCAAGCCCCATCGAGGCGCTGCAGTCGGTCCTGGCTGAGGACATGGTGGCGGTCAACCGGCTGATCCGCGCCCGGATGGCGAGCGAGCATGCCCCACGCATCCCGGAGGTGACGGCGCATCTGGTCGATGCGGGAGGCAAGCGGCTGCGGCCGCTGCTGACGCTCGCCTCGGCGCGGCTCTGCGGGTATGACGGCGAGGATCATCTGCGGCTGGCGGCGACGGTCGAGTTCATCCATACCGCGACGCTGCTGCATGACGATGTGGTGGACGAAAGCGCGCGGCGGCGGGGGCGGCCGACGGCGAACCTGCTCTGGGACAACAAGTCGAGCGTGCTGGTGGGGGACTATCTCTTCGCGCGCTCGTTCCAGCTGATGGTCGAGACCGGCAATCTGCGGGCGCTGCATATCCTGTCGGACGCGGCCGCGGTGATCGCCGAGGGCGAGGTGCTGCAGCTGACGGCAGCGGCGAGCCTGGGGACCAGCGAGGCGATCTATCTGCAGGTGGTGCGGGGCAAGACGGCCGCCCTGTTCGCCGCGGCGACCGAAGTCGGCGGGGTGATCGCTGGCGTGACGGAGGCCGAGATCACCGCCTTGCGCGACTATGGCGATGCGCTCGGGGTGAGCTTCCAGATCGCCGACGACCTGCTCGACTATGGCGGGGTGAGCGCGCGGCTCGGCAAGAATGTGGGCGACGATTTCCGGGAGCGGAAGATGTCGTTGCCGGTGATCCGGGCGGTGGCGGCGGCCTCGGCCGAGGAACGGGCCTTCTGGAGCCGGGTCATCGAGAAGGGCGACCAGCATGAGGGCGACCTCGCCACGGCGCTCGGGCTGATGGCCCGGCATGGCAGCCTGGAGAGCGCGCGCGACACCGCCTATGCCCACGCGGCCCGGGCGCGGGCCGCCTTGGAGCCGCTGCCGGACGGGGCGCTCAAGGGGCTTCTGAGCGATCTGGCGGACTACGTGGTCGCGCGGCTCGACTGACGGTCAGCCGGCCGAGGCGTTGAAGACCGCGAGCTGGGCGTCGAAGGCGCGCCGGAAGGCGGGACGGGTCTCGGCGCGGGCGATATAGGCGGCGATCGCCGGAAACTCCTCCAGAAGGCTCGATCCGTTCAGGCGGCGCAGGACCGCGGCCATCATCAGGTCGCCGGCGCTGAAGGGGCCGTCGAGCCAGTCGGCCGCGCCGAGCTGGCGGGTCAGGGTCTCGAGCGGGGAGCGGATCCGGTCCTCGATCAGCGCCAGGCGCTGGGTGTGCCAGGGCTGGTCGCGCTCGGCGATCAGGGTGATGCCGCGGTCGCCGATCGGGGGCTCGACGGTGTTGAGGGCGGCGAAGAGCCAGGCGATGGCGCGGGCCCGGGCGGCGGGGGCGTCGGGCAGGAGGCCGGGATGGCGCTCGGCGATATGAAGGACGATCGCCCCGGATTCGAAGAGCGTGACGTCGCCCTCCTGGTAGGTCGGGATCTGGCCGAAAGGGTTCAGCGCGCGGTGGGCGGGCTGCTTCAGGGCCTCGAAGGAGAGGAGACGGACCTCGTAGGGCTGGCCCACCTCCTCGAGAGCCCAGCGGACCCGCATGTCGCGGGCGAGCCCCCGGCCCCGGTCGGGCGCGCGCTCAAAGGCGGTGATGGTGGGGTTCATGATCGGCCTCCCGCGGGTCGCGCACGGAGTCGCACGCGTGCGACTCTGATCAAGCTATTGAAACAAAACAGAAGTTCCTGGCGCGTTTACCGGATTTTCACCAAGGTTACCGTGCGACACACGGCCAGCGCCGCGATCCTAGCCGACCTGGTCCGTGGTGCAAGGCTCGGTGGCGGGGGCGGCGGCCACCCACCAGGCGGGGGCGGCCCGCCGGAGAGCGGCGGCGGCGGCGCGCGCGGGAGCGTCGGCGGCGAAGAGGGCGAAGCAGGTCGCCCCGGATCCCGACATCCGGGCGAGCGCGCAGCCGGGCTGGGCGCGGAGGGCCGCCAGGGTCTCGGCGACGGCCGGCGCGAGCGCGAGCGCCGGGGCTTCGAGATCGTTGCGCTGGGCGGCGAGGAAGGCGAAGAACGCCGGTGCATCGGCGAAGCCGGGGAGCGGGGGCATCGGCGGATTGTCGCGGCGGGCGAGACCGGCAAAGACGGCGCCGGTCGGGACCGGCACGCCCGGATTGGCGAGAACCAGCCAGAAGGGCGGCAGGGGAACCGGGTCGAGCCGCTCGCCGATGCCCGACATCCGGGTGGCGCGGCCGGCAAGGCAGACCGGCAGATCGGCACCGAGACCAAGCAGCGCGGCCTCGTCCGGCAGGGGACGGCTCCAGAGCCTCGCGAGCAGGCGCAAGGTGGCGGCGGCGTCGGCCGATCCGCCGCCGATGCCGCTCGCGACCGGCAGATGCTTGTGGAGCGTCAGGGCCGCGCCGGCATTCGCGGGGCGCATCAGCGCGGCGGCGCGCAGAACCAGATTGGCGGGGCCGGCATCGAGATCGCCGGCGAACGGGCCGGCGAGCGCCAGCGTGAGGCCGGGCGCGGGAGCGGGCGCGACCTCGACCCGGTCGCCGATCGCGGCGAAGGCGACGAGGCTGTCGAGCAGGTGATAGCCGTCGGGGCGGCGGCCGGTGACATGCAAAGCGAGATTGACCTTGGCCGGCGCGAACTCGGCCGGCATCAGCCGTCGGAAGCGGGCTTGGGCAGCGGCTTGCCGGCCTTCTCGTCGATCAGCACCTGATCGAGCCCGATATCGAGCTTCGCGCGGATCCGGTCCATGTCGAGATCCTGGGCCGGACCGAAGCTCAGAGCCCGGCGCCACTGAAACTCGGCCTCGCGCTTGCGGCCCACCATCCAGAGCACATCGCCCAGATGGTCGTTGACCACCGGATCGACCGGCACCAGCTCGACCGCGCGCTCCATCGGATCGACCGCGTCCTGATAGCGTCCGAGCCGATAATAGACCCAGCCGAGCGAGTCGGTGATATAGCCGTCATCGGGTTCGCCCTTGACGGCCTTCTGGATCATCTCCAGCGCCTCGTCGAGATTTTGACCTTTTTCGACAAGGGAATAGCCGAGATAGTTCAGAACCAGCGGCTGGTCGGGCTGCAAGGTGAGCGCCTTGCGGAAGTCGGCCTCGGCGGCGGGCCAGTTGCCGGCGCGCTCGTTGGCGATGCCGCGGGTATAGTAGAGCACCCAATGCAGCGGCATCGGGGTGCCGATCAGGTCGATCGCGGCGCTGTAGGCGACGATCGATTCGGGGAAGCGGTTCTCGGCGCGCAGCGCATCGCCCAAGGCCGACTGAACCTCGATCTGGTCGCCATTGCTGGCGGCGAGGGCGGTCAGGGTGGCGATGCCGCCCTCCGCATCGCCGGCATCGCGCTGGGTCTCGGCGCGGCGCAGCTCGGTCGTGACATACCAGGGCGAGTCCTTGGGAATGTCGCTGAGCGCCGCGGTCGCGAGGGTGAACTGATCCTCGGCCTCGAGCACGTCGGCGATCAGCAGGTCGGCCTCGACCGCGCCGGGGCGGATCCAGGCGGCGAGCCGGGCCTGGAGCAGCGCGTAGCGTTCGGTATCCTGGGTGTTCAGCGCCTCGGCGAGCGTGATGAAGGCCTCGGCCGCGCCGTCCTTGGCCTCGGTCACCTGGTCGAACGGCACGTCGGCGCCGGATTTCAGCCGGTCGCGCAGCGCGACCAGCGTCGCGTCGGGGAAGCCGTTCGCCACCGCGTCGTCGAGCAGCTTGGCCGCGTCGGCCTCGCGGCCGATCTGGGCGAGGATCTCGGCATGGGCGATCAGCGCGCTGCGGTTGAGATGCAGCGGGCCGTTGGCATCGCCGGCGAGGATCGCCTCGGCGGCGCCGAAATCGCCGGCCATCGCGAGGGCCAGCGCCTTGTGATACTGGCCATAGACCTTGAGCGCCTCGTTGCCGGTCATCGCGTCGAACTTGGCCTTGGCGGCGGGGAAATTGCCGCGTCCGACCTCGATCCAGCCGGCGATCAGGCCGCCGAGCAGCGGGTTGATCGCGGTCTTGGCGGCGGAGAGCACCGAGGAGGCCTTGGCGAAGTCGCCGGCCCGGAGGGCGGCGCTCAGCCGCACCAGAGCGGCGAACTGGTTGGTCGGCTGGGCGGCCGCGAGCCGGTCGGCGAGCGGCAGCACCTCGTCCATGTCCCCGAGCGCGATCCGCGCGACGAGCAGGTTCTGGACGAGCGCGAGATTGTCCGGGTCGGCCTGCAGCGCGCGGGCGAAATAGTCGGCCGCCGCGGCATAGTCGCTGCGATGGTCGGCCTGCACCGCCGCGAGATAGGAGCCCGAGAGGGTCGAAGCCGCAGCGCCGGGGCCCGCCTGACCGAGCAGCAAGCCGCCCATGAGCGCGGCCGCGGCCAATCTTGCGAGGGCCGGTCTTGCGATGCCCGGTCGTGCAGTGAAGGTCGGCAATGCAGGCTCTCCCGGGTGACTTCGCGCGTGAGCCTATGCTGCGGCACGGGAGGTTTCAATCGCGCGAATCGCGGGGTTTCGCGCGGGTGCGATCACATGTTGGGGTAGTTCGGCCCGTCGCCGCCCTGGGGCGTGGTCCAGGTGATGTTCTGCGGCGGATCCTTGATGTCGCAGGTCTTGCAGTGCACGCAGTTCTGGAAATTGATCTGGAAGCGCGGATTTCCGCCATCGGCGTCGCGCAGCACCTCGTAGACGCCGGCCGGGCAATAGCGCTGGGCCGGTTCGTCGAAGCGGGGCAGGGTGATCTCGACCGGGATCGTCGGGTCGGCCAGCACCAGGTGGCAGGGCTGGTCTTCGGCATGGTTGGTGAAGGAGAAGGAGACGTTGGTCAGCCGGTCGAAGCTCAGCGTGCCGTCGGGCTTGGGATAGTCGATCGGCTCGAAATATTTGGACTGGCGGGTGGCCTTGGCGTCGGTCTTCTCGTGCGAGAGGCTGCCGAAGGGCGAGCGGTTGCCGGTGAGGCTGTTGATCCACATGTCCGCCCCGCCCAGCATCAGCGAGGCGGTGAGCCCGTAGCGCGACCAGAGCGGCTTGACGTTGCGGACGGGCTTGAGGTCCTTCGCGATCGGGCCGGTGGCGAGCGCGTCGGCATAGGCGCCGAGCTCGTCGCCCTCGCGGCCCGCGGCGATCGCGGCCGCGGCGGCTTCGGCGGCGGCGATGCCCGAGAGCATCGCGTTGTGGTTGCCCTTGATGCGCGGGACATTCACCAGTCCGGCCGAGCAGCCGAGCAGGGCGCCGCCGGGGAAGGTGACCTTGGGGATCGACTGCCAGCCGCCCTCGGAGATCGCGCGCGCGCCATAGGCGATGCGCTTGCCGCCGCGCAGCACCTCGGCGACCAGCGGGTGATGCTTGAAGCGCTGGAACTCCATATAGGGGAAGAGGTAGGGGTTCTCGTAATTGAGATGGACGACGAAGCCCACGAAGACCTGGTTGCCCTCGGCATGGTACAGGAACGACCCGCCGCCGGCATTGCCGCCGAGCGGCCAGCCCATCGTGTGGGTGACCTGGCCGAGCTTGTGGACTTCCGGGCGGACCTCCCAGATTTCCTTCATGCCGAGGCCGAATTTCTGCGGCTCGCGGCCTTTGGAGAGGTCGTAGCGGGCGATCACCTGCTTGGCGAGGCTGCCGCGCACGCCCTCGGCGATCAGCACGTATTTGCCGCGCAGTTCCATGCCGGGCTCGTAGCCGGGTCCGGGGGTGCGGTCGGGCTCGAGGCCGAACTCGCCGGCGACGACGCCCGCGACGCGGTTGCCCTCCAGCACGAGGGCGGAGGCGGCCATGCCGGGGAAGATCTCGACGCCGAGCGCCTCGGCCTCGCTGGCGAGCCAGCGGCAGACATTGCCCATGGAGACGATATAGTTGCCGTGGTTCGACATGAGCTTCGGCATCGGCCAGTTCGGGACGCGGATCTGGCCGCCCTCGCCGAGGAAGTAGAAGCGGTCGTCGGTGACCTGGGTGGTGACCGGGGCGCCGCGCTCGCGCCAGTCGGGCAGAAGCGCGTCGAGGCCGATCGGGTCGAGCACCGCGCCCGAGAGGATATGCGCGCCGACCTCGGAGCCCTTTTCCAGCACGACGACGGAAAGGTCGGGGTCGATCTGTTTGAGCCTGATCGCCGCGGAGAGGCCGGCGGGGCCCGCGCCGACGATCACCACGTCATAGTCCATCGACTCGCGGATCGTCTCGGCCATGTCTCTCCCCTCCACCCCTGGCATGCTGCTGGTCGCTGCCTAGCCCAGCGGGCGCCGCCGGGTCAATTGCGCGCAGCACTGGCGCCCGACGCCGAGACGCTTGCGGCGGGGGCGCGGGGTTCCTATGGTCCTTGTCGTCGGGTCCCGGAGGATCCGCGGGTCAGGCCGGGGCCAGCGCGCATCGGCCTGATTGTTTATGAAAGCGGTCGCGGCAGGGCTCTTTCCCGGTCGCGCATTTGAGAAAGGGCCCGCGCCGGAATGGCGCGAGAGATACGCGGATGGAAAAGGTTCCCCTGACCTCGAAGGGCTTTGCCAAGCTCGATGCCGAGCTGCGCAAGCTGAAATCCCAGGACCGGCCGGCGGTGATCGCCGCGATCGCCGAGGCGCGCGAGCATGGCGACCTGAGCGAGAATGCCGAATATCATGCCGCGCGCGAGAAGCAGAGCTTCATCGAGGGTCGGATCAAGGAGCTGGAGGGGATCATCGGCCGCAGCGAGGTGATCGACGTGGCGCGCCTGTCGGGCTCGGTCAAGTTCGGCGCGACGGTGGTGGTGCTCGACGAGGATACCGACGAGGAAAAGACCTATCAGATCGTCGGCGAGGCGGAGGCCGATATCGAATCCGGCCTGCTCAACATGAAATCGCCGCTGGCGCGGGCGCTGATCGGCAAGGAGCCGGGCGACAGCGTCGAGGTGCGCACGCCGGGGGGCTTGCGTTCCTACGAGGTGCGGACGGTGACGTTTGCGTGATCGGGTGCGTGATCGGGTGCGTGAGCTTGTGCGTGATCGGGCACAGGACCGGGCACGGCACGGCCGGATGCCGGTTGGGATGCCGGTTCGGGTGCGCGACGTGACCGGGCGCGCCCCCGGCGCCGCCGTGGCCGGGGGCTGACGCTTGGCAAACGGGACCGGGACCGGCTTGCGCGAGCGGATCGCAGGGTTCTGGCGGAGCGCCGGGCCGCGCCGCTGGGCGGTGCTGGTCGGTATCCTGTGGGCGGTGCTGGTGCTGAGCTATGGGGCGAGCTTTCTCGCCTCGGCCTCGGTGGCACGCGGGACCGTGGCGCTCGACCTGCTTTACTTTCTGGTGACGCTGATCCTGCCCCTGATCCTGATCGGGGTCACGGCCTGGCTGACCGAGGAGCTGGTGCGCCAGCGGGCGCTGCTCGCGGCGCTGGCCGACCTCGTGCCGCCGCTGATCGGCGGGCTGGAAGCCGCGCGGGCGAGCCTCGACCGGCACGCCCCCGCCTCGCCGGAGGAGGTCGCCCAGGCCGTCCAGGCCGGGCTCGCGCGGTCGGGGCAGGGGGCGGCGCTCGAACGGCTGCTCGCCGGCCAAGTCGAGCTGCTGGCGGGGCTGCGGGCGCCGGCGTCGACCGTTTCGCCGGAGGCCGCGCGCCGGCCGAAGCCCGCGCGACCCGCCCGGGCCGAGCCGCGGGCGCATGAGCCGCCGCCGCTCCTGCCCGAAGCGGACGCCGAGAGGGCGCCGTCGGGCCTCGACTGGCCCGACCTGATCCGGGCGCTGGATTTTCCGCGCGACGCCGAGGATCGCGAGGGGTTCCGCGCGCTCAAGGCCGCATTGCGCCATCACGGGCTCGCCCAGATGCTGCAGGCGGCGGAGGATGTGCTGAACCTGCTGTCCTCGGTCGGGGTCTATATGGAGGATCTGGCGCCCGAGCCGGGGGATCCCGCCGCCTGGAGGCGGTTCATCGCCGGCGCGCGCGGGGCCGAGCTGGCCGGGATCGGCGGGATCGACGATCCGCAGGCGCTCGAGCGGGCGCGTGAGCTGATGCGGGACGATCCGATCTTTCGCGACACCGCGCTCTATTTCCAGCGGCGCTTCGATTCGGTTCTGACCGAGTTCGGCGACGGCGCCGAGGATGCGCAGCTCCTGCAGATCGCGGCGACCCGTTCGGGCCGCGCCTTCACCCTGCTCGCCCGGCTCGGCGGCGCCTTCGGCTGATCGCCGGGGACGGCGCGCGCGAGCGTGCCGGTCCCCTTGGATAGGTGGATCGCCCTATTCGACCGCGAGCCGCTGACCGTGCCAAGCGCGGGCGAGCCACCAGCAGATCAGCACGCCGATCGCCGACATCGCGACGCCGATTCCATAGGTGCGGCCGCCGAGGGTCGGATAGAGCGCGGCCGCCGCCATGGTCCCGAGCGACAGGATGAGGCCCGCCGCCATCGCAGCCGCCGCGCCCTGGGCCGCCGCGCCGAAGCGCTGCGGGACCGCCCGGGCGATGAAGGCCATCGCGCCGAGATGGCCGACCGCGAAGGTCAGGGCATGCATCGCCATCAGCGGCCAGAGCAGCCAGCCCGTCGGATCCGTCATCATAAGCCCCCAGCGCAGGATCCCGGCGACCCCTGACAGGGTGAGCGCGCCGACCGCGCCGAGCCGGTGCACCACCCAGCCGCCGATCGTCACCATGAACAGGACCTCGGTGCCGACCCCGGCGGCCCAGAGCGCGCCGATCCGCGCCTCGCTGAGCCCGAGGCTCGCCCAATGCAGCGTGCCATAGGCGTAGAACACGGCATGGCTCGCCTGGGTGAAGGAAAGCGCGGCGACGAAGATCGCGAAGGTCGGGTTGAGCACGAGCTGGCCGATCTCGCCCATCCGGGGCGGGATCTGGCCTTGGACCTTGCGGCCGCCCGGATGGTTGACCGCGAGCAGGCCGGTGACGATGAGGCAGCCGACGATCCACCAGAGCGCGATCATCGGGCCGGTGCGCGCGATCAGGGCGCCGACGATCAGGTTGGCCGAGAGGAAGCCGACCGATCCGAGGCCGCGGGCCGGGGCATAGGCGAAGCCGTAGACGCGGGAGGCGGCGACGCCGAGCGCCTCCGAGATCGGGCTGATCCCGGCCATGGCGGCGCCGGAGGCCAGGGTGGCGAGCAGCAGCAGGCTCTTGTCGCGGATCCAGATCTGGGCGACGAAGACGGTGATCCCGACCAGGACGCAGGCGATGATGGTATGGCGCCGCGCATCGAGCCGGTCGGCCAGGGCCGGGATGATGAGCCCGGCCACGACCCGGATGCCGATGCCGAGCGCGGTGAAGAGCCCGACCTCGCCGGCATCGAGGCCCCATTGTTCGAGCCAGAGCGGCCAGAAGGGCAGATAGACCCCGCCGACCATGAAATACGCCATGTAGAACGCCGTCGTGTGACGGCCGGGACCGGAATGCAGGAGCGGGATCAAGGGAGCGGACAGTCTGAAACGGGGTGGAGGGGCCCCGGGGGGGCGCTTCTCCCTTCCACCAAGGCGCGGGGGTCCGCAAGGGGCGACCCCGCGCTGGGCTGCACTTGCAGGACGGGGTGTGTCAATCCGGCATATCGCCGCTCTGCCAGCGCGCCCGGGCGGCGTCGAGATCCGCGGGGCGGTTGATGTTGAAGAAGCCGTCGGGATCGGCGAAGGGCACGGTCGCGCCGCCCTGGCTTTCGGCGAAGGCGCGGACCCGGCGCTCGCCGGCGGCGAGCGCCGCGCGCAAGGGGGCGCGGAGGCTGACGGGCCAGAGGCCGAAGGTCGGGTGGGGCTGCAGTCCGCCATCGGTATCCCGGCTGGCGGCGATGGCGCAGCCCGGGCCGGCGGCGGGGGCGAGACGGGCGACGAGGTCGCGCGGAAAGAACGGGGTGTCGCAGGCGACGGTGACGGCGGCGGGAAGCCCCCGGGCCGCGGCCCAGTCGAGCCCGGCCAGGATCCCGGCGAGCGGTCCGGGCTGGTCCGGGACCGGGTCCGGGATCACCGGGAGGCCGAAGGCTGCGAAGCGCGTCGGGTCGCCATTGGCATTGAGCGCGAGGGCCGCGACCTGGGGCCGCAGCCGGGCGATCGCATGGGCGAGAAGCGGGCGGCCGGCCAGCGCGACGAGGCCCTTGTCGATCCCGCCGAAGCGCTCGGCCCGCCCGCCCGCGAGGAGGATGCCGGCGAGCGGCGGGATGGGATCGGGCATGGGGGGCCTTTCGGGCTTGATGCGACGGCGGGCGGCAGGCTAGACGAGGCGCCGATGCGGGGCCAGGGGGGCGCGGGATGCCCGGACCTCGCCGCGGGGAGGGCGATCGAATGTTCGGGGGCAAGCGCGCCTTCCTGCTCGGGATGCGCGACGGCGCGCCGTTCAATCTCGTCGTCGTGCCGTTCGGGCTGCTGTTCGGGGTGGCCGCCAGCAATGCCGGCTGGAGCGTGCTGCAGATCGGCGCGATGAGCGTGTTCGTCATCGCCGGCGCCTCGCAATTCACCGCCCTGCAGCTGATGTCGGACCAGGCGCCGGTGCTGGTGGTGGTGGCGGCCGGCCTCGCGGTCAATCTGCGGATGGCGATGTATTCGGCGAGCCTCGCGCCGGTCTTCGGCCGCGCGCCGCTCTGGCAGCGGCTGCTGATCGCCTATACCCTGGTGGACCAGACCTACGGCACCACGATCAACGGCCTGGCGCTGCATCCCGCGATGGGGCCGCGCGAGCGGGTCGCGCATTTCTTCGGCTCGGCGCTGGCGATCTGCCCGGCCTGGTACGCCGCGAGCATCGCCGGAGCGGTGGCGGGGACCGCGATCCCGCCGGCGCTCGCGCTCGATTTCGCGGTGCCGATCACCTTCATCGCGATCTTCGCGCCGAGCCTGCGCAGCCTGCCGCATCTGGCGGCGGCGATCGTGTCGATCGGGGTGGCGCTGGCGCTCTACGGGCTGCCCTATCAACTCTGGCTGCTGGTCGCGGCGATCGCGGCGATGCTGACCGGGGCGGCGGTCGAGCGGGCGATGGAGCGGCGGGGATGAGCGGCGCGCGCGAAATCTGGCTGGTGATCCTGCTGCTCGGGATCGGCACCTATCTGATCCGGCTGTCCTTTCTCGGGCTGATCGGCGACCGGCCGTTGCCCGCCTGGGCGCTGCGGATGCTGCGCTATGTGCCGGTCGCGGTGATGCCCGGTCTCGTCGCGCCGCTGGTCGCCTGGCCGGCGGCGACGCATGGCCATCCCGACGCGCCGCGGCTCGTGGCCGCGATCGCGGCGCTCGCGATCGGTGCCGCCACCCGCAGCACGCTCGGCGCGATCGGCGGCGGCATGGTCACCCTCTATGCGCTGATCCTGCTCGGGGCGTGAGCCCTAGGCCTCGCCCTCGGCGGCGCGGTCGAGCTCGGCGGCGATCTGGCGGCGGAGCTTGCGGCGCAGCTCGGCGGCGCGGTTGCGGCGCGCCTCGGTCGCGGTGTCGATGCGCAGCGCCGGCACTTCGGCGGGGCGCCCCGCGTCATCGACGGCGACCATGGTGAAATAGCAGGAATTGGTGTGGCGGACGGTGCCGGCGCGGATGTCTTCGGCCTCGACGCGGATGCCGATCTCCATCGAGGTGCGGCCGGCATGGTTGACGCTGGCCCGGAAGGTCACGAGCTCGCCGACGAGGATCGGCTCCTTGAAGGTCACCTGGTCGACCGACAGCGTCACCGCATAGCGGCTGGAATAGCGCGAGGCGCAGGAGAAGGCGACGCGGTCGAGCAGGTTGAGGAGCGCGCCGCCATGCACCTTGCCGGAGAAATTCGCCATGTCGGGCGTCATGAGCACGGTCATCTCGAGACGGCGGGCATCCATCGGGGTGCGTCCTTTCGCGGGGCTCCGAACGATGTCGATGGTTCGCCGGCATCGCGCGCCACGTCAAGCGCCCGTCCTACCAGCGCAGCAGCCGCGCGCCGGCAAGCGCGCCGAGCGCGGTGGCGCCGAGGATCGCGATCCCGTACCAGGTGGCGTAGAAGAGCGGGCTGTCCTCGACGCAATGGATCGCATAGAGCGCGGCCGCCGTGCCGCCGCTCGCCAGCCCCGCGGCCGCTCCGGTCAGCGCCGGGCGAAGGCTCGCGCCGCGGCGGAGCGTGGCCAGGCTCGCGACGAGGATCGGCAGCGCCATCAGCGAGATCGAGGCAAGGCAGTCAAGATGGGTCTGGCCGAGCGTCGCGGCGCACCAGCCGGCGCGGGGCAGGGCGTCGAGCGTGGCCAAGACCGCCCCGCCGAGCAGGATCGGGACCGCGCCGAGCAACAGCGGCCAGGGTCCGGATGGCGCGGCGGGCCGGGCGAGGCGCTCGGCCCAGCCAAACCCGCCGACCGCCAGCAGGACGGGGAAGCCCTGCTTCAGCAGCACGCGCGGCGTTCCGAGCGCCGATGCCAGATCGGGCCGCGGTCCGAGCAGCAGCAGGCAGGCGGCGCCGACGACCAAGGCCGCCGCCAGGAGCGCCCAGGGCAACATCGCCTCGACCGGGCGCTCGCGGCCGAGATCGGCCGCCATCGCGGCAATCAGGTGCTCGGTCCTCATTCCGGCATGCTCCAGCGAGCCTTCTCGGATATGCCGGGCGCCGCATGGGGGACGGGCCGGCACCTGCTCCGCATGTGGAGGGCACGCCCCGGAACGGTGCCGGATCCCAAAGACGGACTTCGCGCCGCGGCCGCGATTCGTTACAGGCGCCGGGCCGCGCTTCTCCTCCCCCCCTCGGGCCCGCGAGCCCTCGGGGGGCTTGCCCGATTAATCACCTCGGCACACTTTACGGGCAGGCTGCAGCCCGAGCAGGAGGCAGGCGGATGACCGAGCCGCGCGACACGTTGATGGACCGTCTCGGCCGGGTGATGGCGGCGCGGCTCGAGGAGGCGCCCCCCGGGATCGAGCCCTATACCCATGCCAATGTCGCCGCGCTGCGCCGGACCTTGCGGCCGGCCGACGTGCTGCTGGTCGAAGGTGTCAACCGGCTGTCGGTCGCGATCAAGTATCTGACGCAATCGACCTGGTCGCATTCGGCGCTCTATGTCGGCGATGCCCTCGGGCGTTGCGACGACAAGGGCGAGCCGCTGCGCCTGATCGAGGTCAATCTCGGCGAGGGCTGCGTCGCGGTGCCCCTGTCGCGCTACGAATTCTACAACACGCGGATCTGCCGGCCGCGCCACCTGACCCCGGAGGATACCGGCGCGGTGGTGGATTTCATGATCCAGAGCCTGGGTCTGCGCTACGACATGAAGAACATCCTCGACCTGCTGCGCTATTTCCTGCCGCAACCGCCGATTCCCGCGCGCTGGCGGCGCCAGATGCTGGCCTTCGGCTCGGGCGACCCGACCCGGGCGATCTGCTCGACGCTGATCGCCGAGGCTTTCGCGCGGATCCGCTATCCGATTCTGCCCCGGATCACCCGCGAGTTCAGGGCCGACACCAAGGCGCGCGAGCAACGCCGCGAAATCCTTCACATCCGGCACCATTCGCTCTATGCGCCGCGCGATTTCGACCTGTCGCCGTATTTCGAGATCGTCAAGCCGACGCTCGAGGCGGGATTCGACTATCAGCGCTTGACCTGGTCGGAGGCGGGCGCGGACTCCACCGAAACGTGAACACCCGCGGACCCCGGTCACGCCAGTGTTGACTGAGGCGGCGCATCGCCTATATCGAGCGCGGAGGATCTCTATACGATTGACGCATGTCAGCTATGTGATATTGGCACGCCCCAACCGTCGCAGAATCGTCATAGTGCGCCCAAAATTACGTGCTGAGAGGAAGGAAGGAGCGTAATGTTCGATTACGTGGATCAGGTCGCATCAACCAACGATCAGGGAGCCCGCGCGCAGAAGCTGTTCGCGGCCGTGGTCCTTGCAGCGCTGGACGATGCGATCGCCGACGACAAGAAGTACGGGAACGGCCCCGAGGTGATCGCCCGCTGGGCGCGCTCGCGCGATGGCCGCGAAGTGCTGATGTGCGCCGGCATCGACCCCAACGAGCGCTGCGTCAAGGGCATGATGGATTTCGTGCGCCGCGGCGTGCGCACTTCGGTGGCGTTGAGCCGCGAGGAGAGCGAGCGTCAGGCGCATCGTTCCGAGGCGGCCTGAGCCGCCTCTCCAGGCTCCGGTCTGGCGAAAAAAGGGCATCGCGCGGGCGATGCCCTTTTTCTTTGGCTCGAAGCCGCGCGATAGTTCGCGCCTTGGCGGCGGAGGGCGGGGATGAATTTCGATCTGACAGGCCAGGTCGCGCTGGTGACGGGCGCGGGGCGGGGGCTCGGGCGGGCAATTGCGCTGGCCCTGGCGGGGGCTGGCGCCGATCTTGCGCTTGGCCTGCGCGATGTGGGGCGCGATGATGGGATCGCCGAGGCGGTGGGCGCGCTCGGGCGGCGGGCACTGCCGCTTCAGATGGACGTGACCGATCTCGACCAGTCGCGCGCGGCGATCGACCGGGCGGTGAGCGAGCTCGGGCGGCTCGATATCCTCGTCAACAATGCCGGCGGCGGGATCGAGGCGCCGGCGCTCGCGGTCGGCGAGGCGGATTTCGACCGGGTGATCGCCTGGAATGTGAAATCGGCCTTCTTCCTGTCGCAGCATGCCGCGAAGGCGATGATCGCGGCCGGGCGGGGCGGGCGGATTGTCAATCTCGGCTCGCAGGCTGGGCTGGTCGCTCTGCCGGGCGAGCCGGCCTATTGCCTGGCCAAGGCGGCGGTCCTGCACATGACGCGCTGTCTCGCCGTCGAGTGGGGTCGGTACGGGATCACCGTCAATGCGGTGGCTCCGACCTTCATCGCCACCCCGGGGACCGAGGCGGCGTTGTCCGATCCGGCGTTCCGTGCCGATACGCTCGAGCGGATCGCGGCCCTGCACCGGATCGGCGTGCCGGACGAGGTCGCCGCGGGCGTGCTGTTCCTCGCCTCGCCGGCGGCATCGCTCATCACCGGGCACACGCTGGTGATCGACGGCGGCTGGACCGCGCGCTGACGGGGAACGGAGAACGCCGTGTGTCGCGGTGCCCGTCCCGCGTCAGTTTCCGAGCGCGGCCAGTCCGTTGCCCAGGACGGTGAGGCCGATCAGCACGAAGACCGCCATCATCAGCACGTTGTTGTTGCGGAGCATGAAGCGCTTGAGCGCGTCGAGCCGCAGGCTGGCGCCGGCGCCGCCGAAGCGCCGCAGCAGCACCGCGCCCACGGTTCCGGTCGAGCCGAGCAGCACGAAGATCAGCGCGGCCAGCACCGCGCGACGGCCGGAAAGACCGTGATAGGCGATCGAGGCGGCGGCGGCGAGGGTCAGGGCGAGGTTCTTGGGATTGGCGGCCGCCAGCACAGCGCCGACCAGGAAGGCGCGGGCCGGCTTGATCCGCTCCAGCCGGTCCGCCCAGCGCGGCAGTTTGGGGACCGCGCCGCGCCTCGGCCGGGTCCGCCATTTGCCGTAGGCGGCGGCGAGCAGACCGAGCCCGATCGCGATCTGCATGCCTGCGCCGAGGTCGAGCGCAATCGCGTCGATCTCGCTCACGGTGAAGACGAGCAGGTGCGTCAGCGCGCCGAGCCCGAGCAGCCAGCCGAGCGCGAAGAAGCCGCCGGCGCGCGGGCCGTCGGGGCTGGCGAGCACCAGGATGATCGCGATGATCGGGAAGGGGCTCAGGGCCACCGCCATGGCGACGGGCAGGAAGTCACCGATCGCCGCGAGCATGGCAGCCTCCCGTCCGGGCCTGCGGATCAGAATTCCTCGACATGGATCCCCTGCAACGCCTTCAGCGCGCCGATCACCTGCGGCGAGACCGGGTAGGGCTCCTTGAGGGAGATGACGGTGTCGCCGGGCAGGTCGGCGGCCGTGACCACGATCTCGACCGGCCCGCGCCGCGGCCCGCCGTCGCGGGCGATCGCGCCGAGGCGCGCGGCGAGCGAGGGCGCGGCGGCGATGTCGTTGATATAGATCTTGAGGCCGGCGCTGGCGGCGCCGGCGACCGCGATATCGACGGGCTGGACGGCGCGGGCGAGCAGCTTCATCTCGTCGCCCTCGACCTCGGCCTCGACGGTCAGGACCACGTTGCGTCCGGGCTCGAGATGCTCGCGGGCCTGGTCGAGCACGTCCGAGAAGACGCGGACCTCGTAGAGCCCGGTCGGATCGGACAGCCGGACGAAGGCGAAGCGGTTGCCGCGCGCCGACTTGCGCTCCTCCTTGACCGCGACGGCGCCGGCGATCCGCGCCGCGGTCGCGCCGCGCGCGATGGTCCGGCGCAGCAGCTCGGCATGGGTGAGCACGCCCTGCCGCTTCAAGGCGCCGGCATAGTCGTCGAGCGGGTGGCCCGACAGGTAGAAGCCGATCGCCTGGTGCTCCTGTCCCAGCCGCTCGACCGGGGTCCAGTCGTCGGGCGCGGGCAGGCGCGGCGCCGGCAGGCTGTCGGCCGCGCCGCCGAACAGGCTGACCTGCGCCGAGGCGCGGTCCTCGTGCGCGGCGGCGGAATAGGCGGTCAGGGCCTCGATGCTGTCGAAGACCTTGCGGCGGTTCGAATCGAGCCGGTCGAGCGCCCCGGCCCGCGCCAGCATCTCGAGCGCCCGCTTGCCCACGCGCTTCAGATCGACGCGCGCCGCGAAGTCGAACAGGCCCTCGAACGGACCGCCGGCGGCGCGCGCGTCGGTGATGAGCCGCATCGCCTCCACCCCGACATTCTTGAGCGCGCCGAGCCCGTAGACGATCTTGCCCTCGCGCACGGTGAAGGTCGCCTCGGAGCGGTTGACGCAGGGCGCGACGATGCCGATCCCGAGCCGGTCCACCTCCTGCTTGTAGCCGCCGAGCTTGTCGGTGAGATGGATGTCGCAGTTCATCACCGCCGCCATGAACTCGACCGGGTGGTTCGCCTTGAGCCAGGCGGTCTGGTAGCTGACGACGGCATAGGCCGCGGCGTGGGACTTGTTGAAGCCGTAATTCGCGAATTTGTCGAGCAGGTTCCAGACCTCTTCGGCCTTCGCCTTCGGCACCCCGTTGGCCTTGGCCCCGTCGAGGAAGAGCGGCTTCTGCGCATCCATCTCGGCCTGGATCTTCTTGCCCATGGCGCGCCGCAGCAGGTCGGCGCCGCCGAGGGAGTAGCCCGCCATCTTGCGGGCGATCTCCATCACCTGCTCCTGGTAGACGATGATGCCTTGCGTCTCGTCGAGGATGCCGTCGATGGTCTCGTGCAGGCTTTCGCGCTTCTCGCGGCCGTTCTTGACGTTGCAGAACTTGGGGATGTTCTCCATCGGCCCGGGGCGATAGAGCGCGACGAGCGCGATGATGTCCTCGATGCAGGTGGGCTTGAGCTGGCGCAGCGCGTCGCGCATGCCCGAGCTTTCCACCTGGAACACCGCGACCGTCTGGGCGCTGGCATAGAGGTCGTAAGTCGCCTTGTCGTCGATCGAGATCGCCGCGATATCGACCGGGATCCCGCGCAGCTTCAGCAGGTCGAGCGCGTTCTGGATCACCGTCAGGGTCTTGAGGCCGAGGAAGTCGAACTTCACCAGGCCCGCATCCTCGACCCATTTCATGTTGAATTGGGTCGCCGGCATGTCCGAGCGCGGGTCGCGATAGAGCGGCACCAGCTCGACCAGCGGGCGGTCGCCGATCACCACGCCGGCCGCGTGCGTCGAGGCGTTGCGGAGCAGGCCCTCGACCTGCTGGGCGATGCCGAGCAGGCGCTTGACCTGCGGGTCGCGCGCCTCCTCGCGAAGCCTTGGCTCCTCGGCCAGCGCCTTCTCGACCGAGACGGGCTTCACCCCGTCGAGCGGGATCAGCTTCGAGAGCCGGTCGACCTGGCCATAGGGCATCTGCAGCACCCGGCCCACATCGCGCACCGCGGCTTTCGAGAGCAGCGCGCCGAAGGTGATGATCTGGGCCACGCGGTCGCGCCCATAGCGCTCCTGGACGTAGGCGATCACCTCCTCGCGGCGGTCCATGCAGAAGTCGATGTCGAAGTCCGGCATCGAGATGCGCTCGGGATTCAGGAAACGCTCGAAGAGCAACCCGTAGCGCAGCGGGTCGAGGTCGGTGATGGTGAGCGCATAGGCGACGAGGGAGCCGGCGCCCGACCCACGGCCGGGGCCGACGGGGATGTCATGCGCCTTCGCCCATTTGATGAAGTCGGCGACGATCAGGAAATAGCCGGGGAAGCCCATTCCCTCGATGACCCCGAGCTCGAATTCCAGACGCTCGCGATAGGCCTCCTGCGTCGTCGAATGCGGGATCACGGCGAGCCGTGCCTCCAGCCCCTCGCGGGCCTGACGGCGCAGCTCCTCGACCTCGTCGTCGGCGAAGCGCGGCAGGATCGGCTTGCGCTTCTTCGGCCGATAGGCGCAGCGCCGGGCGATCTCGACGGTGGTCTCGATCGCCTCCGGCAGGTCGGCGAAGAGGGCGGCCATCTCGGCCTGCGACTTGAAATGATGCTCCGGCGTCAGCCGCCGGCGCGGCTCCTGCTGGTCGACATAGGCACCGTCGGCGATGCAGAGCAGCGCGTCATGCGCGTCATACATCGAGGCCTTCGGGAAATGGACGTCGTTGGTCGCGACGAGCGGCAGGTCGAGATCGTAGGCGATCTCGACGAGCCCGGGCTCGGTCGCCGTCTCGACGCTGGTGCGGGGGGCGCCGTTCTCGGGATGGCGCTCGATCTCGACATAGAGCCGATCCGGGAACAGCGCGGCCAGCCGTTCGGCCAGCGCGCGGGCCTTGTGCGGCTGGCCGTCGCGGATCAGCGCGCCGAGCGCGCCGCTCGCGCCGCCGGTCAGGCAGATCAGGCCTTCGGCATGGCGGGCGAGCGCCTCGATCGGCAGGTGCGGCGCCGCCTGGCCGCTGTCGAGATAGTTGATCGAGGTGAGCTTCAGCAGGTTGGCGAAGCCCGCCTCGTTCTGGGCGAGCAGGACGATGGGGCGCGGCGGCGGCAGGCGCTCGCCCGGATGGCTCGGCACCGCATGGGCAAGGTCGAGCTGGCAGCCCATGATCGGCTGGATGCCCTCCTTGGCGAGGTAGGTCGAGAATTCCTGCGCGGCGAACAGATTGCCGCTGTCGGTCAGGCCGACGGCCGGCATCCCCGCTTCGAGGCAGAGCTTGGGCAGCGCCTTGATCTGGATCGCGCCTTCGAGCAGCGAATAGACCGAATGCAGGCGGAGATGGATGAATCGCGGCTCTGACATGGCCGGCACCCTAGCATGCGCGCCCCTGCCGGCAAGCCGCGCCGCCCGCGCGCGGCGCGACATGGTGCCGCCGGCCTGACGCCCGCCCGAAGCCCGTCCGAAGCCCGTCCGGTCAGGCGGCGGGCACCAGGAGGTCGAGCAGGGCGGGCAGGTCGGAATAGGCATCGAGCAGGGCTTCGGGCTCCATCCAGGCGATGCCGGGGCCTTCGGGCCCGAAGGTGACGAGCACGCAGGGCACGCCGGCGGCGCGCGCGGTGGCGCGGTCGGTCATGGTGTCGCCGATCAGGACCGCGCGGGCCGGGCTGCCGCCGGCGAGCCGGATCGTCTCGTTGAGATGGATCGGGTCGGGCTTGCGCACCGCCAGGCTGTCGGCGCCGAGCAGGGCGGCGAAGCGGTCCCTCACGCCGAGCTCCGCCACCAGCCGCTCGGCCAGCGCCACCGGCTTGTTGGTGCAGATCGCGAGGCGCCAGCCCGCGGCGTGGGGCCGGTCCAGCGCCGGCTCCACGCCCGGATAGAGCCGCGTCTCGCGCGCGATGTTCGCGGCATAGAGGTCGAGCAGCCGGGGATAGAAGCGCGTCGTCTGCGGTTCGGGATCGGCGACGCCGCGGAGCGCGAGCCCCGCCCGCAGCATGGCGCGGCCGCCGGCAAAAGCCTCGGCCCGGTGCAGCGCCGGGTCGAGCGGGTGACCGTGCCCCGCCTCGGCGAGAGTCGCATTGGCCGCCGCGATCAGGTCGGACGCGGTGTCGGCAAGGGTTCCGTCAAGATCGAAGACCGCCGTCCGCATCGTTTCTCCCCGGTTCGGATCGCGCCGTCATGCGCGATTCATTAAGGAATTGAAACAGAAACTGATCGCCGCTGGTCTTTTCCCTGCGGCGAGGCGCTGCTAGAACCGGCATCGGCCCCGCCCGCCGGGATCCGAACCAAAGCTGCCCGACGTCGCGCGCGCGCCCCCCGCACGGGGCCAGGCCGGCCGGGCCCAACAACGGAGGCGCGCCCCATGCCCACTGCCGTCATCCTGCTTGCGGCCGGTCAGGGCCGCCGGATGAATTCCGATCTGCCGAAGGTCCTGCATCCGCTGGCTGGCGCGCCCTTGATCGCGCATGCGCTGGCCTCGGTGCGAGCGATCGAGCCCGACCGGGTGGTGGTGGTGACGGGTGTCGGCTCCGACCAGCTCGATCCGGTGCTGCGCGAGATGGATCCGACGCTGCGGATCGTGCACCAGAAGGAACAGCGCGGCACCGGCGACGCGGTCGCCCAGGGCTGCCGCGAGCTCGCCGATTTCGAGGGCGACGTGATCGTGCTCTATGGCGACACGCCCTTCATCCGCCCCGAGACGCTGAAGGCGATGCTGCATACCCGCGCCAAGGGGGCCGCGGTCGTGGTGCTGGGCTTCGAGGCGCCCGAGCCGCGGGCCTATGGGCGGCTGATCCTCAATCCCGACGGCAGCCTGAAGGAGATCATCGAGGCGCAGGACGCGACGCCCGAGCAGCTACTGATCACCTTCTGCAATTGCGGCGTGGTGGCGGCGGACGCCAGGCTGCTGCCGGGCCTGCTCGCGCAGGTCTCGACGGCCAATGCCAAGGGCGAGGTCTATCTCACCGACATCGTCAAGATCGCCGACCAGAGCGGCTACAACGCCATGGCGATCACCTGCGCGCTCGAGGAGACGCTGGGGGTCAATTCCCGCATCGACCTCGCCGCCGCCGAGGCCGCCTTCCAGGGCCGGGCGCGCCGCGCCGCGATGGAGAACGGCGCCACGCTCACCGATCCCGACAGCGTGTGGTTCGCCTTCGACACCGTCGTCGGCCGTGACGTGGTGATCGGCCCGAACGTGGTCTTCGGGCCCGGCGTCACCGTCGAATCCGGCGCCGAGATCCTCGGCTTCTGCCATTTCGAGGGCTGCCATATCAGCCGGGGCGCCCGGGTCGGCCCGTTCGCCCGGCTGCGGCCCGGCGCGGAACTGGCCGAGGACGTCCATATCGGCAATTTCGTCGAGATCAAGAATGCGCAGGTCGAGGCCGGCGCCAAGGTCAACCATCTGAGCTATGTCGGCGATGCGCGCGTCGGCACGCGGACCAATATCGGCGCCGGCACCATCGTCTGCAACTATGACGGCGTCTTCAAGCACCGCACCGAGATCGGCGCGCACGCCTTCATCGGCTCGAACGTGTCGCTGGTCGCGCCGGTCAGCATCGGCGACGCGGCGATGGTCGCGGCGGGCTCGGTCGTGACCGAGCCGGTGCCGGCGGGGGCCCTGGCGCTCGCGCGGGCGCGGCAGGTGGTCAAGCCGGGCCTCGGCGTCCGGCTGATGGACCGGCTGCGCGCGCTCAAGGCCCGGAAAGCGTCCTGATGTGCGGCATCGTCGGCATCCTCGGCAAGCACGAGGTCGCGCCGCTGATCCTCGAAGCGCTGAAGCGGCTGGAATATCGCGGCTATGACAGCGCCGGGATCGCGACGCTGCAGGAGGGCCATCTGGCCCGGCGCCGGTCGGTCGGCAAGCTGATCGCGCTCTCGGACCTGCTGGTCCAGGATCCGATCCGCGGCCATATCGGGATCGGCCATACCCGCTGGGCGACCCATGGCGCGCCCAATACCCGCAACGCCCATCCACATCAGGCCGGCGGCGTCGCGGTCGTCCATAACGGCATCATCGAGAACTATCGCGAGCTGCGCGGCCGGCTCGAGGCCGAGGGCGAGGTCTTCGAGACCGAGACCGATACCGAGAGCGTCGCCCGGCTCTGCAGCCGGGAGCTGAAGTCGGGCAAGGATCCCGTGGCCGCCGCCCGCGCCACGCTGGCGCAGCTGCATGGCGCCTTCGCGCTGGTCTTCCTGTTCGACGGCGAGGAGGACCTGCTCATCGCTGCCCGCCGCGGCTCGCCGCTCGCCATCGGCTATGGCGATGGCGAGATGTATCTCGGCTCGGACGCGCTGGCGCTGGCGCCGCTGACCAACCGCGTCGCCTATCTGGAGGAGGGCGACCATGCCATCCTCACCCGGGCGGGCGCCGCGATCTTCGACGCGTCCGGCGCTCCGGCGACCCGCGAGGTCCATACGATCTCGACGGAGAATTTCTACGTCGAGAAAGGGCCTTACAAGCATTTCATGTCCAAGGAGATGCACGAGCAGCCCAGCGTGCTCTCGGACGCGCTGTCCCATTATCTCGATGCCCAGCGGGGCAGGGCGACGCTGCCCGACACGGTCGATTTCGCGGGCTGCAGCCGGCTGGTGCTCGTCGCCTGCGGCACCGCGCACTATGCCTGCCATGTCGCGAAATACTGGTTCGAGCGGGTGGCGGGCCTGCCGGTCGAGATCGAGGTGGCATCGGAATTCCGCTATCGCGAGCCGCCGCTCGGCCCGGGGACGCTCGGCATCTTCGTCAGCCAGTCCGGCGAGACGGCCGACACGCTGGCGGCCCTGCGCTATGTCCGTGCCCAGGGCGGGCGGATCCTGTCGGTCGTCAATGTCGAGACCTCCTCGATCGCGCGCGAAAGCGACGTGGCGCTGCCGATCCTTGCCGGCCCCGAGATCGGCGTCGCCTCGACCAAGGCCTTCACCTGTCAGCTCGCGGCGCTCGCCGTTCTCGCGATCGCGGCCGGCCGGCAGCTCGGCCGGCTCTCCGCCGACGGCGAGGCGGCGCTGGTCTCGGCGCTCGGCACCGTCCCGGGGCTCGTCTCGCGCGCGCTCGCGATCGAGCCGCAGATCGCCGAGATCGCGCGGGACCTGTCGCGGGCTCGGGACGTGCTCTTCCTGGGGCGGGGCGCCATGTATCCGATCGCGCTCGAAGGTGCGCTTAAACTCAAGGAAATCAGCTATATCCATGCCGAAGGTTACGCGTCTGGCGAGCTGAAGCACGGCCCGATCGCGCTGATCGACGAGGAGGTGCCGGTCGTGGTGCTCGCCCCCTCGGACGCGCTGTTCGACAAGGCCGTGTCCAACATGCAGGAAGTGATGGCGCGCGGCGGCAAGGTGCTGCTGATCGGCGACGCGGCCGGGATCGCGCGGGCCGAGGCCGGCGTGTGGAAAAGCCTTCCCATGCCCTCGACCGACCCGTTCGTGGCGCCGATCGTCTATGCGGTGCCGGTGCAGCTGCTCGCCTATCATGCGGCGATCCTCAAGGGCACCGATGTCGATCAGCCGCGCAATCTCGCGAAATCCGTCACCGTGGAATAGGGCATGGCCAAGCAGTTTCCGGCCTTCGAGGACGACCATCGCCGCTTCATCGCCGAGCAGCCGATCTTCTTCGTCGCGACGGCGGCGGCGGATACCCGGATCAATCTCTCGCCCAAGGGCATGGACAGCCTGCGCGTGCTGGGCCCGAACCGGCTCGCCTGGCTGAACCTCACCGGCTCGGGCAACGAGACGGCGGCGCATCTGGCCGAAGACAGCCGGATGACCGTGATGTGGTGCTCGTTCGGCAAGCGGCCGCTGATCCTGCGCGCCTATGGCACGGCCGGCCTGACGCATCGCGGCGCGCCGGGCTGGGAGGGGCTCTACGCGCATTTCCCGACGATTCCGGGGGCGCGGCAGGTGGTCGAGATGGCGGTCGAGCTCGTTCAGACTTCGTGCGGCTATGCCGTGCCGCTGATGACGCTCGATGCCCCGCGCGAGACGCTCCGGGTCTGGGCCGAGAAGCAGGACCCGGACGGGCAGGACCCGGACGGGCTGGTCGACTACTGGGCGTACAAGAACCGCGTCTCGATCGACGGTCGCCCGACCGGGATCGAGGCGGCCATCGAGGCCGTGCTGAAGCCCGTCCCGTGAGGTCGCCCATGGCCGAGGCGGCGCTCGCGGCGCTCCGGGCGGGAGGTGATCCGGCCAGGGCGGCGGCGATGGCGGCCTATCACAAGGCGCCGCGGATCTATCTCGGACTGGCGGTCCCGGCGATCGAGGCCCTGGTGGCGGAGTGGCGCGCGGCGCTGGATCTGCCGGCCCGGGTGGCGCTTGCCGCCGATCTCTGGGACAGCGACCTGCATGAGGGCCGCATCGCCGCGGCCAAGCTCCTGACCCAGGCGAGGCTCGGGGACGGCGACCCGTTGGTCTGGGCCGAGTTCCTGCGCTGGGCTCCAGGCTTCGATTCCTGGGCGATCGCCGACCATGCCTGCAAGGCCGGCGAACGCCGCCTGCTGGCCGAGCCCGCGCGGCTCGATCGCATCGAGGCCTGGACCGCCGATCCCAATCCATGGCTGCGCCGCGCCGCCCTCGTCGTCACGCTGCCCTGGTCCAAGCTGACCCATCCCGACGCGGCCGAGCGCGCGGCGCGCGAGCGGATCCTTGGATGGGCGGCACTCCTGGTCGAGGATCGCGGCTGGTTCACGCAGAAGGCGATCGGCTGGTGGCTGCGCAGCCTGTCGTTGCACGATCCCGACCGGGTCGCGGCCTTTCTCGCGGGCCCGGGCGCCGGGCTCAAGACCTTCGCCCGCCGCGAGGCCCAGCGTCGGATGCGCTGACGGCTGGCCTATTCTTGGGTGCCGCGAACCATCCGCACCAGGTCGGCCTCGATCGAGCGAACCAGCCGCTCGCGTGTCGCGGTCCAGTCGGTCGCCGAATCCTGGTCCTCGGCGCCGGCGCCGAGCGCGCGCCAGATGTCGAATTTCAGCAGCACCGCCGGCAGCGTCTCGGCGCGCATCACGATGGCGCGCTCCGCCACGGCGTTCTGCAGGCCGAGCAGCGTCTCGATCTCGGCGGCGCTGGCGGCCAGCTGGCGCCACGTTTCCTCGTGCTCGCTCGCCTTCTCCCACAGCAGCCCGTCGAGCAGGCGCAGATAGCCGGCAAGCTGTCCCAAATCCTCGGGCAAGGCCCGCATGCCCTCGCTCAGGGCCCTTACCAGCTTGTCGTCCAAGAGAATCTCGCCCGCCGTCATGTCCCGCTCCAATCGGAGGCAGGGCATACGGGATCGGTCGGCGCTCCGGCCAGTCCGCGTCTGGGCTCACGCGATCGCGGGAGGGGTTCCGGCGGGTGATCTGCCCAGCGACTCGCGTCGAGCCTGACCGGTACAGCCGGAAGAATGGGCCAGGCAATGCGCATGACGCAATGGTCCCGTGGCCGGTGCGAGCGACATTCCGCCTGACGGGTGCCATGACGTTGCTTCGCGGCCGTCGCGTCGCCCGGCGGGCCGAGCTCGTCTTCGCCGGGGCCCGGGTCGGCGCGAGGCGCCGCAATGCCGCCGAGCTTGGTGTGCGCGAGCTTGCGTTTACCAAGGTTGAGATCGGGTGAATCGTTTTCTGATTATTGTGTGATATCAATGATATAGGCGGATTCGCACGCGTGCGACTCCGGTGCGTGCTCAACCGTCGGACTGGATGAGGCCGAAGCCGAGGCCCCGCAGGGCGGCGCTGATCCGATCGAACACCCCGAGCTTGAGATAGATCCGCCGCAGATGGGCATCGACCGTGTGGGTCGAGATGCCGAGGATCGAGCCGATCGTGGCGTTCGACTTGCCGCGGGCCACCCAGGCCAGCACCTCGGATTCGCGCCGCGACAGGTTGGGCGGCTCCCCGAGCAGGGGCAGCAGCAGGGCGCAATAGCGCAGATGGGCGGCCTGGCAGGCCCAGCTCACCGCCCGCAGATCCTCGACCGGCAGCCGGGTCAGGTCCTCCGGCAGGCCGAGCCCGAACAGGCCGTTGCGCCCGTTCGGCCCGAAGACCGGCACCACCAGCCCGAGCCCGAGCCCCGACTGGCGCAGCACCGCGAGATGGGCCTGCTCGGCCGGGCTGAGCGGCTTGAGGTCGTCGATCTCGTCCCAATAGACCGGCTCGCCGTTCTGCTGGGCATAGATCGCCACCGGCGTCGCGCCCCGGGCCCTGGCCTCGAGATAGATCGCGACCCATTCCTCGGGGAAGCCGTCATTGCTGATCCGGTGGAGATGGGCGTCGGGCGCGCCGAGCGGCGGGATATGCTGGTAGGCGATCTCCTTCAGCCCGCGGCCGCGCAGGAAGCCGACCAGCGGCAGCCAGATCGCCTCCGGTCCAGACGCCTGGTCGATCGCCGTCTCGAGCTCTTGAAGATCCATTCGGCCCCCAGCCGATTCGTCATTCCGGGGCGCAACCTAGCACCGGGACGCCCCGGCTCCATAGCGCCTCGCGGCCGCCCGCGCGTCCCGGGTCGCCACCGGCTACGCCGCGCGCTTCTTCGCCTCAGGCGTCGCGCGCCAGGATCCACTCGACCTCGGGGGCGGGGACGAACCGCCAGTTGCGGCGGGGGCCGGCCATGACGTTGAGATAGTAGAGCTCGAACCCGTAGGGCGCCCCGCAGGGATGGTGCCCGCGCGGCACCAGCGTCACGTCGCCGTCCCGGACCGCCATGGTCTCGTCGAGCTGCCCGTCGTCGGTATAGACCCGCTGGACGGCGAAGCCCTCCTTCGGGTTGAGGCGGTGATAGTAGGTCTCCTCGAGGTAGGTGATCCGCGGAAAGTCGTCCTCGTCGTGGCGGTGGCTCGGGTAGGACGACCAGTTGCCGGCCGGGGTGAACACCTCCGTCACGAGGAGCGAGTCGGCGACGTCCTCGGCCTCCATGGCGATGTTGTTGATGTGGCGGGTATTCGTCCCCTTGCCGCGCTGGGTCAGCGTGATCCCGTCCGGCCCGAGGCGACGGGCAGGGTGGCCGCCCTTGCCCGGCGCCGCGCAGACGGCGAGCGTGCAGTCCGTCTCCGCCGTGGCCGTCCACTCCGTCCCGTTCGGCAGGTAGAGCGAATGCGGCGGGGTCTTCTCGAACACGTCCATCCGCGCGCCGAGCACGCCCCAGTCCTGCCCGGCGCCCTCGATCCGCGCCTTGCCCTCGACCACGACGAGGATGACCTCGTTCCCCCCCGTCACGTCCGCCGCGCTGTCGCCCGCCCGGAGCCGCCAGAGCGAGAAGCCGACATAGCGCCAGCCGGCCGACGCGGGCGTCACCTCGTGGACCTTGCCGCGGGTGCCGAAGGGCTTCTTCAGGAGCGGGCTGCTCATGCCGTCGCCCGCGCGCTGTCGAGCCCGGCCGCCCGGGCCATCGCCCTGAGCGCCTTCAGCCCCATGTCCTGATAGTGGAAGGGCTCGCGCACGGCGCTGTCCTGCTCCGCCTCGATGACCAGCCACCCGGAATAGCCGCGCCCCGCCGCGATCCTCAGCACCGGCTCGAAGGCGACGCACCCCTCCGGGTCGCCCGGCACGGTGAAGGCGCCGCGCCGCACGCCCTCGAGGAAGGACAGGTTCTCCTCCCGCACCTGCCGCGCGATCTCGGGCCGCACGTTCTTGGCGTGGATATGCGTCACCCGGTCCATGTACTTCGCCGCCACCTCGGCCGGATCGGCCCCGCCGAAGGTGCAGTGCCCGGTGTCGAGCAAGAGCCGCGTGTACGGCCCCGCCATCGCCATGAAGCGGTCGATGTCGGCCGCCGACTCGACGATCGTCCCCATGTGGTGGTGATAGCCCATCCTCACCCCCCGCTCGGCGGCGAAGCGCGACAGCGCCTCGTAGCCGGTCGAGAACCGCTCCCACTCCGCATCGCTCAGGATCGGCCGGTCGTTGACCGGCACGGCGTCGTTGCCGTGCACGGTGTTCGAGCACTCGCAGGCGTTGATATGGTCGCCGCCCGCCGCCCGCGTGAAGTCGATCCACGCCGCCAGCGCCGCCTTCTCGGTGTCGATGTCGTTGACGAGGATGTTCGTCGAATGCCAGCCCGCCGCGAAGCGCAGGCCATACGCCCCGAGCGCCGCCTTCAGCGCCGTGCCGTCGTCGGGCATCTTGTGGCCCTTCTCGATGCCGTCGAAGCCGATCTTCCGGCAATCCGACAGGCAGTCGTCGAGCGACAGGTGGTCGCCGAGGCTCCAGTCGTCGTCGTTCGACCAGGCGATGGGATTGGTGCCGTAGAGGATCATGCGCGCTGGCCTTCAGTTGACGAGTTGCTGGAGCCGCAGATGGGCGGCGTAGTCTTCGCGGGCCTTGCCGAGCCGCTCGGGTCCGCCGACCTGCGGCACCGCGACGTCCCACCAGTGGCCGCCGGCGCCGGTGCCCGAGACCGCCTCGGTGTCGATGACGATGACCGACGGCACGTCCCGCCCGCGGGCGGCGACGATCCTCGCCTCGAGGTCGGCGATGCCGTCGGCCCTTTCGGCGCGCGCCCCCATCGCCCGGGCATGGGCGACGAAGTCGATCTCGGGCTGCACCTCGATCCGGCTGTCCTTGTACATGTTGTTGAACTCGGCCCCGCCGCAGGCCTGCTGCAGCCGGTTGATGCAGCCGTATCCGCGGTTGTCGGTCAGCACCACGGTGAACGGCACCCGCCGCATCACCGCCGTCGCCAGCTCCGAGTTCGCCATCATGTAGCTGCCGTCGCCGACGAAGCAGACGACGTCCTTCTCCGGCGCGGCGAGCTTGATCCCCATGGCCCCGGCGATCTCGTAGCCCATGCAGGAGTAGCCGTACTCCATGTGATAGCCGCCCTGCGCCGCCTGCCACAGCACCTGCAGCGCGCCCGGCATGGTCCCCGCGGCGCACATGGCGACGGTCCTCGTGGTCGCGGTGCGCTGGACGGCGCCGATCACCTGCGCGTCGGAGGGGAGCACGTTCGCGTCGGGCTCGGGGGCGGCCGTGACCCTGGCGACGGCGGCGTGCCAGTCGGTGCGCGCCTTCGCGTCGAGGGCCGAGAAGCGGGCGTCGCCGAGGGCGGTGTCGATCTTCTCCAGCGTCGCCTTCGCGTCGCCGACGACCCCGAGCGCCCCGTGCTTGAGCGCGTCGTAGCCGTGGACGTTGATCGACACCAGCGTCCGCGCCGGGTTGGCGAACACCGTCCACGAGCCGGTGGTGAAGTCCTGGAAGCGCGTCCCCACCCCGATCACCAGATCCGCCGCCGCACAGGCGGCGTTGCCGCAGGCCGAGCCGGTCACGCCGGGCGAGCCGAAGTTCATCGGGTGCTCGTGCGCGGTGGCGCCCTTGCCGGCCTGGGTCTCGACGATCGGGATATTCCGCCGCGCCGCGAAGTCGGCGAGGAGGTCCTCGGCGCCCGAGTAGAGCACCCCGCCGCCCGAGACGATCACCGGAGCCTTGGCGGCTCGGATGGCGGCGACCACCGCCTCGACCTCGACCGGATCGGGCTCGGGCCGGCGGATGCGCCAGACCCGCGGCTCGAAGAACGCCGCCGGGTAGTCGTAGGCCTCCGCCTGCACGTCCTGGCAGAAGGCGAGGCAGACCGGCCCGCAATCGACCGGATCGGTCATGGTGCGGAGCGCCCGGGGCAGGGCGGTCAGCAGGTGCTCCGGCCGCGCGATCCGGTCGAAGTAGCGCACGACGGGCTTGAAGCAGTCGTTGGCCGAGACCGTGCCGTCGTCGAAATCCTCGATCTGCTGCAAGACCGGGTCAGGCCGGCGGTTGGCGAAGACGTCGCCGCAGACGAACAGAACCGGCAGCCGGTTGACGTGCGCCAGCGCCGCCGCCGTCACCATGTTGGTCGACCCCGGCCCGATCGACGACGTCACCGCATGCGCCCGCCGCCGCCGCATCGTCTTGGCGTAGGCGATCGCCGCGTGGGCCATCGTCTGCTCGTTCTGGCCGCGCCAGGTCGGCAGCGCGTCGCCGATCCCGTGCAGCGCCTCGCCGATCCCGGCGACGTTGCCATGGCCGAAGATCGCCCAGACGCCCTCGACGAAGCGCGTCCCGTCCTCGGTCATCTGCACCGACAGCCAGCGCGTCATCGCCTGCGCCGCCGTGAGTCGAACCGTGCCCATCGTCTCCCCCGTATCCCTCACGCCACCGCCTCCCGCGCGCGCGTCCGCGCCTCGTCCCAGAGCGCGCACAGCCGCGCGTAGCGCCCGGCCATCGCCGCGACGGCGGCGGCGTCGTCGATCGCGCCCGCCATCCAGTCCCGCGCCACCGCGCCGAAGATCGTCCGGCCGACGGCGAAGCCCTTGACCAGATCGAAGCCGGCGGCGGTCTCGAAGCTCGCCGCGAGCTCCGCCTCGGGCGCGTCGAGCCCGAGGACGACGATGCCGCGGGTGTGGGCGTCGTTCTCCTCGATCGCCGCGATGGCGTTCGCCCAGGCGGCGCGCGCGGTCATCGGCTCGAGCTTCCACCAGTCGGGGAAGATGCCGGCTTCGTAGAACTGGCGGATCAGGGTCGCGGTCGTGGTGTCGTCCACCGGCCCGACCTTCGACGGGATGATCTCGAGCAGGAACTCGAGCCGGTTGCGGCGCGAGGCCTCCCAGAGCTGGCGGACCGTCGCCTCCTGCCCGGCGCGCATCTCGGGCGTGTCGTCGGGGTGGCAGAAGCACAGCACCTTGACGACGTCCTCGCGCGCCCACTCGTGCAGCCCGCCGAAGTCGCTCCCGAGCTCGGGCTCCAGCGTCAGCGGCCGCGACCCCGGCCACTCGGTCGGGCGGCCGATCCAGAGGCCCGAGCCGGAGGCGGCGTGCAGCGCGGCGCGGCCGAGGCGGTTGTCGCAGAGGATGCCGTAGCCGGGACGGCCGCCCGCCACCCGCAGCGCGGCGGCGAGGCACAGCTCCTTGAAGGCGCCGATCTTCTCCCGCGTCGCGCCCGGCATCTCCTCGAGCTGCATCCGGTGATCGAAGGCGAAGACCCGCATCGTCGAGAAGTCGCCGCCGTGCTCGCGCTGGCGGTTGGTCGCCCAGTGGACCTGCTCGAGCGCCGTGTCGTTGCGCAGGTCCGGGCGGACGACGCCGCGGCCGAGGAAGAAGTCGAGTTCGGTCAGCGACGGATAGGCCGGGGTGCAGCCGTGGCGCGAGACGGCGAAGGCGCCGCAGGCGTTGGCGAACTTCAGGCTGGTCGGCCAGTCCTGCCCGGTCAGCCAGCCGCGCAGCAGGCCGGAGAAGAAGCCGTCCCCGGCGCCCAGCACGTTGAAGACCTCGATCGGGAAGCCGGGGCCGGTCTGGCCGTCGTCGAGGGAGGCCGGGATCGGCCCCTCGAAGGCCGACGCGCCCCGCGCGCCGCGCTTGCAGATCAGCGTCGCGCCCGACACCGCCCGCACGGCGCGCAGCGCCTCCAGCGTGTCGGTCGAGCCGCCGGCGATGTGGAACTCCTCCTCGGTGCCGACGATGAGGTCGAAGAGGTGCAGCGTCGCTTGCAGCTTCGCTGTCACCGCCGCGCTCTCGACGAAGCGGCTCTCGCCCTCGCCGTGGCCGGCGACGCCCCAGAGGTTCGGGCGGTAGTCGATGTCGAGCGCCGTCCGCGCCCCGTGCTTGCGCGCGAGCTCCAGCGCCTTCAGCACCGCCGCCTCGGTCCGGGGGTGGCTGAGGTGGGTGCCGGTGGCGAGCACGGCGCGGGCCTCGGCGATGAAGCCCTCGTCGATGTCGGCCTCGGTCAGCCCCATGTCGGCGCAGTTCTCGCGGTAGAAGATCAGCGGGAACCGCTCGTCGTCGCGGATGCCGAGCAGCACCAGCGCCGTCAGCCGCTCGCGGTCGACCTTCACGCCACGGGTGTCGACCCCCTCCCGTGCCAGCTGCTCGACGATGAAGCGCCCCATGTGCTCGTCGCCGACCCCGGTGATGACGGCGCTCTTCAGTCCCAGCCGCGCCGTCCCGCAGGCGATGTTGGTCGGCGAGCCCCCGATGTATTTCGAGAAGCTCCCCATGTCCTCCAGCCGGCCGCCGATCTGGTCGCCGTAGAGGTCGACCGACGACCGGCCGATGGTGATGAGATCCAGCGTCTTGGTCATCGCGCTGCAACCGCCTCCACGGATTCGGCGACGTGCGCCATGCTCGCCCGCAGCGCCGCCTCCGGGTCGGCGAGCCCCTGCACCTCCGCCGCGAACGGCTCGAAGCTGAACGGACGGTCGTAGCCGAGCCCGAGGAGCGTGCGGATCTGTCCGACGTTGTCGAGCCTGTCGGTGGCGTCGACCAGCACCCGGTGCGGATCGAGCATGTCGGCGACGGCGAGGCCGGGGTCGGTGACGCCCGAGATGTGGACGAGGCCGGTGCGCTCCGGGAAATACGCCGTCTCGCCGGCGAGGGTGTGGTGGAAGGTGTCGTGCACCAGCCGGTAGACGTCCGCCCCGCCGGCCGCGTCGATCGCCGCCACCGCCTCCGCCTTGGTGCGCAGCGACGAGACCGGGAAGCCGAGCGGCTCGACGAGGCCCGTCAGGCCGCGCTCGCGCAGGATCGGCGCCATCGCCGCCAGCGCCGCCACGAGGTCGGCGCGGGCGACCGGCGTCCCGTCGTTGAGCGGGCACATGACGAGCGCCCTCGCGCCCGCCGCCCGGGCGTAGTCGGCCAGCGCCACGGCGCGGTCGGGCAGGTCGCCCGACCAGACGTTGAACGGATAGAGCGCGTTGATCGAGAGCAGCGTCACGCCGGCCTCCGCGGCGGCGGCCTTCACCGCCTCCGCCGGGACGCTGCCGACGGCGTTCGGCGTGTCGTTGCGGATCTCGACCTCGGTCAGCCCGAGGCGGCGGGCGAGGGCGAAGAAGTCCGCGACCGTCAGCGACGGCGTGGCGATGTGGTTCAGGGCGAAGCGCATGGGACCGGCCTCAGTCAAAGAGCGCCGGGCGCGCCGGCAGGGTGATCGGGACGATGGTGCCGGGGTTCTCCTGCGCCCGCACGCAGGCGTCCGACGAGATCGCGGCGACATAGCCGTCCCACGACGTCGGCCCCGAGGCGGTCCCCCTGGCCGCCGCGTCGATGAAGTCCTGCAGCTCGACGTCGTAGCTGGCGATGAAGCGGTCCTTCCAGTCGGTCAGGATGGCGTTCTGCAGCTTCGCCTCCTTGCGCAGCACGATCGCCATCGGCTCCGGCAGCGACGCGATGCCCTCCTCCCCCACCACCTGGCACTGGATGTCGTACCCGTACCGGCAGTTGACGAAGACCTCGACGTCGATGCGCACCCCCTTCGCCGTCTCGAGCAGCACGATCTGCGGGTCCTTGAGGTCCCTCGGCGCCGCGCTCGTCCGCCGCGGGAACACCACCTGCGCCGAGACATAGTCGTCGTCGAGCAGCCACCGCAGCACGTCGATCTCGTGGATCAGCGTGTCGTTGATCGCCATCGGCGTCACGTAGTGGTCCGGCACCGTCGGGTTGCGATGCGCCGCGTGGACCATCAGCGGCACGCCGATCTCCGTGTCCACCACCGCCTTCAGCATCCGGTAGCCTGCGTCGTAGCGCCGCATGAACCCGACCTGCACCAGCCTCCGCCCGCTCGCCGCCTCGGCGTCGACGATGCGCTTCGCCCCCGCGGCCGTCGTGGCGAGCGGCTTCTCGCAGAAGCACGGCTTGCCCGCGGCGATCGCCGCCAGCACGTAGGCCTCGTGCGTCTGCCCCCACGAGCACACCAGCACCGCGTCGACCGTCTCCGACGCGATCAGCTCCTCGCCGGTCGCGAACACCGTCGCGCCCGGGGCGATGTCGGCCCGCACCGCCTCGGCGCTCGCGGCGTTGACGTCCGAGAGCGCGGTGATCGTCGCCCCCGTCAGGACCTGTTCGATGCGGCGGGCGTGGTCGCGGCCGATGGCGCCGGTGCCGATGACGCCGATGCGGAGGGTCATGTCTTCTCTCACTTCCAGAAGGTGTCGATGTAGCGTTGCATCTCGGACCGCATGAAGCGCCCGGACTCGTCGGCCCTGTCCTCCCAGGCGAAGACGCAGGCCGTCATGATGCCGTCGAAGCCGATCTCCGCCAGCGTGCCGAAAAAGTCGCCCCACGGCACCTCGCCCTGGCCGATGTCGAGGTGCTGGTGGATGCGCGCCTGCGTCCCCGGCGGGTTGAGGATATAGCGCAACCCCGAGGACGCCCGATGGTTGAAGGTGTCCCCGACATGGACGTGCGCCAGCACGTCCGCGCTCTCGCGCAGCATCGCCACGGTGTCGTCGCCGAAATAGTAGGTGTGCGGCGCGCAGTAGAGGAACTTCACACGGCTGGAATTCACCGTGCGGATGATGTCGAGCGCCGGCTGGATGGTCTCGCACCAGTCCTCGGGATGCGGCTCGACATGCAGATCGATCCCCTCCTTCTCGAAGATCGGGACCAGCTCCTCCATGCTCCGCCACCAGGCGTCCTCGCACGCCTCGATCATGCTCCCGGTATGGCAGCAGTAGCAGCTCCCCTTGTCCGGGTGCGGCCCGCGCCCGAACTCGGAATTCATCGTGTCGACGCCGAGCTCGACGGCGATCTCGATCGCGCGCTTCCAGTGCCGCACGGCCGCCTGCCGCTCGACCTCGTCGTTCGAGGCCCAGCGGTACATCGGCAACAGCGAGGCGATGCCGACGCCGGCGTCCCCGAACGCCCGCTTCACCGCCTTGATCCGGGCCGGATAGACCCGCGGCGCCTTGAACCACTCGAGAAAGTCGCCGCGCGGCGAGAGCTCCACCCACTCGTAGCCGAGCTCGGCGACCTTGGCCGGCAGGGCTTCGAGCGACAGGTGGCGGTGCATGAAGGGGTCGAGGGCGATCTTCATCGGGGTGTCCTCACGCCGCGCCGGCGTACTGTTCCTGGGTCTTGGCGCCGGTGATGTAGGCGACGACGTCCTGCCCGTCGGTCTCCTCCTTGCGGAGGTTGGCGCAGATGCGCCCGCGCCGCCAGACGACGATGCGGTCGCAGAGATCCATCACCTGCCGCATGTTGTGGCTGATGAGGATCAGGGGCTCGCCCTGCTCCTTCAGCGTGCGGATGATGTTCTCGACCTGCGCCGTCTCCTGCACCCCGAGCGCCGCCGTCGGCTCGTCCATGATGGTGAGCTTCGAGTGGAAGGTCGCCGTCCGCGCGATCGCCACGCACTGGCGCTGGCCGCCGGACATGTGCTGGATGGTGTTGGAGATGTTCGGGATCTTTACCCCGGTCTTCCTCAGCCCGGCCAGCGTCGCCTCGCGCATCCCCTTGTAGTCGAGGATCGAGAACGGCCCGAGATTGAAGCGGATTTTCTCGCGCCCGAGGAACAGGTTGTCGGGCACGTCGAGATGGTCGGCGAGCGCCAGCGTCTGGAACACCGTCTCGATGCCGGCCTCGCGCGCCGCGAGCGGGCCGTCGAACTCGACATATCGGCCGTTGAACCACACCTTGCCGCCCGTCCGCTTCTCGACCGCGGTGATCTGGCGGACGAAGGTCGACTTGCCGGCGCCGTTGTCGCCCATGATGGCGACGTGCTCGCCCTTGCGGATCTCGAAGTTGCAGTCGACCAGCGCATGGACGCCGCCGTAGTGCTTGGTCAGACCCTCGGTGCGGAGGATGACCTCGCCGAGCTTCGCGTCCCCGTGCGGCGCGTCCTTGCCGGCGATGTTCGTCTGGATGTCGCTCATCGCTTTTCCCTCACATCCGGGCCGCGGAACGGCGCTGGCGCCACTGGTCGAGGACGACCGCGCCGACGATGATCGCGCCCTTGACCATCTCCTGGTAGTAGGCGTCGAGCTTGAGAAACGTGAACCCGGAGATGATCACCCCGAAGATCAGCGCCCCGAGCACCGTCCCGATGATCGAGCCACGCCCGCCCGAGAGGCTGACGCCGCCGATCACCGTCATGGCGATGGCGTCGAGCTCGTACATCGTGCCCATGCCGGCCTGCGCCGTCAGGTTCTTCGACGAGAGCACGATCGCGGCGATCGAGGCGAGGATGGCGGCGATGGTGTAGACCATGACCTTGTGGCGGTCGACCTTGATCCCCGACATCCGCGCCGCCGCCTCGTTCGAGCCGATGGCGTAGGTGTGCTTGCCGTAGACGGTATGGCGCAGGATCAGGTGGAAGAGGATGGCCAGCGCGATGAAGACGAAGACCGGCGTCATCCCCTTGCCGATCGCGGCGTAGCTGTCGGTCGGAAAGCTGATCGGCTCGCCCTTCGACCACCACTTGGCGATGCCGCGGGCCGTGACCATCATGCCGAGCGTGGCGATGAACGGCGGGATCTTGGTGTAGGCGATCAGCGCGCCGTTGATCAGACCCGCGACCAGGCCGCAGGCGACGCCGACGATCAGCGGAACCAGCACCGGCAGATCTTGCCATCCCTCGGGCAGCATCATCTTCGGGTTGGGCTGGCCGTTGACGAGCGCGGTCTGGGCGAAGCTCATCGCGATCATCGCCGTGGCGCCGACCACCGAGCCCGACGACAGGTCGATGCCGCCGAGGATGATGACCTGCGTCACGCCGATGGCGATGATGCCGACGATCGACACCTGCAGGATGATGATATTGAGCCGCGCGGTGTTGAAGATCGACGGCGCGTTGGCCTTGGTGTTGAACAGGAACGACTGCCCCATCAACAGCCAGCCGAGCGCCTCGAAGACGGCGACGAGCAGGATCAGGGCGAAGAAGACGTTGAGTTCGGGGGGGCGGTGACGCTTCGACGCATCGAAGGTCAGCCCGCCGACGCCATGCGTGGTCTGGGACTGCGCCATGGTCGCTTTCCTATAGGGTGACGCCCCCGGGGCACGGACCTGGCCGTCGCGGGAGGGGGAGGGCGGGCCGGCGCTCGTCGCCGGCCCGCGAGGCGGACGGGGTGCCTCAGTTCAGCTTGAGGAAGTCGCCGATGTTGTCCGGGGTGACGAGCTGGAAGGGGATGTAGACCTTCTGGTCGACCGCCTCGCCCTTGGCGAGCTTCAGCGCCGCGTCGAGCGCGCCCTTGCCCTGGCCGGCGGCGTCCTGGAACACCGTCACGTCGAGCTCGCCCGCCTGCATCGCCTGCAGCGCGTCCTGCGTCGCGTCGACGCCGCCGATGACATAGGGCTTCACGTCCGCGCCCGAGGCCTTGATCGCCTGGATCGCGCCGATGGCGCTCTCGTCGTTGTTGGCGATGACGCCATCGAAGGCGGCGCCGGCCGACAGCCAGTTGGTCATCAGGTTCTGCGCCTGGTCGCGCTGCCAGTTGGAGGTCTGCTTGTCGATGATCGAGATCTTCACGCCGCAGTCCGGCCCGCCGATCACGTCCATGATGTCCTGGGTGCGCTGGACCGCCGCCTGGTTCGAGAGCTCGCCCATGATGACGTAGACGGCGGCCTCGCTCTTGCCCGCCGCCTTGAACAGCCGGCAGACCTCCTTGGTCTCGAGCGTGCCGGATTCCTTCTCGTCCGACGCGACGAACGCCTGGTTGTCGGGCAGGGTATCGACGTTGACCGGCTCGCGGTTGACGTAGACGAGCGGAATGCCCCCGGCCGCCGCCGCGTCCGACATTGCCTGCGTGGCGGTGGTGTCGACCGGGTTGACGATGATCGCGTCGACGCCCGAGGCGACGAAGTTGTTGATCTGGTCGAGCTGCTTCGCCACGTCGTTCTGGGCGTCCTCGACCTGCACGTCGACGCCGTCGAGCGTGCCCGCGTACTTGACGAGGCCGTTGCGCAGCACGGTCAGGAAATTGTCGTCGAACAAGGCCATCGAGACGCCGATGTTCGCCGCCGAGGCCGAACCCGCGATTGCGATCATGATGGCGGTTGTCGCCAGAAGGCTTTTCATAGCTTCCTCCACTGGCACGCCTCCGGGGCGCGCATCCTGTTCGTTCTTCTGCTGAGGAGACGCGCCGGCGGTGGCTTTCGTCCGCCAAGTTCCCCCCTTGGCCATCCGGGCATTGTGACGGCCCGTATGGAGGGATGCCCAAAGCTGACTGACAGGTCAATTGCGGGCGTGCGGCGGGTTACGTCATTTCTGACAGAAATCACCATCGCCGAGTGATGGAAAACCATCACATCACAGCGATTCCGGCGTCCAGAGCTGGAACGGCAGGAAACGCTGGCCCGGGGTCTGCGCCATTCCCCTCTCGACGGTCAGGACCATGAGCGGGATGAGCTCGGCGCAGAGCTGGCGCAGCGGCGTTGCCATCACGATCTTGACCGTTCCATCCTGGAGCGCGGCGCGCGAATCGTCGGTGATCTCGTTGACGACGAGCATCACCTCGTCGGCCCGGCCCGACTCGCGCAGCGCGGCGATCGCGCCCTCCATGCCGCCGCCGGCGCAGTAGATGGCCGTCAGATCGGGATGCTGGTCGAGGATCGCATGCGTCGATTCATACGTCACCTGGCCGTCCTCGAGATTGAGCATCGCCCCCAGCAATTCGAGATCGGCGGCATATTCCCGCAGGAAGCTGCGCAGCCCGGTCTCGCGCAGCTCATGCCCATGATAGCGGTTGCCGCCGACGAAGGCCGCGACCTTGCCGGGCCGTCGCGCTATGCGCGAGATCAGCCATCCAACCGCGCGCCCTACCTTGATATTGTTGAGCCCGACATAGCTCTCGCGGACGCCTTGCGCGAAGTCGGACAGCAGCGAGAAGGTGGGGATGCCGCGGGCGCGCAGATCGGTCACGGCGCGGGTGACCTCGTGATGGTCGAGGCCGGTCGCCGCGACCGCCTGGACCTTGCCGGCCATCGACGCGATCAACTCGGCCAGCTCCGCCGGGCGGGTGCCCTCGGCGAAGCGGACGGTTGCGAGCAGCCGGTGCTGCGTATGGGCGCGCAACTGATCCTCGATCTCGGCCGCGAAGGCCCGGTAGAAGGCATGCGCGCTTTTCTGAAGGATGATGCCGAACCGCATTTCCGGCAGATCCGCCAGGATGCGGCTGTGGATCGCGGCCGCGCCATGATAGCCGATGCGCCGGGCGGCCTCGTGCACCTTGCGCGCAGTCTCCTCGCGGACCTTGAGCCGTCCGTTCAGGACCCGGTCCACCGTCGCCATGCTGACGCCGGCCTCACGCGAAAGGTCGGCAATCGTCGCTCGCTTCATGCTGTCTGCTGCTCTGATCTGACGGGATCACATCACGATGATGGGGCCGTCATACAGCCCCTCCCGCAAAAGGCCAAGCCGGTCGGCGAGCGAGCGAGCGCGTGCCGGCGTGACCGCCGTGGTAGAGGGGCGGGGGATCGCGCGGAAGGGCGGCGCGCCGCGGCTCAGCCGGCGGAATAGGCGGCGTCGTAGGCGCCGACGCTCGCGCGGGCGGCGGTCGCGATGCGCTCGATCGGCCAGCCCGGCTGGAACAGCGACCCGCCGAGCCCGAACCCGTCGGCGCCAGCCGCGCGCCAGGTCGCGAAATCGTCGGGCCCGACCCCGCCCACGGCATAGACCGCCACCTCCTGCGGCAGGACGGCGCGGATCGCGCGCAGCCCGGCCGGGCCCATCAGGCCGGCGGGGAAGATCTTCAGCGCGTCGGCACCCGCGGCGAGCGCCGCGAAACACTCGCTCGGGGTGAAGACGCCGGGATAGGATCCGAGCCCCGCCGCCTTGCTGGCGGCGATGACCCGCGTGTCGCAATTGGGCGAGACGATGAAAGTCGCCCCGGTCGCCGCGACCGCCCGCACCTGGTCCTCGGTCAGGACGGTGCCGGCGCCGATCCTGGCCCGGGCGCCGAAGCCGCGCTGCAGGGTTTCGATGCTGCGCAGCGGCTCGGGCGAGTTGAGCGGCACCTCGATCCAGGTGATGCCGGCCTCGACGAGTGTGGCGCCGACCTCCTCGGCTTGCGCGGGCTCGAGGCCGCGCAGGATGGCAATCAGCCGACGGGTCATCGTCTTCTCCCTGCGATCATCGCGGCGCGGGCGGCGGTGAGGCCCGCCAGCGTCATCTCGGCGGCGTCGAGCCGGCGGGCGGTCTGTCCGACCAGCCCGAGGGCCACGCCATAGGCGTCCACCAGCCGGCTCGCGCCGATCATCGCCAGATCGCGGCCGAGCCAATAGGAGCGCGCGCCGGCGAGCTCGGCGCCGATCAGCAGGCCCGAGAGCCGCGCCCGCGAGCGTTCCGGCGACAGATCGCTCAGGATCGCCTCGGCGCGCAGGCCGAACAGCCGCGACGAGACCCGTTCGGGCCGCGCCATCGCATCCTGCACCGCCTCGGCGAAATCCGCGTCGGACCAGCCTTCGCGGCCCACGGTGTGGCGCAGCACCGACTGGCCCGCCAGCAGGGCGAACAGCTCGCCCGTCATGTAGCTCGTGAAGCTCACCACTTCGCCGGCGCTCACATGCGCCCATTTGGTGTGGGTGCCAGGCAGGCAGACGACGCCGTCAAAGCCCGGCTCGCGGACCAGCAATCCGGCGATCTGGGTCTCCTCGCCGCGCATCAGGTCGGGGGGGCTCAGCTGGCGCATGCCGGGCAGGATATGAACGGCGATCCCGGCATCGCGCGAGGGGGCGCGGGTGAGCGGACCGCTCGGCGCGCCCGGAACCGTGACATAGCCCGCCTCGGCCCAGCCCTGGCGCGCGCCCACCATGCCGCAGGCCAGCACATCGGTCGCACGCGCGACGTCGATCCAGTCGATGATCAGATCGAGCAGCATCGGCTCGAAATCCTCGGGGCGGAGCGAGCCCATGCCGGCGGTCGAACTGGCCTCCGCCAGCACCCTGCCGTCCTCGTCCATCGCCCAGACCCGCAGGTTCGAGGTGCCCCAATCGACCGCGATCCAGTCCGCCGCGATCCAGTCCTGACCCGCGCTCATCCGGTCACGACCACGCCGCCATCCACCACCATCGCCTGTCCGGTCATCATCCGCGAGGCGTCGGAGGCAAGGAACAGCGTGGCGTCCACGATGTCGCGCTCGGCGAGATGCTCCTTCAGGCATTGCCGCGCCAGATGCGCGGCGAGCGTCTCGGGCGTCGCCCAGAGATCGACTTGCCGCTGTGTCAGCACCCAGCCCGGAAGCAGCGCGTTGACCCGGATCCGGTCGGGGCCGAGCTCGCGCGCCAGGCCGCGGGTCAGCCCGGTGATGCCCGCCTTGGCCGCGACATAAGACGGATAATCGCCATTGCCCATCATGTAGGAGATCGACGAGAAATTGATGATCGACCCGCCGCCGGCCGCCTTCATCCCCGGTGCCGCGGCCTGCGCGGTGAAGACATGCGGGCGCAGATTGACCGCCTGATTGCGGTCCCAGGCCTCGGGATCGAGCGAGGCCAGGCTATGCCGGCTGTCATTCGCGGCATTGTTCACGAGCACGGTGATCGGCCCGTGCGCCTCGGCGGCCCGCGCCATGGCGGCCTGCAGGGCCGCAATGTCGGCGATGTCGCATTTGATGAAGAGCGGCCTCGATCCCAGCCGGTCCTCGACCGCGTCGACGAAGGCGGTGGCATCGCTGCGCTGGACGAAGGCGACCTTGGCGCCCTGCTCGACGAAGCCCTCGGTCAGCGCCGCGCCGATACCCGCGCCCCCGCCGGTGATGAAGACGCTGCGGCCCGCGAGGTCGTGGAACGTGCAATAGCGCGTCATCGGCATCTCCCCATCCGGCCTCGATCCTTCTGCGCATCCCCTGGGGACGGGCGGAATCGCTTCCGCCCCTTTAGCACGGCCGCGCGCCGGCCGGGTAGGCGGCAGATTCAGGTGCCGCGCCGGCCCGGCGCCACGGCCCGAGCGCGCCGGGGCGGAAGGAGCGCCATGAGCCCGCCTCGCCGAGCGCACCCGCGGACGCTCCGGCGCGACCCCAAACAGCGTCGTGGTCCCCGACAACGACCTTCGCGGCCCCCAGGCGCCTCGCAGTCCGCATCCGGCTTGCCGCGAAAATGAGTCGCGCGCCCTAGCTCCGCCGCCGGCGCCGCTCGCGCCCCGCAGGCTCCGCGCCAAGGCCGTCCGAGCGCGACGAGAAGGCCCCGAGCGCGGCGGCGATCGTGTCGAGATCCGGCCGCGGCCCGCGCGGCGTGGCTTCGAGCGCCGCGCGCATCGCCGCGAGATGGGCCGGCGTCGTGCCGCAGCAGCCGCCGATGATCCGGGCGCCGCAATCGCGCGCGAGCACGGCATAGCGCGCCATCAGGTCCGGCGTCCCGTCATAGGTGATCCGGCCCTCGACGAATTTCGGGATCCCGGCATTCCCCTTGGCGATGACCGGCAGGCGCGGGCTCGCCCCCGCGAAACCCAGCACGGTGCGCAACAGATCCGAGGCCCCGACCCCGCAATTGGCGCCGAAGGCCAGCGGCGCATGCGCCAGCCCCTCGACCAGCCGCACCATGTCCTCGGAGGTCACCCCCATCATCGTGCGCCCGGCCGTGTCGAAGCTCATCGTGCCGCACCAGGGCGCCCCCGTCCGCGCGATCCCGAGCGCCGCCGCCTCCAATTCCTGCGGCGCCGAGATCGTCTCGACCCACAGCACATCGGCGCCGCCGGCCAGCAGGCCGCGCGCCTGCTCCTCGAACATCTCGGCCGCCGCCTCGACGCTCAGCGGCCCGAGCGGCGCCATGATCTCGCCCGTCGGGCCCATCGACCCCGCAACCACCACCGGCCGCCCCGCCGCGTCCGCCGCCTCGCGCGCGATCTCGGCGGCGATCCGGTTCAGCTCGAAGGCCCGCGCCTCGGCGTCATGCAGCCGCAGCCGGCTCGCATTGCCCCCGAAACTGTTGGTGAGGAAGATGTCGCTGCCCGCCCCGATCGCCCCGTCATAGAGCGCCCGGATCTTCGCAGGCTCGGTCTCGTTCCAAAGCTCCGGCGCCTCTCCGGCCTCGAGCCCCATATTGAACAGGTTGGTGCCGGTGGCGCCATCGGCCATCAGCCAGTCGCGCTCGGTGAGCAAGGTCGCGAGATCGGTCATCGTCAACTCCTCAGGCCCCCTGCAAAGCCGCTTCCGCCAGCGCGCGGATCCGGGCCACCATCGCCCGCAGCCCGTTCGAGCGCTGCGAGGACAGATGCTGGTCGAGCCCCAGCCGCGCGAGCTCGGCGCTCGCATCGGTCCCGAGCACCTCGGCCGGCGCCAGACCCGCATAAAGCGCATGCAGCACCGCGATCAGGCCCCGCACGATCATCGCATCGGACTCGCCCTCGAAATCGAAGCGCGCCGCCGCCCCCTCGCCCGAAAGCCGTGGGACCAGCCAGACCTGGCTGGCGCAACCCTCGACCTTGGTCGCCGGCCCCTTCAGGCTCGCATCGAGCGGCGCCATCTCGCGGCCGAGATCGATGACATAGCGATACCGGTCCTCCCACTCGTCGAGAAAGGCGAAATCGGCGACGATCTGCTCGAAACGGGGGCTCGACAAGGCGGGTCCGATCCTTCTGCCACGGCCCCGCAGATCTAGGGCCACGGTCGGGCAAGATCCAGTGGCCAATCGGCGCGCGGGCCTCTCGGGGCCCCGAATACCCCCTTCCCAACCGGGGCTCCAGCGTCTATCCCGAAGGGCCATGATCTGCGGCGGGGCATTGATGCGAAACGGTTTCCTGGCGCTTGCCGGTCTTGTCCTGCTGGCAGGCTGCTCGATGCAGGTCCCGGGCTTCCTCGGGCGCGACGGCAATGGATCGAATACCTACAGCCGCAAGGCGGCGGCATCGCCCGATCCGGTCGAGGTGCCGCTGAAAAGCGCTCTGGTCGAGCCGGGGCTCTATGGCGTGATCCTGCGCGCCGAGGCGGTGACCCCGACGCAGGGCTACTACAAGGCCGTGCTCGGGCCGATGTCGCAGGGCGTGCCCGACGCGGCTGGTATCGTCGGAATCGAGATGACCGCCTTTCCGCCCACCGGTGCGCAGGATGTCGGGCCGGAGCGGACGCGGACCCTGCGCGCGGCCCTGTTCTTCCCGACCTTGGCGCTCAAGGATGTCAAGGGCTTCCGGGTCAAGGGCGGCCCGAACGTCGTGACCGTTCCGCTGCGCTGAGATGGCGCTCGCGGCGCTCCTGGAGGAGTTCGGCGCCGATCGCGTGCTCGGCGATCCCGCCGCGATGGCGCCCTTCCTCACCGACCATTACGGCGAGTCCCGGGGCGCGGCGCTCGCGGTGCTGCGCCCCGGCAGCACCGCCGAGGTCCAGGCGATGGTGCGCGCCTGCGCCCGGCTCGGGCTCGGACTGGTGCCGCAGGGCGGCAATACCGGGCTCGTCGAGGGCGGGCTGTCGACCGATGCGGGGGCAGGGGTCTGCCTCAGCCTCGGCCGGCTCGACCGGATCCGCGCGGTCGAGCCCGACGACTATTCCCTGGTGGCCGAGGCCGGCTGCGTGCTGCAGGCGGTCAAGGACGCCGCGGCGGCGCAGGATCTGCTGCTCCCGCTCAGCATCGGCTCGCAGGGCTCGTGCCAGATCGGCGGCGTCGTCTCGACCAATGCCGGCGGGATCAACGTGCTGCGCTATGGCATGATGCGCGATCAGGTGCTTGGGCTCGAGATCGTCTTGGCCGACGGCACGCTCTGGGACGGCCTCACCACCTTGCGCAAGAACAATACCGGGCCGGACCTGAAGCAGCTTTTCATCGGCGCGGAGGGCACGTTCGGTATCGTCACCGCGGCGGCGCTGCGGCTGGTTCCACGCCCGACGGCGCGGGCGGCGGCGCTCATCGGACTGCCCGATCTCGCCGCGACGATGCGATGCTTCCATCTGGCGCGCCGCGCTTGCTCGGACCTGCTCTCGGCCTTCGAATTCCTGATGCCTCCGGCGATGGCGGTCGCGGCCGAGGCGCTGCCCGGTGCGCCGCGCCTGACCGGGCCCGCCGGGGTCTATGTCCTGATCGAGCTCGCCGCGCCCGGACCGGTCGATCTGCAGGGCCTGCTGGAAGGCTTCCTTGGCCAGGCGATCGAGCTTGGCCTCGCGACGGACGGTCTCGTCGCGGCGAGCGAGGCGCAGGCCGAACGGATCTGGGCGCTGCGCGAGGCGATCAATACCGGCTCGGCGCGCCTCGGCCCGCATCTGCGCAGCGACGTCTCGGTGCGGCTGTCGCAGTTGCCGTCCTTCGTTGCCGAGATCTGCCCCGCGATCGAGGCCGACCAGCCGGGTGTGCGGGCGCTTGCCTTCGGCCATTTCGGCGACGGCAACGTGCATGTCACCGTGCATCCCGCCCCCGGCACCGACCCCGCCGCGGTGCCCGCGATCCTGGCCAGGGCGAAGGCGGTGCTGAACGCACGGATCGACGCCTATGGCGGCAGCATCAGCGCCGAGCACGGCATCGGCCGCTTGAAGCGCGCCGATTTCGATCTGCGCCTGCACGAGCCGGCCCGGGGGCTTCTCACCGACCTCAAGCGCATGCTGGATCCCGTGGGGCGGCTGAATCCGGGCAGCCTGCATCCCTGATGGCCCGCCGGCCGGGCGCGGGCTGCCCCCCGGGGGCGGTCAGTGTCGGCCGCCGCCTTTGGGCGCGTCGCCTCTGGACGCGTTGCCCCTGGACGGGTTGTCCCTGGATGGGCCTCCATGGCCCGGAGCGCCATGGCCTCCGCCGCTTCTGGCGGCCGCTGCGCCCGGTCCGCCATGCGCCGCGCGCGCTTGGTCTTTGCCGCGGCCTTGTCCTCCACCATGTCCTGGGGCCCGCCCCCCACCATGCCCCGGATCCTGCGCGCGGGCTCCGTGCTCCGCGGCTCTCGGCGCTGTGACAGCGCCGCGCCCATGTCCCGCATGGGCGCTGGTCCGTCCGGTCCGTCCGTCGCCGCGCGGGTGGCCCGTGCCGGGGCGGGCATGGTCGGCGGTAGTGCGCGCGTCGCCCTGACCGGCCGGCACGCCGGATTGATGGGCCGAGGGCGCTGCGACCGATGGCGTGCCCGGCTTCGAGGTCGGGACGGTCGTTGCGGGGCGGGCCGGATCGGCGGGCGCATCGGCCTGGACGGTTCCGGACGTCCCGTCCGACAGGTCCGCATCCTTGGAGCGCATCCAGATCGGCTGGTCGGTTCCGTCCGGGCTCGATGCGGCGGGAACCGGGGCCGGGTCGAGAAGGTCCTGCACGACCAGCGTGGTCGCGGCCGTGGGTGCGGCCGGGCGCGCCTCGGGTCGCAGCAGGCTCGCCGGCCGCCCGGCAAGATCGAGGCGCGGATCCGGCAGGTCCGAGCCTGCGGTTTCCGCCGGCGGGACCGGCAGCATCTCGGACTTGTCCGCATCCGTCACCGACGCGACGATGGCGGTCGCCGCGGCGGTGGCCGTATCCGGCGCGAGCGGGCCGCCGATGGGGCGCGACGGTCGGCCCTGCGACAGGGCGACGACGGCCAGGCTCGCGGCCCCCATGGCGGCGAGCAGCGCGGGCAACCCGATCAGGCGCCCGAACGGTCGCGGCCTCGCTGGCCGGCGCGGGCGCCAGGACGCGGGGGCGGCGAGCGCCGGCACCGTCTCGGCCGGCGAGGATGCCAGCCGGGCCTTCGCCGCGAGCGCCACGGCGCGGCGGGCCCGGGCCTCCACGAGGCGAGCCTCGAGCGCGATGGGGTCAAGGAGATCGGCGAGCGTCTGCTCGGATCGGCCCGCGCCAAAATCATTGGACATCGCCATATTTGCGGTCCCCCACCTTTTCCCCAGCGACAGCCTTAGACCAATAGGCCGGTTTTCGCCAGCACCGCCTTGGCGCGCCCGGCGAAACCGGTGTGCCTTGTCCGCATCGACCGGCAGTCCCTGCGTCCCGACGGGCCCTCGACGCGGTCGCCAGCGGGACTGGACGGGCTCGGGGACATGGCCGCCGGAGCGGCGTAACCTTCGTTGATATCGGGTAAAGCTGGAATAAAATAGTGCGTAATAACAATGGCATAGTCGGAGTCGCACGCGTGCGACTCCAAGGGTCGCGCCGCTCAGAACAGTGACAGCTGCTCCGGCCCCTCGCTCGGCACCCGGAACAGGTCGCGACGCAGCGGAGGCGGGCTCTTGGCGAGGCCGGTCCGGGCGCGGGCCAGCCGAAAGCGCTGGGCGATCAGCCGGGCGATCTCGCCCTCGCCCCGCATCCGCTTGCCCCAGTCGGGATCGTAGTCCCGCCCTCCATGCAGCTGCCGGACAAGGCCCATCACCCGCTTGGCCCGGTCAGGAAAGGCCTCCTCCAGCCAGTCGCGGAACAGCGGCCCGACCTCCAGCGGCAGGCGCAGCACCACATAGCCCACCGCCATCGCCCCCGCCTCCTTCGCCGCCTCGACCAGGCGCTCGATCTCGGCATCGTTGAGGCCCGGGATCACCGGGCCGATCGAGGCCCAGACCGGGCACCCCGCCTCGGCCAGCCGCCGCATCGTCAGCAGCCGCCGCTCCGGCGCCGCCGCCCGCGGCTCCATCGCCCGTGCGAGCTTGGGGTCGAGCGTGGTCAGCGTCATCCCGGCCGCGGCCAGCCCGTCCCGCCCCATCTCGCCCAGGATGTCCGCATCGCGCCCGATGAGCGCCCCCTTGGTCAGGATCGTCACCGGATGCCGGAACAGCCGCAGCACGTCCAGGATGGCCCGGGTGATCTCGAAGCGCTTCTCGATCGGCTGGTAGGGATCGGTATTGGTCCCCATCGCGATCGGCGCGCAGACATAGGATCGCCGCGACAGCTCGGCCCGCAGCAACGCGGCCGCCCCAGGCTTCGCGGTCAGCCGCGTCTCGAAATCGAGCCCGGGCGAGAGGCCAAGATAGGCATGCGTCGGCCGGGCGAAACAGTAGATGCAGCCGTGCTCGCACCCTCGATAGGGGTTGATCGAGCGATCGAACGGAATGTCCGGCGACTTGTTGCGGCTGACGATGCTGCGCGCCCGCTCGATCGCGACCTCGGTCTGCAGGGGAGGCAGATCCTCCGGCAGATCCCAGCCGTCATCGACCCGAAGCCGCGCATGCGGCTCGAACCGGCCGCTGCGGTTGCTGGCCGCTCCCCGCGCCCGCCGAAGCTCCTTCTCCACCCGATCCGATTCGTCCCCGATCATCGTCCGAGACTAGAACAAAAAAGGAACATACGCCAGAAGGTCGGGGACGGCATGCGGCTGGTCGCTTCCCGTCGCGGCCTCCTGCGCGATCCGTGCGAGGGGCTAGATCACGGGAAATCGGCTGGGGCGCGCGCTATGGCGGACGAAGACGACGAGATCATCCTCAGCGAGCTCAGCGACGACGAACTGGTCCCGCAGATGCATGACGACCTCTATGACGGCCTCAAGGATGAGGTGGTCGAGGGGGTGAATATCCTGCTCGAGCGCGGCTGGACGCCCTACGACGTGCTGACCAAGGCGCTGGTCGAGGGCATGCGCATTGTCGGCATCGATTTCCGCGACGGCATCCTCTTCGTCCCCGAGGTGCTCCTTGCGGCGAACTCGATGAAGGCCGGGATGGCGATCCTGAAGCCGCTCCTGATCGAGACCGGCGCGCCGCGTCTCGGCAAGATGGTGATCGGCACCGTCAAGGGTGACATCCACGATATCGGCAAGAACCTCGTCTCGATGATGATGGAAGGCGCCGGGTTCGAGGTCATCGATCTCGGGATCAACAATCCGGCCGAGAACTATCTCGGGGCGCTGGAGAAGGAAGGGGCCGATATCCTCGGCATGTCGGCGCTTCTGACCACCACCATGCCCTACATGAAGGTCGTGATCGACACGATGAAGGAAAAGGGCATCCGCGACGATTTCATCGTGCTGGTGGGCGGCGCGCCGCTCAACGAGGAGTTCGGCCGGGCGATCGGCGCCGACGCCTATTGTCGTGACGCCGCGGTCGCGGTCGAGACCGCCAAGCAATTCATGGCACGCAAGCACAATGAGATCGCCGGCCGGGCCTGACGACCGGCTTCTGACCGAAGCCGGCCTCGCACCGGAGGGGCGGGGCGGGGTTCTGGTGATTGCCTGCGGCGCCCTGGCCCGCGAGATCCTCGCATTGAAGCGGCAGAACGGTTGGGACCATCTCGACCTCCAATGCCTGCCCGCGAAGCTTCACCTCTGGCCCGATCGAATACCGCAAGCGGTAGCCGATGCGGTCGAGGCGGGGCGCGGGCGCTACGGGGCGATCTTTGTCGCCTATGCGGATTGCGGAACCGGCGGGCTGCTTGCGGCGCGTTGCGCGGAGCTTGGTGTCGCGATGATCGCGGGCCCGCATTGCTACAGCTTCTTCGATGGCAACGCGGCGTTCGAGGCGCGCGGCGATGCCGAGATGCGGGCCTTCTATCTGACCGATTTCCTGGTGCGGCAGTTCGACGCCTTCGTCTGGCGCCCTATGGGGCTCGACCGTCATCCCGAACTGCGCGACCAAATCTTCGGTGGCTATGAGCAGCTCATCTATCTCGCCCAGACCGACGATCCCGCGCTCGATGCCGAAGCCGCCACCTGCGCAGAGAGGCTGGGCCTGCGCTATGAGCGGCGCTTCACCGGCTATGGCGACCTGTCGATCGCCCTTTCCAGCGCCCGCTGACCGCGGCCTGGCAGGCTGCGCATCGTTCCAACCGGACCGTTTCCCGTGATCGGGGCCGCGCCGAACTGCAATCTCGAGCTGGCCGATACGTGGCAGCCTGGAGCGCCGTTTTGGTCGACAGCTAAGGGGTCGTGGGGGCACCGAGCCAAAGGCCGTAGGTCCGGTCGCGATAGATGATCTCGGCCTGGGGCGGGGTGTCCGGATGGGGCCGGTCGAGGCGGGCGATCAGCGCGCCCTCGGGATGGGCTGCGCGCCAAGCGGTCGCGGCGTCGAGATCGTCGAGCTCGGCGACCGGGTGGCGCAGGCGGGCAGCGAAATTGAACTCGCCGTTATAGTCGCCCAGAAAGGCGATGCCGGTGCTGTCGAAAGGCGCGATCCGGGCGGCGATCGCGGCGGCGGAATAGTCGCGCCCGGGCCCGCCGAGCGCGAAGAGCAGGGTGACGGCCAGCACGAGCGCCGGTCCCAGCAGGAAGAGCGCATACCCGTTCAGCCACAGAGCGGCCGCCGCGACGACGAGCAGGGCGAGCCCGGTCACGGCGACGGCCCAGGCGGGCTGGGCGGCGGCGGCGAAGTCGCGGGCCGGCACCAGGCCCACGGCGATGCCGAGCAGGGCGAGGCCGAGAATCGCGGGCAGCAGGGCGGCGGCAGGGGCGCGGAGACGGTCGGGGCCGAGCGACCGGGCCAAAGCGAGCGCCACCGCCGGCAGGGCCGGCAGCAGATAATGCGCCTGCTTGCTGCTGATCAGGCTGAAGAGAAGCAGCGTCGCGAGACCCCAGATCGCGCAAAGGCGCAGGCCGGCATCGCGGCGCAGCGGCGCGCGGGCGAGCCGCGTCCAGAACGGCGCCGACCAGAGCCAGGGCCAGAGCAGACCGGGCAGCAGGGCGAGGAAGAACCACCAGGGGCGGGCATGGGCGAAGGCGTCGGCCACCCTTCCGGCCGACTGGGTCCAGAGCACCGCCTGCCGATAATCCGGACCGCCGAGGATCAAGGCCGGCACCAGCCAGAGCGCCACGACCGCGAGACCGACGAGCAGCGCGATGCCGATCCCGGCCGGCAGGCGCCGCGCCGCGACCCCGGCCCAGAGCGGGGTCGCGAGCGCGACCGGCAGCAGGTGCACGAGAATCACCGGACCCTTGGCCAGCACGCCAAGGCCGATGGCGAGGCCGAGCCCGATCCAGCCGCGCCGCCCGTCGGCCGCGCCGCCGAGCGCCAGCACCCCCAGCAACACGGCGAGCCCGAGCATCGTGTCGAACATCGTGAGGCCGGCATAGGCGGTGAAGCCGATCATCCCCGTGAGCAGCAGTGCGGCCCGCCCGCCGAGCCCCGGCTCCTCGGGCCAGAGACGCCGGCCAAGCAGGCTGGTCGCCGCGATCATGCCGAGCCCGAAGACGGGGCCTACCAGCCGCGCGCTCGTCTCGTTGACCCCGGTCGCAAGCCAGCCGAGATCCATGAGCCAGAACAAGAGCGGCGGCTTGTGGCTGTAGAGCGCGCCGTCCAGATGCGGCACCAGCAGGTTGCCGGTGCGCCACATCTCCCAGGCGACCGCGAGATAGCGCGTCTCGTCGATCGGCAGCAGCGGGCGGGCCAGCACGCCGAGCAGCGCGGTCAGCGCGAAGACCGCCAGCGCGATCGCTGTGCCGTGACGCCGCAACACCGCTTCGATCCGCGTGCCCAAGCCGTCCTCCCGAACCTCGATCCTGCTTAGGCGAGCGGCGCGGGATTGGCGAGGGGCTGTGGCTTTGGCCCGCACTTCCCGGTAGCATCGGCAAGACCTCTGTCCGACAACTGTCACAGTGGCCGGATAAGGGGAAGCCGGAAGCGGGGCAGGAAAGGACCGAACCATGAAGATCGCGGTTCTCGGCGGCGACGGCTTCGTCGGCTGGCCGACGGCTTTGCATCTGTCGGACCAGGGCAACGAGGTCCATATCCTCGACAATCTCAGCCGGCGCTGGATCGACACCGAACTCGGCGTGCAGTCGCTGACGCCGATGGACTCGATCCAGGAGCGGACGCGGATCTGGCACCAGGAGACCGGGCGCCGCATCCGGTTCCACCTGATCGACCTCGCCCGCGACTACGAGATCCTCAAGGCCTGGCTGGCCGAGCACCGGCCCGACGCGATCATCCATTTCGCCGAGCAGCGCGCCGCGCCCTATTCGATGAAATCGGACCGCCACAAGAACTACACCGTCTCGAACAATGTCAACGCGACCCATAACCTGCTGAATGCGCTGGTCGAGCTCGATCTCGACGCGCATCTCGTCCATCTCGGCACGATGGGGGTCTATGGCTATTCGACGATCGGCGCGGCGATCCCCGAGGGCTATCTGCCGGTCGGGATCGAGACGCTGTCGGGCGAGACGCGGCGGCAGGACATTCTCTATCCGACGCGGCCCGGCTCGATCTATCACATGACCAAGAGCCTCGATCAGATCCTGTTCCAGTTCTATGCCCAGAATGACGGGCTCAGGATCACCGACCTGCATCAGGGCATCGTCTGGGGCACCCATACCGAGCAGACGCGCCGGCATGTGCAGCTGATCAATCGCTTCGACTATGATGGGGATTACGGGACGGTGCTCAACCGATTTCTGATCCAGGCGGCGATCGGCTATCCCTTGACCGTGCACGGGACCGGCGGTCAGACGCGCGCCTTCATCCATATCCAGGATTCGGTGCGCTGTATCGAGCTGGCGCTCAAGGATGCGCCCAAGCGCGGCGAGCGGGTCAGGATCTTCAATCAGATGACCGAGACGCACCGCGTCCGCGACCTTGCCGAAATGATCGCGCGTCTGACCGGCGCAAAGATCGCCTGGCTGCCCAATCCGCGCAAGGAGGCGGCCGAGAACGAGCTCGTGGTCGAGAACGGCCAGTTCCTCGCGCTCGGGCTCGAGCCGACGACCTTGGCCGAGGGGCTGCTGTCCGAGGTCGTCGATGTCGCGCGCCACTATGCCTACCGTGTCGACCGGAGCCGGGTGCCGGCGGTCTCGGCCTGGACCCGCGAGATCGGCCGCATCGTCGAGCGTGATCCGGAGGGCCGGGCGCTGCGCTCCGTTTCATGAGGCCCGCCGACGCGCCGGCGGCCGACCATGCGCCCTCGAGCCGGCATGCCTTTGTGACGCTGGTCACGAATGCGGACTATGCGCTGGGCGCGCGGGCTCTGGCCCGCTCGCTCCGGCGCACTGGCACCGCGGCCGATATCGTGGTGCTGCGGACCGAAGCCGTGGCGGAGGCCGATCTGGCGCCGCTGCAGGAATTCGGCGTGCGGATCGCCGCCTGTGCCGCACTGCCCCTGTCGGATGCCTTCCGGGAGCGGCACGAGCGCGACAGGTTGCACCGCGCGGCGCCTTTCACCAAGGGCGAGAAGCCGGCCTTCCACAGCCCGCTCGACAATTTCGTCAAGCTCCGGCTTTGGCAGCTTGGCGAGTACGAGCGCGTGGTCTTCGTCGATGCCGATGCGCTGGTCCTGCGCCCTATCGACCGGCTGTTCGGCTATCCGGAATTCTCGGCCGCGCCAAATGTCTATGAGAGCCTTGCCGATTTCACCCGGTTGAATTCCGGGGTCTTCGTCGCGCGGCCCGATGCTGCGACCTTTGCGGCGATGCTGGCCGCGCTCGACCGGCCCGGCATGTTCTGGCGGCGCACCGATCAGAGCTTCCTGCAGGATTTCTTTCCGGACTGGCACGGGCTGCCGGTCTACGACAATCTGCTGCAATATGTGTGGTTCAACCTGCCGGGCCTCTGGGACTGGGGCTCGATCCGCGTGCTGCATTACCAGTACGAAAAGCCGTGGCAGCCCGGCCATGGACGTGCCGCCGCGCTGGCGCCGCTGATCGCGTTGTGGCAGGCCTATTTCACCGGGATCGGCATTCCGGCCGATCTCGCGAGGCTGGAGGGGCCATGCGCGTCCTGATCACCGGGGCCACGGGGGCGGTTGGGCGGTTCATCACCCGTGACCTGCTCGATGCCGGCTATGAGGTAACGCTGCTCGGGCGGGCGCGGGCCGAGGCCGCGATACCGGTCGGGCCGGCCTTCCTGGACTGGCAACTCGGCATGCCGGTCGACCTGCCGCCGGCGGCCGCTCTGGTCCATGCCGCGCTCGACCATGTGCCCGGCGCCTATCGCGGCGGCGAGGGGGCCGATCCCGAGGGCTTCTGGCGGCGGAATTTCGACGGATCGGTGCAGCTTTTCGAGGCCGCCATGGCGCAGGGCGTGCGCCGGGTGGTGTTTCTGTCGAGCCGGGCGGTGTATGGCGGGGCGCAGACGGTCCTGCGGGAAAGCGACGCGCCCGAGCCTGAGACGCTCTATGGCCAGCTGAAGCACGCTACCGAGCGCGCGCTCGCCGGGCTGACCCGGCAGGGCCTGTCGTCGGTCTCGCTGCGGGCGACCGGGGTCTACGGCCTCTGTCCCGGCGCGCGCGGTCACAAATGGCAGGACCTGTTCGCGACCTACCTGTCTGGCGCTCCCGTTGCGCCGCGGGTGGCGACCGAGGTGCATGGGCGCGACCTTGCCGCGGCGGTGCGGCTGGCGCTGCAGCGGCCGTCCGTGACGGGGCCGCTCAATGTCTCTGACCTGGTGCTCGACAGGCGCGATCTGCTCGCCCAGGTGCGGGAGTTGACGGGCTGCCCCTATCCGTTGCCGCCCGCAGCCGATCGGTTCCGGCTCGCGGTCATGGCAACCGATCGTCTGCGCGCGCTCGGCTGGCAGCCCGGCGGCCTGGCCCGCCTGAGCGCCGACCTGCCCACAATGTGCGACGCGGTGCATGCCTGACTGCGCGCCGCGCATGCCCTTTGCGCAGTAACGATCTGGAATAGCGGATGTTATCCGGCGGTGATGCCGAGCCGCGTTGCTCCGGCGGGCGGTTACCGGATCGCGACGCGCTCCCGTGATCGCATCGCGCGCGCGGCGGCCATATTGTTGACTTGTTTTGTCATATAAGGCTACGGTTCAAGCTTCCCTCACGGATCCTCGCAGGAGATCGCCTTGTCCCGGTTCAGCCTTTCACTCGCCGCCGCCCTGTCCTTTGGGCTCGCGCTCGCGCTGCCCGCGGCGGCAGAACAGGTGGTCAACATCTATTCCTCGCGCCACTACGATACCGACGAGAAGCTCTATTCCGACTTCACCGACGCGACCGGGATCACGGTGAACCGGGTCGAGGCCGCGCCCGATGAGCTGATTTCCCGGATCAAGGCCGAGGGCGCCAACAGCCCGGCCGACATCCTGATGACGGTCGATGCCGGGCGCATCTGGCTCGCCGACCAGCAGGGCCTTCTGCGCCCGGTCGAGTCCGAGCTCCTCGAGCAGCGGATCCCGGCGCATCTGCGTCACCCGGACGGCCACTGGTTCGGCTTCTCGACCCGCGCCCGGCTGATCTTCTATGCCAAGGACCGGGTGGCGGTTCCGCCCCAGACCTACGAGGCGCTGGCCGATCCGGAATGGAAGGGGCGGGTCTGTATCCGCTCGTCCAGCAACGTCTACAATCTCTCGCTGATGGGCGCCATCATCGCCCATGACGGCGCCGCGGCGGCCGAGGACTGGGCAAGCGGCCTGCTGGCCAATCTCGCCCATCCGCCCGAGGGCGGCGATCTCGACCAGCTCAAAGGGCTGGTATCGGGGGCCTGCGATATCGCGGTGGCCAATTCCTACTACTTCGCCCGCGCGTTGGCCGAGCCGGTCGACGGGATCGGCGACGGCGTCAAGGCGATCGGTTGGGTGTTTCCCAACCAGGCGACCACCGGCACCCATGTCAATGTCGCCGCGGCCGGGGTCACAACCCATTCGCCCAATCCCGACAATGCCATCGCCTTCCTCGAATACCTGACCACGCCACAGGCGCAGCAATTCTTCGCCAACCAGAACCACGAATTCCCCGTGGTGGAGGGCGTGCCCGTCGACGCGATCGCGGCCTCGCTCGGCGGCTTCCGCCCCGACACGCTCAATCTCTCCGTCCTGGGCGAGAACCAGCCCCAGGCGCAGGCGATCTTCAACGCCGTCGGCTTCCCCTGACGCCCCGCGCCAGCGCGCTCGGGCGGCGGCCGGGCGCGCTGGCCATCACGACGCCGAGAGCGCCACCTCCATTGTTGACCTCCTTAGTCGGAATTGCCAGAACCGGAGCGCCCACGCGGAAGGCGCGCGGGATGTCCAGGGGGGAGACCCGCCATGCCGACCATTCGTCCCGTCCTTCTCGCGCTGCTGCTCGGGACGCTGGCCGTGCCGACGGCGCGCGCCGGCGAGGAAGTGAACATCTATTCCTCGCGCCACTACGATACCGACGAGCGGCTCTATTCGGACTTCACCGCGGCGACCGGCATCGAGGTCAACCGCATCGAGGGCACAACCGACGAGCTGATCGCCCGGCTGAAGGCCGAGGGCGAGAACAGCCCCGCCGATATCCTGCTCACCGTCGATGCCGGCCGGATCTGGCTCGCCGACCGCGACGGCCTGCTGCAGGCGGTGCATTCCGACATCCTCGATCAGCGCATCCCCGCCTCGTTCCGCCATCCCGACGACCATTGGTTCGGCTTCTCGACGCGGGCGCGCATCATCTTCTACGCCAAGGACCGGGTGGCGAACCCGCCCCAGACCTACGACGCGCTGGCCGACCCGGAATGGAAGGGGCGGATCTGCATCCGCTCGGCGATGGACGTCTACAACCTGTCGCTGATGAGCGCGATCATCGCCCATGAAGGTCCCGAAAAGGCCAAGGCCTGGGCCCAAGGCCTGCTCGACAATCTCGCCCGCAAACCCGAGGGCGCCGATATCGACCAGCTGCGCGGCCTGGTCTCCGGCCAGTGCGACCTCGCGGTGGTCAATACCTACTACTTCGCCCGGACGCTGGCGGAGAATGTCGAGGGTGTCAGCGGCCATACCGACATGATCGGCTGGGTGTTTCCCAACCAGGACACGACAGGCACCCATGTGAATGTCGCGGCGGCCGGGATCGTGGTGAATTCGCCCAATCGCGAGAACGCGGTGAAGTTTCTCGAATATCTGACGACCGATGCGGCCCAGGCCTATTTCGCCAACCAGAACTATGAGTTTCCGGTGGTGCCGGGGGTTCCGGTCAACGCCATCGCCGCCTCGCTCGGCACGTTCAAGCGCGACGAGCTCAATCTCAGCCTGCTCGGCGAGAACCAACCCCAGGCCCAGCGGATCTTCAACGAGATCGGCTTTCCCTGAGCGGCGTCACGCCGCCAAGACGGGCTCGTCCGCCGGGGCAGGCATCTGCCGCTCGCGCCCCTGTCCGGCAATGCCGCGGCAGACCAGCAGCACCGGCAGCAGCCCGATCGCGGCGATGACGAGGCTCGGCACGGCCGCCTGGTTCAACCGCTCGTCCGAGGCCAGCCGATAGGCCTGAACCGCGAGCGTGTCGAAGTTGAAGGGCCGCATGATCAGGGTGGCCGGCAGCTCCTTCAGGACATCGACGAAGACCAGCAGGACCGCGGTCAGCAGGCTGCTCCTCAGGATCGGCAGATGGACCTCGGTCAGCACGCGCCCCGGGCGCCGGCCGAGGGTGCGCGCGACCGCGTCGATCCGCGGGCTGACCGTCGCCATCCCGGCATCGTAGGTGTTGAGCGCGACCGCCATGAAGCGCGCCATGTAGGCGAGCACCAGGAGCCAGATCGAGCCGGTGAAGAGCAGGCCGGTCTTCACCCCGAACTGCGCCTTGGCGAAGGCGTCGATCGCGTTGTCGAGATGGGCGAAGGGGACGAGCAGGCCGACCGCGATCACGCCGCCCGGCACGGCATAGCCGAGCCCGGCGCCGAGCAGCATCAGCCGCGATCCGGGGCCTGGCGCCATGCGGGCGCGGAACCCGATCAACACCGCGCCCGCCACGGTGACCAAGGCCGCGACGGTGCCGAGGGTCAGCGAGTTGCCGACGAAGCGCAGATAGCGCGGATCGGCCAGGCTCTGGCCCGAATCGATCGCCATCCGGCCGAGGACCGCGACCGGCAGCACGAAGCCGATCGTCACCGGCAGCGCGCAGAGCAGGCAGGCGGCCCAGGCCGCCCCGCCCTGCAGGACTTGGCGCTCGGTCCCCGCGAGCCGGCCGCCGCGCAGATGGGTGCGCGTCCCCTTGCGCTGGGCGCGCTCGAGCCCCGCCAGCAGCAGGGCGAAACCGAGCAGGCAGAGGGCGAGCTGCGCCGCCGCCGCCCGGTCGGCCATCGCGAACCAGGCTTGATAGATGCCGGTCGAGAAGGTCCGGACCCCGAAATGCGCGACTGTCCCATAGTCGGCGATCGTCTCCATCACCGCGAGCAGCAGGCCCGCGGCGATCGCCGGTCGCGCCATCGGCAGGCTGACCCGCCAGAACGCGCCCCAAGGCCCTTGCCCGAGGGTGCGCGCCGCCAGATAGGCGTTGGCCGATTGCTGGGCGAAGGCGGTCCGCGCCAGCAGATAGACATAAGGATAGAGCACGCAGACCAGCATCAGCGCCGCGCCGGGCAGCGAGCGGATATTGGGAAACCAGTAGTCGCGGGGGCCCCAGCCAGTCACCGCCCGCAGCGCGCTCTGGACCGGCCCGGGATGCGACAGCAGGTCGGTATAGGCATAGGCCAGCACATAGGCCGGCAGGGCGAGCGGCAGGACCAGGATCATCTCGAAGAGCCGCGCCCCGGGAAAGCGGTACATGGTGACGAGCCAGGCCGCCCCGGTTCCGACCGAGCCGGCGCCGAGAGCGACGAGCGCGACGAGGAGCAGGGTGTTGCCGACATAGAGCGGCAGGACCGTTCCCATCAGCCCGCGCCAGGTATCGAGGGTCCCGGCGAAGGCGGCGATCGTGGCCGCGACCATGGGCGCGACGCAGAGGAAGGCGACAGCCCAGGCGAGAAGCGTCAGAAGGCGCGCGGTCACGGGTCGAGGCTCCGAGGATCCCGAAAGAGGATTGCTAAGCACGCCCGGTGGAGGATTCCAAGCCCCGCCGTCCCGGCCGCTGCCGGACCCGATGCCGGGATCGTGAGCGGGGACGCGCATGCGGCAGGCGCGCGCGGTCGTCCCGAGGATCTCGGGAATACTGATGCCGGGGTTCCGGTTAGGCCGGTCGTCGCCGGTGTTAACCGATCCCGAACCGCGACCCGGGCCGGGATGTCGGCGCGCTTGTTCGCGCTTGCGGCAAAGGCTACAAGGCGAGGATGTGGGGCAGGGAGGACTGGTCGGCCCATGGAGCAATGGATCATCGAGGTCATCAGTGCCTTCGGCTATTTCGGGATCTTCTTCCTGATGCTGGCCGAGAACCTGTTTCCGCCGATCCCGTCCGAGGTCATCATGCCGTTGGCCGGTCTCGCGATCGGTGCCGGCCAGATGAGTTTTGTCCTGGTTCTGATCGCGGCCTTGGCCGGGACGCTGCTCGGCAATCTGCCCTGGTACTTCGTCGCCAGCATGATCGGGCGGCAACGGTTCCTCGACCTGACGGCACGCTGGGGCAAGTATGCGGCGCTGAAGCCCGAGGATGTGGAGGCGGCGATCGCCTGGTTCGACCGCCACGGCGCCAAGGCGGTGCTGATCGGGCGGCTGATGCCGGGGGTGCGGACCCTGATCTCGGTGCCCGCGGGCCTCGCGGAAATGTCGTTCGTCAAGTTCCTGACCCTGTCGGCCATCGGCTCGCTGGTCTGGATCCTGTTCCTGATCATCGTCGGGATGGTGCTGCACGACAATTGGCGCCGGATCGCCGACGTGATCGGCCCGCTCGGCACCATCCTCGTTCTGCTGCTGGTGTTGGGCGTCGTGGCCTGGATCGGATGGCGGCGGCTGACCGACCGTCGCCGCGCCGCCGACCAGGGCGAGGACCGGGCCTGAGGTCCGGCCTGCATCGCATGGACGCGCTGTCGCGAAACCGGGCGCCTGCCCCGCGGGGAGGCGCCTGAACATGGCCGAGCAGAGCGCGACGCTTGTCCGGGGCCGGCCGGGCGGTGGCCGACTGTTGCTGCGCCTCGCGGCCGCCGGGCTGGCGGTGCTGGGGCTCACCATGATCGGCGTCGTGCTGCATGCGCTCTGGGTCGCCGAGCTGCCGCATCGGCTGCGTCCCGCCGCGGTCATCGTGGTGCTCGGCGGCAATGTCGGGCCGGATGGCCGTATCGGGCGCGATACCGAGGAGCGCACGCGGGCCGGGGTGACGCTCTACAAGCAGGGCCTGGCCCCGCATATCCATTTCACCGGCGGCGCGCTGCCCCCCGACGAGGTCGGCCCGGGCGAGCAGATGCGCCGTCTGGCCGTGTCGCTCGGCGTGCCGGAGGCGGCGACGAGTGCGGAGAGCGACTCGCGCTCGACCCTGCAGAACGCGATGTTCTCGCAGCCGATCCTCGGGTCGCTGGCGAACCAGCCCATCATCCTGGTCTCGGACGGCTATCATCTCGGCCGGTCCTGGGCGACGTTCCGCTGGGCGGGCTACGGGCCGATCCAGCTCTATGCCGAGAGCACGTTCGGCCCGATGCCCCGCAGCAGCCAGGCCTGGCGCATCCTGCGCGAGGGGCTCGCCTGGTATTTCAACCCCGCCCGCCTGGCGCTCTGGTATGCCGCCGGCCTCGCCGGGGTGCCGGAGTCGCAACGGACGATGCTGCTCGACTGACCCCCGTCCCACGCGTCGCCGCGGTCCCGGCCGTCGATCCGGCCGCGGGGTCAGTAGTCGCGCTCGTAGAACAGCCCGAGCGTGGTATTGCCGTCGGTCGCGACCGAGCCCCGGGCGGAGACGAACTTGTTGATGTCGAGATTGACCTGCACGCGGCTCACCCCGTCGCTGCCGGTCTGCACATCGACATAGACGTTCTGGCTCAGATACTTGCCCGCGCGCACCGCGGTCGAGCCGTTCTGCTCGGTGATGATGTCGAGATCGTCGAGCCCGGTCCGGCTGCGCAGCTGCTCGAGCAGCCCGTTCCCGCCGCCACCGCCGGCCAGCTCGGCCGCCGCCGCCGCGAGCTGGGCGAGCTGGAAGGCCGAGAGATTGTCGGTCGAGCGGTTGAAGAGCAGCCGCGCCAGCACCTCGTCCTGCGGCAGCTCGGGCTCGGAGGAGAAGGTGATCTGCGGCGAGGAGGCACGGCCATCGACCGTGACGATTGCCGTCACATCCTCGGATTGCGACCGGGCGACGAAATGGATCTGCGGGTCGAGATTGCCGACGAGCTGCAGCGAGCCCTCCTCGAACTCGATGCGCTGGCCGAGGATGGAGAGCCGGCCGCGGCGCAGGTCGAACTGCCCGACCGGTTGGATGTCGGAGATCGTGCCCCGCACCACGAGCTCGCCGCCGAGCTCGACATCGAGCCCGCGGCCGCGCACGAAGATCTGGCGCGGCGCGCGCACCCGGATATCGAGCCCGAGATTGCTGCCGCCGCCGGTGCTGGGCGCGCTCGGCCCGCCCACCTTGGCGCGGGCGAGGGTCTGCAGCACCCCGGCCGAGGGACGGTAATGGGTCACCTGCTCGAGCGTCGCCTGGGCGCTGGCCCCGAGCCCCTCGGCGACCGAGATCTCGGTGACGTCGAGATCGATCGTGCCCGACAGCAACCCGCCCGATCCCATCACCGGCCCCTTGAGCGCGAGGTCGCCCGACAGTCGCGTCGTGACGAAGGAGCCGTCGGTATAGCGGACATTGTTGAGGCTGAGCGTCATGTCGGCCGGGAAGCGCTGCCCGGCATCGAGCCGTACCGTCCCGCCGGCGCTCAGCGTGCCCCCGGCCGCGACACTGGCGCGAAATCCCTTCAGCGTCAGCAGATTGTCGGCGACGCTGAGGTCGAATCCCACGTCGTTCAGCCGGATATTGGTCTGCGGATCGACCAGCGTGCCGCCGGCCAGGCTGGCGGTGCCGCCGATCTGCGGGGCCGCGAGCGAGCCGCGGACGGTCACATTGACCCGCACCTGACCGACCGCCTGGGCACTGCGCTGGGCGAGCAGGCTGTCGGCGAGCGCCAGCGGCACGGTACCGTTGGCGGCGATGTCGAGACCCGGCCCCTGCAGCGGCACACGGGCATGGCCGGTCAGCGCCATGCCGCCCGGGCCCGTCACGCTCGCCTCGTCGGCCGAGACGACGCCGCGCTGGAAGCTGCCGCGCGCGGTGAAGCCGAGCGGAGGCACGCCGTTCGCGCTCAGCATCGCCATGCCGAAATCGCTGGTGCGCAGGTCGAAGCGCACGCCGATATCGTTGTAGGGACCGAAGACCTGGGCGGTGCCGGTGACGGTGCCGGTCAGGCCGCGATTGCCGGCGAGCCGGTCGGCGAGGACCAGCGGAAAGCTCTCCAGCCGAACCGCGAGATCGAGCTCGCCCGGGCCGAGCGGCGCCGTGCCGGTGACGCTGGCCGACAGGCCGCGCTCGGCGGTGACGCTGGCATCGAGCCGCAGATGGCCCTGTTCCGTGGTTCCGCTGGCCTGGACGTTCAGCGGCGGCAGGTGCGTGCCGCGGGTGATGTTGTCCTCGACCCCCGTCGCGGCGGCGGTGAAGCTGACATTGGGCGCGGTGCGCGGGCCGGTGACCCGGGCGGTGCCGTCGACGGTGCCGCTGAGCGCGAGGCCGGGATTGATCGCGTTCACGAGATCGAGCGGCAGGCGGGTGATGTCGAGCGCCACGTCGATCTGGTCGGCGACCTCGCCATGGGCGACGAGCTGGCCGGTGCCGCCGAAATCGAGCGTCAGCGGCGTCAGCGAGGCGTTGCCGTCCTCGAGCGTCACGGTGACGGGCGCGGTCAGGGTGGCGCTGTGCTGGTCCTGGCGCAGCGAGAGGCTCGCCAGGCTGAGCGCGAAGCCGGGTTCGAGCCGCTGCAGCGCACCGGCCGCGTCGATCTCGGTGCCGACGGCGAACTTGGTGCTGGCGGTGAAGTTCATCCGATTGCGGTCGATCTGGTCGGCGCGGGCGGAGAGGGTGGCGATATTGAGCGGACCGACCGCCATATCGACGCCCGACAGCGTGCCATTGATGATCGGCACCCCGAGCGCGTCCGAGATATCGGCGGCGATGGCGATCTGGCGGATCCGGTTGGGGCCGAGGGCGAGCCCCTGACCCGAGGCATCCAGGCTGACATTCTGTCGCGTCTCGTCGGGCTGCAGCGTCAGATCGGCCTGGATCGCGCCCTGGGCCTCGACCAAAGCGAGCGCGGCGAGCGGTGCGATGTCGGGCGCGCGCAGCGACAGCGTGCCGGAGGCGGGGCCGGTCCCCGTCTGGGCGAACTCGCCCGCGATCAGATTGTCGCCGACCCCGACCTTCAGCCCGCGCACCGAGCGCGTCTCGCCCTTCGAGGCGATCTCGCCCGCAAGCGTGATCGGCTGGCCCCCGATGCTGCCGCCGCCTTCCAAGGCGCCGGTCATGTCGGTGCCCGCGAGGCTGCCGGTGAAGCCGAGGGCCGCCTGGTCGATCGGTCGGTCGAGCAGGCGGCCCTCGGGGATCGCGGCCTGGAAGCTGAGGTCGATCGCGCCGGTCCGGCCGGTGGCGCGTCCGGTCGCGGTGGCGGCCCCGGCGAGGCGCGGGTCGATCAGGGTCAGATCGGCGAGCTTGGCGTCGAAGCCGAAATCGGTCTTGCTGCTCGAGATCTGGCCGTTCGAGGCAAAGCTCAGCTGCGCGTTCTGAAGCTGCAGCCCTTCGGTTCGGATACCGGTCTCGTCGCGCACCACCTTGCCGCCCACCGTGGTCTCGCCGGCGAGCAGCGCGTCGAGGCGCTTGTCGCCGAGGCGCAGGTCGGTCGCGGTTCCGGCGAGAGCGAGGTCGAACCCGCCGCTGAGCGGGCTGACGCTGCCATTGGCGGTCAGATCGACGCCGCCGCCGAGATCCCGGCCGGCGAGTCCGGCAAAGGGCACGATATCGTCGATGCGCACCGCGTTGCGGCCGGTATAGGTCCAGTCCTGAAAGCTGCCGGCGGAAAAGATGGACAGCCCGTTGCCGCTGATCTGGAACTGACGGATCTCGGCCGGGGCGCCCGGCGGCAAGGCGGCATCGGCGAAGAGGTCGATCCGGGTGCCGAGCGCGCGGGCGACGTCGGCATCGGCGGCGCCGACTCCGGTCGCCAGACCCTCGACATTGATCGTCACGTTGCGATGCGCCGGATCGTCGAGATCCTGCGCGAGCCCGCCGAGATTGAGCGTCACATCCTCCATGCCGATATCGCCGGCCTGCAGCCGGTCGAGCACGACGAGGCCGTTCCAGCGCGCCGCCCCGCCATAGGAGACATAGAGCTGGGCCGAGGTGAGCGAGGTCCGCCCGCCCGGGATCGGCAGCGTGACCGGCGGGCCGGCGGGGTCGCCCAGGCTGCCGGTCAGGTTCACGCTGCGGGGAAAGCCGTCGGCGGCGGTGTCGAGACTGCCGGCAAGGCTCAGGACCGCGCCCTTGAGCGACAGCGTGTCGAGGCGAAGGCCGCCGTCGGTCTTCTTGACGCCGGCGACCTTGATCCGGCTGCTGCCGTCGAAGAAGGCGCGGTAGGGCGCGGGGATCAGCGGTGCCAGCGCGCCGTCGAGATCGGCGTCGAAGCCCAGCCCGTCGGGCTGGCCGCGCAAAGCCACGGTGCCGCCGGCCGCCCGGCTGCCATCGGTGGTCAGCGCGAAGGTGATATCCATGTTGTCGAGCGGGCCGTTGCCGGCGAGGCGCAGGTCGATCGCGGGCTGGTTCTCGATCTGCAGCAGATGCGACAGCAGGCCGCCCTTCGGCTCCTGCAGATGCAGGTCGAGCGCGAGCTGCCGGGTCCGGTTCGAGAAGGCGGCGGTCAGGTCGAGGCTGCCGCCCGGCGGGTCGAGCCGCTGGACGGCGAGCTTGCTGTCGAGCGCGCCGCGCGCGAGGTCGAGCGCGCCGGTGACGCCGAGGCTCGCGGCGGTGCCGAAGACCGGCTCTGCGACATTGATCGCCTGTATGTCGAGTTCCTGCAGCCGGATCGAGACCGGCAGCTCGGGCAGCTGGAAGGGCTTGGCCTCGGCGCGCTCCAGGGCGGGGGCGGGCGGGATTTCCGGCCGGCGCAGCAGGTTGACCTGCTCCGCGCCCAGCCGGTTGACATTGACCCGGCCGAGCAGCAGGGCGGTGCGGGTCCAATCGATCTCGACATTGCGGAATTCGAGCCACGGCCCCTTGTCGTCGGAGACGGTGATGCCGCCGATCCGGGCGCGCGACGAAAGCAGGCCGGTGACGCCGGAGACCTCGATCCTGCGCCCGGGAGCCGAGAGCTGGTTCTGGATCATGTTGACGATGAACCCGTTATCGTCCGGGTTGCCGTCCGATTGCGCCAGCGCCGCGATGCCGATGAGGCTGAGCAGGCCGAAAAGGATGAGCAGCAGCCGTTTCAAAATGCCTGTCCTATGCCGATATAGAGCGCGACATAGGGGTCGCCCGAGCGTCGTTCGAGCGGGGTCGCCACGTCGAAGCGGAGCGGGCCGAGCCCGGTATAGTATCGCACGCCGAAGCCGGTGCCGAAGCGCAGCTCGTTCTCCCCGGCGAAGCGCGGATTGGCGCTGACGAAGCCCGAATCGAGGAAGGCCGCGGCGCCGAAACTGTCATTGATCCGGTAGCGCGCCTCGGCCGATCCCTCGAACAGCCCGCGACCGCCGACCGTGCCGCTCTCGCCGGTTTCGGGATTGGTGTAGGGCACGCCGATCGAGCGATAGGCATAGCCGCGCACCGACCCGCCGCCGCCGGCGAAGAACAGCAGGTCGGGCGGGCTCTCGGACGCGCCGGGACCGTAATAGCTGCCGACCTTCACCCGCCCGGCCAGCACCAGCTTGTCGAGCCCGATCAGCGAGCGATAGGCGCGCCCCTCGATGGTGCCCCGGATCGCGGAATGCTTGTAGAGCATTTCGTAGAACGGGTTGACCATCGCCTGCAGGAAATAGCCGCGGCTCGCATCGAGCGGGTCGTTGCGGGTGTCGTAGGTCAGGTTGCCGATCAGCCCGACCGGCTGGAAGGTGCGGATGCCGAAGATGTCGTCGAACCGCGCGCGCTGGATGCCGCCCGCCAGGTCGCCGACCAGGAAGTCGTTGAACTGGTGGCTGGCCCCGAGCGTCGCCGAGACCGACTTCTCGCGATAATTGTCGTAGTCGAGCTGGCTCGCCTGCGCCGCCGCGACGAGGCTGGTATCGGGCGTATAGACGCCCGGCTTGGTGAAGCTGACCCCGAGCTTGTAGTCGAGATCGTCCGGCGTCACCGCGACCCCGAGCCCGGCGATGCTGGCATCGAAGCGCAGCCGCTCGCCCGCTCCCAGCAGGTTGCGATGCAGCCAATAGGCCTCGACCCCGAGCCCGTCGATCGTCGAATAGGTGCCGCCGAATCCCAGCGTGCGCGGCCGCCGGTCCTCGACGGCGACGGTCATCGGCAGGCTGCCGTCGGGTCGGATCTCGGGCGCCTCCTCGATGCGCAGCGAGCGGAAGATGCCGAGCCGGCCGAGCCGCGTCTCCGACCGCTTGACCTGCTCGGCATCGAAACGCTGACCCTCCGGCAGGTCGGTCATGAAGGCGATGAAATCGGCACGGGTGCGCGAATTGCCCTTTACCGTCAGCGGCCCGTAATGCGCCAGCCGCCCGGGATCGAAGCTCAGCGTCACGTCCAGCCGGTCGTTGGTGTGATCGGCCACGACGTCGCGGCCGGCCTCCTTGGCCTTGGCATGTCCCTGGTTGCGCCATTGCGTGATCGAGAGCGCCGAGGCCTTGCCGATCGCGCCGGCCTTGGCCGTCTGGCCGGTCGAATAGCCGATCGATTCGAAGGTCGGCCCCCGCTGCCGTCCGAGATCGCTCGCCGCCGGCGGATTGTCCTCGCGCAGCGCGCCGAACGTGAAGATCGGCCCCGGGATCACCTGGATCGCCACCGGCACCGTCTTGGGAAAATCGACCGCCAGCGTCAGATCCGCGGCCTCCGCCCCGGCCAGCGTGATGCTGATCTGCCCGCCGTAATAGCCGGCATCATAGAGCGCCGCGAGCAGCCGGCGATAGTCCCCCTTGGCCCGCGAGATCAACCCCGCCTTGCCCGAAGCCGGCTCGTCCCGGTTGGTCCAGAGCGCGGAGGCGTTGGTCAGGATGCCCTTGAGCGCGTCGTTCTGACCCGAGACCTCGAAATCGACCTTGTAGGGCAGGGGGTCGATCACCTCGACCCGGTCATCCGTCTCGGGCTTGCCCCAGAGATGGAACCCGAACAGGCTGAAAGCGTCAGCCGGTGTCGTCACAAGCATGGCCGAGCCCATGGCGAGCCCGACGATCGTGCCGACCTGGCGCTTCCGCCTCATGGAGTGATTAACCTGCTCTTATCGCTTTTTGTTGCAGCCAGATTAAGGCTTTTTGCGAATCGCTCAAGATCGGTGGAGGAAATGGACGGAATTTCCGCGGATCATTGCCGATGGGCAACGGCGCCCGGCGCGCGCGCCGCCGGCCGCCTCGCCGCCGGTGCTTGCGCTGTGCGCCTTCTGCGTGCATCTTGGCGCCGGCCGCGGGCCCGTTCCCCTTTTGCGAGTATGGAGTTGGCGTGATGAAGTTGCTGGTTACGGGGGGCGCCGGGTTCATCGGCTCGGCCGTTGTGCGCCAGGCGATTGCCGACGGGCATGAGGTGGTCAATCTCGACGCCCTGACCTATGCCGCCAATCCCGCCAATCTCGACAGCGTGGCGGGCAGCGAGCGCTACGCCTTCGAGCAGGTCGATATCCGCGACCGGGCCGGGCTCGACCGGGTCTTCGCGACGCACGAGCCCGACGCGGTGATGCATCTCGCCGCCGAGAGCCATGTCGACCGGTCGATCGACGGGCCGGCCGCCTTCATCGATACCAACATCACCGGGACCTACACGCTGCTCGAGGCGGCGCGGGCCTATTGGGGCGGCGGGCGCGACGTGGCGGGGCGCGACTTCCGCTTCCATCATATCTCGACCGACGAGGTTTTCGGCACGCTCGGCGAAACCGGGCTCTTCACCGAGACCACCGCCTATGCGCCGAACTCGCCCTATTCGGCCTCCAAGGCGGCGAGCGACCATCTGGTGCGCGCCTGGCACGAGACCTACGGCCTGCCCGTGGTGCTGTCGAACTGCTCGAACAATTACGGCCCCTTCCATTTCCCCGAGAAGCTCATCCCCGTCGTGATCCTGAACGCGCTCGCCGGCCGGCCGATCCCGGTCTATGGCAAGGGCGAGAACGTGCGCGACTGGCTCTATGTCGAGGATCACGCGACGGCCCTGCTCGCGGTGGTCGCGCGGGGGCGGATCGGCGAGAGCTACAATATCGGCGGCAATGCCGAGGCGAGGAACATCGCCATCGTCGAGACGATCTGCGCGCTGATGGACGAGATGCATCCCGAGGGCGCGCCGCATGCCAGGCTCATCGCCTTCGTCAAGGACCGGCCGGGGCACGATTTCCGCTATGCGATCGATGCCGCGAAGATCAGGGCCGAACTCGGCTGGCAGCCCTCGGTGACGCTCGACGAGGGGCTGCGGCGGACGGTTTCCTGGTATCTGGCGAATCGCGGCTGGTGGCAGGCGATCCTCGAACGCGGGCACAAGGTGGAGCGGCTGGGGCTCAAGGCGGCGGCGCGCTGATGCGGGCGCTGATCTTCGGCACGACCGGGCAGGTCGCGCGCGAGCTCACCCTGGCCGCCCCCGATGGGGTCGAGTTGACCGCGCTCGGCCGCGGCGAGGTCGATCTCGGCGACGCGATGGCCTGCGCCCGCGCGGTCCGCGACAGCGGGGCGCAGGTGGTGATCAATGCCGCGGCGCATACCGCCGTCGACCGGGCGGAGAACGAGCCCGAGCTCGCCTATGCGGTCAATGCGCTGGCCCCGGGCGCGATGGCGGTGGCGGCGGCCGATATCGGGGTGCCGCTGCTGCATGTCTCGACCGACTATGTGTTCGACGGCGCGCCCGGTGGCGCCTGGACCGAGGCCGATGCGACCGGCCCGCTCGGGGTCTATGGCGCGAGCAAGCTCGAGGGCGAGCAGGCGGTGGCGGCGGCCGGCGGCGATCACGTGATCCTGCGCACCGCCTGGGTGTTCTCGGCCCATGGCAAGAATTTCGTCAAGACGATGCTGGCCTATGGCGCGACGCGCGACGAGATGCGGGTGGTCGCCGACCAGTTCGGCGGCCCGACCGCGGCGCGCGACATTGCCGGCGCGCTCTGGACCGTCGCGCGGGCCTGGACCGAGGGTCGGGGCCAGAGCGGGGTGTTCCATTTCGCCGGCGCGCCCTCGGTCAGCTGGGCCGATTTCGCCCAGGCGATCTTCGCGGCCAGCGGCTGGCCGAAGGTGCCGCAGGTGGTGCCGATCACGACGGCGGACTATCCGACCCCGGCCCGCCGTCCGGCCAATTCGGTGCTCGATTGCGGCAAGATCGCGACGGTCTATGGCATCGCCCAGCCGGATTGGCGTCCGGCGCTGGTCGAGGTGGTCCGCGAACTCTCGAAGGAACCTGCAGCATGACGCGCAAGGGCATCATCCTGGCCGGCGGCTCCGGCACCCGGCTCTATCCGATCACCCATTCGCTGTCGAAGCAGCTGCTGCCGCTCTATGACAAGCCGATGGTCTATTATCCCCTGTCGGTGCTGATGCTGGCGGGCCTGCGCGAGATCGCCATCATCACCACGCCCGAGGACCAGGCGCAGTTCCAGCGGTTGCTCAAGGACGGGTCGCAATGGAACATGGCGTTGAGCTATATCGCCCAGCCCCGGCCGGAGGGGCTCGCCCAGGCCTATCTGCTGGCGGAGCGGTTCCTGGACGGCGCCGCCTCGACCATGGTCCTCGGCGACAACATCTTCTTCGGCCATGGCCTGCCCGAGCTGCTGCGCTCGGCGGCGGCGCGCCCCGCGGGCGGGACGGTGTTCGGCTATCAGGTCTCGGACCCCGAGCGCTACGGCGTGGTCGATTTCGATCGCGAGGGCCGGGTTCTGTCGATCGAGGAAAAGCCCGCCAAGCCGCGATCGAATTTCGCGGTCACGGGCATCTATGTGCTCGACGGCTCGGCTCCGGAGCGGGCCGGCAAGGTGCAGCCGAGCGCGCGGGGCGAGCTCGAGATCACCGAGCTGCTGAATTCCTACCTGGCGGACGGGCTTCTGACCGTCGAGCGGATGGGGCGCGGCTATGCCTGGCTCGATACCGGCACCCATGCGAGCCTGCTCGATGCCGGGAACTTCGTCCGCACCATCGAGGAACGGCAGAACCTGAAGATGGGCTGCCCCGAGGAGATCGCCTATGCCCAGGGCTGGATCAGCAGCGACGAGCTGCGCGCCTTGGCCGGCCCCTATCTCAAGACCGAGTATGGCCGCTACCTGATGCGCGTCGCCGACGGTTCCTGACCCCGCCGCCACCCCCCGGGGGACCGCCAGCCGCGCGCGCCCGCTTCGACCCAAGCGGAACCGGCGCGTGCGGCGACGGCGCTGCCACCGCCGTCGCCTTGTCCCGCGATACATTGGGCGCCTCGTCGTGCCGGACCCCGCCCCGGGCGAAGGCTGGCCCCCCGGATCCGCCTCCCTCTTCCCTCACCGCAAGCCGGCTGTTCTCGGCCCTGCGCGCATCGGCCCGGCCTGGCTTCTTGAGGGATTTCATAGAGGCAGAAACCCTATCGGGCAGTCCGAGGGGCCCCATCAACAGATGGGGAGAAAAAAGACTCGCGGGCAACGGCCCGCACCGGGCAGCCGCGGATCTCGCGGCTGCGCCTCTCCCCCCGAACCGCCGTGCCGGAGCGACGAGACGGCTGAGCCGCCACGACGGTGCCGCGCGCCGCGAGCGCGAGGCTGCCGCTCGCGGCGCGTTGCCGCGGCGCCCTATGGAGGCGCTACGGCTCCACCCGCACCCGCAAGCGTCGCACATTCACCAAGGTTGACACCTGGTTACCGAAATTTGAATATCTTCGTGAAATCAATGACTTGACCGGAGTCGCACGCGTGCGACTCCGCTACCCGGACCCTTGGTCAGCCTTCCGGGCGAAGCATTCGGGCAACGGCATCGCTCTTCAGCACGAAGCGCTGATAGAGCGCGCCGGCGATATGGAGGAAGACGAGCAGCATCAACAGGGTCTTGCCGAGCTCGTGCAGCTCGCCGGCGGCGGCCACCCCGCCATACCAGGCGGCGAGCCCGGTCAGCGGCACGACCAGCAGCAGGACATAGAGCAGGACATGGGTCGCCCCGGCGGCCAGGCGCAGCGCCGCGGGCTCCTCCGCCGGGGCGGCCGGGGCGCCGCGGGTCAGCCGCAGGCCGAGACGCCAGAGCATCAGGGCAAGGATCGCGATCCCGACCACGACATGGGCGGTGACGAGGAAGCCGCCGGGAATAGCGGCCTCGCCGCGGCGGATCGCGCGCCAGGCGGCGCCGATGGCTTCGTCATTGAGGAACTGGGCCAGAACGAGCAGCGCCACGATCCAGTGCAGGCTGATCTGGGCGAGGGAATATCCTTTTGGCATCGGGCATCTCCGCAAGTGAGTCCTCGGCTCCAACGGCCGCCCCGGCCATTTCCGTCGAATCGGGCCGGCGCGTCCAGCCCGTCGATGTCGCGGATACGCGTCGGGGGGGCGCAATTCACCGGGCAGGGGGGCGGCCGCCCGCGCAAGATGCAAGCCGGTTGCGGCGAGGGAGTGCCAGATGAGCGATGTCGCGGAGGTTTCGGCCGGGGGGCGGCGCGGGCGGTCCGGGGGCGGCGCGGCGCGCCGGGCGGAACGGACCGCCGTGCGGGTCGAGGCGGCGCCCTTCATCCGACGGCGCATCCCGAACTACGAGATCCTGGACGAGGACGGGCTGGCGCTGATCGAGGCCAATGCCGAGCGGGTTCTCGAGGAGATCGGCGTCCGGTTCGCCGAGAATCCCGAGGCGTTGCGGCTCTGGAAGGACGCGGGCGCCGACGTCCGGGGGGACCGGGTGCACCTGCCCAAGGGCTTGGCGCGCCGGCTCTGCGCCACGGCGCCGCGGGATTATGTCCAGCATGCCCGCAATCCCGAGCGCAATGTCGCGATCGGCGGCAAGGGGCTCGTGCTGGCGCCGGTCTATGGTCCGCCCTTCGTGCGCGACATGGAAAACGGCCGCCGCTATGCCACGATGGAGGATTTCCGCAACTTCGTGAAGCTCGGCTATCAATCGAAATGGCTGCACCATTCGGGCGGCACGGTCTGCGAGCCGACCGATATCGCCGTGAACAAGCGGCACCTGGATATGCTGCTCGCCCATATGACCCTGAGCGACAAGCCGTTCATGGGCAGCGTGACGGCGCCGGAACGGGCGGCCGATTCGGTCGAGATGTGCCGGATCCTGTTCGGGGACCGCGTGGGGCCGGAATGCTTCATGACGAGCCTGATCAACATCAACTCCCCCCTGGTCTTCGACGCGACGATGATGGGGGCGCTCGAGGTCTATGCGAAGGCCGGGCAGGCGGTCATCGTCTCGCCCTTCATCGTGGGCGGCGCGATGGCGCCGGTCAGCGTCGCGGGCACGCTGACCCAGGTCCTGGCCGAGGCCATGACCGGGATCGCCTATGCGCAGCTCATCAATCCGGGCTGCCCGGTGATCTTCGGGGCCTTCGTGACCTCGATCGACATGAATTCGGGCGCCCCCACCTTCGGAACCCCGGAGGCCTCGAAGATCCTGTGGGGCGCGGGACAGCTGGCGCGGCGGCTGAACCTGCCGTTCCGCTCGGGGGGCGCGCTCTGCGGCTCGAAGCTGCCCGACGCGCAGGCCGCCTATGAGAGCGCGAACACCCTGCAGGCGGCCTTGCTCGGGGGCGTGAATTTCATGCTGCATGCCTGCGGCTGGCTGGAGGGCGGGCTGGTCTCGGGCTACGAGAAATTCGTGCTCGATGCCGACCAGCTCGGCGTCCTGCACTCGCTGGCCGAGGGGATCGATCTCAGCGAGAACGGCCAGGCGATGGAGGCGATCCGCGAGGTGGGGCCGGGCGGGCACTATCTCGGCTGCGCCCATACCCAGGCGAATTTCAAGACCGCGTTCTGGCGGACCGAGCTGCTCGACTACCGGCCGTTCGAGGCCTGGGCCGAGGCGGGCGCGCCCGATTCGATGGCGCTGGCCAATGCGAGGGTCCGCAAGCTGCTGCGCGACTACGAGGCGCCGGGGCTCGATGAAGGGACCGCCGAGGCGCTCCGGGACTATGTCGCGCGGCGCAAGGCCTCGGAGCCGGATGCCTTCGGCTGAGGGGCGAGGCGTGCGAACCGACCGGAGTCGCACGCGTGCGACTCCGGCTATACCATTGAAAATACGAGATATTTTTATTCCTGTTAACCCGATCTTCACCTTGGTTGATCGGACGTAACGGGCGAACGGGTCAGCCGGCGGGACCTTGAGCCAGGGCGGCCGGCAGCTCCATCCATCCCCTTCTCCCGGTGCGGAGACGGGACTGCGTCGGGTGACGTCAGGCGAAGACGCGAAGGCGGTGGCGGTCGGGGTCGAGGGCGACGAAGGTCGGACCGAAATCGAGTTCGGTCAGGGGCTGCGCGATGGGCACGCCGCGCTCGCGCCATTTGTCCCAGGCGATCGCGACCATGGCCGCATCGCCGAGCGCAAGCCCGAGCTCGCTGCGCGCCCCGGGGGCCTCGGGGGCCGGGCTGACCGTGCTCTCCTGCCACAGGCCGAGGGTGAAGCCACCGCCAAGATCGAAGGCGGCGAAGGACGGATGGAGCTCGACCGGCTCGCGGTCGAGAAGCGCGCCATAGAATCCGACGCTGGTCGGAATGTCGGCGACATAGAGGATCACGTGGGTCAGGCGCATGGGGCTGGCTCCGGTTCGGGTTTCTGACAGGAGCCAACCTCGCATGACCTGCTGTCAGATTCTGGCAGCATGCTCCTTCTCCTGGAGCCGGCGCCATTCGCCGAGCAAGGACCGGCGCCGGCGCGGATAGCGTTCCGGCCGCGGATCGAGGCGGGCGATCCGGTCGGTCCGAAAATGCCGGAAATCGCCGCGGAGCTCGCACCAGGCGGCGATCACCCGCGTCCGCTCGAAGAAGCCGAGAGCGAAGGGCCAGACGACGCGGTCGGTGACGGCGCCTGACGCATCGGCATAGCCTAGTCCGAGCTTGCGCTCGGTGCGGATCGCGGTCCGCACCAGAGCGAGGTCGATTTCGTTGGGCGGCGCGTGGCGGGTCGGGACCAGCAGGCTCGATCCCTCCAGCGCGGCGCGCAGGTCGGGCGGCAGGACGGCGCCGATCTTGGCGAGCGCGGCCTCGGCCGCGGCGCCGAGCCGGGCATCGGTGCTGCGCGCAACCCAGGTGGAGCCGAGGACCAGCGCCTCGATCTCCTCGTCGGAGAACATGAGCGGCGGCAGCAGGAAGCCGGGGCGCAGGATATAACCGATTCCCGCCTCGCCCTCGATAGGCGCGCCCTGGGCCTGCAGGCTCGCGATGTCGCGATAAAGCGTGCGCAGCGACACGCCGAGCTCGGCCGCCAGCAGGTGGCCGCTGGCCGGCCGGTAGTGGCGGCGCAGGATCTGGAGGAGCTGGAGCAGGCGTTCGGCGCGCGACATGGCGTGCGAGCCTGCCAGATCGCGGGCCGCCCCACCAGGGTCAGCCGGCCTCGCGGGCGAGCCAGGCGCGAACGGAAGCGGGATCGCGGGTGCGGAGGGCTGCCGCGCTGGGGCCGGGGCCGACCTTGACGCCGAGGCCGCCGAGCTGGGCGGCGGCGGCGATCGCGTCCTCGTCGGTTCGGTCGTCGCCGAGCATGATCGGGCGGCGGCCGGCGAAGGGCGGCCGTGCCATCAGCCGCGCCAGGGCGGCGCCCTTGTGGGCGGCGGCGGGCTTGACCTCGACGACCATCTTGCCCGGCTGGACCGCATAGCCGGGCGCACCGGCGGCCGCGGCCTCGGCGGCGGCGAGACAGGCGGCTTCGGCCTGGGGAACGGCGCGGAAATGCAGGGCGGCAATCGGGCCCTTGAGCTCGAGCCGCACGCCGGGCGTGCAGGCGGCCCGCAGGACGGCGAGCACCGGCTCGGGCGGCGGCGGCGGCGGCGCGGGCAAGGGCGCGTCCGGCCCGACGATTTCCAGCCCGTGGCCGCCGGCGCGCCAGAGGCCGGCGGGCGTGCGAAGGGCAAGGTCGCGCAGATCCCGCCCGCTCAGCAGCGCCAGCGCGTCGCCGAGCCTCGCGGCGAGGCGCGCGAGCGCGGTCGCCGTGGCCGAATCGAGAAAGATCGAGTCGGGGTCTGGCGCGATCTCGGCCAGCGTCCCGTCGAAATCGAGGAACAGGGCATCGTCGGGGCCGAGAGCGAGCCCGGAGAGGTCGCCGGTCATGGCCGGCGCAGCGCCTCGAGGGCGTCGAGATAGTTGCGGCGCCACCAGCCGATATCGGTAGCGCGCACGGAGGCGTCCATCGCCTGCCAGCGCTCGCGCCGCTCCTCGAGCGGCATCATCAGCGCGCGGTGGATCGCATCGGCCATGCCGGCGATGTCGTGCGGATTGACGAGGAGCGCGGTCGGCATCTGCTCGGCGGCGCCGGCGAATTCGGACAGGACGAGCACCCCGGGATCCTCGGGGTCCTGGGCGGCGACGAATTCCTTGGCGACGAGGTTCATTCCGTCATGCAGCGGCGTCACCAGCCCAACGCGGGCCAGCCGATAGAGCCCCGCCAGCGTCTCGCGCGCATAGCCCCGGGCGAGATAGCGGATCGGCACCCAGTCGATATCGCCATAGTCGGCATTGATGCGTCCGGTCAGCCGGTCGAGCTCGCCCCGCAGCGCCTGGTAGGCCTCGACCGTCTCGCGCGAGGGCGGCGCGATCTGCAGGAAGCTGACCCGGCCGCGCAGATCCTCGTGGTCGTCGAGCACGCGCCCGAAGGCTTCCATCCGCTGGGGCAGCCCCTTGGAATAGTCCATGCGGTCGACGCCGAGCACCAGCGCGCGACTCTCGATGATCCGGCCCATCCGCTCGGCCGCCGACCGGGCCTCGGCGCCGGTGGACAGGCCGGCGAGGTCGTCGGGGTCGATGCCGATCGAGAAGGTCTGCGCCCGGATCCGGCGGTCGAACACCGCGATGCTGCCGTCCTCGGCCAGCGTGGCGCCGCAGATCTCGGTGAGGTAGCGGGTGAAGTTCGCGGTGTCGCGGTCGGTCTGGAACCCCACGAGGTCGAAGGCGGCGAGCCCGCGCGCCAGCCGCTGGTGTTGGGGGAGCGCGCTGAACACCTCCGGCGCCGGGAACGGGATATGGAGGAAGAAGCCCATCGGGCCGTCCCAGCCGCTCGCCCGCATCTCCTGGCCCATCAGCAGGAAATGGTAGTCGTGGATCCAGACGGCGTCCTCGGGCTTGGTCATCTGCGCGAGCAGCCGGCCGAAGCGGCGGTTCACCGCCTCGTAGGCGGCGAATTCGGCTTCGTCGAACTGGGCGAGGTCGGTGCGGTAGTGGAAGATCGGCCAGAGCGCACGGTTGGCATAGCCGAGATAGTAGCCGTCATATTCGGCCTGGGTGAGGTCGGCGAGGGCGAAGTCGATCCGGTCCTCGGTGAAGATCCGCAGGCCGCGGGTCTCGCGTTCGAGCGTTTCGCCGGACCAGCCGAACCAGACGCCGCCGCCGCGCTCGGCCAGCGCGTCGGCGAGGGCCACGGCGAGCCCGCCTGCCCGGGGTTCGCCGGGAGCGGCGGTTCGGTTCGAGGCGATGATGAGGCGTCCTGTCACGCGGGCGAGCAGACCCGATGCGGCCGGACTTGGCAAGGGACCGCGGGTCCCCGCGGTCGCCGGTGGCGGGATCGCGCCGTCGCTCAGGCGAGCGCCGCGCCCGGCGCCAGGCGCGCTTCGGCGATCAGCGCGGTCAGGACCGCGACATGGCGCTGCAGGTTGTAGGTGCCCTCGCCGGTGGTGCGGGTGGTTTCGAGCCGGTCTTCCTCGGCGAGCAGGGTGCCGAGCGCCTGGTCGGTCCGGGTGGTGCGCAGCAGCCGCTTCAGGTCGCGCTCGCGGCGATAGTCGAGGACGCCGGCGCGGGCGGCGCGGATCAGGATCTTCGGGCGGCGGAGCGCGGTGAGGACGGAGGTGGCTTGGGTCATTTCAGGCCTCGTCTGCGACATGTGTGCTCGCATCTTGGCCATGGGTTTTTCGGGTGTTGCACAACTTTTGCGTGTAGCGTTCGCTGGGGGAAATCCCTGCTTTCATTGGAAAGGTTGGACAATTTTTCCGGGTAACAAATGATTCAGGAATCAACTTTAAGACGAGTTTTGCAAAAACTGTAACGGTTCGCGGCGGGTCCATGCCAGCAATGCGGGCCATCCCGGCCCCCCGGTGGGCCGATGCTGCAGGAAAGCATGACCATGCTGCCCGAATGGCTTCCCGACCACGCCGCCACCTATCTCGCGCATGTTGCGGCGGGTCAGCCGCTCCGGGTCCTGGCCCGGGCCAAAGGCTGCCACGCCTCGACCGTCCTGCGGCAGATCCGCAGGGTCGAGGCCTGGCGCGATGATCCGCTCATCGACGAGGCGCTCGACCGGATGGGTCGTCTCTATGCCGCAGATAGCGCGCACACTGTCGTTTCAAAGGAGTTGACGCCCATGCAGAATTCGGCCGCGCAGAATCCCGCGCCCACCGACGAGACCCTGGATGCGCGCATCGCCCGCGAGGCCCGGCGCATCCTGCGGCGGCTCTGCGAGAAGGGCGCGTTTCTGGCGGTTGCGCCGAACATGGAGAAGGCGGTGGTGCTGCGCGAGGTGGTGCCGGGCCGGCAGAACCGGATCGCGGTGGTCGATCGCGAGGTCGCCCATGCCTTCGCGCTGCAGGAATGGATCGCCTGCGAGAAGGCGGGAAAGATTGCCTGTTACGCGATCACCGCGGTCGGGCGCGCGGCGCTGAAGCGGCTCCTGACCCAGGAGCGGACGGCGCGCGAGCCCAAGGGGATGGGCTTCGCCGAGACGCAGGCGCCGTTCCAGGAGCAGCACCGGTTCTTTGCCGAGCGTACGGTGATGGCCGAGGACGGGTCGGGCGAGCGGCGGCTGCGGTTCAACCTGGCCGAGAGCCCGCTTCTGGTGCTCGGCCGCAAGCGCGACAAGGACGGTGTCGCCTATCTGACGCCCGAGCTGATCGAGGCGGGCGAGCGGCTGCGCGAGGATTTCGAGCTGGCGCAGATGGGGCCCCGGGTGACGCAGAACTGGGAGCGGTTCCTGACCGCCGGCGCGGCGCGCGGCGCGGCCGGGCAGGGGCGCGGGCCGGCCGAGGGGCCGCAGGATGCGCGGGTGCGCGTGGCTCTGGCGATGGAAGCGCTGGGCCCCGGCCTGTCGGACATCGTGTTCCGGATCTGCTGCTTCCTGGAAGGCCTTGAGACGGCGGAGAAGCGGCTCGGCTGGTCGGCGCGGTCAGGCAAGGTCGTGCTGAAGATCGCGCTGGAGCGGCTGGCCGCGCACTACCAGCTGCTGCCCTCCGGGCAGCGGCGGGTCGGCTGAGGCTCTCTCTCTCTCTCAGCCGGCGGCGCCGATGATCGCGCCGAAATCCTCGGCCTTGAGCGAGGCGCCGCCCACCAATGCCCCATCGACATTGCGGACCGCGAAGATCTCGGCCGCATTGCCGGGCTTGACCGACCCGCCATAGAGCAGCCGGATCCCGTGGCTGATGCCATGGCCGAAGCGGGTCTCGAGGCTTTCGCGCAGGAAATCGTGCACCTCGGCGATCTCGTCGAGCGAAGGGGTGACGCCGGTCCCGACCGCCCAGACCGGCTCGTAGGCGATCACCAGATTCTCCGCCGTGGCCTGCTCGGGGACCGAGCCGGCCAGCTGCGCGGCGATGCTGGCGAGCGTCTGCCCGGCATCGCGCTCGGCCTCGGTCTCGCCGAGGCAGAGCACGGCGGTCAGGCCGGCACGCCAGGCGGCCGCCGCCTTGAGCGCGACGGTCGCGTCGGTCTCGCCATGATCGGCGCGGCGCTCGGAATGGCCGACGATCACCGCCTCGGCCCCGGCATCGGCCAGCATCTCGGCCGCGATGTCGCCGGTATGGGCGCCGAGCGGCTCCCAGTGGCAATCCTGGCCGCCGATCGCGAAGCCGTGGCCGGCAAGCCGGGCGATCAGCGTGGCGGGCGGGCAGATCAGCACGTCGCACGCGGGCGCCGGATGCGCGGCGGCCAGCGCCTCGACCACGGCGAGCGAGGCATCGCGCCCGTGCATCTTCCAGTTGCCGGCAACGAGCTTGCGGAGGGCCATGACCGTCTCTCCCTGTTTGGTTCGCCTCTGCTAGCAGAGCGGTCCGGCGGGGAAAAGGGCGGGATCAGCGTTCGGCGAACTTGATCGACTCGCCGCAGCCACAAGCATCGACGACATTGGGATTGTTGAACTTAAAGCCCGATTCGAGCAGGTCGGTCGCGTAGTCGATCTCGGTGCCGAAGAGGAACATCTGGGCCATTGGCGCGATCATCACGCGGGCGCCGTTCTGCTCCACCACCTCGTCATGCGGATGGATCTCGTCGACATAATCCATGGTATATTCCATGCCGGCGCATCCGCCCTTGCGCACGCCGATGCGCAGGCCCTTGCTGCCGCCCGTGGTCATCAGCCGGGCGATCTGCGCCTCGGCCGCGGGGGTCATGCGGATCGGCGCTTTGCCGGGAATGCCGAACATCGTCTGAAGTCCATGTTTGAAGCCGTTACCCCGTTAAATTAGGGCGTGCGGCCCGAGGCCTCAAGGGCCCGCCTGGCGAAGGAGGTCGAGGCTCGTTCATTTCGTCAGGAGTCCGAGCCGGCGGGCGGGTTCGGCGTCGCTTCGGCCTTCGGTCTTAACCAGTTGGAAAGCCGCCGCCTTCCTCCCGCCGATGTCCGGTGTTACCGGTACCTTTTGGGGGCCGTTCCGGCGTTAACCGGTTTACCATGCGCGATCAGGCGCTCCGCAAGGCTGCGAGCAGGGCATTGGTTGCAAAGGCGACGGCGATCGCCCAGGCGAAGCTCGCGAGCGTGCCGATGATCACATATTCGCTGGCCCGCCGGTCGCCGCCGCTCACCTCGGAGAAGCGCAGGATCGACTTGGCCGCGATGAGGAGCCCGATCCCGTCGGGCTGGTTGGCGAGCAGGAGCGTCAGGATCATCACCCGCTCCAGCCGCCCGATCATCTGCCCGCCGAGCGGCAGGCTCGTATCCTCGTCCGGCCCGGTCGGCAGCCTCACCCCCGCCATCAGGTCGCGCACCGCGTAGCCGCCCGCCCAGACCGCGGCGATCAGCCCGGCGCCGAGCGCCATCGCCTCGGGCAGCCGGTCGAGCCCCGGCAACCGGTCGAGGAGCCAAGGGTTGGCCCAGAGCCCGCGCGACCAGGTCTCGGGCCAGAGGCTTGCCGCGAGCCAGATCGCCGCGAGATGCGCGGCCTGGTCCAGGGCGAAGGCGGAGAAGCCCGGAGGTTCGTCGCGTCTGCGCCGCTGGGCCGCATGCCGCTGCTTGGCGAGGTCGGTCACGAGATGCGCCGCGCCGACAAGGAGCATCGGCCAGGGAGTGGGCGGAAAGCCCAGTGCCGCCCAGGTGATGAGGAGCACGACGCCGATATGGGCGAGCAGCATGGCGAACCGATGCTTTGCCGCGACCATCCCCTTGGTCTGCAGGATGAAATCGCCGAGCATATGCCCGAGGAGCAGCGCGGTGGCGGTTTCAAGCATGGCGCGCATCCCAGGGCCGCGCGAGGGGCGAGCAACGACCGTCCTCAAGCGGCGGGACGGGCGTCGGGACGGGCGTCGGGGGCCGATGCGGCCGACATCGTGCCCGAGATGCGGAGCGGGCCGCGGGGGCGGCAGCGGGTTGGGTCGTCAGATCACAGTCGGATTCGCCTGTAATCTCCAATACAGCCGATTTCGCCTGTATTTCCAGATACAGCCGGATTCGGCTGTTATCTATCATCGCTCACCCTCCAGTGCGCGCAGCGCCTCCTGCAACGCCCAGTCGCCGCCGCCCGCGAGATGGGTGGCGATGCTCTGCTGGGTGATCCCGAGCGTCGCGGCCAGCTTCTCCTGGCTCGGCCGCGGGATCTCGACGAGGAGCCGCGCGAAGACCTTGGCCTGGCCCGGTGTCCAGTTGCGCGAAATCTCGTCGGCGAGGGCGAAGATCGCTCGGACGAGGGCGGCCTCGCGGGGGGGCGTTTCCCAGGCGATGGCCAGTCGCCGGTTCTGTCCCAGCCCGTCGAGCCCGTGGCCCGAGAGCTCGAAGGCCGGGCCGGAGGCCACGTCGACGGTGTCGGGCCGCGACAGCCAGCCGGATCCGATGCCGATCGAGATGCGGGTGTCGAAGGGCCGTCCGAGCGTGGAGAGCCGGGCGCGCAGGAGGAGGGCGCCGCGCAGGGCGAAGGCGGGAGCCGGGCCGAGGCATTGCCAGCTGTCGCCGCGGAAGGCGGAGAAGACCGCCGGCCAGCCGCCGCCCCGCCAGATGCCGGACGCGTCCTGATAGGCGTCCTCGAGCGCGGCCATGGCGCGCGTCAGGTCATCGGAGGTCAGCTTGGACGAACCGACCAGATCGCCGGTGAACACCACGATCTCGGGGAAATCGCGCCGCGCCTGCGACTGGGATTGCGACATTCGGGAAACTCTCGGCCTCTCACGCGCCCAGACCATGCCGGGCGCCGGAGGGCGCGGCAAGTCCCGTCGGAAACCTGGAGCCTCTCTGCCGGAACGGCAGTGCCTTCACATGAAGCCGAGTTCCAGCCGGGCTTCGTCGGACATCATGTCCATGCCCCATTGCGGTTCCCAGACCACGTCGACATTCACGTGCCGCACGCCCGGGATCGGGGTGATCGCCTCCGCGACCCAGCCCGGCATCTCGCCGGCGACGGGACAGCCGGGGGCGGTGAGGCTCATCGCGACCGCGACATCGCCTTCGTCGCTGATCTCGATCGTGTAGACGAGGCCGAGATCGTAGATATTGACCGGGATCTCGGGGTCGAACACCGTGCGGCAGGCTTCGACCACCTGATCATAGAGCGGATGGTCGGTGGTTGACGGCCGGATCAGCGGCGTTCCTTCCATCGGTGCATCCGTTTCGGCGTTCATCATCCATCCCCGCACCCGAATAGCCGACAAACAATATAAGGTATCCGGCCGGGAGGTAAAGCCGGCCGGACGAGGACAGGCGGGTCTTTCCGGCAGGCGCGCCCGCCGGGGGCTCAGTCGAGGCCCATGCAGTTGGCGTAGTAGGTCACGGTCGCCGGCCAGTCCGAGAAGATGCCGATGACGCCGACATCCTTGGCGAGCACGTCCACCACCTCGTACATCACCCCGTCCGATTTCACCGCCGGGGTGATCGACTGGTAGTAATATCCGCCGCCGAGGCTGAGCGGCCCGGACCGTTCCAGCGACCAGGTGATGATCCGCAGGCCGGCGGCCTTGGCTTCCTTGGCATAGGCCGAGGGGACGATCTTGCCGTTCTCGAGCGTCAGCAGCATCCAGATCGGCGGCGCGATGATGTTGACGCCCATGGCCTTGAGGTCGGCCATCGAATGTTCCCAGGTCTCGGGCTTCATCGGGTCGAAGCCTTTGACGGTCTCGTCGCTGTCGTCGAGATAGACCGCGTTCTTGGCGAAGTCGGGGTCGTTCTTCACCCAATAGAGGATGTCGTCGAGATTGAAGGACTGGGCATAGACATCCTCCGGCGCCACGCCCGCCTCCTTGAAGGCGTCGATCATCTTCTGGGCGTACTGTTCCTGGGTCATGCCGTCATAGGGCATGGGGACCACCGCCTCCTTGAGCTCGGGGGTGAACTTGCCGCCCGCCGCTTTCACGATCGCGATATACTGGGGCAGCGTCATCAGCGTGCCGCTCTCGGCGGCGTAGAGGTCGGTGCGCCAGGAGGGGGTCGCGTCCATGAAGGCCTCGAGCGTGGTCGCCTTCTTGTCGCCTGCATCCATCTTGCCGCGCAGCGTCTCGAACTCGGCCAGGGTCACGTCCGAGGTGCGGCATTCGGCCGAGGCGGGCGTGTCGCCCGAGGCCGGCGCGAAGGGCTTGGTGCAGTTGGCCGCGAGCGGGGTCGCGAGGATATTGGTGGTGGTGGCGAGGTCGTTCTGGGCGTGACGGCAGACGAGCTGCTTGTCCTTGGTGAAGGTGACGTCGCATTCGAGGATCCCCGCGCCCTGGCGCAGGCCGGCCTTGAGCGATTCCACGGTATGTTCGGGGAATTGCAGCGGCGCGCCGCGATGCGAGATCGAGAAGTCGGTGCGGTGGAACGGGCCGGTCTCGCAGGCGGCGAGCTTGTCCTTGAGCGGGCCGTCCGGCATATGGTCGACGAGGAAGCCGGGCCGGACGCCGACCTGAGCGTCGGTGCCGGAGCCGGCGAAGCCGGGGGCCGCGAGGGCGGCGAGCGCGGCTGCGGTCAGGGCATAGCGGTTCATGGGATTGCCTCCGTCTGGACGATCTCGGGGGTCCAGAAAGCGGAGGGGGATGACGCCTCCGCGACAGTTCGGCAAAGCTTTTGTCGAGCCTGCGGGGGAGGCGGGGAGCGGAATGGGCGGCATCGAGTTTCACATCGCGGCGCGGGACGGGATGGCGCGGACCGGGGCGCTCAAGACGGCGCGGGGCGAGATCCGCACGCCGGCCTTCATGCCGGTCGGGACCGCCGCGACGGTCAAGGCGATGCTGCCCGAGAGCGTGCGCGCGACCGGGGCGGACGTGATCCTCGGCAACACCTATCACCTGATGCTGCGGCCGGGGGCGGAGCGGGTGGCGCGGCTCGGCGGGCTGCACCGGTTCATGAACTGGCAGCGGCCGATCCTGACCGATTCGGGCGGTTTCCAGGTGATGAGCCTCGCCGAGTTGCGCAAGCTGACCGAGGAGGGCGTCACGTTCCGCAGCCACGTGGACGGCTCGACCCACCATCTGAGCCCGGAAAGCAGCATGGAGATCCAGCGCCTGCTCGGCTCGGACATCGTGATGGCCTTCGACGAATGCCCGGCCTTGCCGGCGACGGAGGCGGCGGTCGCGGCCTCGATGCGGCTCTCGATGCGCTGGGCGCGGCGCTCGCGCGAGGCGTTCGGCGACCGGCCGGGACATGCCCTGTTCGGGATCGTGCAAGGCGGGGTCACGCGGGAGCTGCGCGAGGAGAGCGCGGCGGCGCTGACCGGGATCGGCTTCGACGGTTATGCGATCGGCGGGCTGGCGGTGGGCGAGGGGCAGGCGGCGATGCTGGGCGTGCTCGACTATGCGCCCGGCCTGCTGCCCGAGAACCGGCCGCGCTATCTGATGGGGGTGGGCAAGCCCGACGACATCGTGGGCGCGGTCCTGCGCGGGGTCGACATGTTCGATTGCGTGCTGCCGACCCGGTCGGGGCGGACCGGCCAGGCGCTGACGCGGCGGGGCGCGGTCAATATCAAGAATGCCCGCCATGCCGAGGATCCGCGCCCGCTCGACCCCGATTGCGGCTGCCCGGCCTGCGCGGGCTATAGCCGGGCCTATCTGCACCATGTCTTCAAGGCGGGCGAGATCATCGCGGCGATGCTGCTGACCTGGCACAACCTGCACTACTATCAGGACCTGATGGCGGGCCTCCGGGCCGCGATCGCCGAGGGGCGGCTCGCGGACTACGTCGCGGGCTTCGAGGCGGAGCGGGCGGCGGGAGACCTGGAGCCGGTCTGAGGGATGTGCGAGAACGTGGAGTCGCACGCGTGCGAATTTGTTTAAGATATTGATTTATATAAGATAATTATATTTCGTTAACCGAATTGCAATCAAGATTGCGCAGGGTTCGCGTGGAGTCTGGCGCGCCTGTCCCACCTTGCGCGGCGCCGGTGGCACCGTTGCTCTCGGTAGAGCGCCGCGGCGACGCCTTCCTCGCGGCAGCGTTCGGCGCGCGGCGCGCGGCCCCCATGGCGGCGGCTCGGCCGTCTCGTCGCTCCCGAGCGGCGGTTCGGGGGGAGAGGCGCAGCCGCGAGATCCGCGGCTGCCCGGAGCGGGCCGTTGCCCGCAGAGTCTTTTTCTCCCCATCTGTTGATGGGGCCCCTCGGACTGCCCGATAGGGTTTCTGCCTCTATGAAATCCTTGAGAATCCGGGCGGATCTGTGGTGCGAGGCGAATAACGCCGGGACCGGCGGCGCGGCGAACAAGGAGGGTGGGCGCTCGGTTCGGGGGTCCCTCCCCCAAAACGCCAATCGCCCCCGTGCCGATCGGGCCTCGCGGATGGCGTTGGGGTGGTGCGCCTCTGGCGGCAGTCGCAATTCCTGGAATATCCCGCGATGCGGGGTCGATATGCAGAAGCGCCTCGATGATCTGAAACCGGGGCAAGGTGCCGTGCAGTGCGAGTGCCGTCCCCGATAGGCCGCCCCCCTGCCATTTCTCGGCTTCGGCGCGGCTCGGCCAGAGGGAGACGCCTCCGCCGATTCCGTTCTCCTCGCCGAAGAAACAGCATGTCTGAACCAGATCGAGCCCCCCCGCCGCATCTCGGCCGTCTGGCGGTTCACGTCCAGCACCCGAAGGCGCGACATGCCCGCGGGCAGGGCGGTGGAGACGATTTCCGGTATCGTTCAGCCCTCGTCGATCCGTTCATCGCAGGACTTCGCCAGTCCGGCGCCGGGCGCGGCGGCAGCGCCCAAGGTCTCGCCTGGACGGTGGCGATCGGCGCGCAGGGATGTTCGGTCGGCAGTGGGGAAAGGGGCCGGCGCGAGATGAAGGCTGGAGCCAAGCCGGCCGATCGGGCAAAGTTCCCGCGACGGTCGACAGGGAGGATCGGACATGGATTGGAGTTTGCCGCGCGAGGGGGGCTGCCGCTGCGGACGGGTACGGTTCCGGGTGACGGCGCCGCCCCTGGTGACGGTGGCCTGCCATTGCCGGGGCTGCCAGCGGATGACCGCGAGCGCCTTCTCGCTCAGCGCGCCCTTCCCGCGCGACGGTTTCGCGGTGATCGAGGGCGAGCCGGTGATCGGCGGGCTGCACGGGGCCGACGCGCAGCACTATTTCTGCGGCTGGTGCATGAGCTGGTGCTACTCGCGGATCCAGGGGCTGGAGTTCATGGTCAATGTCCGGGCGAGCCTGTTCGACGATCCGGCCGGGCTCGATCCGTTCGTCGAGACCTGCCGGAGCGAGGGCTTCGGTTGGGCGGCGACCGGCGCAATCCACAGCTTCGCGCAATTTCCGCCGGACGAGGCCTGGCCAGGACTGATGGAAGAGTTCGCGGCCCGGGATTGATCCGGCTGCCGAAAAGTCGGTTGCCGGTCGTCGCGCGTTTGGGATCTCGGTTGGGCAGGCGGGCGGCGGAATTTGTGATCGCTGCCGGCACCGCTCGCGCAGGGGGCGACTTGCACCCGCTCCAATCGCCGGGCAAGGTGGGCTTGAAACACCTGAGCGTCCCCGCCATGTTGAACGATCGAGGAGAGCGCCCGGTCGCTGGATAGGCCGGGGCGGGGCGCTTTGCCGGACAAAGGACATACCTCATGACAGATTTGAGCGGATCGACCTTCCCCGTCCTGCCTCTGCGCGACATCGTGGTGTTTCCGCACATGATCGTGCCGCTGTTCGTGGGCCGGGAAAAATCGGTGCGGGCGCTGGAAGCGGTGATGAAGGACGACAAGCAGATCCTGCTTGCCAGCCAGAAGGACGCCGCCGACGACGAGCCGCAGGCGAGCGGCATCTACCGCATGGGCGTGCTCGCCAACGTGCTGCAGCTCCTGAAGCTGCCCGACGGCACGGTCAAGGTGCTGGTCGAGGGCAAGGCGCGCGTGCAGATCACCCGCTTCGTGCCGAACGACTCGTATTTCGAGGCGGCGGCCGAGACCGTCGCGGAGACCGAGAACGACGCCGCGGCGATCAAGGCGCTGAGCCATGCCGTCGCCGACGAGTTCGAGCGCTATGCCAAGCTGAACCGGAACATTCCCGAGGAGGCGGTGTCGGCGGTCTCGGAGAACATGGCGCCGGGCAAGCTCGCCGACACGGTCGCGGGGCATCTGGGCGCCAAGCTCGAGGAGAAGCAGAAGCTGCTGGAGGAGCCGGATATCGGCGAGCGGCTGGAGCAGATCTATGGGCTGATGCAGGGCGAGATGTCGGTTCTCAAGGTCGAAAAGAAGATCAAGAGCCGGGTCAAGACCCAGATGGAGCGCACCCAGCGGGAATATTATCTCAACGAGCAGATGAAGGCGATCCAGCGCGAGCTGGGCGGCGAGGGCGAGGGGCAGGACGATGCTTCCGAGTTCGAGGCGCGCATCGCCAAGACCAAGTTCTCGAAGGAGGCCAAGGAGAAGGCGACGGCCGAGCTCAAGAAGCTGCGCTCGATGAGCCCGATGTCGGCCGAGGCGACGGTCGTGCGCAACTATCTCGACTGGATGCTGTCGATCCCGTGGGGCAAGAAGAGCCGGATCAAGAAGGATCTGGGGCTCGCGCAGAAGGTGCTCGACGCCGATCATTACGGGCTGGAGAAGGTCAAGGAGCGGATCAACGAGTTCCTGGCCGTGCAGTCGCGCTCGGACAAGCTGAAGGGGCCGATCCTCTGCCTCGTCGGGCCTCCGGGCGTCGGCAAGACGAGCTTGGGCAAGTCGGTCGCCAAGGCGACGGGCCGCGAATTCATCCGCATCTCGCTCGGCGGCGTCCGGGACGAGGCGGAGATCCGCGGGCACCGGCGCACCTATATCGGCTCGATGCCCGGCAAGATCATCCAGTCGATGAAGAAGGCCAAGACCACGAACCCGCTCATCCTGCTCGACGAGATCGACAAGATGGGACAGGATTTCCGCGGCGATCCCGCCAGCGCGATGCTGGAGGTGCTCGATCCCGAGCAGAATGCGAGCTTCACCGACCACTATCTCGAGGTCGAGTACGATCTGAGCAACGTGATGTTCATCACGACGGCCAACTCGTACAACATGCCGCGGCCGCTGCTCGACCGGATGGAGATCATCCCGATCTCGGGCTATACCGAGGACGAGAAGGCCGGCATCGCGCGGATGCACCTGATCGCCAAGCAGGAGAAGGGCCACGGGCTCAAGGCGTCGGAGTTCGAGCTGACCGATGCGGGTCTGCACGACATCATCCGCTACTATACGCGGGAAGCGGGCGTGCGGAACCTGGAGCGCGAGATCGCCAAGCTCTGCCGCAAGGCGGTGACGGAGATCGTCAAGGGCACGACCGCGAAGGTGGTGGTGACGCCGGAGAATCTCGAGGAATATCTTGGGGTTCGTCGGTTCAAGTATGGGCTCGCCGAGCTGACCGACCAGGTCGGCGTGGTGACGGGTCTGGCCTGGACCGAGGTTGGCGGCGACCTGCTGCAGATCGAGGCGCTGAAGCTGCCCGGCAAGGGGCGGATGAAGACGACCGGCAAGCTCGGCGACGTGATGAAGGAGTCGATCGACGCGGCCGCCTCGTTCGTGCGGTCCAAGGCCACCGAGCTCGGGGTGAAGCCGACGCTCTTCGAGAACGTGGATATCCATGTCCATGTGCCGGAGGGCGCGACGCCGAAGGACGGGCCGAGCGCGGGCATCGCGATGGTGACCTCGATCGTGTCGGTCCTGACCGGCATCCCGGTGCGTCGCGACGTGGCCATGACCGGCGAGGTGACGCTGCGCGGCAATGTGTTGCCGATCGGCGGGCTCAAGGAGAAGCTTCTGGCCGCGCTTCGGGGCGGGATCACCAAGGTTCTGATCCCGGTCGACAATGTGAAGGATCTCCGGGAGATCCCGGACAATGTGAAGAACGGGCTGGAGTTGATCCCGGTCGGCAACGTGATGGATGTCCTGAGGGTCGCGCTGACCCGGATGCCCGAGCCGATCGAGTGGGACGAGGAGGCGGAGGCCGCCAAAGCGGTGGCGGCCAGCGCGGCCGGGGCCGCGAGCCCGGCGGTGCCGCCGGCTCATTGAGCGCCGCCGCCCGACGACTGATCGCGGAGCCGCCTTCGGGCGGCTCCGTTCGTTTTTGCGGCGGCCGACGATGGCGCTCGGGGCCCCATTGACAAGGGGCGGGCGGATCCGCCCGATGGCGGAGCAGCGTCCCGAAAGTCCGTTCCCGCCACGATGCCCATTTTCAATGTCCGGCATGTCACGACATATCGCTACAGGCGGCCGGTGCGGTTCGGGGAGCATCAGCTCATCTTTCGTCCGCGCGACAGCTATGACCAGCGGCTCTTCCATGCCGAGCTGATCGCGACGCCCACGCCAAGCGGCCTGCGCTGGATCCATGACGTGTTCGGCAATTGCGTCGCGCTGGTCGGGTTCGACGAGCCGGCGGAGGAGCTTCGGTTCGAGAGCCGGATCCGGCTCGACCATACGCCGCAGGCAATGCCCGAATTCCGGATCGACAAGAGCGCGCTGACCTATCCTTTTGCCTATGATCCGGAGGAGGCGGCCGATCTCGCCTGTACCATCCGCGCGCATTATCCGCATGACGAGGTCGAGCGGTGGGCGCGGCGGTTCCTGAGCGCCGGCAAGCCGACCGATACCGGGCGGATGCTGATGACGATGTGCTTCGCCATCCACGAGAGCTTCGCCTATGCGCGCCGGCACGAGCATGGCACGCAGCCGCCGGTGATCACGCTGCGGCGGCGGCGGGGGACCTGCCGGGATTTCGCGCTGCTGATGATGGAGGCGGTGCGGGCGCTGGGGCTCGCGGCGCGCTTCGTCACCGGGTATGTCTATGTGCCCGACCGAGACGATCCGGGCGTGCAGGGCGGGGGCGCGACCCATGCCTGGTGCCAGGTCTATCTGCCGGGGGCGGGCTGGGTGGAGTTCGACCCGACCAACGGCATCGTCGGCAATCGCGACCTGATCCGGGTGGCGGTGACGCGCGACCCGCGCCAGGCGATCCCGCTCAGCGGCACCTATACCGGTGAGGCCGAGGACTATCTCGGGATGGCGGTGACGGTGGCGGTGACCAGCGAATGAGGCGGGGCCCGGTGATCGGGCATTGAACCCGCGGCCGGCTTCGGGGTTAGATCGTCGGGTGCGGCCGGCCTGGGAGGGCTGTGCCCTTTTGGCCCTTGGGGGAGAGCGCAAGTCATGACATCGACCGACCTGGAACAACGCATCCGCGACCGTGCGCATCAGATCTGGGAGGCCGAGGGGCGTCCCGATGGCTCGCAGGACCGGCATTGGGAGCAGGCCCGACTGGCGATCGAGGCCGAGGAGCGGATCGGCGCCACCGATGACGGGGAAGATACCGAGCTGACCTCGGCGCTGGCGACCATGCCCGACCCGATCGACGCGCTGGAGGCAGGCGAGGCCGAGCCGGTGGCCGAGGCGGAGCCGACGGCCGAGCCCCTGGCGGAGGCCGCACCCGCGCCGAAACCCAAGGCGCCGCGCAAGCCGCGCGCCCCGCGCAAGGCGCCGGTCGCGCCGTCCTGACGGATCCCGAGCCGCGCGGGCGGTTCTCGGGATCCGGGATCCGACCCGCCTAGGCCTCGATCTCGACGCGGCCCATCGGATGCGAGCAGCAGGCAAGGATAAAGCCCGCCTCGATATCCTCGTCCGAGATGCCGCCGTTATGGACCATATGGACCTCGCCGGCGAGCTTGCGGGTCTTGCAGGTGCCGCAGACGCCGAAGGTGCAGCCCGATGGGATGTTGAGACCGGCCTGGCGCGAGATGGTGAGGATCGTGTCGGCTTCGGTGCAGGGGATCGACCGTCCGCTGACCGCGAACACGACCTCGGAGGCGATGTCGGCGCTCGGCACCACGTCGTCGAGCACCGGCGCGTCGGCGGGGCTCAGCACCGGGGCAGTGAAGGTCTCCTGGTGGTAGTGGTCCATATCGAAGCCGAAGCCGATCAGCATGTCGCGGACCGCCTGCATGAACGGCTCCGGCCCGCAGCAATAGACTTCGCGCTCCAGGTAGTCAGGCGCCATGAGCCCGAGCATCAGCTGGTTGAACTGGCCGCGATAGCCGGTCCAGGCATCGTGCGGATCGTCCTGCGCCACCACGAAATGCAGCTTGATCGAGGGCACCCGGCTCGCCATGTGTTCGAGCCGCTTGCGGAAGACGAGCTCGGAGGGCCGCCGCGCGCACTGCACGAAGCAGATGTCGGGCTGGCCGCCGATGTCCCAGCGGAAGGTGGTGATCGACATCATCGGGGTGACGCCGGAGCCCGCCGAGATGAGCAGGAGCTTCCGGTTCGCCGGCACGTCGGGGACGAAGATGCCACCGGGTCCGATCGCCTTGATGCGCGTTCCCTCGCGGAGATTGTCGAGCATCCAGCGGGTGCCGATGCTGCCCCCCTGCGCTTTCACCGTCAGGGTGATCGAGAGCGGCCGCGATGGGCTCGACGAGATCGTGTAGGTGCGGTGGATCGGCCCGCCTTCCACCGGCAGTTCCAGCGTCAGGAACTGGCCGGGGCGGTAGTCGAACCACGCGCCCGAGGGCGCGCGGAACGAGAAGGAGACGACACCCGGGCCATCGGGCACCACGGAGACGCATTCCAGCGGCTCGGTGTCCTTCCAGGGTTGGGCGCCGCCGAAGCGTGGAACGAGATCGAGGGCCACGCGCGTTACTCCGCCGCCAGCGCGGAGGGCCCGCCGAGCCGGTCGGTCAGGCTACGGCAGTACCAGTCGACGAACTGGATCACGCCGTCTTCCTGGATCGTCGAATAGGGGCCGGGCACGAAGGCGGGCGAGTTGATGCCCTTCTGGTTCTCCTCGACCACCTGGCGGTCCTCGTCGTTGGTCGCGAGCCAGACCTCGGTCAGCTTCTGCAGGTCGTAGTCGACGCCCTCGACCGCGTCCTTGTGCACGAGCCACTTGGTCGTGACCTCGGTCTCGGTCGGCGAGATCGGCAGCAGCCGGAAGACGATCGAATGATCGCCCAGGAAATGGTTCCAGCTGTTGGGGTAGTGGAAGAAGAGGAGCGAGCCCGCGTCGGCGAAGGGCGCCGCCGAGAGGGGCTTGCCGGGCACCGCCGCCTTGCCGTCCATGGTGTAGCTCTCGCCCGCGCCGAGCAGCGGAATGCGGGTGAAGCGCCACTGGTGCCCGGGGTCCATGATGAACTCCGAGGGCAGGCCGGCCGCCTCGCAGCGCTGCCAGTGCTGGGTCATCGCGGGCTCGATCGCGCCGTTCTCGTCGACGGAGGTGAAGCCCGGCCGGTCGGGATAGGTGCGGCAGAGCGCCGGATGGTTGCCGCCGCAGTGATAGCATTCGCGGTTGTTCTCGAGGACGAGCTTCCAGTTGCCGTTCTCGATGATGGTCGATTCGAAGGCGATCTTGGCGTCCGCCAGGCGCTGGGGCGCGAGATAGCGCGTCGCGGTCTCGACGAAGGCGTCGATGGCGGGCGGGTTCTCCGCGAGGCAGATGAAGACCATGCCGCCGGCGTCGCGGCAGGCGACGGGCTTGAGGCCATGGTCGGCGGGCTTGAAGTCCGGGCCCATGTCGCGGGCGAAGAGCAGCCGGCCGTCGAGCTCGTAGGTCCACTGGTGATAGGGGCAGACGAGCTTCGGCGCATTGCCCTTGAGCGCGGTGCAGACCCGGCTGCCGCGGTGGCGGCAGGAATTGTGGAAGGCGCGGATCTGCCCGTCGGCGCCGCGCACGATCAGGATCGGATAGTCGCCGACCTGCAGGGTGACGAAATTGCCGGTCTTCGGGACCTCGCAGGACGGGATCGCGAACAGCCAGTCCCGGTACCAGATCGTCTTGAGGTCGAGCGCGAGGATCTCGGGCGCGGTATAGAAGGGGCGCGGCAGGGCGTGGTTGGCCTTGCGGGTCTGCAGCAGGGACAGGGCCGTCGTTTCGGCGGTCATGGTGCTCTTCCTCTGGCCGCGGGGTGGCGGCCGGCTTGGCTTCAAAAAGGGGAGGGGCGGGCCGTCGCAGGGCGTCCGCGCCGCCTCCCGTGGCTCGGCGTCGTCTGGGATGCGAGGCTCCGGTTGTCTCCGGCGGCGCCGAGGCGACCCCCCTCCGGGCGTTCTGTCGCGCCCGGTTGCTTGCCGCCCTTGCGCCGGCGTGAGCCGGCTTGCCCATGCGTCCCGATCCGGGACGGCACCCAATGGCGCGACACTATCGCGAGCCGCCGGAGCGAGACGTCCGGTTTCCGACGCAGCGGAGGCGATTTCGGACAGCCGCCGGTTTCCTGGCGGGGAGGGAGCCGCTGGACGTGGCTCAGCCGCGCGCGGCGAGCGTCGGGCGCGGGGCGGCGGCGCTGCTGCCGCGCCTCTCGACCAGGCGGGCCACGAGGCGCAGGTGGCGGCGCTCCAGCGGATCGACGGCCGCGACCGCGCGGTCCCGGGCGATGCCCGCCGCGCCGGGGCCGTAGCGCCAGACCAGATCGTCGGCTTCCTCGCGCGCGGCGCGCCTGTGCGCGAACGGATCCCTGCCTGGCGTCATGTCGCCGCCCTCACCCCTCTCATTCCCCAGGCGGCAGGATCGCCTGCGCGCGATCGGCGGACAAGCGGCGTGGCGCATCGCGGTTAAGGCAGGGACGAGGCAGCATCGTGCGAGGGGGAAATGGTACCAGCGCTCCGGCTTGAACGGAGGACCTCCTGATCCACAATCAGGCGCTCTAACCAACTGAGCTACGCCGGCACCGTGGGACAGGCAGTTAGCGCCAGGGACAGGCGATTGCAAGACCCCGTTGCGGCAAGACCCCGTTGCGGCTTGCGGCGCGTCGCGGCGGCCCGCAGAATGGCGCTGGCAACGGGAGGAAACGGCGGATGGGCATCAATCGCGAGAGCGAGGTGGCGGCGGACCTGCAGATCGGGCCGACCAGTCTCGGGATGGTCCGGCTGTTCATCGCGACCGACACGGTCGAGCTGCCGCTGGATTTCGAGCCCGACGAGGCCGAGGAGATCGCCGAGGAGCTGCGCGCCGCCGCAGCGCGGGCGCGGCTGGTCGGCGAGGGACGCAAGAAGCGCTGAGCCTCAGCCGGGATCGGCCGTCCGGCTCGGATCGGGGTCGAGAAGCTGGGCGAGGCGGCTCGCCGCGACGCGGGCGAAGCGCTGGGTCAGGGCCCGGCGGCGGGCGCCGGCGAGGGGAACGGGGTGCGGCCAGCGCTGGATCTCGGCATCATAGGGGTCAGCCAGGATGAGGCCCGCCTCCTCGGGCAGGATCTCGAGCGGGAAATCCGGGCCGACCGCCCAGAAAAACCGGTCGCACCAATCGAGATAGCCCGCCCATTTGCGGTCGGAGGTGAAATCGGGCCGGCTCGACTTGCATTCGACGATCCAGATCTCGCCCCGGGGACCGAGCGCGATCACGTCGACCCGGAGGCCCGGGGCCGGCACGAACTCGACGAGGCTCATGAAGTCGAGCCCGCGCAGGTGGCGGCAGACGCCGCGGGCGAGCCGCTGTCCGGGGAGAAGGTCCATGGTCCTTCTTCGCGCCGGGCCGCTGGGCGGTCAAGGAGCCAGAGTCGCACGCGTGCGACTCTGGCTAAGTGTTTGATACTACGGTATGTTCACGCCGGCCTTAACTCAACCTTGACCAATGCTGACGGTCGGGCGCGCCAACCAGGGCGCAGGCTCATGCCGCGACGCCTCCATCGAGCCGCTCGATGCTGGCGAGAATTGTAGACGGCCTCAGGAATGTCCGCCGCGCCGGCGGACGGGTCAGTTCGGCAGTCGTCATGGTGGGTCTTTCCAAGATGCGCGTGCGGTGCTCGCTTCGCGTCGATCGAGCCAATTCCAGCAATACCTTTTAGGGTATATCGAGATTAATCGAATCGGGCAAGACTTGGGATAGGCCGAAGGCGAACGCGTCCGGCGTCCTTGTCGGAGAGGTTGAGCGGTGTCCCGCCCCGGGCGGCGCGCGCCATGCAGGCCGCAAGCATGCCCAAGGCCCGCGCCATTGGAGCGGAGGAACCGCCGTTCCCGCGCCGGTCCGCGCGGGTTTCGCCCCGCTGGCCGCCGATGCGGCGCGCGCGGCCGCGACAATTGGCTGGGCCAAAGCGGAGCACTCTAGGCTTGAGGGGGAGCGGGCGCCCGTCTAGAGAAGGTGGGAAGAGCCGGCGGGCACGGCCATGCCGGGGGCAGTCAGGAGAGGATAGCCATGGCAGATGCCGCCGCCCATTCGCATGCCGACCATGGAAACCCCGGTTTCTTCACACGCTGGTTCATGTCGACGAACCACAAGGATATCGGCATCCTCTACCTGTTCACCGCGGCGCTCCTCGGGCTCGTCTCGGTCGCCTTCACCATGATGATGCGGCTCGAGCTGATGCAGCCGGGCGTGCAGTACATGCTGGTCGACGGGGTGCCGAACGGGCATATCTGGAATGTGCTGGTCACCGGCCACGGCATCCTGATGATGTTCTTCGTGGTGATCCCGGCGCTTTTCGGCGGCTTCGGCAACTATTTCATGCCGCTGATGATCGGCGCGCCGGACATGGCCTTCCCGCGGATGAACAATCTGAGCTTCTGGCTCTATGTCGCGGGCTCGACGCTGGCGGTCTTGTCGTTGTTCACCCCGGGCGGCGATGGCCTGCGCGGCGCGGGCGTGGGCTGGGTGCTCTATCCGCCGCTCTCGACGCACGAGGCGGGGATGTCGATGGATCTGGCGATCTTCGCGGTCCATCTGTCGGGCGCGTCCTCGATCCTCGGCGCGATCAACTTCATCACCACCTTCCTCAACATGCGCGCGCCCGGAATGACGCTGCACAAGGTGCCGCTCTTCCCCTGGTCGGTCGTCGTCACCGCCTTCATGATCCTGCTGGCGCTGCCGGTGCTGGCGGGCGCGGTCACCATGCTGCTGACCGACCGCAATTTCGGCACCACCTTCTTCGCCCCGGATGGCGGCGGCGACCCGATCCTCTACCAGCACATCCTCTGGTTCTTCGGGCATCCGGAGGTCTATATCATCATCGTGCCGGGTTTCGGCATCATCAGCCATGTGATCTCGACCTTCTCGCGCAAGCCGATCTTCGGCTATCTGCCGATGGTCTATGCGATGATCGCGATCGGCGCGCTCGGCTTCGTCGTGTGGGCGCACCACATGTACACGGTCGGCCTGTCGGCAACGCAGCAGAGCTATTTCATGCTGGCGACCATGGTGATCGCGGTGCCGACCGGCATCAAGGTGTTCTCCTGGATCGCGACGATGTGGGGCGGCTCGGTCGAGTTCAAGACGCCGATGCTCTGGGCGATGGGTTTCCTGTTCCTGTTCACCGTCGGCGGCGTGACCGGCGTGGTGCTGAGCCAGGCGGCGATCGACCGGGCCTATCAGGACACCTATTACGTGGTGGCGCATTTCCACTATGTGATGAGCCTCGGCGCGGTGTTCTGCATCTTTGCCGGCTGCTATTACTGGATCGGCAAGATGTCGGGGCGGCAATATCCGGAATGGGCCGGCAAGGTGCATTTCTGGATGATGTTCGTCGGCGCGAACCTGACCTTCTTCCCGCAGCATTTCCTCGGCCGACAGGGCATGCCGCGGCGCTACATGGACTATCCTGTGCAGTTCGCGGAGTGGAACTTCGTGTCCTCGATGGGGGCGTTCCTGTCGGGTCTGTCGTTCCTGTTCTTCTTCGGTGTCGTCTATTACACGCTGCGCTACGGCCAGCGGGTGACCGAGCCGGCCTATTGGGGGCCGCAGCCGGACCAGACGCTGGAATGGACGCTGTCGAACCCGCCGCCGGCTCATACGTTCGAGACCCTGCCGACCCCGGATATGTGGGATCACCGCCCCAGCCATTGACGGCATGGCGCAGGACGAGGGGGCGCCGGATGCCTTCCGGCGCACCGATCCACCGGTGCTCGCGCTGACGCTCTGGCCGCACCGGTCGCTGAGCCGGCGCGGCCAACGCTGGGTGCTCGGCATCGTGGCGGTCGGGCTGGCGGTGCCGCTGCTGCCGTTCCTGGGGACGCGGATCGGGCTCGGGCTTCTGCCTTTCTCGCTGGCGGCGCTCGGGGCGCTGTATCTGGCCCTGCGGCGCAGCTTCGCGGATGGGCGGCTGACCGAGGAGTTGCGGCTTTGGCCCGACCTGATCGCCGTCGAGCGGCGCGAGCCGAACGGGCGGGTGCGGCGCTGGCAGGCCAATCCGTTCTGGGTGCGGGTGGGATTGAGCGACGAGGGGCCGGTCGAGCGCTATCTGACGCTGAAGGGCGGCGGGCGCGAGATCGAGCTCGGCGCGTTCCTGAGCCCCTGGGAGCGGGAGAAGCTGCATCGCGATCTCTTGGACGCTCTCGCAGGCTTGCGGGGCGGGGGGCCCGAGGAGCGCTGACGCCGGGCGCCGATGGAACTATGGTGGCGCCGCGACTCGACGGTTGGAGAGGATTGTCCATGAAGAATTTCGTTGCCGCCGCGCTGGCCGTGGCGCTGGTCTCGGGGCCGGCTTTGGCCGATGAGTTCACCGACACGCTGGAGAGCGCGCTCTCGGCCTATCGCGACGGCAATGTGAAGGATGCCGGCGACGACCTTGCTTATGCGACCAAGCTGCTCGGCTCCATGAAGTCGGATACGCTCGCCAAGCTGCTGCCCGCGGCGCTGCCGGGTTGGACCAGGGCCGAGGGCAACGACGAGGATGCGGGGATCGGCATGGCGATGCTCGGGGGCGGGACTTCGGCGGCGGCGACCTATTCGGACGGGACGAACGATGTGAAGATCACGCTGCTTGCGGATTCGCCGATGGTGAGCGGGCTCGGGGCGATGATCACCGGGGTGGCTTCGATGGGCGGCGGCAAGCCGATCCGCATCCAGCGCACCGAGTTCAGCGAGCATGACGGCGAGCTGCAGGGCGTGATCGACAAGAAGGTGATGGTTTCGGTCAGCGGCAGCGCGACGCTCGAGCAGAAGACGGCCTACCTCGAGAAGCTCGATTTCAAGGCGATCAGCGCCTATTGAGCGCGCCACTGGTCGGCCGGGGATCAGGCCGACCAGAAATACCGGGTCAGGTGGAAGAAGATCGGGGCGGCGAAGATCACCGAATCGAGCCGGTCGAGCATGCCGCCATGGCCTTCGATCATGCGGCCCCAATCCTTGACGCCGCGGTCGCGCTTGATGGCCGACATGACGAGGCCGCCGAAGAAGCCCATCAGGGTGATGACGAGCGCCATCAAGGCGGCTTGCCAGGGCGCGAAGGGTGTGATCCAGGCGAGCGCCAGCCCGATCAGGGTCGCCGAGGCGACGCCGCCGAGAAAGCCCTCCCAGGTCTTGGAGGGCGACAGGCGCGGGGCGATCGGGCGGCGGCCGGCGAGCTTGCCCCAGACATATTGCAGCACGTCGCTCGATTGCACGACGATGACCAGGAAGGCGATCAGCAGCAGGTTGCGCCCCTCGAAGCCGGGGATGGTCAGCGTCAGCAGCGCCGGCACGTGGCTCACGCAGAAGACCGCGATCATCAGCCCCCATTGGACCTCGGCGATGCGCTCCATGAAACGCGTCGTGTCGCTGCGGAAGGTCGCGACGATCGGCAGCAGCAGGAAGGCATAGACCGGGATGAAGATCGAATAGAGGCCATACCAGTCGATGGCGATCAGCCAGTACTGGATCGGCATCACCACGAAGAAGGCGGCGAGCAGCACGACATGGTCGCCGCGCCGCGTCTCGGTCAGGGTGATGAATTCGCGCAAGGCGGTGAACGAGGCGAAGGCGAAGAGCGCGATCACGCCCGGCCGGCCGAACAGGAAGGCCGTGCCGATCAGGATCACCATCACCCACCAGGCCTTGATGCGCTGGTTGAGATTGTCGATGACCGGGTTCGGCGCGCCCCGGCTGCGCCGCCCAAGCAGCGCTCCGACGGCGGTCGCCACCAGCAGCACCGCCCCGACGGCGAGAAAGAGGAACAGCGTCTGCCGGGCCAGCGTCATGGCGTCTCGCGTCCCTGCCTGAGGGCCAGAAGCGCCGCCTGCGCCCGCTCCAGGAAGGCGGCCTTGCGCTCGCCCTCGCGCAGGGCGAGCGGCGGGCCGAAGGCGACGGTGCAGATCAACGGGACCGGGATCAGCTCGCCCTTCGGCATCACGCGGTTGAGATTGGCGATCCAGACCGGGACCAGCGCGATCTCGGGCCGCAGCCGGGCGAGGTGGTAGAGGCCGCTCTTGAAGGGCAGGAGCGCCTCCTCGGTCAGATTGCGCGTGCCTTCGGGGAAAAGGATCAGCGAGGCGCCCTCGTCGAGGGCGGCGGCCATCTGCGGGATCGGGTTCCGCGTCCGGCTGACGGCCTCGCGCTCGATCAGCACGGCGCGGAACACGCGGGCCCCGACGAAGCGCCGCAGGCGGTCCTTCTGCCAATAATCGGCGGCGGCGACGGGCCGGGTGCGGGCGCGCAGCGGCGCGGGCAGCGCGGTCCAGATCAACAGGAAGTCGCCGTTGCTGGTATGGTTGGCGAAATAGATCCGCGGCGCGAGGTCGGGGCCGACGCCGCGCCACTCGCCTCGGACCGCGGTGATCGCGCGGGCCAGAAAGGTGATGAACCCGGCGGCGGCACGCTCGATCACGACTGCCCCCGGGCTTCGGCGAGCCCCGCGCGGATCCGGTTCGCCACCGTGACGGCGAGCAGCAGCGCCAGGATCGCCGGGATCGCCACCGTCCAGCCGGGCAGCACCCCGCCGAACCCGACCCAGAGACCGAGCGCGCCAAAGACGAAGGCGCGGTCGCTCTTGCCGAGCGGCCCGTCATAGCGGCGCGAGGCACCGATCATCGGACCGAGAACCCCGGCAAACTCGGTCAGGACGGCCAGCACGACAACAAGGCCGATCATGACCGGGCCGAAGGCAGGCAGCAGGCCGAACGGCGCATAGAGGGCCGCGTCGGACACGACGTCGCAGAGCTCGTTGAGATAGGCGCCGAGCGGGCTCTTCTGGCCGAACTCCCGGGCGAGCATGCCATCGATCGCGTTGAGCGCCATGCGGAGAAACAGCCAGGCCGGCAGGAGCAGGAAGAGGCCGTGACCGGGAGCGGCGACCGCGATCAGCGCGCCCACGGCCAGCGAGCCGGCGGCGGCGGCGAGCGTCACCTGATTGGCGGTGATGCCTGCGGCGGCCAGCCGCCCGACCAGGGGCCGCAACAGCCCCTGAAATCGCGGCTTCAGCGCGTAGAGCGTCACCATTTCGGCTCTCTCCCGCCGCGCCGCTTGGAGGGGCGGCGGGCGCGCGAGAGTCTAGACCGGCTCGTCTCCGGCTGCCAGAGGGCCCTCTGGCCTTCGGTTAATGCAGGGCATCGAGCAGGGCGAGCCAGGCGCTGGCCGTAAGGACGGTCAGCGCGGTGGCGAGAAGGACGGTGCTCGCCACCTGTTCCTTGCCGCGATCATAGAGGTTGGCGAAGACATAGGCATTGACCCCGGGCGCCATCGCCGCGGTGACGACGCAGCCGCGCACGAACTCGATCGGCAGGGCGAAGACCCAATGCGCCAGGGCGAAGGCGATCGACGGATGGACGACGAGCGACAGCGCCGAAATCATCCCGGCCTCGCCGAGCGAGGCCCGGATCCGGTAGCGCGACAGCACGCCGCCGAGGCCGAAGAGCGCGGCCGGCAGCGCGGAATTGGCCATCATCTCGACCCCGGCCCGGAGCGGCGCGGGATAGGGCAGGTGGCCGAGATTGACCAGGAAGCCGAGCAGGAGCCCGATCATCAGCGCGTTGCGGAACATGGCGCGGGCCACGGTCCGGGCGGTCTCGCCGAGGCTGCGGCCATCGGCGCGCGCGAACTCCATGGTGGTGATGCCGACAAGGTAGCAGAACGGCGCGTGGATCGAGATGATCCCGAAATTCGGCGCGAGCGAGTCGGGGCCGAAGGCGCGCTCCATGATCGGCAGGCCGAGCAGCACCGAGTTCGAGAACAGCGCGGCAAAGGCGATCGCGACCGACTCGCCGGGCCGGTGGCCGAAGATCCGCCGCGCGCCGAGAATGCCGAGGCCGAAGGCGATCAGGGCCCCGCTATAGAACGAGATCAGCATGCCCGGATTGAAGGCCGTGCCGAGATCGAGATCGACGATGGCGCGGAACAGCAGGCAGGGCACGGCGAAGCTCTGGGTGTAGAGCATCAGCCCGTCGGTCGCCAGCGGAGGGAACCGGCCGAGCCGCGTCGCGACATAGCCCGCGGCCATCACAAGGAAGACCGGCAGGACGACAAAGAGGATCGCGCCGATCATGAGGCGCGCCGCGCGGCCCGGCCGTCGAGGGCGGGGATCACAGCTCCCATTCCAGGACCAGGCCGTCATGGGCCGGGATCACGCCCGCGGGGATCTCGGCCGCGAGGGTGGCATAGTCGAGATCGTTATGCAGGTTGGTCAGCACGGCGCGGCGCGGCGCGGCGCGGGCGATCCAGTCGAGGCTCTGGGCCAGATGGGCGTGGGTCGGGTGCGGCGTGTAGCGCAGCGCGTCGAGGATCCAGGTATCGAGCCCCTCGAAGCTCGGCCAGGCCGCTGGCGGGATGTCCGACACGTCCGGAAGATAGGCGAGGTCGTGGATCCGGAAGCCGAGCGCCTCGATCCTGCCATGTTGGACATAGACCGGATGGAACGGGATCGGGCCGGCGGGGCCGTCGACCGCGAAGGGGCCCTCGATCGGCTGGAGGTCGAGGATCGGCGGATAGAGGCTGCCGGCCGGCTGGACGAAGGCATAGGCGAAGCGCGAGAGCAGCTGGTCGGCGGTGTGGGCGTCGGCCCAGACCGGCAGGCGGGACCGGCGGTTGAACACGATCATGCGGAGATCGTCGATGCCGTGGACATGGTCGGCATGGGGATGGGTATAGACCACGCCGTCCAGCAGCCCGACGCCGGCATCGAGCAGTTGGGCGCGCATGTCGGGGGAGGTATCGATCAGCACCCGGGTCGCGCGATCGCCCTCCAGCCGCTCGATCAGCAGCGAGCAGCGGCGCCGGGCATTGCGCGGCTCGGCCGGATCGCAGGCGCCCCAGTCGCCGCCCAGGCGCGGCACGCCCCCCGAGGAGCCGCAGCCGAGGATCGTGGCGCGCAGCAGGGCCATCAGGCCGGGCTCCAGGCCGCGGCCTTGGCGAACAGGCGGTCGAAATTCGCGCTGGTGAGGGCGGCGAGCTCGGCCGGCTCGAGGCCGAGCGCCGGGGCGACGCCGCGCACGGTATCGGCGACATAGGCGGGTTCGTTGCGCCGGCCGCGATGCGGCAGGGGCGCGAGATAGGGGCTGTCGGTCTCGACGAGCAGCCGGTCGCGCGGGGCGGCGGCGAAGATGTCGCGCAAGGAGCCGGCGGTGCGGAAGGTGGCGATGCCGGAGATCGACAGGTAGAAGCCGAGCGCGAGCGCGGTTTCGGCCAGCGCGGCGGAAGCGGTGAAGCAGTGCATCACGCAGGAGAAGCGGCCGGCCGCGTGTTCCTCGGCCAGGATGCGGGCGATGTCGGCGTCGGCATCGCGGGCATGGATGATCAGCGGCAGGCCGGTCTGCCGCGCCGCCTCGACATGGATGCGCAGGCTCTCGGCCTGGATGGCGGCGCTCTCGGCGGTATAGTGGTAGTCGAGGCCGGTCTCGCCGATCCCCACCATCTTGGGATGGGCGGCGATCCGCACCAGGTCCTCGACGCTCGCCAGCGGCTCCTCGGCGGCCTGCATCGGATGGGTGCCGGCGGCGTAGAACACCGCCGCCTCGGCCTCGGCGATGGCGCGGGCCTGGGGTTCCTGGCGCAGGCGGGTGCAGATCGTCACCATCCGGCCGACGCCGGCGGCCGCGGCGCGGGCCACGACGGCGTCGATCTCGCCGGCGAAGTCCGGGAAATCCAGATGGCAATGGCTGTCGACGAGGGCGGGCTGGGGCATCGGGCACATGGGGTGGCGGAGGGCGGCGGCAGGCTCAGGCGGGCAAAGCGAGCGCCTCGGCCGCCGCGGCGTCGATCGTGAGGCACGTATCGAGGATCACCTGCGCCGGGTCAAGATGCACGGCCCGCGCATGCGCGGTTCGCGCCCCGAGCTCGGCCACCCGCGATGCCCAGAGCCGCGCCTGGGCGGGGTCGCGCCCGAGCCGGTCCCAGAGCCGGGCCTCGGCCGCGGAGACCGGCTCGGGGGGGCGGGCGGCGCCGGCGAGGGCGATCCGGGACAGCGCGAGGCCGAGGAGGTCGAGCAGCAGGTCGTAGCGCGGTTCGGCGCCGCGCCCGGCGCAGCTTTCGGCGAGCCCGATCAGTCGCGGCCGGTCCATGCCGGGCGCCTGATCGAGCAGGGCCAGCAGCCCGGCATAGAGCGCCACGCCGTCGCCCTCGCTCAGCCGGAGCGCGGCGCCGACCGAGCCGTGCGCCAGGATCGCGAGCGCGCCGGCCGCATCGGTGGCGGCGCCGGTCGCGGCGAGCGCCGCGGCGAGGTCGGCAGGGCCGAGCGGCTCGCAGCGCAGCATGCGGCAGCGCGAGCGCAGCGTCGGCAGCAGGCGGGCCGGAGCGTGGCAGACGAGCAGCAGGACCGAGCGGGGCGGGGGCTCCTCGAGGATCTTCAGCAGCGCGTTGGCGGCGGCATCGTTGAGCTCGTCGGCGGCATCGACGATCGCCACCCGCCAGCCGCCTTCGGCCGCCGACATCTGGAAGAAGCCCTTGAGCGCGCGGACCTCGTCGACGGTGATCGCGGTCTTGAGCCGGCGCGCCTTGTCGTCCCAGGGCCGCCGGCAGAGGAAGAGCCGCGGCGCCGCGAGCGCGGCGGCCTGGCGGAAGGCGGGGGCATCGGGCGCCATCTCCAGGCTGTCGCCGGCACCGCCGGCGATCAGGTGGCGGGCGATGCGCCAGGCAAGCGTCGCCTTGCCGATGCCGCGCGGCCCGCTGATCAGCCAGCCATGCGGCAGTCGGCCGGCGCGCAGCGCGTCTAGGAACTGCGCCTCGGCGGCCTGCTGGCCGAACAGGCGCGCCGTCTCACGCGGATGCGGCGCGCCTTCCAGGCGATCGGGTTCGGGGATCGGCTCGTCGCTCATGGCGCGAGCTCGGCCGCGATCCGCGCGGCGACGGTATCGGGGGCGTCCCCCGCGGCGATCACCCGGCAGCGGTCGGGGAATTCGCGGGCCAAGGCGAGGAAGCCGGCGCGCAGCCGCTTCTGAAAGCCTGGGCCGAACCGTTCGAACCGATCCTCGGACCCGCCGCGCGCCGCGCTGCGCAGCACGGCCTGCTCGGGATCGAGATCGAGGATCAGGGTGAGGTCGGGCTCGCGCCCGATCATCAGCGCCTGCAGCTCGTCGACCACGCTACGCAGGTCGGCGCGGGCGACCCCCTGATAGACCCGTGTCGAATCGATGAAGCGATCGCACAGCACGGTCTCGCCGCGATCGAGCGCCGGCGCGATCAGCCGCTCCAGATGGTCCCGGCGCGCGGCGGTGAAGAGCAGGATCTCGGCCTCGGGCGACCAGCGCCCGGGATCGCCCTCGACCAGCAGCCGGCGGATCGCCTCGGCCCCCGGGGCGCCGCCGGGCTCGCGGGTCTCGACCACGGGCTCGCCCAGCCCGCGCAATCGTTGTGCGAGTAGGCGCAGCTGCGTCGACTTTCCCGACCCGTCGATACCCTCGAAGCTGATGAACCGCCCGCGCGCCATGACCGCTCAGTTGCGCCCGGGCAGGAGGCCGAGCGCGCGGTCGCGCGTCAGCTCGGCCGCGGCGCTGATCCGGGTCATCAGCCCGCCGCGCGGCACGTCGGCGCCGGCGACGAGGTCGAAATGGACGGGGTCGCGGTCCGGCAGCTCGACCACCAGCGCGCCGATCGGCTGCCCGGCGGCGACCGGCGCCTCGACCGGGCTCTGGTAGACGATCTTCGCGACCATGGCGGAGCGGTCGGCGCGGGGGATCAGCATCTGCAGGTCGGCGGGGGCGACCAGGGGCACGGTGCGGGCGGCGCCGAGCCAGACCGGCGCTTCGGCGACCGTGGCGCCCTTGTCGAAGAACTTCACGGTATCGAAGGCGCCGAACGCCCATTTGACGATCGCGGCGGTCTCGGTGGCGCGATCCTCGGCGCTGTCGAGCCCGCTCACCATGAAGACGATGCGCTGGCCGTTCTGCACGGCCGACCCGACCAGGCCGTACCCTGCTTCCTCGGTATGGCCGGTCTTCAGCCCGTCGGCGCCGATCCCGGCCTTGAGCAGGGGGTTGCGATTGGGCTGGGTGATGCCGTTCCAGGTGAATTCGGTCTGGGAGAAGGTTGAATAATACTGCGGAAATTCATGGATGATCCGGCGGGCCAGCGCGACCAGATCCTCGGCGCTCATCACATGGCCGTCGGCCGGCCAGCCAGAGGCGTTCTTGAATTGCGACTTGGTCATGCCAAGCTCGTGCGCGCGCTTGGTCATTTGCGCCGCGAATTCGTCCTCGGTGCCGGCCAGGCCCTCCGCGACCACCACGCAGGCATCGTTGCCTGACTGGACGATGATGCCGGGGATCAGCGCGCTGACCGGGACCGAGCTGTTGATGTCGAGAAACATTCGCGAGCCGCCCATGGCATGGGCCCGGGCGCTGACGGTGAACTGGGTGTCGGGCGTGACCCGGCCGTCGCGCAGCGCCTCGAACAGCATGTCGAGCGTCATGAGCTTGGACATCGAGGCCGGTGGCTCCGCGACATCGGCATTCTTGGCAAACAGTACCAGACCGGTCGCGTCATCGACCACGAGCGCGGTGCGCGCCTTGGTCTCGAAGGCGGATGCGGAGAGCGGCGCCAGCAGGAGCCCGAGGAGCAGGCCGAGAATCAGCGGTTTCAGCGTCATGCGGGGGGTCTCCATCCGGTCGCCGGGCGCAAGGTACGCGCTGCGGGAGCGGCTGTCAAAATCCATCCTGGGTTGAGTTGGGTCGCGGTCAACGGTCGTTCAGCAGCGTGGGTTCGCTGCGCAGCGCGGTCAGGCGTACCCGGACCGGATCGGCGCCGATCCCAAGCAGTTCCGCGGTGGCGTTCGACAGCCGGACCTCGCCGCGCGGCACGCTGCCGGCGAAGAGCGCGACGGTGGCGGTCGCGCCGGTCGTGAGGTTGGTGACCTCGGCGCGCTCGGCCCGGCGCAGCTGCGGCACCACGACCCAGAGGCCCTGGGCGCCCTTCGGCCTGTCGCGCCGGCCGAGCGCCTCCAGCTCGAAGGCGGCAGGTTCGGCGGTATCCTTGAAGCGGATGGTGAGCGCGCCGTCCGGGCCGCTTCGCGGAGCGGCCGGCGCGCAGGCGGCAAGCAGCAGCAGGGCGGCCGCTGCGCCGGTCCAGCCGCGCCTCCGCTGCGCCATGCCTCATGCCTCCCCGTTGGGCCTTTGGGGCGGATCTAGCGGCGGGGCCGGTCCGAGGAAAGGGGCTGGATCTGGACGCTGGACGCCGCCGCGTCTAGAACGGCGCGACCCGACCGGGGCCCGCGCCCGCGGTTCGGCCGGAAGCGTGGCAGAGTGGTCGATTGCACCGGTCTTGAAAACCGGCGACGGGCAACCGTTCGTGAGTTCGAATCTCACCGCTTCCGCCAAGAGGGACGCTCGCGGGCCGGGAGCGGCTTTTCCGGCTGACGCGCGGCGGGGCGTCTCGTAAGCAGGCGCGAGAGCCAGAATCCCGAGCCGCGCCGACGATGACCAGCCGAGCCCAGCACCCGATCGAAACCCCGCGGCGCGATCACCTGATCGTGCTCGCTTGCCTCGCGCCGATCATCGGCGGCGCCTCGGGTCTCGTCGGGGCGCTGTTCCGGCTGGCATTGGAGGCGGCGGCGCGGCTGAGGGCCGACCTGCTCGCCTGGGCGCATCCGCTCGGGGCGGCGGGCTTTCTCATCCTCGTCGCCGGCGCGGCAGGCGCGGTGTCGCTGGCCGCCGCCCTGGTGAACCGATTGTCGCCGCATGCCAGCGGCAGCGGCATTCCCCATGTCGAGGCGGTGATCGCCGAGGAGCTGCCGCCGGCCCCGCCGAGCCTCGTCATCGTGAAGTTCGTCGGCGGCGTGCTGGCGATCGGTGCGGGCCTCGCGCTCGGCCGGGAGGGGCCGAGCGTGCAGATGGGGGCAGGGGTCGCGAACCTGGTTGGCCGGGTCTTTCGCCGGAACTGGGCCGACTGCCGGGTGCTGATCGCGGCCGGAGCCGGTGCGGGCCTCGCGACCGCGTTCAACGCGCCGATCGCCGGGGCGGTCTTCGTGCTGGAGGAACTCGTGCGGCGCTTCGAGCCGCGCATCGCGATCGTGGTGCTGAGCGCTTCGGCGAGCGCGATCTCGGTGGCGCGGATGCTGCTCGGCAACGCGCCGGACTTCGTGGTCAGTGCGAGCGATCCCGGAAATCCGGCGATCCATCTGCTCTACGGTCTGTTCGGGCTGGTCGCGGGGCTGGCCGGGATCGCGCATAACCGGGCGATCCTTGGCGGGCTCCAGCTTGCCGGGCGGCTCGCGCCGGTGCCGGTCGAGGCGCGCGCCGCGGTGATCGGGGCGGGGGTGGGCGTTCTCGCCTGGTTCCTGCCCGACATGGTGGGCGGCGGGGATCCGATCACCCAGCGCGCCCTGCTCGGCGAACCGGCGCTGGCGATGATCCCGCTCGTTTTGCTGCTGCGGCTGGCGCTCGGCAGCGTCTCCTATGCCGCGGGCACGCCGGGCGGGCTGTTCGCGCCGATGCTGGTGCTCGGGGCCTGGCTGGGGCTCGGCAGCGGGAAGGTGCTCGCCGCCACGATCCCCTGGCTCGGGATCGAGCCTCAGGCCTTCGCGGTCGTGGGCATGGCCGCTTTGTTTGCCGGCGCGGTGCGGGCGCCGCTGACCGGGATCGTGCTGGTGACCGAGATGACGGGCGCGGTCGACCTGCTTCTGCCGATGCTCGGCGCCTGCTTCGGGGCGATGCTGGTGCCGAGCCTGCTCGGCGACCGGCCGATCTACGAGGCGCTGCGCGATGCGACGCTGGCGCGCGACGCCGACTGGCGCGCGCGCCTCGCGCTCAGTTCCGAACGGCGTAGGCGTCGAGCCGGGATCTGAGCGTGTCGCTGCGGCGGGTGGCGAACAGCACATTGTCGATCTTGGTGGTGCCATCGGCTTCCGGCACCACCTCGAGATACTCGGTCCAGGCCGGCGCGCCGCCGCCCGGCATGCTGCGGGTGATCGCGACGATCGCCGCGTTGCGGGTATGCGCCTCGCATTGCGGCACTTCGTTCGAATAGCTCTGGAACAGGATGCGCGGCGGCGGCAGGCCGGGATTGGCCGCGGCCGCGGCGACCGCGTCGGCGAGCGATGGCGTCAGCAGGTCGCGCAGGCCGGTGAAATCGCCCGCCACCGTCAGGCGGCAGAATTCGGTGCCGAGCGCATCCCAGTTGAACCTGGTCTTGTGGTCGTCCGCGCCGGCCGGACCGGAGGTCAGCAAGCCGGCCAGAAGCCCGGCCAGCAAGGCGGCGGAGGAACAGCGTCGCATGGGTCAGAGAACTCCGATCAGGGCCAGGTCGGCCAACATCTTCGGCGGCAGGCCGGCCGCGTCGGGGCCGGGCGCGAGATCGCCCGGCGCATCCTCCGGCCGGAGATAGCGCCAGCCCTGGAACGGCCGCCGCGGCTGGGGAACCGTGCGGATCACGCCCGGATCGAGCAGGATCGCGCAGCGCCGGATACCGTCCTCGCCCTGCTGCGGCTCGAAGCCCGCGATCGGCTGGCGCGCGAGGACGAGCCCCTTGAACACCCAGTAGAGCGAGCCGCCCGCCAGGATCTCTGCCTCGCGCTTGGGCCACATCCGGGTCACGTGGCGCGGGCGCGGGTCGCGGCCGGAGGCGCGGTATTCCGCGATCCGGGCCGCCTGCCAGGTCACGAGGTCGGCGACCTCGTCCGCCCCGACGCAAAGCTTGATCAGATGCAGCGGCGCCGCCATATTGGCCTATCGCTAGATATCTTTTGATCCTTCGCCCACCAGATATGCCGTAATGCCCGCCTCGTCCAGATCGTCGCGTGCGAGAGGTTCCGTCGATGAACAAACCCGACGCTACAAGGGATTTCCGCCCCTCCGGCACCGATCTCGGCTGGCAGGAGGTCAGCCTCGATGTCCTGCGCGAGAAGTACGCCAAGGGGCCGGAACGCGCGCTCGGGGGCGATGCGATGGTCCGGGCGGTGCGGATACGGGTCGCGCGCGCCCTCGCCGCGGTCGAGGCCGAGCCCGAGGCGCACGAGGCGGGGTTCCTGCAGGCGCTGGAGGACGGGTTTATTCCCGGCGGCCGGATCAACTCCGCCGCCGGCGCTGCGATCCGCGATGTGACCCTGATCAACTGCTTCGTGCAGCCGGTCGGCGATTCGATCTCCGAGACGGTCGACGGCAAGCCCGGCATCTATCACGCGCTGCGCGAGGCGGCCGAGACCATGCGCCGCGGCGGTGGGGTCGGCTATGATTTCAGCGCGATCCGACCGCATGGCGCCAAGGTCCATGGCACCGACAGCGCCGCCTCCGGGCCGCTCAGCTACATGCATGTCTTCGACCAGTCCTGCGCCACGGTCGAGAGCGCCGGGGCGCGGCGCGGCGCGCAGATGGGCGTGCTGCGCTGCGACCATCCGGACGTGCTCGACTTCGTCTCCGCCAAGCGGCAGGCCGGCAATCTCAACAATTTCAACATTTCGGTCGGCGTCACCGATGCCTTCATGCGCGCGGTCGCGGCCGACGGGACTTTCGAGCTCGTCCATGCGGCCGAGCCCGGGCCCGCGCAGATCGCGGGTGGAGCGCATCGGCGCGAGGATGGGCTCTGGGTCTATGCGACGATCCGGGCCCGCGACCTCTGGCAGGTGATCATGCGCAACACCTACGAGGCGGCCGAGCCCGGGGTGTTGTTCCTCGACCGGATCAATACCGAGAACAACCTGCATTATTGCGAGCGGATCGAGGCGACCAATCCCTGCGGCGAGATCCCGATCCCCGACCATGGCTGCTGCTGCCTCGGCTCGATCGACCTCACGCGCTTCGTCCGCGATCCGTTCGAGCCGGGGGCGCGGTTCGACCGCGAGCGCTTCGAGGCGACGGTGCGGGTCGCGATCAGGATGCTCGACAATGTGCTGACGGCGACGGTGTGGCCGCTGCCGCAGCAGGCGGCGGAGGCGGCGAACAAGCGGCGGATCGGCCTCGGCTTCACCGGGCTCGGCGATGCGCTGATCCTGCTCGGCCTGCGCTATGACAGCGTCGAGGCCCGGGCGCTGGCCGCCGACCTGACCCGCGCGATGCGCGATGCCGCCTATGGCGCGAGCGTGGCGCTGGCGGCCGAGAAGGGCGCCTTCCCGCTGTTCGACGCGGAGAGGCTGCTGGCCTCGGGCATGGCCTCGCGCCTGCCCGAGGAGTTGCGGGCGGCGATCCGGACGGACGGCCTGCGCAACAGCCACCTGCTCTCGATCGCGCCGACCGGGACGATCAGCCTCGCCTTCGCCGACAATGCCTCGAACGGGATCGAGCCGGCCTATTCCTGGTTCTATACCCGCAAGAAGCGCGACCCGGACGGGACGATGCGCGACTATCGGGTCGAGGATCACGCCTGGAGGCTGTGGCGCGCGCGCGGCGGCGATCCGGAGGCGCTGCCGGCGGCATTCGTCAATGCCCTGGAGATCTCCGCGCATGACCATATGGCGATGCAGGCGGCGATCCAGCCTTTCGTGTGCGCCGCCATCTCCAAGACCGTCAACGTGCCCGAGGATTATCCGTTCGCCGAGTTCGAAAGCCTCTACATGGAGGCTTGGGCGGCCGGGCTGAAGGGGATCACCACCTATCGGCCGAACGCGGTGCTGGGCTCGGTGCTGTCGGTCGAGGCCGAGATGCCGCAGGATCTCGACCAGACCGAGCCCGACCGGCGGATCCGGATCAATGCCGCGCCCCAGGTGGCGCTTGCGGCCCTGCGCTGGCCGCATCGGCCGCGCCTGACCGCGGGCTCGCCCTCCTGGACCTACATGGTCGAGGCGCCGAGCCAGCGCTTCGCGGTCTTTGTCGGCCATGTCGAGAATGGCCGGCCGCAACCGTTCGAGGTCTGGGTCAATGGCGAGCAGACCCCGCGCGGATTGGGCGCGCTGGCCAAGAATCTCAGCATGGACATGCGCGCCCAGGATCGCGCCTGGCTGAAGCAGAAGCTCGACAGCCTGGCCAAGACGCCTGGCGCGCCCTTCATGGTGGCGATGCCGCCCGACGGTCGGCAGGCGCCGGTCGCCGGCAATGTCAGCGCCTTCGCGCAGGTCGTTCACTATCGGTGCGAGGCGCTTGGCGTGTTCGATGGCGAGGATGGCGAGACGCCGCTCGTCGATGCGATGTTCTCGCGCAAGGAGCCGAAATCGGGGGTGGATGGCACGCTCAGCTGGACGGTCGACATCCTCAATCCCGCGACCGGCGACGATTTCGCGATGTTCGTCAAGGAATGCGTGCTGCCCGACGGATCGAAGCGGCCGTTCAGCGTCTGGCTGTCGGGGGAGTATCCGCTGGAGTTCAATGGGCTGACCAAGTCCCTGAGCCTCGACATGCGGGTTATCGATCCGGCCTGGATCGGCAAGAAGCTGCGGGGGCTGAAGGACCTGCCGGAGGCGCAGGGCGATTTCTTCGCTCGCGTCCCGGGCAGCGAGAAGCAGGCGGTTCAGCCTTCGACGCTCGCCTATGTGGCGCGGCTGCTGATCCATCGCTATCAGATGCTGGGCGTGCTCGATGCCGACGGCTATCCGTTATCGGGCCTGCCGGTCCTCTGGTCGGACGCGCCCGCGCCGGGCAGTGCCCCGGTCCTGCCTGGCCGCGCCTGCCCGGATTGCGGTCACCGGACGCTGATCAAGCGCGACGGCTGCGACTTCTGCACCAGCTGCGGCTATACCGGCGCCTGCGGCTAGCGCGGTGCAACTGTTGTTGTTGTCCGGGCCACCATAGACAGCCCTTCCGCGGCGTCGACGCTGAAATCTGCGCAGAGTTCATTCCGGGCATTGCCAACCGCAAGCTTGATTCCGAAGGTGCTGTTTCGGACGAACGCTCACGCAAGGCAAAGCAGTGGACCGCTGGACCGAGTTTCAGGTGTTCGTCACCATCGCCGAAGAGCGAAGCATGACCCGCGCCGCGGGCGCGCTGAACCTGTCGGTCTCCGGCGTGAGCCGGCACCTCGTCAGTCTCGAGACCCGGCTCGGCGCGCGGCTGGTCCAGCGCTCGACCCGCCAGCTCAGCCTGACCAGCGAGGGCGAGCATCTCTATGCGGACGCGCGCGACCTGCTCGCGACCTGGGAGGAGGCCGAGGCGAGCGTGGCCGCCCGCTCGCGCGCGCCGACGGGGCGGCTCAGGATCGGCGCCTCGCTCTCCTTCTCGCTGCTGCACCTGATGCCGGTCGTGGAGCAGTTCCGGCAGGCCTATCCCACCCTGTCGGTCGAGATCGTCGCCTCGAACCGCTACTACGACATCATCGAGAACAGCCTCGACCTCGCCATCCGCACGCGCCGCGTCGAGGCGGACAGCTCGATCACCATCCGGCGCCTGGCCGAGACCCGGCGGTTGCTTGCCGCCTCGCCGGGCTATCTGAGCCGCCGCGGCACCCCCGAACATCCCCGGGATCTGACCGGGCACGACCTGATCCTCTATACCCTCGCCGACAATTGGAACGAGTTCCGCTTCCGGCGGGGCGAGGAGGCCGCCATGGTCAGGGTCGACGGCGCGATCGTCGCCAATGACGGGCAGCTCATCTGCCAGGCAGCGCGCGACGGTCTCGGGATCCTCGCGCAGCCGACCTACATCATCCAGGAAGACCTCGATGCGGGCCGTCTCGTCCGGGTGCTGGACGACTGGGATTTGCCGCGCCTGACGATGAACATCGCCTATCCGAGCAAGTCGTTCGTTCCGCTCAGGACGCGGCTGTTCATCGACTTCCTGGTCGAGCGCTTCCGGGTCAACGCGTTCGAGGCTCTCTGGACCCGCTGACATTCCAGCGGCGGTTCTTTTTGCGAAAAACGCAATGATGTTTCCCGAATCGAGTTATTCTGACGACTTCTGAGAAATGTTAGGAATTGCGCATCGCAGGCCACGATAGGCGGCGACCCCGGGCGACGAGGCCCGCAAGCAGTTCCACACCGTCCCAGAGGGGGGATAACCCGCATGAAACGTCTCCTGACCGCATTTCTTGCCACGACCGCGATCGCTGGCGCGGCCCACGCCGCGGATACGAAGAAGGTCTTCTTCCTGCTGCCGAACACGACGACCATCCGCTTCGAGAGCCGCGACGCGCCGTTCTTCGTCGCCGCGATGAAGGAGAAGGCGCCTGACGCCCAGGTCGTCGTGCAGAACGCGCAGGGCGACCCGCAGCTGCAGCAGCGGCAGATCGAGGACGCCATCGCCCAGGGAGCGAGCCTGATCCTCCTGACCTCGGCCGACGCCAACCTGATCGCCGGCGGCCTCGCCGCGGCGCAGGCGGCGGGTGTGCCGGTGGTGCTCTATGACCACGACGCGGTCGGTGGCAAAGCCGAGGCCCATGTCGTCTTCGACTCGCTCGCGGTCGGCGAGGCGCAAGGCAAGCGCGCGGCGGATCTCGTCGCCAAGATGGACAAGTCCCCGGTCAAGATCGCCCGCGTGAAGGGCAACCAGGGCGAGTACGGCACCGGACAGTACGAGAAGGGCCAGGACGAGTTCCTCAAGCCGCTGATCGACTCCGGCAAGGTGCAGGTGGTCTGTGAGCAATACACGCAGAACTGGGACCCGACCCTGGCGCAGGCCTTCGCCGAGGATTGCCTGACCAAGACCGGCGGCGATGTCGACATGTTCGTCGGCATGAACGACGGCACCACGGGAGGCTCGGTCGCCGCGCTGCTCAGCCAGGGCTACAAGCCGGGCGACAAGATCGTCACCGGCGGGCAGGACGCCACCGTCGAGGCGTTGCGCTACGTCGCGCAGGGCTGGCAGGACAACTCGGTGCTGAAGGACCTCAAGGTGGAGGCGACCGAGGCGGCCAGCGTCGTCGCGTCGATCCTGCACGGCAAGGGCGTGCCCGCCGACCTCGTCAATGGCAAGGTCAACAATCAATACATGGACGTGCCGGCGGTGTTCCTGCCGGTCGAGAACATCACCGCCGACAACCTCGGCGAGGTGGTGAGCAAGGGTGTCTGGACCTGGGCGGAGATCTGCCAGGGCATCGAGACGACCGAGGTCTGCAAGACCAACATGTGAGCCACAAGGGGGGTGGGCGGCCCTCGTGCCGACCCGTCCGATCATCCTGGCCAAACATCTCGGGAGAAAACACCGATGGCGGTAGCTATTGCCGAACAGCCGAGCTCCGTGGCGCCCGCCAAGGGCACGCCGCTGATCTCGATGCGGAATATCCACAAGCATTTCGGGTCGCTGCACGCGCTCCGCGGCGCGTCGGTCGACGTCCATGCCGGCGAGGTCGTCGCGCTGGTCGGCGACAATGGTGCGGGGAAGTCGACGCTCGTCAAGGTCATGGCCGGGGTCCACCCGGCCGACTCTGGCGAGTACCTGTTCGAGGGCAAGCCGGTCAGCGTCAAGAAGCCCACGGACGCCACCGAGCTCGGCATCCAGACGGTCTATCAGGACCTGTCGCTCTGTTCGAACCTCGACGCGGTGCAAAACCTGTTCCTCGGCCGCGAGAAGACCGGCCCGTGGTGGACCGGCCGGCGCATCAGCCGGGCGGAAAGCGAGGTCCGGGCGCGCGAGGTCATGACCCGCATGCGGCTCGGCAATCTATCGCTGACCCGTCCCGTCGGTGCCATGTCGGGCGGCCAGCGGCAGAACATCGCCATCGCCCGCTCGATCCTCTGGACGCCCAAGGTCGTTATCCTCGACGAGCCGACCGCGGCGCTCAGCCACTCCGCGGCCGAGCAGGTCGGCACCCTGATCCGCACCCTCGCCGATCAGGGGCTCGGCATCGTCGTGGTGAGCCACGACATCCACCACTTCGTCGTCAACTCCACCGACCGCATCGTCGTCATGCGCCTCGGCGCCAACGCCGCGAGCTTCCGCTCCAAGGACGTGACCGGCGAGCAGGTGGTGAACGCCATGGTCGGCGGCAACGAAGGCGTCAACCTCGCGGGCTGATCTCTCCCCGCGCAATCCCCATTCCCCGAGGAAACCCCCATGGCCCACGTGTCCACCGCTTCCCCCGCCGCGCCGCCGGCGAAGCGCCGCAGCTTCGGCGAACTCCTTTCCACCGACCTCCGCGCCCTGCCGATCGTCATCGGTCTCGTCGCGCTCTGGATCTTCTTCGCCTCGCAGAGCGACGTGTTCCTGACGCCGCGCAACCTGTCGAACCTGCTCGTGCAGAGCACGGTGGTCGGGATCATGGCGCTCGGCCTGATGTTCGTGCTGCTCGTCAAGGAGATCGACCTCTCGGTCGCCGCGATCAACGGCGTCACCTCGGTCTTCATGGCGAAGATCATCGTCGAGTACGGCGTTTCGCCGTGGGTCGCGGTGCCGCTCGCCATCCTGATCGGCGCCGCGATCGGCAGCCTGTCGGCCCGCTGGGTCACGTATGTCGGCGTTCCGTCGTTCGTGGTCACACTCGGCCTTGGGCTGGCGCTGAACGGCCTGCAACTGATCCTGCTGCCCGACACGGCCCGCTACAACCTGAACGGCACGGGCCTCGAGAAGATCGCGCTCACGAACATCTCCGGCCCCTGGGCCTGGATCGTGCTCGCCATCGGCATCGTCGCCTTCGCGGCCCTCGTGCTGTCGGAAGTCGCCGGGCGCAAGAAGGCCGGCCTTGAGACGAACTTCCTCCACCACGTCGTGCTGCCGATCGCGGCGGCCGCGGCCTTCGGGATCGTGGTGGTCGCCATCCTCTCCGCCCACCAGGGTATCCCGCTTGTCGTCCTGATCTTCGCGATCCTGCTCGGCCTCGGCGGCTACATCCTGAAAGAGACCCAGTTCGGCCTCTACCTCTACGCCGTCGGCAACAACGACGAGGCGGCGCGGCGGTCGGGCGTCAAGGTTCCCCAGATCAAGATGGCGGCCTTCGCCATCGCCGGTGGCATCGCGGCGCTGGCCGGCGTCATCGCCGCCTCCCGAGCCCTGGGGGTCGGCGTCTTCTCCGGCGGCGGCGTCGGCGGCGGCACGCTTCTTCTCGAATCGATCGCCGCGGCGGTCATCGGCGGGGTCAGCCTCTTCGGCGGCCGGGGCGCGATCCACGCGGCGCTGCTCGGGTGCCTGGTGATCGGCACCGTCAGCAATGGCCTCAACCTGATGGGCGTCGAGAACGAGGTGCGCCTGATCGTGACCGGCCTGTTGCTCGTTCTCGCCGTCTCGATCGACAAGCTGATCGAAAAGGCTACCGGCCAGCAGAGCTTCTGAGAAGACTTGTCGCGCCCCATCGCGGGGAGCGACACCCCCCGACCTGGATCAACGATCATCCCCGAGGCTGACTGAAATGAAGATCGAAGACATCGAGCTCTGCGCGACCTACTGGACGGTCAGCGGCGCCGTCTACCCTGGGGCTCCGAGCGAGGTCAGCCCCTTCCCGCTGAAGGACCGCGCCGAGATCTCCGGTCGGATCGGCTGGCGTGGCATGGGCTTCGTCCTCGACGACATGGAAGCCTCGATCGCCCGCTACGGAATGCCGACCGTCCGCCGCATCTTCGCCGACAACGGCATCCGCCATGTCGAGCTTGAGTTCCTCTGCGACTGGCATCTCGACGGCGAGAAGCGCCGCGCCTCCGACCGGATGTACGACCGTCTGCTCGAGGTCGGCGCCGAGCTCGGGATCGGCAAGATCAAGGTCGGCGGCGGTGTGTTCGAGGAGGGCGAGCCCGACATTCCGGCGATGCGCGCCACCTTCGCCGCGCTCTGCGAGCGGGCGGCCCCCCTCGGGATCGACATCGTCATCGAGTTCCTGCCCTTCGCCAGCATCAACACGATCGACCGTGGACTCGCGATCCTCGAAGGCCTCGGCACCACCAATGGCGGGCTGCTGGTCGACACTTGGCACGTCCATCGCGGCGGCATGACGGCCGCGGACATCCGCAAGCTGCCCCTCCAGTTCCTCCGCGCGGTCGAGCTCGACGATGCCGGGCCGGAGCCGATGGGCACGCTCTTCAACGATTCGACCCATTTTCGCCGGCCTTGTGGCGAAGGGGTGATCGACATCCCCGCCCAGCTTCAGGCGGTGCTCGACGTCGGCTATCGCGGCTATTTCGGCGTCGAGATCATTGCCGCCTACCACCGCCACCTGCCGCTGGAGATCGCCGCGCGGAAAGCCTTCGATACCACCATGCAGCAGTTCCGCGCCGTCACCCTGCCGGCCAACTGACCAGACCAGAAACACACGAGGAAACCCCGATGATCGGAATTGCAGTTCTCGGCGCCGGACGGATCGGCAAGATCCACGCCGCCAGCGTCGCGGCGAACCCCAAGGCGAAGCTCGTCGCCGTCGCCGACCCCTTCGCCGAAGCGGCCGGGCCGCTCGCCAAGGCCCTCGGCACCGAGGCGATGACCGACCCGATGGCCGCGATCGCCCGCCCCGACGTCGACGCCGTGGTGATCGGCACCCCGACCGACACCCATGTCGGCTTCCTGCTCAAGGCGGTCGAGCTCGGCAAGGCCGTGCTCTGCGAAAAGCCGATCGACCTCGACATGGCGAAGAGCGAGAGCGCCGCGGCGGAGGCCGAGGCCAAGGGCGGCAAGGTGATGCTCGCCTTCAACCGTCGCTTCGACGCGAGCTTCGCGGCGGTCCGCCGCGGCATCGACGAGGGCCGGATCGGCGAGGTCCGCCAGGTCATCGTCACCAGCCGCGACCCCGGCATGGCGCCACCCTCCTACATCAAGACCTCGGGCGGCATCTTCCGCGACATGACGATCCATGACCTCGACATGGCGCGCTGGCTGCTCGGCGAGGAGCCGGTGATGGTGAGCGCCATCGGCGCCCGCCTGATCGACCCGACGCTCGACCAGTACGACGACTACGACACGGCGATGGTCCTGCTGCAGACCGCGAGCGGCAAGCAGGCGCACATCAACAACTGCCGCGAGGCGGTCTACGGCTACGACCAGCGCGTCGAGGTGCTCGGCTCCAAGGGGATGCTCGCCCAGGACAACCTGCGCCCGAGCACGCTCAAGGTGACGACGGCCGACCTGACCGACGCCCGCGAACCGCTGCTGAACTTCTTCCTCGAGCGCTATGCCCAGGCCTACCGGTCCGAGATGGAGGCGTTCATCGACGCGCTCGAAGCCGGCAAGCCGATGCCGACCACGGTTCGTGACGGCGTCATGGCGCTCAGGCTCGCCGAATGCGCCGTCGAGTCCGCCCGCACCGGCCGCACCGTCGCCGTCTGAACAAGACTGAAGGGGAGGAACCCATCCATGACCTACGCCATCGGAAACGACGCCACGCTCGGCATCGCCTGCCTCGGCATCACCCACCCGCATACTTCCGGCCGGGTGAAGGCCTTCCAGCGGATGCCGAATGCCAAGGTGCTCGGCGCCTACGACAAGACCCCGCTCCTCGACTCCTTCGTCGATGCGATGGGGATCGCCAAGCGGACCAAGGAGGAGATCCTCGCCGACCCCGAGGTCCACGCCGTCCTGATCCACCCCAAGAGCTACCTGATGGCCGACTGGGCGATCGAGGCGATGGAGGCCGGCAAGGCGGTGCTCTGCGAAAAGCCCGCCGGCCGCGGGTCGGTCGACACCGTGCGGCTGGTCGAGACGGTGGAGAAGACCGGTCAGCTCTTCCAGGTCGGCTATTGCTGGCGCTATGCACCCTCGGTCGACCGGATGCAGGAGGTGCTGAAGGCCGGCCAGCTCGGCAAGGTGCTGCAGGTCCGCGCCCATGCCGGCTGCTCGCACGGGGAGGCCGACACCGACCACATGCGCCAGCCGGGCGATATCGGCGGCGCCTTCTATGTGATCGGCTGCCATACCATCGACCGGCTGCTGCACCATTTCGGCATGCCGAACTCGGTCAACGCCCGGATCTCGAAGTTCGAGGGCCAGATGGCGCCAGCCGCCCGCGAGGACGCCGCCGGGGCGATCCTGAACTACGACGACAAGATGATCACCATCGACTTCATGTCCTGGGATCCGCTGCCCTGGACCGAGAGCTGGGACATCACCGCCTACGGCACCGAGGGCGTCATGCATTCCCGCCCGCTGCCCGCCCACTACAAGCTCTACACGACAGGCAAGACCGGCTTGCCGGAAGGCTGGACCGAGTGGAGCGAGACGAGCTTCCCCGAGATCTGGGCGGTGCGGAAGACGGTCTACTCGCCGGAGATCGCCGAGATCGGCAATCCGGTCTACTTCGACCGCGAGGCCGCGACCTTCGCGCATTCGCTGCGCACCGGGGCGCCGTCGAACGTGCCGGCGACCCAGGCCCACAACATCAACCGCATCCTCGAGGCGCTGTTCCTGTCCTCGTCCCAGGGCGGCGCCGAGATTCGCTTCTGATCCAACCAGCCCGCCTTCCCGGGAGCAGCAGAATGATCAAGCACATCGTCATGTGGAACATGGCGGGCGACACCACCGAAGACCGCCGCGAGGCGGCGGAGTTCCTCCGCGCCCGTTTCGAGGCGTTGCGCGGTGAGGTGCCCGGCCTCCTCCATATCGAGGTCGGCCTCGACGAGAGCCGGGTCGACTATGCCTGCGACGTCGTCCTCTACACGGAGTTCGAGAGCCAGGAGGCCCTCGACGCCTACGCCACCCACCCCGCGCACCTGCGAGTCAAGGGCGAGCTTGGCCAGACGCGGGTCGCCCGCTTCCAGGTCGACTACGCGGTCTCGCCGATAGGAATGACGTCATGAGAGACTTCGTCTACACCGCGCTTCCCTCCCGCGTCGTCTTCGGGCCGGGCAAGCTCGCCTCGATCCGCGCCGAGGTCGAGGCGATCGGCGCCAGCCGAGCGCTCGTTCTCTGCACGCCGCCGCAGCGGGCTCAGGCCGAGGCGGTCGGCGCGCTGCTCGGCGACCGGCTCGCCGGCATCCATGACGGCGCCGAGATGCACGTCCCGATCGAGAGCGCCCGCAAAGCACGCGAGATCGCCACGGAGCTCGGCGCCGACTGCGCTGTTGCCATCGGTGGCGGCTCGACCATTGGCCTCGGCAAGGCGATCGCGCTCGAATCCGCAATCCCGATCATCGCCATCCCGACCACCTATGCCGGTTCCGAGATGACGCCGATCTACGGCATCACCGAGGGCGGACTGAAGAAGACCGGTCGGGACCCCCGCGTCCTCCCCCGCTCGGTCGTCTACGACCCCGACCTGACGATGACCCTGCCGCTCGGCATGTCGCTCGTCAGCGGCATGAACGCCATCGCCCACGCGGCCGAAGGCCTCTACGCCCAGGACGGCAACCCGGTCATGTCGCTGATGGCGGAGGAGGGCATCCGGGCCCTGGCCAAGGGGATGCCCGCCCTCGCTGGGGCGCCCGACGACAGGGAGGCCCGCAGCCTCTGCCTCTACGGCGCCTGGCTCTGCGGCACGGTGCTCGGCAATGTCGGCATGGCGCTGCACCACAAGCTCTGCCACACGCTCGGCGGCAGCTTCGCCCTGCCGCACGCCGAGACCCACACCGTCGTTCTGCCGCACGCGCTCGCCTACAACGCCCCTGCGGCGCCCGACGCGATGGCGCGCGTCGCCCGCGCGATCGGCGCTGACGACGCTGCCGTCGGGCTGCATCGGATGGCGGCGACGCTCGGGATGCCGACGGCGCTGCGCGATCTCGGGCTGAAGGAGGCCGACCTCGACCGCGCCTGCGAGATCGCGCTCGCCAATCCCTACTGGAACCCGCGGCCGATCGAGGCGGCCCCGCTCCGCGCCCTGCTGCAACGCGCCTGGGAAGGCGCCGAGCCGAAACCCTGATGCCCATGATGCCGGCCGGTCCCACGCGACAAGGCGCCGCCGGCGAGGAGGAGAAGATGCACGCCTATTTCACCGAGGAAGGCTCGGTCGACGCCGTCAACGCCCGAATGGGCAGGGATATCGACCCGCGGCTCGCCACCGTCATGGCGAGCCTCGTCAAGCACCTGCACGCCTTCGCCAAGGAGGTCGAGCTCACTCAGGAAGAGTGGGACATCGGCATCGACTTCCTGACCAAGACCGGTCAGATCTGCTCGGCCGAGCGGCAGGAGTTCATCCTGCTCTCCGATACGCTCGGCTTCTCGATGCTGGTCGACGCGATCAACAACCGTCGTCCGACCGGCGCCACCGAGAACACCGTCTTCGGCCCGTTCCACGTCGACGGCGCGCCGATCCGCGAGCATGGCAGCTCGATCTCGCTCGACGGCAAGGGGGAGACCTGCCTCTACGAGGGCCGGGTCATCGACCTGCATGGCGAGCCGATCGAGGGCGCCATCGTCGACGTCTGGTCCGACAATGCCGACGGCTTCTACGATGTGCAGCAGCCGGGCATCCAGCCGAAATGGAACAATCGCGGCCGCTTCGTGACCGGTTCGGACGGCAAGTACAGCTTCGTCGGCATCAAGCCGGTCAGCTACCCGATCCCCGACGACGGCCCGGTCGGCCAGATGCTCGGCCATCTCGGCCGTCACCCCTACCGCCCTGCGCACATGCACTATCTCGTCACCGCGCCCGGCTTCCAGAAGGTCGTCACCCACACTTTCGTCGGTGAGGACCCCTACCTCGAATCCGACACGGTGTTCGGCGTCAAGCAGACGCTGGTCGCCCCGTTCGAGCACATCCGTGGCGGAACCGAATGGCGCTCACCTTTTGACTTCGTGATGGTCCCGACCGAGCAGGACCGGCGATGAAGCCTGCATCTGCTGCGCGATCGCCGGCTCGCCTTCCCGCGAGGAAAGCAGTCCGGCGGTTCCGTCCACGGTGACGGAGCGGATCGAAGTGCCCAGGTCTCGTTGGAGCCGGCGCTGCATTCCTTCATGCCCCACGGTATTGTCATCGTTGATCCTCGGCACACGGCATGAGACCAGTCAAGCATGGCGTGGGTCGTTGGAATCGGCATCTTCCTTCTCTTGCTGGCAGCGTTTCCGCGCTTCACCATTGGCTTGGTCGCGCTCGCCGGCTTGGGCATCTTCGCAATCTTCACGGCGACGAACACCGCGAACAAACGCGCAGCCGAACGCAGGGCAATGGTGGTGGTGTCGGCCGGATACGACGTGCAGCGTTGCGCTCCCGACTACCCGGTTGCGGTGACAATCACGAACCGAGCGCCCTCTACCGTCTCCTCGACCTCCTTCACCCTGAAGGGATACGCAAGTGGGCACAGTGACCCAATCTACGACAGTGGGTACGGGCAGTATCGGGATGACCGGATCATCGAACCCGGCAACGCCTGGGCCACATGCTGGACGGTCCCGCGGCGCGCCTACAACGTGTCGGAGCAGCGCGCCGCTGCCTTTCCGCCCAGCGCCGTGATCTGGCGGGCTGAGGACGTGAGTCCGGCGTTTAGGCAGTAGGGGTCCGGGTTCCTTCACCTTCCGGCAACGCTCGCCGAGCTATCCGGGTCCATTGGCTTGGGCTTGGGAGGAACGCATGAGCGCGCCGTGGGATGAAGACATGGTCAACCTGTTGAAGGCCAACCTGATCGAGTTTGCCAGAGAGGCCCACATAGCAAGTCTCAGGTGGACTCCTGACCGTCTGGAAGCCGTGGAGCAGCGCTTACTCTCGAAGGTGGGCGACGACGACGCTGCCCTACTCCTTATTCACGAACTGTCCTCAGGCTGGACCGCACGGCGGGTGAGGGGCATCATTAAGGACATTGCCCAGCGCCGGACTGGACTCGACCCGAGGCTTGAGGCCATGCGTGCTCAGAATCCCGAAGGCGTGCAGATCATTGAGGAAGCCATGAAGAAAGGCCCGGTCGAGGAAGGGTGGGCCGCTCAGGTGCTTGGGGCCACCAGCAAGACCAAACCGCCCAAGCGGTCCTACCTCAATTCGAACTGAATCCCTGCGCCCCAGCCGCGCCCCCGACGAGCTGAAATACGACGGGCCGCACATGGCGGCCCGCGTAACGTATTCCAAACGTTAGCAATTTTGGAGCGGGCGAAGGGATTCGAACCCTCGACCCTAACCTTGGCAAGGTTATGCTCTACCCCTGAGCTACACCCGCGTCCTGGGGCGCTGTATAACCATGCTCGCAGAGGGATGACAAGGGCAATCGGGAGGTTTTTCGGTCCCGTTGCCGACGATTGCCCGGGGCGCGCGCCGCGCGGAGCATCCGGGGCCCGACCGACGGGAGCTGCGGCGGCCCCGGGGCCAGGGCCGGCGACGCCGAACTCTCCCGCTCAGACCACGGTGACCTCAAGCCGTCCGATGCCGGCGATCTCGCCGACCAAGGCGTCGCCGGGTGCGACGGGGCCGACACCCGCCGGTGTGCCGGTGAAGATCAGGTCGCCGGGACGGAGCTCGAACAGGGTCGAGAGATTGGCGATCACTTCGGGGATCGGCCAGATCAGGTCCGCGAGGTCGCCGCGCTGCCGCTCGACCCCGTTCTGCTTCAGCGTGATCGCGCCGCTCCGGGGCGGCGTGGCGAGCGGCAGCAGCGGCCCGCACGGCGCGGAGGCGGCGAAGGCCTTGCCGATCTCCCAGGGCCGGCCCGCCTTCTTGGCGGCGGCCTGCAGGTCGCGGCGCGTCATGTCGAGCCCGACGGCATAGCCATAAACCGCATCCGCCGCGGCTTCGGGTGTCAGGTCGCGGCCGCCGGCTTTGAGAGCCGCCACCAGCTCGACCTCGAACTGCACGTCGGCGCTCCGCGGCGGATAGGGGAACCGGCCGTCCAGCCGCAGATCGTCGGGGTTCTTCTGGAAGAAGAACGGCGGCTCGCGGTCGGGATCATGACCCATCTCGCGCGCATGCTCGGCATAGTTCCGCCCGACACAATAGATCCGGCGCACCGGGAACAGCCGATCGTCGCCCTGGATCGGCAGCGCGACCGGCGGCAGCGGGTCGAAGAGATAGCGCGGTGGGGACGCGGTCATGGCCGGGGCTCCTGGCTTGCGAGAGGGTTCGCCCGACTTGGGCCCGGCCGGTTGAGCGCGTCAATGACCGATCGGTGGAGATCGCACCCGGCATGACCCGGATCCGTTCAGGTTTCGCTAACTTCCGCTTGCGAACGTCGTGAGACCGGCATGAACACTGGGACATGCCAGCGCGCCCGCGTAGGATGTGCCAGATCCAGCTTTACGGAGTGTCTGATGTCGATTGTACCAGTTGTCCTTTGCGGTGGATCGGGAACCCGGCTCTGGCCGCTGTCTCGCCGCAACTTCGCCAAGCAGCATGTGCCGGTGCTGGGCGGGGCTTCGCCGTTCCAGCGCACCCTGGTGCGGCTCGCCGAGGCGGGAACCATGGAACGGCCGATCGTGATCACCGGCTCGGGCGCGCGCTTCATGGCGGCCGACCAGGCGCGCGAGGCCGGCGTCGCGGTCGACCTCGTGCTGGAGCCGACCGGGCGCGACACCCTGGCCGCGATCACGGTGGGCGCGATGCTGGCTGCCAGGCGGGTGCCGGGGGCGACGGTGCTGGTCCTGCCCTCCGACCACCTGATCCCCGATAGCGCGGCCTTCGCCCAGGCGGTGGCGCAGGCCGAGCAGGCCGCGGCGGACGGCGCGCTCGTCACCTTCGGCATCAAGCCGACCGCGCCGGCGACCGGCTATGGCTATATCCGGCCGGGCGTCCCGACCAAGCGCGGCGCGCAGGTGGTGGCGGCCTTTGTCGAGAAGCCGGATGCCAAGCGCGCGGCCATCCTGATCGAGGAAGGCTGCTACTGGAATGCCGGCATGTTCGCCTTCCGCGCCGAGGACGGGCTCGAGCAGATCCGCGCGCTCGCCCCGGACACCTATGCGGCGGCGCAGGCGGCGGTCGCGGAGGCCGAGGACGATCTGGGCGCGCTCCAGCTCGGAACGAGCTTCGGCAAGGCGCCGAAGATCAGCTTCGACTATGGGGTGATGGAAAAGACCGACCGCGCCGCGGTGGTGCCGGTCGAGTTCACCTGGTCCGATATCGGCGACTGGCGCGAGCTCTGGACCCTGTCGCCGAAGGACGACAACGGGGTGACCCGCGAGGGGCCGGTGGCGACGATCGACGTGCGCGACAGCTACATTCGGGCCGATGGCCGGCTGGTCTGCGCGATCGGCGTCGAGGGGCTGCTGATCGTCGACACGCCGGACGCGCTCCTCGTCGCCGATCTCGACCGGGCGCAGGAGGTGAAGGCGCTGGTGGCGCAGCTCGAGGCCGACGGGCGGCCGGAGAGCCATACGCCCGCCCGGGTGCACCGCCCCTGGGGCTGGTACCAGACCATGGATCTGGGCGACCGGTTCCGGGTCAAGCGCATCCAGGTGATCCCGGGCAAGAAGCTGTCGCTGCAGAAGCATCACCATCGGGCCGAGCATTGGGTGGTGGTCCGGGGCACGGCGGAGGTGACGCGCGACCACGAGGTGATCACCGTCCGCGAGAACGAGTCGATCTATCTGCCGCTCGGCTGCGTCCACCGGTTGGCCAATCCGGGCAAGATCCCGGTCGAGCTCGTCGAGGTCCAGACCGGGGCCTATCTCGAGGAGGACGACATCATCCGGGTCGAGGACGATTTCGGCCGCCGCTGAAGCAGGAAATGCGCGGTGGCGCCCGGTTGCGGCGGTGCGCTTCCCACCAGGGCAGCGCCGACCTCAAGCTGCCCTCGCAAGCGAGGGCAGCCCTCGGCCGGCGCTTGGCGGTCGGCCGCCTTTGCGGCCTCCCTCTGGCGGAGACGGCCCCAAGGGGCCGTCGAGTCCAGAATTTTCTCCCCGCCCGTTGGCGGGGCCCCTCGGACTGCCCGATAGGGTTTCTGCCTTTATGAAATCCTCGAAGATGCCAGGCGGAGCCGGGCGCGCGCGCTTCGGACAACGGCCGGCCTGCGGCATGCCGGGCGGCTGATCGCGCCGGAATTCTCGTGTTTCGGCCCGGACGGCGGTTTGCTAAGGGCAGGGGCGGATGCTTCGGGGACGCGCCACGGTGCGGCTGGTCTGGGGACCGGACTTGTCGCGATGCCTCAGATGCCGGGCGGTTCCGTGGGCTTGGGCATTGTCTCGGGGGGGGGGCGAACGGCGCGGAGATGTGCAATCTCTATTCGATGACCCGGAGCCAGGAGGCGATGCGCCGGTTGTTTCCGCTGCAGGACCGGGGGGTCAATCTGCCGACGCTGCCGGGGATCTTTCCCGACCAGCCGGCGCCGATCGTGCGCAGCGGGCCGGAGGGGCGGGAACTCGCCCTGGCGCGCTGGGGCATGCCGACGCCCCGGGACCGGCTCGGCCAGAACCGGGCCGACCGCGGCGTGACCAATATCCGTCGGCCGACCGCGCCGCATTGGCGCGGCTGGCTCGGGCCGTCGCATCGCTGCCTGGTGCCCTTCACCGCCTTCGCCGAATACGAGAGCTTGCCGAGCGGAGGGCGGGGGACGGTCTGGTTCGCCTTCGACGAGAGCCGGCCCCTTGGCTTCTTCGCCGGCCTCTGGCTCGGCGGCTGGACCTCGGTCCGCAAGATCAAGGAGGGGCCGGTGACCGCCGACCTGTTCGCCATCCTGACCTGCGCGCCCAATGCCGAGGTCGGGGCGATCCATCCGCAGGCGATGCCGGTGATCCTGACCGACCCGGCCGACTGGGGCCGCTGGCTGGCGGCGCCTTGGCCCGAGGTGGCGGGGCTGCAGCGCCCGTTGTCTGACGGCAGCTTGCGCATCGTGGCGCGCGGCCAGCCGGAGGATCCGGCTCCGCTGCCCTGATCGGCGGCGGGGCCTGCTCAGCCCTCGTCGAGAAAGCGGACGGCGCCGATATAGGGCAGGTTGCGGTTGCGCTGCGCGTAGTCGATGCCGTAGCCGACCACGAACCGATCGGGGATCTCGAAGCCGATCCAGCGCGCCGCCACCGGTCGCTCGCGGCGCGAGGGCTTGTCGAGCAGGGCGCAGACTTCGAGCCGGGCCGGGTGGCGGGTTTCGAGGATCTCGAGCACGTGGCCGAGCGTGTTTCCGGTATCGATGATGTCCTCGACCAGCAGGACGTCGCGGCCGGCGATCTCGCCCCGCAGATCCTTGAGGAGGCGGACCTCGCGGCTGGAGACGGTCGCGTTGCCGTAGGAGGAGGCTTCGAGGAAATCGACCTCGATCGGCAGGTCGATCTCGCGCACCAGGTCGGCAATGAAGATGAAGGAGCCGCGCAGCAGGCCGATCACCACGAGCTTGTCGGTGCCGGCGAAGAAGGTCGAGATCTCGCGCGCCAGCGTCTCGATCCGGGCGGCGATGGCCTTGGCCGAAATCAGCTCGTCGATCGCGTAGGGGCGCGCGGCCATTGCGGGGAAACTCCGGGCGGAATCCCGGCGATGAAGCCGGATTGATCTTGGGGCGCGGCTAGCCTATTGCCAATCGCTCGCTGCCGCAATGCGCACCACCCGGGGGGGTTGCCGTCCGATGCCGACCCATGCCGAGAAGCGCGTGGTCCGCTACAGCGCCGACCAGATGTACGGGCTGATCGCCGACGTCGCCCGCTATCCGGACTTTCTGCCCTGGTGCTCGGCCGCGCGCATCCGCTCGCGCGCCCCGCTGCCGGATGGGTCGGGCGAGGTGCTGGAGGCCGATCTCGTCATCTCGTTCAAGGTCTATCGCGAGCGGTTCGGCAGCCGGGTGACCCTGCGGCCGGCGGCGCGGACCATCGATGTCGAGTATCTCGATGGGCCGTTCCGTTATCTGCGCAACCATTGGTATTTCGAGCCGCGCGAGGCGGGCTGCGAGGTCGATTTCTTCGTCGATTTCGAGTTTCGCTCGGCCATCCTGCAGAAGCTGATCGGGCTCGTGTTTCACGAGGCGATGCAGCGCATCGTCCGGGCCTTCGAGAAGCGGGCCGAGGCGCTCTACGGCGCGCCGAGCAGCGCCTGAAGCGCCAGCTCGAGCGCGGTCTCGGTGCTGCGGGCGCGCACCAGGGCCCGGCCGAGCGGCCCGAAATCGCGCCGCTCGGCCCGGATTCCGGTGGCGGTGGCGGTGGCGAACCAGACCAGCCCCTCGGGTTTGGCCTCCGAGGCGCCGGGGCCGGCGACCCCGGTGACGGCGATCGCGAGCCCGGCGCCGGAGGCGGCGAGCGCGCCCGCGGCCATCGCGCGCGCGACGGGCTCGGAGACCGCGCCATGGGCGGCGAGGAGCGCCGGAGGGACGCCGAGCATCGCGGTCTTGGCGGGGTAGGAATAGGTCACGAAGCCGCGGTCGAACACGTCGGACGAGCCGGCGATGTCGGTGAGCGCGGCGCTGACCATCCCGCCGGTGCAGCTCTCGGCGGTGACGATCATCCAGCCGCGGGCGCGGGCGGCCTCGAGCACACGGGTGGCGAGCGTCTCGGTCATCGCATCAGCATCCCATGGGCGACCGCGGCGGCGGCCGCGACGCAGAAGGCGGCCATCAGCCCGGCCAGCACGTCGTCGAGCATCACGCCGAGCGCGTCGTGGCGCGCGTCGGCGCGCGAAACCGGCCAGGGCTTCCAGATATCGAACAGGCGAAACATCACGAAGCCGCCGACCCAGCCGGGCCAGGGAAAGACATGCGGCGCCACGCCCGCGAACCAGAGGCCGGCGGAGAGCGGCCAGAGCGCGATCCACTGGCCCACGAGCTCGTCGATCACGATCTCGGACGGGTCGGGATCGGCGCTCCCCGCGATCTCGGCGCGCACCGCCCAGAGGCCGAGCCCGAAGGCCGCGAGCGTCGCGGCCGCGAGCAGAGGAAAGCCCCCGAGCTGGTGCAGCATATAGGCCAGCGGCAACGCGGCCAGCGAGCCCCAGGTCCCGGGGGCGGGCCGGATCCGCCCGATCGGGCCGAGCGTCGCGACCGCCCGTGTCATCCCGCCGCTCACGGTTGCACCAGCGTTGCGGTGGCGAAGGCGGCGATGCCCTCGCCGCGCCCCGGAAAGCCCAGCCGCTCGGACGTGGTCGCCTTGACGCTGACCCGCCCGATCTCGATCCCGGCGATGGCGGCGAGCGCGGCGCGCATCGCCTCGGCATGCGGCCCGATCTTCGGCGCCTCGCAGACCAGCGTCACATCGAGATGGGTCAGGCTGAAGCCCCGCTCCGCCGCGCGCTCCACCGCCTTGCGCAGGAAGATCTCCGAGGCGGCGCCCTTCCAGCGCGGATCGGTCGGCGGGAACCAGCGCCCGATATCGCCCTCCGCCAGCGCGCCGAAGATCGCGTCGGTCGCCGCATGCATCCCGACATCGGCGTCGGAATGGCCGGCGAGCCCGCGCGGAAACGGCAGCGTCACCCCGCAGAGCGTCACCGAGGACCCCTCGCCGAAGGCATGCACGTCGATGCCGTTGCCGGTGCGGATATCCATCTGCCCTCCCGCGCGCTCCCTGTCCGCGCGGCGCTCCACGACCGCGACCGCCGCATATAAAGGCGAAGCCCGGCCCGCCACAATGGCCGCAATCGGGTTTCCATGCTGCAAGTGCTTGCTATGTTGATGCGCATTTGTTAATCATGGGCGTACTTGCACACGGATTGAGCAGTATGTTTGGTGATTTGAGTCGCACAGGCCTCGATTCGTTTGTTTTTCTGGCACCGATGGCTGGGATTTCCGACTTGCCCTTCCGGGATCTCGCGCTGCGCTTCGGCGCAGGGCGGGTTGTGTCCGAAATGGTGGCGAGCAGCGACATGCTGCAGGCGCGCCCCGGGACCCGCGCCAAGGCCGAGCTCGGCTTCGGCCGCGCGCGCACCGCGGTGCAGCTCGCCGGGCGCGAGCCGGCGGCGATGGCCGAGGCGGCGCGCTTCTGCGAAGGGCAGGGGGCCGGGATCATCGACCTCAATTTCGGCTGCCCGGCCAAGAAGGTGACAAGCGGCCTGTCGGGCTCGGCGCTGATGCGCGAGCCGGACCTGGCGCTCCGGATCATCGCGGCGGTCGCGGGCGCGGTCCGTGTGCCCGTCACCGTCAAGATGCGGCTCGGCTGGGACGACGGCACGCGCAATGCACCCGAGCTCGCGGCGCGGGCCGAGGCGGCGGGCGTGGCGATGATCGCGGTCCATGGCCGCACGCGCTGCCAGTTCTACCAGGGCCGGGCCGACTGGTCCGCGATCGCCGCCGTCAAGCGAGCGGTGCGGATCCCCGTCATCGCCAACGGCGATATCGGGGACGCGGCCAGCGCCCGGCAGGCGCTCGCCCGGTCGGGCGCCGACGGGGTGATGATCGGGCGCGCGGCGCGCGGCGCGCCTTGGCTCGTCGGCCGGATCGCCGCCGAGCTTGGCGGCACGGAGGCACCCGCGCCGCCCGAGGGTGCCGATCTCGCGGCGCTGGTGATCGAGCACTACCAGGCGATGCTCGATTTCTACGGGCGCGATCTCGGGCTCAGGGTCGCGCGCAAGCATCTCGGCTGGTACCTTGAGGGCCGGCCGGGCGGCGCGGCGTTGCGCGCGCGGCTGATGGGGCTGACCGACCCCGACGCGGTCACGCGCGCGCTGGCGACGGCGCTGGCCGATTGCGGCCCGGCGCAAGCCGGGATCGGAGCGGCGGCGTGACGGCGGCGAGCTTCGAAGCGCTCTGGAGCGCGATCCCCTATCCGGCGGTGGTCCTCGATGCGGGCGACCTGATCCGCGCCGCCAATCCCGCGACCGAGAGCTTCGGCGCGATCTCGCTGCGGCAGATGAGCGGCCAGCCGATCCAGAAATTCCTCGGCCGCGACAGCGCGGTGCTGGAAGTGATCTCGCAGGCGCGGCGCAACGGCGTCTCGGTCGCGCAGTATAATGTGATGGTGGGCTGGGGCGGGCAGCCGCCGGAGCTGCAGAACGTCCATGCGGCCCCCCTGCACGAGAATGACGGCGAGGTGCTGCTGCTGATGCATCCCCAGGGCATGGCGGACAAGATGGACCGCAGCCTCAGCCATCGTTCGGCGGCGCGCTCGGTGACGGGCATGGCGGCGATGCTGGCCCACGAGATCCGCAACCCGCTGGCCGGCATCTCGGGCGCGGCGCAGCTTCTGGAAATGGGGCTCGGCGATGCCGACCGCGAGCTGACCGGGCTGATCCAGGCCGAGGCGGCGCGGATCGGCAAGCTCGTCGACCGGGTCGAGCAGTTCGGCGACCTGCGCCCGGCGCAGCGCAAGCCCCTCAACATCCACGATGTGCTCGACCGGGCGCGGCGGGCGGCGCAGGCGGGCTTCGCGGCCCATGCCCGCTTCACCGAGGAATATGACCCCTCGCTGCCGTCGACGGCGGGGGATCCCGACCAGTTGCTGCAGGTTTTCCAGAACCTGCTCAAGAACGCCGCCGAGGCGGTGCCGCGGGTCGGCGGCGCGATCACCATCTCGACCGCGTTCCGGCCGGGGGTGAAGATGGTGCGGCCGGGCCGGCAGAGCGAGAGCCTGCCGCTCCTTGTCACCATCACCGACAACGGTCCCGGCGTGCCGGAAAACCTGATCCGCGACATATTCGACCCGTTCGTCAGTTCCAAGGTCAACGGGACCGGGCTCGGCCTGTCGCTGGTCTCGAAATTCATCTCGGACCATGGCGGCGTCGTCGAATGCGACAGCCGGCCGGGCCGGACGCGCTTTCGCGTGCGGCTGCCGGTCTGGCGCGAGGCGGAGGTTTAGACGATGGAAGGGACGATTCTGGTCGCGGACGACGACCGGACCATCCGCACCGTTCTGGCTCAGGCGCTGACCCGGGCCGGTTGCCGCGTGCGGGCGACCGGGACGGCCTCGACCCTCTGGCGCTGGATCGAGGAGGGCGAGGGCGATGTCGTCGTCACCGACGTGATGATGCCCGACGGCGACGCGCTCGACCTGCTGCCCGCGATCCGCAAACGCCGGCCGGACCTGCCGGTGATCGTGATGAGCGCGCAGAACACGGTGATGACCGCGATCCGTGCCGCCGAGGTCGGGGCCTATGAGTATCTGCCAAAACCCTTTGATCTCAAGGAGGTGCTTGGCCAGGTTTCCAAGGCGCTGAACCAGAAGACCCGGCGCGTCCCGCCCCCCGAGGATGAGGGTGCGCGCGAGGACAACAACCTGCCGCTGATCGGGCGCAGTCCGGCGATGCAGGAGGTCTATCGCATCCTCGCGCGGCTGATGAACACCGATCTCGGGGTGATGATCAATGGCGAGAGCGGCACCGGCAAGGAGCTGGTGGCGCGCGCGCTGCACAATTTCGGCCTGCGCAAGAACGGGCCGTTCGTGGCGATCAACATGGCGGCAATCCCGCGCGACCTGATCGAGAGCGAGCTTTTCGGCCACGAGAAGGGCGCCTTCACCGGGGCGGACCGGGCGATGCCGGGCAAGTTCGAGCAGGCCAAGGGCGGGACCCTGTTCCTCGACGAGGTGGGGGACATGCCGCTCGATGCGCAGACGAGGCTCCTGCGCGTCCTTCAGGAGGGCGAGTTCACCCGGGTCGGCGGGCGCGACCTTCAGGCGGCGGACGCGCGCATCATCGCGGCGACCCATCAGGATCTGCGTGCGCTGATCAACGAGGGCCGGTTCCGCGAGGACCTGTTCTATCGGCTGAACGTGGTGCCGATCCGCCTGCCGCCCTTGCGCGAGCGGCTGGACGACGTGCCGGATCTCGCGCGGGCCTTCCTGCGCAAGGCCGAGGGCGAGGGGCTGCCGCGCAAGACCATCTCCAAGGAAGCGCTCGACATCCTGAAGAAGCAGGACTGGACGGGCAATGTGCGCGAGCTCGAGAATCTCATGCGCCGGCTCTGCGTGCTCTGCCCCGACGACACGATCTCGGGGGCGGTGATGACCCAGGAGATTTCGGCGCGGCCGAGCTCGGCCGCCAGTCCGCAGGGTACCCAGCCGCAGCGGCTCGCCCATGCGATCGAGGCGCATCTGCGGCGCTATTTCGACCTGCATGGCGACGGGCTGCCGCCGGACGGGCTTTATGACCGTATCCTCAAGGAGATGGAGCTGCCGCTGATCGCGCTCAGCCTGTCGGCGACCCGCGGCAACCAGGTCCGCACCGCCGAGCTGCTCGGGATCAACCGGAACACGCTGCGAAAAAAGATCAAGGATCTCGACATTCGGGTGACACGTGGCAAGCGAATGATGTAAGACCGCCACAGTCGAGCCTGATCAAAGCGTCACAGAATGCGCTCCCATTTTCTGACTCAAGCCGGGCTTTGGCTCGCGCGCTGGCGTGTGGGCCCAAGGGCCCGGGCGGCGGCATTCTGGTCGATGGTGGCGCTGGGGCCGATCCTCGCGCTCGCGACCTTCGCGGTCCTGGGCGAGATGCCGTGGCTCGGGGCGCGCCAGCCGCTGCGCGCCGTGCTGCTCGTCGATTTCGTCTATGCGCTGATCGTCGCGGGCTTCGTCGCCTGGCGCCTCGCCGAGATGATCGCGGCGCGTCGGCGCGGCTCGGTGGGCTCGACGCTGCATATGCGGCTCGTGCGGTTCTTCACGCTGATCGCGCTGTTTCCGACGATCATCGTTGCGGTCTTCGCCGCCATCACCCTGAATTTCGGGCTCGAGAGCTGGTTCTCCTCGCGGGTCCGCAACGTGGTCTCGAACTCGCTCGCCGCCGCGCAGGCCTACGAGAACGAGCACCGCACCGCGCTGCAGACCGACGCCCAGACCCTCGCCGATTTCCTCGACGACCAGAAGCAGCGCTATCCGCTGCTCTCGGGCGGCCAATTGCGCGAGCTCCTCACCCGCGGCCAGCTCCAGATGCAGCGCGCGCTGCCCCAGGCCTATGTGATCGACGGCGATGGCAGGCTTCGGGCGCGCGGCGAGCGCAGCTATCTCTTCGACTTCTCGCCCCCGAGCCAGGACGAGATCGCCCGGGCGCGCGACGGCGAGATCGTGGTGATCCAGGACTGGGAGCACAACGAGTTCCGCGCGCTGCTGCAGCTCCCCTCCTTCGCCGACTATTTCCTCTATGTCAGCCGCGACGTCGACGGCAAGATCCTGAGCCTGCTCGACGATACCCAGGAAACCGTCCGTCTCTACCAGCAGCTCGAGGCCGATCGCGGCCGCATGGTCTTCGAATTCGCGCTGATCTATCTCGGCTTCGCGCTCGCGGTGATCCTCGGCGCGATGTGGGCGGGCCTCTCGCTCGCCGAGCGGCTGGCCCGGCCCGTCGGCCGCCTGGCGGGCGCTGCCGAACGCGTCGCCCAGGGCGATCTCGACGTCCGCGTCCGCGAGGAGAAGGGCGACGACGAGATCGCGCTCCTCGGCCGAACCTTCAACGAGATGACCCGCCAGGTGAAGGGCCAGCGCGACGCCCTGATCGCCGCCAACGAGGAGACCGAGCGCCGCCGCCGCCTGTTCGATTCCGTCCTGTCAGGCGTGACGGCCGGCGTCGTCGGCCTCGACGGGTTCGGTCGCATCGAGATGATGAACGCCGCCGCGGTCGCGCTCCTTGCCCTCGACCCGAACGGCTCGCTCACCCAGCCCCTGACCGAGGCGGTGCCGGAATTCGCGGCCCTGCTCGACCGGCTCGATACCCGGAAGGCCGGCGTCAGCCAGGCCGAGGTCAAACTGCGCCGCAACGGGCGCGAGCGCGACCTGCTGGTGCGGGTCGCGGCCCGCCATGCCGGCGACGGCGCCCTCGAAGGCTATGTCGTCAGCTTCGATGACGTGACCGACCTCGTCGTGGCGCAGCGCATGGCCGCCTGGGGCGACGTCGCCCGGCGCATCGCCCACGAGGTCAAGAACCCGCTCACCCCGATCCAGCTCTCGGCCGAGCGCCTGCGCCGCAAGTTCGGGCCCATGGTCGGCGACCAGCGGGCGAGCCTCGAGCAATATGCCGACGTCATCGTGCGCCAGACCAACGACCTGCGCCACATCGTCGACGAATTCTCGCGCTTCGCCCGCATGCCCGCGCCGGACCGCAAGCCGCTCGATCTCGGCAAGTTGATCGCCGAGGCCGTGCTTTTGCAGGAATCCGCCCGCCCGGATATCCGATACGTTCTGAGCTTGCCCGACCATACGGTCTTGGCGCATCTCGACGGCACGATGATGAACCAGGCGCTGACCAACCTGATGAAGAACGCCTCGGAGGCGATCGACGACCGGACGGAAGCCCAGGCCGACGCGCCGGGCGAGATCCGGGTCCGGCTGCAGACCGACGAGACGACGCTGACGATCGATATCGAGGATAACGGCGCCGGCCTCCCCGACGAGCCGTCGCGGCTCTTCGAGCCCTATGTCACGCATCGCGCCAAGGGCACCGGGCTCGGCCTGCCGATCGTCAAGAAGATCGTCGAGGAACATGACGGGACGCTGGAGCTCGGCCCCGCCCCCCCCTTCGGCGAGGGTGCCCGGCCCGGCGCGCGCGCCCATATCGTGCTGCCGCGCGCCTTGCCCGACCGCAATAGCGAGAGCGACGACGAGACGACCAAGATAAACACAAAATTGAAAGAGGGCAGGTCATGACCGATATTCTGGTGGTCGACGACGAGCGCGACATCCGCGCCCTGATCGCGGACATTCTCGAGGACGAGGGCCACGGCGTCCGCATGGCCGCCGACAGCGACGCCGCCCTTTCCGAGATCAACAAGGCCGCGCCCGATCTCGTCATCCTCGATATCTGGCTCAAGGACAGCCGGCTCGACGGCATCGACATCCTGAAGCGGGTGCGCCGCGACAATCCCTCGGTCCCGATCGTGATCATCTCGGGTCACGGCAATATCGAGATCGCCGTCGCCGCCATCAAGCAGGGGGCCTACGACTTCATCGAGAAGCCCTTCAATATCGACCAGTTGCTCGTCGTCGTGTCGCGCGCGCTCGAAGCCTCGCAGCTCCGGCGCGAGAATGCCTCGCTGCGCGGCCGCGAGGTCGCCGGCACCACCATGATCGGCTCGGGCTCCGCCTTCCGCCATCTGCGCGGCCAGCTCGACAAGGTCGCGCGCACCAACAGCCGGGTGATGCTGTCGGGTCCTGCCGGCGCCGGCAAGGAGGTCGCGGCGCGCTATATCCACGGCCATTCCGACCGCGCCAAGGGGCCGTTCGTCACCGTCAACTCCGCCTCGGTCGGGGCCGAGCAGATGGAGGAACTGCTGTTCGGCCGCGAAAGCGCCGAGCGCGGGCTCGAGCCCGGCCTGTTCGAGCGCGCCCATACCGGGATCCTGTTCTTCGACGAGGTCGCGGACATGCCGGTGGGCACCCAGTCCAAGATCCTGCGGGTGCTGGTCGACCAGGCCTTCCAGCGGGTCGGCGGCGCCGACACCGTGCGGGTCGATGTGCGGGTGATCTCGGCCACCACGCGCGATCTCGCGCGCGAGGTCGCGGCCGGGCGCTTCCGCACCGAGCTCTTCCACCGGCTGAACGTGGTGCCGGTCAGCGTGCCGGGGCTCGAGGCGCGGCGCGAGGACATTCCCGAACTCGCCACCCATTTCCTGTCCGAGCTCTGCGCCGCCCAGGGCCTGCCGCTGCGCCCGCTCTCGCCCGAGGCCGAGGCGCAGCTTCAGACCATGCGCTGGCCCGGCAATGTCCGGCAGCTCCGCAACACGCTGGAGCGCGCCCTGATCCTCGGCCCCGACCAGGGCCCGATCGAGCCCGAGGAACTGGTTCCCGAGACCCAGGCCAATGGCGCGGCCGCGGGGGGCATGCTCGGCGCGGCCTTCGCGGGCCTCGCGCTGCGCGAAGCGCGCGAGATGTTCGAGCGCGAATACCTGGTCGCCCAGATCAACCGGTTCGGCGGCAATATCTCGCGCACCGCCAGTTTCGTCGGCATGGAGCGCTCGGCGCTGCATCGCAAGCTCAAGTCGCTGAACGTGATCTCGGCCGGCCGCAGCGGCCGCCCAGAGGATGCCGAAGAGCATGTCTGATCGTCGGGCGCCCAGCTCTCGGACCGGCCGATCGTGAAGATCATCGTCTGCGGCGGCGGCCAGGTGGGGGGCCAGATCGCCCGGCATCTCGCGCGCGAGGAGCGCGGCAACAATGTGACGGTGATCGACACCGATGCGGCGGTGATCCGCCGGATGACCGACAGCTACGATCTCAGCGGGATCGTCGGTTTCGCCTCGCATCCCGACATTCTCGACCAGGCCGGGGCCCGCGACGCCGACATGCTGATCGCCGCGACCCGCTCGGACGAGGTCAATATGGTGATCTGCCAGATCGGCCATTCGCTGTTCTCGGTGCCGCGCAAGGTCGCCCGGCTCCGTGCCGGGGCTTATCTCGACGCCGCCTATTCCGACCTGTTCCGCGGCGACGCGCTGCCGATCGACGTGGTGATCTCGCCCGAGCATTCGGTCGCCGAGGCGGTGTTGCAGCGGCTGACCGCGCCCGCGGCCTTCGATATCGAGGATTTCTTCGACGGGGCGGCGCTGCTCGTCGGGGTCGCGGTCGATAGCGGCTGCGCGGTGCTCGACACGCCGCTGCGCCAGCTGAGCGAGCTGTTCTCCACGCTGCGCGCCGTCGTGGTCGGGGTCCGGCGTGACGGCCGGATGTTCGTGCCGCAATCGGGCGATTCCCTGGTGGCGGGCGACCAGATCTATCTTCTGCTGGCGCGCGAGGATCTGGCCCGTGTGATGGAGATCTTCGGCAAGCCGCATCTCGATGTCGAGCGGCTGCTGGTGATCGGTGCTGGCAATATCGGGCTATATCTCGCGGAAAAGCTGGAATCTTTGCCGAACAGGCCCAGGCTCAAGATCATCGAGCGGAGCCGGCCGCGGGCCGAGGCGGCGTCCGAGGCGCTGCTGAGGAGCGTGGTGCTGCATGGCGACGGGCTCGATCCCGACCTGCTGGCCGAGGCCGATGTCGCGGCCGCCGATGCGGTGATCGCGTTGACCGAGGACGACAAGACCAACATCCTCGCCTGCGTGCGCGCCCGCAGCGAGGGGGCCCGGCTGGTGGTCGCGCTGGTCAACGATCCGTCGCTGATCGGGCTCATCGGCACGATGGGGATCGACGCCTATGTCAATCCGCGCGCGACGACGGTTTCCTCGATTCTGCGCTATATCCGCCATGGCCGGATCCGCGCGGTCTATTCGGTCGGCGACGACGAGGCCGAGGTGATCGAGGCGCAGGTGCTCGGCACCTCCGCGATCGCCGGCAAGCTGGTGCGCGAGGCCGAGGTTCCGCGCGGGGCCCGCATCGGGCTGATGCGCAAGGGCGACCGGGTGATCGTGCCCAAGGGCGAGGTCCGGATCGAGGAGGGGGATCTGCTGACGATCTTCGCCGTGCGCGGGGCTGTCGCCGAGGTCGAGCGGATGTTCCAGGTCGGCCTGGATTTCTTCTGATGGGACGATTCCGGGCTCCGTCGCACGGTAGTAACCTTGATGAAGATCTGGTATATGGTTTTTGGAAATCCCTTTTAGTACAAGGCATTAGTTCGAGTCGCACGCGTGCGACTGGCGCCGGTCGCACACCCTGTCCCGGGCCTCGCTGACCCCGATGGCCCTGCTCCGCCAGTTCCCGGGCTTCGTGGTCCTGCTGCTCGCCTTTGCCGGCCTGATGCTGGTCCCGGCCTTCCATGCCGCCCATCTCCGCAACTGGCCCGTCGCCCGGGTCTTTCTCGACCACGCGCTGTTCCTGGGGCTCCTGGGGCTGATCCTCGGCTATGCCACGATGAACCGGGTGCCCCGGCGCCCGACCCTCTACCATCTGCTGACCATCCTGCTCACCTTCCTCCTGATCCCGCTGGCGCTCGCTTTGCCGGTCCAGGCCCTGGTCCCCGGCCTCGGCTTCGGCCGGGCCTATTTCGAGATGCTGAGCTGCCTGACCACGACCGGGGCGACCCTCCTCGACCGGGTCCGCCTGCTGCCTGAGCCCCTGCATCTCTGGCGGGCCCTGGTCGGCTGGATGGGTGGCCTCATCGTCCTGATCTCCGCCTTCGCGGTCCTGGCCCCGCTCAATCTCGGCGGGTTCGAGCTGCTGCAGGCCGGGTCGAGCCATCTCGAGGCCCGCCGCGGCACCACCTTGCCCGAGACCAGCCGCCGGGCGATCGGCTTCACCCGGACGATCGCTCCGCTCTATGCCCTCCTGACCGGCGGGCTGGCCCTTGTCCTGATCCTCGCCGGCGATCGGCCCTTCATCGCCCTGTGCCACGCGATGGGCACGCTCTCGACCAGCGGCATCTCCCCCGTCGGCGGCCTCGCCGGCGGCCGGTCCGGCCCGGTGGGAGAGGTCGCGATCGCCCTCATGCTCCTGACCGCCGTCTCACCCAGGATCCTCGGTTTCGGCTCCGGCGGCCTGCGGCTCCCGAGCCTCGCCGATCCCCAGGTCCAGCTGATGCTGATCACCGTGCTCGGCGTGACCCTGGTCCTGTTCCTGCGCAGCTTCCTCGGGGCCGCGGGCATCGACCGACAGGACAACATCCTCGCGGCCTTGCGCGCCCTTTGGGGAGGGCTCTTCACCTCGCTGTCGTTCCTGACCACCACCGGCTACGAGAGCCGGGACTGGCGGACCATGCAGCTCTGGTCCGACTTGCCCGCGCCCGGCACCATCCTCATGGGCATGGCCGTCATGGGCGGCGGCATCGCGACCAGCGCCGGCGGGGTGAAGCTCCTGCGGCTCTTCGCCCTCTACCGCCACGGCCTGCGCGAGATGGACCTGCTGATCCATCCGAGCGCGGTGCTGGGCCGAGGGCCGGGGGATCGCTTGCTCTCGACCGACGCGGCCCGCATTGCGTTCATCTTCCTGCTCCTGTTCCTGATCGGCATCGCGCTGGTGATGATCGCCCTCGCGGCAACCGGCCTCGACTTCCAATCGAGTCTCGCCGCCGCCATCTCCGGCCTGACCACGACCGGTCCTCTGCTTCAGATGCTGGGCAACGGCCTGCACTATGCCGACCTGACCGGCCCCGCCCTGACAATCCTCGGCGCGGCCATGATCGTCGGCCGGATGGAAGTCCTGGTTATCGTGGCGCTGTTCAACCCAGCGCTGTGGCGGCGTTGAGCCCGTGGCGCGCTGCGGCAATTGGACCGCATTCGCAAAAAATCGGGAACCCGTACTGGAAATGGCGAGCCCAGCAATCCATACTGGAGCCAATAACAACAGGGGCCCGCGGGTTTGCGGGTCGTCATACAACTTGAGGCTGAAAAAATGGCTGCCGAGAAACAGAACCTGCAGGACGCGTTCCTCAACAATGTCCGCAAGGCCAAGGTACCGGTAACGATCTTCCTGATGAACGGCGTGAAACTGCAGGGGGTGATCACGTGGTTCGATAACTTCTGCGTGCTGCTCCGCCGGGACGGCCAATCCCAGCTGGTGTACAAGCATGCGATCTCGACCGTGATGCCGTCGCAGCCCATCACTCTCTACGAGGCGGAAGATCACTGACCAATCCTCGCGGATGCGCGCCCTGGTGCTGCATCCGCTCCGATCCGGAGATGGCCGGCGCGACCCTAAGGACGCGTTGGCGGAGGCGGTGAGCCTCAGCGCGGCGCTCGGGCTCGAGGTCGTGGGGGCGGATGTCGTGCCGCTGCCCAAGGCGCGGGCGGCGAGCCTGTTCGGGACCGGCAAGCTCGCCGAACTGACCGAGCGGATCGCCGAGGCGGAGGCGGGGCTTGTCATCGTCGACGGGCCGCTGTCGCCGGTCCAGCAGCGCAATCTCGAGAAGCAATGGAAGGCCAAGGTGCTCGATCGCACCGGGCTCATCCTGGAGATTTTCGGCGACCGGGCACGAACCCGGGAAGGCGTGCTGCAGGTCGAGCTGGCGCATCTGAGCTACCAGAAATCGCGGCTGGTGCGGTCGTGGACCCATCTGGAGCGCCAGAGGGGCGGGTTCGGCTTTCTGGGCGGCCCAGGCGAAACCCAGATCGAGGCCGACCGAAGGGCGCTCAACGAGCGGATCGTGCGGATCAGGCAGGCGCTCGGGAAGGTGGTTCGGACACGCGGCCAGCATCGGGCGGCGCGGGAGCGGCTGGATTTTCCGACCGTGGCGCTGGTCGGCTATACCAATGCCGGAAAGTCGACCCTGTTCAACCGGCTGACCGGCGACGCGGTGCTGGCCAAGGACATGCTGTTCGCGACGCTGGACCCGACCATGCGGGCGGTCGACCTGCCGGACGGACGGCGAGTGATCCTGTCGGACACGGTGGGCTTCATCTCGGACCTGCCGCACCAGCTGGTCGCGGCCTTTCGGGCGACCCTGGAAGAGGTGATCGACGCCGACCTGATCCTGCATGTCCGCGATATCGCCCATCCCGAAAGCGAGCTGCAGGCCGAGAATGTCCGAGGAATCCTGGCCGAGCTTGGGGTCGGGGCGGAGAGCCAGGCCGAACGGGTGATCGAGGTCTGGAACAAGGTCGATGCCCTCGCCCCCGACCAGGGGGAGGCGCTGCGGCAGATCGCGGCCCGGACGCCGGGGGTGCGGGTCATCTCGGCGCTGACCGGGGCCGGGGTGCCGGATCTCTTGGCGACGATCCAGGCGGAGCTGGCCGAGCCGGCGCTGGACGAGACGCTGCGGCTCGGCTTCGACCAGGGGCGGCAGCGGGCCTGGCTGTTCGACCATCATCTGGTGACCGCGGATCGGCAGACCGAGACCGGCTACGAGATCGCGGTGCGCTGGACCGAACGGGACCGGAGCCGGTACCGGATGCTCTAGCATGCCGGAGTCGCACGCGTGCGACTCCGGGTAAGTATTTGATATGATTGAGATATGACTGTGCGCGTTAACCCGATTTTCATAGGGGTTAACGGGCGCGGGCGCGGGCGGCGACGGAGGTCGCCGAGACGGGGCGGCGCGACCGCGCGGTCAAGGCGTGACAGGTCGCAGAGTCGGCTTCTCATCGCTGGCCAGGGCAAGCACGTCCCTTCCCAGCCCCGACCATCGCCGGTCGAGAAAGTCCCGAGAGATCGCCTCGAGGCGAGGCAGGTAGCGCACCCTCCCGAGCGGCCGTGCGGGCCGCTTCCTCGATCTCGGTTGTGACTGGGGTCGCTCGCATGCGACTCCTGGAGGCGACGACCGCCGCCATAACGTTGTCTGTCACAGTCTGCCGCCGTATAAAAACACAAATATTAACAGATGCTTGGCGAAAGCCTGTGTCTGTCGCTGTCTTGAAATGACCGCCTATTTCTGCCATTTTGCTTAGGCAACGGTTAGGCAAAGGGTTCGGGTCATGTCAAAGTTGGACGACAAGAAGGTAGCGGCGATTAAGGGGCCGGAAGCGGGCAAGTCGGTCATGCGGGTACGCGACGGTCTAGCCGACGGGCTTTGGCTTCGCGTGACGAAGCATACGAACAAGCAAGGCGTCGAAGCCGTATCGAAGTCATGGGAATTCTACTTCACGTTGAACGGCAAGACTTCCTGCACCGGCCTTGGTCGTTGGGTGCCCACACCCCCGAACGGCGAACCCAAGTTGCAGCGCGGTCTTTCGGTGAAGGAAGCCCGCAAGCGTGCCGCCGAACTTCTGGAAATGGTCGAAGCCGGGCAGAACCCCGTTGCCGTGAACCGGGCGAAGAAGGCGGAACCCGACGCACTGAAGGTCGTAACCTTCGCCGACGCCTTGGACGAATACATGAACAGCCCGATTATCAAGAAGTTCCGCAGCGAAAAGTACCGCAAGCAATGGCGGGCAAGCCTTGACCTTCACGTTGTCCCGACGTTGGGCGACAAGGACGTAGGCGGCATAACCATTGACGACGTGAAGTCGGTGCTTAAGCCCGTGTGGGAAGCAACCACAGACACGGCCCGCCGCCTTCGGGGGCGCATGGAACGCGTGTTCGCGGCGGCAATCGACGAAGGGCACCGCAGCGCAGACAACCCCGCGTCAATCAAGGTGCTAGAAAACTGGATTAGCCGCCAAGGAACCGCAGAAAAGAGTAACTACCCCGCTATTCAGCAAGCCGACTTGCAGTCGTGGTTTTCCGACCTGCTTAAACGTCAAGGCATGTCGGCGCGGGCTTTGGAGTTTGCGACCCTTTGCGCGTCGCGGTCGGGCGAAGTTCGGGGCGCAACTTGGGATGAAATCGACCTTCAAGCGAAGCTTTGGACAATCCCCGCCGCCCGAATGAAGATGAAGAAGGGGCACACCATTCCGCTTCCCGACGCGGCGGTAGCCCTGTTGAAAGCCTTGCCGCGCGAAGACGGCACGTCGCTTGTGTTCCCCGCGCCGCGCGGCGGCGAAATGTCAGACATGACCATATCGGCGGTAATGAAGAAGGTTCACGAAGCCAAAGCCAAGAAGGACGGTCGCGGCTACGTTGACCCCCGCGTATTGGCTGCGTCGGAAGACCCCAACCAAGCGCCGCAACCGCGCCCGGCTGTACCGCATGGCCTGCGAAGCACGTTCAAGGATTGGGCGACCGAACGGGGGTACGACAACATTCTTTCGGAATTGGCCCTTGCCCACAATGTCGGCAACGAAGTTGAACGGGCGTACCGTCGCACCGACTTAGTGGAACAGCGCCGCGCCATGATGAACGCCTATGCCGCGTTCTGCCACGGGCAGGCACCCGCCGATAACGTCGTAGTGCAACTTCGGGGGGCCGTGTGATGGCGCGAAAGAAGGGCGACAAGCGCACCCCCGCCGACTTCGCGGTATGGGACAATGTACCGACAAGGGAAGCGGTCGTAGCAAGCGCATTCGCCGCGTACAAGCGCGGCGACTTCCCTACGAAGCAAGCGACCGCCGAAGCGTTCCTAGGCCGCTTCTATGGTGAAGCCGTGTGGGCACAGGGCGACGAACAACGCCGGGACAAGGCCAAGTACATTGTGCATCTTATGTCCGAAGTCGAACGCCAGATTATCGGGCAAGCTTAGCCGTCGCGTTCGCGTAAGTATCTGAATATCGTATATCTTTCACCGCGATTTTCCGGCGGCTCTGTGGCTTTGTGTCTGCATACGACACCTTTGCCCACAGGGGACAACATGAACGCGCTTCTCAATTCGACCGCTCTACCGGCCAGCCCGACCGCCGCCGAACGCGCCGCAGCCGCCGCCGTAGCCGCAGTGCCTAACGCCTTGCTGCGCACCCCGGAAGTGTGCGCCGTGACCGGCTACGCCCGGCAGACCCTCTATCAGAAGATGGCCGAAGGGCTGTTCCCGCGCCCGATCAAGCTTGGCGAAAAGTCGTCGGCTTGGCCCGCGTCCGAAGTGAACGCCATTCTTGCCGCGCGTATCGCCGGGCGCACCGACGAAGCTATCCGCGCCTTGGTCGTCGAACTTACCGCCAAACGCGCCTCTTGTGCTTGATGGTAGCTACATAAGCTACCGTCGTACATTGATAAATAACAATAATCGCAGGGCAGGCCGCGTCTGCCTAAGTCAAGCCTAAGGCGCACCACGATATGACCCCGAACCCTTACCACAATCCGCCCGAAACTGGCCTGCTAGGTCAACTGGCAGACTTCATCTACCGCGCTGCACCGCGCCCGGTTCGGGAAATCGCATGGGCCGGGGCAATCGCATACTTGGCCGGGATCACAGGCCGCGCGTACAACGTGTCGGGCACAGGGCTAAACCAATACCTGCTATTGATCGCAGGAACAGGGCGCGGGAAGGAAGCCGTATCTTCCGGCGTCGAAAAGTTCGCGGCCTACGCCAAGGGCAACACTTGGCACAATGGCAACATGCCCAACGCGTTACCCTTCTTGGAAGAATACATTGGCCCCGCTGAAATCGCTTCGGGCCAAGCCCTAATCAAGTTCCTAGGAACGCGGCATAGCTTCGTGTCTATCGTCGGGGAGTTCGGGCTAACCCTTCAACGCATTTGCCACCCCCGCGCTTCGTCGTCGGACGTGATGCTTAGGAAGGTCATGCTTGACGTGTTCCACAAGAGCGGCAAGGGCAACGTCCTTCGCCCCACCATCTACAGCGACAAGGCCAACAACACCGACGAAGTTAAGGCACCGGCTTTCAGCCTGTTTGGCGAAACGTCGCCCGACAACCTGTACCCCTTCCTTGACGGCGGTATGATTAATACGGGTTTTCTGCCGCGCTTTCTTCCCATGATTTACGAAGGGAAGCGTGAATACCTGCAAAAGTGCCATGAAGACGCCGTGCCCACAGTGGAAGCGATGCAATACTTTGTCGGGCTTGTGGATCATTGCGCACAACTGAATTCACACAACATGGTAGTGAACGTCGGTTTTACGCCCGAAGCACAGGCGCTTGCGGATCAAATCGACAACCAAACCACCGACCAAATCAACGACCCGAATAACCCGTCGCAAGTTGTCGAATTCTTGAACCGCGTGCACATCAAGACGCTTAGGCTTGCCGCCTTGGCGGCTGTATGTCGAAACCATGTGTCGCCGATTATCACGATTGATCTTGTGAATTGGGCACACGCGCTTGTTATGGACGGCACGACAAAGCTTATCCGAAAGTTTGAGGCGGGCGAAGTCGGCGACCAATCGAAGTCGGAAACGAAGCAACAAAACGAAGTACGCCGCATTATCCGCTATTGGATTGAAACGCCGTGGCAGGTACACACGAAAACCAAGTACGAAATAGGCGACGAAGCTTGCCATAGGGCGCAATATATTCCGTACAAGTATATAAATCAGCGACTAGCAAGCACAGCCGCGTTCAAAGACCCGCACGGCAACAAGTCGGCAACCGACATTATCAATCGGACAATCAGTCAGCTAATTGCGTTTGGCGAAATTGTTCACGTCGTAGGGGCCGAACTTGAAAAGATCACGTCAAGCCATGCCAAGTATTACAGGGTGGCAGAAGAAAGCGACGTAGCGGGCGGCGTAGTCAAACACCTGTACGGCGAACAACGACGCGCGAACAACTTGCTTGCGGGCGCATTTTCCGGCCTGCCGCCGGGGGAAGAAGTCTAATGGGGCCAAAGGGCGGTCCAAAACGTAAGTCATTGATAAGGCTTGCGTCTAGTGCGTCTAGCAAGTCTAGCGTCTATAGACAAAAGCACCCCCACCACACCCCACCCCACTATACAACAGGGGATATAGACACATTACTAGACTACTAGACTTATATATATTGTACCTAGTAAGTATCTGTAAATGGTGAAGAAATCCGGTCTAACGACGGTCCATAGACTGCCATAGACCGCTTAGACGACCCGAAACGGACGAAGAAAGGAACGTAGGGAATGGACAAGCTAGTAAAGCGAAGTGAAGCCGCAGTTTACGACGAAGCATCCGCCATAAGTTTGCTTCACCATATTGAATACGGAGTGTTCGCCGTTTCCCAAGGCGAAACCGTAGACGACATGCGAGCGCACGACGAAATTATGGGGTGCTTGTTTCGCACACTCCACGGCTTTGGTGCAGATATTGTTGTGCAAAGCCATAGCGGCAACTCTACTGTAACGGTTTCATACCCCATGCAGCCTGTGGGCACGCAGAAAGGTTGAACCATGCGACCGCTTTTCGACCACATAGCACATGAACGCATGTCGCTTCTTCTGGAAGCCGCCGAAGACGTGTTGATAGACGAAGGCATATGCACGCGCGAAGACGCCTTGGAATACCTAACCGCCCTGTACATCGCGGAAACGGGCAAGTTCTTGGGCGGGGGTTCCTGCTACCTGCAAACCGAAGAACGGGTAGCGGGTTGGCTGTTCATCCAAACGATAACGTCGCACCCCAAGACGAAGAAGCATCGCAAGTTCGCTATTGAACTTGGACGCCACATTGCGACGCATACGCCCCTGTACTTCCCGCGCTACTTTGAAGTGCTTACAAAGGCTTACATCGAAGTCTTGCGCACGGTCGAAGACCTGACCGCCGTCATGTCCGACGGCGTAATCCTGTTAGCCGCCGGAACGCTACCCGGCCTTCGCACCGACCTTCGTAGAGAGTTCAAGCGCAGGGGCGTGGCATACGACAAGGCGCTTGTGCCCGACGACGTGCTTGAAGGCAGGATGAACCGCGACCGGGTGCGACCTGCCAAGATTGCCGGATGGCCCGCCGCCCCCTGAAATCCGGCCCCGTGGTAGGCTTGGCGGGGTTCGGGGTATGCATGGTGCCCCCGACCGGCCCGACCCCTGCAAGGCCCGCCTGTGCGCCCCTGTGGGCAGGTACCTGGTATCGGTCAAATCGGCCCCCGACGTAGTTATTCAACGCGTAGCAGCCGTACCGGCTTCCATTATCTGACGTAGTTATATGAAACGACTCAATATTTTCTCGTGGTAGTTTCCTTGCCTAAGTACCGCCTAATATGCCGTCGAATAATCGTTGTGCGCTACCGGCTGAAAATTATTTTGTCTGTAAATGTCTGCCACTGTCGAACCCTAAAATAGCCGATTGACCGAAGGCTTTAGGGGGGTCTTAGCTGCCTGTAACGGACGCAAACAGGCGCAATAGACCAATGGCAAAACCTTCGGAACACGACGAAAACGACAACACCCCCCACCCCCTAAAGGTGCGGGTCAAGTTGAATACCGTCGCAGACGTTCAAAGGGAACTGGCGAAGCTATATCGCTTGGCCCGGTCGAAACAAATGGACGTATCCGACGCGTCGAAACTCGCAAATATCCTTCTAATGCTGGCACGGCTTATGGAAGGTTCTTCGCTAGAGGCGCGGCTAGAAGCCCTAGAGGCGGCGCAATCGTGATCCGGCTAGCGTTGCGCCTTAAGAAGCTTGAACAGCGCGCCAAGGCCGCAAAGCCGGTAGCGCGGGCAAGTGTCGTCGAAGTCAGCCCGACAGGTCATGTCGTCGGGCCGTTGCCCGCCGCGCGTCGCGTGATGATGACCACCGACCACGGTAGCGACGCGCAATGGCAAATCGCTCTAGCCCGTAACCAAGCCCTCCTCCTAAACCGACCTTAACCCGAAGGAACCCCGATCATGCAACGGCAACAGTACCTTGTGCCTACCCCCCAAGCCCAAGAATTTATGACGGGCATCATGTCGGACAGTGTGTTGCACGCCCGCTTGGGTGATCCGCGCTTTCTGGACGGCATTCCCGGCGCGGCGGAAAGTGTGGCGCAGTTGAAGTCGCTTATCAAGGAAACCGGGGCCAAGGCGAAGGCGTTGGCCGGTGACTTGTCGCGGGGGCCAGAAGACGCGCATTACCATGCTTCAATTCTTGCCGAACGGGCCGCGAAGGCTACCGCCGAAGTCGCGTCGAAGCTTTCGCAGAAAAGCGAAGCCATGATCCAAGCGGGCTATGACATGGCGCAGAACGAGTTCGCGCCCCGCCCGGCATATCAGGCAATTGACGCCGAACACCGCGCCTATATCCGCGAACAGGTGAAAACTCCCGACGGTGTTGCGAAGGTTCACAAGCTGGTAATGGAAAAGCCGGAAGTGGCAGCCCTTATCGTGCAGTCGCCGGGTTATTTGCTTGGGCTTGCCGACGAAGTGCATCAGAAATGGACGGTTCAAGCTATCAACAAGCACCTTCCCGCCGCGTCCAAGATGATGCAGGACGGGTCTTCGCTTGCGGAACTTGCGGGCAAGTACAAAAGCTTCGTGCGGGACATTTACCAGTCGTTCTACAACCCCGCCCTTGCAGAAAAGTACAAGTCTAGCCGGGTGGAAATCTGACATGCCCACAATCGCAGAAACGCAGCTTGCCGCCGTCGCAGCTTGGTTCGCGGCTTCGTCGCGCCCGACCACAAGCCCGCTTGGCGACCCGATTATTCGCGGTCCCTATGCGACCCTTGTTTCTGTGGGCATTGACGAAGCCGGGTTGGACGTTGAAGCCTTTTGCGCCCAAGGCGTCTTGCCGGTCTTTACACCGCAGGCGGTTAGCGGGGGCTTCGACCTTACCCCGCCGCAGAACCAAGGCGCACTTTCCGACCGCGCCTTGCATTTGGCATGGAAAAGCGCCCAAGCGCAGTTTGACGCAGCTACAAGCGAATTCCCGGCGGTCGTCGTCGTAGGGCTTGATACCCCCCTGACAACCATTCGGGACGCGCTTACCGCCGCAGGGCTAGGGGCAATCGACCTTGCGGCGCGGGGCGTGCTTGCCCTGCCCCTGTACGCCTTCGATACCGTCACACGCAGCCGGGTAGCCCCCGAACTGCCGGTGCTTTGAGATTGGCCTTGGGCGGGGGCTTCCCTGCCCGCCCAAGGCCAAGGCAGGCGGGGGGACGATACCCGCCTGCCACCCTGCCTAGGGCTTGCGGCTTAGTGCCCTTGCCTTGAGGGCGGGGCAGGCGCGACGACGTGTGCCGCCACCCCCCTTCGCCTTGCTTGCGTGCCGCGCGTTAAGGGGTTTCCGCGCGGCTACCTGCCCCGGCCCGTCGCCAAACACGGGTCGGGGCTTTTTCATACCCACGGGTTTTCGTAGATCGTGCGGCGCAACGTGCGCTGTGCCAGCTTGGCCCATTCTTCAAGTTCTGCGTCGTAGACTTCGGGCTTGTCTAGTATTGCTTGGTCGTCTTCCGGCGTTGCTACGTGTACCCAAGTGTTGCGGTACTTGCGCAACTTATGAATGTCTTCGCGTAGTTCCTGCGCAATGGGCGCTTGGTCGATTAGGTCGGCAAGGCGAATGCGCTTGCTAGCCGCGTACTCTGCCCGAAGGTACGTTTCGATTGCTGCGACCGACGTTATTACGGTCGCCAAGTTAGCCCCGGCGACAAAGGCATAGTCGCACTCGCGTACGATGAAGGCGCACCATTCCGACATGGTTGCGCCGCCTTTCAACAATTCGTCGTCAAGCGCCGTGATGTATGCCCATTTCGCTTCTTCGTCCAAAGCTACCCCCATTAGGCGCACCGTTACGACGAACCTACGCCACTGTTCGGCGCGTTGCGCCCCTGTGGGCACTTCACGTCTTCGTGATCTCTGCCGGGGCGCTTCGGGTCAAGGGTGCCCTGCGAAACCCTAGGCAATTCTTAGGCAGAGCGAAGGGTCTGTAAAATTCCATAGTAAAATCAATATCTTACAATGGAATTTGGAGGCGACGACCGGAATCGAACCGGTGTGGACGGATTTGCAATCCGCTGCGTCACCACTCCGCCACGTCGCCCCAGAGCCGGTGAACCGGGGCTAGGTACCCGCAACCGGCGGGCTGCGCAAGGGGATGCGATTGCGGATGGCGGAACCGGGTGGCAGGCTGGAGCGGACGGAGCCGGGACGGCGGGGAGGCATCATGCGGGCGATGGCGGTCAGCGCGATTCGGGGCAGGCTCGAACCGGTGGAGCGGCCGGTGCCGGAGCCGGGACCGGGCGAGGTGCGGGTCCGCGTCCGGGCCTGCGGCGTCTGCCGCACCGACCTCCATGTGGTCGATCGCGATCTGCCGGACGTGATGCCGGGGCGGGTGCCTGGGCACGAGGTGGTCGGCGTCGTCGAGGCGAAGGGGCAGGGCGTGACAGGGCTTGCGCTCGGCGACCGGGTCGGCATCCCGTGGCTCGGCCATAGCTGCGGGATCTGCCCCTATTGCCGGGCCGGGGCCGAAAACCTGTGCGACGCACCGGGCTTTACCGGCTATACCCGCGACGGGGGCTATGCCGAATATGCGCTGGCCGACAGCCGCTATTGCTTCCCGATCCCGGATGCCTATGGCGATGCCGAGGCGGCGCCGTTGCTCTGCGCCGGTCTGATCGGGCATCGCTGCCTCGGGATGGCTGGGAGCGCGGCGGCGCTCGGGATCTACGGCTTCGGCGCGGCGGCGCATATCGTGGCGCAAGTGGCGCGCTTCGAAGGCCGACGGATCTTCGCCTTCACCAGCCCGGGCGACCGCGAGGCGCAGGAATTCGCGCAGCGCATGGGCGCGGACTGGGCCGGCGGATCGGACGAAGCCCCGCCGGTGCCGCTCGACGCGGCGATTCTGTTCGCTCCGGTCGGCGCCCTGGTGCCGGCGGCGCTCAGGGCGGTGCGCAAGGGCGGAACGGTGGTCTGCGGCGGCATCCATATGAGCGACATTCCCGCCTTTCCCTATGCGATTCTCTGGGGCGAGCGGCAGATCCGCTCGGTCGCCAACCTGACGCGGCGCGATGCGATCGAGTTTCTCGCGCTGGCCCCGAGCGTCCCGGTGCGGACAGAGGTCACCACCTTCCCGCTTGCCGAGGCCAACGAGGCGCTCGCTCGTCTGCGGGCGGGGCATCTGACGGGCGCGGCGGTGCTGATCCCCTGACCCTGCCTCTTGGCAGCCGGCGGCACGCGCCCTAAAGCGGCCTCCGGGAGGGACCGGCGCATGGCGCGCTTCGCGCTCAAGATCGAGTATGACGGGCGAGACCTCGCCGGCTGGCAGCGCCAGGACGCGCAGCCGAGCGTTCAGGGCGCGCTCGAGGCGGCCGTCGCACGGCTGCAGCCCGGCGGCGCGGCGGTGACCGGGGCAGGGCGCACCGATGCGGGTGTCCATGCGCTCGGGCAGGTCGCCCATCTCGATCTCGAGCGGGACTGGCCGTCCTTCCGGCTGGGCGAGGCGCTGAATGCGCATCTGCGGCCGTTGCCGGTGGCGGTGACCGCGGTGGCGCGGGTCGATGACGCGTTCCATGCCCGATTCTCGGCGATCGAGCGCTCCTATTGCTTTCGCCTGGTGAGCCGCCGGGCGCCGCTCGTTGCCGATCGCGGTTTCGCTTGGCGGGTCAATCATCCGCTCGATGCCGCCGCGATGCGCGAGGGCGCGGCACTGCTGGTCGGGCGGCACGATTTCACCACGTTCCGATCGTCGATCTGTCAGGCGAAGAGCCCGGTCCGAACCCTCGACGCGCTGGAGATCGAGGAGCTGGTCTATCCGGCGGGGCGGGAATTCCGGTTCCACCTCCGGGCGAGGTCGTTCCTGCACAACCAGGTCCGAAGCCTGGTCGGGACGCTGGAACGGGTCGGCGTCGGGGCCTGGACGCCGGAGCGGGTCGGCGACGCGCTTGCCGCCCGCGACCGGGGAGCCTGCGGGCCGGTTTGCCCGCCCGATGGTTTGACGCTGGTCGCGGTCGCTTATCCGGCGGATCCGTTCGGAGGGTGAGCGGCACCTAGCCCTGCGGGGCCTGGCCTTCTGGGGAACGGGTGTTCGGGCGACGTCGCCCGGCATGGCGCCAGAGGCGGTATGTCGCAGGGACCTGCCGCCCCGCTTGAAGCGGCTAGCGCCACTAAGATATTGATTTAATTGGCTCCGGCGGTAGGGGGGCGGAGCTCGCTCAATGAAATCAACGAGTTGGCAACTATACCCCGGAAGGTTGGGACAGGTCAAGGGGTTGTCGGTGGGACGAGGTGGTAGCCTGCGATTGATGCGCGACGACCGGACACCACCCGGGCGATGCTGCTCGGATAGACCCGAAAGTGCGCCGCCGCCAAGCGCGCGCGGGCAAGCGTGATGCTTCTCGGCGTAGCCGTCTGCCGGCGTCGGTTCTTCCGGCGATGGTCGATGATCTCGGCGTAGCGCAGTAGGGTTTCGATGCGGGCTTCCACACGGAGGACCTGCGTCCGCGCTCCGCCGGACAGAAACGCCTCCCCGTCGATCTTGACAGTCCCCGTTTCCGCGCCATCCGCCCGGGACCCACCTCCTCTTCGTAAAAGAGGAGACCCCCGCCGTGATTGATGCCCGCCAACTCAAGCCCGCCCTGTCCGCCGTGATCGCCCGCCTTCGCCGGATGCGCCTGCGCGAGCTCGAACCCTTCGCCCTGTCCGGCCCGGAGCCGATGTTCGCAGTCGAGATCGACCGCGACGGCACCGTGGGCCTGATGACCCCCTCGGACTTCGCTGCCGACCCCTCCCGCGCGGTGGTTATCCGCCCGTGGCGTTCGACCCCCGCGATGCTCCAGGCCGCTGTCGAGGACGCTCTGGAGATCGCCGCCGGCGACGAGCTGGTGCTCGCGTGAGACACCCTGTGTCAACCTGGGTCGGCGATTGCGATGCTGTGGAGAGCGCAGTGTTTGGCGGGGTCGTAGGGCTCCCGGTCGGTCCATGCGCGCCAGAGGACGCGGACCCAAGCGCGCGCGAGCACGCGGATGGCGTGGGGATGGTCGCATCCGCGTGCTCGCGCGCTTGTAGACGTCGGCGGCCCAGGGAGATGCGTGGCGGGAGTTGTCGGCCCAGCAGGTGATCGCAGCCCGGAGGCGGTGGTTGCAGGCGAAGCGGAAGACGACGCCCCGGCTCTTGCCGGAGGCGTGGGTGACCGGGGAGACGCCGGCCTCGGCGGCGAGCTGGTCCTCGGTCTGGAAGCGTTCGCGGACGTCGCCGAGCTCGGCGAGGATCTGAGCTGCGCAGATGCGCCCCGCCCGCGGGAAGGACATGACGATGCGGCCGTCGGGGAGGTCCTCGACGGCCTGCTCGATGCGGCTGGAAAGCTCGCGGATCGCGGGGACGATGGCCTCGAGGGCGCGAACGAGGGCGCGGACGACCTCGCCCTTGGCGTCGGCCTCGGCCTCTTCGGCGAAGCCTTGCGGGGCGGCGCGCAGCCGGGCGAGGAGATCCTCGGGGCTGCGCCTGCCGCAGTAGCGGTGCTGGGCCAGGAAGGCGGCAAGACGCTTGATCCCGAGGCGGCGGGCGCTTTCCGGCGTCGGGTAACGGGCGAGGAAGGCGAGCGCGATCGGGCTGTCGAGATCGGCGAAGACGCCGGCCGCTCCCGGCCAGAAGCCGTCGAGCAGGCTTCTGAGCTGGTTGGCGAGGCCGATGCGGGTCGCGACGAGGTCGTCGCGGCCGCGGACCAGGGCGCGGAGCGCCTTGATCGCATCGGAGAGCGGCGTGAGGCGGCGGAAGCGGTGGCCGTCGGTGCGCAGGATGTCGGCGAGCATGAAGGCGTCGCCGGGATCGGACTTGCCGCCGGCGGCGCGGTAGCGCGGCCGGCACGCCTTCACGACGTTCGGGTGGATCGGCACGACCGGATGACCGGCGGCGACGAGCGTCTCCACGACCAGGCCCGAAGGCCGCTCGATGGCGACCGGCGTCCCGGCCGGCGGGCCGAGGCGCTTCAGCTGCGCGACGAGGCCCGCGAGGCCGGCAGCGTCGTGGCGTGCCTCGAACCGGGCGAGCGGCCTGCCGTCGGCGTCGAGCACGCAGACGGCGTGGCAGGTCGAGCCCCAGTCGAGGCCGGCGAAAAGGGTCATCGGCGAAACCTCCGGTTCCGGGTTACACTGCCCCGAGCCGGGAGGTCGTGCGGATCGCTCATTGACAGGCGCTCTGGCTGGCAGGCTCTGGCGCGACACCCTGTGGTCCGTCCGGTCCTCCCGGCGCCTGCCGCGCGGCGGGTCTCACGCGGGCCCTCGAAGGGCGAGCGAGCCTGGCCGTCGCGACAGACGCTCGGGTGGCTGAACCCTACGCCAACACACGGCGAACGACTCGGCCGCTGTGAGGTTCACCAATGAGCCCTGATGTCGTCTCTCTGGAAGAGCTCGCCCTGCGCGCGTGGCGCGAGCGCCGGCCCGCCGACATTGATCGTCTGGTTCGGTTGATGCGCGGATTGATCGGGCGCGAAGCCTCGAAGGCCGCCCGCCGCTTCGGTCTCGAACAGGAGGACCTCGCGCAGCAGGGTGCCATCGGAATCCTGCTCGCCCTGGAGAAGTTCGACCCGGCCCGGGGCGGCTTCCGCGCGATCGCCACGATTTGGGTCCGCGATGCCATTCTCCGCTACGCCGAGAACAATGCCGACCCGGTGAGCCGCCACCGCTCGAAGGCGGAGGGGTGGGTCCAGCGGCACGCTGGCAGGCTCTACCACGGCCACACCGAGCGCGACCCGTCGCTGATGCCCCGCGAGATTTGCGAGCTGATCGCGGAGGAAGCGACCGCCGCCACGGGTCGCCGTGTCGATGCCGACCGCGTTGAAGCGTCGCTGGCTCTCTCCCTCGGGCGCGGTGAGCTCGCGGAGGCCGAATGCGTGGCCGCGCCCTCGGTCGAGGTGTCCGACGCGCCGGCGGTGATCGCCAGGCTCCTCGACCAGCTCCCGCCGCGCACCCGGGCGGTCATTCGTGCTCGTTTTTTCGGATGAGCGCCGGTCGCTCGACGACATTGCTTCCGAAATGGAAACAACCAGGACCGTCCTCCAGGCCGAGCTCGACACCGGGCTCGACCTGCTCCGCGAGATGCTTGAGGCGATGGGGTTCGATGGTGCTCTGGGAGACCTTTGACGACCGCCAGGATGCGGTGTCGGCGGTCGCCGCCGTGGCTGCGCTCGGCGGGTGCTCCGACGAGCGCCGGGTGATCGAGGCCGTCCAGGCGCTGTCCGGGCGGCTGCTACCGGTCCGGGTCGGGCTGAAAGCGTTGGGCGCGGTCGAGGTATCGCCGGGGTGGTGGGGCGTGTCGGTGGAATGGCCTTCCGACGAGGAGACAGCCGCCTGGAGAAAAATGCGCCGGAAGCGAAAATAATCGCTTCCGGCGTTTCTGTCGTCGCGCGTCGGGACCCAAGTCCTCGGTGTCAAAATGAAGAGGACCGCGAAAATGTTCTACGCCATTGTCTATCTGTTTGCCTCATACCCACCCGCCGAAATGTCGTCGCGCTATGAGAGTGTGGCTCACTGTCTCGGGGTCGGGCAGATCGCCTACGCCGATATTCTCCAGGATGACGAGATCAAGAACAAGCCGATCGGCTTCGCTTGCGTCGAGGTCTCGAAATGAGTGGCCGCCAGTATCGCACACGCTTTCGCTTCCGGTCCGCCGAAGGTGTCCTGTTCGTTGGCACCGCGCCCGAAGCTGCCGCGCACATCGGCTGCTCCTACGCCTCGGCCTATGCGATCGCCTCGGGCCGCCGCTACAGCGCGAAGGGCTGGATTTGCCTCGGGGGTGAGAAATGACGAAGCGCGAGCGCAAGATGCAGGCCCGGTTCGAGCGCCAACAGCGTGAGGTCGAGCGCATCCGGAGACTGACCGAAGATGCCGCCGACCGGCGTGCGATGGAAGCGGCTCTCGACACGATGGTGTCGATTTCCGCGGAGGAGCTGGTCCGCGAGGACGAGGAGATGCGCCAGCGGCAGGAAGAGCGCCGACGGGAGATCGAAGCGTTGGAGGCCCGAGCCCGCGATGAGCTCCGAGATTTCTCGTCGCGCCGGCTGCTCGACGCGCTCCGGATGACGCGCCAGGAGGGAACAGAGATGTTCTGGAGCATCAACCAGAGCTGCTCCCTGCTCGACTACCTGTCGGACCGCCGCGCGTTCAAGCTGGTCCTCGACGAAATCGACCGCCGCCACGCCGCGACGGCCCACGAGAAAATCCGATTGGTGCGGCTCGACCGCGAGGAGCTTGGACTATGAAGATCGTCGATCTGCCGCAGCGCGAGATTTCCGACGCGGAGGGCACGCTGCGCCAGGCGCTCGCGTCCGATCCGGTGGAGGTCGCCGCTGTTGTCCGTTGCGGGGATGGCGTGCTCCGTGTGTTCCATTCGTCGGGCTGTATGGGTGAGGCGCATTTGATGCTCGCTCTCGGCCAGCAATGCCTGGTGATGTCGGCGTTCGATGGAGGGAGCAAACCGGAAGAGGCATAGGACGGGTATTCGCGCTCTATGGCCGCGCGTGCTTTGGCCGGTTAGATTTTCCGCTGGAAGCGATCCGGGGCGCTATTTTGGATAGGAAATTTTGGATTGGGTACCTCTGCGGCGGGCTGGTTTCTGCCGCAATAAGCGCCGCGATGCGAACTTGGGGTGCTCCCATACGGCTCGACGCTGCGGCAACGAGCGCCTTGGCGGGAGTGTTGGTCGGTTCGCTCATCACTGTTGCTGGCACGGGAGCAGTGGAGTATTTCCGGCGAAAGGCGTCTGCCCGTCCGCACCTTAGTCTTATCAGCTCAGAGAACCTCTATCTCGGAATATCGGTGGCGTTGCTTCAGACCTTCTTGGATGCCGGAATGCTCAACGATGGTATGGAAATAAGAGGAGGCGACGAAAAGGTTAAATCTGTCTCCGAAGGCATAAAAGAAGCCCACGAGAAAGTCCAAGCACGAGTCACAGCCTCTCCTGATCTTTTGAATGAGCGCGTGATAAAGGCGGCGGTGCTGCTGCGAATGAGTGTCGAGCCGCTTACGAGCGCGCTGGATCGCGGTGAGTCCGTGTCGGAGGTTAGAAAGCTACTCGTCCGAGCTCAGGAGTCGATCAGGGAGCTCGACTCAGCCTGCGCGTAGTCGGGGCCCTCCAGCCGGGAGGCGAATGTTGGGCCAAGGCTGTTCTCCCGTTTTCGCTGGGGGCGAAAACCTTCGCCCCCAGCGAACGGGTCCATCAGGCGCTGCGCGGTTTCTTGGCCGGCCCGTTGCTGGCGATGGGCGTATCACCGCGCGGATAGAGCGCGTTCTCGATGCCGTGGCACACCATCGGCATCCCGGTGATTTCGGCGAGTAGGATGCGGTCCCGGTCGCTGATGAGATCGCCGTGCCTATGGACGATCGTCCGGAGAAGATCGTCGGGCGCGCGTTCGCTCTCGAAGACCGCCGAGGAGTAGGTGGGCCGCCAAACGGGCGCTACCGCCTCATTTTCGACCGCATCCCAGAGCCCCTTCCGCCGCGCCTGATGGGGCGTTTCGCCTATGACCGGGAAGAGGGAGGCCAGCATATAAAGTCGTCGCTTGGGGAATGGAAGATCCATTTCCGATCCTTTTTGTCGTCGATTATGGGAGGCTTGACACGAAGGCGGATCGGGGGAACAAACTCAAATACCAAGAAGGTCAAAACAAGCCCAATCGCTTCGCGCCACACGCCCTCCCACGGACAGCGTGAGGTCCGACTACTTACGCCGCGCTCCGGGGGTAGAGGCCCGGATGCTCGGCCTTTGTGGACGGATCGAGGACAACGGTGACCTGAGTCGAGACTCACTTCAAGAGATTTATCTGCTGGGGCCCCAAGGTATTGTGGTTGACACCAACTTTCCCACAACGGGCTGTTAACAAAGGGTTAAAGCTTGAATCAACCTTAGGTGGAATGGCGGCGCACGACGATTTTCGCAAACGACTGAAAATGCTGCAATTTATCGCATAAGCTGAAGGCAGGTTTGCTTGAAGTTTTCCTATGTAACCGCCTGTTAACACCCCTTCTTTTTTCGGGCTGCCAGCGGCTTCCTCGCCCTCGTTTCGATCTCCGCCCGATGCTCCTCCAGATCGAAGGCTTGAATCAGCTCCTCAACGGCCTGCTCCGCAGAGGTCCAAACAAATGGCAATGCGCCGGCGGCGATCATCTCGCGCCGAAAATCCGACTGCTCGCGGCGTAGGGACTTCCCGGGCTGCTTGACTTCGGGGGCGATCATCCGCCCTCGGAACGACCCCACGATGTCGCTCGCGCCCTTGGGTGCGAGCTTGATCGTTCGGGAGCCGTCCATTGACCGCGCGGTGCCGGCGTTCTGTCTCCAGGCGCGAAGTCCGAGCCAATGGAAACCCGCCGAGATGGCGAGGAGGATTTCAGCTTGGATGATCGACTCGCGCTTCGCCATATTGGTGAGGTGTCGCCAACGAAGAAAAATCGCCGCCGCCGTTGCCGCCCTGGTTGAACCGGACCCACCTCCTTGGAAGCCAGATAGGAGGACGGCGATGGACTACGACGCGATGACCGAAGACGAGTTCTGGGCGCTTGCCTGCGCCGAGTTGCGCCAGTCGCTCGACGCGCTCACGGAGAGCCTGGAGGAGACGATCGAGACGCTCGCCAGCTTCGAGCGCACCGTGGCCCGCCTGGACCGGTGGCTGTGATGCTGACGGGACACCAGCGGATAGAGCTGCGCCGCCGCGCGCCGGAGGGCTCCGAGATAGACGAGGCCGAGGGCCTGGTGATCGTCAAGGCCCCGGGCGGCCTAACCGCCTGCGCCATCCGCATTGGCGGCGAGTGGGCGTTCGGCCCGGCGGCCATCCACAACCACCCGGACCCACGGATGCTCCAGGCGGCGAACGCCCTGCGGGAGGTGTTCGGATGCTGACCGCCCACCAGCGCATCGCCCTCACCCGCGCGGGATTCCTGTTCGAGCCGATCACCGGCGGCGGCTTTGTCGCTATCTGGCCCCACCCGACTACAGCGTGGCCCTACGAATGGCAGGGCGGCGATGAACCGGACGAACGCCACGATGTCGAGCCGATAGCGGTCGATGATGTGCGATTCATTGTCTGGCCGAACCGGGTCCCGGCGCGCCAGGTGGTGCTGTCCGCTGCCGGCTACGACAAGGAGAACTCGCTACTCCATTGGGTGCCAGAGTTGGACGATGCCGCAGTCGCCGCCCGGGAGCGGCTTCAGGATTTCGTCGAGCGGCTTTGACGCGCCTTCCACCGGGCGTGAGCCCATCCAGGGGCGTAGCCCCGCCGGCGGCCAAGGGCGACCAGCTCGGCCAGCGTCTTCGCCCCAGCTTCTTCCCGCTGGCGCTCGCGGGCGAGGGCCTTCTGCCGTCGCGCGATTTCCTCCTCGGCCAGGCGCTCCAGCTCGGCGGTCGTGGCCGCGCTCACGCGCCGGTCCCGGGTCCAGATTTCTCCGCAGGTGGGGCACGCGTTTGGGCCGGTCTCGTGGAACGCCAGGCAGCTCGGGCACTGCCGGATTGACAGCAGCTCACCGTCGGCGGTCTTCGCCTTGCCAGGGGTCTCGTCCTCGGCCAGTCCATCGAGCGTCCAGGTGCGCGGCGCGGCGGCGCTTCCGAGGCGCAGCGTGTTTCCGGGACAGTCGATGATAAGGGCGCGCTCCTTGCCTGGGCTCGTCCGTAGGACACGCCCAAGAGACTGGAGATGGACGACGCGCGAGAGGGTGGGGCGGAGGATGACGGCGACCTCGGCCCAGGGCATATCGGTTCCCTCGAACAGGACCCCCACCGAGACGATAGCTTGAATGTCGCGCTCGCGGTGCCGCCGGAGGAGTTTTCGCCTCTCGTCGCCAGGTGTCTGCCCGGTGATGACCGCCGACTTGATGCCGGCGGCGTTCCAGGCCCTCACGGTCTCGATCGCGTGTTGAATGGAGACTGTGGATCGGCATGGAATGTTGACCCCGTGAGGCCGGGGATCGGCGTCGAAAATTGACCCCCCTTCCTCCGTGAACGGCAGTGCCTGTCCGGTTTGTTCTGGACGGGTGGCGGGGGATGAAGGGCGTGGACACGATCGCGCGGGTGCGCCGCGAGTTTTACGTGCGCGGGCGGTCGATCAAGGAGATCTGCCGGGAGCTCCACGTCTCGCGCAACACGGTGCGGAAGATCCTGAGGAGCGGCGAGACGGCGTTCGTCTACGAGCGGAGCGTGCAGCCGCAGCCGAAGATCGGGCCGTGGAAAGAGGAGCTCGACCGGCTGCTGTCGGTGAACGCGGGCCGCGCGAGCCGGGAGCGGCTGACGCTGATCCGGGTCTTCGAGGAGCTGCGCGGGTTCGGCTACGAGGGCGGCTACGACGCGGTGCGGCGCTACGCGGCCGGCTGGCAGCGGGAGCGGGCCGCGGCGACGGCGGGGGCGTTCGTGCCGCTGAGCTTCGCGCCCGGCGAGGCCTACCAGTTCGACTGGAGCCACGAGGTGGTGCTGATCGCCGGGGTCACGGTGACGGTGAAGGTGGCGCAGGTGCGGCTCTGCCACAGCCGGATGCCGTTCGTGCGGGCCTACCCGCGCGAGAGCCAGGAGATGGTGTTCGACGCGCACGACCGCGCCTTCGCCTTCTTCAAGGGCACCTGCACGCGCGGGATCTACGACAACATGAAGACGGCGGTCGACGCGATCCTCGTCGGCAAGGCGCGGGACTACAACCGGCGCTTCCAGCAGATGTGCGGGCACTACCTGGTCGAGCCGGTGGCGTGCACCCCGGCGTCGGGCTGGGAGAAGGGCCAGGTCGAGAACCAGGTCGGCACGGTGCGGCAGCGGTTCTTCTCGCCGCGGGTGCGGGTCCGGAGCTACGAGGAGTTGAACGCCTGGCTCCTGGACCGCTGCATCGCCTGGGCCAAGGCGCAGCCGCACCCGGAGGTGCGCGATCGGACGATCTGGGAGATGTTCGAGGCCGAGCGGCCGAGCCTGGTGCCGTACGCCGGACCGTTCGACGGCTTCCGCTCAACGCCAGTCTCGCCATCGAAGACCTGCCTCGTCCGCTTCGACAACAACAAATACTCGGTGATGGCGAGCGCGGTCGGCCGGCCGGTCGAGGTCCGCGCCTACGCCGATCGCATCGAGCTGCGGCAGGACGGCCGGATCGTCGGGCAGCATCCCCGGGTCTTCGGCCGTGGCCAGACCGTCTACGACCCCTGGCACTATGTCCCCGTGCTGGCGCGCAAACCCGGGGCGCTCAGGAACGGCGCCCCTTTCCAGGACTGGGTGCTGCCGGGGGCGCTCGAGCGAGTGCGCCGCAAGCTGAAGACCGCGCCGGACGGCGACCGACAGATGGTCGAGGTGCTCGGCGCGGTGCTGACCGACGGCCTGCCCGCGGTGGAGGCCGCCTGCGCCGAGGCGCTGAAGGAAGGCGTCCACTCCGCCGACGTCATCCTCAACATCCTCTCCCGCCGCCGCGACCCCGGACCGCCGGCGACGATCATGACCCCCGAGGCGCTGCGGCTGCGGCACGAGCCCGCCGCCGACTGCGCCCGTTACGACAGCCTCAGGAGGGCGAGCGGATGATGGAGCGAAGCGCGATCATGACGACGATGGGCGACCTGAAGCTCTTCGGCATGAGATCGGCCTACGACGAGATCGTCGCCTCGGCGGTGAAGCGGCAGCACGAGCCCCAGCGGGTGGTGAGCGACCTCCTGACCGCTGAGCTCTCCGAGAAGCAGGCCCGCTCGATCAAGTACCAGATCGCCATCGCCCGGCTGCCGATGGCCAAGGAGATCGACGAGTTCGTCTTCGACGCCACGCCGATCAACGAGACCCTGGTCCGCGACCTCGCCGGCGGCGGCTTCCTCACCCAGCAGCGCAACCTGGTGCTGATCGGCGGCACCGGCACCGGCAAAACCCACATCGCCGTCGGCATCGCCCGCGCCTGCATCCGCGGCGGCGCCCGCGGCCGCTTCTTCAACGTCGTCGACCTCGTCAACAAGCTCGAGGCCGAGGCCCGCGCCGGCCGCCAGGGCCGCATCGCCGACCACCTCTGCCGCATGGACCTGGTCGTGCTCGACGAGCTCGGCTACCTCCCCTTCGCCCAGGCCGGCGGCCAGCTGCTCTTCCACCTCGTCAGCCGGCTCTACGAGCAGACCTCGGTCGTCGTCACCACCAACCTCGCCTTCGGCGAATGGCCCGCCGTCTTCGGCGACCCGAAGATGACCACCGCGCTCCTCGACCGCCTCACCCACCACTGCGACATCGTCGAGACCGGCAACGAGAGCTGGCGCTTCAAGAACCGCGCCTGACCCAACCCTCAGCGCCGAACCGGAGCGGGACCCGGCCCGTCTCCGCCACCCGCACCGCTCCGCCGGGCCGGGTCCCGCTCCTCGCCCGACGGGGGGTCAAACTTCGACGCCGACGGGGGGGGGTAGGATTCCGTGCCGATTGACAGCTGGAGAATCTCCTCGGCGCGCGCTCCGGAATGGGCCGCTATGAGGGGGGCCCAGAACAGCTCGTCGTCCGCCGCCTTCGGCCCATTGACGAATAGCGGCGTTCGGAACAGGCGCTCGCATTCTTCGTCGTCCCACCCGTCGCGCTTGCCGCTGGTCTCGCGCCGGGTCCGGGCCGTTATTTCCTTGGCGGACGGAACGCATAGCCGCATCGGATTGCTCTGGAGCTCCCCGATAGCGACCCCCCAATCGAGAATGGCCGAGACGGTTCGCGCGTGCCTTACGATGGTCGGGGTCTTGAGTCGGGGGATGCGCTTCGCCTCGGTCGCGTCCTCAATCTCGCCAGACCGAGCACCAGCCGCTTCGAGCTTGGCCTTGAGGGTCTCGACCGCGACGAGCTCCTGGTCGTCGGCCTCCTTGACGACCTGCCGGATGCCGCGCTGGTCCCGTGAGCTTTTCCCGTGGCTCTTGGGGATGCGCGCGAGGAGGGAGACGAAATCGGCGCAGAGCCGCTCGGTGAGCTGATCGCCGCCGAGATAGTCCGTGAAGAGCGCCGCTGTGGCGAGAAAGTTGCCCTCCTGCGCCTGCGCGAACGCCCGGCCCGCGCCCGCGTCGAGAACCTCGGTGGCACGGAGACAGGCATAGCCCTCGGCTCGGCGGCGAATGTAGCGGTTTGCCAGGTCCTTGAACGCCACCGCCGCCTTGCCGACCGGCTCGCGCGTGGTCGGGTCGATGCCCTTGCGCTCGCAGGCAAGCCGATACTCTTCAGTGAGCGCGTCCATCCCCTGCCGCATCGCGTCGAAGTCGCGTATCACCTGGTCCGCGTCGGGCGGGCCATACCACCCGCGCGCCTCGGCCTCGGCGCAGAGCGCATCCCGGAATGCCTCGTCGTCGAGTGGGTCGAGCGAGAGGCGGCGCGCCGCCGCGTCGAGTTCCGCCTGCGTCCGCTTGCCCTGGTGCCTCGCTCGTTCCATCGCTTCCACCCACGCCCTTGCCTGCCCGGAGCGCAGCGGTAGCGCCGGCGTGAGGCGCGCGGCGCGTCGCCGGGCCTCGACGGGATCACTGGTCCGAAGGGATATTTCTAAGCGGGTGGAGGTTTCTGGAAGCTTGACGCGGAGCCAGAGAACCGAGCCGCGTTGGGACAGTGCGTGGGACATTTGGTGGGACCCTCCGAAATCGACTCGTAAGTCATTGATTTCGTTGGGTTGGCTCCGGCGGTAGGGATCGAACCTACGACCAATTGATTAACAGTCAACTGCTCTACCGCTGAGCTACGCCGGACCATGCCTCGTCACGAGGTGCGGCTGGCTATAGCGCAGCGGATTCCGGGCGTCCAGTGGCTTTTGGCGGGTTTCTCCCGACCGGCCGGCGCTTTAGGATCGGGCGTGAGGTGGCGGCGGAGACGACGAATGGCGCTGGAAGGGCGGGACGTTCTGGTGGTCGGGGCGGGGATCGCCGGCTTGTCGGCGGCGCGGGCGCTGGTGCAGCGCGGCGCCAGGGTTCGCGTGGTCGAGCAAGCGCCCGAGCTCGGCGAGGTGGGGGCGGGCCTGCAGATCGGGCCGAACAGCGTGGCCGTGCTGGAGGCGCTCGGGCTCGGCGCGGCGGCGGCGCGGGTGGCGAGCGTGCCGGAGGCGATCGAGCTGCGCGGCTACCGCGACGGCCGGCTGTTGGCGCGGGTGCCGCTCGGAGCGACGGCGGAGGCGCGCTATGGCCGGCCCTACTGGCAGTTCCATCGCGCCGACCTGCTCGCCGTGCTGGCGGAGGGGGCGGCCGAAGCGGGGGTACGCGTCGAGCTTGGGCACCGGGTTGCGCGGGTGAGCCAGGCCGAGGCGGGGGTCGAGGTTCATACCGAGGCCGGCGCGACCTTTGGCGGCGAGATCCTGATCGCCGCGGACGGCTTGCGCTCGGCGGTGCGGCAGGCCGAATTCGGCGGCGCCGGAGCGCGCTTCACCAAGCATGTCGCCTGGCGCGGCCTGGTTGCCGCGGATCGGCTGTCGCCGGGACCAGTCCGCGAGGCGACCACGGTCACGATGGGACCGGGGCGGCATCTCGTCACCTATCCGCTGCGCGACGGGCGGCTGGTCAATTTCGTGGCGGTCCGCGAGCAGGCGGAGGAGATGCCGGAGGGCTGGCAGGCGGAGGCCGATCCCGCCGGGCTCCGGGCGGCCTTCGCCGGCTGGCATGACGGGGTGACGGCGTTGCTCGGCGCGGTCGAGCAGACCTTCCTCTGGGGGCTTTACGACCACGAGCCGCTGGCCGGGTGGGCGCGGGGCCGGGTTGCCCTGATCGGCGATGCCTGCCATCCGATGCTGCCCTTTCTGGCGCAGGGGGCTTCGATGGCGCTCGAAGATGCCTGGGTTCTGGCGGCGGAGCTCGACCGGGCGGAGACGCCGCAGCAGGGGCTTGCCGCCTATGCCGAGCGGCGACGGCCGCGGGCGGCGCGGGTGCAGCAGGCGGCGGCGCGCAACGGGCAGCTCTATCATCTCGACCTGCCGGTCCTGCGCGAGGCGACATTTCTCGGGCTGCGGCTGATCGGAGAGCTGGCGCCGGCCGCGCTGCTCGGGCGGTTCGACTGGATCTATGCGGCCGATGTCACCAAAGGGTGACACCGGCGGGAGGAGTTCGGCAGGGCGGGGCGCGCGGTTTGACTCCGGCATGGCGCCGCGACATTGGCTGCGGAGAGCGCGCGCGGGGAGCAACGAGTGATCGAGTTCGGCACCATCCTGTCATTCCTGCAGGTCGTGATGATCGACCTGGTGCTGGCCGGCGACAATGCGATCGTGGTCGGGATGGCGGCGGCCGGTCTGCCGGCGGACCAGCGGCGGCGGGCGATCGTGATCGGTATCGCGGTCGCCACGGTGCTGCGCATCCTGTTCGCGCTCGCGGCGAGCTATCTGCTGGCGGTGACCGGCCTGCTGCTCGCGGGCGGGCTGCTGCTGCTTTGGGTTTGTTGGAAGATGTATGCCGAGCTGCGTCTCGAGCCCGAGGGCGCGGAGGGGGTCGAGGCGCTGACCGAGACCGATCTCGATGCCGATGGGCGTGTCGCGGGCGTGGCGTCGCGCAAGACCCTGCGCCAGGCGGTCACTCAGATCATCGTCGCCGATGTGTCGATGTCGCTCGACAATGTGCTGGCGGTGGCGGGCGCGGCGCGGGGCGAGCCGGTGGTGCTGGTCTTCGGGCTGCTCCTGTCGGTCGCGCTGATGGGGATCGCGGCTTCGTTCATCGCGGAGCTGCTGCATCGGTACCGCTGGGTCGGCTGGATCGGGCTGCTCGTCATCCTCTTCGTCGCGCTGCGCATGGTCTATCATGGGGCCGTCGAGGTCTGGGGCCCGGCGGTCGCCTTTCTCGGCTGACGAGGCCGGTTCTGGCGAGGGAGCGCAAGAAGGGACCGACGGGGTGGGTGCCGGCCCGGTTCCTTCCGGGCGATCCGCGGGCCGTCGGCCGTGACCGGCAGATCGACAGGGTCATGGGGCTGCGACCGAGGCTCTGCGGCTCTTCTGCGGGGGCTGCTGGAAAGCTGCGCAATCCATGGGAGGTCGGTTCACGGGCTGTTGTTCGGCGGCGGGGCTCGGTTCAGGGATGGGTGGCAATCCGTCCGGGGCGGCGCTATGTCGGGCGCCATGACCCGCTCAGTGCCGCGCCCCATCCCGCCGCTCGTGAAGCTCGCCCTCGAGGTTGGGCCGATCGCGATCTTCTTTCTCGCCTATCGGCTCGCACCGGTGGCGCCCGATCTTCCGGTGATTGAGCGTCAGCTGCAGCAAATCCTGTTCGCGACTGGCGTCTTCGTGCCGACGATCCTGGGCACGCTCGCGCTGAGCTACGTGCTGACGCGCCACCTGCCGCGAATGGCGGTGATCACGGCGATCGTGGTGACGATCTTCGGCGGGCTGACGCTGATCCTGCATGACGACACGTTCGTGAAGATGAAACCGACGATCCTCTATGGGCTGTTCGCCGGCATCCTCGGCTTCGGGCTGCTGCGCGGGCAGAGCTACCTGAAGTATCTCATGGACGAGATCATCCCGATGCAGGATGCCGGTTGGCTCAAATTCACCAGACGTTTCGTGATCTTCTACCTGATCCTTGCGGTGCTGAACGAGGTGGTCTGGCGCGGCTGGGGCACCGATGTCTGGGTCAATTTTCGCACCTTCGTGCTGCCGCTCGCCAATATCGGCTTCGTCCTTGCCCAGGTTCCGCTGTTCCAGCGCTATGCGATGCCGGAGGGAAAGCCGGAGGCGTGAGAGCCTGAGCCGGGGGACCCCTCAAAGCATGAAGTCGACGGCGCTATGGGCCGAGACGGACACAGCGCCATCCTCGATCACGACCTGCAACTCGACCGTGGCACCCTACCGCCGGATCAGGTCGAGGGGCGCCTGGGACAGGGGCTCGGGGCCGGTCTCGGTGACGAGCGAGGTGCGGGCGAGCGTCATGGCGAGGCCCGCCTCGGCGTCGAACAGGATCATGTGCAGGAAGAAGACATTGCCCGGGCGCAGCACGTAGCTCTGGCCGGCATAGGCCATCGGCCAATCCATCCAGTTCGGCGCAAAGGTCGTGCCGAGCGAATAGCCGCAAGCATTCAGCCGGTGGCCGCCGTGACCGTGCCGCTCCATCACCGCGGCATGGGCGTCGAAGGCGGCGCCGAGAGGCTCGCCGGGGCGGAGCGCGGCTTCGGCCTGCTGGAGCGCCTCGGCGCAGGCCGCGTGCATCGCGGCGAGGCGCGGATCGAGGCGGCCGATGACGATCGTGCGCATCAGGGCCGCGTGATAGTGGCGCCAGGCGGCGGCGAATTCGAGCGTCAGCAGGTCGTCGGCGCCGAGATGGCGGCGGCCGCTGTAATAGCGGCACATCAGCGCGCCGGGCCCGGAGCCGATGATCTGCTCGTTGGCCGGGTCGTCGCCGCCGCCGCGATAGATCGCGCCCTGCAGCTCGGCCAGGATGTCGCCCTCGAAGGCGCCGGGCGTTGTGGCGGCGGCCGCGGCCTCCAGCGCCGCGTCGGCGAGCGCGGCCGCGCGGCGGACATGGGCGATCTCGGCCGGACTCTTGACCGCGCGCAGCTCCGAGACGAGCAGCGAGGCATCCTCAAGCGCCACGACGTCATCGAGGGCGGCCGCGAGCCGCCGGCCCTTGGCGGCCGTCAGCCCGTAGGCGTCCCATTCGACGCCGATGCGCCGCCCGGCAAGGCCGAATTCCCCCAGGATCGCCGCAAGCGCGCGCTCCGGCTCGGCGCCTTCGTGGTCGATCCAGATCCGGACATCCTCGATGATCGAGGTGAAGGCGGCCTGCAGACGGTCGGCCGAGCGGGTCAGCAGCATCGTCCTTCCGTCATCGGTCAGCAGCAGCGCCTGGAAATGCACGTAGCCGAACGTGTCGTAGCCGGTCAGCCAATAGAGGCTCTCCTGGCGGAACAGGAGCAGGGCCGAGAGGCCGCGCCGCGCCATGGCGCCGAGGAGCGACTGCTTGCGGGCGGCGAACTCGGCGGCGTCGAAATGCAGGTTGCGGATCATGGCGTGCCTGCGATCACGGGTTGCAACTCGCGCTCGTAGGTTTCGCGGGTCAGCGGTCCGGGATAGCGCAGGATGACCTTGCCGGTCCCGTCGATCACGAAGGTTTCGGGCACGCCATAGATGCCCCAGTCGAGCGCGATCCGTCCGCCCGGATCGGCGCCGACCGCCTTGAACGGGTTGCCGAGCTCGCCCATGAAGCCGATCGCGTTCTCCGGCACGTCCTTGTAGTTGATGCCGATGATCGGGATGCCGCTTTCGGCGATCTCGCGCAGGAGCGGATGCTCGGCCCGACAGGGCGCGCACCAGCTGGCCCAGAAATTGACGAGCTTGATGCCGGGTGCGGTCAGGGCCGCGTCGGTCGGCACCGGATCCGGGCCGAGCGGTGCCAGGGCGGCCAGCGAGGGGGCAGGCTGGCCGATCAGCGCGCTTGGCAGCATATCGGCATGCTCGCGCTTCAGGCCGAGCCAGGCGACGCCGGCGAAGACCGCGAAGAGCAGGGGCGGCAATGCCAGGAGCAGGTTGATCCTAGGCCGCACCGCGTCGCCTCCGCGCCTCGGTCTCGGCGAGCGCGCGCGCCGCCCGCGCCGCCCGGCGCAGGCTGAGGGCGACGAGCCCCCCGATCAGCGCGAGGGTCACGCCATAGGCGGCGAGCACCGTTCCGGCATAGGGTCCGAGATCGGGCATCAGGCGCTGGCCTCGAGCGCTTCGAGCGCCTGAAGGCGGCGCAGTCGGATCTCGGTGCGGGTCCGCAGCAGCACGAGGCTGAGGAACAGCAGCACGAAGCCGGCGATCGACAGGAGCAGTGGCAGGTAGAAGGCGTTGTCGACATTGGTGCGCGTGTCGAGCGACAGCGACGGTCCCTGATGCAGCCCCTGGCTCCAGAAGAACACCGCATAGCGCGAGAGGAGGGCGAAGACGGAGCCGACGAGGCAGACCAGAGCGGCCAGGTCCGCGGCCTTGTCGGGCTCGTCGACCGCCTGCCAGAGCGCGATATAGCCGAGATAGAACAGGAAGAGGATGAAGAAGGCGGTCAGCCGCGGGTCCCAGACCCACCAGGTGCCCCACATGGGCTGGCCCCAGATCGCGCCGGTGGCGAGTGCGATGACCGTCATGGTCGCCCCGACCGGCGCCGCGGCCTTGGCGGCGAGCGCCGAGACGGGGTGGCGGCGGATGAACCAGACGAGGCTCGCGACCAGCATCATGAGCCAGGCATTGATCGCGATGAGCGCCGCCGGGACATGGAGGAACAGGATTTTGACGGTAGCGCCCTGCTGGTAGTCGTCGGGGGTGAGGAAAAAGCCCCAGCCGAGCCCGATCGCCAGCGCGGCTGCGGTCGATCCCCAGAGCCATGGCAAGACCGCGCCGGAGAGGCGCATGAACTCGGCCGGGTTGGCGTATTTCCAGAGGGACATGGCGGGCATTTACGCCGCATCGCTCGGGGTCCGCAAGCGCGGCGACTCAGGGGCAGTGGGAGGATGACAACATCTTGAGGCCACCCGATGACGCGCAACAAGCCCATGTTGTCGCCGAACGATTAGGAATGGCTACAAGCGAAGAGAAAAAGATGATAGAATTTTTAACATTGTTTTGGAGAGGGGGTCTGCGATGCAGACGGTATTGGCCTTTGTCGGCGCGGTGATTTTGGTCGCAATCCTTGGATTGGCGTTTGAGGCTCAGCCGATTGCGGCGCAGAGCTCTTCCTGCAACCCGGCGGTGCAGCACTGTTCCTGACGCGGGCTGCGCGCATCGGCCATTGCGGTCGGGCGCCATGCGGCGCGCCGGGGGAAGGTTCATTTCTTGGAACCGAATCTGACGAATTTCTGGCTGGCGGCGGCTTTCGGCGTGGGCGCGATCTGGGTGAATGCCTGGGGGCAGTTCGATCGCTCGACCTACGGACAATCGTTTGAATTCAAGCGTTTGCTGGCACGGTTGCAGCCATCCGAGATCCAGGCCAGCCGGATCTATCTGCAGGCTTTCGCGCTTTACAGCACGGTCCTGACGATTCTCTATGGCATCGTCTGCCTCTATATCGTGATGGTTCAGCCGCTGCTCGAGCGATCGGGCATCACGTTCCCCGGTATGGACTTCCTGGACGGCATTGCTGGCGCCGCAAAGTTGCCGAAGCCGGGCGCTCCACCGATCGCGGGCGTCGCCTTCGACGAAGCCGGTGGCTTGCTCGGCGCGGTCGGGCCAGCCGGGCCGAGCCCAAGCATTCCGCTAGCGGTCAGCGTGGCTGTGGTGGGGCTTGCGCCCAATGTGCCCGTGCTCTCCAACATCGAGGAATATATCCGTGCGACAGCCCATCGCTTGTGCGGTATTCCAAGCCAGATCGTCGACAGCGCCATGTTGCTGCACCGCAGCCTGGACATTCCCGTTCGGCCACCGGAGCAGTCCAACGGGGATGCCGACGCCCTGCTGCTGACGGGCGACGACTGGAAACGAATCCAGAGCCTCGGCGACGCGGCGGCGCGCGCGGGTCGCATCGGCGAACTGAGCGCTTTCCGGCGCGAGACTGCCCGGCTTCTGGCGCTGCGCCGCTGGATCCTCAAGCGGCGGATCTTTCTCTCGGGCGGCGCAGCATTCTCGGCCTATTCAGCGATTGAAGCGGAAGTATCGCTGCGCGTGGACAAGCTACTCGTCGATCTCGACGCGGCAGCCGCCGATCCCGTGCCTGCGTCGCAGCGGCCCATTCAGGTGTCTCGTCCCGTCGACTGGCCGACATCGATGCTCGAGACCGAACAGGCGGTGGCCGATCTCTGCCTGCTGGTTGCCCTGTTCAGCTACAAGGTCGATTTTCGGCGGGCGGTGGCTCAGCAGGCAAAGAACGTCAAGAGCTCGGACGAGGAGAGGCAACGCCACGAGGCGGCGCGTCTGCTCAGCAAGGCGCTCGAAGAGGCGTCGCTGACGACCGATCGTGGCTCGGTCTGGATGCTGGTTTTCTTCCGGAGTGCCTGGATAATTCTGGTCATCGCAGCCCTTGCCGGCTTCCTCTGGGGCGACGATCGAGTGATCGACGGCCGAAACGTATTCAATTCGGTCGGGACTTCGGTCGCGTACTCGATCAACGCGATCCTGACCTACATCGTTCCGCTGTTCGTCGCGCTCAACTACCAGAACATGCGAAAGGATTCCGACAATTGGGAAAATGTCTTCAGCAAGAAGGCAAGGCAGTCGGAGATCATCATGCAGCTCGTCGGTATTCTCCTTGGGACGAGCCTGCTGGCCCTTGTGGGCCGGGCTGCGTTCAATATCGGGAACACCGCATGGTCGCAAGGGATCGTCGCGGTTCAGGAAAGGCTCGGCCTCGTCGTCCAAAATGCGACTTGGGGTGAGTTGATCGACGCCCTGAACGCGGGGTTCTTCGCCGTGATGCTGTCCTTGATCGTTGATCTGGCTCTGATCGTCGATGCCGAGGGTCGCGAGAAATTCGATCGCTACAAATGGAAGCTGGTCTGGCTGTCGGCGCTGGCGATCGGTGTCATCGCGGGCTTGGCAAGGTGGCGGGCTTCTCTCATCGCGGGACAAGAGTTCGCTTTCGGACTCGTTGCAAAAGCGGCCGCGACGCCCCTTCTCGTAAGCCTGCTGTGTGGGGTGATGGTGGTGCTGACGCTGCAGGACGAAATCACGGGAAGGGAGGGCAAGGGATGATACGCGCCATTGGTCTCTTCGGGGCCTTGATATGTCTTGGGCTGGGAGCGGCTGCTGCCGACGACAGCCAGCAGCCGGTCATCGCGATCGGAGTTCGTGTCGATGCGCCGCCCTTCGCCTGGGACGAAACCCCGAAGGATCAGCCCGCCGTTTTCCGCGGCTATCTTCGCGACATCTGCGTGGAGGCGACCAAGCGAGCGGGATTTCACTCGCGAGAATATCCGGTCACGGCGAGGCAGCGCGTAGCCATTCTGAACGGGGATCCGACCATTACCGTGAACAACGAGCCGGTCACGCTCGATCTCCTGTGCGATCCGACAACGATCAACGTCAAGCGACTGCGGGCGATCGCCAAGGGTGAGACCGACCCTGAGCGGCTGATGTTCTCACCGATCGTGTTCGTCGCAAACGGATCCTATACGTCGCGGAAGGGGCTTCCGGGTGGCGGAAAATCATTCGTCGCGGAACGGGATATGATCGGATGGTCGGCGCAGGGTTCGGGCCCGGGCGGTGACGCCGCCGCCAATTGCTATTGCTGGAAAGACGGAAAATGCGATCCGCTAAAGGGATATCTTGCCGCGGGGTTCGTTATTGGGGCGACTTCCGAAGACTATATTCGCTATGCCGTATCCAGAGACGCGCTGGGCCAGAGCGATTCATCTTACGTCTGTCCGAAGAGCAAAGAATCCTATCAGGAGATGATTGAGGGTCTCTGCGACGGAGATCTGCAATACGTGTTCGGTGATATGGATATCACCAGCTACTATGCCCGGGAGATCGGTCGGGGCCAGGCCGCGGTCGGAGATACGGCTTGCGCGATCGTGGCCCCGGATCGTCCGCTGAGCTATGAGCCATACGCCTTGCTGATTTCGGACAACAATATCAAGACGGGCTTCCGGCCGAAGTTCATCGGCGCGCTCTATCAGATGTTCTCCGACCAGACCATTTCCGGAAGCTTCGGCACCTACTTTCCCGGGCTGGAGAAGTCGTCGGCATTGAGCATCCTGTTCCGGATCAACAGCGTTCCCGGCCTTTGCGGGCCGGAGGAAGTGTCATCGCAGTGCTACCCTGAGCGCGGCGGCGGCGGCGATGGGGGAGAGGCCGAGGATGGCGAGGCTCAGGCCGCCCAGCAATAGCAGCGCGGGGCGCGGGTCGACGCCCTCGGCGGCGGCGATCACGGTGCGGGCGCCGAAGATCAGGGTGGGGATGTAGAGCGGCAGCACCAGCAGCGACAGGAGCAGGCCGCCCCGGCGGATGCCGACGGTGACGGCGGCGCCGATCGCCCCGAGGAAGCTCAAGGCCGGCGTTCCGATCGCGAGGCTCGCAACCAGCCAAGGATAGGCCGGCGCCGGCAGGCTCAGGGTCAGGGCCAGCAGCGGCGCGACAAGCACCAGCGGCAGGCCTGTGGTCAGCCAGTGCGCCAGCGCCTTCAGCGCGACGAGGCCCGCGAGCGGCAGCGGGGAGAGGGCCAGGATATCGAGCGTGCCGTCCTCGAAATCGCTCTGGAACAGCCGGTCGAGCGACAGGAGGCAGGCGAGCAGCGCCCCGATCCAGAGCGTGCCCGGCGCAACGGGGGCGAGCCGGGCCGGATCCGGACCGATCCCGAACGGCACCAGCAGGACAAGGATCAGGAAGAAGGCGAGGCCGAGACCGGCTCCGCCGCCCGAACGCAGCGCGAGCCGCAGTTCACGGCCCAGGACGGCGGCGGCGGATCTCATGTCCAGGCGCCCGAGAGGAAGGGGTCGGCCGCGTCGGGGCCGCGCAGCGGCGCGAGCGTCAGATCCTGCGCCGGGCCGAGATCGAGGGGCATATGGGTCGCGATCACCGCGATCCCGCCGCCCGCGCAATGCTCGCGCACCAGGGCGCAGAAGGCGGCGACGGCGGCCGCATCGAGCGAGACGGTCGGCTCGTCGAGCAGCCAGAGCAGGCGCGGCGCGAGCAGGAGCCGGGCAAGGCCGAGCCGGCGTCGCTGACCGGCCGAGCAGGCATGTGCCGGGCGGTCGGCGATGGCGGCGAGATCGAGCCGCGCCAAGGCCTTGGCGACGCCGCCACCGTCCTGCAGGGCCGCCCAGAAGCGCAGATTCTCGGCGACCGTGAGTTGTGGCTTCACCGCGTCGAGATGGCCGGCATAGGCGATCTCCTCGCCATAGGCTTCGGGCGCGTCCACCAGCGAGCGGCCCATCAACCGGACCGACCCGCGCGCGGGCGGCAGGAGGCCGGCCAGCACCCGCAGCAGCGTCGACTTGCCCGCACCGTTCGGGCCGCGCAGCAGCAGGGCCGAGCCCGGCTCCAGGCGGAAGCCGAGAGCGCGCAGGATCGGCCGGCCGCCGCGCCGGCAGGAAAGGTCGGTGACATCGAGCCCCATCCGCCCGCCATAGCCGACGCCCGCCCCAGGGGGAAGTCCGCGCTGTCCGGCCGGGGGCCAACCAAGGTAGGGTATACGACAGTATTCATTTCGCGGTTGCGGCACTTGCGGGGTTGCGGGAAACGAGTCATATCAAGGTAACGTTTCCGTCCCAGCAAGCCGCCCGGAGGGCTCGATGACTGTTTTCGTAGGAACCGACACCGCCAAGACGCGCCGCAACCTGCAGGTCGGCGGAAAGACCTACGCCTACTATTCGATCGCCGCAGCGGAAGCCGCAAATCTCGGGGATTTCAGCAAGCTGCCTGCCTCCCTTAAAGTCGTTCTCGAGAACATGCTCCGGTTCGAGGACGGCAAGACGGTGACGCTTGACGATATAAGGGCGTTTTCGGACTGGGCGGTGAAGGGCGGGAACAATCCGCGCGAGATCGCCTATCGGCCGGCGCGCGTGCTGATGCAGGATTTCACCGGCGTTCCGGCCGTGGTCGATCTTGCTGCGATGCGGGACGGCATCAAGGCGCTGGGTGGGGATGCGCAGAAGATCAATCCGCTGAACCCGGTCGATCTCGTCATCGACCATTCGGTGATGATCGACGAATTCGGCAATCCGCGTGCTTTCCAGATGAATGTCGATCTGGAATACGAGCGCAATATCGAGCGGTACCAGTTCCTGAAATGGGGGCAGAACGCCTTCAACAATTTCCGCGTGGTTCCGCCGGGCACCGGCATCTGCCATCAGGTCAATCTGGAATATCTCGCGCAGACCGTCTGGACCGACACCGATCTCGCAGGTGCGTTGGTCGCCTATCCGGACACGTTGGTCGGGACCGACAGCCACACGACCATGGTCAATGGCCTTGCGGTTCTGGGCTGGGGGGTCGGCGGCATCGAGGCGGAGGCCGCCATGCTCGGCCAGCCGGTCTCGATGCTGATCCCCGAAGTCATCGGCTTCAAGCTGACCGGGCGGATGGTCGAGGGCACGACGGCGACGGACCTCGTGCTCAAGGTCGTCCAGATGCTGCGCAAGAAGGGCGTGGTCAACAAGTTCGTCGAATTCTATGGCGAGGGTCTCGACCATCTGCCGCTGGCCGATCGCGCCACGATCGCCAACATGGCGCCGGAATACGGCGCGACCTGCGGGTTCTTCCCGATCGACGGCGAGACGCTGCGCTACCTTCGCCAAACCGGCCGCGACGAGGACCGGATCGCCTTGGTCGAGGCCTATGCCAAGGAGAACGGCATGTGGCGCGGATCGGACTATGCGCCGGTCTATACCGACACTCTGCATCTCGACATGGGCGAGATCGTCCCGGCGATCTCGGGTCCCAAGCGGCCCCAGGACTATACGCCGCTCAACATGGCAGCTTCGGCCTTCTACCGGACGGTGGCCGACTATCGTGGCATCGACGTTTCGAACGGCGCCGAGAAGATGGCGGCCGAGGGCGGGGATGTCGCCATCGCGACGCCTCCCGAGGTGCGCAAGACGGCGAAGGTCGAGGGCGAGGACTACACGATCCGCGACGGGTCGGTGGTGATCGCGGCCATCACCTCGTGCACCAACACCTCGAACCCCTACGTGATGATCGGCGCGGGGCTTGTCGCCCGCAAGGCGCGGGCGCTGGGCTTGAACCGCAAGCCCTGGGTGAAGACCTCGCTGGCGCCGGGATCGCAGGTCGTCTCCGAGTATCTCGAGGCGGCCGGACTTCAGGAGGATCTGGACGCCGTCGGGTTTAACCTCGCGGGCTATGGCTGCACCACCTGCATCGGCAATTCGGGTCCGCTCGGCGATCCGGCGATCTCCAAGGCGATCGGCGAGAACGATCTTGTCGCGACGGCCGTCCTATCGGGCAACCGAAACTTCGAGGGACGTATCAGCCCGGACGTGCGCGCGAACTATCTGGCGAGCCCGCCGCTGGTCGTCGCCTATGCGCTGGCGGGTGATGTCAATATCGACCTCACGAGCGAGCCTCTCGGGGTCAGCAAGGACGGCAAGGACGTCTATCTCAAGGATATCTGGCCGACCAACCAGGAGGTTGCCGAGCTGGTCGAGCAGACCGTGACCCGCGAGGCGTTCCAGTCGAAATATGCCGACGTCTTCAAGGGCGACGCGAAGTGGCAGGCGGTCGAGACCACCGACAGCGAGACCTATAACTGGCCGCCGACCTCGACCTATATCCAGAACCCGCCCTATTTCCGCGGCATGGGGCAGGAAGCCGGCGTCATCTCCGACATCACCGGCGCGCGCATCCTCGCGCTCCTCGGCGACATGGTGACCACCGACCACATCTCGCCCGCCGGCTCGTTCAAGCCGACCACGCCCGCCGGCAAGTACCTGACCGAGCGCCAGATCGCGTCCAAGGACTTCAACTCCTACGGCTCGCGCCGCGGCAACCACGAGATCATGATGCGCGGCACCTTCGCCAACATCCGCATCAGGAACGAGATGCTCGACGGGGTCGAGGGCGGCTACACGCTCGGGCCGGACGGCGCGCAGACGTCGATCTTCGACGCCTCGATGGCCTTCCAGGCCGAGGGCACGCCGCTGATCGTCATCGGCGGCGTCGAGTACGGCGCCGGCTCGTCGCGCGACTGGGCCGCCAAGGGCACCGCGCTCCTCGGCGTCAAGGCGGTGATCGCCGAGAGCTTCGAGCGCATCCACCGCTCGAACCTCGTCGGCATGGGCGTGATCCCGTTCGAGTTCACCAATGGCGACAACCGCAAGACCCTCGACCTGAAGGGCGACGAGACGATCTCGATCTCGGGCCTCGCCGGCGACCTGAAGCCGCTCTCCATCGTGCCTTGCACGATCAGCTATGCCGACGGGCGCGAGCGGACGATCGAGCTCAAATGTCGGATCGATACCGCCGTCGAGATCGAATATGTCGAGAATGGCGGCGTGCTGCACTACGTGCTGCGCAACCTCGCCAAGGGCTGAGGGACGCGGGCGGGCGGCCGGAGGGTCGCCCGCATTTCCCGCAGCCGAGCCTCGCGTCACGGGCTCGTCCCGCTCTCGAAGGCTTGACTCGCCTCGGTCATTTGCTTGCCCTTAGTTGGGCGCGCAACGCCAATCCGAGGACCCTGATGCAGCTCCTTCCCGCTCTGGCCGTGATGGCGATGGTCGCGCCGATCAGCGCGACGGCCCAGGACAATCCGGTGGTGCTGGAGCTGTTCACCAGCCAGGGCTGCATTTCCTGCCCGCCGGCCGACGCGCTGCTGGCGGAGTTGGCGCAGGACAAGGGCGTGCTGCCGCTGGCGCTGCATGTGACCTATTGGGACTATCTCGGCTGGCGGGATTCCTTTGGCCAGGAGGCCTTCACCCAGCGGCAGAAGGCCTATGCCCGGACCATGCGCAGGCGAACGCTCTATACCCCCCAGATGATCGTGGAAGGCGAGGATATGCTGGTCGGGCATGATCAGGCCGCGATCGACCGGCGCATCGCCGAGCATCGGTCCCAGCCGAGCCCGGTCGATCTGAGCGCGAGCCGCAGCGACGGGCGGCTGCATCTGAAGCTGGGGCCGCGCGGGGAGGCGGTCGGGCCGGCGGATATCGAGCTGGTCCAGTTCGAGCCGGCGAGCGCGGTCGAGATCGAGACGGGCGAGAATGCCGGTCAGACCATCACCTATACCAATGTCGTGACCGACTGGCAGACCGTGGGCCGTTGGGATGGGGTGACCGAGGTCGATCTCGATTTCGACGGGGTGGGCGCGGGGCCGATGGCGGTCATCGTCCAAAGCGCCGGGCTCGGGCCGATCCTGACGGCGGCCAAGCTCGACTAGAGCGGTCCGCACGCGGAGTCGCACGCGTGCGACAATGGGTAACTAATTGAAATAAAACAATAGTTTTCGCGCTATTTGCGGATTCTCAACCAAGGTTGCCGCCAGCGCGTCGTGCTCCCCCGCGAGGAGCGCGTCGGCGCGGTTTGGCCTTGCGCCGCGCTTGCGAGAGTCTGAAATGTTATATTATAACAGACGCATTGTACCAGATACGAAGGTCTCTCCATGCGGTCGAACCCCGATACCCGCCTGCCCGTCACCGTCCTGTCCGGCTTTCTCGGCGCGGGAAAGACGACGCTGCTCAACCATGTTCTGCATAACCGCGAGGGCAGGCGGGTCGCGGTGATCGTCAATGACATGTCGGAGGTCAATATCGACGCCGATCTGGTCCGGGAGGGCGGGGCGAACCTGTCGCGAACCGACGAGCGGCTGGTCGAGATGACCAATGGCTGCATCTGCTGCACCCTGCGCGACGATCTTCTCGCCGAGGTCCGGCAGCTCGCCGAGGACGGACGCTTCGACTATCTGCTGATCGAGGGAACCGGCATCGCCGAGCCGCTGCCGGTGGCGAGCACCTTCTCGTTCCGCGACGAGGACGGGACGAGCCTGTCCGACGTCGCGCGCCTCGATACGATGGTGACGGTCGTCGATGCCGTGAACCTGCTGAGGGATTACGGGTCGGACGCGTTTCTCAGCGACCGGGGCGAGACGGCCGGCGACGGGGACGAGCGCACGCTGGTCGATCTGCTGGTCGAGCAGATCGAGTTTGCCGATCTGGTGGTGGTCAACAAGGCTCTGGATGTGTCGCCCGACCAGCTCGACCTGGTGCGCAAGGTGGTCGCGGCGCTCAATGCCGACGCGCGCATCATCGAGGCGGATTTCGGGCGGGTTCCGCTCGAGGCGATCCTCGATACCGGGCTCTACAGCGAGGAGAGGGCCGAGCAGCATCCGCTCTGGGCCAAGGAGCTTTATGGCTTCAAGGACCATGTCCCGGAGACCGAGGAATACGGGATCGAGAGCTTCGTCTATCGGACGCGGCGGCCGTTCCATCCCGAGCGGTTCCAGGCCTTCATCGGCGAGACCTGGCCCGGTCTGATCCGCGCCAAGGGGCATTTCTGGCTCGCCACCCGCCCCGATTGGGTGGGGGAATTCTCGCTCGCCGGCGCGGTCGCGCGCTGCACCCCGCTCGGCCGCTGGTGGGTGACGGTGCCGAAGGCGCGCTGGCCCGATCAGGAAGCGTGGCGCGCGGCGATCCTGCAGAACTGGGACACGGTCTGGGGCGACCGGCGCCAGGAGATCGTCTTCATCGGCAGCGGTCTCGACGAGGCCGCCATCCGGGCGGCGCTCGATGCCTGTCTCGTCGGGCCGGAGGCGCGGGGTGAGGCATTCGATCCCAAGGCCTATCGCGGTCTCCGCGACCCGTTTCCGGCCTGGGGCAAGGCCGCGGCCTGAGGCGGGGGGCGGCGCCCGGCTCCGGCGCGGGGCCTCCCGACAGCGCCGCGGCGACGCTGCGACAGCGTGGCTGTTCCGGGCGCGGCGCGCTGCGGCGTTGCGGCGGCCTCGGGGCTCTCGTCGCTCCGGGGCCTGGGCTTGGGTGGAGAGGTGCGGCTGCGCAGGGCGTGGGCGGTTGCCCCGGGGGGGCTTCTTGCCCCTCCGTCCATTGACTGGGCTCCTGGGACTGACCGCCGGAATTCATTTCCATATGAATGCCTTGGGAATTGAAGCTCGATTGGTGTCCCAAGCGGCGGCGGTCGGCGCGGGGCGGCTGGTCGAAGCTGGTCGGGGGCACTGCCTGCCGCTAAGAGAGCATGGCGATGCGGCGCACCGCCCAAGGGACGCTCAGCGCAGGCCCGGAAGGAGGGCGATCTCAAGGGTGGCGTCTGTGGGAGATCGCCATAGGTTTTCGGTCTGACACGGGGAGAAGGGCATGGCGCAGGACTCTATCTTCTGGCCGATGATCGCGATGGCGCTGCTCACCTTCGTCCCGCTGGGCATGATGGCGGTCAAGCGGGTTCGGGCGACGCAGCGCGGCGTCACCGTGCCGGAGGACTATGCGCTCGGCGAATCGCCGAGGGTGCCGGCGGACGTCGCGCTTGCCAATCGCAGCTTCATGAACACGCTCGAAGTGCCGGTGCTGTTCCATGTCCTGTCGCTGGCGCTCTACGTGACCCACGGGGTTGATCTGGCGTTCCTGTCTCTGGCCTGGGCCTATGTCGCGCTGCGGTGCGCTCACAGCCTGGTCCATCTGACTTATAACAGGGTAACGCATCGGCTGGTCCCGTTCGCCACCAGCAATGCCGTGCTGATTGCCATGTGGGTCATCTTCGCCATCCGTCTTTCCCGGCACGGTCCGGATTGAGCGAACGGGGCTTCAGAACCGCTTCACCCAGCGGCGATGCAGCCAGAAATATTGCTCGGGATGGGCGCGGATGCGGGCCGAGAGACTGTCGGCGGCGGCCTGGGTCATCGCGACGGGGTCGCCGGGCGGGATCGGGGGCTCGAACTCGACGGTGACATGGATGCCGTCGGCGGCGCGGGTGCCGTAGACCGGGATCATCGGCAGGTCGTATTTGCGGGCGAGCTCGGCCACGAAGGTGCCGGTGGGCGCGGGGCGGCCCATGAAGGTGATCTCGGCGCCGCGCTTGGTATATTGGTCGGCGAGGATCGCCATCACGCCGCCGCCCCGGACATGGCGCACGATCTCGCGCAGGCCGCCGCTGTCGCGGCCGACGACGGGCGTGCCCCCGGCCTCGACGCAGGCGAGATAGTCGCGATTGAGGAAGGGGTTCTTGACCGGCCGGATCAGCGCGCCGGCGGTGATGCCCTGGGCCATCAGCGCGCCCCGGACCGCCTCCCACTGGCCGAAATGGCCGGAGACGAGCAGGGCGCCGCGACCCTCGGCCTGGGCGGCCTTCAGCGCCTCCCAGCCGGGGCCGAGCGGGCCGGTCCAGTCGGCCCGCGCCTGGAAGTCCTGGCGGGTCATCACCTCGATCATGGTGCGGCCGAAGCTCTCGGCCATGAGGCGGCGGATCGCGCGCCGCTCGGCCTCGGCCATGGCGGGGAAGATCAGCCGCAGATTGCCCTCGACCCGGGCGCGGAGGCTCGGGACCGCCGCGACGGCGGTCCGGGCGAACCAGCCGGCGAAGGCGAGGCGGGCGCGAGCGGGTAGGGCACGCGCGAGGCCGAGCAGCGCGGCCTGGGGCAGCCAGGCGAGGAAGCTCGCGGTACGGCTGTGCTTGGCCATCGGTCAGCGCACCCGGCGGACCAGCAGGCGGAAGCGCAGGCTCAGGAGCAGCACCGCGGTGGCGCAGCCGAGCCCGGTGCCGATGAAGAGCCCGGCCTCGGCCAGCGGCGTGCGGAAGGCGAGCAGGAGGCCCGCGGGGATCATCACGCCCCAGAAGGCGGCGAAGAAGCAGAGCGTGGTGCCCCAGCTGTCGCCGAGCGCGCGGGTCGACTGGCCGAGCACGACCTGGCCGGCATCGAAGATCATGCTGACGGCGAGGATCGCGAAGAGCGGGGCGGCGCGGGCGATCAGCGCCGGATCCTCGCTGTAGAGGCCGACGATCGGCTGGGCGACCCAGACGAGGCCGGCGCCGATCGCCCCGATCAGCAGCATTGCCGCGCTGATCCCGGCAAGCCCCGCGAGGCGCGCGCCGCCGGGATCGTGCGCGCCGGCCGCCTGGCCGACGCGCACCGCCGTGGCGACCGAGAGGCCGAGCGCGATCATGAAGACGGTCGCCTCGACATTCTGGACGATGGTGTAGCTCGCGAGCGCCACGGTGCCGAGCAGGCCCGCGGCCTGGGCGAGGGTGGCGAAGGCCATGGTCTCGAAGAAATAGGCGGCCCCGCCGGCAAGGCCGATCCGGCGCATCTCGGCGCCGGCCTGCCAGCCGCCTGGGCCCCAGAAATGCAAGGCATGCCCGCGCCAGGGGGCGAATTCGGGCAGGCGCAGCATCCAGACGACAAGGCCCGCGGCCATGGCGAAACGGGCGAGCGTCATACCGATCGCGGCGCCGTCGGCGCCGAGGGCGGGCAGGCCGAGACGGCCGTCGACCAGGATCAGGGTGAAGGCCGCATTGACGATGTTGGCGAGGATCATCGCGACGAGCGCGGGCTTCATCCGCCCGGTGCCTTCGAGATAGAAGCTCGCCGCGACATAAAGGATCTGGAAGAGCGCGCCGGGCGCGAGGATCCGGGCGACATGGCCGGCACCGGCGGCGAGGGCTGGTTCCTGGCCGATCACGCGCAGCAGGCCTTCGGAGCCATAGATGAGCAGGCTGGCGATCCCGCCGACCAGGGCGGCCCAGCGCAGGCCGCGGAGCGCGATCGCGGGCAGTTCGGGATTGCCGGCGCCCTTCTCGCGCGCGGCGGTGGCGATGATGCCGACCATGCAGCCGACGCCGGTGACGAGGAGCGGGAAGAACACCGCCGCGCCGAGCGAGAAGCGCGCGAGCTCGAACGTGCCGCTGCGGCCGACGATCACGGTGCTGACCAGCACCATGACCAGGATGCCGGCGCGGCTGAGCACCACCGGCCAGGCGAGGACGAAGAGCGCGCGCCATTGGCCGAGAAGACGGACCGGCCAGGGCTCGGCGGGGGACGACAACGTCGTCATGCGGCGATCCGGGGATCGCCGCCCGCTCCGGTCTGGCAGGGCATTGCAGGTCTCCTCGCTGGGCGGCGCCGCGACGGGCCCGTCGCGGCGGCCGCCTCAGTGCCGTGTCGGGTTTATCATCATCACCATCTGCCGGCCCTCGAGGCGCGGGATGGCTTCGACCTTGCCGTGTTCCGTGACGTCCTCGGCGACGCGCTCGAGCAGCTTGCGGCCGAGTTCCAGGTGGGCCATCTCGCGGCCGCGGAAGCGCAGGGTAACCTTCACCTTGTCGCCGCCTTCCAGGAACTTCATCACCGAGCGCATCTTGACCTCGTAGTCATGCGTGTCGGTGTTCGGCCGAAACTTGATCTCCTTGATCTCGATGATCTTCTGCTTCTTGCGCGCCTCGGACTCCTTCTTCTGCTGTTCATACTTGAACTTGCCGAAGTCCATGATCTTGCAGACGGGCGGAACCGCGTTCGGCGAAATCTCGACCAGATCAAGACCGGCCTGCTCGGCCAGCAGCATTGCCTTGTCGGGGGAGATCAGACCGATATTCTCGCCCTCCGCGCCGATCAGGCGGATCTCGGGGGCGCGCACCCGCTCGTTGACGCGGGGTCCGGTGTCGCGCGTCGGCGGCGCGTTATGAGGTCTGCGGGCTATGGCCGGTGCATCCTTTTGATTGTTGATCCGATAAAAAACCGGAGCGCTGCCCCGGTTCGACGCAAGAATATAAAGCAGTTCGCCGGCCAAGTGAAGATGCGGTGGCGCCGATGGCGCCGTTTGCCGCGTTCAACTCAAACTTGCACAGAATCGCGCGATGCGAGCACATGCCTCGGTCAGCTCGGTATCGGCGGCGGCGTAGCTGATGCGGAAGTTCGGGCTGAGGCCGAAGGCCGCGCCGAAGACCACCGCAACGCCCTCGGACTCGAGTAGCGCGGCGGCGAAATCGGTGTCGGTGGCGATGAGCTTGCCATCCGGGGTGCGCTTGCCGATCAGGCCGGCGATCGAGGGATAGACGTAGAAGGCACCTTCCGGTGTCGGGCAGTCGATGCCTTCGCAGGCATTGAGCAGGCGCACGACGAGGTCGCGGCGGCGCTGGAAGGCGGCCTGGGACTCGGCGATGTAGTCCTGCGGGCCGTCGAGCGCCGCGACCGCGGCCCATTGGCTGATCGAGCAGGCATTCGATGTCGACTGGCTCTGGATCGTGGTCATCGCCTTGATCAGCGGCCTCGGCCCGGCGGCATAGCCGATGCGCCAGCCGGTCATCGCATAGGCCTTCGAGACGCCGTTGACCGTCAGGGTGCGCTCATAGAGCCCGGGCTCGACCTCGGCTGGCGTGCAGAAGCGGAACGGTGGGTAGGCGATATGCTCGTACATGTCGTCGGTCATCACCCAGACCTGGGGATGGCGCATCAGCACGGCGGTCAGCGCGGCGAGCTCGTCCCAGGAATAGCCGGCACCGCTCGGATTGGAGGGCGAGTTGAAGATCAGCCACTTGGTACGCGGGGTGATCGCGGCTTCGAGGGCCTCCGGGGTGATCTTGTAGTTCAGCGCGTGGCTGCCCTCGACCACGACCGGGACGCCGCCGGCCAGCAGAACCATGTCGGGATAGCTGACCCAGTAGGGCGCGGGGATGACGACCTCGTCGCCCGGATTGAGCGTCGCCATCAACGCGTTGTAGAGCACCTGCTTGCCGCCGGTCGAGACCATCACCTGATCGGCGGTGTAGTCGAGGTGGTTCTCGCGGGTGAACTTGCGCACGATTGCCTGGCGAAGCTCGAGGATGCCTTCGGGTGAGGTATAGCGCGTCGCGCCTCGGTCCATGGCGGCCTTTGCCGCGTCCCGGATATGGGCAGGCGTGTCGAAATCGGGCTCGCCGGCGCTGAGCGAGATGATGTCGCGCCCGGCAGCCTTGAGCTCGCGGGCCTGTGCGGTGATGGCGATGGTCGGCGACGGCTTGATCCGTGCCAGCGCGTCGGAGAGGAAGGCCATGGAAGCACCCGTTTGCCAAGCGATTGGGGCTGTCTTAGGGTCCGCGCGACGAGCGTGCAAGGCGAGGCAGACATGACGGACGGGGAGACGTGGCGGGGGGAGACGCCGGAGCATCGGTTGAAGCGGCTGCGGATGCGTAGCTGGCGCCGGGGCACCAAGGAGATGGACCTGATCCTCGGCCCCTTCGCCGACGGGCGGCTTGCCGGTCTCGAGCCGGCCGCGCTCGCCGACTACGAGCGGCTGCTGGAGGAGAACGATCAGGACCTCTATCTGTGGGTGACGGGCGCGGCGACGGCACCGGCCGACTACGGCGCGACAATCGCGGCGATCCGTGTCTTCCACGATATCCGCTGAGAAGCAGGGCGTTCACGCCCGCGCTTAACGTCTTGTAGAAGATTTTGCGCAAGGGTCTCCGCAACCAGCGACACGCGGAGATGTCCGATGAGTATGCACGCCAAGGTAGCGCCGGCTCCGAAACCATCGGAGGAGGACGATTTCCTCGGCGCGTATCTCGAAACGCTGTCGCTGGTCGAGCGGCTGCATCGCCTGCTGCTCGATGTCGTGAAAGACGAGTTTGAGCGTCTTGGAATCATAGACATAAACTCGGTTCAGGCGCTGCTTCTGTTCAATATCGGCGACAACGAGGTGACGGCGGGCGAGCTGAAGACCCGGGGCTACTATCAGGGCTCGAATGTCAGCTACAATCTCAAGAAGCTGGTGGAATACGGCTATATGCACCATCAGAAATGCGGTATCGACCGTCGCGCCGTTCGGGTGCGGCTGACCGAGAAGGGCCGCACGATCCGTCAGATCATCGCCGACCTGTTCCAGCGCCATGCCGACGGCATCCTGAGCCGTGAGGTGTTGGGCATGGTGCGCCTGCCGGAGATGAATGCGAGCCTGCGGCGGATGGAACGCTACTGGAGCGATCAGATCCGCTATATCTATTAGGGAGTGAGCCATCCGCCGGATCGCGTGGCGGTTGTGCAACGGAGCCGCGCCGGATCTGCAACGCCGTCGGCGAACTTTGCCTCACCTGCTGCCCAAGCGCTTAGAAACATGGTAGCATTCGGCAAAACACGGCGAACCGCCAGGTCTGATTCGGGGCGGCGTCATTCGGGCAGTGAGTCTGTGAGGGTCTCGAGGCGGATCCATGAGCAAGGTTGATCGCGACCCCGGCGCGGGGGTTCTTGACGCGCACGAATTTCCGGTCGGCGACGAGTTGCGCGGAGAACGCGCGACGCTCGGAAAGTCGCTTCTCGACGTTCAGAGGGACCTCCGGATCAAGGCGTCGCTGATCGCCGCGATCGAGGCGGCCGATCTGACGGCGTTCCACAATCCGGGCGTGGTTCCGGGCTATGTGCGGTCCTATGCCCGCTATCTCAATCTCGATCCGGAGACGACCTATCGGCGCTTCTGCCGGCAGAGCGGCTTCGTCCCGGCCTCACCGGGTTTCGGGTCCCTGAAGCCCGCGGCTCCGAAGCGCCCGGCGCCGGGAGCGGCGAAGGCGAAGGCCAAGGGCGGCTTCCCGGACTTTCCGCTGGCCGAACCGCGGCGGGGCTTCGCGGTTCCGGCGGTGCCCCTGTCGGCGATCGGCTCGGTCCTGGTGCTTGCGGGGTTGGTCGCGGGCCTTGGCTATGCCGGCTGGACGGTGCTGCAGAATATCCAGCGGGTGCAGTTTGCTCCCGTCGAGGATTTGCCGGTCGCGGTCGCCGAGGCGGCCGCCGTCGAGCCGGCGAGCTCGGGCGCGACGCCCGAGCCGGTTCTGGCCGAATTGGCGAGCCCGGTCGCAGCGGCGGCCCTTGCCGATCTCTATCGTCATCAGGAGGCAGAGGTGCCGATCCTGATGCCGCGTGACGGGCCGATCGCGGCCATCGATCCCGACCGACCGGGACCGCTCGCGCTGCGCGAGGAACCCCGGATCCAGGCCGGGGCGGGGGCGCATCTGACCGAAGCGGCGGCTGCGCCGGGCGCGGCGACGGTCATTGCCGCGGCCGAGGCCGTGGAGCCGGTCGGGGGGAGCGTCCCGCAGGCCGATCCGGGCGCCAAGCTCACCGTCGTCGCAGAGCGTCCCGCCTGGGTGCGGGTCTATCTCGACAATGGCACGATCATCTTCGAGCGCATCCTCGACAAGGGCGAGAGCTATTCGCCGCCCGAGGGTGTCGGCGTGCCGCTGATCTGGGCCGGCAATTCCGGCTCGGTCTATGTGCGGGTCGGCGACGCGCTGCACGGGCCGCTCGGCCGGGGCACGCGCGCGGCGCGGGATGTTCCGCTCGATCCCAAGTCGATCAGCGACAATTTCGCTCTGGTCGAGCAGGTTCCCGAGGTGATCTCGCAGACCATGGGCAGCGATGCGCCCCAGCCGGTGCCGGCGGTCGCGATCCAGTAAAGCCGGCGTGCCCGTGGGGTGACTTTCCCGCGGGCCGCGACTATGGTCCCGGTCGGTCGATATCCCCGGGACAAGAGTTACATGTCGCACAATCCGATCCGCCCCTGGCGCAATATCGAGCGGCGCAGGTCGCGTCAGATCCGCGTGGGGCCCGTGCTGGTCGGGGGCGACGCGCCGATCAGCGTGCAGACCATGACCAACACGCTGACCACCGACGTCGCCGCGACGATCGCTCAGATCCAGCGTTGCGCCGAGGCGGGAGCCGATATCGTCCGGGTCTCGGTGCCGGATGAGGATTCGAGCCGGGCGCTCAGTGAGATTGTGCGCGAGAGCCCGGTGCCGATCGTGGCGGACATCCATTTCCACTATCGCCGGGCGATCGAGTCGGCCGAGGCGGGCGCGGCCTGCCTCAGGATCAATCCCGGCAATATCGGCTCGAAGGAGCGGGTGCGCGAGGTGATCCGGGCGGCGCGCGACCATGGCTGCTCGATCCGGATCGGGGTCAATGCCGGATCGCTGGAGCGGCATCTGCTGGAGAAGTACGGCGAGCCCTGTCCGGAGGCGATGGTCGAGAGCGGGCTCGACCATATCCGCATCCTGGAGGACAACGATTTCCACGACTTCAAGATCAGCGTGAAGGCGTCGGACGTGTTCCTGGCGGCTGCGGCCTATCAGGCGCTGGCCGAGGCGACCGATGCGCCGATCCATCTCGGGATCACCGAGGCGGGGGGCATGCTGTCGGGGACGGTGAAGTCGGCGATCGGTCTTGGCAACCTGCTCTGGATGGGGATCGGCGACACGCTCCGGGTCAGCCTGTCGGCCGATCCGGTCGAGGAGGTGCGGGTCGGGTTCGAGATCCTGAAATCGCTGGGGCTGCGCCATCGCGGGGTGAACATCATCTCCTGCCCGTCCTGCGCGCGGCAGGGCTTCGATGTGATCAAGACGGTGGAGGCGCTGGAGAAGCGGCTCGAGCATATCAAGACGCCGATGTCGCTGTCGATCATCGGCTGCGTGGTGAACGGGCCGGGCGAGGCGCTGATGACCGATATCGGCTTCACCGGCGGGGGGGCCGGGTCGGGCATGGTCTATCTGGCCGGGCGGCAGGACCACAAGATGGACAATGCGCGGATGATCCAGCACATCGTCGAACTTGTCGAGCGCCGCGCCGCCGAGATCGAAGCGGGGACGGCGCCTGCCGCCGCCGAGTAGCGCCCGCGGGGGTCGTCTCGAAGGGGGCATCGAGCCCCCTTCGAGCCGCGCTGGCGCGGAAGAGGGGCTCGGGTTCACCAGAAAACAAAGCCCTCGGGCCTGTTTCCCGGAACCACCGACGCGTTCATGATGCCTGGGGCACGGGTCACCGACTCGTCAAGGACGCCTGCGGCGCCGGCGCCAGCGCCGGTAAATCCTTGACGAGTCGGTGACCCGCACCCCTTTCCGGCATCAACGCGACGGTGGCTCCGGGAAACAGGCCCTGGCGGGGCGCGCCTTCCCGCGCGGAGGGGTAAGCGCGGCGCGGGGGAAGAGGCATGATCGGGGTGTTGGTTGCCTGGGCGACAAAGGCAACGGCGAGGCGGTGATGCAGACCGAGACGGCTCCGAGATCGAACGAATAGCCGGTGGGTACCAGGTTTCCCGGGTCCCGGTATGGCGGAGCTTGGCCAGAGACTTGCGGCGCGCGGAGATCGTGGCGGGGACCAGGGCGACGACAATTCGGCCGGACAGGGGGCGCCGGAGGGTTGGTATTGCCGGTCCCTCCCGTCTGTTGACAGCGCGAGCCTGCGGCCCGCGATCGCGATCGTCGCGTGCCATCGCGCGAGCCATGGGGCGAAGGAGCGGCGCGAGGGCCGTCTGCCGCGTGCATCTGCAGCCGAGGAGGCGCAATGCCCGGCGCGCGAGCCGTCGAGGGTGGATGGCGCGCGGAATTCGCTTGCGGGGGCGGCCCGAGTCGCGCGAGGAGGCGGGCCATGACCCGGATGATCCCGCTGGAAAAGCTCGAGCAGATCCGCAGCCGTTTCGAGTTTCTCGAGGCGCGCCTGGCGGCCGGCGCGCCGCAGGGCGAGCTGGTGCCGCTGGCGCGCGAATATGCGGAGTTGAAGCCCGTCGTCGCCGAGATCGACGCCTATCGGGCCCTGCTCGCCGATCAGGACGAGGCGAGCAGGCTGCTCGCCGACCCAGAGATGAAGGATCTGGCGGTCGAGGAGCTCGCGCGGGTCAAGGCCGCACTGCCGGAGGCCGAACATGCGGTGCGGCTTGCCCTGCTGCCGAAGGATGCCGCCGACGCGCGCTCGGCGATCCTGGAGATCCGGGCCGGGACCGGAGGCGATGAGGCGGCCCTGTTCGCCGCCGACCTGGCGCGGATGTATCAGCGGCTGGCCGAGGCGCGCGGCTGGCGCTGGGAGCTGGTCGAGGAGACGCCGACCGAGCTCGGCGGACTCAAGGAACTGGTCGCCGAGGTAAGCGGCGCGGGCGTGTTCTCGCAGCTGAAGTTCGAATCAGGCGTGCATCGGGTCCAGCGGGTGCCGGTGACCGAGTCGGGCGGGCGGATCCATACCTCGGCCGCCACGGTCGCGGTGCTGCCCGAGGCCGAGGAGGTCGAGATCGACATTCCGGCCGGCGATATCAGGATCGACACGATGCGGTCCTCGGGCGCCGGGGGACAGCATGTGAACACGACGGACTCGGCGGTGCGGATCACTCATCTGCCGACCGGGATCGTGGTGACGAGCTCGGAGAAGTCGCAGCACCAGAACCGCGCGCGCGCGATGCAGGTGCTCCGCGCGCGGCTCTACGACCTGGAGCGGCAGAAGCTGGCGGATGCGCGGGCCGCGAGCCGAAAGGGTCAGGTCGGATCGGGCGACCGGTCGGAGCGGATCCGGACCTACAATTTCCCGCAAGGGCGGCTGACCGATCATCGGATCGGACTGACGCTCTACAAGCTCGACCAGGTGATGCAGGGCGATCTCGACGAGGTGATCGCCGCCTTGATCGCGGCGGACCAGGCCGATCGGCTGGCGGAGCTCGAACCGTGACGGTCGGCGGCGCGCTGGCCGCCGGGACGCGTCAGCTGGCGGCGGCGGGCATCGCCGATCCGGCGCGGGACAGCCGGGCGCTGATGGCTGCGGCGCTCGGCGTGCCGGCGATGCGGGTGACGGTGATGGCCGGCGAGCCGATCGGCGCGGAGCAGGCGCTGCGGTTCGAGGCGATGCTCGTCGAGCGCAGCCGCGCGCGCCCGGTGGCGCAGATCGTCGGCGAGCGGGCTTTCTGGGGGCGGCATTTCGTCGTGACCGGCGATGTGCTCGATCCGAGGCCCGAGACCGAGATCCTGGTCGCGCGCGCCCTCGACGGGCCGGCGCCCGCGCGGATTCTCGATCTCGGGACCGGCAGCGGCGCGATCCTGGTGAGCCTGCTCGCGGAATGGCCCAGGGCGCAGGGGCTCGGGACCGATCTCAGCGAGCCAGCGCTTGCCGTCGCGACGCGCAATGCCGTGCGGCATGGAGTGGCGGACCGGGCGGCGTTCCGCCGCGCCGATTGGGGCGCCGGGATCGAGGGGGGCTTCGACCTCGTCCTGTCCAATCCGCCCTATATTCCCGCCGCCGAGGTCGAGACGCTTTCCCGTGACGTGCGCGACTGGGAACCGCGCGAGGCCCTGACCGCGGGCCCGACGGGGCTTGAGGCCTATGCCCGGATCGCCGCGGATCTGGGGCGGTTGCTTGCGCCGGGCGGACGCGCCTTGTTCGAGTTCGGCGCCGGCCAGGGCGCCGACGCGGCCGCCCTGTTCCGGGCGCGAGGCTTCGAGCGGATCGCGTTTCACGCCGATTTCGACGGGCGCGAGCGGGTCCTTGCGGTTGCGTGAGGGCATTTCCGCTTGTCATCCGCGGAACCGCGCGTATAGATTGAGGCCAATCCCGTCGGTTGCGCTGGAATTTGTGCCCGAGGCGGCGCGCCCGGGATAGAACAATGCACCGATGCATCGGGGTAGGCAGGGCGCCAGGGCCGGCGCATCTGCGGTTCCCACAAAGCCAGATATGGCGGAAACTCCAGAGCATGAGACCATCGAACAAGTCACGGTCCAGGAACAAGCCTGGCAACAACGGCCACAGCAATGGCGGCAACAACCTGAACAACAATCCGCGCCGCAGCATGGGCAATATCGTCAACCGCGTGTTCGAGAGCGCGGGCCCTGACGGCAAGGTGCGCGGAACGCCGCAGCAGATCATCGACAAGTACCAGGCGCTGGCGCGCGACGCTCAGGTCGCCGGGGATCGGGTGGCGGCGGAGAACTATCTGCAGCATTCGGAGCATTACAGCCGCTTGCTTGGCGAAGCGCAGCGCAGCCAGAACGAGCAGCGCTTCAGCCCGGATCGTGACGACCAGCCGCAGCCGATGCGCGCCGAGGAGGCGCCGGCGCGGCCGGCGGCCCCGGTGATGCAGCCGGCGGTGGGGTCGGGCCTGACCACGATCGAGCCCGAGGATTCGGACTATTTCGGCGGGCCGATCGAGACACCGGAGAACAGCCGCTCGATCGAGCGGATCGTCGAGCAGCCTGCACCGGCCGCCTTTCAGTCGGCGGTGGAGGAGCCCTATCTCGCGCCCTCGCCTGAGGTCGTGCCGGTGGATTCCGCGCCGCTCGCCGCCGAGCCGTCGGCGGCTGCCGATGAACAGCCAGCCGTGACGGTCGAGGCGAGCCCGGAGGTCCCGGCCACGCCGGCCAAACGTCCGCGGGTGCGGCGCAAGGCGAAGGTTGAGCCCGAGGCGGCGCCGGCCGAGCCGCAGCCGGCGGAGCAGGTCGAGCCGGCTCCGGACCAGGGTTCGTTCTGAGGCTGGGGCGCCGGCGCGACCGACAGATCGCGTCGGCGTCTCAATGCCTACCGTGGCCGGGTGGCTCGCGGCGGCTGAGCAGGGCTTGGGCATAGCCGGCGCGCTCGGCCGGGCTCATGCGGGCGATCTGGTCGAGCAGCAGGCTCGTTCCGCGCGCGGTGAGCTCATCGAAGAGCGCCGGCTGGCGGGCGAGGATCGCGGCGAGGGCCGCTGGATCATAGGGCTCGGCGGTGAGCGCGGCGGCGAAGGCCGCGCGCTGGTCGCCGAGAGCCTCACGCGGGCCAGCCCAGTCGCCACGATTGTCGCGCAGAGCACGGCCGAGATCACCGCGATAGGGTTCCGGCAGGCTCCGCCCGTAGAACCAGAGGCCCCCGGGAGGCGGCGGCGGCGGCGGCGGGCCTTTGACGATGGCGCCGAGGATCAGGCCGGCGAGCGCGAGATTGAGCCCGAGCGAGCCGATCAGCGCCCATTTCATCCGGGTCTGCGGGGATGTCCGGGGTTCCACCATTGGTCAGCCCTCCACCGAGGCGAGATCGAAGAACGCGTCGACCGGATCGGGGCCGTCGTCGCTGAAGGCGGCAGCGCTTCGCAAGCTCGCCGTGCCATAGTCGCCGGTGCCGACCAGCCCCACCCAGAATCCGAGCGCAGCGCAGGCCGCGAGGGCGGATGCGGCCGCCCAAGGCAGGCGCCGGCGGGGCGGGATGGCGGCCAGGGCCGCGCGCCCCGCCGAGGCAGCGGCGGCATCGGCCAGGATCGCGCCATAGAGCGTGCTGCGCGGTGGGACCGTCTCGGCGCGCGCCGCGGCAAAGAAGGCTTCGAGCTGGTCTTCGTCCCTGTCGGTCATCTCCGCCTCCTCTGACATGGGGGCCTCACGCTAGTCATCGGCAAATCCAAGCTCGGCGCGGCGCGGGACAAGCTCGGCCGCGAGCTCGCGCCGGCCGCGGGCGAGCAGGCTCTCGACCGCTTCGACGCTGGTTTCGAGGATGGCGGCGATCTCTGGGTTCGAACGCTCCTCGAGATGGCGCAGCACCACGGCGAGCCGCTGTCGCTCGGGCAGCCGCGCCAGCGCGACGCCGAGCGCGGCTGCCCGATCGCGCGCCGCCAGGAGGCTCGCCGGGGCGGGGCTCGTATCTGCCGTCTCGGGCGCCTCGTCGAGGCTGCGCTCGCGCCGGCGCCGCAGCCGGTCGATGCAGAGATTGCTCGCCACGCGATAGAGCCAAGTACCGAGCGCGGCCTCGCCCTCGCGCCAGTCCGGCGCGATATGCCAGAGCCGCAGCATGGTCTCCTGCGCCACGTCCTCGGCTTCGGTGCCGTCGCTCAGCATGCGGCGCGCCAGGGCCAGAACGCGCGGCGTGTGACGCAGCGTGAGAATGCGGGCCGCGGCCTGCTCGCCGGCCGCATAGCGGGCGAGCAGGGCGGCATCCGGTGCCTGGTCGTCTTGTGCCGGTCCCATCCGCGCGATCATGGCCGCATGGCCGGCCGCCGTCCCGGGTAAAATCCGGAGCGGCGGCCGGAGCGGGTCAGTTGCCCCAGCGCCGCGGGCCGTCGCCGTTGTCGTCATGGTCATGCCCCCCGGGGCCATGCCGGCCCGGCCTCTGGCGCGGGCCGTGGTCGGCCGCTGCGTCGGCCTCGGCCTTGCTGATCGCGCCATCATGGTTGGTGTCGATCCAGGCGAGGATGCCGTTGACCTGCCGGTCGGCGAGTGCAGCGATCTCGATCTGGCCGTTGGTCGAACCCATCCAGTCGAGCAGCCGGTCCGCATGCTCGGCGGCGGGATCGGGGGCGAAAACCATCATCAGGTTGCGCGGCGCGGGCATCGCGGCGATGAGCTCGTCGCGTTGCAGAGCCCCGTCGTGGTTGCTGTCGGCCGTGGCCAGGCGGGCCGTGGCGCGGGCGGTCAGTTCTTCGCGGGTAAGGATCCCGTTTCCGTCAGTGTCGATCGCGACGAAGTCGAGCACGGGTCCCGGTCCGCGCATCATCATCATCATGCCTGGACCCGGCCGATCGGGCGGCGGGCCGCCGGCATCATCCTGCGGCGGCGCGGGCGGCGGCGGAGCGTCCTGGGCGATCGCGGCGCCGGAGGCGAGGAGGCCGGCGAGCAGAGCGGCGGTGGTCAGCGGTTTCAGACGGATCATGACTGGCTCCTTGTGGCGTTCTGACCGGACCAACGGCCCGGCCGCGCGATTCCGTCGCGACCTCACCAAGTTGCGATCGCGGAGCGGTCACTGGCGATCGCCGGGCGGTACGCCTATAAGGTCGCATGGACCAGAATCATCAGGCGTCGGACGGCGAGGGCGAGCGCGACCTGCGCACCTCCCTATTGCGGGGATGGTCGCGGAAGTGCCCGGCCTGCGGCGAGGCGGGTCTGTTCGACGGCTATCTGGCGGTGAAGCCGTCGTGCGCGTCTTGTGGAACGGATCTCAGCCACCAGCGCGCCGACGACGGGCCGGCCTGGGCGACGATCCTGATCGCCGGCCATATCATGGCGCCGCTGATGCTGATCGTCTTCATCACCTGGCGACCCGCGGGATGGGTGATGGCGCTCGGCTTCTCCGTGGTCTTCGTCGCATTGGCGCTTTTCCTGCTGCCGCGGATCAAGGGCATGTTCATCGGCATTCAGTGGGCCAAGCGGATGCACGGTTTCGGGACCGGCCCGGATCTCGCGGTCAGATAGATCGGCGCCGATGGCGGACACCGTTCCGATCCGCGATGCCGCGACCATCATCCTCCTGCGCCGCGATGGCGGCGTGCCGCGGGTTCTGATGGGCCAGCGGGGCGCTGGGGCGGCGTTCATGCCGGACAAGTTCGTGTTTCCGGGCGGCGCGCTCGATCCCGGGGACGTGTCGCTGGCCGCGCGGCTGGCTCTGGCGGAGCCCGAACCGGCGCTTGGCGATCGCTGCGCGGTCGAGGTGGCGCGGGGACTGCCGCTCGCGGCGCTGCGTGAGCTCTGGGAGGAGACGGGATTGCTGCTCGGGCGGCCCGATCCTGCTGTGGCCGCGGGTCTTGCCGGGCTCGCCGACTGGCTCGGCTTTCATCGGGCGGGGCTGGCGCCGGATCCGGGCGCGTTGCGGCTGTTCTTTCGGGCGGTCACTCCGCCCGGCCGGCCGCGGCGGTTCGATGCGCGGTTCTTTCTGGCCGATGCCGGGGCGCTCGCGGGGGACCCGGACGACTTTTCGGGCGCGTCGGGAGAGTTGAGCTATCTGCGATGGGTCGAGCTGGCGGCTGCCCGGGCCCTGCCGCTGCCCTTCATCACCGAGATCGTGCTGGCCGAGCTCGAGGCGATGGCGGCCGAGCCGGACGGGCCGCGGCCGGTGCCGTTCTTCGAGCATTCGGGCGGCGGCTCGCAAATCCATCTGCTGAGATCTTGACAGGGCGGGGCAAAGGCGGCATGTCGGCGCTCTGAATTTTCGGGCCCAGAGCGTGGTCCGCAGGACGGACGGCGCGGGAAAGCCGCGGGAAGGGATATCGCAATGGCCAAGCCAACCACCATCAAGATCCGGCTGAACTCGACGGCCGATACCGGGCATTTCTACGTCACCAAGAAGAACGCCCGGACCATGACCGAGAAGATGAGCGTGCGGAAATACGACCCCGTCGTCCGCAAGCATGTCGAGTACAAGGAAGGCAAGATCAAGTAGGCTGCGGGCGATCCAGTCCGACGCTGCCAGGGGCCCCGCTTCGGCGGGGCTTTTTCGTGCCCGCCGTCGTGCCTGTCACCCCGAGGCGGCGTCGTCGGTCAGGATATACTCGTTGAGCTGGGTCCGCTGGAGCGGGAAGAAATTGTCGTCGGAGATCAGGGTCAGGCGGATCCGGCCCTCGGGGTCGCGCCAGGCCGAGATGCCTTCCATATTGTCGAGCTCGCCGAAACGGCTGACGAGCAGGGTCTCGCCGGCATCGAAGCCCTGCTCGGTGCGGCCGAAGCTGCGGATCCGGGTGGCGAAGCCGCCGAGCCAGCGGAACTTGCGCTCGAGCAGGTAGAGCCGGCCATCGGGGCCGAAGGTGGCGTCGGATTCGAGGAACTCGTCGCCGCCATAGGGCAGACGCAGGGGCGCGATCCATTTGCCGTCGCGCAGGCGGTAGACCGGGATCCAGGGGCCGGGATCGGGGCGGCGCTCGGGGATGGCGTGGAGGGTGCCGTCGGCATCGAGGGCGAGGGCTTCGAGGCCGGTATTCTCGCCCAGCTTCCGGAAGGCTGGGTTGCCGGGCAGGGAGGTCGCGGGTCCGTCGATCGGGGCGTAGCGGCGGACCCGCTGCATGCGCTCGAAGGAGATATAGGCGCGGCCCTGCGGGTCGAGGGCGAGGCCCTCGGCATCGGCGGTCTGGCCGTCGAGCGCCTCGCCCTTGACCCCGTGCAAGGGGCCGAGGCCGGTGCGGGTGATGCCGGTCAGGCGGCCCTTCCAGTCACGTTCGAGCTCGGCGGTGACCCAGATGCCCCGGTCGCCGATCGCGAGCAGGTGCCGGCCGGTATCGGTCACGGCGAGGCCGGACAGGCCGCCGAAGCGGGGGTCGGGGTCGGTCCAGACCAGGCTCGCATCGAGGGTGAGGCGGGGGGCGGCCCAGGCGGGAAGGGCGAGCAGGGCCAGCAGCAGCGTTGCGACGGGTGTGCGACGGAGCGGAGTCGCACGCGTGCGACTCCGCTTAAGTGGCTGATTCAAAACAACAACGACTCCGGCCGTTAACCGGATCGCAAGCTTGATGAACCGCTTCCTGGCGGGCGCGGGACGGCTCATTGCGCGGTCAGCACCGCGGCGCATTGCGTGGGCAGGTCGGCGAGCTGCAGGGGCGGGGCGGGCTTCGGCTTGGGCGTGCCGGGGGGCGGGGGCTTCAGCGCCTCGGTGACCCACCAGACCGCATCCTGACAGCCGTCGCCGGGAGGCAGGGGCTTGGTCTCGATGCAGGAGGCGGCACCGGGCGGGCAGTTGAGCCTTACATGGAAATGGTCGTTATGGCCCCACCAGGGCCGGATCTTGCGCAGCCAGTCGCGATCGCCGGGGGCCGCGTCGGCGCACATCGCGAGCTTGGCGGGCGCGGTGATGAAGATGCGGTCGACGGCCGGATCGAGGGCCGCGGCGCGCAGCAGCGCCTCGTGCTGCGGGGTCCAGTTGGCATTGACATGCCGCTGATCCGCGGAGCGCACATTGTTGGCCGACAGCGTTTCCCGCTGGGCCGCGGTCAGGGAGAGGCTGGTGGGCGGCAGCAGCCAGATATCGACGTCGAGCCCGGTCTGGTGCGAGGCATGGCCGGTGGCAGGGCCGCCGCGGGCCTGGCCGATATCGCCGATATAGAGCCCTTTCCAGCCGATCGTGGTGGCGGCGCGGCTGAGCCGTTCGACGAAATCGAGGGTGATCGGGTTGCCCCAGTCATGGTTGCGCGACAGGCGCATGGCCTGCCAGGTCGGACCGGATTCCGGCAGCTGCTGCGCCCCGGAGATGCAGCCCTTGCCGTTCTGGCCGATCGATTGGGTCGGGCCGTCGGTCGGGGTCTGGCGCGCCGCGAAGAGCTGCTGGGCGGTCTCCGCGCCGGCGGTATCGGGGACGAGAAGGGCGAGAAGGGCGAGGAGGGTGAGGGGAGGCGCGAGGCGAGCGATCATACATCCGGATCCGCGAGGGGGGCCGGTTCGGATTTCACCCATCCGAGAAGCAGAAGTCCAATCAAAAAGAGCAGGATGACCGGCGAAACGCCCAGGCGCTGGGATCCCGTCGCGGTTGTGACGGCCGCGACGAGAGCCGGGCCGATGAAGGCGGTGGCGCGGCCCGAGAGCGCGTAGAGGCCGAAGGCCTGGGCGGGTGCCACCCGTCCGTCGGCCTGGTGGACGAGCAGGGTGCGGGACGCGGCCTGGAGCGTGCCGCCCGCCGCGCCGAGCAGGCCGCCCGCCACGAAGAAGACGAGGTCGGGCAGGCGCGAGCCGGGCGGGACCGGCAGGAACAGGACCGCGTCGCGCGCGGTGGCGAGCACGAGGGCACAGACGAGGATCAGCAGCCAGATCGCCGCGACGATGACCGGGCGAGGCCCGAAGGCGCGGTCGGCGCGTCCGCCGAGCCAGGCGCCGAGCGCGCCGGTGGCGGCGGAGGAGATGCCGAAGATCCCGAGCTGGAACAGGCCCCAGCCGAGCACGCCGGCCGCATAGATCCCGCCGAAGGTGAAGAGCGCGGCCAGCGCGTCGCGATAGATCATCGAGCCGGCGAGGAAGGCGGCGAGGCTTCGCTGGTGGCGGAGCCCGCGGATCGTCGCCCAGAGATCGGCGAGGCCGGCGCGGATGGCCCCGGCGGGCGCGACGCGGCGCGGGGCATCGCGGGTGAAGAGGAAGAGCGGCAGGACGAAGAGCGCGTACCAGATGGCGCTGAGCGGGCCGGTCGCCCGGGCGGGTTCGCCGAGGCTCGGATCGAGGCCGAGGATCGGCGCGATCCCGAGCATGGTATGCGGGCTGCCCGGGGCGGGGGCGAGCAGCGTCAGGACCAGGGTGAGCGAGACGAGGCCGCCCACATAGCCGAGCGCCCAGCCCGAGCCCGAGATCCGGCCGATCTCGCGCCGGGGACCGAGATCGGGGAGCATGGCGTTGGTGAAGAGCGTGGTGAATTCCGAGCCGAGGAAGCCGAGCGCATAGGCGACCAGCACCGGCCAGAGCGGCGAGATCCCGGGCGCGGCGAGCCAGAGGCCGGCGCAGCCGACGAGATAGGGCAGCGAGAACCAGGCGATCCAGGGCTTGCGCGCCCCGGTCCGGTCGGCGACCGCGCCGAGGATCGGCGACAGGATCATGATGATCGCGCCGGCGAGCGCGTTGATGCTGCCCCAGGCGGCCTGGCCCGCCACCGGGTCGCCGACGACCTGGGCGGCGAAATAGGGCGCGAAGATGAAGGTGGTGATCAGGGTCTGGAACGGCTGGTTCGCCCAGTCGAACAGCATCCAGGCGACGGTGCCGCGCCGGTCGATCGTGGGTTCGGGCGCGGGGCCGCGGGCAGGGTCGGGCGCGGGCACGGGGCTGGCGGCGGTCATGCGAAGACCGGGGGCCAGGGGCGCAGCGCCTCGGCGGCGTTCCAGGCGGCGACCCAGTCGGGCAGGGGCGGGCGCCAGTCGGGATGGCCCCAGGCCGCGACGACCCGGTCGGTCGGCACGATGCCTTCGGGGCTGGTGACGGCGATGCGGTAGACGCCGTTCGAGAGCGCCTCGCCGGCGCGAAACATGGCCTGGTGCATGTAGAGGAACCGTCCGTCATGGCCGATGCTGGCCGAGCGCATCTCGACGCGGTGGAAGACCCGCACCCGCCGCCGGTAGCGCATGGCGACGCCGGCGACCGCGAGCCCCCAGCCCTGGGCGCGGATGGTGCGGCGCAGGCCGGTGCGGGTGGTGAGCGGGATGCGCCCGAGATCGTAGAGCGTGAGGGTGCGGCCGTTATTGAGCTCGCGCCAGGGGTCGATATCGAAGGGCAGGCAGGTATGGTGGCTGACATGCACGCCGTCGATCGGCAGCGGCTCCGCCCGGGCATTGAGCAGGATTTCGAGGCCGAGGCGAAGGAAGGGATACATCGGGTCGCTTTCTGGAACCGGCCGGCGGCTCCCCGGTGTCGCGCGGATCCTGTTGCGGCGCAAGGCGCGAAAGGCTTGCGGCGGGCGGGGCGGCGGATTACCTGTCCGCGATCCGATATGGCGAGAGGCGCGGCCCATGGGTTCCCTGCTGTTGGTCCTGATCTATGTGCTGAAGATCCTGTGGTGGATCGTGATCGCGCATGTGATCATGAGCTGGCTCATCAATTTCAACGTGCTGAACCGGCACCAGCCGCTGGTCGGCTCGATCTGGGACGGGCTGAACCGGATCCTCGAGCCGATCTATGGCCCGATCCGCCGGGTTCTGCCCGACATGGGCGGGCTCGACCTGTCGCCGCTGGTGGTGATCGTCGCGATCTACGCCTTGCAGACCATCATCCTGCGCAACGCCTACGTGTTTCTCTGAGCCCTTCCGCCGGGGCCGGCCCGAGGGGGCATCGAGCCCCCTCGGGCCGCACGCTGGCGCGCGCGAAGGAAGGGGCTCGGGTTCACCAGCGAACAGGCCCTTCAGGGCGGCGGAGTTTGCTTCAGAGGGGGACGGGGTGCAGGGGCTTGCCGTCGCGGGCGAAGCCTTGGATGTTCGCGAGCGTGGTGGCGGCGATCTCGGCGAGTGCGTCGGCGGTGAAGAAGCCCTGATGGCCGGTGATCACCACATTGTTGAAGGTGAGCAGGCGGGCGAAGACATCGTCCTGGATCACTTCGTTCGAGAGGTCGCGGAAGAAGAGGTCCTGCTCCTCCTCGTAGACATCGAGGCCGAGGGCGCCGATGCGGCCGGATTTCAGCCCTTCGATCGCGGCGGCGGTATCGACGAGCGCGCCGCGGCTCGTATTGATCAGCATGACGCCGGGCTTCATCGCGGCGATGGCGGCGGCGTCGATCAGGTGGCGGGTCTCGGGGGTGAGCGGGCAGTGGAGCGTGACGATGTCCGCCTCGGCGAGCAGGGTGGCGAGGGGGACGTAGGTGCCGGGGAAGGCGGGCGAGGGATAGGGGTCGGCGCCGAGCAGGCGGCAGCCGAAGCCCTGGAGGATGCGCGCGGCGGCGAGTCCGATGGCGCCGGTGCCGATCACGCCGGCGGTGCGGCGGTGCAGGTCGAAGCCGAGCAGGCCTTCGAGTTCGAAATTGCCCTCGCGGACGCGGGCATGGGCGCGGTGGATCTTGCGGTTGAGGGTGAGGATCAGCGCGAGCGCGTGTTCGGCGACGGCTTCGGGGGAATAGGCGGGGACGCGGGCGACGGTGAGGCCGTGCGCGGCGCAGGCGGCGAGGTCGACCTGGTTGAAGCCGGCGCAGCGCAGCGCGACGAGGCGGGTGCCCTGGGCGGCGAGGGCGGCGACGGTCGCGGCGTCGAGCTGGTCGTTGACGAAGGCGCAGACGGCGGGCGCGCCTTGCGCCAGCGCCACGGTGTCGGCGCCGAGGCGGGTTTCGTAATAGTGCAAGGCGCAGGGGCCGCCGGCGGCCGCGTTGGCGGCGTCGAGCGCGGCCCGGTCATAGGCGCGGGCGGAGAAGACGGCGACCTTCACCGGCGGCGGTCGCGCATGCCAAGCAGGCGCAGGCGCAGCGCGTTGATCTTGATGAAGCCGGCCGCGTCCTTCTGGTCGTAGGCGCCGGCATCGTCCTCGAAGGTCACGTGGCTCTCGGAATAGAGCGAGAGCGGGGAGGAGCGGCCGACGACGCTGGCGAGGCCCTTGTAGAGCTTGACGCGGACGGTGCCGGTGACATGGGTCTGGCTGCGGTCGATCAGGGCCTGGAGCATCTCGCGCTCGGGCGAGAACCAGAAGCCGTTATAGATGAGCTCGGCATAGCGGGGCATCAGCTCGTCCTTGAGATGCGCCGCCCCGCGGTCGAGGGTGATCGATTCGATGCCGCGATGCGCCGCGAGCAGGATGGTGCCGCCGGGGGTCTCGTAGATGCCGCGCGACTTCATGCCGACGAAGCGGCCCTCGACGAGGTCGAGCCGGCCGATGCCGTGGCGGCCGCCGAGCACGTTGAGCCGGGTCAGGAGCTCGGCCGGGCTCAGGGCCTCGCCGTCGATGGCGCAGGCGTCGCCGCCCTGGAAGCCGATCTCGACATATTCCGGCGTGTTGGGCGCGGCCTCCGGGCTGACGGTGCGCTGATAGACGTAGTCGGGCGCCTCCTCGGCCGGATCCTCGAGCACCTTGCCCTCGGAGGAGGTGTGCAGCAGGTTCGCGTCGACCGAGAACGGCGC